>CAWJWD010000004.1:0-125000 GCA_963846505.1 uncultured Thermoleophilaceae bacterium | reverse complement strand
TAGGTGGGAGCCTACGAAGCAGGGACTGCGGTCCCTGTGGAGGCGCCCTTGAGATACCACCCTTGGTGTTCCGGGCTTCTAACACCGCGCCGTGAATCCGGGCGGTGAACAGTGTCAGGCGGGTAGTTTGACTGGGGCGGTCGCCTCCCAAAATGTAACGGAGGCGCGCAAAGGTTCCCTCAGCACGGTTGGAAATCGTGCGTAGAGTGCAAAGGCAACAAGGGAGCTTGACTGCGAGACTGACAAGTCGAGCAGGTACGAAAGTAGGCCTTAGTGACCCGGCGGTGGCATGTGGAAGCGCCGTCGATCAACGGATAAAAGGTACTCCGGGGATAACAGGCTTATCGGGCCCAAGAGTCCACATCGACGGCCCGGTTTGGCACCTCGATGTCGGCTCGTCGCATCCTGGGGCTGTAGTCGGTCCCAAGGGTTGGGCTGTTCGCCCATTAAAGCGGTACGCGAGCTGGGTTCAGAACGTCGTGAGACAGTTCGGTCCCTATCTGCTGTGGGCGTTGGAGAGTTGAGGGGAGTCGTCCCTAGTACGAGAGGACCGGGATGAACGCACCTCTGGTGTACCAGTTGTTCCGCCAGGAGCACTGCTGGTTAGCTACGTGCGGATCGGATAACCGCTGAAGGCATCTAAGCGGGAAGCCGACCTCGAGATGAGCTCTCCCATCCCCTTGAGGGAGTAAGACCCCTGGTAGACCACCAGGTGATAGGCCGGATGTGTAAGCGCAGCAATGTGCTCAGCAGACCGGTACTAATGGTTCGAGGGCTTGACGGATTACTTTTCGCTGGACTTCGGTCCGCGGTGAATCTTCTTCGCTTCGCGCTTCGGCGTGGAGTTTGGCCAGCAGTGCAGTTTTCAAGCTCCGGAGGGGGCCTGGTCTCGAACCACTTCGGTGGTGATAGCGAGGGGGCCACACCTCTTCCCATTCCGAACAGAGCAGTTAAGCCCCTCAGCGCCGATGGTACTTGGACCTTGCGGTCCTGGGAGAGTAGGTCGCCGCCGTTTCTTTCATCGTCAAGGGCCGCCCTCGCGGGCGGCCCTTCGGCGTTCTGCAGGCCCTCTCCCCGAGAGGCTCCATGCCGGACTGTGCGCCGGCGGCACGACGGACGCCTCCGAGCGAATCCCTAGACTGCGGCAGCCATGATCGTGACCCCCATTGCCGCCTCGACACTCGGAATCGTGCTGATCATCGTCGGCGTCGTCGCGTTGCTGTTCCTGATCGGCGGTCTGATCGCCGTGCGGGTGCGCAACCAGCGTCAGGCCGGCGTCTACGAGCAGCACGTGCGCGAGGCGGACAACGCCCTCGAGCAGGCACGGGCGCTCGACCGCGGCTGGGACCGGGTGATCATGGAGACCGCGGCGCACACCGCACTGGGCGAGTCGCGCCCCGACTTCGGCTATGAGGACCTGCATCTCGTGCTCGTCGACGACCGGCCCGGCATCGAGGAGGACCGAGCGCACTTCGTCGCGATCGGCGACGGGGGCGAAGCCCGCGTGATCCTCGCGCGCGAGGGGGACCGCTGGATCGCCGAGCGGGTGGAGTAGCCGGCACGGCACCGGGGACGCGCCGCGCGCAGGAGCTGGTTCCCGGCTTCGAGCCGGAGAGCGAGCTCGAGCGAGCGCTGGCCGTCGATCCGGTGCTGCTGGCCGGCTGGGCCTGGGGCGAGCCGCGCAGAGGGCATCCCGAAGGACCCGTGGGGGCGCACGTCGGGCATCTGCTCGAGACGATCGACGCCTGGGGCGAGCAGGGGACGCGCCGCGAGGAGCTGCGCTTCCTCGCCCTCGTCCACGACGGGCTCAAGCAGCACGTGCGCGAGTGGCTGCCCAAGCGTGGCGAGAACCACCACGCGATGAGGGCACGGCGGCTGGGGGAGGACTACACCGACGACGAGCGCCTGCTCGCCGCGCTGGAGTTCCACGATCGGCCCTACGCGCTCTGGCGCAAGCTGCGCCGCAGCGGCCGTCTGGACGAGTCGGCCTTCGAGGCGATGGTCGCGCGCATCCCGGATCTGCCGCTGTTCCTGCGCTTCGTCGAGCTCGACGGTTCGACCGAGGGCAAGAACCCCGCGCCGGTGGAGTGGTTTCGCACCGAGTTGCAGCGCCGCGGACTGATCTGACGCGCCTGCCCTGTTGGCTACAGGTCTGCGAAGCAGAGCTGCTCGGCCACGGCCGGGGCGCCGAACGGGTCCGACGCGCCTTCGCCGTCGCCCCAGCCCGTTCGCGAGGGCCGCGCTCTCGCGAACCGCTGCAGCCTTCGGGACCGGCAGCGTGAACGCGGGTGACGCTCGCGACGCCGCGTAGCGGCGGACGAGCGGTCGACGCGCGACGGGCCGCGGGGGTGGCGGCCGGCGCCCGGGGGGTCCGGGACGCGGCCGCGCCACCCGCGACGATGCGCTCCACGGCGACACCGGCCAACCGGCCGCTGCCTCCCCGCCGCGGAGCCGGCTCCAGAGGGTCGACGAGGGCGCTCGCGGGCGCCGGTACGCCGGTGGCGTCCAGGCGGTATTCGCCGAGCGTCGAAAACTCGACGACGAGGTCGAGCGCGGTGCCGAGCGTCTCTTTGAGCCGGGGGAACATCTGTTCGACAAGCTAGGGCGGCGGTCGGATGGAAGGCCCGATTTGCTGCAAGATCGCTTGCAAGGGCCACGGCGGACGGCGGCGGTAGGCTGCCTGCGATGAGCGCTCCCTTTCGGCATCGCATGCGGGTGCGCTGGGCCGAGTGCGACCAACAGGGGATCGTCTTCTACGCCAACTACCTGGCGTACTTCGACCTTGCGATGACCGAGCTCTACCGGGAGGCGATGGGCGCCTACCAGGCGATGCTGGACCTGGACGTGGACATGGTCGTCGCCGAGGCCGGCATCCGCTATCGCGGCTCGGCCCGCTTCGACGACGAGATCGAGCTGCAAGCGACGATCACGCGGCTCGGCAAGACGTCGACGACGACCGCGCTCGCGATCGAGCGCGTCGACGACGGGAGCGCGTTGGTCGAGGGCGAGCTGCGCCACGTGTGCGTCGACCCGCAGGCGATGCGCAGCTGCCCGCTGCCAGCCACGGTGCGTGCGGCGCTCGAGCCCTACGCCGAGGGGGCCTGATGGTCCACATGCGCATCGTCGCGCCCGGCGAGCTCGCGCAGCGCGTGCTGGACCTGCTCTGCGCCTCGCCGGCGGTCGTCAACGTCGTGCACATGCAGGGCGCCGCGCGCAAGCCGGACGGCGACCTGATCCTCTGCGACGTCGCGCGCGAGGAGGCCAGCGTGCTGATCGGCGATCTGAAGGAGCTGAAGCTGCCCGAGCTGGGCTCGATCGCGGTCGAGAGCATCGACTTCTCGCTCTCGGAGGCGGCGATCGCCGCGGAGAAGGCGTCGCCCGGCCTGCCGACGGACGCGGTCGTCTGGGAGGAGGTCGAGTCGCGCACCTCCGAGAACACCGAGCTGTCGTTCACGTTCCTGCTCTACATGATCGCCGCGATGCAGATCGCGGCCGTCGGCATCGTGCTCGACCAGCCGATCCTGATCGTCGGCGCGATGGTCGTCGGCCCCGAGTTCGGACCGCTCGCGGGGCTCAGCGTGGCGCTCGTCAACAGGCAGCTGCCGCTGGCCAAGCGCTCGCTGACGGCGCTGGCGGTCGGCTTCCCGGTCGGGGTCCTGCTCGCGCTCGTGACCACGATCGTGTTCATCGCGCTGTCGGTCTTCCCGGACGACTTCAGCCAGGGAGACCATCCGCTCACGCGCTTCATCTCCAACCCCGACTTCCTCAGCTTCTTCGTCGCCTTCGTGGCCGGTTCGGCCGGCGTGCTGTCGCTGACCTCGGCGAAGTCCGGCGCGCTCGTGGGCGTGCTGATCTCCGTCACGACCGTGCCCGCGGCGGCGAACATCGCGGTTGCCGCCAGCTATGGCGACTGGAGCGAGGCGGGCGGCGCGGCGGGGCAGCTGGCGATCAACCTGGTCGGCATCGTGGTCGCGGGCGTGCTGACGCTGTTCGTGCAGCGGCGCTGGTACGTCGCCCGCCGGCGGCGGCACCTGCTCGATCCGGCGCGCCAGGAGGCGGGGCTGCCGCTCGGACACAGCCTGCACGGGACGACCGAGGTGCCCGGCTGGCAGGAGCTCGAGCGCCGCGACCAGCTGCCCTGAGCGCCCGGACGGCGATCAGCCCAGCGAGCCCCAGATGTCGATCTTCGTGCGCACGCGCCCGATCACCTCGCCGGTGAACTCGCTCGTCGAGGCGTGTCCGCCGAGGTCCGGGGTGCGCACGCCGGTGGCGGTCGCCTCCAGCACCGACTCGTAGATCGCGCGCGCGGCGGTGTCGGCGCCCTCGTGTCCGAGCCCGCCCGCGTACTGCAGCAGCGCCGCGCCCGCCAGGATCATCGCCATCGGATTGGCGATGTCCTTGCCCTGCAGCGCCGGCGCGGTGCCGTGCGGCGCCTCGGCCATCACCGCGCGCGTCTGCAGGTCCTCGTCGAGCGCCAGCAGCACCGACTCGGCGCCGGCGATCGAGCCGAACATCGGCATCACCAGATCCGAGAGGCAGTCGCCGTCGCGGTTGAGCGCGGGGATCACGAGCGGCGCGTCGGCAGCACCGGTCAGCAGGCCGGCGTAGGTCGCGTCGATCAGCACGGGGGAGTAGGGCACCTCGGGATGGCGCTCGGCGGCGGCGTCCATCTCCTCCTTGAGCATGCCCTCGTAGACGGGGCTGACGGTCCACTTCGGTCCGCCGTAGACGCGGCCGTGGATGCGGTCCGCGGTACGGAAGCTGTACTCGGCCACCGCGCGGCAGACGCTGCGGCTGATGCGCTCGGTGCGGTAGGCGATCTCGTCGCCGTCCTCGGTCTCGCGCCACTGCTTGGCGCCATAGGCGTCGCCGACCGCCATGCGTACGACCGCGATCGGGTAGTGGACGCCGGCGATCGGCGTCACGCCGGGGATCCGCCGGGCGGTGCGGATGATCACCTTGCCGTCGAGCGCCTCGCGCAGGATGCGGTTGGGGCTGCCGACGTCGTCCTCGCCCTCCGGCGTGATCGTCGCCGCCTTCAAGGAGAAGCGCGCCTCGTGCGCCGCCTGCGCGGCGGCCGTGACGACCTCGTTGTTCGTACGACGACGGTTCTCGAGCGAGAGGTCGTAGTGCTCGAGCTCGACGTCGACCTTCGTCACGTCCGGCGCCAACACCCGCAGCGCCTGGTCGAGCAGCTCCTGACCCGTCTCGTCCCCCTCCAGCACGATAATGCGCAGCCCCTCAGCCATGGCGTCGCAATCTACCGAGAGCTGCACCTGGTGCGGCAGCGAGATCGAGCCCGAGGACGGTTGGCGCCTGCAGGAGCTGCCGGGCGCTCGACGAGCCGCCTTCTGCCGTCTCGAGCACGCCGTGCCGTGGTCGATCCGCGGCCCGCACTGGGAGGCCGGCGAGATCGACGAGCCAGCCGGACTGGCGGACGCGATCGACCGCTGCGCGCACTGCGACGCAGCGCTGACGGACGTCTACCTCGTGCTCGTGCGCCATCGCGGCGAGCACCGCGTACCCGACGCGTTCTGCTCGGTCGAGCACCTCGAAGCCTGGGCCAAGGCCGGCGGTCGCTGGCAGTAGACCGGCGTCGGCAACGGAGCGGCGCTTCGCGCCAGCGCGCGCAGCGGCCGTGCGGGCAGTCCTAGGCGGTGTCGGGGGCGGCCAGCCCCAGCTCGTCCTTGCGAGCCTCCATCGCGGCGATCACGAACGCGACGTGCTCGTCGAAGTCGACGCCGAGCTCCTCGGCGCCGTGCCGGACCTCGTCGCGGTTGACGCCGGCGGCGAAGCTCGACTGCTTGAGCTTCTTCTTGACCGACTTCGGCGCCATGCCCTCGATCCCGGTCGGCCGCACCAGCGCGCAGGCGGAGACGAAGCCGGACAGCTCGTCGACCGCATAGAGCGTCTTGGCCAGCCGCGTCTCGCGCGGGACGCCGAGGAAGTCGGCGTGACCGGCGACCGCGTCGATCAGCTCCTGCGGGTACCCGAGCTGCTCGAACAGCTCCAAGGCCTTGCGGGGATGCCCGGTGTCGAGGTCCGGAAAGCGCTCGTAGTCGAGGTCGTGCAGCAGGCCGGTGACGCCGTAGAGCTCCTCGTCCTCGCCCCATTCGGCGGCGTAGGCGCGCATGCAGGCCTCGACGCCGAGCAGGTGCTTGCGCAGCGAATCGGACTCGATCCACTCCTCGATCAGGGCCCAGGCCTCGTCGCGCGTGGGGGCGTCCGCCATGCCGAGCAGGGTATCCGGCATCGGGCCCGAACCTCGAAGTCGATGGCCTTCGGTACCCTTGCTCGGCCCTTCGATCCCCGCGAACGGACGGATCCGCGAATGGAGAAGTTCATCATCGAGGGCGGGACACCACTGTCTGGAACGGTCGTCCCCGCCGGCAACAAGAATGCAGCCCTGCCCGTGCTGGCAGCCACCCTCCTCACCGAGGAGGAGGTCGTGCTGCGCAACATCCCGCGCATCCGCGACGTCGAGGCGATGATCGACCTGCTCGCGCGCCTCGGGGTCAAGTACGAGTGGCGCGACGAGAACGTCGTCGCGCTGCAGGCCGACGAGATCGGCCACACCGACGTCGACCCGGCCGCGGCCGAGCGCATCCGCGCCTCGTTCCTGCTCGCCGGCCCGCTGCTGGCGCGCTTCGGCAAGGCGGACATGCCGCCGCCCGGGGGCGACGTGATCGGCCGCCGTCGTCTCGATCCACACCTGGACGCTTTCCGCGCGCTCGGCGCCGAGGTCGAGTTCGACCGCTGGTACCGGCTGCAGGCCCGCGACGGCCTGCACGCCTGCGACTTCTTCATGGACGAGCCGTCGGTGATGGCGACCGAGAACGCGCTCATGGCCGCGGCGTTGACGCCCGGCTCGACCGTGATCCACAACGCCGCGGCCGAGCCGCACGTCCAGGATCTCGCGCGCCTGCTGATGCAGATGGGCGCGCGCATCGAGGGCATCGGCTCGAACCTGATGATCGTGCACGGCCAGGAGGAGCTCGGCGGCGCCGACCACGCGATCGGCCCCGACTACATCGAGATCGGCAGCTTCATCGCGCTGGCCGCCTGCACGGGCGGCGAGCTGCGCATCCGCGACACCGTGCCCGCCGACCTGCGCATGACCAGGCTCGCGTTCGAGCGGCTCGGCTGCGACATCCAGTTCGACGGCAACGACGTGATCGTGCCCGCCGGCCAGCAGCTCAGAGTGCGCGACGACGAGGGCGACGCCGTCTCGAAGATCGAGGACGGTCCCTGGCCCGCGTTCCCGGCCGACCTGACGTCGATCGCGCTGGCGATGGCCACGCAGGCCGAGGGCCTCGTCCTGATCCACGAGAAGATGTTCGAGAATCGCCTGTTCTTCGTCGACAAGCTCGTCTCCATGGGCGCTCGAGTGATCGTCTGCGACCCGCATCGCGCGGTCGTCAGCGGCTCGAGCCGGCTTCACGGCGGTCGCATGGAGAGCCCGGACATCCGCGCGGGCATGGCGATGCTCATCGCCGCGCTGTGCGCGGAGGGCACCTCGGAGATCGGCAACATCAGGCAGATCGATCGCGGCTACGAGCGCATCGACGAGCGGCTGCGGGCGCTCGGCGCACGGATCCAGCGCGTCTCCACCGAGCGCGTGCCCGCGTAACAGACGGGAGCGCCCATGACCTATCCGATCCCGCCCGGCACCCGGGACGTGCTGCCCGAGGAGATGCGGGAGCTGCGTGCGATCTCCGACAGCATGCGCGTCCGCTTCGAGGCCGCCGGCTACGGCGAGGTCTACACGCCCGCGCTCGAGTACGACGACGTGCTGCGCCGCGGCGACCTGCGCGCCGCCGGTGCCGCCTACCGGCTCTTCGGCGAGGGCGGCGAGGTGCTGGCGCTGCGCTCGGACACGACGATCCCGATCGCACGCGTGGTCGCGACGCGCTACTCGGAGGTCGAGCCGCCGTTTCGCTTCTGCTACTTCGCGCACGCCTACCGTGACGTCGAGCGCGGGGTGGGCGAGCCGCGCGAGTTCCTGCAGGGCGGGATCGAGCTGATCGGCGTCGACGCGCCGGTCGGCGAGGCCGAGGTGCTGGCGCTGACGATCGCCGCGCTCGACGACGCCGGCCTGCGGCGTCACCGCGTCGGCGTCGGGGACGCGTCGATCTATCGCAGCCTGCTGGCCGAGCTGGAGGTGCCCGAGGACGAGCACCTGCCGCTGCTCGAGGCGCTCGCCCGCCGCGACCTGGTGGACCTGCGCCTGCGCGCCGAGCGCCTTGGCCTGCCGCAGGGCCAGCTTGCGCTACTGACCCGCCTGCCCGAGCTGCGGGGCGGCCCCGAGGTGCTCGAGCGTGCCGACGGACCGGTGGCCGCGGCGGTCGAGAGCCTGCGTGCGCTGCACGAGCTGCTGGCCGAGCGCGGCGTCGCCGACCGGGTCATCTTCGACCTCGGCCTGGTGCGCGAGCTGGGCTACTACACGGGCGCGGTGTTCGAGGTCTACGACCCGGCTGTCGGCTTCGCCCTCGGCGGCGGCGGGCGCTACGACGAGCTGCTCGGGCGCTTCGGCCGGCCGCTGCCGGCCTGCGGGGTCTCGCTGGACGTGCAGCGCGTGCACCTCGCGCAGGCCGCCGAGGAGTCGGTGGGGCAATGACTGCGTTCCTGCGGCCGAACTCCGACAAGCTGATGATCGCCGTGCCGCGCGGCGCGCTGTTCGGGGGCGCGCTCGACCTGCTCGACCAGCTCGGCGTCGACACGGCCGAGGTGCGCGCCAACGACCGCAAGCTGCTGTTCGCCGACGCCGGCATCGTCACGATGCGCCCCAGCGACGTGCCGACCTACGTCGAGCACGGCTCGGCCGACATCGGCATCACCGGCAAGGACGTGCTGCTCGAGCAGTCCCAGCGCAAGGTCTACGAGCTGCTCGACCTCGGCTTCGGCCGCTGCGAGATGGTCGTCGCCGCGCGCGGCGACGGCGACCCGATCGGCGGTGCGCTGCGTCGCCTCGGCCGCGTCCGCATTGCGACCAAGTACCCACGCATCGCCGCCGACCACTTCGCCGAGACCGGCCGCCAAGCGGAGATCGTCGAGGTCAAGGGCTCCGTCGAGCTGGCGCCGCTGACCGGCCTCGTCGACGCCATCGTCGACCTCACCGCCACCGGCACGACCCTGCGCGAGAACGGGCTCGAGGTCGTCGAGACGATCTCGGTCGCGACCGCGCGCCTGATCGCCAACCCCGTCGCGCACAAGCTCAAGGCCGAGCAGATCGACCGCGTGGTGGAGCGCATGCGGGAGCTGGCGTGAAGATCGTGCGCATGATCCCGCGCGGCGACGCGCTCGGCCGGCGCGGTCTGTTCTCCGGCAAGCAGGAGCAGGTCGGCACGATCATCGGAGACGTCCGAGAGGGTGGGGACCGCGAGCTGATCGACTGGACGGCGCAACTCGACGGAATGCGCCCCACGTCCGCGCAGCTACGGGTCTCCGACGACGCCTCGAGGGACGCGCTCGACGCGCTGGGCGCCGAGGTCCGGACAGCTCTGGAGACCTCGATGCGCAACGTGCGCACCGTCGTCGAGGCGCAGCTGCGCGCCGCGGTGGACGTCGCCCTGCCCGAGGGCCAGCGCGTCGAGATCGTCGAGCGGCCGGTCGCCAGTGCCGGCGTGTACGCGCCCGGGGGCCGGGCCGCCTACCCCTCGAGCGTGGTCATGTGCGCGGTCACCGCCCGCGCCTCCGGCGTGGAGCGGATCGCGGTCTGCTCGCCGCCGCAGGCGCCGGGTCAGGTACATCCCGTGGTGCTCGCCGCCTGCGCCCTCTGCGAGGTCGACGAGGTCTATGCGATCGGCGGTGCGCAGGCGATCGCCGCGCTTGCGCACGGCACGGAGACGGTCGCCAAGGTCGACGTCGTCGTCGGACCCGGCAACTACTGGGTCACCGAGGCCAAGCGCCAGCTCGTCGGCCGCATCGGCATCGACGGGCTCGCGGGGCCGAGCGAGCTGGTGGTGGTCGCCGGGGCGGACGCCTGCCCGGACGCCGAGCTGATCGCGCTCGACCTGCTCGCGCAGGCCGAGCACGGCCCGGACTCGTTCGTGTGCGTGCTCTCGCCCGCCGCCGAGCTGCTGGAGGCGGTGGTCGGACACGTCCAGCGGCTGGCTCCCGAACGGCCGAGCGTCACCGACGTCGAGCTCGTCGCGGTCCAACGGCCGAGCATGGAGGAGTCCGTGGCGTTCGCCGAGGAGATGGCTCCCGAGCACCTCGAGCTGATCGGCGACGAGGCGGAGGCGTTCGCCGGCGAGATCCGCAGTGCCGGCTGCCTGTTCGTCGGACGCAACGCCGCGACCGCGTTCGGGGACTACGTCGCCGGCTCGAACCACGTCCTGCCGACGGGCGGCGCGGCGCGCTTCCAGAGCGCGCTGTCGCCCGCCACGTTCAGGCGCCGGATGGCTCGCGTATCCTTGCCCGGCGAGGCGGCGGCGCGCCTCGCGCCCGCGGGAGCGGCTCTGGCCCGAGCCGAGGGCTTTCCCGTGCACGCCGAGTCGATGGAGCGTCGCGCATGACTCGTAGCTCGCAGATCCAGCGCACCACCGGTGAGACCGACGTCCGCCTCAGCCTCGACCTGGACGGGTCGGGCGCGGGCGAGCGCGCCACCGGCGTGGGCTTCTTCGACCACCTGCTCGACGCCGTCGCCAAGCACGGCGCGCTCGACCTCGACGTCGCCGTCACCGGCGACCTCGAGACCGGGTCGCACCACACCGTCGAGGACACGGGTCTCGCGCTCGGGACGGCGCTCGACGAGGCGCTGGGCGACCGCGACGGGATCGTGCGCTTCGGCCACGCCGTGCTGCCGATGGACGAGGCGCGCGCGAGCTGCTCGCTCGACCTCTCCGGCCGGCCGTTCACGTCCTTCGAGGCCCGCTTTCCGGCCGAGTGCGTCGGAGACTTCGACACCGACCTCGCCGAGGAGTTCATGCGCGCCGTCGCCAACGCGGCGAAGCTGACGCTGCACCTCGAGGTCGAGACCGGCACGAACGCGCACCACATGGTCGAGATCGCCTTCAAGGCGTTCGCGCGCGCGCTGCGCCAGGCAGTCGCGATCGATCCGGATCAGCCCGGCGTGCCGTCGACGAAGGGCGTGCTGTGACGCGCATCGCGATCCTCGACTACGGCATGGGCAACCTGCGCTCGGTCTCGAAGGCGCTCGAGCACGTCGGCGCCGAGGCCGAGCTGACCCGTGACCACGCGCGCGTGCGTGCCGCCGACGGCATCGTGCTGCCCGGGGTGGGGGCGATGCCGCGGGCGATGGAGCACGTGCGTCGGCTGCAGCTCGACGAGCTGCTGCACGAGCGCGTCGCGGCCGGGGTGCCGCTGATCGGCGTCTGCATGGGCATGCAGCTGCTGTTCGAGTCGACCGTCGAGCACGGCGGCGCGGAGGGCATCGGACTGCTCGCGGGCAGAGTCGAGCGATTGGCGGCCAAGGGGCTGAAGGTGCCGCAGATCGGCTGGAACCCGGTCTCCTGGCAGCACGAGACCGCGCTCAACGAGGGCCTGCCGCAACCCTGCGCCTTCTACCACGCCAACTCGTTCGCGCCGAGACCGGCGCACGCCGAGGACGTGCTCGGCACGGCCGACTACGGCGGCGAGTTCGTCAGCGCGGTCGCCCGCCCACCCGTCTACGGCGTCCAGTTCCATCCGGAGAAGTCCGGCGAGCACGGCCTCGCGCTGCTCGGCAACTTCGTGCGCAGCTGCGTCACGGTCCCCGCATGATCCTGCTGCCAGCCGTGGACATCCGCGACGGCCGCGCGGTGCGGCTGCGGCAGGGCCGCTTCGACGACGAGACCGTCTACGCCGACGATCCGCTCGAGGCCGCGCGCTCGTTCGTCGAGGCCGGGGCGACGTGGCTGCACGTGGTCGACCTCGACGGCGCCCGCGAGGGCGAGCCGGCCAACCTCCGCCACCTCGAGCGGATCACGCGGGAGCTGGGCGTGCCGGTGCAGTTCGGCGGCGGGCTGCGCTCGCTGGCGTCGGTGCGCGCCGCGCTGGCCGCCGGGGCCGAACGGGTCGTGCTGGGCACGGCCGCCTTCGGCGACCAGGCCTTCCTCGACGAGGCGATCGCCACCTGGGACCCGCGCATCCTCGTCGGCGTCGACGCGCGCGGGGGCCGGGTCTCGGTTGCGGGCTGGACCAAGGAGACGCAGTCGAGGCCCGAGGACGCGATTCGGCGCCTGCAGCAGCGCGGCGTGACGCGCTTCGCCTACACGAGCGTCGACCGCGACGGCATGCTCGGCGGTCCCGACCTCGACGAGGTCAAGCGCATCTCGGAGGCCGTGCGTGGCCGCTTCCTCTACTCGGGCGGCATCGGCTCGCTCGAGGATCTGGAGGCGCTGCGCTCGCTGCGGTTGGTCAACCTCGCCGGGGTGATCTCGGGCAAGGCGCTCTACGAGGGCCGCTTCACCGTCGCCGACGGTCAGGCCGCGCTGGCCGACCGCTGACCCGTCGCTGCGCCGCGGCGACGTGCTAAGACAGGGCGATGCTGCTCAAGCGTGTGATCCCCTGCCTCGACGTGGACAAGGGCCGCGTGGTCAAGGGCGTGGAGTTCCTCGAGCTGCGCGACGCGGGCGATCCGGTCGAGCTGGCCGTGCGCTACCAGGAGGAAGGCGCGGACGAGATCGTCTTCCTCGACATCACCGCCTCGCACGAGAAGCGCGAGACCGTGGCTGCGCTCGCGCGCCGCTGCGCCGACGACGTCTTCATCCCGTTCACGATCGGCGGCGGCGTGCGCACCGTCGAGGACGCCCAGGCGGTGCTCGACGCCGGCGCGGACAAGGTCTCGGTCAACTCCGCCGCGGTCGCTCGCCCCGAGCTGCTGACCGACATGGCGCGCGTGTTCGGCGACCAGTGCGTCGTGCTGGCGATCGACGCCCGGCGCGAGGACGACGGCTCGTACGGGGTCTACGTCAACGGCGGGCGCACGCCGGTCGGCCGCGACGCGGTCGAGTGGGCGCGCGAGGGCGTCGAGCGCGGGGCGGGGGAGATCCTGCTGACGAGCATGGATCGCGACGGCACCGAGGACGGCTACGAGCTCGAGCTGACCCGGCGCGTGTCCGAGGCCGTCGACGTCCCGGTGATC
The DNA here is from genome assembly GCA_963846505.1 of uncultured Thermoleophilaceae bacterium. GTDB lineage: Bacteria > Actinomycetota > Thermoleophilia > Solirubrobacterales > Thermoleophilaceae > JACVRW01. The sequence continues at coordinate 111,913 of CAWJWD010000004.1, read as the reverse complement.
GCCTCCGGCGGCGCCGGCCGGCTCGAGCACCTGGTGGACGCGATCGACGGCGGCGGCGCGAGCGCCGTCCTCTGCGCGTCGATCTTCCACTACGGCCAGTACAGCGTTCGGGAGGCCAAGGAGCACATGCAGGCGGCAGGGATCCCCGTACGGCTGTGACGCGGACGCGGCGGCGAAGCGCTGCGCGGCGCAGGAGCAGGTGCGGGTGACCGACGCCGCCCATCTGCGCGAGCGACTGCGGCGCGTCCCGGGGCTGGAGCGCCTGCTGCCGGTGCTGGGGGACCTGCCCCCGACCTTCCTCGTCGGCGGTGCGGTGCGCGACCTGCTGCGCGGCGCCACGGCGGTGGACCTCGACGTGGCCGTGGAGGGCGACGCGCGCTCGGTGGCGCGGACGCTGGCGGACCGGCTCGACGGCGTGGTGCGCGAGCACGAGCGCTTCGGCACCGCCACGGTGCAGGCGGACGGGCTGGCGCTGGACCTCGCCACCACCCGCGCCGAGGTCTACGACGAGCCCGGCGCGCTCCCGCGCGTGTGGCCCGCGACCCTGGCCGAGGACCTCGGCAGGCGCGACTTCGCCATCAACGCGATGGCGCTCGCGCTGCACGGGGACGACCTCGGCCATCTGTACGACCCGTGTGGCGGACTGGCCGATCTCGAGGCCGGCGTCGTTCGCGTGCTGCACGAGCGCAGCTTCGTCGACGATCCCACGCGACTGCTGCGGGCGGTGCGCTACGAGACGCGGCTCGACTTCGGGCTCGACCCCGACAGCGAGCGGCTGGCGCTCGAGGCGGTCGCCGCCGGCGCCCTGGGCACGGTCTCCGGCGCGCGCATCCGCGACGAGCTGCTCGACCTGCTCGGCGAGACCGAGGCGCCGAGCGGGGTCGAGCGGCTGCGTCGAGCTGGGCATCGCCGCCGGGCTGCACCCGGCACTCGATCCCGACCCCGAGCTGGTGGCGTCGGCGGCGCTGGGCGCCGTCACCATCGGCGCCGACCGCACGCTCGTGGCCCTGGCCGCGCTCTGTGCGGGCGCGCCGGCCGAGCTCGACCTGTGGCTGGCGGACCTGCACCTGCCCGCGGCCCAGCGCGACGCCGTCATACGAGCGGCGCACGTGGCACCGGTGCTGGCACGCGAACTGCGCGGGCGCGAGCACACGCCCTCCGAACTGCGCGAGCTGCTGCGCCGCGAGCCGCTCGAAGCGCTCGCGCTGGCCTTGGCCCTCCAAGCCCCCGCCGATGCCATCGTGCGCTGGGTGACCGAGCTCAGCGGCGTGCGGCTGGAGATCGGCGGCGGCGACCTGATCGCCGCGGGCGTGCGCCCGGGACCGGTGATCGGACAGGTGCTGGAGGAGGTCCTCGGGCGCAAGCTCGACGGCCTCGTCCAGGGGCGTGAGGAAGAGCTCGAGACCGCGCTGGAGCTGGCGCGGTGAGCGGCGACGGACCGCGTGCCGACGTGCTGGCCCTGCCCGGGGCGCGGGCTGCCTTCACCACCCGCCGCGGCGGCGTCAGCGAGGGGCCGTACGAGTCGCTCAACCTCGGCTACCTGACCGACGACGAGCCCGAACGGGTGGTCGAGAACCGGCGCCGGGCGGCGGCGACGTTGGGCCTCGAGGCCCAACGGGTCGCGACGGCGCTGCAGGTGCACGGTGCCGACCTGATCGAGCACGAGGCGCCACCGGCCGACCACGCCTTCTCCGACCCGGGCGGCGAGGAGCTGCCCCGGGCAGACGGACATCTGACGGCGACGCCGGGCGTCGGGCTGCTGGTGATGGTCGCCGACTGCTATCCCGTCGCGCTCTCGGACGGCCTGCGGGTGGCGATGCTGCACTGCGGCTGGCGTCCACTGGCTGCGGGCATCCTCGAGCGGGCGCTGGAGCGCTTCGAGACCACGCCTAGCGCCGCCGTCGGCCCCGGCATCGGCGGCTGCTGCTACGAGGTCGGTGGCGAGGTGCTCGAGGCGTTCTCCGACCTCGACGGCGTCGCCGACGGGCGCATGCTCGACCTGCGCAAGGTGATCGTCGCCAAGCTGGCTCGCGCCGGGGTGAGCCAGGTCGAGCACGTCGATCGCTGCACGAGCTGCGAGCCGCAGCGCTACTTCTCGCACCGACGCGACGCCGGCGTCACCGGCCGCCAGGCCGGGCTGGTGGTGCTCGATGGCTGACGCTGCCCGGATCCGCGCCAACCTCGAGCGGGTGCGCGAGCAGATCGGCCCGGACGTCGAGATCCTGGCGGCGGTCAAGTACGTCGGCGCGGACGAGCTGCCGGCGCTCGCGGAGGCGGGCGTCGAGCTCGTGGGCGAGAACCGCGTGCAGGACCTGCTCGCCAAGCAGCAGGCCCACGGCGACCTCTTCAGCTGGGACTTCATCGGCGCCCTGCAGAGCCGCAAGCTGCGCGACGTCGCGCCCAACGTGCGCCTGATCCACTCGGTCGCCTCGGACTCGGCGCTGCGCCGGCTCGAGCAGCATCCGGCGCGCGAGGTGCTGATCCAGGTCAACGTCGCGGGGGAGGAGGGCAAGGCCGGCATCGACCCGGGCGAGCTCGGCGACTACCTCGAGCGCTGCCCCGTGCCCGTGACCGGTCTGATGACGATGCCGCCGTTCACCGAGCGCCCGGAGGACAACCGCCGCCACTTCGCCCGCCTGGCCGAGCTGGCCGCCGAGCACGGCCTGAGGCGATTGTCGATGGGCACCAGCCAGGACTACGCGGTCGCGGCGCAGGAGGGAGCGACGATCGTGCGGCTCGGCAGCGTCCTGTACGAGTGAGCGTCGCTCAGGTGGGCCTTCCGTTGACGGGCGCGGGCGGATAGCCGACCCGGGCCAGGAAGTCCCCGATCACTCCGGACAGCCGCGCGCCCTGCCAGGCCAGCGGCGACTGGCCCTCGTCCTCGATTGCCAGCTCGCCCCGGGGCAGGCGCTGGACGTACTCCTCGGCGATGGCGAAGGGGTGGAGCTGGTCGGCCTCGTCGCGCGAGGCGACCACGAGGGTCGGTACGTCGAGGTCCTCCAGCGGCTCCAGGCCGCGCCAGGCAAGGGAGCGCGAGACCACGCGCAGGGCGTCGGCGACCGCTTCCGGGTGCACGTGGCGCTCCATGCGCTGGCGCGTCGCCTCGCGGGCGATCTCGCGCCAGCGCTCGGGCAGGTCGCCCGGCTCGGCCACCTCGACGAAGGCGTCCACGCCGCCGGCCTCGAGCTCGCTCGCCATCCGCTCCCAATACTCGTCGCCGACGTTGCCCGTGCGCGACTGGCCGGCATACGCGGGCGTGATCTGGACGAGCGCCGGCACCCGCTCGGGGAACTCGAGCGCGAAGGCCATCGCGGTCGCGGCGCCCATCGAGCTGCCGATCAGCACGGCGCGGTCGAGGTCGAAGTAGGCCAGCACGGCGTCGAGATCGCGCACCAGATCGCGGTATTCGTAGGCGCTGCGCTCCTGCGCGGGCGACGACTGGCCGTGGCCGCGGGCGTCGTAGGCGATCAGCCGGTAGCCGCGGCGAATCAGGGCGCGCGAGCCCTGCACGACGTTGCGGCGGGTGGCGGACAGACCGTGCAGCAGCACGAGCGGCGGGCCGTCGCCGGCGACCTCGCCGGAGAGGGTTACGGTGCGGACTCCGGGGAGCTGGCGCAGCACGTCGAACGGGCGAGGGTCCATCGCCCGTACACTTTCACAAGGAGTTTCCCGCTTACGCGCGAAACTGAGGGTCACCATGGCGTTTCGCGACACCTGGCATCGCACGCTGGTCTACTTCGGCCTCGCCGAGGAGGAGGACCCGCGCTACGAGCCCGTCTCCGAGCCGGAGCCGGAGGCCGAGCTCGAGGACCGCTACCGCGACCGGCCCAACGTGCGCCGGCTGCAGCGGCGCCGGCGCGACGAGATCGACGACATCTTCGCCGACGAGCCGCGCGGCGGCGGGCGCGAGACGCGCGTGCTGCGCCCGGTCGGCAACGGCCGGGGCGGCGGCAGCGACATCCAGGTCCACCTCGTCATCCCCAAGAGCTTCAACGACGCCCAGCAGATCGCGGACCAGTTCAAGGACGCGATCCCGGTGATCCTCAACCTCCAGGGCACGGACACCGACCTCTCCAAGCGCCTGATCGACTTCGCCTCCGGGCTCACCTACGCCCTCGACGGCGGCATGCAGCGGATCGCCGACAAGGTCTTCCTGCTGACGCCGCGCAACGTCGAGGTGTCGGCCGAGGAGCGCGCTCGGCTGATCGAGAAGGGCTTCTTCAACCAGAGCTGACGCGTCCGGCTCGCGGAGCCCGGCGGTAGAGTGCGCCCGGCGATGAGACTGGGCTTCATCGGTGCCGGCAACATGGCCTCCGCGCTTGCGCGGGGGATCGGCGAGCCGATGCTCGTGTCGGACCTCGACCTCGAGCGTGCGCGGGCGCTCGCGCAGGCGCGTCGGCGGGCGAGGCGCTGGCCACGAACGCCGAGGTCGCCGAGCAGGCGGACGCGATCGTGCTCTGTCACAAGCCGCAGCAGCTCGACGAGGTGGCCGACGAGCCTCGGCGGGCGTGCGCGCGTCGTGATCTCGATCCTCGCCGCGACGCCGACCGCTCGCATCGAGGCCGCCTATCCCGGCGCGCCGGTCTACCGCCTGATCCCGAACATCCCGGCCGAGGTCGGCAAGGGAGTGCTCTGCTACAGCCCCGGCTCGCGCGCGGACGCCGGGCCCGAGCAGGAGATCCTGGAGCTGGTCGGCCGTGCCGGCACCGTCATCCGGCTCGACGACGAGGCGCTGATCGAGCCGGCGATGGCGATCATGAGCTGCGGCCCCGCCTTCTACGCGCTGCTGGCCGAGGCGTTCGCCGACGCGGGCGTCGCGCACGGGCTCGACCGCGTCGAGGCGGCGCGCATGTCGGTCGAGACGATGGCCGGCGCCGCGGCCTCGCTGGACACCCACGAGCTGGGACTTCGCCGGCCTGCGCGCGCGCGTCGCGACGCCGGGCGGCGCCACCGAGCGCGGGCTGAACGCGCTCGAGGCCGCGCGGCGCCCGCGACGTCTGCCGCGCGGCCGTCGACGCGGTCTTGGAAGGGATTGCACGATGACGACCCTGCTTGCCCTCACGCCGCACCGATCTCGCCGACTACCTCGACACGCTGATCGTGGTCTATGTCGTGCTGATCTTCATCCGCATCGTCATGAGCTGGATCCCGCGCATGCCGTACAACCGCGTGCTGAACGCGGTGCTGACCTTCGTGATCGACGTCACCGACCCATACCTGAAGCTGTTTCGCCGCATCATCCCGATGATCCGCATCGGTCCCGGCGCGCTCGATCTGAGCCCGATGGTCGCCGTCTTCATGCTGATCATCGTGGGCGAGATCGTGACCAGCCTGATCGCCGGCTGAGCGATGACCGCCGGCGTCCGGGGCATTGCGCGCGCCATTGCCACGGCCGCGATCGTGGTCGCCCTCGACCAGGCGACCAAGCAGCTGGTCGTGGCCAACATCGTCGCGCGGGGAGATCGGTCGACGTGATCCCCGGCCTGGACTTCACCTACACGCGCAACTCGGGCGTCGCCTTCGGGGCGCTGGCGGGCGGCGGCGCGCTGATCGCGGTACTGATCGGCGTCGCGCTCGTCTCGCTGCTGGGCTACTTCGCCCTGCACGCGGCCCAGTCGTGGCTGTGGCTGCCCGTCGGCATGCTGATCGGCGGCGCGCTCGGCAACCTCGCCGACCGCGGCCGCGAGGGGGCGGTGATCGACTTCGTCGACCCGATCGCTCTGGCCGGCCTTCAACGTCGCCGACGCCTGCATCGTGATCGGGGTGCTGGTGCTGCTGTACGTCGTGGACACGAACGTCGCGCAGCGAAGCGGCGGCAGGCGATGAGCGCGGCAACGCCTTGAGGCGAGCGAGGACGACGCGGGCCGCGGCTCGACGCCTTCCTCGCCGACCACGACGCAGCGCCCTCCCGCGCGGCCGCCCAGCGGCTGATCGAGGCCGGCGCGGTCGCCGTCGACGGCGCCCCGGCCGAAGAACCATCGCGTCGCCGAGGGCGAGGAAGATCGTCGTCGAGCGAGCCCGAGCCGCGGGCCATGCCGCGCGCCGGTCGCCTTCGAGGTCGTCTACGAGGACGACGACCTGCTCGTCGTCGACAAGCCGGCGGGCCTGGTCACCCACCCGGCGCCCGGCCACGCGGGCACGACGCTCGCCGAGGCGCTCGCCGGCAGGGCCGCCGGCGGCCCCGATCCCGAGCGCGCAGGCATCGTCCACCGACTCGACCGCGACACCTCCGGGCTGCTGGTCGTCGCGAAGTCCGAGCCCGTGCACGCCGCGCTGCAGCAGCAGCTGCGCGCGCGCGACGCTGCAGCCGCGAGTACCTGGCGCTCGTCAGCGGCCAGCCCGACGCCGAGCAGCGGCACGATCGACGCCCCGCTCGGCCGCGACCGCGCCCGTCGCGCGCTGCAGTCGATCCACACCGACAACCCCCGCGAGGCGGTGACCCACTTCACGGTCGTCGAGCGCCTGGCGCGCACGGCGCTGCTGCGGCGTCGAGCTCGACACCGGCCGCACGCACCAGATCCGCGCGCACATGGCCGCGATCGGCCATCCGGTCTGCGGCGACACGCCCTACGGCGGCGGCGCATGCGGGCGTCGGCTCGGCCTGAAGCGCCAGTTCCTGCACGCCTCGAAGCTGATGTTTAGGCATCCCGTGACCGGGGCAGCAATCGTGTGCGAGTCCAAACCACCCGTCGATCTGCATCGTGCGCTCGATGTAGCGAGACGGGAGCCAGTCTCCGGAGGGCCAGACGGAGGCTGAGATATACGAGCGGGGCGGCTTTCGAGCCGCCCCGTCTCGTTCTCGGACGGCGGCTATCCTTGCCGCGACCGCTCTACCGAACCCCGCCGGCACAAGCGGCGCGGCCCTGCCCGGGACAGCTCCCGGGTCCGCGCGCAGCCGGCGGGCATTCGCCTCACCACAACCATCAAGGGAGCATCACGTGGCCACCGACGTTGGCATCAAGGAGCTGCTGGAAGCCGGAGTGCACTTCGGCCACCAGACGCGCCGCTGGAATCCGAAGATGCGCCGCTTCATCTTCGGCGAGCGCGACGGCATCCACATCATCGACCTGCAGAAGACCGAGCGGCTGCTGCGCAAGGCGCAGGAGTTCGCCGCCGAGATCGCCGGCCGCGGCGGCACGGTGCTGTTCGTCGGCACCAAGAAGCAGGCGCGCGACACGATCAAGGAGGCCGCGGAGAGCTGCGGCATGCCGTACGTGCACCAGCGCTGGCTGGGCGGCCTGCTGACGAACTACCAGACGATCTCCAAGCGCACCGCGCGCCTGCACGAGCTGCTGGAGTGGACCGAGAGCGGCACGATGGACCTGCTGCCGGTGCGCGAGCGCATCGGCGCGATCAACGAGCGCGACAAGCTGCTGACGAACCTCGGCGGCGTGCGCGACATGCAGCGCGTGCCCGACGCGATGTTCGTGGTCGACCTCAAGACCGAGACGATCGCCGTGCGCGAGGCCGTGCGGCTGAAGATCCCGATCATCGGCCTGGTCGACACCAACTGCGACCCGGACCCGGTCAGCTACGTCGTCCCCGGCAACGACGACGCGATCCGCTCCTGCAAGCTCATCATCGAGGCGATCTCCTGCGTCGTGGCCGACAACTCCGCCCGCTTCCGCGAGCAGGAGGAGGCCGCCCGGCTCGAGCGCGAGGAGAAGGAGCGCCTGCGAGGCCGAGGAGCGCGCCCGGCGCGAGGCCGAGGAGAAGGAGCGCCAGGAGGCCGAGGAGCGTGCCCGCCGCGAGGCCGAGGAGGCCGGCTTCTCGCCCGACGAGCCCGCCACCGCCCCCGGCACCCGGCCCGAGGTGGCCGCCGCGGCGCCGCGCGAGCGCCGCACGTTCGATCCTGACGAGGAGACCGTCCTGATGAGCATCGCCATTTCCGCCTCCGACGTGAAGGCGCTCCGCGACCGCACCGGCGCGGGCATGATGGACTGCAAGGCCGCGCTGCAAGAAGCCAGCGGCGACCTCGAGAAGGCGATCGAGATCCTGCGCGTGAAGGGCCAGGCCTCGGCTGCCAAGCGCGGCGAGCGCGCCGCCAGCGAGGGCATCGTCGCCAGCTACATCCACGCCGGCGGCAAGATCGGCGTGATGGTCGAGATCGACTGCGAGACGGACTTCGTCGCTCGCACCGAGAAGTTCGCCGAGTTCGCCTACGACGTGGCCCTGCACATCGCGGCCGCGGCGCCTCGCTACGTCTCCGAGGAGGAGATCCCGGAGGCCGAGCGCGAGGCCGAGGCGCGCGTGCTGCGCGAGCAGGCCGCGACCGAGGGCAAGCCCGAGCAGGTGCAGGAGAAGATCGTCGAGGGCCGGCTGCGCAAGTGGTACGAGGAGGTCGTGCTGCTCGACCAGGCGCACGTCAACCCCGACAAGCACGAGGGCAAGACGATCGGCGAGCTGCGCACCGAGTTGGCCGCCGGACACCGGCGAGAACGTCGTGATCAGGCGCTTCGCGCGCTTCCAGATCGGCGAGGAGTGACAGAACCCGCCTTTACGCGCATCCTGCTCAAGCTCTCCGGCGAAGCGCTGATGGGCAGCCTCGACTACGGGGCCGACCCGGAGCGCATCGCCGCGATCGCGCGGCAGGTGAAGACGACGGCCGATCGCGGTGTGGAGATCGCGATCGTCGTCGGCGGCGGCAACATCTACCGCGGCCTGTCCGGCGCTGCGGCGGGCATGGACCGCGCCACCGGCGACTACATGGGCATGCTGGCGACGGTGCTGAACGCGCTTGCGCTGCAGGACGCGCTGGAGAAGGTCGGTGCGGTCACGCGCGTGCAGTCGGCGATCACGATCTCCGAGGTCGCCGAGCCCTACATCCGCCGGCGCGCGATGCGCCACCTCGAGCGCGGACGGATCGTGATCTTCGCCGCCGGCACCGGCAACCCGTTCTTCACCACCGACACGGCCGCCGCGTTGCGAGCGCTGGAGATCCACGCCGAGGCGATCCTGATGGCCAAGAACGGCGTCGAGGGCGTCTACACAGCCGACCCGCGCACGGACCCCGACGCGCAGTTCATCGCCGAGCTGACACATCGCCAGGCGATCGAGCAGCGGCTGGCCGTGATGGACTCGACGGCGCTGTCGCTGTGCATGGACAACGGCCTGCCGATCCACGTCTTCAACATGGACGACGAGCAGAACATCGACCGGATAGTCTGCGGCGAACGCGTGGGGACGGTGGTGGCGACAGCATGAACGACGACGTGCTGAAGGACTTCCTCGAAGAGGCGCAGGCACGCATGACCAAGTCGGTCGAGACCACGCGCGGCGAGTTCACGACCGTGCGCACCGGCCGCGCCTCCCCGCACCTGCTCGACCGCATCGAGGTCGACTACTACGGCGCCGTCACGCCGTTGCGCCAGCTGGCCCAGGTCTCGGCCAGCGAGGCGCGCCTGCTGACGATCACGCCCTACGACAAGAACTCGATCAAGGCGATCGAGAAGTCGATCCTGGAGTCGGACGTCGGGTTGACCCCGTCCAACGACGGCACCGTCATCCGGCTCTCGATCCCCGAGCTGACCGAGGAGCGCCGCAGAGAGCTCGTCAAGGTGGTGCACGGGATCGCCGAGCAGGGCCGCGTGGCGGTGCGCAACATCCGTCGCGACGTGATGCACGACCTGCGCGAGCTGAAGGCCGAGGGCGAGGTCGGCTCCGACGACGAGCACCGCGCCGAGGATGCGCTGCAGAAGCTCACGGACGCGCAGGTCGGCGAGATCGACGCGCTGCTGGCGGGCAAGGAACAAGAGATCCTCGAGGTGTGAGCGCCCAGGCGCCGCGCTACGTCGCCATCATCACCGACGGCAACGGGCGCTGGGCACAGCAGCGCGGCCTGCCGGTGCTGGAGGGCCATCGGGCTGGCGCCGACGTCGTCAAGGAGCGCCTCGAGGACGCGGTCGAGCTCGGCATCGAGGAGCTGACGGTCTACTCGTTCTCGACCGAGAACTGGACTCGCTCGCCCGACGAGGTCGCGGGTCTGATGGCGATGTTCGCCGAGCGCATCGACGCCGAGACGCCGGAGCTGCACGAGCAGGGCGTGCGCATGCGCTTCATCGGCCGACGTGACCGGCTCGATCCCGAGCTGCTGCGGCGCATGGAGTGGGCCGAGGCGACGACCGCCGACAATGCGCGCATCACCCTGTTCGTCGCCTTCGACTACGGCGGCAGGGCAGAGATCGTCGACGCGGCTCGAAGCTTCACGGGGGAGACCGAGGAAGAGTTCCGCCGGCACCTCTACGCGCCCGACATGCACGATCCCGACCTCCTCATCCGTACCAGCGGCGAGCAGCGCATCTCGAACTACCTGCTCTGGCAAGTCGCCTACTCGGAGTTCGTCTTCCGCGACGAGCTCTGGCCCGACTTCACGCGCGTGGCGCTCGAGGAGTCACTGGCGGAGTTCGCCGCGCGCCAGCGCCGCTTCGGGAGGCGCTGAGATGCCCGACGCGCGCGATCTGGAGCCGCGCAGCCCCGGTTCGGACCTGCTGCCGCGGGTGATCGTCGCGGTTCCCGCCGCGATCTTCGCGATCCTGATCGTCTCGGCCGGCGGCGAGATCTTCATCGCGGGCCTGTTCGTGCTCGGGGTGATCGCGCTCGGGGAGCTGTACACGCTGATGGGGCGCGTGCGTCCGCCGGCGATCGCCGGCTTCCTGACGCTCGCGGCGCTGCTGGTGGTCGCGCTCTACGGCGAAGAGCGCCACGTCGTGATGGTGCTCGTGGCCGCCATCCCGGTCACGTTCCTGTTCGCGCTGCTGCGCCCGCGGCGCGAGCACATCGCCTGGGCGATCACGGCGGTCCTGTTCGGAGTGCTGTGGGTCGGCCTCGCGATGGTGCACGCGGTCTGGCTGCGCGAGCTCCCGCACGGCGACGGCCTGCTGATCGACGTGCTGATCGGGACCTTCCTCGGCGACACGTTCGCCTACTTCGGCGGGCGCATGTACGGCCGCACGCCGATCGCGCCGTTGATCAGTCCCAACAAGACGCTCGAGGGGCTGCTGGCCGGCTTCGTCGGCGCGACGCTGGCGTTCTGGTTCGCCGGGCTCTACCAGGACTGGCTGAGCGGCATCGACGCGCTCGTCATCGGCGCCCTGATCGCGTTCGCGGCGCCGATCGGGGACCTGTTCGAGTCCGCGCTCAAGCGCGACCTGGCGGTCAAGGACACGGGCAAGGCCTTCGGCGCGCACGGGGGGGTTCTGGATAGGCTCGACGCGGTGTTCTTCACCGTCGTCGTCGGCTACTACGCAGCAACCGGACTGGGGTACGCATGATCAAGGCTCTCAAGACGCTCAACGCAGGCATGATCGCCTTCGACCTCGCGCTCGGCACGACCGCGATCGTGCGCCCCGCCCTCGGGCTGAAGCTGCTCGGCCATCGGAGCGCGAGCAAGGACGCGCAGTGGCTGTTCCGGCGCTGCGGCCCGATCTGGCTGACCTTCGCCGCGGCGCACGCCGTCGCCGCCACCCGCGGCAAGCCCGAGGACTGGTGGGCGCTGGCCTGGCTGCGCGGCACCGAGCTCGCGACGGATGCGCTGTGGGCGCAGGGACCGGGATTCGACGACGAGCGCGCTCGCTGGATGTTGCGCCTCGCGGGCGTCGCCAACGGCGGCATGGCAATCGGCTTCGGCGCCCTGGCCAAGCGCCAGGCGCCGGACGAGCTGCCCGGCGTCTGAGCGCATCGTAGGGGGGCGAACTTTCGCTCGGCAGCGCTCCTTCGTGTGGTGGCCCGCTGAGGGCCGTGACACAATCGAAGCGTGGAGGAACCCATGAAGGTCACTCTTCAGGAGCCGGGCCTGGAAGGCTCCTACGTCGTCTCGGAGCGGCGCCCGGATGGGACGCTGGTCCTACGGCCCGAGACGATCGACGACGTCGTGGCGCAGTACGCCGACCGTCCGCTGAGCGCAGCGGAGCAGGACCAGGCGTTCGAGCGCGCGGCACGTGCAAGCGGCTGACCGCCGTGAGCCCGACATTCGAGGTACGTCCTGCGGTTCTACGCGAGTACCGCAAGCTCGATCCGGAGCTGCAGCGCGCGTTCGACCGAGCTCGGCGCGACTTCGTGGAGGCACTCCGGTCCGTGCCGACGGCCTTCCCGCCTGGACTGCGGGTCAAGCGGGTGCAAGGTCACCCGGGCATCTGGGAGCTCAGCTTCGCTCCCGACGGGAGGGCGACGTTCGAGTACGGCTCCGAACGGCAAAGCGGTGAGCCGCACGTCGTCTGGCGACGGGTGGGCGACCATTCGATCCTCGAACGACCGTGAGGCCCGTCCAAGCAGCTCGAGCGCACCTCGCCGGCGTCCCAGTGGGTGGCCGACGGCGTCTTCGCGGCGGTTACCTGGCGGTGACAGGGCGTCCCTAGACTGGGGCCGGTGCGCAGGATCGTCATCGTCGGCTCCACCGGCTCGATCGGCACCCAGGCGCTCGACGTGGTGGAGCGCAATCCGGACCTCGAGGTCGTCGCGCTGGGCGCGGGCACGAGCTGGGAGCCCCTGCTCGAGCAGGCCACGCGGTTCGGCGTCGAGCGCATCGCGCTCGCCGACGAGGACGCCGCGGCCAAGGCGGCGGAGGCCTGGACCGACGGGGAGGTGCTCGGCGGCGCCGAGGGCCTCGTCGCGCTGATCACCGACACCGACTGCGACCTCGTCCTGAACGCGCTCGTGGGCTCCGCCGGCCTGGGCCCGACGATCGCCGCGCTGGGGGAGGGCATCGACCTGGCGCTGGCCAACAAGGAGAGCCTCGTGGTCGGCGGCGAGCTCGTGACCGCGCTGGCCGAGGCGACCGGCGCGCAGCTGATCCCGGTCGACTCCGAGCACGCGGCGCTGCACCAGCTCGTGGCCGGCGAGGCGCCGGGCACCGTCGAGCGGCTCGTGCTGACCGCCAGCGGCGGCCCCTTCCGCGGGCGCACGGACCTGGAGGGCGTCACGCGCGAGCAGGCGCTCGCGCATCCGACCTGGAGCATGGGCGGCAAGATCACGATCGACTCGGCCACGCTGATGAACAAGGGCCTCGAGCTGATCGAGGCGCATCACCTGTTCGGCGTGCCCTACGAGCAGATCGACGTCGTCGTGCACCCGCAGTCGATCGTCCACGCCTTCGTGCACCTCAACGACGGCGCCTCGCTGGCGCACCTCGGCTACCCCGACATGCGCGTGCCGATCTCCTACGCGCTCAACTACCCCGTGCGCACCGACGTCCCGGTGCCGGCGCTCGACCTCGTCGAGCTGGGGTCGCTGACCTTCGAGGCGCCCGACCTCGAGACGTTCGCCTGCCTGCGACTCGCGCGCGCGGCTGGCGAGGCCGGCGGCACCGCGCCCTGCGTGCTGAACGCCGCCAACGAGGTCGCCGTGCACGCCTTCCTCGCCGGCGAGCTGCCGTTCGACGGCATCGCACGCGTGATCGAGGGCACGCTGGAGGCGCTGCCGACCCGGCCGGTGCGGCACTTCTCCGATCTCTACAAGGCGGACGCCGAGGCACGTGACGTGGCACGCGGAGTCGTCGTATGAGCTGGATCCTCGCGTTCGTCGGCTTCGCGCTGCTGATCATCCTGCACGAGCTCGGCCACTTCACCGCGGCCAAGGCGGTCGGCATGCGCGTCGAGCGCTTCTCGCTGTTCTTCCCGCCGCTGCTGGCCAAGAAGAAGATCGGCGAGACCGAGTACGCGCTCGGCTCGGTGCCCTTCGGCGGCTACGTGAAGATCAGCGGCATGAACCCGAGCGAGGACCTCCCCGACGAGGTTCGCACCCGGGCCTACTACGCGCAGCCGGTCTGGAAGCGGATCGTCGTGATCGCCGCCGGCCCGGCCGTGAACCTCGTGCTCGCCTTCGTGCTGCTGTTCGTCTTCTTCTGGCTGATCGGCCCGCAGACGACCAGCACCAGCGTCGGCTCGCTCCAGAAGGGGTATCCCGCGATCGCCGAGCTGAAGCCGGGAGACCGGCTGGTGTCGGTCGACGGCGTGCGCGGGGACGCCGAGCGCCTGCTGCGCCAGGTCGGGACGCATCGCTGCGTCCAGCGTCCGCCCGCGAAGGGCTGCGAGGCCGCCGAGCCGGCCATGGTCGTCGTCGAGCGCGACGGCCGGCGCCGCACGTTCGAGATCACCCCGGTGTACGACCCCGACGCCAAGCGCATGCGGCTCGGCTTCTCGTACGCGCCCGGGCCGCGCGACACGCTGCCGGTGGGCGAGTCCTTCACGGTCACCGCCGACCGCTTCTGGTTCATCACCAAGGCGACGCTGGAGCTGCCGGCGCGGCTGATCGATCCCGAGCAGCGCAAGGAGATCAGCGGCGTCGTCGGCTCGTACGAGGTCACCCGCCAGACGATCCTCAACGACCTCGAGCAGGTCGTCGGCATCCTGGCGATCATCTCGCTGTCGCTGGCGATCGTGAACCTGTTTCCGTTCCTGCCGCTCGACGGCGGGCACATCTTCTGGGCGATCGTCGAGAAGGTACGCGGCAGACCGGTGCCGTTCAGCGTCATGGAGCGCGCCGGCGTGGTGGGCTTCATGCTCGTGATCCTGATCTTCCTCGTGGGCCTCTCGAACGACATCGGGCGACTGTCGGGGGAGGGCTTCGACGTCAGGTAGGCTCCGCTCCAGGACTCGATTGGAGGGGGAAACACGCATGGAGGGCACCACCATCGGCCGCACGGGCGAGCGCCCGCCGGCACTGGCAGCTCGCACCGCCTGTGAGAGCTTTCAGATCACCGCTGGAGGCGCTCCCGAGCGGGTCGCGCTGAGGACCAAGGGCGACGAGGTCAGCATCACCTGGGGCGAGTACGCCGAGCGCGTGCGCGCGCTGGCGGCCGGCCTGGCGGCGCTTGGCGTCGAGCGCGGCGACACGGTCGCGCTGATGCTCACCAACCGGCCCGAGTTCCATCTCGCCGACTCGGCCGCGATGCACCTCGGCGCCGTCGGCTTCTCGATCTACAACACCTACACGCCCGAGCAGATCGAGTTCCTCGTCGGCGACGCCGCCAACCGCGTCGTGATCACCGAGCAGGCCTTCCTCGACCGCTTCCTGGCCGTGCGCGGCGAGGACAACGCGATCGAGCACGTCGTGGTCGTCGACGGCGAGGCGCCCGAAGGCGTCATGACCCTCGACGAGCTCGCCGGCCGCGGGGCGCCGGAGTTCGACTTCGAGGCCGCCTGGCGCGCCGTCGAGCCCGACGACGTGCTGACGCTGATCTACACCTCCGGCACCACCGGCCCGCCCAAGGGCGTGCAGATCACGCACGCGAACATCTGCGAGACCGTCCGCTCCTACGACCAGGTCATCGCCTTCAGCGAGGACGGCAGGGTCGTCTCCTACCTGCCGATGGCGCACGTCGCCGAGCGCAACGTCAGCCACTACCTCGGCATGCTGCTCGGCTTCACGGTCACCTGCTGTCCGGATCCGCGCGAGATCGCCCAGTACCTGCCCGAGGTGCATCCGACCTGGTTCTTCGGCGTGCCGCGCATCTTCGAGAAGGTCAAGGCCGGGCTCGAGGCGATGCTGGCCGGGCTGCCCGAGGGCGAGCAGAAGGACAACCTCCAGGGCGCGCTCGACCTCTCGCTGCAGCGCGTGAAGCTGATCCAGGCCGGCGAGCCGGTGCCCTCCGAGCTCGAGCAGCGCTGGCAGGAGATCGACACGCAGGTGCTGTCGAACATCCGCGCGATGCTCGGCTTCGACCAGCTCGAGGCCTGCAACGTCGGCGCCGCGCCGACCCCGCCCGAGGTGATCGAGTTCTTCCACGCGCTCGGCATCCCGCTGGCGGAGCTGTGGGGCATGTCCGAGACCACCGGCGCCGGTTGCTGCAACCCGCCGGAGCAGGATCAAGATCGGCACCGTCGGCCCGCCGGCGCCGGGCATCGAGATCAAGCTCGCCGAGGACGGCGAGGTCCTGATCCGCGGCCCGGTGATCATGGCCGGCTATCGCAACCAGCCCGAGAAGACGCGCGAGACCTTCACCGACGACGGCTTCCTGATGACCGGCGACGTGGGCGAGTTCGACGCCGACGGCTACCTCAAGATCGTCGATCGCAAGAAGGAGCTGATCATCAACGCGGCCGGCAAGAACATGTCGCCGGCCAACATCGAGTCGAAGCTCAAGGCGGCCGGGCCGCTGATCGGCCAGGCGATCGCGATCGGCGACGGGCGCCCGTACAACGTCGCGCTGCTGGTGCTCGATCCGGACGCCGTGCCGGCGCTGAGCGCCGAGCTGGGCGTCGAGGGCTGAGCGTCGAGCAGCTGGCCGCCGACGAGCGCGTGGTCGCCAAGGTCGCCGAGGAGGTCGAGCGCGCCAACGAGCACCTGGCGCGCGTGGAGCAGATCAAGCGCTTCACGCTGCTGCCGACCGAGTGGCAGCCCGGCGGCGAGGAGCTGACGCCGACGATGAAGCTCAAGCGCAAGCCGATCGCCGCGCGCTACGCGCAGGAGATCGAGGCGCTCTACGCGGGGTAGCGCGCTCCGGGTCGCCAGCCCGGTCCGGCCACTACCCTACGGGCGTGGCATCGAAGCGACAGATCGACGTCGGCGGGGTCAAGATCGGCGGCGGCGCGCCCGTCGCGGTCCAGTCGATGACGAAGACCGAGACGGCCGACTACGAGGCGACCATGCGCCAGATCGACGCGATCGCCGAGGCCGGGGGCGACCTCGTGCGCTGCGCGGTCCCGCGCGACAAGGACGTCGAGGCGCTGAAGCGGATCGTCGTCGAGTCGCCGATCCCGGTGATCGCCGACATCCACTTCAACCACACGCTGGCGCTGAAGGCGATCGACGCCGGCGCTCACTGCATCCGGCTCAACCCGGGCAACATCGGCGGGCACGAGAAGACCGCCGAGGTGGTCGCGAAGGCCAAGGCGGCCGGGGTGCCGCTGCGCGTGGGAGTCAACTCCGGCTCGCTGCCCAAGCACCTGCACGAGCTCGAGCGCGAGAACTCGGTCGAGGCGCTCGTCGCCGCCGCGGTCGAGTACGTGCAGCTGATGGAGCGGCTCGAGTTCGAGGACTTCAAGGTCTCGATCAAGTCGACCTCCGTCCCGAACACGATCGCCTCCAACCGCCTGCTCTCCGAGCGCATCGACTATCCGCTGCACCTCGGCATCACCGAGGCCGGCACCAAGTGGTCCGGCTCGCTCAAGTCGGCGGTCGGCCTGGGCACGCTGCTGGCCGACGGCGTCGGCGACACGATCCGCATCTCGCTCTCGACCTTCCACGCCGAGGAGGAGGTCAAGGTCGCCTGGGAGATCCTCAAGGCGCTCAAGCTGCGCGAGCGCGGCCCGGTGCTGATCGCCTGTCCGACCTGCGGGCGGCTGCAGTTCGACATGGACTCGGTCGTCGCCGACATCGAGGAGCGCCTGCGCGCCTACGAGCAGCCGATCGAGGTGGCCGTGCTCGGCTGCGCGGTCAACGGCCTCGGCGAGGCGGCGCACGCGGACTTCGGCATCACCGGCGCCAAGAACGAGGGCCTGATCTTCGCGCACGGCAAGCCGCTGCGGAAGGTCCCGCAGGAGCAGCTGGTCGACGAGCTCTTCGGCGAGATCGATCGCTCGCTGAAGCTCGGGCGCACCGTCTTCGACGACGACGAGGCAGCCGCCGGCGCGGTCTGGCTCGAGCGCATCGAGGAGGAGAACGCCGGCGAGCTCACGCCCGAGCGCATCGCCGCGCTGGAGGCGAAGGCCGCCAACGCCGAGGCGATGGCGAACGCGACAGAGCTGCCGATGGCGCCGAGCCAGAACGCCGAGCGGCGTCAGGTCAAGCTCGACGAGGCTGACTCGCCGACCGCAGGTCGCCGCTTCACCCGCGCCTGAGACGCCAGGGCCGGCGTCCTCGTTCGCTCGTGGGCTGGCGCCCACGTCGCTCTCTGCGTCCTTGGCTCTGACGCCTCAGAGCGCGGCTGCGTGCGCTTCGCGCGAGATCACGACGCCGAAGATCTCGACCACGTCCGGGTCGAACTGGGTGCCCGCGCAGCGGCGCAGCTCGGTCAGCGCCTCGCTCGGCGGCATGCCGGTGCGGTAGGGGCGGTCGGCGATCATCGCGTCGTAGGCGTCGCAGACGCTGACGATGCGCGCGCCGAGCGGGATGCCGGTGCCGGCCAGACCGTCGGGGTAGCCCTGGCCGTCCCAGCGCTCGTGGCTGGAGCGGACGAGCTTGGCCACCGACTCCAGTGCCGGCGCGGCCATCAGGATGCGCTCGCCGATGATCGTGTGGCGCTCCATGAACTCCCACTCCTTGGCGTCGAGCGGGCCCGGCTTGCGCAGGATCGCGTCGGGGATCGCGATCTTGCCGACGTCGTGCAGCTCGGCTGCGCGGACGACGTCGGCCTGGTCGGGCTCGGACATGCCCAGCGCCGCGGCGACCGCGGCCGCCAGCGAGGTCACGCCCTCGAGGTGGTCGTGCAGCTCCGGCTCGCGCTCGCGCAGCGTGCTCAGCAGGACGTCGGTCGTCTGCTTGACCGGTTCCGCCGCGACCGCCGTGCTTGTGGGCGTACATGCGCTGGTCGGCCAGCTGCAGCGCCGCGGCGACCGAGCTGGCCTCGGTCGGCAGCAGCACCTGGCCGAAGGAGCTCTTGACGATGAAGCCGTCGCCCTCCTCGCAGAGCGCCGTGGCGGCGGCGACCGTCAGCGGCGCAGTGCCCGCCGGCCCCGGCCGCAGCAGCACGCAGAACTCGTCCCCGCCGAGCCGGTAGACCGTGCCGCGCGGGCTGACGGCGTCGTCGAGGCGACGTCCGAGCCGGGCCAGCAGGTCGTCGCCGGCGAGGTGGCCGAAGCTGTCGTTGTAGTCCTTGAAGCCGTCGAGGTCGAACAGGACCAGCGCGCGCGGCGTCTCGCGCGTGGCCTCGGCCAGCTCGCTCTCGAGGTCGGCCAGCAGCGTGCGCCGGTTGCGCAGCCCGGTGAGGGCGTCGGTGCCGGCCTCGACGCGGCTGCGCTCGAGCATCGTCAGGTTCTGGCGGAAGATCTGCGCCATGCGCACGGTGCCGATCACGATCGCCGCCGCGGCCAGCGCGATCGAGAGGTCGGGTACGCGATGGAAGTGGTCGACGACCTGGATCGCGAGCGCGGTGAGCATGAACAGGGCCGGCATCGCAAGCAGGCGCCAGCCCTCGCTGACGGGCCGGGCCGGGCGCGCCACGGCGGGCGCCCAGGCGGCGAAGGCCACCAGCAGCATCGCGGCCGGCCAGAGCGCGTCGAGCAGCATGCCCTCGCGGTAGCCGCTCGGTGGCGACGAGGTAGAGGTACCAGCTGTCGGCGAGCGCGCTGACGGTGAGGCCGCCGCCGAGCAGCAGCCAGGTCCGGTCCGGGCGCCAGCCCATCAGCCCGATGGCGGCGACCACGAAGCCGACCAGCAGCGTGTCGCCGAGCGGATAGGCGAGGTTGACGGCGACGGCGGTCGCGGAGCCGGAGCTGGCGGCAGCGATCGGGCCGAACAGCAGCGCGACCACCAGCGAGGAGACCGCGCAGGCGCCGAGCAGCCCGTCGAGCCACACGCCGGCGTCGGCGCGCACGGCGCGGGCGCGCAGCAGCAGCACGATCGCGCAGTAGCTCGCGGGTAGATCGCCAGCCAGCCGGCGTCCGCCCAGCTGGGGGAGTCGGGCGCGCCGCTGAGCGCGTAGAAGACGTCCGCCGCCACCCAGGCGGCGAGCCCGCCGGCCAGCAGCGACCAGGCCAGCCGCTCCTCGGGCACGTGCAGCGCGCGAGCCGCGCATACGGCCGGTGCCGCCAGCAACAGCCCGTAGTACGCGATGTCCTCGATCAGCAGCATCCGGTTCCCGTCGAGACCGAGCAGGAGGATCAGCGCATAGGCGAGCCAGACCAGCACGAGGCTCGTCAACACGCGGCGGCGCAGGGGGGAACCTCCCAATCCCAGTCGCATGGCTAGTTCAATCATCGGCCGTCCGCGCCGGCACTTGACCACTGCCCGGGCGCGCGGCCATCTAGACTCGCGTCGTCCGTGACCCGCCTGTCGAACTACTTCCTGCCCACCACGCGCGAGGCGCCGGCCGACGCCGAGGCGCGCTCGCACGTGCTGATCGTGCGCGCGGGGCTCGCCCGCCAGCTGGCCGCGGGCATGTGGACGTGGCTGCCGGCGGGCTGGCGCGCCCACCGCAAGGCCGAGCAGATCGTGCGCGAGGAGCTCGACGCGATCGGCGCGCACGAGCTGTTGATGCCCGTGATCCAGCCGGCCGAGCTGTGGAAGACCAGCGGCCGCTACGACATCGACGAGGTCTTCAAGCTGCAGGACCGCCGCGGCGCCGAGCTCGTGCTGGCGATGACCCACGAGGAGAACATCACCTTCCACGTGGCCCGCGAGATCCGCTCCTACCGCGACCTGCCGCGCATCCTCTACCACTTCCAGACCAAGGAGCGCGACGAGCCGCGCCCGCGCGCCGGCGTGCTGCGAACGCGCGAGTTCATCATGAAGGACTCCTACAGCTTCGACCGCGACGCGGAGGGGCTGGCGCACTCCTACGAGCTGCACGTCCAGGCCTACGACCGCATCTTCGACCGCGCCGGCCTGGAGTGGTACCGCGTCGAGTCGGACGTCGGCATGATGGGCGGCTCCGGCGCGCACGAGTACATGGCGCCCTGTGCCGCGGGCGAGAACGACGTCGCGCTCTCCGACGCCGGCTATGCCGCCAACGTCGAGGTCGCCAGCGCGACCGCGCAGCGCGTCGACCTGCCCGAGGCGCTGCCCGAGCCCGTCCCCGTGCACACCCCTGGCGCTCGCACGGTGGAGCAGGTCTCGGCGTCGCTCGGCGTCGCCCCCGGGGCGATCGTCAAGGCCTTCCCGATGGTCGTCGAGGGACGCGGTCCGGTCCTCGTGCTGCTCCGTGGAGACCACCGCCTCAACGAGATCAAGCTCCAGACCGCCCTCGGGGCCGCGGCTCGTCCGGCGGCGGAGGGCGAGCTGGGCGAGCTGTTCGGCACCGTCGCCGGCTTCATCGGTCCGGTCGGGAGCACGGTCGACGTGCTCGCGGACGAGGCGCTCGAGGGCCTCCACGGCCTCGTCGCCGGCGCGAACGAGTGTCGACACGCACCTCCAGGGCGTCGAGCCCGGGCGGGACTTCGCGCCGACGTGGGTCGACGTCCGGCAGGTGGAGGCGGGCGACCGCTGCCCCGACGGCGGCGTGATCCGGATCGAGCCGGCGATCGAGATCGGCAACATCTTCAAGCTCGGCACGCGCTACTCGGAGAAGCTCGGCGCCCGCTACCTCGACGAGCAGGGCAAGGAGCTGCCGATCTGGATGGGCTCCTACGGCATCGGGCCGGCCCGCATCGTCGCCGCCTCGATCGAGCAGTTCGCCGACGAGCAGGGGATCCCGTGGCCCCGCTCGCTGGCGCCCTTCGACCTCGAGCTGGTCGCGCTCGGCAAGCCCGGGGAGGAGGCGCGCGCGGTCGCCGACGACCTCTACGAGCAGTTGCGCAGCGGGCGGCCTCGACGTGCTCTACGACGACCGCGCCGCCGGCGCGGGTGAGAAGTTCACCGACGCCGAGCTGCTGGGCCTGCCACTACGCATCACGGTCGGCAAGCGCAGCCTCGAGAGCGGCGAGCTCGAGGCGCAGGTGCGCCGCGGCCAAGAGCAGCGCTCGCTGCCGCTCGACGGGGCCGCCGCCGCGGCGGCGGAGCTGCTGCGGACCCTGCCGTGAGCGACGAGGAGCGGCCCTACGGGCGGCTCACCCCGCGCAAGCTGCTCGGCCTCGACCGCTCGGAGGGGCCGCCGCCGCAGACGCAGCGCCAGCAGCCGCTGAACCCGTGGACGCTGCCGAACCTCGTCGGACTGATCCGCATCGCGCTGCTGCCCGTCTTCCTGGTGCTGGCGCTGAACTCCGACGACGGCCGCGACACGACGGCGACGATCATCTTCGCGGTGGTCGCCTTCAGCGACTACCTCGACGGCATGCTGGCGCGCATCACCGGCCAGTTCAGCCGGCTCGGCGCCCTGCTCGACCCGCTGACCGACCGTCTGCTCGTGCTCTCGGGCGCGATCGTGGCCTGGAAGTTCGAGCTGCTGCCGCGCTGGGCCCTGGCCGTGCTGGCCGCGCGCGAGCTGTTCATGCTCGTGCTGACCCAGGTCGCGCTGCGGCGCGGGATCGACCTCAGCATCAACATGCTCGGCCGCTGGGCGGTGTGGCCGGTGATGGGATCGATGGGGCTGGCGCTGATCGTCGAGACCTGGGTCTCGGACGCGCTGCTCTACGTCGGCCTGGCCCTCACGCTTGCGGCTACGGCGCGCTACGTCCAAGATGGCCTGCACGCACTGCGGTCACCCTCAACCTCACGTTGAGCTACAGTAGCCCCTCTGCCCATTCGGCAACCAAAGGACAGCGACGCGACAATGGAGACCTTCCCCGACCTCGGCGCCCTCTCCGATCAGGAGCTCAAGGACCTGATCCAGCAGTTCACCGAAGAGGAGCAAGAGGTCTCGTACCGCCGTCGCATCCTGCACGGCAAGATCGACATCCTGCGCGCCGAGCTCGTCAACCGGCTGCGCAAGAAGCACGAGGCGGGCGAGACCGTCATCAGCGGCGCCGACGTGCAGCAGCTGACCGACATCCTGTCCGGCAAGGCGATCCCCGCCGACGACGACGTGGAGTAGATCGTGCACTGCCCCGAGTGCGGATTCGTCAACGCCGAGGGCGCGAACTACTGCCAGAAGTGCGGCGCCTTCCTGGGGGAGGCGGCCGGCGAGGGCGGCGACACGACCGAGGTCTACCAAGTCGATGAATCGGGGGAGCTGAGGCCCGTGGACCTCGACGAGGTCACCGACGAGGGCGCCACGCTCGTGATCCGCTCCGGCGGCGGGCGCGCCGGCGAGGCGTTCGTGCTCAGCGGCGAGAAGGCGACGATCGGGCGCAGTCCGGAGGCCGAGGTCTTCCTCGACGACGTCACCGTCTCGCGCAACCACGCGCTGCTGGTGCGTCGCCGCGACGGTCTCTACATCGACGACCTCGGCTCGCTCAACGGCACCTACGTCAACCGCCGCCGAATCGAGTCGCACCGGCTCGCCAACGGCGACGAACTGCAGGTCGGCAAGTACAAGCTGACCTACCTCGCACCGTGAGCGCCGACGCCGAAGCAGCGACGCCGCAGGCGCCGCGCAAGGAGAAGGCGCTCACGATCGGCGCCGTCTGCAAGCAGTTGGAGCGCGAGTTCCCGGACATCTCGATCTCGAAGATCCGCTACCTCGAGGATCAGAAGCTGATCTCGCCACGGCGCACCGCCGGCGGCTACCGGCTCTACTCGCAGGCCGACGTCGCACGTCTGCGCACGATCCTGCGGCTGCAACGCGACGAGTTCCTGCCGCTGCGGGTGATCCGCCAGGAGCTGGCCTCCGGGATGGCCGACAGCGACGAGCCGGAGACCCCGCGCGCCCCCGACCCGCGCTCGCTGCGCCGCTCGACGGTCGCGCTGCGCAGTCCGGGCTCGGTCTACCCGCTCGAGGAGGTGCTCGAGGACACGGGCGCCGACCGGGCGCTGGTCAAGGAGCTCGAGGACTACGGCGTGATCAAGGGCGAGCGCCGCGACGGCGAGGTCGTCTACGACGACACCGAGCGCGAGATCGTGCGCGCGGTCACCGAGCTCAAGCGCTTCGGCGTCGGCGGGCGCAACCTGCGCGTGTTCCGCACCTCGGCCGACCGCGAGGCGGCGCTGCTGGAGCAGATCCTCGCCCCGGCGCTGCGCTCGCGCAATCCCGAGCGGCGCAAGGAGGCGGTCGAGGCGCTCGAGAACCTCGCTGCGATCGCAGCACACCTCAAGCACCTGCTGCTGATCCGCGATCTGCGCAAGCTGACGCGCTAGCGGCGTGCGCCTCGAGGACCACATCCGGGACATCCCGGACTTTCCCAAGCCGGGGATCGTCTTCAAGGACATCACGCCGCTGTTCCTCGACGCCGCCGCGCTCGACCATGCGATCGACGCGCTCGCCGGCTACGCCCGCGAGCGCGAGGCCGACTACGTGCTCTCGGCCGAGGCGCGCGGGTTCGTGCTCGGCGGCGGTCTGGCGGCACGGGCCGGCGCCGGCTTCGTGCTGGCGCGCAAGCCGGGCCGCCTTCCACGCGAGACGGCATCGGTCCAGTACGAGCTCGAGTACGGCGTCGACGCGCTCGAGGTCCACTCCGACGCGATCCGCGGCGGCGCACGCGTGCTGGTCCACGACGACCTGCTCGCGACCGGCGGCACCGCCGGCGCGCTCTGTGCGCTGGTCGAGCAAGCTGGTGGCGTGGTGGCCGGCTGTGCGTTCGTGATCGAGTTGGCGTTCCTGGCCGGGCGCGAGCGCCTGCGCGACTACGACGTGCGCACCCTCGTGCGCTACGACGACCCGTGATCGTGCGCCGCAAGCGCAGCGTCGCCGCCGCCCCGGGCGCCGTCTGGCAGGTCGTCAGCGACCCGGAGCGACTGCCGAGCTGGTGGCCGGGAGTGCTGCGCGTCGAGGAGGTCGAGCCGCACGCCTGGACGAACGTGCTCGGCTCGAGCCGTGGCAAGCTCGTGCGTGCCGACTACACGCTGCTCGAGCGCGAGCCGCAGCGACGCGTGGCCTGGCGCCACGAGGTGGCCGAGTCCCCGTTCGAGCGCATCCTGGTCGACTCGCGCACCGAGATCGAGCTCGAACCCGGGGACGGGGGCACCGAGGTGACGATCGCGATCGAGCACGAGCCGCGCGGCTGGGCGCGCCTGGCGCCGTTCCAGCTGCGTTCGGCGACGAGCAAGCAGGTCGACGGCGCGCTCGCGGGCCTTGCCCGGCTCGTCGAGGAGGGCGAGGAGCGCTGATGCTCGGCGCACGAGCGGCCGGCGTGACGACGTCGGCACACGGGGAGGATGACTGATGGCGATGCGCTGGTGGGGCTGGGGCGAGGACGGCCACGACGGGGGACTGTCGGAGGCGGCGACCGCGCTGTTGCGCGAAGAGCTCGGCACCGACGGCTTCGAGACCGCCGCCACGGTCGCGCTCGACGACGTGCGCCTGCCCGACCCGGCGCTGCCCGCCGAGCTGCGCGAGCGGCTGGTCTCGATCCTGGGCGCGGAGCACGTGCGCGACGACCGCGCGTCGCGCGTCACGCACGCGGTCGGCAAGAGCTATCCCGACCTCGTGCGCATCCGCTCCGGCGACGCCTCGAGCGCGCCCGACGCGTCGTGGTCGCCGGGCTCGGCCGACGAGGTGCGCGCCGTGCTGGACGCCTGTGCGCGCCGCGCGCGTGGCCGTCGTGCCGTTCGGCGGCGGGACCAGCGTCGTCGGCGGCGTGGAGCCGCAGCGGACGGGCTTCGAGGGAGCGATCTCGCTCGACCTCGCCCGCCTCGACGAGCTGCTGGGCGTCGACCCGGAATCGCTGACTGCGACGTTCGAAGCGGGACTGCTCGGCCCGCGGGCCGAGGCGCTGCTGGCCGAGCAGGGGCTGACGCTCGGCCACTTCCCGCAGTCGTTCGAGCACTCGACCGTCGGCGGCTGGGTCGCGACGCGCTCGGCCGGCCAGGCCTCGACCGGCTACGGGCGCATCGACGAGCTGGTCGAGGGCGTCCGCTGCGTCGCGCCGGCCGGCGAGCTGCGCGTGAGCGCGGTGCCGGCCTCGGCCGCCGGCCCGTCGTTGCGCGAGCTGGTGGTCGGCTCGGAGGGCGTGCTCGGCGTGATCGTCGAGGCGACGCTGCGCGTGCGGCCCGCGCCGGCGGTGCGTCGCTACGAGGGCTGGTCGTTTCGCAGCTTCGCCGAGGGTGCGACCGCCTTCCGCACGCTCGAGCAGGCCGGCGCCGCCCCGGACGTGGCGCGCCTCTCCGACGAGGAGGAGACGCGCCTGCAGCTGGCGCTCGCGGCCGCCGGCAACGGTGGGAGCACGACGCAGAAGCTGGGCCGCAGCTACCTGCGCCTGCGCGGTCACGAGGGCGGCTGCATCGCGATCATCGGGCTCGAGGGCAGCGCCGAGTCGGTCGAGCGCCGGCGACTGCTGATGGCGCGGCAGCTGCGCGCCGCGCGGCGGCGTCGCGCTCGGTCAGCGCCCGGGCCGCTCCTGGCTGCACGGTCGCTACGGCGCGCCCTACCTGCGCGACGAGCTGCTCGGCCGCGGCGTGCTGGTCGAGACGCTCGAGACGGCGACCAGCTGGAGCAACCTGGCGACGTTGCACGAGGCGGTGCGCAGCGCGCTCCTGAGCACGCTGGAGGGCCGCGGCACGCCCGCGCGGGTGATGTGCCACGTCTCGCACCTCTATCGCTCCGGCGCGTCGCTCTACTTCACCTTCCTGGCGCGCCAGCAGGCCGACGCGCCGCTCGAGCAGTGGCACGCGGCCAAGGACGCCGCCTCGCGGGCGATCGTCGAGCATGGCGGCACGATCACCCACCACCACGCCGTCGGTCGCGACCACGCGCCGTACATGCAAGCGGAGGTGGGCGAGCTGGGGCTGGAGCTGCTGCGTGCCGCCAAGCAGCGGCTCGACCCGGCCGGGATCATGAACCCCGGCAAGCTGCTGCCGCCGCGCTAGACCCGCCGACCTCACGAGTTATCTTCACTGGTACGTAATGGCGTACCAACGAAGGAGGAGTCGGACGATGCGGCCAATCGACAGGCGCGTGCTGGTGCTCGCGCTGACGCTGCTCGCGCTCGCCCTGGGCGCGGCGAGCGCGCAGGCAGCGCTGCCGGTGATCTACAACTTCCCGACCGCGCTGGCGATCGGGACGGCACTGCCCAACGACCCACCGCCCGGGGCCAACGACTTCTCGTGCAGACCGAGCGCGGCCCATCCGCGTCCCGGTCGTGCTCGTGCACGGCACGTTCGAGAACCAGAACCTCAACTGGCGCGCGCTCTCGCCGCTGCTGAAGAACAACGGCTACTGCGTCTTCGCGCTCAACTACGGCGGCTACGTCCCCGGTCCGTTCAGAGGCACGGGCGACATCCCGCAGTCCGCGCAGCAGCTGGACGCGTTCGTCGACTCGGTCAGAGCGGCCACCGGCGCGGCGAAGGTCGACGTCGTCGGACACTCCCAGGGCGGCATGATGCCGCGCTGGTACCTGAAGTTCCTCGGCGGCGCCAGCGAGGTCAACGCGCTCGTGGGCCTGTCGCCGTCCAACCACGGCACGACGCTGCTCGGACTCGGCCTGCTCGCCGAGCGTCATCCCGGGCGCGAGAGCGATCCTGACGCCGGCTGCCCGGCCTGCGACCAGCAGATCGTCGGCTCCTCGTTCCTGAGCCAGCTCAACAGCGGCGGCGACACCGTGCCGGGCGTCAGCTACACGGTGATCCAGACGAGAAACGACGAGGTCGTGACGCCCTACACGTCGGCCTTCCTGAGCGGGTCCGGGCGTCACCAACGTCACGGTGCAGAGCGGCTGCATCCTCGATCAGGTCGATCACATCGCGATCCCGTACGACCGGCGGGCGCTGGGCTACGTGCTCAACGCGCTCGATCCGGCGCACGCGAGAACGCCTCCCTGCGTGCTGGTACTGCCCGGGATCGGCGGCTAGCGCGAAGGAGGCGAACGGTCAGCTGCGCGGTGGACGAAGCACCGCGTTGCTGACCGGCGCCGCCTGGCCCTGCTTGGGGCTGGCGTTGCGGATCGGCTGCAGGCTGCCCGCGCAGGACCGACGTGCCCGAATGCGCGGTCTCGTTGTCGACCGGCTCGCGCGAGATGTCGACGAAGCGGTACTTCTCGACCTCCGAGCGCGTCAGCGCGGCGCTCTGGCCG
Organism: uncultured Thermoleophilaceae bacterium; assembly: GCA_963846505.1. Classification (GTDB taxonomy): domain Bacteria; phylum Actinomycetota; class Thermoleophilia; order Solirubrobacterales; family Thermoleophilaceae; genus JACVRW01. The sequence goes on along the minus strand of CAWJWD010000004.1, from coordinate 84,281 downwards.
GAGAAGCTCGCCGTTCTCGGCGGGCACCTGCGCCCCCAGCGACTTCGCGTCGCCCTGGCTGTTGTAGAGCCAGACCTCGTAGGCCTGGTCGCGCTTCAGCGCCGGCAGCTTGGCGGCGGTGACCAGCACGGAGTACTTGCCGTCCTTGAGCGCGACGACCGCGACCCCGGCAGCTTGGTTCTTGGCCGCCTGCGCGCTGGTCTGCTCGCTGCCGCCGTCGCCCGAGCTCTCGTCGTCGCCGCCGGTGAGCAGCCCGACCGGCCAGACCAGCACGACGATCAGCAGCAGCGCGACGATGCCGGCACCGGCGAGCATGCGACGGCGTTGGACCGCAGCGTGCGCTTCCGGGCTGAGTGGGCCGTTCGCGCGTTCCCGGGGCGCCGCGCCGTCGCGCCTGCGGCCGCCACGGCTCTCGGGAACCTCGGGCAGGCCGTCCGGATAGAGGAAGTCGAGCGAGTCGAGCAGGGAGCGCGTCCATGCGCGCGCCGCCTCCGAGCGCCGCAGGTGACCGCGCGTGGCGGTGACCTCGGTCCCGGACTGCTGGCCGAGCACGTAGTCGACGAGCTGGCCGCGCCAGTCGTCCTCCACCGCAGCCGCGGTGACGGGCGCGAGCTGCTCGAGCGATTCGTGTGCGAGCTCGCGCACCCGGTCCTCGGGCAGGTCGAGCATCTCCGCCAGCTCGGCGTAGCTCTTCCCCTGCCGGAGGACGAGTTCGATGATCGCCCGCTGCTCCGCGGACAGCTGATCGAAGGTCGCCATCGCGGGCGAACTGTAGCCTGCTCGCCGTGACCGAACAGCCGCTCCAGGGCTACCCCGTTCCCGAGACGCTCGACGACGTGCTCGGCTTCGAGCTGCTCGAGGCCGGCGCCGAGCGTGCGCGGGCCCGTTTTGCGGTCCAGAGGCGGGTCCAGCAGCCGTTCGGGCTCGTCCACGGCGGTGCGTATGCGTCGCTGGCCGAGTCGCTGGTCTCGATCGCGACGCACATGGCGGTGGCCGAGGAGGGCAACATGGCCACCGGTCAGTCGAACAGCACGAGCTTCCTGCGCCCGGCCACCAGCGGCACCATCCACGCCGAGGCGCGGCGCCTGCACCGCGGCCGCACGACCTGGGTCTGGGACGTCGACTTTCGCGACGACGACGGTCGCCTCTGCGCGACCACGCGCATGACGATGGCGGTGCGGCCGCTGCCGCCCGGCGTGCAGGACCCCTCGCGGTCCTAGGACTCCTCCAGCAGATAGGCCTCCACCGGGTCCCGCTTGCCCTTGACCCGCACCCCTCCAAGCGGACGCACGCGCGCCCCGTCGAGCGCGCGCAGCGTCTCGACCCCGATCACGACGCCGCCGGCCGGCGCCTCGTGCTCGAGCCGTGCCGCGACGTTGACCGTGTCGCCGATGACGGTGAAGCTGCGCCCGCTCTCGGCGCCGACCACGCCCACCATCGCCTCACCGGTGTTGACGCCCGCCCGAAAGCGCGGCCAGGCCGGGTGTGCTGCCGCGATCTCGGCGGTGGTCGCCTGCAGCGCCTGCGCTGCTCGCACCGCTCGCAGCGCGTGGTCGGGCTGGTCGCCGCGAGTGCCCCAGGTCGCCATGATCGCGTCGCCCATCAGACGATCGATCTCACCGTCCTGCTCGCGCACCAGCGGCGGGATCGCGACCTCGAAGTAGGCGTTCAGCATCTCCGAGACCTCGCGCGGGTCGCGACCCTCCGAGAAGGCGGTGAAGCCCTGCAGGTCCGCGAACAGCACGCTGACCTCGCGCTTGCCCGCCGCGGTCTCGTCGAGATAGAGGTCGCGGAAGCGCTCCTCGGAGTCCTCTTGCTGAGCGGCGTAGGCGATGGCCCCGAAGGCGCACAGCATCAGCAGGTGCCACTCCCACCAGGTCGCGTGCCAGTTGCGCGCGAACGCGACCGCGATCATCGCCTCGGCCAGCAGCGCGCAGGCGCTGGCGACGGCGAGCAGGATCGGCGAGCCGGTCAGGCGCTGCATGAACAGGTAGCGCACGGCGGCGAAGCCGTAGAGCACCACCGCGATCAGCGCCGCGGCGATCAGCGGACCGGTGGCGCGCTCGGTCGGCGTCGGGTCCTCGAGGCCCGGCAGCGAGGTGAGCGAGGCGATCGCCCACAGCACCATCAGCCCCACGAGCACGCCTCTCAGCAGGCGGGCGTGGCGGATGATCGCCGCGGCCCGGCGGCCGTCGAGCGGCAGCGCCGAGGCGGCGGCGAAGATCGCGGCGATCAGCAGCCCGACCGGCGTCGCGATCACGAAGCCCTGGCTGGGCCCGTCGAGCAGCACGCCGGGGGTGGCGAGCGCGTGCAGGACGAGGAATCCGGCCGCAGACAGGAAGGCGAGCGAGACGAGGTAGAGGCGCGCGTCGGCGCGGCGCAGCGCGATCGACGAGGTGGACAGCGCCAGCGCTGCGCTGACCACGGCGGCGCCGAGCACGAGCCAGAAGTGGGCGGGGTGGTCCTCCCAGCGCACGTCCGCCGACGGCGCCACGAGCAGCAGCACGAGGCCGAGCAGCGGCAGCGCCAGCAGCGACGCCCAGGCCACCAGCCGTCCGGCCTGGCCGGGGCCGCTGTCGACCAGGAGGCGGCTGGCGTTCACCTAGCCCAGTGCGCGCAGACGCCGCCGGGGCGGGCGTTCGACGCGGCTCTGGTAGCGGTTGGTGATCGGCAGCCGCCGATCTCTGCCGAACGCCTTCGTCGAGATCTTGATGCCCGGCGGGGTCTGGCGGCGCTTGTACTCGGAGCGGTCGACGAGCCCGATCACGTGCTCGACGGTCTCGGCCGGCAGGCCGCGGGCGACGAGCTCGGCGGCGTCGAGGTCCTCCTCGACGTAGCCGGCGAGGATCGCGTCGAGCACCTCGTACGGAGGCAGCGAGTCCTCGTCCAGCTGGTCGGCGCGCAGCTCGGCCGAGGGGGGGCGCTCGAGCACCGAGGTCGGCACCAGCTCCGTCCCCGCCTCGGCGTTGCGCCAGCGCACGAGCTCGTAGACCCAGCCCTTGAAGACGTCCTTGAGCACGGCGAAGCCGCCCGCCATGTCGCCGTAGAGCGTCGCGTAGCCGACCGACATCTCGGACTTGTTGCCGGTCGTCAGCACCAGCCAGCCGAACTTGTTCGAGAGCGCCATCACGACGTTGCCGCGGATGCGCGCCTGCAGGTTCTCCTCGGCGATGTCCGGCTCGCGGCCGGCGAACGGCTCGGCCAGCAGCTCGTCGTAGACCTCCATCGCGCCCTCGATCGGCAGCTCGAGGAAGTCGACGCCGAGGTTGGCCGCGATCGCGCGCGCGTCTGCCTTCGTGCCCTCCGAGGAGTGCGGCGAGGGCAGCGACACGCAGGTCACGCGCCCGGGACCGAGCGCGTCGACGGCCAGCAGCGCGACGAGCGCCGAGTCGATCCCGCCCGAGAGCGCGATCACCACGCGCTCGAAGCGGTTCTTCTCGACGTAGTCGGTCAGGCCGACGCGCAACGCGGCGTAGATCTCGGGCGCCGGCTCCAGCAGCGGTGCCGGCGCGGCGGACTCCGCCGCCGGGGCCGGTCCGACCTCGACCCCGCCCAGGTTGCGGACGGCGGGCTCGCCCGCCGGGGTGCCGGCAAGCCGCCGCTCGCGCCGCACGCTCTCGCGGTGGCGCGTCTCGCGCAGCCGCGCCGCGGCGATCTCGCGCGGCTGGATCGTGCACAGCCGCAGGTCGGGCTCGAACTGCGGGCAGCGCGTCAGCAGGCGGCCGTCGGCGTCGACAGCGAGGCTGTGACCGTCGAAGACCAGCTCGTCCTGGCCGCCAACGGCGTTGACGAACACGACGGCCGAGAGGTAGTCCATCGCCCGCTGGGTGATCATGCGCTCGCGCCCGCGGCCGAAGCCGGCACGGTAGGGCGAGGCGGACAGGCAGACGATCACCTGCGCCCCGGCGAGCGCCTCCGAGCGGGCGGGCGGGCCGGGCTCCCAGATGTCCTCGCAGATCGAGATCCCGATCGGTACGCCGTCGAGCTCGAAGACCGCCGGCTCGGCGCCGGCCTGGAAGTAGCGCTGCTCGTCGAAGACCCCGTAGTTGGGCAGGTACATCTTGCGGTACACGCCCTTGACCTCGCCGTCGGCGAGCAGCGCGGCGGCGTTGTAGACGTCGTCGCTGCGCTCGGGAAAGCCGACCAGCGCCGCGATGCCGTGCGTCTGCGCGGCCAACTCGTCGAGTGCCTGCGCGGCCGCGTCGAGGAAGCCGTTCTTGAGCAGCAGGTCCTCGGGCGGGTAGCCGGTCAGCGCCAGTTCCGGAAGGACCACCAGCTGCGCGCCCTGCTCGCGAGCACGAGTGGTGTTCTCGGCGATCGCGGCGGCGTTGCCGTCGAGGTCGCCGACGGTGGTGTCGATCTGGGCGAGCGCCACGCGCAGCGGGGCGGAGGAGGTCATGTGCCCATTATCGCGCGCAGACGCAAGCGAGCCCCGAAATCGGGGCTCGCCTGCCGGTGGGATGGGGATGGAACCGAGCGGCTACTTCATGACCGCCTCGAGCAGCAGCCAGCAGCCGTCGGTGTCGTCGGCCGTGCGAAAGGGGCTGCCGAGCGCCAGCGGTGGCTGGAACAGCAGCTGGTTCGGACCGCCGGAGCTGCAGCGCAGCATGCTCGTCTCGGTCGACTTGATCGCGAGGTATTCGCCCCGCTTGACCTTCACGTCTACCTTGAACGACTCGACGCCGTACACGCCGGACTCGTCCGCGTCGGGGGCCTGGCCCTGGTAGCTGATGCGCGGGCCGTTGCGCACGATCTTGGCCTGCCGGCTGCCGGGTCGCGCCTTGGCGATCTGCAGCCGGAAGCTGCCGGCCTCGCCGGCGATCAGGCGCACGCGCTTGATCGTGCCGGACTTGGGGGCGTTGGGCTGCTCGGGCCGGTAGTAGCCCTCCATGGCGACGCGGGTGCAGGACTGGCCCTCGAGCGGCGTGCAGGGATGAGCGGTCGAGGCGTTGGACGGCTGGACGTCCGGGGTGAGCTTGGCGCCGAAGTGCGGGCCGGCCATGCTCGAGGCCGGAACCAGCAAGCAGCGCTGCGGTGGCCAGCGCGGCGGGCAGCAGGGCACGGCGGCGACGGGGGGTCTGGGCGGTGGTGTGGTTGCTCATCGTGACTCCTTGGTGGTGGTGAGATGCGATGAGAGGAGTCTCGGGGCGCGCGGACGCCCAGCCCAGGAGCCCCAGGGGTGGTCTCGACCACCCCTGCTGCAGCCGCGACGGCCGGATCTCAGCCGCAGCCGAGCGGGATGTCGAGCGGCGGGCCGCTCGCCGTCGCGGTGCTCGAAGTGCCACCACTCGCCGCTCGTACGGCGCGAAGCCGAAGCGCTGCATCGCGTCGCGCAGCGCCAAGCGGTTGCGCAGAAGACGGCCGCGGGCCTCGAAGGTGTGGGCGCGTGCGCTCAGGTCGTCATAGCCGCTGCCCATGCGCAGCTGGCGTCCGTCACGTGCGCGCACGAGCGTGAGGTCCACCGCGATCCCCTGGTTGTGGCGGCTGCGCGAGGCGATGTAGGTGCCCACGAGCTCGGGACGGCCGCTCTCGCGGGCCCAGCGCACCAGCGCCCGCGTCGCCCGGACGGGCCTGTAGGCGTCGAAGACGAGCAGGCTGCGACCGTTGCGCCGCAGCCGTCGCTGGACGCGTGCGAGGTCTCGAGCCACGGGGTCGAGCAGCAACGCCCACCCGCGGCAGTAGCCGGGCAGCGGCTCGCCGGTGAGGTTGTCCTTCCCGGCGTAGCGCACGTCGAGCGAGATCATCGGTGCGTAGCGGTGCACGTCGACGAGCCCGGCGCGACGGTGCCGCGGTCCGCCGCCCTCGCGCTCCGGCGTGGTTCGCGACGGCACGGGGAAGCGCGTCGGCGGGGCCGGACCGAAGATCCGCTCGGCGACGCCGCGCAGCGTCGCGGCGCCGTAGGCGTACGAGGGGTTGCCGTCGCTGAGCACCGCCAGCGTCACGCGTTCGCCGACCGCGTTCGAACCGGGCTACCTCGTGCACGAGGTAGCCCGTCGGCGTGCGCCGCCAGCCGCCCTTGAAGTAGCTCTCGAAGCCTGCCGCCGCGGCGTAGCGAGAGAAGCCCCAGCGCTGGCGCACGACGATCGAGGACAGCAGGCGGCGGGCGTAGGCACGCGTGGAGCGGGGGACGTGGCCGTCCAGCCGGGCGAAGAAGCGCACCTGGTCGGCCGCGGAGATCTGGGCCGAGGACCACGAGCCCGCGACCGCGAACTGGCGCATGCCCGACCCGCTGGGCGAGCGCCAGCAGCGGCAGGCTGCCGAGCCGTGTGAAGACGCTGGTCGCGGCGCGGTTGCTCGAGTGCACGATCATCGGCCGCAGCAGCGCCCGCTCGGCCGGGGTCGGCGCGCATGGAGCGATGGTCCGCAGGTAGGCGACGAGCAGCATCGCCTTGACGACGCTGGCGGAGCCGTAGACCCCGTCGGCGTCGAGGCCGTAGGCGTGACCGCGGGTGTCGCGCAGCGCGAGCGAGACCCGGGCGTGCCGGGCGGCGACGTAGCGACGCACCGCCCGTACCGTGGCGCGCGTGGGCCAGGCGGGCGTGGTCTCGCTCGCGTGCGCGAGTCGGTCGCGTGGGACGCTCCTCGGCGCGAGCCGGGGCGGGCGCGGTCGAGCAGGTCGCAAGTGCGAGGGCGGTCAGCAGCAGCGCGCGCACCCCCGCAGGGTACGGCTATCCGCACCGGCGGAGGCGGGCCTGCCCCGCGGCTGGCGCCCTGTGCCAGGCGTACGCTCTCGACACGATGAGCAGGCTGCTGCGAGACATCCGCGCGCCGCGCACCTATGCGCGCATCCTCTACCTGCTGCTCGCGTTCCCGATCGGGCTGGCCGAGTTCGTCTTCCTGGTCGTCGGCATCTCGTTCGGCACCAGCACCGTGATCACCCTGGTCGGGATCCCGATCCTGGTCGGGATGCTGTTCGCCTGGCGCTGGCTGGCGGCCGGCGAGCGGCGCCTGATCGAGAGCTTGCTCGACATGCCCGTGCGCTCGCCCTATCGCGCCGTGCCGGCGCGGGCGAACTGGTGGGAGCGGCTGCGCGCCTACAGCGCCGACCCGGCGACCTGGAAGGACCTCGCCTTCCTCGGCCTGCGCCTGCCGATCGGCATCGTCACGTTCGCGCTCGCGCTCGCGGTGCTGACCTGGGGCCTCGGCATGCTGCTCCTGCCCGCCTACGCGTGGGCACCCGGCGACTGGTCCGACGAGCTCGGCTTCTTCGGCGACTACCCCGGCTGCGTCCTGGGGCGTGCCCGCCGGGGCGCTGCTGCTGCTGGCCGGCATCCCGGCGCTCAACGAGCTCGGGAAGCTGTGCCGGCTCGTTCGGCGTCCAGCTGCTGGGCTCGAACGAGGATCCGGAGCTGACGGCCGAGGTCACCGAGCTGCGCGACGCCCGCGCGCGCGTGATCGCGGCGGCGGACGCCGAGCGCCGCCGGCTCGAGCGCGACCTGCACGACGGCGCCCAGCAACGGCTGGTCGCGCTGGCGCTGACGCTGCGGATGGCCGAGCAGCGCGCCGCCAAGGGCGACGAGGGCGCCGCCGAGCTGGTGCGCCAAGCCGGGGAGGAGGCGGGGCTGGCCTTGACCGAGCTCCGCGACCTCGCGCGCGGCATCCATCCCGCGATCCTCACCAACCGCGGCCTGGGGGCCGCGCTCGACGACCTCGCGGGTCGTGCCACGGTCCCGGTGACGGTCGTGGACAAGCCCGGCGAACGGCTGCCCGACGCGGTCGAGGCAGCCGCCTACTTCGTCGTCTCGGAGTGCCTGGCGAACATCGGCAAGCACGCCCAGGCGACCGCCGCCGAGGTCAGCGTGCGCGTCGAGGGCGACGCGCTGCGAGTCGAGGTGCGCGACGACGGCGTCGGCGGCGTCGAGCTCGACGGCGGCTCGGGCCTGCAGGGGCTGCGCGACCGCGTCGGCGCGCTCGAGGGCACGATCGGCGTCAACAGCCCCGTCGGCGTGGGCACGAACGTGCTTGCGCGCATCCCGCTCGACGCCACCGTGGCCGACCAGCTGCCGCAGCCCCAGACCGGGCCGCGCGTGCTGCCCGACGAGGAGGCCGAGCGCCGCCAGCACCGGCGCCTGCGGCTGCTGTGGGTGCGGATGGGCATCTGGGGTGCGCTCGGCGCCCTGCTGGTGCTGTTGTGGGCGCTGACGGGCGCTCCGGACTCGGTCTGGTTCGTGTGGCCGCTGATCGGCATCGCCCTGGTCGCGGGGCTGGACGCCTGGTCGGTCTGGAGCCTGGCGCCGCTGCGCGCGTCGAGCCTGGACGAGGACGCATCCGACCGCGTCCAGGCCGCGAAGGCAGCCGAATCGGGCCGCTGGCTGCGCTGGCTCGCCGGTTGCTACGTCGATCGTCGAGCTGGCGCTGATCGCGCTCTGGGTGGCGGCCGGCGCCGGCTACTTCTGGCCGATCTGGCCGCTGCTCGGCTTCGCGATCTCGCTCGGGGCGCGGGCGCTGCAGCGCGGCTGGGCGATCGCCCAGCGGGCGTCGCGCTGACGCGAGGCCGCAGCGCGGCGCCGGCGGACGGCTCGGCCGGCTATTCGCCGATCGCGGCGACCTGCGCGTGCACGCAGCTCGCCAGCGCGCGCGGGTCGACCTCGAACAGGCTGTGCGAGTCGCCGGCGGCGGCCCAGACGCGCGCATGCTCGAGCAGCGCCTGGTCGAAGATCACCGGCACGTCGTGGCCGCAGGGCGGCACCCCGCCGATCGCGTAGCCGGTGGCGGCGCGCACCTCGTCGGCGGTCGCCTGACGCACCTCGGCGCAGTCGAGCGTGTCGGCGAGCTTCTCGACGTCGATGCGGTGCTTGCCCGACGCGACGCAGACGACCGGGTCGCCGTCGCAGACGAACACGATCGACTTGGCGATCTCGGCCTCGTCGCAGCCGACCGCGACGGCCGCGTCGGCGACCGTGCGCGTCGAGGCAGCCAGCCGCTGCACCTGGACGTCGAGTCCGAGCTTGCGCGCGCTCGTGATCACGCGTTCGCTCACGCGTGCGCCTCGATTGGCCGCTCGACCGGTTCGCTGAGGGTGACGCCGGCGACGGCCGCCAGCTCGGACAGCGCCTCCTGGACGTCGCGGGCGAAGTCGTCGAGGTCCCAGAGCAGGTCGTAGTCGCCGACGAGGCCGAAGTTGATGCGCCCGTCGTACGACAGCAGCGCCACGCCCAGGCCCTGGTTCTTGGCCAGCGGCACCATCGGGAACGGGTCGAGCATGCGCCGGCCGAGCAGGTAGAGCGGGAACTGCGGTCCCGGCACGTTGGTCACGACGAGGTTGAAGAAGCGCTGGCGCGAGGACAGCCGCGCCGCCTGGCCCATGATCGTGGGCGGGGCGAAGCCCGTCAGCTCGGTGAGCACCTCGGCGCCGACGGCCTGCGAGCCGTCCTTGAGGTCCTTGAGCTCCTCGCGCACGATGTCCAGCCGCGCGGCCGGCTCCTGGCACCAGACCGGCAGCGGCGCCATCATCGCCGCGACGCGGTTGCCGAGGTCGCCGCGCTCGAGGTCCGAGCGCACGCTGACCGGGATCATCGCCTTCAGCTCCAGGCCCTCGGTGGCGTGGCCGCGGCCGCGCAGGTGCTTGCCGAGCGCACCGGCCACGACGCTCAGCACGACGTCGTTGACGGTCCCGCCGAGCTCGTCCTTGATCGCCTTGACGTCGGCGAGGTTGGCGCGCACCCAGGTGAAGCGCCGATGCGGGCCGATCGGATGGTTGTACGGGGTCGCCGGGGCCGGGTTGAGGCCGGCCCAGGCCATCGCGCCGACGCCGACGGCCGCGTCGCGAGCCGCGCCGGCGACGCGTCGCGGGGCACGCACGAGCGCGCGCAGCGAGCGCGAGACCTCGCCGGGGATCGTGGCCCGCTCGAGCAGCGCCTCGCCGAACAGCTGGGCGCGAAGTGGGGAGGGGGCGCGGCAGCCAGCGCTCGCCCGGCCGCCGGCGGCGTGGCCGGCTGGGGCGAGGTGTCGAACAGCACCGAGACGATGTCGATGCCCGAGATGCCGTCGACGAGCGCGTGGTGGGTCTTGGCCAGCAGCGCGAAGCGGTTGCCCTCGACGCCCTCGACCAGCCACAGCTCCCAGAGCGGCTTGTCGCGGTCGAGCTGCTGCGAGAACACGCGCCCGGCGAGGTCGCGCAGCTGGTCCTCGCTGCCCGGCGACGGCAGCGCCGTGCTGCGCACGTGGTAGCGGAGGTTGAGGTGCGGGTCGTCGACCCACTTCGGCCGGCCCTGGCCGAGCGGCACGAACGCCAGCCGCTGGCGGTAGCGCGGCACCAGCGAGAGCCGTCGCTCGATCGCTGCGACGAACTCCTCGTAGGGCGGCGGCGGCCCCTCGAACAGCATCACCGACGCCACATGCATGTGCGCCGCCCCGTCCTCCAGATGGAGGAACGACGCGTCAAGTCCGGTCAGGCGATCGCTTGCCACTGCTTCCCTCGAAAAGTACCAGCGGTTTTGCGAAGCGCAGGTGAAGTTCGAACCGCGTTTCCGATCCTCAGAGGGCGAGGCTGAGCTGATCCTCCGCCGCCGCGGCGGCGGCCGCCTCGTCGAGACCGGCGACGCGCACGCCCAGCAGGCGCACCGGCCGGCGTGGATCGAGCCGGCGCAGCAGCTCGCGCGCGACGTTCAGCACCGTCTCGGCGTCGTTGACCGGGACCTGCAGGCTGCGCGCCCGGGTGACGGTCGAGAAGTCGTCGAAGCGCAGCTTGATCCCGATCGTGCGGCCACGGTGCTCGGAGCGCGCCAGTGTCTGGCAGAGCTCGGCCGTCAGCCGCTCCAGCACGGGCTCGAGCGCCTCCAGGCCGCGCAGGTCGTAGTCGAAGGTCGTCTCGCGCGATTCGGACTTCGTCGGGCGCACGGTCACGACCGGTCGCTCGTCCTCGAAGCGCGCCAGCGTCGCCAGGTGCGGACCCAGGCGCGGGCCGAACAGCTCGCGCAGGCGCTCGTCCTCGGTTCCCGCCAGCGCCGCCAGGGTGGTGATCCCCGCGCGCTGCAGGCGCTCGACGCTCTTGGGGCCGATGCCGGGGATCAGGCCGGGGGATGCCTGGGCGAAGCGCTCGCAGGCCTGCTCGCGAGTGAGTTCGACGAAGCCGTCCGGCTTCTCGGCGTCCGAGGCGACCTTCGCCACCAGCTTGCTCGGCCCGATCCCGATCGAGCAGTTCAACCCGGTCGCTTGGTGCACGGACGCCTTGACGCGCCGCGCGGCGCTGCGATGGCGGTCGAGGTCGCTGAGGTCGAGATAGGCCTCGTCCAAGCCCATCACCTCGACGCGGTCGACCTGGGCGCGCAGCACCTCCATCACCTCGCGCGAGCGCGCCCGATAGTGCTCGAAGTCCGGCGTCAGGAAGACCGCGTCGGGGCACAGCCGCCGCGCGCGCTCGGCCGGCGTCGCCGAGAAGACGCCGAACTTGCGCGCCTCGTAGCTCGCCGTCGTGACGACCGCCCGCGGTCCGCTGCCCGCCACGACGACGGGCAGGCCGCGCAGCTCGGGGCGCCGGCCCAGTTCGACGGACACGTAGAACGCATCCATGTCGACGTGCGCGATGACTCGCTCCACCGCCAGGCAGGGTACGCCCTCGCTCGGCTGGAAAAGCGAACGCGTGTTCGGCGGACGCTAGCCGGCCTGGTTGACCGGACGGACGAGGATCTCGTTGACGTCGACGTGGGGGGGCTGGGTGAGCGCGAACATCACCGCACGGGCGATGTCATCCGCCTCCAGCGCCTGGCTGGGCTTGTTCTCGAAGAAGGGCGTGTCGGTCATGCCCGGCTCGATCAGCGTGACCTTGATCGGCGTCTCGGCGACCTCGGCCCGCAGCGCCTGGCCCATGGCGGTGACGGCGAACTTCGTCGCCGAGTAGAGCGAGCCCGGCAGGCTGCGCCGGCCCGCGACCGAGCTCGTGAGCAGCATGTGGCCGCTGTCCTGCTCGCGAAACTGCGCCAGCGCCGCGCGGATCGAGAGCGCGCAGCCGTAGACGTTGGTGTCGATCATCGCCTTCCAGTGCTCGACCGACTCCTCGAGGAAGCCGCGCTTGGCGCCGAAGCCGGCGTTGGCGAAGAAGACGTCGAGCGCGCCGAAGCGGTCGAGCGCCGTCTGCACCAGCGCTTGCTGGTCCTCCCAGCTGGTGACGTCGCAGCGCACGGCGACGGCGCGGTCGGTGCCCAGCTGCGCGGCCAGCGCCTGCAGCCGCTCCTCCGAGCGCGCGGCGAGCACGAGGCGGTAGTCGAACTCGGCGGCGCGCAGGGCGGTCGCCTCGCCGATGCCGCTGCTCGCGCCGGTGATGACCATCACGGGACCGTCGGACATGGCGCAAGGTTGTAGCAGTCGGAGCTAGGGTGCGCGTGGCGTGGCCGCACCGCACCCCACCGAGGCTCGCTTCGCACAGCTGCCGCTCTCGGCCGGCCACTACGAGAGCTTCTACCTCAAGGCCTGCCATCCGGAGCAGCCGCTCGGAGTCTGGATCCGCTACACGGTCCACAAGCGTCCGGACGCGACGCCCACGGGCTCGCTCTGGTTCACGCTCTTCGACGCCGCTGCCGAGGGGCCGCAGGCACGCAAGCTGACCGTGCCCCGCCCGACCGCCGGCGGCGGCGACTGGATCCGGGTGGGGGAGGCCGTGCTGGGCGACGGCGTCGCCCGCGGCGAGGTCGAGGACGCCGGCTGGGACCTGCGCTTCGCGAGCGCCGAACCGCCGCTGTTTCACCTTCCGCGCGACTGGATGTACCGTGCGCCGCTGCCGCGCACCAAGCTGCTCAGCTCGCGGCCGGCGGCGACCTTCTCCGGGCGGGTGCGCGTGGGGGAGCGCGAGCTGGAGGTCGAGGGCTGGCGCGGGATGGTCGGCCACAACTGGGGCACCCAGCACGCCGAGCGCTGGATCTGGCTGCACGGCCTGACGTCCGCGGGCGACTGGCTCGACCTCGCGCTCGGCAAGGTCAAGCTCGGTCCGCTGACGACGCCCTGGGTCGCGAGCGGCGCGCTCGGGCTCGGCGGCGAACGGCTGGCGCTCGGCGGTCCCGGCAAGCGCAGCGAGGTGCACGAGACGCCGCGTCGCTGCGACTTCACCGTCGCGGGCAAGGGCGTGCGCGTGCGGGGGGAGGTCTCGGCGGCGCCGAAGGACTTCGTCGGCTGGGTCTACGCGGACCCGGACGGACCCGAGCACCACACCGTCAACTGCTCGGTGGCGGACATGCGCTTGCGGGTCGAGCGCGACGGTCGGCCTGCGCAGGAGCTGACGGTGACGGGCGGCGCTGCCTACGAGCTCGGCATGCGCGAGCACGACCACGGCGTGCCGATCCAGCCGTATCCGGACGGCTGAGCGACTGCGTCGCTCAGGGCGCGAGACGCTGAATCGTCCAGCCGGCGCCGTCCGAGCGCTCGTAGGCGAAGCGGTCGTGCAAGCGGTCGCCGCCGTGCTGCCAGAACTCGTAGCGCTGCGGCACGACCCGGAAGCCGCCCCAGCTCTCGCCGACCGGCAGTTGCTCGGGTGCGTCGCGCTCGAGCTCGGCGACGCGCTGCTCGAGCCAGGCGCGGTCGGGGATCGGCTGGCTCTGGGGAGAGGCAAGCGCGCTCAGCTGGCTGCCGCGCGAGCGCGAGCGGGCGTAGCCCTCGGTCTCGGCGCGATCCACGCGCTCGACGGTGCCCTCGATCCTGATCTGGCGGCCGAGCTCCTTCCAGTGCAGCAGCAGCGCCGCCTGCGGATTGGCGTCCAACTCGCTGCCCTTGCGGCTGGCGTAGTTCGTAAAGAAGGTGAAGCCGCGCTCGTCGTAGGCCTTCAACAGCACCATGCGCAGCGAGGGCGCTGCGGCGGGGGTCGCGGTCGCCAGCGCCATCGCCTCGGGCTCGAAGATCTCGGCTGCTCTGGCTGCGTCGAACCAGGCGCCGAACTGGGCGCGCGGATCGGGATCGAGGTCGGAGGCGTGCAGCGGCTCGGGCATCTCGATCAGTCTTACGGATGGCGACGGACGATCGGAGCAGCGCCTGGGCTCAGCGGCCGCCGCAGGCGCGCGGGACGCCGATCGGCAGCGAGCGACCGAGCGAGCCCTCGCCTGCGCGCCCGGAGACCTTGCAGAACGCGTAGCGGCCGGTCTGGAAGTCGATCTGCAGGCGATAGGGGTGACCGATGATGCCCGAGCCCTGCGTCGCCGTGCGCTCGACGTCGGCGGTCACGGCCAGGCACTCGTAGCGTCCGATCCGCCGGCTCAGGTCACCCTCGGCGCCGCTGACGGCGGTGGTGCGGGGAAACGGCTCGCACTCGACGCGCCTGATCGGTCCGCGCAGGCCGCGCTCGCGGGCGTCGGCGAGCATCGCGGTGCTCGCGCCCGACAGCAGCCGGCGGCGCGCAGCCACGCGGACGGCGGCCGGGGCGCTTGCGGGCGTGACCGACTCGCTGCGGACGAAGCGCGGCCGCTGCTCGGCGCGCAGCTGCCGTGCGCGCTCGGCCTGGGCCTGCTCGAGGCGCTGCTGCTCGGCCTGCCGGCGCTCGTCCTTCGAGCTGTCGATCCCGGGCGCCAGCAGCACGATCAGCGCCACGATCGCGAGCGGCGACAGCGCCACGGCGATGCGGGCGGGACGGGGCAGCCGCTGCCAGACGTAGCGGGGCAACTGGGGGATCGACGGCAGCGGCTCATAGCGATCGCCGCCGGACGGGCCGTGAGCGCTCACCCGGGATAGGATACATGCATGACTCATACACGCGACGCGAACCTGCTCGGCGCCGTGTCGCTGGCGGTGCTCGACCGCATGGGCGAGGCCACGCGTGCCGCGAGCGGGCACGGCGGCTCCGCGCCGGCCGCCCTGGCGGCGCTGACGACCTATCTCGAGGGCAGCTCGATCGACGCGCTCGCGCGTGCGCTGGGGTTGACCCATTCGGCCGCGGTGCGCCTCGTGGATCGGCTCGAGGGCGCGGGCCTGCTGCGACGCGAGCGCGGCGTCGACGGACGCTCGGTGGCGATCGTCGTCACCGACGCCGGTCGTGAGACCGGGCGTGCGGTGCTCGCGGAGCGAGAGCAGGCGCTCGACGCAGCGCTCGGCGTGCTCGACGCGGGCGACCGAGCGGAACTCGCGCGCCTGCACGAGCTGCTCCTCGCCGGGTTCACCACCGGACGAGCGGCGGCGCGCACGATCTGCCGCATGTGCGACCCGGACGCCTGCGGGCACCACGACGGTCGCTGTCCGGTGACGCTCGCCGCCGACCGGGCTGAAGCAGCGGCCTGACGCAAGCCCTGCTGCTCCGAAGAGCGTTAGGGCACCCTAAGGGCTCGTGCTACTCTGGCCCGTAGATGGCCGCTCCGGGGAAGTGCTGCCGCTCCATGCCGCGCTGTCGCAGCTGTCCGCTGCGGCACAAGCAGATGCTCTCCGAGATCACGGCGCTCGTCACACCGCCGCAAGTGCCGCCGCACCTGGTCGGCGTGCCCAGCTGTCTGCACAAGTACGAGCCGCTGCTGCGGCGGACGTACGCCGAGCGCGAGGCTCAGCCGGCCTCGTCGCCGCCCAGCTGATCGCCGTCGCGGGCGAGGAACTCCTCGAGCATCATCGGCACCTCGCGCACGCGCTCGGCCACCGTCAGCAGGTCGTCCATCGAGGACTCTTCCTCGACCTGCTCGTCGACGAACCACTGCACGAAGCTCTCGCTCGCGTAGTCGTTGGTCTCGCGCGCGATCTTGAACAGCTCGGTGATCTGCACGGTGACCTGACGTTCCTGCTCGAGCGCCAGCTTGATCGGGTCGATGATCGGATCCGCGAAGTCGAGCCGCGCGCCGCCGACCTCGCCGAGCCGCAGCTCGCCGCCGATGTCGCGCAGGTAACCGACCATCTTCAGCGCGTGGCCGCGTTCTTCCTCGGCCTGGTCGTAGAAGAACGCCGACAGCCGCGGAAACGTCTCGCGGTCGTAGTGCGCGCCGATCGCCGTGTACTGGTGCGCCGCGGCGAACTCGCGGGCGATCTGGTCATTCAGCGCGTCGATGAAGCGTTCGGAGGCCATGGGGAAAGGCTACCGACGCCGGCGGGCAGCGTGACGGCCTCGCTGACAGCCGATCCCACGCGTTTCCCGTCAAGTTTCCATAACGTCGATTAGCGAGCATTGATTCCGGCTGTACGGCTCCTTTACCAACTCATGGCCCGCGCTTGCCCGCACCGTTACCCGCTCCCGGGCACAGTCAGAGCACCAATTCCGCGAATCCACCGGGAGGTGCAGTTCTGATGAAGATCACTGGAGCAGCTGTGGCAGTCGTGGCAGCGCTGGTCGCGAGCCTCGCGCTGACGTCGGTCGCCGGCGCCGGCGCTCGCAACGGCGCGCTGCGGGAGTTCGAGGGCAAGGTCGTGTCGGTTGACGCCGCGGCCAAGACCTTCCGGCTCGAGGACCATCACCGTGGCGTGAAGACGATCCAGGTCAGCGGGCGCACGCGCTTCGAGGACCTGGCCGGCTTCTCGGCGCTGCGTCCGGGCCTGCGCCGCGTCGAGGCCAAGGTCAAGCGCGTCGACGGCGCCTGGGTCGCTCGCAAGGTCGAGCTCTCGGGCCGCGACGACGATGACGATCGTGCCGGCGACGACGACAACGGCGGCGACCGTCACGGTGGCGACGACCGCGGTGACGACGACAACGGCGGCGGTCGCCATGGCGGCGACGACGACAGCGGCCACGGCGGTGGCGACGACGACTGAGGTACGAAACGCAGCGGGCGGTCCGCCAGGACCGCCCGCTCAGCGCTCGATCGTGACCGGCGCGATCGCGTCGGCCGGCTCGAAGCCGAAGATCTGCGCGTAGAACGACAGCTCGGCCTCGAGGCTGGCCACGATCGTCTCGGCCTTGCGGAAGCCGTGCTGCTCGCCGGGAAACGCAAGGTAGGCGTGCGGCACGTGCTTGGCCGCCAGAGCCGCAACCATCGCCTCGGCCTGCGACGGCGGCACGACCTCGTCCTCGAGGCCCTGGAACAGGATCACCGCGGCCCGGATGCGATCGGCGAAGTGGATCGGGGAGCGCTCGCGCCAGCGGGCGGCCGTCTCCGGATACGGCCCGATCAGCCCGTCGAGGTAGCGCGACTCGAACTTGTGCGTGTCCTCGGCCAGCAGCTCGGCGTCGGCGACGCCGTAGTAGCTCGCGCCGGCGGCGAACAGGTCGTGGAAGGCCAGCGCGCAGAGCGTCGTGTAGCCGCCGGCGCTGCCGCCGTGGATCGCGAGCCGCTCGCCGTCGACCTCGCCCTGCTCGACCAGATGCTGGGCCGCGGCCAGGCAGTCCTCGGTGTCGACGATCCCCCACCGGCCCTGCAGGGCGTCCCGGTAGGCGCGCCCGAAGCCGCTGCTGCCGCCGTAGTTGACGTCGACGACCCCGAATCCGCGACTGGTCCAGAACAGGATCTCCTGCTGCAACATCGGCGGCGAGTGACCGGTTGGGCCGCCGTGGCTCTGCACGATCAGCGGCGGCCGCTCGTCAGCCGGCCCCTCGACCTCGGGATTGGCCGGCGGGTAGTAGAACGCGTGCGAGCGCCGTCCGCCCGCCGAGGCGAACTCCAACCGTCGCGGCCGGGAGATCAGGCCCGGGTCGAGCCGCTCCTCGCTCGAGCGCTTGACCACGGTCGCGCCGGCCTCGGCGTCCCAGGTGACGACCGCGGCGCCCTCCGTGGGGCTCGCGGCGACGAAGATCAGCTTCGAGCCGCGCGCGTGGATCCAGGGGTAGTCGTAGGCCGTGTACGGGAGCCCCAGCGACTGCAGCTCCTCGGCACCGGGACGCAGCAGGCGGAGGTCGTCCTCGGCGCGCTCGCAGCGCACGCAGGCGATCTCGCCGCCGGGCAGGAACGCGTAGGTGGATCCGCCGAGCAGCCACTGCGGGTAGCCGAGCTCGGCCTCGTGCTCGTCGGTCAGCTGCTCGTACTCGCGGTAGAGCTGCCACCAGCCGTTGCGATCGGAGACCCAGTGCAGGCGGCCCTGCTCGTCCCACTCCGGCTGCCAGATCGACTCGCGCTCGCCGCCGGCCACCCGCTCGACGCGGCTCGGATCGTCGAACGGCGCGATCCACAGCTCGCCCCCGTCCCAGGGCATGTTCGGGTGGTCCCAGGTGATGAAGCAGAGCTGGCTGCCGTCCGGGTTGAGGCGCGGGAAGGCGTAGAAGTCGTGCCCGGAGGCGACGACGCGCTGCGCTCCCTCTGCGTCGGTGGGCAACGCCACGATCTCGTTGGCCGGTTCGCCGTCGCCGTGGGTCTCGCGCACGCAGACGAGCTGCGAGCCGTCGGGCGTGATGCGCATGTCGGCGTAGCGCACCGACGCGGGCGCGGGCGGTTCGGGCGTGATCGCGATCGCTGCCTCCCCCACGCGCTGGCGGTAGAGGCGCTGGTCGGCGAAGTTGCAGAAGTAGGCCGTGTCGCCGTGCAGCAGCCAGGCGCCGCCGCCGTACTCGTGCACGCGCGTGCGCACGTTCATGCCCTCCGGCGTGATCGCCTCGCCGTCGCGCACGAGCACGTAGCGGCCGCCCTCGTCGGGCCGCCGCTCGAGCCACCAGGGCCTCCCCTGCTCGTCGAGCGCCGGCTCGTTCAGGCTCACGTCGCCTCCGGCGATGCCCGTCGCGCTCAGCGGCGAGGGCCAGGAGCCGTAGGGAGCCGTCGTCGTCATCGCCGCTCAGCCTTCCCCTGGCCGCAGGGTGGCGAGCGCGTCGACCTCGAGGTCGGCCGGCGTCGCGTCCATCAGGATCACGTCGTGGCGCTTGCCGAGCGCCACGACGGCGTCGCGCCGACGGCCGATCTCGCGAAAGCCGGCGGCGAGGTAGGCGCGGCGGGCGGGCTCGTTGAAGTCGTAGGTCTCGAGCAGCACGTTGTGCAGGCCCATGATCGTGAAGGCCCAGGAGAGCGCGAGCCGAACCGCGTCCGTGCCGATCCCCGTGCCACGCCGCCGCCCGACGAAGATGCCGAGCTCGCAGCGTCCGAACGCCCAGTCGATCCCTTCGAGCCCCATGGCGCCGACGAGCGCGCCGTCGGCACGGTCGTGGATCGCGAACGTCACCGTGCTCGGGCGGTACTCGGAGGCCTTCTCGCTCATCTGCTCGATCCAGCGTCGCTCCGCGTGCTCGTCGACGATGCCGCGGTGCGCGAGGCCCCGCCGGACCTCGGGATCGTTGAACCAGGGCGACAGCTGCGGCGCGTACTCGCCGCGCAAGGCTCCCAAGGCAGCCCGCTCGCCGCTGAGCAGGAAGGTGGGCTCGGTCACCCGGGCGATGCTAACCCGTCGAAACGGTGCGGTACGGTGCCGCCATGCCGCGCTCTACGACTCGCACCCTCGTCGCGCTGGCCCTCGCCGTCACAGCCTGGGCCTGCGCCTCCACCTCGACCCCTTCGGCGCAGGCCGACGTCGTCGCCACCTGTCCCGGCACCTTCCAGGTGCTGCACGACGACAGCATCGGCGCGCTCTCCCTGCCCGCCGGCCCCTACTCCATCTTCGTGCTCAGCCCGGCCTCGCTCAACTGCGCCGACGCCTCGGAGCTCTTCCGCGAGTTCCTCGAGGACTACGACGGTCGCCTGCCCGGCGGCTGGCGCGTCGATCCGAGCAGCGCGACCTTCTCGCGCGCCAACCAGTCCTTCCAGGTCGTCGCGACCGTGAACCCGCCGACGCCGCCGAGCCCACCGTCGAGTCGCGTCTGCCCGTCGTACTTCACCGTGCTGCACGACGACCACATCGGCAGCTTCGCGATCCGCAAGGGCCCCTACCGCGTCACGCTGCTGTCGGTCGGGCGCATCAGCTGCGCGCAGGCGTCCAGCTACTTCGCCAAGTTCCTCGACGACTTCGACGGCATCCTGCCGCGCCCGTGGTTCATCGACCCGAGCACCGGCACGTTCATGCGCGGCAGCCGCTACGTCGGCTTCCGCATCAAGCCCTGGAGCGGCCCGCTGCCGCCGAACGGCGGGGGCGGCAAGCACCCGAGCAAGGGCGGCAAGTGCCCCGGCACCTTCCGCGTGCAGCACGACGACCGCGTCGGCAAGCTGCGCCTGCCCGGCGGCCCGTACCTGATCACCGCCTTCGGCAGCGTCAGCTGCTCGCAGGCGTCGACGCAGTTCACGTCATTCCTCGACAACGACTACACCGGCATGCTGCCCCGCCCCTGGCGGCTGCAGCCGACGACCGGGACGTTCCTGCGCGGCAGCGGCTCCAAGAACGGCTTCCGCGTCAAGCCGGCGCGCTGAGCTCGGCCGTTTGCCCGGCGGTGGAGGGTTTCCTCCCCGCCGGGCGAAGGGCATACACAATGATGGCCGAGACCAGCAACCGCTTTCAGCGCACCGCAATGGCCGAGACCCCACACCAGCCCGACGGCACCGACTTCCCGCTGGTGCTGCGCGGCTACGACCGCGCCGCCGTCGACGAGTACGTCGAGGAGATGTCCCGCCTCGTGCGCGACCTGGAGGCCACCCAGCTGCGCGAGAACGTCGTGCAGCGGGCGCTCGACGAGGTCGGCGAGCAGACGGCGAGCATCCTCCAGCGGGCTCACGAGACCGCCGAGGAGATCACCGCCCGTTCGCGCGCCAAGGCCGAGGGCCGGCTGCAGCGCGCCGAGCGCGAGGCCGAGATCGTCAGGCGCGACGCCGACGAGTACGCCGAGCGGCTCGTCACCGACACGCGCTTGCTGTGGGAGGAGCGTCAGCGGCTGATCGAGGAGATGCGCCAGCTCGCCGACGAGGTGCTCGGCACGGCCGACGACGCCGCCGAGCGCCTGGCCCAGCCCGAGATGCTGCAGCGCGCCGACGAGGCGGACGCCACGGCCCAGCTGCAGGCGGTGCCGCCGCTGCCGGAGGACCTGGCGCCGGCCGAAGACCCGGTGCCGGAGGATGACGCGACCACGACGCTTCCCGGCGATCCGGAGCTCGCGCAGGAATCGGCGCTCGTGGATGAGCCGCCGACGGACGAGACCCCTGTGGCGGACGACGAGACGGTCGCCGACTCCCCCACCGCCGAGTTCGAGCTACCGGCCGTCGAGGACGACGAGCCGGGCCCGAACGGTCAGCGCTCCTAGAGCGGCAGCTTGCCGCGCGCCTTGCGCCCGCCCTCGGCGCTCTTGTTGGTCGCCTTGCGCGAGGTGCCGAACGACTTCGAGAACAGCCGGCCGATGATCCCGGGCGCCTTGCCTCCGGCCCTCTGACCGACGCCGAGCGTGCGGTCGACCCCTCGCTGCGGATGTCGCGAGAGTCGCGGCAGCAGGAAGGCGAGGATCAGCAGGACCACACAGACCGCGATGATGATTCCGATCGTCATGGCAGCCTGGTACCCACGTTTTGCCATCCCGGAAACAGGCTAGGAGGACGGTATGAACGAAGACTCCCGAGATCGTGAGGCCGAGCGCGAGGCGGAAGCCGCAGCCGCCGAGGCCGGCGCGATCGGCGGTCGCGTTCCGGACTACCCGGACGCCGATCCCGCCGAGCGTGCCGTCGAGGAGGGCGGCGGTGGCGAGGCCGAGGGCTTCGAGCTCGCCGAGGAGGCGCTGATCGAGCACGCCGAGCATGGCGATCAGGGCCCGGATCCCACCCACATGGCGGGCGAACCGGAGGCCGAGAGCGACCGTGCCACCAGCGTCGACGGCGAGGCCGACCACGAGCGCACGAGCGAGCGGCCGGACGACCCCGACGCCTGATCGCCCTACCGCTCGCCCGCTCGCGTCTGGCACACTCCTCGTCCGTGCCGAAGCAGAAGCCAGTCAAGATGCAGATGCAGGTGGGAGCGCTGCAGGCGATCCCGCAGCTCGAGAGCCGCACCGACGAGCAGCTGCAGAGCGAGTCCAAGCACCGCGTCGCCGCCAAGGCGATCCTCGGCGCACGGGCGGCCGAGCGCTACGACGTCAAGGGCGCCCGCAGCTACTTCAACGAGGCGCTCGCCGGCTGCCACCCGCAGGAGCGGCCCGCGCTGCGGCAGATGATGCGCGCCTCGCTCGCACTCGCCGAGCGCAAGCCGGACGAGCTCAAGGCGGCGATGGAGAAGCTCGGCCAGGAGGCCCCCTCGAATCGCCAGCTGCTGATGCTGCGGCTGATGGGGCTCGTGATGCCGCCGCCCGGCACGAGTGCGCTGCTGCGCATCCGCGGCATCCTGCTGCTGGTCGCGGCGGTGATCGTGCTGCTGGCGATCGGCTTCGGGCTCGCCAAGCTGATCGCGCTGCCGTTCGGCGGCGTCGGCACCGGCGCGGCGATCTTCTTCGGCTTCCTGATCGTGATGGCCGCGCTCGGCGTGCTCGTGCTGCTCGGCAGACGCCGCCAGGCGCGCGCCAGAGCGGCCAGAGCCAGCGGCTGACGGCTTACGTCAAGACGGCAGAGAGGCGCCGGCGGTACTCGCGGGCGAGCGGATGGTCGACGCCCAGCTCGGTGAAGATCGCCACCATGACGCGCCGGATCGCGTCGCGCCGTTCGGCGTCCGACGCCTCCTCGAGCGCCGTCTGCAAGAGCTCGAGCGCACGCTCGGAGTCGCCTGCGTCCCAGGCCTCGAAGGCCGGCTCGAGCTGCTCGTCGCCGGCCAGGGTCAGCTCGGCGCGCGCCACCAGGCCGGCGGCGAGGAAGTCGCCCGGCACCGAACGGGCGAGCTCCAATGCCTCGGCCAGCTCGCCACGACGCAGCAGCAGCCGCGCCAGCGCGGGGGCAGCCTCGGGATGACGCGCGTCGAGCTCGAGGGCACGGCGTAGCGACTGCTCGTCACCCTGCGCGACCAGCTCGTCGGACTCGGACGGCACCAGTGCCTCGAAGAAGCGCTCGACCTCCGCCGGCGGCAGGGCGCCGGTGAACTCGCTCGCCACGCGTCCGTCGCGGAAGGCCTTGACGGTGGGGATGCCCTGGACGCGGAAGCTCGCCGCCAGCTGCTGGTTCTGATCGACGTCGACCTTCGCCAGCTCGACCTTGCCGGCGCGGGCGCGGGCGGCGGTCTCGAGCGCCGGCGTCAGCTGCCGGCAGGGGCCACACCACTCGGCCCAGAAGTCGACGACCACGGGCAGCTCACGCGAGCGCTCGACCACCCGTGCCGGGAAGTCAGCCGCGTCGACGTCGAAGATCGTCTGCGTGCCCGTCTCACTGCTCATCGACGCTCACCGTCTCGACGACCACGGGACGCTTGGGCGACTCGTCTGGATTTCCGAGCGCCTCGATCTCGCGCACCGTCTTCATGCCCTCGGTCACCTTGCCGACGATCGCATAGTCGGGCGGGAGGCCCGCGTCGGACGCCGTGACGACGAAGAACTGGCTGCCGGCGGTGCCGGGAGGATCGGTGCCCTCCTTGGCCATCGCGACGACGCCCTGCGTGTAGGTCGCGTCCGCGGGCGGCTTGTCGACGGTCATGTAGCCGGGGCCGCCGGTGCTGTTCGCACGCGGGTCGCCCCCCTGGATCACGAAGCCGGGCGCGATGCGATGGAAGGTCGTGTCGTCGAAGAAGCCGTCGCGCGCGAGCTTGGCGAACGAGGCGGCCGCGTTCGGCGACTGCTTCTGATCGAGGCGGATCGTGAAGCTGCCGCAACTGGTGTCGACGACGGCGTCATAGGTCCCGCTCGGATCGAGCTTGGCCGTCGGCTTCTGGTGACCGCCGTTCTTCCCGAGCTTCGGCTGCTCGACCTGCTCGCAGGCAGGCTTGGGCTTCGGTTTCGGCGCTGCCGCCTCGGTGGTGCCGGGTTCGTCATCCGAACCGCACCCGACGATGACCAGTGCGAGGACGCAAAGCAATGCAAGCAGCGGACGGAGGGCCATCGGCCGTAGGCTAGCGGCGTGCCGCTGTCCCCCATCGCAGTTCGCTACGACCAGTTCATCTTCGATCTCGACGGCACCGTCTGGATCGGAGGCGAACCGACGCCCGGCGCCGTCGAGACCGTCGGTGCGCTGCGCGAGGCGGGCAAGCAGGTTGCGTTCGCGACCAACGACCCGCGCAGCGCGACCGAGGACTACGTCACGCGGCTCTGGGGCGTCGGCATCCAGGCCTCGCTCGCCGACGTGGTGACCGTCGGCGGCGCGATGCAGCACCTGCTGGCCGAGACGCGGCGGGGACGCACCGCGTTCGTGGTCGGCACCCCCTCGCTGCGCAAGCACGTCAGCGACGCGGGCCTGCGCGTGCTCAACGACACGGATCTCGGCCTCGCGCGCCGAGGTCGTGATCGTCGCCGGGACCGAGGACCTCGTCTACGACGACCTGCGCACCGCTTCGCTGGCGGTGCGCCGTGGTGCCGACTTCCTCGCCACCGGGCGCGACCCCACCTACCCTCAGCCAGACGGCCTCTGGCCCGGTACCGGGGCGATCCTGGCCGCGGTCGAGTACGCGACCGGCCGCAGCGCGCAGGTCGTCGGCAAGCCGGAGCCGCAGCTGCTGCTGACCGCGCTCGACCGCCTCGGCGAGGGCAGCACGTTGGTGGTCGGAGATCGCGTCGACGCCGACCTGCCGGCCGCCGCTGCCGCCCGCCTCGACGCGGCGCTGGTGCTGACCGGCGGCGCCAGCCGCGCCGAGGCCGCGGCGCTCGACCCCCAGCCGGTTGCCGTGGCCGAGAGCCTCAGCGAGCTGCTCGCCGCCCGATGAGCCGCCGCTTCGCGCTGCTGGTCAACCCGACCTCGGGCGGAGGCAAGGCGCTCGCGGCGCTGCCGGCCGTGACGGCCGAGTTCGATCGCCTCGGCGCACCCTGCCGGGTCGTCACGACGCGCAGCTCCGAGCACGCGGGCGAGGAGGCGACCGCTGCGGCCGCGGCGGGCGAGGCCGTGGCGTCGTTGGGCGGGGACGGGCTGCTGCGTCCGATCGCGCTGGCGCTGCGCGGCACGACGACGCCGGTCGCGATCATCCCGGGCGGGCGCGGCAACGACCTCGCGCGCGTCCTGCAGATCCCGCGCGATCCAACCGCCGCGGCGCGCGTGGCCGTCGAGGGCCGCGAACGGGCGATCGACGTCGGCGAGGTCGACCGCACGCCCTTCCTCGGCATCGCGAGTCTCGGCTTCGACTCGGACGCCAACGGGATCGCCAACGAGGCACGGCTGATCCGCGGCGACGCCGTCTACCTCTACGCAGCGCTGCGAGCGCTCGCGCGGTGGAAGCCGGCCCGCTTCACGGTGACGGTCGACGGCGAGCGCCACGAGCGCACCGGCTTCAGCGTCGCGGTGGGCAACTCCCGCTGCTATGGCGGCGGCATGATGCTGCTCCCCCACGCCGAGCTCGACGACGGACAGCTCGACGTGCTGATCGTCTCCGGCACGTCCAAGCTGCGCTTCCTGCGCGGGCTGCCGAAGGTCTTCCGGGGCACGCACCTCCCCTCGCCCGACGCCACCGTCCTGCGCGGCAAGGTGATCGAGGTCGACTCCGATCGTCCCTTCACCGTCTATGCGGACGGCGACCCGATCGGCGCCACGCCCGCCACGGTGCGCGTGCAGCGACACGCCCTGCGCGTGGTGGTGCCGCAGTGACGACCGCGGCGACGTTTCGTCCCGCACGCCTGCTCGCGCGCGCCGCCCGCAGCGCGACGATGCGCCTCGGGCGCAGCGGCGGGACCACCGCGCCGGGCCGGCTGCTGCTGCGGCTCTCGCCCGACGCGCTCGGCCGCATGGCGCGGGAGCTCGACGACGGCTCGGTCGCGATCTCGGCCACGAACGGCAAGACGACGACCGCGGCCATGATCGCCGCCGCCCTGGAGGCCGACGGCCGGGCGCTGGTCCACAACCGCGCGGGGTCGAACATGGCCTGGGGCGTCGCGACCGCGCTGCTGGACGCCCGCCACGGCCGTGCCCAGCTCGGCCTGTTCGAGGTCGACGAGGCCTGGCTCGGCGAGGTCGCGCGCGCGGCCGAGCCGAAGCTGTACCTGCTCGCCAACCTGTTCCGCGACCAGCTCGACCGCTACGGCGAGCTCGAGCTGCTGGCCGACCGCTGGGCGGAGGTCGTGGCCGCCCACGACGAGCGCGCCGGCTTCGTGCTCAACGCCGACGACCCGCTGGTCGCCGACCTCGGCCGTGGCCGCCGCGACGTCGTCTACTTCGGACTCGAGGACGACTCCCAGGCGCTGGCAGAGCTCCAGCACGCGGCCGACTCGAAGCACTGCCGCAACTGCGGGCACGCGTACGTCTACGAGGCGATCTACCTCGGCCACATGGGCCGCTACCGCTGTCCGAACTGCGGGCGCTCGCGGCCCGAGCCGCAGGTGGCGGCCACGCGCGTCGAGCTGCACGGCATGGACGGCTCGCGCGTCGAGCTGCGCACCCCCGCCGGCTCGCTGACGCTCGAGCTGCCGCTGCCGGGCCTCTACAACGTCTACAACGCCGTCGGCGCCGTCGCGACGGCGTGGAAGCTCGGGGTGCCGCTGGCGACGATCGCCACCGCCCTGGAGCGCTTCGCGCCCGCCTTCGGCCGTGTGGAGACCGTCCAGCTCGACGGGCACGCGCTCTCGATCCTGCTGATCAAGAACCCGGCCGGCGCCAACGAGGTGCTGCGCACGCTGACGCTCGAGGACGGCCAGCTCGACCTCTGGATCGCGCTCAACGACCGCATCGCCGACGGGCGTGACGTCTCCTGGGTCTGGGACGCGGACTTCGAGCTGCTCGCCGGTCGCGTGCGCCGCGTGACCTGCTCGGGCACGCGTGCCGAGGAGCTGGCGCTGCGCCTGAAGTACGCGGGCGTGGACGCGCAGCTGGCCGTCGACCGCGAGCTCGAGCGCTCGCTCGACGCGGCCGTCGCCGCCGCGCCCGGGCAGCTGTTCGCGCTGCCGACCTACACCGCCCTGCTCGACCTGCACGCCGCGCTGGTGCGCCGCGGGGTCTCGAAGCCATGGTCGGAGCCATAGCCGACGAGTGGGTCTTCGGCTACGGCTCGCTCGTGCTCGAGCTCGAGCGGCTGCCGACGCGAGCGCGCCGGCAGCACGGCTACGTCACCGACCTGCGTGGCCATCGGCGCCGTTGGGGCGTGGCGATGGACAACCGCCGCGACCTGCCCGGCTACAAGCACTACCTCGCCGCCGACGGCAGCCGTCCTGCCCTCCGGATCGCGTTCCTCGACCTCGTGGCCGACGCCGACGCCGCGGTCAACGGCGTCGTCGCCCGCGTCGCGCCGGCCCAGTTGGCGTCGCTCGACGCGCGCGAGCGCAACTACGATCGCGTCGAGGTGACTGCCTCGATCGATGACCCGCCAGGGCGGACGTGGGCCTACCTCGGCTCGGCGGACGGCCGCGCGCGACGAGCCGAGGGCGAACGCCTGGGCGCGCTGGCGATCCAGCGCGCCTACCTGGAGCGGGTGCGAGCCGGCTTCGGCGCACTCGGCGAGGACGAGCTGAGGCAGTTCGAGGCGTCGACCGACGAGCCGACGCTGCCGGTGCTGGACCTGACGCGGATCGACCTGCCGTGACGACGCTCGCGCGCGCAAGCGCGGCGTGGCACGACACCGAGTGCGCGTCCTACGTAGCCGATCTCGGCCTCTGGCAGGAGCTGGCCGGCGAGCGCGAAGCGCCGGACGGCGCCTGCAGCGTGCTCGACCTCGGCTGCGGCACCGGTCGCGTGGCGCTCGAGCTGGCGGCCGGCGGGCATGCCGTCACGGGGCTGGACGCCGACTCGGAGCTGGTCGAGGAGCTTGCCCGCCGAGCGCGCGAGCGGCGTCTGCGCGTCGACACGGTGGCGGGCGACGCTCGCTCGTTTGCCCTCGAACGCCGCTTCGGGCTCGTGATCGCGCCGATGCAGGTCGTGCAACTGCTCGGCGGTCCCGCCGGGCGAATCGCCATGCTCGGGCGCGTGCGCGAGCATCTCGCAGCCGGCGGCGTCTTCGCGGCGGCGCTGGCGGACCCGTTCGAGGCCGTCGCGGTCGAGGACGCCCGTCCGCCGCTGCCGGACGTGCTCGAGCTCGACGGCTGGGTGCTGTCGAGCCAGCCGGTGGCGGTCCGCCCCCACGCCGGCGGCGTGGCGATCGATCGCCTGCGTCAGCTCGTCTCCCCCAGCGGCGAGCTGCGCGAGGAGCTCGTGACGATCGAACTCGACGGGCTCAGCGCCGAGCAGCTCGAGGCCGAGGCGCGCTCGGCCGGCCTATGCACGGCCGGGCGGCGCTGGGTGCCCGAGACGCTCGACCACGTCGGCAGCACGGTCGTCATCCTGGAGGCAGCTCCATGACCTCCACGCTGCGCGTCTGCGCCCTCTATCCCGAGCTGATGAACATCTATGCCGACCGCGGCAACGTGGCGGTGCTGCGCGCCCGCTGCGAATGGCGCGGCCTCGGCTTCGAGCTGGGCGCCTCGAGCCTCGGAGAGCCGCTCGACCCGGCTGCGCACGACCTCTTCTACATCGGCGGCGGGCAGGATCGCGACCAGGAGGCGGTCGCGGCAGACATGGCCCGGACCAAGCGCGACGCGCTGCATCGAGCGGCCGACCGCGGCGCCGCCGTGCTGGCCGTCTGCGGCGGGTATCAGCTGCTCGGCCATTCGTATGAGCTCGGGGATCGCGATCTGCCCGGGATCGGCCTGGTGGACCTGCGCACGGTGCGCGAGTCGGGACCGCGCCTGATCGGCAACTGCGCGATCGAGGCCGACCTCGGCGGCGGACCGCGCGTGATCGCCGGCTTCGAGAACCACGCGGGCCGCACCTACCTCGGCGCGGACGAACGGCCGCTCGGACGCGTGCTCTCCGGCCACGGCAACAACGGCAAGGACGGTCGCGAGGGCGTGCTGCGCGACAACGTCGTGGGCACGTACCTGCACGGCCCCCTGCTGCCGAAGAACGTCTGGTTGGCGGACCTGCTGATCGCACGCGCCCTCGGCGTCGAGCTCGACCCGCTCGACGACGAGCTCGAGGACGCCGCCCACGCCTCGGCCCGGCGCGCCGCGGGCGTCGGCTGAGCCTGGAGCGAGTGCGGGCGCGCTTGAACTGACGCAGCGCGACCCGGTCGACGTCAGCCCGCAGTGCCGGTCACGCGCAGCACCTCGGAGATCGAGGTGACGCCGGCGCGCACCTTGTCGAGCCCGTCCTCGCGCAGGCTGCGCATGCCGTCGCCGCGCGCGGCGGCTCGCAGCTCGTCGGCGGAGGCACGCTCGAGGATCAGGGCGCGCAGCCGCTCGTCGACCACCATCACCTCGTAGATGCCGTGCCGACCGCGGTAGCCGCTGCCGCCGCAGCGCACGCAGCCCTCGGGCTCATGAGCCGTGAAGCCCTGGGCGAGCTCGAAGCCGTTCTCGGCCAGCCGCGCCTTGGACAGCTTGACCGGCCGGCGGCACTCGCACAGCCTGCGCACCAGCCGCTGGGCGACCACGCATTGGATGCCGCCCGCGACCAGGAACGGCTCGATGCCCATCTCGATCAGGCGGGCGGCGGCCAGCGGGGCATCGTTGGTGTGCAGCGTCGTCAGCACGAGGTGGCCGGTGAGCGCCGACTCGATCGCGATCTGCGCCGTCTCGCGGTCGCGCACCTCGCCGACCATGATCACGTCCGGGTCCGAGCGCACCATCGAGCGCAGGCCCGGAGGCGAACGTCAGCCCGGCCTTGACGTTGACCTGCACCTGCTTGACGCCGTCGAGCTCGTACTCGACGGGGTCCTCGATCGCGATCAGCGTCTGCTCGGGCGTGTTGACCTCCGTCAGCGCCGCGTACAGCGTCGTCGTCTTGCCGGAGCCGGTCGGGCCGGTCACGAGCACCGCGCCGTTGGGCGCGCGGATCGCCTGCGCGAAGGCCTCCTCGTCGCGTTCGTGCATGCCGAGGCCGGCGAGGTCGACCATCGCCTTGCCCTTGTCGAGGATCCGCATCACGACCGCTTCGCCGCGCACGACCGGCAGCGTCGCGACGCGCAGGTCGACGTGGCGGCCGTCGACGGTCAGCCCGATGCGGCCGTCCTGGGGCACCCGCCGCTCGGCGATGTCGAGGTCGGCCATGATCTTGACGCGCGACACGAGTCCCGCCACCAGGTGACGCGGCACGGTGGTCGAGTCGACCACGACGCCGTCGATGCGAAAGCGCACGCGCACGTCGCCGCTGGTCGGCTGGAAGTGGATGTCCGAGGCGCCGCGGCGGACGGCGTCGGCGATCACCGAGTGCACGAGCTTGACGACCGGGGCCTCGTCGGCCGACTCGCGCAGCTCGATCACCTCGGCGGCGGCCGGCTGCTCGGCCTCCTCGATCTCCTGCAC
The DNA here is from genome assembly GCA_963846505.1 of uncultured Thermoleophilaceae bacterium. GTDB lineage: Bacteria > Actinomycetota > Thermoleophilia > Solirubrobacterales > Thermoleophilaceae > JACVRW01. The sequence goes on along the minus strand of CAWJWD010000004.1, from coordinate 54,250 downwards.
GGACTGCTCGAGCTGCGACAGCTGGCCGATCAGCGCGTCGATGTCGGCGGGCGCCGCGACGGCGCGACGGACCTCGTAGCCCGTTCCCATGCGGATGTCGTCGAGGGCGAGCACGTTGGCCGGGTCGGCGAGCGCGACCAGCAGCGTGCGGCGGTCTGCGAAGGCCACCGGCACCGCCCGATAGCGGCGAGCCTTGGCGGGGTCGATCAGGTTGGCCGCGCCCATGTCGACGTCGAAGACGTTGAGGTCGACGTGCTCGAGCCCGTTGCGCTCGGCCAGCGCGCGGGCGAGCTGGTCGGGACTGACCAGGCCGTCGGCCACGAGCGCCTGCCCGAGCGGCAGGCCGGTCTCGCGCGCACGGGCGAGGCCGTGCTCGATCGTGCCGCCTTCGGCAAAGCCGAGCTGGACGATCATGTCGCCGATGCGTGGCTTGGGACCAGGCTGGCGCGCGGGGGGCGTCAGGCCCTTGACGGCGGCAGGCGTCGAAGCAGCCTCGGAGGCCGGGGGCGGCGGGGTCATACCCCTGATATCGGCACTCGACCCGCTTGGGTCAAGCGCGGTTCAGCGCCCGCTGGAGCCGAATCCGCCCGCGCCGCGCAGCGTCTCGTCCAGCTCGCCGACCTCGTGTGGCACGGCGGCGACGAACGGCACCAGCAGCAGCTGCGCGATGCGGTCGCCGACCGAGAGCTCGAACGGCTGCTGACGATCGGTGTTCAGCAGCAGCACCCGCACCTCGCCGCGGTAGCCGGGATCGATCAGTCCCGGTGCGTTGACGAGCGCGATGCCGTGGCGGGCCGCGAGTCCGGAGCGCGGCAGCACGAGCCCCGCGTGCCCCGCCGGGATCGCTACGGCGATGCCCGTCCCGACGCTCGCGCGCTCCCCCGGCCCGAGCTCGAGCGCCTCGGCGGCGTGCAGGTCGAGGCCCGCGTCGTCGTCATGGGCCCGACCGGGCGGCCGCGCCGCCTCGTCCAGACGCTGGAACTCGAGCCTCACTCGGCGCCTGTGCCGTTGAGGGCGAAGCGTTCGAAGCGCGGGACCGCGCTGGCGGGCACGCGCGCCTTGATGCGCACGCCCTCGGCCGTGTCCTCGCGCTCGAGCTCGCCCGCGAGCTCGTGCAGCTCGGAGAGCCGGCCGCCCTCCTCGTAGGGCACGAGCAGGTCCATCGGCAGCAGCGCGGCCAGGAAGCGCGCCTCGATCGCCTCGCGCAGCCCGTCGAGCCCCTCGCCGCTGGCGGCCGAGACCTGCACCGCACGCGGAAAGCGAAACGACAGCTCGCGCCGGCGCTCGTCGTCGAGCAGGTCGACCTTGTTCAGCGCCAGCAAGCGCGTGCGGTCGGCGGCACCGATCTCCTCCAGCACCACTTCGACCGCCGCGAGCATCGCCTGCAGCTCCTCCTCCGGCGCCGACGCGTCGGCGACGTGCACGATCAGGTCGGCGCCGAGCGCCTCCTCGAGCGTGGCCGCGAAGGCGTCAACGAGTTGGTGGGGCAACTTGCGGATGAAGCCGACGGTGTCCGTCAGCAGGTAGGTGCGCCCGCTGATCTCGAACGAGCGCGTGGTCGGGTCGAGCGTGTGGAAGAGGCGGTCGCGCACGCCGACCTCGGCGCCGGTGAGCGCGTTCAGCAGCGTCGACTTGCCGGCGTTCGTGTACCCGGCGAGCGCGACGGTCGGCAGCGCGGCGCGCTCGCGCTCGCGGCGCATCACGCCGCGCGTGCTCTTGGCGTGCTCCAGCCGCCGCTTCAACGCGGCGATGCGGTCGCGTGCGAGCCGGCGGTCGGTCTCGATCTGGGACTCGCCCGGTCCGCGCGTGCCGATGCCGGCGCCGAGCCGCTCGAGGTGGGTCCAGAGGCCGCGCATGCGCGCGAGGTTGTACTCCAGCTGCGCCAGCTCGACCTGCATCTTGCCCTCGGCCGAGTTGGCGTGGTCGGCGAAGATGTCGAGGATGATCGCGGTGCGGTCGATCACCGGCACGCCGAGCGCCTGCTCGAGGTTGCGCTCCTGGCGCGGCAGCAGCTCGTCGTCGCAGGCGACGAGGTTCGCGTCGCTGTCCTGGATCGCCTGCTTGACCTCGTCGAGCTTGCCGCGCCCGAGGTAGCGGTCGGGATCCGGCTTGTCGCGCCGCTGGCTGGCCTCGCCCGTGACGGCGACGCCGGCCGTGCGCAGCAGCTCGCGCAGCTCGCTCAGGTCGGGCTCGTCCGGGCCGGCGACGATGCAGAAGGCGCGCTGACGCGCCCGCGGGTTGCGGATGCCCTGTCCGTCGGCCCCGGCGGTCTCGGTGGTGCGCCCGTTGCGTCCCCGTTGCATCTCGCCCAAGTGTAGGCGGGCGGGTGCTAGGCCTCGGTGACGGGCGGCAGCTGCAGACGCTCGACCGGCGGCATCACGCCCTCGCGCGGGAACTGCTCCGGAATCGACGAGCCGGGCAGCACGACGACGCCCTCGGCCGGATCGCCGAGCCACGACGCGTGCCCGACCGCGTAGCGGTGGGCGCAGAGCGCGCAGGCGACGGCGTCGAGCTCCTCGATGCGCCGGTGCCAGAGGTCGCCGCCCTCGTCGACGACGCGGTCGCCGGTCAGCTCGTCGATGCGCAGCTGCATGCCGAGCGGGTGGCGCTTGGCCGGCAGCCGGTGGCCCTGGAGCGCGCTGTAGACGCCGTCGGCGTTGGTCTCGAACAGCGGGGCGCGGTGGTAGGCGCCGTCTCCGACCGAGCCGGCGCCCGAGTCGCCGTAGTCCGGGACGTAGGCGGGCAGGTCGCGCAGCAGCGTGGCGAGCGTGGCCAGCTCGGGATCGGCGGGCTCGGGCGCGACGCCGCGCTGCAGCAGCAGCGTGTCGCAGACGCGACTCGGCCGGTCGCCGGCGACCGGACCGGTCAGCGGTCCCGCCACGGCGACGACGACCTCCCCCAGCGAGCGCAGCTCGGCGGCGACCTGGGCGGCCGAACCCGGCTCGAAGAACATCGCGCTGAGGTGGATCGGCGGCTCGGGCGTCCGAACCTCCTCCAGCATCGCCAGCTGGAGCACACCGCGCACGCCGACCACGCCGCAGTAGTGCATCTCAGCCGCCCAGGCTCATGCGCAGCCGCTCGACCGCCTCGGCCAGGCGCTCGTCGGGAACCGTCAGCGCGATCCGGAAGAAGCCCTCGCCGTTGGGGCCGTAGGCCGAGCCCGGCGAGATCACGACGCCGGTCTCCTCGAGCACCAGCTCGCAGTACGAGGCGGAGTCGTGTCCCTCGGGCACCGGCGCCCAGACGTAGATCGTGCCCTTGGGCGGCGTCACGTCGACGCCGATCTCGGCCAGGGCGTCGCAGACGAGGTCGCGCCGGCGCTGGTAGACGCCCGGCATCTCCGGCGGCGGGCCGGCGTCGAGCGCCGCCGCGGCTGCCAGCTGCACCGCCTCGAACATGCCCGAGTCCTGGTTGGTCTTGAGCTTCCAGTAGGCCGCCACGGCCTCGGCGTTGCCGACCAGCGCCGCGGTACGCCAGCCGGTCATGTTCCAGCCCTTGGACAGCGAGAAGATCTCGACGCCGACCTCCTTGGCGCCCGGCGTCTCGAGGAAGCTCGGCGCGACGTAGCCGTCGAAGGTCGTCTCGGTGTAGGCGGCGTCGTGGACGATCAGCACGTCGTGCTCGCGTCCGAACTCCACCAGGCGCTCGAAGAAGCCGTCGGGGACGATCGCGCCGGTGGGGTTGTTCGGGTAGTTGACGAACAGCAGCCGCGCGCGCTCGAGGTCCTCGGCGGGAATCGCGTCGAGGTCCGGCACGAAGCCCAGCTCCGGCACCAGCGGCAGCAGACCCGGCCGGCCGCCGGCAAGCAGAGGGCCGCTCGTGTAGACGGGGTAGCCCGGATCGGCCGCGAGCGTGACGTCGCCCGTGTCGAGGAAGGCGAGGTTGAGGTTGAAGACGCACTCCTTGGCGCCCAGCGCCGGCACGATCTCCGTCTCGGAGTCGAGCGTGACGCCGAAGCGGCGCTCGTAGAAGCGCGCGAAGGCCTGGCGCAGCTCGTCCCTGCCGCGGTTGGAGGGGTACTGGTGGGTGCCCGGGTCGGCGGCCGCGCGCGCCACCTCCTCGATCACCAGCCCCGGTGTGGGCGTGTCCGGGTCGCCGATGCCGAGGCTGATCACGTCCACGCCCGCGTCGCGCTTCTCGCGGATCTTGCGCTCGAGCTGCGCGAACAGGTACGGCGGCAGCAGGTCCAGGCGGCTACTCGACTTCATCCAGCTCCTTCAGCAGTTCGTCGCTGACCGTCGCTCGGTATACCGGACGCGCCCAGCCTGTCAGGTCCACGTGCATGTCCTCGCCGACGTCGACCACGAGCTCGCCGCCGTCGAGCTGCACGGTCACCGGGCTGTCGACGCCGCGCAGCACGGCGGCGATGGCGGCGCCGGTCGCGCCGGTGCCCGAGGAGAGCGTCTCCCCCACCCCGCGCTCGAAGATGCGCGCGCGGATCTCGTGCTCGCCCAGCCGGCGCCAGAACGAGACGTTGGTGCGGTTGGGAAACAACGGGTGGCGCTCGATCGCCGCGCCGGGCGTGCGGACGTCCATCTGCTCCAGCTCGTCGCCGACCTCGATCGCGCACTGCGGGTTGCCGACCTGCACGAACTGGAAGCCGAACTCGCGCCCGGCGGCGCCGAGCATGCCGGTGCCGTCCTCGCCGCCCGACGGAAAGTCGCTCTCGGCGCGCAGGCGGGCGCGCCCCATGTCGACGCTGCAGGTGTCCGGGCCGGTGATGCGCGGCCGGATCTCGCCGGCGACGGTGCGCACCGAGAAGCTGTCGAGGTCGGTCCAGCCGCTTCGACGCAAGTAGAGCACGGCCTGGCGGATGCCGTTGCCCGACAGCTCGGGCTCCGAGCCGTCGGGGTTGTAGATGCGCACCTCGGCGACGAAGCCGCGCTCGTCGGTCTCGCGGATCAGCAGGATGCCGTCGGCGCCGACTCCGGTGTGGGGTGCGCAGAAGACGCGGATCCGCGCAGGGGTCAGCTCGAACGGAAGCTCACGCTGCTCGACGATCGCGTAGTCGTTGCCGAGCGCCTGCCATTTCTCGAAGCGCACGGCGGGCACCCTATAGCGAGACGTGAAGTCGAGCCACAAAGTCGGCACCGCGGGGCCGGATGCCCCGCGGAGGTATCCCCGTCGTCAGCCCCCACGGCGCTTCTTCTTCGGCTTCGCCTTCTTCTCCTTCGGATGGCCCGTGAACTCCAGCACCTGCTGCACGCCGCTGGGCCGGTTGGTGTAGCGGATCGTGGTGCCGAACACGCCCGGAGCGAACTTGATGCGCTCGCGCGTCGCGTCGGCGCGCCAGGCGGCCGGGTCCGGCCCCTGGGTGGCGGCCAGGATCCCGCCGGCGGCCTCGACCGCGTTCCAGAGGTCCGTGCGGCAGCGCTGGAGGTCGCCGAGGCCGCAGTAGCGGTTGGCGAACTTGCCCCGGACCTCGTCCCCGAGCAGCGTGCGCAGATCCTTGTCCATGTACATGTGCCAGCCGCCGGTCTGCCCGCTCGGCGGCAGGTCGAAGCGGCTCATGAACGAGGTCGCGAGCTGGTCGGAGAGCGGTCCGCCCAGCAGCGGCGCCATCGCCGCGTTCGCCAGCCGGTTCCAGGCGACGTCCATGACCGCCGCGCCGGGATCGTCGATCTTGCCGTCGAGGTCGCGGTCGAGCCGGCTGCCGCCGTTGCGCGTCCAGGCCTCGAGCAGACCGAGCATCTGCTGCGCCCGCGGGCTCGGAGCGGGACCGCCCTTCAGGACGCGCGCCAGCAGCGGGGTGAACGTCACTGCCCGCACGTCCTGGGTCGCGGCCGCGTTCATCGCCCCGACGAGCGTCGCCGGCGTGTGGCGCCTGACCTTCGCGGTGTTGCGGTCGAGCAGGTCGACGCGGTGGATCGAGCCGTAGGCCTGCTGGTCGTCGGCGGCGGCGAAGCCACGCGCCGGCTTGTTGTTCCAGTTGTTGAGCACGCCGCTCGTGACGATTCCGTGCGGGTGCCTGGTCGCCGCCAGGAAGCCGCGCCACTCGTACTTGCCGCGGCCGTCGGTCGGCAGGCCGGAGTCGACGCCCGGCGCGCGCAGCGGCAGCCGGCCGGTGGTGACCATGGCGGTCTCGTCGTCGTCGGCGTAGAACGTGTTGAACGTCTGCGGCGAGACGTAGGCGGCCTTGATGAACTGGCTCGCCGAGCGCACCTTGCCGCGCGTCAGGCGCTGGAACAACAGCTGGTCGGTCGCGTCGCGCAGGTAGCTCGAGCGCTGGCGCGAGACCGCCACGCGGCGCCCGCCGACGGTCGCGTAGCCGACGACCGGGCCGTGCACGGTGCGGTAGAAGGTCACGTCCTTGCCGTCGAGCGTGCCGGCGTGGAAGCGCTGCATCGAGCGGCACTTGCCCTTGAAGACGTACTTCGTGTCGCTGCCGCCGCAGAGCGTCTCGACGAACTGGTCGATGATGTCGCCGCCGGCGGAGGTCAGCGTCCAGACGAAGTTCTCGCGCCGTCCGATCAGCACGTAGCCGGGGAACGGCGCGGAGGTCACGCCGCGCGAGCGCCAGCCCGGTCCCTGCAGGTCGACCTCGTAGGTCAGGCCGGGATAGAAGTAGCCGATCTGCGGGCCGCCGACGAACAGCGGGTGGCCCGAGGCCGAGCGCTTGCCGGAGACCATCAGCACGTTGCTGGCGTGCGGCGCGGTCTGACGACCGCCGCTGGCCGCCGCGCCGGCGATCTGCACGGGCACGAAGGAGCCGTTGTCGACGATCACGTTGCCCGTGCGCCGCTTGGGCAGCGGCGCGTACGGGAAGCGGCCGGGGATCGAGACGGGGGTCTCCGGATCCTCGCGCTGGCGCAGGTCGTTGAAGACCGATAGGCCCTTGGCGGCGCCGAGCGAGCCCTGCAGCCCGTCGAGGAACATCGAGTTGCGCACCTCCTGGCCGCCGCCCTCGCCGAACAGCTCGCTCTTGATCGCGTTGAGGGCGATCACGTCCGTGCGCGTCCAGGGCTCGTAGGTCTTCTCTTGCGAGCGGTAGTAGGCGTTGATGCCGGTCACGAACACGTCCATGTCGTGCAGCAGGCGCCGGCCGCGCGTGCCGTAGGCGCGCAGCAGCTTGGCCTCGCCGGCGACCGCGCGCTCGGTCTGCGCGCTGGGCACGAAGCGGCGCAGGCTCGTGACGAGCTCGAGCGCCTCCAGGCCGGGCACGTCGACCGAGGCGACGCGCGAGTTGTAGCGCGCCAGCTCGAGCAGCAGCTCGCGGTCCTTGGCCAGCACCCAGCCGGACGCCCAGGTGACGGCGTCGTCGGTCTTGCCCTTGATGTGCGGCACGTGGTGGCGGTCGTAGAGGATCGAGACGCCCTTGCGCGGCACGCGCTCGCGCGTGAGCGGCCCCTGCCCGGCCGTGCCGAGCCGCTCGGACTTGAACGTCCGCGGCAGGTCGCTCGGCTTGACTTGGTCGAACAGCGGCGTGAGTGCGTCGTACATCAGCGCCTGGTCGCTTGCCTCCGGTGGTGGCGGAACCGCGCCGTACTGCCCGGAGGGCACGATCCCGAACGCGGTGCGCGCGTAGTCCTTCGTCGCGCTCGCGGGTGCCGCCAGCCCCATCAGGCCGATCGCGGGCACCACCAGCAGTGCCAGACGCTTCATGTACTGCTCCTCTCCTCTGCGCCGCCCCCTCAGGCGGCATCCCATCCCCTGCCGCGGCACTCTACAGCAGCGCATCGCGGCCCCCCGTACGACGCGCCAGCCGCGCCGACCGCTAGGAATACGCCCCGTGCCAACCGCTTCCCGCCTCCTGCTCGCCCTGTTCGCGCTCCTGCTCGCAGGCTGTTCGCTGACCGACGAACAGCCCACCGACCCGGACAAGCGCCGGCCGCTGAAGGTCCAGCACGCCCGCGGCGAGACGCGCGTGCCGTACCTCAGCGACCGCCCGGTGACGATCGATCCGGCCGCGCTCGAGACGGCGCTCGCGCTCGGCGTCAAGCCGCTCGGATCGACCAGCTGGCAGCGGGACGGCCGTCAACCGGCCTACCTGCGCGCCCAGACGGCGGGAGTCGAGGAGCTCGGCTTCGCGCTCAGGCCGAACGTTCGGGCACTCGAGCAGCTCGACCCGGACGTGATCATCGGCAACGACCTGTCCCAGAAGGCCTACTACGACCGCCTCGAGGAGATCGCCCCGACCGTCTACAGCGGCGTGCCGCTGACCGAGTGGAAGGCCGACGTGCGCTTCTTCGGCGAGGCGCTCGGGCGCTCCGACCAGGGCGAACGGCTGCTGATCGACTGGGATCGGCGCGTGGCGCGCACCAACAGAGCGCTCGGCTCCTCGCGGCCGGATCAGATCAGGCTGCCACGTGACCTCGAGCGCTCGCTCGACCGCGCGTTCGTCGACTCGGTGCTGGAGGACGTGGGCTTCCAGGCGGGCGCGGCGTTCGCCGAAGGGAACGGCGGCGGCATCATCGCTGCGCGGCGACTCCTCGACGTGGTGCAGCGCCAGGCGGCGGTGCGCTAGCCAGCTGCGCGCGCGAGCAGCCGTTCCTCGCCGGCGAGCGTGGTGCTCGTCGCCGAGAGGATCTCCACCTGCGTGAGCTCCCCGGCTGTGGCCATGCCGTCGAAGTGGACGGTCTTGTTGTGGCGCGTGCGTCCGTACAGCCGCGACGGATCTGTGCGCGACGGCCCCTCGACGAGCACCTCGAGCGTGCGCCCGACGAAGCGCTGGGCGCGCTCGGCGGCGATCCGCTGCACGGCCTCGACGAGCCGGTCCATGCGCTCGCGCTTGACCTCGTGCGGCAGCTGCCCGGGCAGCGTCGCCGCCTCGGTCTCGCGGCGCGGCGAGAAGACGAAGGTGAACGCGGAGTCGTAGCGGGCCTGCTCGACGACGTCGAGCGTCTGCTCGAAGTCCTGCTCGGTCTCGCCCGGGAAACCGACGATGATGTCGGTCGTCAGCGCGCAGTCGGGCACGAGCTCGCGGATCATCGCCACGCGGTCGAGGTAGCGCTCGCGGGTGTAGGTGCGCCGCATCGCCTTCAGCAGCGGGCTGGAGCCGGACTGCAGCGGCAGGTGGATGTGCTCGCAGACCGACGCCAGCTCGGCGTGCGCGCGCACGACGTCCTCGCGGATGTCCTTCGGATGCGGGCTCGTGTAGCGGATGCGCTCGATGCCGTCGATCGCGTCGATTGTGTGCAGCAGCTCGGCGAAGGTGGTCTTGGAGCCCTTGGGCAGGTCGCGCCCGTACGAGCAGACGTTCTGACCCAGCAGCGTCACCTCCTTGGCACCGTCGGCCGCCTGGCGGCGCACCTCCTCGACCAGCTCCGCCGCCGGGCGCGAGACCTCGCGGCCGCGGGTGGACGGCACGATGCAGTACGAGCAGCGGCAGTTGCAGCCGACCGAGATCTGCAGCCAGGCCTGGAACTCGCGCTCGCGCCGCGCCGGCAGGTGGCCGGTGAAGCCCTCGAACTCGAAGAAGCCCTGGGCGGTGAGGCTGTCGCTGGTCAGGAACTCGGCCAGCTTGTGCACCTGTCCGGGCCCGAAGGCGACGTCGACGAACGGGTAGCGCTCGAAGACCTCGTCCTTGAGCGACTGGGACCAGCAGCCGCCGATGCCGACCACCCGCGCCGGGTCCTCGCGCTTGAGCCGCTTGGCCTCGCCGAGATGCGCGATCAGGCGCGTGTCGGCCTTCTCGCGGATCGAGCAGGTGTTGAACAGGATCAGCTCGGCGCCGTCGCGATCGGGCGCCTCCGCGTAGCCCAGGGACTCGAGCATGCCCTTCATGCGCTCGGAGTCGTGCTCGTTCATCTGGCACCCGAAGGTGGTCAGGTGGTAGGTCTTCATGCGCTCCCCGAGGCTATCGGCGGCGATCACTTGGCGTAGTCGGTGGCACGTCTCTCGCGGATCACCGTGACCTTGATCTGCCCGGGGTACTCGAGCTGCTTCTCGACCTCGCGCGCGATCTGGTGCGAGAGCAGCGTGGCCGCGTCGTCGTCGACGTCCTCCGGTCGCACGAGCACCCGGATCTCGCGTCCGGCGTGCATCGCGTAGACCTTGTCCACCCCGGCGTGACGGGTCGCGATCTCCTCGAGCTCGCGCAGGCGCTTGACGTAGTGCTCGAGCGACTCGCCGCGAGCACCCGGGCGAGCGCCCGAGAGCGCGTCGACGATCTGCACGATCACGGCTTCGACGGTCTGCGGCTCGACCTCGTTGTGGTGGGCCTCCATCGCGTGCGCGACGGCCTCGCTCTCCTTGTAGCGCCGTGCCAGGTCGCCGCCGACCAGGGCGTGCGGCCCCTCGGTCTCGTGCGAGACCGCCTTGCCGATGTCGTGCAGCAGCGCCGCACGCGCGGCCACGCGCGGGTCCCCACCGAGCTCTTCGGCGAGCATCGTCGCCAGGCGGGCGCACTCGATCGAGTGCGCGAGCACGTTCTGGCCGTAGCTCGTGCGATAGCGCAGCTTGCCGAGCAGCTTCACGAGCTCCGGGTGCAGCGAGCCGACGTTGGCCTCGAACACGGCCTGCTCGCCGACCTCGACGATGCGCTGGTCGATCTCGGACTTGGCCTGGTGATAGGCCTCCTCGATCCGCGCCGGATGGATGCGGCCGTCCGCGAGCAGCTTCTCGAGCGTCAGGCGCGCGATCTCGCGCCGCACCCCGTCGAAGCCGGACAGCAGCACGGCGCCGGGCGTGTCGTCGATGATGAAGTCGATTCCGGTCAGGGTCTCGAGCGAGCGGATGTTGCGGCCCTCGCGACCGATGATGCGGCCCTTGAGCTCGTCGGACTTGAGCTCGACGACCGAGACGGTCGTCTCCACGGCATGGCCGGAGGCGACGCGCTGCATGACCGTGGCGAGGATGCTGCGGGCACGGCGATCGGAGTCGCGGCGTGCCTCCTCCTCGACCTGACGCACCAGCCGTGCGCTGTCGTGGCGCAGCTCGTCCTCCAGCTCGCGCAGCATCGCCTGCTTGGCCTGCGCCGCCGACAGGCCGGACAGGCGTTCCAGCTCCCGCAGCTGCTCTCTGCGCCCCTCGCGCAGCTTCTCGCGCTCGCGCTCGAGGTTGCGCTCTCTGTCGCCGAGCGCCTGCTCGCGGGTCGCCGCCTCCTGGGCGCGCAGCTCGAGCGAGTGCTCGCGGGCACGCAGGCGCTCCTCCAGCGTGGCTACCTCGACCCGCCGAGCGCGCAGCTCGTCCTCGCGCGTGCCGAGGTCGTCGACCCATTGCTCGCGCGAGCGCGGATCCGCGACGGTCGCGCCCTCGGCGCCGCCTGCGGGCGGCGGAGGTGCGATCGTCGCCCCTGCCGTGCGCGGGCGCAGGGCGACGACCACCGCCCCGGCTACCGCGGCTGCGACCAGCGCCGCCAACAGGATCTCCATCGCTGTCTCCTTGTCCGGCGCACACGCGCCGGTCTCGTCCTCGTGGGTCGAGCGGTCGGCTCCCGCCGCGAGACGCGAGACGTACAGTCAGACACCAATCACGCCCGGTCGGGCGTTGCGCTGCTTCCTAGCGATCCCCTAGGGATTGCCTCCTCGCTGCTCGGATCGCTGGACGGGTTTCATGGTTAGCACCGTAAAAGTGTCGATTTGCACGTCGTTTCACGCTCACGGCGGCCTCCGGCCGCCTCTCCATTGAGGGTATCCACCACTTTGGGAAAGGGCAACTGCTGCGCTGCGAGCGAGGCCGCGCTAGGCGACGCGACGGCGGTCGCCGTCCTGCTCGTAGCGGCGCACCGCCTCATAGGCCAGCTCGGACTCGTACCCGCGCCGGACCAGCAGCTGCCAGGCCCGCTGGCGCTCACGATCGTCGGACGGCGGCGTGCGCAGGCGCCGGGCAAGCAGCATCAGCGCCGTCTCGAGCTCGTCCGAGCGCCCCTGCGGGGCCAGCGCCGCCTCCACGTGAGCGAGCGCGACGCCGCGCCGCTGCAGGTCTCGGGCGATGCGCTCGGAGCCCCAGTGCTCCAGCGCTCGCTTGTCCTCGGCGAAGCGCTCGGCGTAGCGAGCGTCGTCGAGCCAGCCGGTCTCCTGCAGCTCGTGGACGGCAGCGTCGATCGCCGCCGGCTCGACCCGCTTGCGCTCGAGCACGGTGCGCAGCTCGGCGACCGTGCGCTCACGCTGGTTGAGCGCGCGGTACGCCAGCTGCAGCGCACGAGCGTCCTCGGGGTGGGGAACGGAGTCGTCCATGACGCCCCTCCGATCGTCGCCTACGCCGCCTGCTCCTGTGTCGCCGTCGCCGGTTCCGCGTCGTCCTCGACCGCCGTGAGGTGCGCGGTCGGGGGCTCGGCGCCCACGGCCTCGTAGACCTTGCGCTCGATCTCGGCCGTGATCTCGGGATGCTCGCGCAGGTAGCCCTTGACGTTGTTGCGCCCCTGGCCCAGCCGCTCGTCGCCGTAGGAGAAGAACGAGCCCGGACTTCTGCACGATCCCGTGCTCGATGCCGAGATCGAGGATGCAGCCCTCGGAGCTGATGCCGTCGCCGTACTCGATGTCGAACTCGGCCTGGCGGAAGGGCGCCGCGACCTTGTTCTTGACGACCTTGACGCGGACGCGGTTGGCGACCGCCTCGGTGCCCTCCTTGAGCGTCTCGATGCGGCGGATGTCCAGACGCTGCGAGGAGTAGAACTTCAGCGCGCGGCCGCCCGGCTGGGTCTCCGGCGAGCCGAACATCACGCCGACCTTCTCGCGGATCTGGTTCGTGAACACGCAGAGCGTGTTGGCACGGTTGAGGTTGCCGGCCAGCTTGCGCATCGCCTGGCTCATCATGCGCGCCTGCACGCCCACGGTCTGATCGCCCATGGCGCCCTCGAGCTCGGCCTTCGGCGTCAGCGCCGCGACCGAGTCGATCGCGACCACGTCGACCGCGCCGGAGCGGATCAGCATGTCGGCGATCTCGAGCGCCTGCTCGCCGTGATCGGGCTGCGAGACCAGCAGCTCGTCGATGTCGACGCCGATGCGCTTGGCGTAGACCGGGTCCATCGCGTGCTCGGCGTCGATGAAGGCGCAGATGCCGCCCTGCTTCTGGGCGTTGGCGAGCACGTGGTAGAGCAGCGTCGTCTTGCCGGACGACTCCGGACCGAAGATCTCCACGATGCGCCCGCGCGGCAGACCGCCCACGCCGAGCGCGAGGTCCAGCGACAGCGCGCCGGTCGGCACTGCCTGCACCTGCACCTGGAAGGCCTCGTCGCCCATCTTCATGATCGAGCCCTGCCCGAACTGCCGCTCGATCTGCCCAAGGGCGTTCGACAGCGCGGACTCGCGCGCCTTGGCAGCCTTTTCCTGTTCCTTGTCCATGACCGACTCCTCGAAAGCTCTGGGACAGACAACCGTAAGAGTCGAACCGGACAGATGTTCGCCCCCTCCGGGGACTAATTCGCGCACGATCCGTGCGCGAGCGGCTCGTAGACCGAGCCCTGCGGCCGCAGCACGAGCGGTAGAGCGTCAACTCCCTGGCCTCGAACCCCTCCTCGAGCGGCGCAGGCAGGTCTGAGAGCGGTTTGGCACGGGCGCTGCGCTCGACGCGCACGAGCGTCACGTGCGGCCAGAAGGGGCGCTTCTCCGGCCGGTACACGCCCAGGTCCGCCAGCGCAGCGGCGACGGCGGCCTGCTGGGCGGCCGCCGCGCCCGTCTCGATCGAGCAGCTCGAGGGCGAACAAACGCGGTCCTCGCGGCGGCAGCGCGCGCACCGCGGCGGGGGTCAACCAGGCCGCTCCGAGGTCCGCCACCGCGTCGAACGCGGCCGTCGCGATGCGGTGCGCATCCGCCTCGTCCTGCCAGCCGAGGAAGGTCAGCGTCACGTGCAGGTAGTCGGCCCGCACCGGGCGCAGCTCCGGGCGGTCCGGCGATCAACTCGTCACGCCAGCCGGCGAGCGCCTCCCGCGCCGACGCGGGCAGGTCGAGTGCGACGAACATTCGCGCGCAAGCGCCACCCGGCGCGGAGCGGTCGCGGGCGGCATGTCCGCTCGCGCCGGTCGCAGCTGGACCGGGACGTTCAGCCCGCCTGCTCACCGGACGCCGCCGCGTCGAGCGACGGGCGCTCGCCCAGCCGCCGGCGCAGCAGGTGCAGCGCGACGGTGGTCGAGCGGTCGCGCACCGCCGCCCGGTCGCCGGGCAGCAGCAGCCGTCGCGCCTCGGTCGGCTCGCCGCGGACGGCGAGACCGAAGCAGACGGTGCCCACCGGCTTCTCCTCGCTGCCCCCTCCTGGCCCCGCGACGCCGGTCACCGAGAGCGCCACGTCCGCCCCGAAGCGCTCGAGCGCGCCCTCGGCCATCGCCGCGGCGACCTCGCTCCGAGACCGCCCCGTGAGCGGCGATCAGCGCCGGATCGACGCCCAGCTGCTCGACCTTGACCTCGTCGGCGTACGAGACCACCCCGCCGACGACGTACTCCGAGGAGCCGGGCCGCTCGGTCAGTCGCGCCGCCAGCAGTCCCGCCGGTGCACGACTCCGCCACCGCGATCCGCCGTCCCTGCAGCAGCGCCGCGACCTGCTCGTCGATCGAGCTGCCGTCGCGCGAGAACAGCTGCGCGCCGTGCCGCTCGGCGACGATCCGCTCGAACGCCGCGTAGGCCGCGGCGTCCTGCGGCTCCCAGCGCGTGACCACCTCGACCTCGGCCCGCCGCAGGCAGGTCGTGATCTCGAGCCGCTCGAAGCCCTCGACCTGCGGCTCGGCGATCCGCAGCGTCTCGGCGATCGCCGACTCCGGGATGCCGAACAGGCGCAGCATCCCCTGCCGGTAGGCCGGCCGCTCGCCGAGCGCGGCCGCGCACCGGCGGCGTCGCCAGCGCTCGCTCCCACATGCCCTGGAGCTCGAACGGCGGTCCGGGCAGCACGACCACCGGCGGCGTGCCCGGGCACCACCACGCCCGGCGCGGTCCCGACCGGCTCGATCACGTGCGCGCCCTCGGGGATCAGCGCCTGCTTGCGATTGGCCGCGCGGATCGGCGTCGACGTCGGTGTGACCGAGCCGCTCCATCAGCGGCCGCACGATCTCGACGATGCGCTGCTCGAGCGGCTCGTCCAGCCGCAGCTCGCGGCCCGCTGAAGCGCGCCACGACCTCGACCGTCATGTCGTCCGCGGTCGGCCCGAGCCCGCCGCTGGTGACGATCAGGTCGACCCCCTGGTCGGCGAGGAAGCGCAGCTGCGCCTCGATGTCCTCGGGCCGGTCGCCGCAGATCGTGACGTGCGCCAGCTCGACGCCCAGCTCGAGCAGCTGCTCGGCGACCCAGGGCCCGTTGCGGTCGCGCACGCGGCCGGTCAGCACCTCGGTGCCGGTGACCACCATCCCCGCGCGCACCGCCGCCGACATCAGGCGCAGGGCCGCTCGCCCAGCGGCAGCGAGCGGGTGCGCTGCGGGGTGAACTCGAAGCCGGCCGGGTTCGGGCTCGGCTGCAACTCGACAGGCTTGCCGTTGACGCTCATCTGCACGGAGGTCTTGCCGAGGTTCACACGCAGCAGCTTGCCGCGGAAGGTCTGCGGCGCGGCGAGGATGCCCTCGAAGCGGACGTCGGTGTCCGGACCGCCGTCGACGCAGACGTAGGTCTCGCTCGCTGGGCACGATCCGCAGCGCCACCCGCGTCGGCGCCGGTCGCGGCTCGCGCCGGCGCTCGGTGCGCGTGCGTCTGGGTCTGCACTGTGTCGGTCTCCGCGGCGCGCGAGCCGTCTCCGTCTCCGTCGTCGTCGGCCGTCAGCCCGAGCACGATCAGCACCGCCAGCACGGCCGCGACCACCACGAGCAGCAGCGGACCGGGGCGCGGACCGCCGCCCGAGCGCTGGCGACGCTCACGCCCGCGCGAGCCGGGCGGGCCGAGCGGCTGCAGCTGCTCGAGCTCCTCGCCGCTCTCGTAGTTGGCGCGGTACTCGTCGACCAGCCGGTGCGGATCGAGGCCCAGCAGCTCGGCGTAGGTGCGCAGGAACGTCTTGACGAACGTCGGGCCCGGCAGCATCGAGAACTCCTCGTTCTCGAGCGCGCGCAGGTACTTCGCGCGGATCTTCGTCTGCGCCTCGACGTCGGCGATGTCCAGGCGCTGACGCATCCGGGCCTCGCGCAGCGTTTCCCCGATCGAGGGCATCGCGCGCCCGTAGTGTTGCGGAACCCGGCTATTCCTCGGCGGGCGCCGCAAGCGCGGCGTCGCCGAGCTGCTCGAGCACGCGCGGCAGGTCGGCCTCGGTGATCAGCACCTGGCGGGCCTTGGAGCCCTCGTAGCCGGAGATCACGCCGCGCCGCTCCATCATGTCGATCAGCCGACCCGCGCGGGTGTAGCCGACGCGCATGCGCCGCTGCAGCATCGAGGTCGAGGCCGTGCCCATCTGCACGACGGTCGCGATCGCCTCGCCGAGCAGGTCGTCCTGGTCGGGATCGAAGTCGCTGTCGCCGGCGTCGCCGCCGTCCTCTTCCTCGACGGCCTCGAGCAGCTCCTCCTGCAGCTCCGGCTCGCCCTGGCGGCGCCAGTGGTCGGTCAGCTTGAGGATCTCCTCCTCGGTGATGAACGCGCCCTGGATGCGCGCCGTGCGCGACTCGCCGATCGGCCGGAAGAGCATGTCGCCCTGGCCGAGCAGCGACTCGGCGCCGTTCTGGTCGAGGATCACGCGCGAGTCGGTCTGCGAGGAGACCGCGAAGGCGATGCGCGCCGGGACGTTGGCCTTGATCATGCCGGTGATCACGTCCGCGCTCGGGCGCTGGGTGGCGAGCACGAGGTGGATGCCGACGGCGCGCGACTTCTGCGCCAGGCGGATGATCGAGTCCTCGACGTCGGCGGGCGCGACCATCATCAGGTCGGCGAGCTCGTCGATCACGCAGAGGATGTAGGGCAGCGGCTGCTCCCCTTCGCGCGACGCGCACGCGGTTGAGCTCGACCAGGCTGCGCGTCTTGGCGCGGCTCATGATCCCGTAGCGCTCCTCCATCTCCTTGATCAGGTTCGCGAGCGCGTTGGCGGCCAGCCGCGGGCTGGTGATCACCGGGGTCAGCAGGTGCGGGATGTCCTCGTAGTGGTTGAGCTCGACGCGCTTGGGGTCGACCAGCACCATGCGCACCTCGTTCGGATCCGCGTGCAGCAGGATCGAGGACAGCATCGCGTTGACGCAGCCGGACTTGCCGGCGCCGGTGGTGCCGGCGACGAGCACGTGCGGCTGCTTGGCGAGGTCGGTGCCGATCGCCTTGCCGGCGATGTCCTTGCCCAGCCAGACCGTCAGCGGCGACCACTTGGCCGGCGCGGCCTGGAAGACGTCGCCGAGGTGGACCATCTTGCGCACGCGGTTGGGCACCTCGACGCCGACCGCCTGCTTGCCGGGGATCGGCGCCAGGATGCGCACGTGCTCGGCGGCCAGCGCGTAGGCGAGGTCGTCCTTGAGCTGGGCGACCTTCGACATCTTGATTCCCGGCGCCAGGCGCAGCTCGTAGCGCGTGACGTGCGGCCCGCTGACGGTGCCGACGACGCGCGCCTCGACGTTGAAGTGGCTGAGCGCCTCGACCAGCTGCTGGCCCGCGCGCTCGATGCCCTTGGTGTCCGTGCTTCTGCGCGCCGTTGGAGCGCGTGAGGAAGGTCGGCTTGGGCAGCTTGTAGACGACGTCGTCGGCCTCGGTGACCGGCGAGCGCTTGTTGCCGCGCGGCGTGAGCGCGACGGGCTCGTCCTCGAGCTCCTCCTCGGCTTCGACCTCCTCGGCCGCGCCGGACAGGAGGTCGGGCAACTCCGGCTGCTCGTCGTCCCAGTCCTCGTCGGCGACCTCTTCGAGCTCCGGCTCGTCGTCCCCGAACAGGTCCGGGTAGCGCTCCGAGGCGTCGAGCGCGGGCGCCTCGACGTGGGTCGCGCGCACGACGGGCTCGCTGTCCTCGGGCTCCGGCGGCTGGACGGGCTCGGGCTCGTCGTCGTCGAGCTCCCGCTCCGGAGCGCGGCGGGTCGCCGGCAGCGGCACGGTCGGCTCGCCCCCGAAGGCCGTCGCCAGGCCATGCGTGGAGCGGCGCACCCGCTCGCCGGTGGTGGTCGCGGCGCGATGGGTGCTCGTCAGCACGCCGGCGACCGACGCCCCGGTCAGCAGCAGCACGCCGGCCAGCAGCAGGAAGGCGAACAGCAGGTGCGCGCCGACGTCGGAGAACAGCGTGCTGACGACCCAGTAGAGCGACTCGCCGAACAGGCCGCCGTGCTCGCGCAGGTAGCTGGGATCGAGGAAGCCGTCGCGCGGGGCGTCTCCCGGGCCGAGGCCGAGCGAGCCGGCCGCGAAGCCGAGGCAGAGCGCGCACAGCAGGCAGAGGGCGCCCGTCTTGAACGGGTGCACCGCGGGCAGGACCGGCCCGAGCATGATCAGCGCGCCGGCCGCGAACAGCGCGACCGGCGCGGCATAGCCGACGCCGCCGAAGAGGTAGAGGATCGCGTCGGCGAGCGCCTCCCCCACCTCGCCGCCCGACCAGCCGAGGTAGAAGACGCTCGCGAAGAAGGCAGCGAACGCCACCAGCGCGAGCCCGATCAGGTCCCATTCGCGCTGGTCGAGCTGCGGAAGCTCGAGCACGGGCATCCAGGAGCGTCCGCGCCGACGCCGGCTTCGGCCTTTCCTCGAAGTGCGTGCCATGGCTGCAAGCTCTGCTTCGACGGCGGCAGCGCGGCTCCCTGCTCCCTACCATGCAGCGCATGACCGGCAGGCCGCGTGTGCTCGTCGTGGAGGACGACGCCGACATCGCCGGCGTCCTGCGCCGTTCGCTCGACAAGGACGGCTACGAGGTGCGGGTCGCCGGCGGACGGCGAGGTGGCGCTCGAACAGGCGGACCTGTTCGAGCCGGACGCCGTCGTGCTCGACCTCGGGCTGCCGAAGCTCGACGGCGTCGAGGTCTGCCGGCGCCTGCGCGCCGACGGCGACGTGCCGATCCTGATCCTGACCGCGCGCGACGCGCTCGAGTCGCGCGTCGAGGGCCTCGACGTCGGCGCCGACGACTACCTCGTCAAGCCGTTCGAGCGCGAGGAGCTGCTGGCGCGCCTGCGTGCGATGCTGCGCCGCCGCCCGCCGCGCGGCAGCGCCTTCCTGGTGATGGGCGACCTGCGGCTCAACCCCGACAGCCACGAGGTCTTCCGCGGCGAGCGTCGGATCGACCTGACCGCGCGCGAGTTCGAGCTGCTCGAGCACCTGATGCGCAACGAGCGCATCGTCGTCTCGCGCCAGGCGCTGCTCGACGAGGTCTGGGGCTACCACCCCTTCGCCGAGACGAACACCGTCGACGTGTTCATCTCGAACCTGCGCCGCAAGCTCGAGGCCGGCGGCGAGGACCGCATCCTGCACACGGTGCGCGGCGCCGGCTACGTGGTGCGCCCGGCGTGAGCACCCCCAGCCGTTCGCCGATCGAGGTCGCACGCGTCCGGATCCCGATCCGGGTCAAGCTCGCCACCGTCACGGCCGCGCTGACGTTCCTGATCCTGTGCCTGTTCGCGGTCGCGGTCGGCGCCTTCGCCGAGCAGCGCATCCGCTCGGGCTTCGACGACGAGCTGCGCGCCA
The DNA here is from genome assembly GCA_963846505.1 of uncultured Thermoleophilaceae bacterium. Taxonomy (GTDB): domain Bacteria; phylum Actinomycetota; class Thermoleophilia; order Solirubrobacterales; family Thermoleophilaceae; genus JACVRW01. Next base: position 34,842 of record CAWJWD010000004.1, on the reverse strand, counting down.
CCTCGGCCGACCTCGTCGACGAGGTCGGCCCGCCGTCGGTCGACGACGACGGACATCTGAGCATCCGCGGCGAGCCGCTGCGCTTCGCCTCCGCCGGCGGCGCGCTCGTGCGCGTCGTGGACTCGCAGACCGGCGAGGTGCTGTACCCGATCGGCAGCCCGCCGCTGGTCGGCCCGCGGACCGACGGCGTCGTCGACATCGGCGACTACCGCGTCGTGTCACGACCGCTGGTCAAGGCGGTGCGCCAGCAGCAGGGGCTGTTCGAGCCGCCCGCCGGCTCGCTGCGCGCCAGCGTCGTCGCCTACCTCCAGTACGCCAAGCCCGAGATCACGATGACGCACACGATCGCGCGCGTGCGGCTGTTCCTCGCCTTCGGCGTGCTCGGCGGCGCGCTGCTGGCGTTCCTCGGCGGCCTGCTCGTCGCGCGCCGCGCGATGCGGCCGATCGCCGGCCTCACCTACGCCGCCCGCGAGGTCGCCCGCACGCGCAACCCGGACGTCACGCTGCCCGCCTCGGAGGCCAACGACGAGGTCGCCGACCTCGCCCACACCCTCGAGGACATGCTGCGCGAGCTGAGCGCCGCGCGCGGAGAGACCGAGTCATCGCTGGCGCGCCAGCGCGAGTTCGTCGCCGACGCCTCGCACGAGCTGCGCACGCCGCTGACGAGCATCCTCGCCAACCTCGAGCTGCTGACAACCGAGCTCGAGGGCGAGCAGCGCGAGATGGCGACGTCGGCGCTGCGCTCCTCGCGGCGCATGCGCCGGCTGGTGGCCGACCTGCTGCTGCTGGCGCGCGCCGACGCCGGTCGCGAGGCGCCCACACGCCCGATCGACCTCGCCGGCGATCGCCCGCGAGGCCGCCGCCGAGGCCGCCGCGGTCTCGCTGGCGCACCCGCTCGAGCTCGACGCGCCCGGCCCGGTGGCGGTCGACGGCGTCGCCGACGACCTGCACCGGCTGGTCGCGAACCTCGTCGAGAACGCCTTCCTGCACACGCCGGAGGGCACGCCGGTGACGGTCTCGGTGCGGCCGCGACGACGGCTGGGCGCTGCTCGAGGTCTCCGACCGCGGCCCCGGCGTGCCGCCGCAGATGCGCGAGCGCGTGTTCGAGCGCTTCACACGCGGCAGCGGACAGGTCGACGGCGACCGGGCAGCGGGCTCGGGCTGGCGATCGTGCGCGCGGTCGCCCAGGCGCACGGCGGCGACGTCGAGCTCGGCGAGGCGGAGGGCGGCGGCGCCCGCTTCACGATCCGCCTGCCGGCGACCGACCGGGAGCCTCAGACCTCCACGACGACCGGCAGCACCATCGGCCGCCGGCGCACGCGCTCGTAGACGAACTCCGCCAGGTCGTCGTGCAGGTGGTCCTGCAGCAGGTCGATCTCGCGGATCTGCTCCTCGGCCGAGTGCGCCAGCGAGTCCTCGACGGCGTCGCGCAGGTCGTCGACGAAGCCGTCGCGCTCGTCGACGAACGGCACGCCGCGGAAGATGATCTCCGGCTCGGCGACCGAGCTGCCGTCCTGGGCGGAGATCGTGGCGACGACGATCAAGATGCCGTCGGCCGAGAGCATGCGCCGGTCGCGCAGCGCGACGTCCTCGATGTCCCCCACGTCGACGCCGTCGACGAAGATCATCCCGGCCTGCTCGGGCTCGCCGAAGCGGCGCTCCTCGGCGTCGATCTCGAGCGGCGTGCCGTTCTCGCGCGCAGAAGACGTCGCGCGGCGTCGATGCCGACGGCCTGCGCCAGCTCGCCGTGCAGCGCGCAGCCGGCGGAAGTCACCGTGCATCGGCATCACGTAGCGCGGCTTGGTGAGGTTGAGCATCAGCTTCAGCTCCTCGGCGTAGCCGTGGCCGGAGGCGTGGATCGGCACGTCGCGCGGGGTGATCGACGGCGGCGCCGAGGCGGTAGATGCGGTCGATCGTCTCGTTGACGGCGCGCTCGTTGCCCGGGATCGGGGTCGCGGAGAACATCACCGTGTCGCCCGTCGTGCAGCGAGACCTGCGGATGGTCGCCGTGCGCCATCCGCCGCAGCGCCGAGAGCGGCTCGCCCTGGCTGCCGGTGGAGATGATCACGAGCTTGTGGTCGGGGAAGTCCTCGAGCTCGCGCATGCCGATCAGCAGCCCGTCCGGGATGTCGATGTGCCCGAGCGAGCGGCCGATGTTGACGTTCTTGCGCATCGAGCGACCGACGAGCGCGACCTTGCGCCCGAGCGCCGCGGCGGCGTCGACCACCTGCTGGACGCGGTGGATGTTGGACGCGAAGCAGGTCACGACGATGCGACCGCTGCAGCGCGCGAACGCCTCCTCCAGGTGCGGGCCGACGCTCGACTCCGACGGCGACGTGCCCGAGCGGTCGGCGTTGGTGGAGTCGCCGCAGAGCAGCAGCAGCCCCTCCCGCCCCAGCTCGGCCAGGCGCGAGACGTCGGCCGGGACGCCGTCCACCGGGGTCTGGTCGAACTTGTAGTCGCCGGTGATCAGCGTCGTGCCGAGGTCGCAGCTGAGCGCGACCGCGAAGGCGTCCGGGATCGAGTGCGCCATCTTCACCAGCTCGATCCCGAACGGACCGGCGTCGAAGGGCTGCGCGGCAAGCACGTCCTGGACCTCGACGTCGCGCAGCTTGTGCTCGTCGAGCTTGGAACGCACCATCGCCGCGGTCAGCGGGCCGCCGTAGATCGGCGGCGTGCTGTCGATCTCGCGCAGCACGAACGGCAGCGCCCCGACGTGGTCCTCGTGGCCGTGCGTGAGCACGATCGCGTCGATGTCGTCGGCGCGCTCGCGCAGGTAGGTGAAGTCGGGCAGCACGAGGTCGATCCCCATCTGGTCCGGCTTGGGGAACATCAGGCCGGTGTCGACCACGACGATGCGGCCGCCGTACTCGACGACCGTCATGTTCTTGCCTATCTCTCCGAGCCCGCCGAGCGGCAGGACTCGTAATCTGCCGTCGCTCAAACCGCCGCCAGCAGGTCGTGTCGTTCGAGCGCCGCGCGGATCACGGTCAGCTCGTCCTCCGAGGCCTCGACGAGCGGCAGGCGCAGCCCGCCGACGTCGTGGCCCAGCAGGCCGAGCGCGGTCTTGATCGGGATCGGGTTGACGGTCACGGCCAGCGCGGCGATCAGGTCGCGCAGCGACTCCTGGATCTCGTCGCGGTGCTCCGGCTCGTCGATCATGCGCCGGAACTGCTCGCCGACGAGGTGCGAGCCGACGAGGATGCCGCCGGTACCCCCCTTGCCGAGCACCTCCGCCATGACGTCGTCGTTGCCGGCGAGCAGGTCGAGGCCGTCGATCGGGGCGATGTCCTCGAAGCGCGCCTGCTTGACGGCGCTCACGTTCTCGATCTGCGCCAGCTCGGCGAGCAGGTCGTTGGGGATGTCGATGACGCAGCGGCCGGGAATGTTGTAGACGATGACCGGCTTGTCGGTCGCTGCCGCGACCGCCTCGAAGTGGGCGACGATTCCGCGCCGGTTGGGCTTGTTGTAATACGGCGTCACGACCAGCATCGCGTCGGCGCCGAGCTCGGTCGCCCGCTCGGTCAGCTCGACGCTGTGCCGCGTGTCGTAGGTGCCGGTGCCGGCCACGACGAGCGCGTCTCCGGACTCGGCCACGCCCAGCTCCCACAGGCGCAGCTTCTCGGCGTCGGTCATCGTCGCGCCCTCGCCGGTGCTGCCGGCGAGCACCAGGCCGTCCGAGCCGTGCTCGAGCAGGTGGTGCATCAGACGCACGCTGGCGTCCTCGTTCAGGCTGCCGTCCGCCCCGAAGGGCGTGACCATCGCCGTGAGGGCGCCGCCGATCACTGCAGCGGCTTGAAGGGGTCGGGCGTCGAGTTCGGCGAGTCGCCGGAGGGCGCCGGCGCGGGCGGCGTCTCGGCCTGCTCGGCCGGAGGTGCGGTCGGTGCGGCCGGGTCGGCCACCGGAGGCGTGGCCGGCTGCGCGGACCCGCCGGTCGGGCGTCCGTGCGCGTCGTAGCTCACGCCGTCGCCGCCGCCCTGATGCTGCGGCTGACCCGAGTTGAACTGCTTCTGCGCCTCGTCCAGCTTCTGTTGTGCCTGCTCCGCAAGCTGCTTTGCCTTGTCCATCCAGCCCATCGGGCCCTCCTGGTTCTCGCGTCGCCAGACCTTAGCGCGCGCCCCGCGCCAGGTGTAGGCGGTTGCGGTCAGCTCTCGCGGGTGACCGCGACGATCGTGTCGGCGCTGGCGCTCGGCCGCCACCCCGGCAGGCTCTCCCCGTCCGGACCGAACAGCGCCTCGACGACCGCCGTCGGGCCAGGATCGCCGCCGTTGGCGTCGTGGAAGGCCACCACGCCTCCTACCTCGACGTACGGGCTCCAGAGCCGCCAGTCGAGCGCGCAGGCGGCCTCGGAGTGATCGCCGTCGATGAACACGAAGTCGACCGGCCGGTCCCAGACCGCGGCCGCGCGCTCGCTGGTCGTGACGTGCCACTGGATCCTCGGTCCGCCGCGGCGCGTCCGGGCTCGCGCCAGCACCGCCTTGACCGCTCGCTCGTCGGCCGGCTCCCAGAACTCCATGCCCGCTCCGAACGGCTCCACGAGGTGCAGCTCGGCGTCGAGCGGCAGTGCCCGAGCCAGCACGACCGCCGAGGAGCCCTCGTAGACGCCGACCTCGACCGCGCGCCGGCGCCCCGCCGCGAGCCGGGCCAGCAGGGCCGACTCCGCCTGCGAGTGCATCGTGCGTGGCGGAATCCAGCCCTTGCGCAGCGCCAATGCACGGGCCCGCGCACTGTGACGAAGCCGCTCTGGAACACGGCTGCGAAGGCCAGCTGGGAGCGCCACGGGCCGCGAGTCTACGACCAACCCTCCCTGGACACCCGCTGCGAATGGCAGAATTCCCCGAGCGAGATGGCCCAAGAGCGCGATTACAGCCACCGAACGACCGTGCAGAAGCTCGGGATCGGGCCCGACGAGCGGGTCGAGATCGCCGGCGACGTCGGCTCCGGCCTGCGCAAGGACGTCAAGGACACGCTCGGGCGCGGCCTCGTGCGGTCGGGCGAACTCGACGGGGTGATCGTGTTGGTGGAGTCCGAGGATGAAGCCAAGCAGGCGCTCGTGCGCTACCGCAGCCGCCTGCGCGACACCGGCTACCTCTGGATGATCACCCGCAAGCGCGGGCACGACGGCTACCTCAACCAGATGAGCATCGTCCCGCACGCCAAGCAGCTCGGCCTGATCGACAACAAGACCTGCTCGGTCGACGACGAGCGCTCGGGCATCCGCTTCGTCGTCCCCCGCAGCCTGCGCCGCAGCGCGAGCGGGCGCACCGAAGCCGCCTAGAGCAGCTGCTCGAGCCCGACGACGGGCGAGCGCTCGAGCCCGCCCACCTTGCGCACCGCCAGCAGCACGCCCGGCATGAACGACTCCCGGTTGATCGAGTCGTGGCGGACCGAGAGCGTCTGCCCCAGGCCGCCGAAGAGGACCTCCTGGTGGGCGACCAGGCCCGGCAGGCGCACCGAGTGGATCGGCTCGTGCACGTTGCCGCCGGCGGCTCGGATCAGCTCGGCGGTGCGCTTGGCGGTGCCCGAGGGCGCGTCGAGCTTCTGGTCGTGGTGCAGCTCGACGATCTCGCACTCCGGCATGTGCTCGGCGATCCGCTGCGAGACCTCCATCAACAGCACGGCGCCGATCGCGAAGTTCGGCGCGACGAAGAGGTTGGCGCTGCCGACGCCCTCGAGCTGGGAGAAGTCGGTGCCGGTCGTGCCCATGACGCAGTGCACCCCGGCCTCGAGGCAGTGGCGCGCGTTGGCGAGCGCGGTGTCGGGCCGCGAGAAGTCGACGACGACGTCCGCGTCGCCGAGCACGTCGAGCAGGTCGACCTCGAGCTCCGGGTCCGCGCGACCGACGAGCGCCATGTCCTCGGCCCCCTCGACCGCGCTGCAGACCATCGCGCCCATGCGACCGGCCGCACCCGAGACCGCGACGTTGATCATGCCGCGGCGCAGGCCAGCCCGGCGTTGGCCAGCGCGGTACGGAACGCGTCCTCGTCCGCGCCGACGCCGGCGGCCGAGAGCCGGTCGGGCACGTACAGCTCGCGTGCCAGCTCGACGACGTCGTCGAGCGTGACGGCGTCGAAGGCGGCCAGCACCTCGTCCACGGTCAGCAGCGGCACCCCCATCAACAGCGAGCCGCCGAGGCGGTTCATGCGCACCGACGTCGACTCCATCGAGAGCACCGTGCGGCCCTTGACGTTCTCACGAGCGCGCTCGAGCTCCTCGGCCGTCACGCCCTCCTCGACCAGGCGCCGCAGCTCGTTGCCGAGCACCTCGGTCGCCTCCCCCACGTTGTCCGGGCGCGTGCCGACGTAGAGCGCCACCTGACCGGTGTCCGCGTAGTGGCTGGCGTACGAGTAGACCGAGTAGGCCAGGCCGCGCTTCTCGCGCACCTCGTAGAACAGGCGCGAGGAGGACGAGCCGCCGAGGATCGTGTCCAGCACGCGCAGCGCGAAGCGCCGCTCGTCGCCGCGTGCCATCCCGGGCCCGCCGAGACAGACGTGGTACTGCTCGGTGTCCTTGCGGTGGAAGCGCAGCACCGGTGCGTTGTCGCTCGGCGTCCCGGCCAGGACGGGAGCCTCGGCGGGGGTGATGCCGTCGGTCGCCGCGGTCACGAGCCGCACGAGCTCGTCGTGGTCGATGTTGCCGGCGGCGGCCACGACGACGTTCGAGGGGACGTAGCGGGCCTGGTGCCAGGCCGCGATCGACGGGATCGGCACCGAGGACACGACGTCGGCGCGGCCGATGATCGGCCGCCCCAGCGGATGGTCGCCGAAGACCGCTCCGGCGAGCACGTCGTGGACCTTGTCCGAGGGCTCGTCCTCGTACATCGCGATCTCCTCGATCACGACCCGCCGCTCGGAGTCGATGTCCGGGTAGGCGGGCCGCAGGACCATGTCCTGGAGCACGTCGAAGGCGCGCTCCAGGTGGCCGTCGAGGAAGCGGGAGTAGACCGAGGTCGTCTCCTTGCTGGTGCCGGCGTTGACCTCGGCCCCGAGCGAGTCGAAGGCCTCGTCGATCTCACGCGAGCTGAAGCGGTCCGTGCCCTTGAACAGCAGGTGCTCCAGGAAGTGCGAGATGCCTGCCTGCTCGGTCCCCTCGTCGCGGGAGCCGGCGCGGATCCAGAACCCGAGCGCGATCGAGCGCACCGAGGGCATCGCCTCGGTCGCGACCCGAAGGCCCGAGTCCAGCGTGGTGATCCGCGCCGGGCCCTGACTCACTCGCTGCGCTCGCGCTCGCGCGGACGGCGGTCACGCCCGCCCCCGCCACCGCGGCCGTCGCGCCGGCGGCCGTTGCGGTCGCCCCCGCGGTCCCCGCGCGCCTTGTCGCCGGTGCCCATCGAGGACAGCTCCTCGGCCGACTTGCCGGCGATCTCCGGGTCCTCGGCGAGGCGCAGGCCGATGCGGCCGCGCTCGCGGTCGACCTCGACCACCTTGACGCGCAGCTCGTCGCCGCGGTTGACGACGTCCTCGACCGTGTCCACCCGCTCGCCGGGCTTCAGGTTCGAGATGTGCAGCAGGCCGTCGGTGCCCTTCGAGAGCTCGATGAAGGCGCCGAAGGTGGTCGTCTTGACGACCTTGCCGGCGAACTCGTCGCCGACCTCGACGTCCTTGGTCATCGTGCGGATGCGCTCGGTGAGCGCGTCGCCCTGCTCGCCCGTCTGGGCGTAGATGCGCACCGTGCCGTCGTCGTCGATGTCGATCTGGGCGTCGTACTCCTCCGACAGCGCCCGGATCGTCTCGCCGCCCTTGCCGATGACCGCGCCGATCTTCTCGGTGTCGATCTGGATCTGGGAGATGCGCGGCGCATACGGGGACAGCGCCTCGCGCGGCCCGTCGATCGCGTCCTTCATCTTGCCCAGGATCGCCAGCCGGGCGTCCTTGGCCTGCGAGAGCGCGTCGCGCAGGATGTCGAACGTCACGCCGTCGATCTTGATGTCCATCTGCAGGGCGGTGATGCCCTCGGAGGTGCCGGCGACCTTGAAGTCCATGTCGCCGAGGTGGTCCTCCACGCCCGCGATGTCGGTCAGGACGATGTAGTCGTCGCCCTCCTTGATCAGGCCCATCGCGATGCCGGCCACCGGCGCCTTGATCGGCACGCCGGCGTCCATCAGCGACAGCGAGGAGCCGCAGACCGACGCCATCGAGCTCGAGCCGTTGGACTCGAAGATGTCGCTGACCACGCGGATCGTGTAGGGGAACTCCTCGACGCTCGGCACGACCGCGGCCAGCGCGCGCTCCGCGAGCGCCCCGTGGCCGATGTCACGGCGCTTGGGGCCGCGCATGAAGCCGGCCTCGCCGACCGAGAACGGCGGGAAGTTGTAGTGGTGGAAGTAGTGCTTGACCGTCTCGAGCCCGAGCGTGTCGAGCCGCATCTCGTCACGCGTGGTGCCGAGCGCGGCGACCGAGAAGGCCTGCGTCTGACCGCGCGTGAAGATCGCCGAGCCGTGCGTGCGCGGAGCGACGCCGACCTCGATCCAGATGTCGCGGATCTCCTCGGCCGAGCGACCGTCGGGACGCTTCTTGTCGACGGCGATGCGCCGACGGATGACGTCCTTCTCGAGCCCGTCGAACGCGAACTGCACGGCGGCGCGCTTGGTCTTGTACGCCTCCGGGTCGGCGGCCTCGTCGCCGGAGAGCGCGGTCAGCGCCTCCTGCTCGACGGCCTTGATCGCGTCCTGGCGCTCGAGCTTGTCGACGACCTGGGTGGCAGCGTCGAGGGCAGCGCCGAAGCGGTCCTTGATCTCGCCCAGCACCGACTCGTCGACCTGCGGCGGGGTGACCTCGACCTTGTCCTTGCCGGCCTTCTTGCGCAGCTCGTCCTGCGCCTCGCAGAGGCGCTTGATCTCGGCGTGCGCGATGTCGAGCGCGTCGAGGATCTCCGCCTCGGTGATCTCGTTGGAGCCGGCCTCGACCATCAGGATCGCGTCGGCGGTGCCGGCCACGATCAGGTCGAGCGGGCTCTCGAGCAGCCACTCCTCGTCGGGGTTGACGAGGAAGTTGCCCTCGGCGTCCTGGCCGATGCGCACCGCGCCGACCGGCTTCGGGAAGGGGATGTCCGACACCTGCAGCGCGGCGCTGGCGCCGTTCATCGCGAGGATGTCGTAGGTGTTGATGCCGTCGATCGACATCGGGATCGAGACCAGCTGGGTCTCGCGTCGCCAGCCCTTGGGGAACAGCGGGCGCAGCGGGCGGTCGATCATGCGAGCGGTCAAGGTGGCCTTCTCACCCGAACGACCCTCGCGGCGGAAGAAGCTGCCGGGGATCTTGCCCGCGGCGTACATGCGCTCCTCGACGTCCACCGTCAGCGGTAGGAAGTCGACGTCGCGTTCGTTGCCTGCGGTGGCCGTGCTGAGGACCATCGTCTCTCCAGCGGTTACGACCACCGATCCGCTTGCCTGCTTGGCAAGCTTGCCGGTCTCGAAGCTGATCTCGGTACCACCGATCTCCAGCGAGACCCGGCTTACGTCCTGACTCATGAGGTTCCTCTCTGTCGCCTCCGGTTGGCGACATGTTTCGTGTAGTCCTCGATGCGAACGCCAAAAGGCTAGCAGTGCGAGCGCAGTCTGCTCAGTAGCTCTCTACCGGGAACGCCCGTGTGCGCGACGCCGTCGACGAACAGCGTCGGGGTCGTCACGACGCCGGCGCGCACGCCCGAGCGAAAGTCGCGCTCGACCCGCTCGGCGACCGCATCCGAGCGACGATCGGCCTCGAAGCGATCGAGGTCGAGACCGAGCTCCCGCGCCCGCTGCCACAGATGTGGGTCGTCGAGGTGGCCCTGGTCCTCCAGCAGCGAGTGGTGCAGCTCCCAGAAGCGCCCCTGCCGGCCGGCGGCCTCGCCGGCAGCCGCCAGCGCGCGGGCACGCGGATGCTTGGAGGCGACCGGGAAGTGGCGAAACAGACGCGTGATCGGCAGCTCGCGCAGCAAGAGGTGGGTCTGCGCGCAGTAGGGGCACTCGAGGTCCGAGTACTCGATCACGAGCGGGCCCTGCCCGCGGCGGTGGTCCTCGGGCCCGGGCTCAGGCGACGCGCTGGTCCAGCGCGTCGAAGATGAGGTTGGCACCGGGAATCTCCAGCGGCGTCGGCGACTGGTGGGCCCACTGGACCTCGCCCTCGGGGCCGACCATCACGAGCGCGCGCTGGTTGTGGCCGCGCTCCTCGATGAAGACGCCGTATGCACGCGCGACCTCGCCCTTGGGATGGAAGTCCGACAGCAGCGGGATGCTCACGCCGAGGTGGTCCTGGAAGGCCTTGTGCGCGAACGCGTTGTCGACCGAGATGCCCATCAGCGTCACGCCGCGCTGCTCGAGCTCGCCGAGGACCTCCTGGTAGACGTTGAACTGGTCGGTGCAGACCGGGCTGAAGTCCATCGGGTAGAAGACGAGCACGACCGTCTTGCCGCGGAAGTCGGACAGCGAGACTTGGTTGCCGTCCTGGTCGAGCAGGGTGAAGTCGGGCGCCGAGGCGCCGACCGCGATCATCGACGCAGGCCGAGATCCGCGATCAACGCGCGGTAGCGGTCGATGTCCGACCGCTGGAGGTAGCGCAGCAGGCGGCGGCGCTTGCCGACGAGCATCAACAGCCCGCGGCGAGAGTGATGGTCCTTGCGGTGCGTGCGCAGGTGCTCGGTGAGCTCGTTGATGCGCGCGGTCAGCAGCGCGACCTGGACCTCGGTGGATCCGGTATCGGTCTCGCCCCGGCCGTACTTGCCGGCGATCTCGCGCTTTGCCTCTGCGGTCAGGCTCATCGGACGCGGAAAGGTAGCAGGCGCGCGCCTAGGACGAGGCCGGATCGAAGCGGATGCTCGCGCAGATCTCGCGCGTGCGCTCCACGTCGCGGCGCATCTGCGCCACCAGCGCGTCGGCCGAGTCGAAGCGCTCCTCGCCGCGCAGGCGCTCCAGGAAGGCGATGCGCAGCCGCTCGCCGTAGAGGTCGCCCTCGAAGTCGAGCAGGTGCGCCTCCACCAGCAGCCCGCGCTCGCTGTCGAACGTGGGCCTCACCCCCACGTTGACGGCCGCCGGGTGTCCGTGCGCCCAGGCGGCGTAGACGCCGTGCGCCGGGCAGTCGAGCGCCGGGTCCGGCGTGATGTTGGCGGTCGGCATGCCGAGCTCGCGGCCGCGCCGGTCGCCGCCGATCACCTCGCCCTCGAACAGGAACGGTCCCCCCAGCAGCGTCGCGGCGCCGGCGACGTCCCCCTCCTCCACGAGCGCACGGATGCGCGTCGAGGAGACCGGCTCGCCGCCGACCTCGACGAGCGGCACCACGCGCGTGCGGAACTCGGCGTGCGTGGCGAGGAAGTCGGCGTTGCCCTTGGCTCCCCTGCCGAAGTGGAAGTTCTGGCCGACCGACACCTGCTCGGCCTCCAGCTTGCCGATCAGCACCTCTTCGACGAAGTGCTCGGCGTCCTTGGAGGCGAACTCGCGGTCGAACGGGATCACCACCAGCTCCTGGACCCCGAGGCCGGCGATCAGGTCGCGCTTGACCGTGAACGGGTTCAGCAGCTTCAGCGTCCTGTCCGGGGCCACGACCGTCGCCGGGTGCGGGTCGAAGGTCAGCACGGTGTCGCTGCCGCGGATCACCTCGCGGTGGCCGAGGTGGACGCCGTCGAACGTTCCGATCGCCACGCGGCGGCGAACGCCTGTGGGGACGACGTCTGGGAGCGACGTGACCTTCATGCCGGCGCGAACACTACGACGGGTTGGAGGATCTGCGCGCGCGGCTCGGCGAGCGCGACCAGCTCGCCGTCGAAGGTCAGACGCACCACCTCCCCCTCCTGCTCCGCTGCGAGCGGGATTCTGCGGCCATGCCCGATCGCGTCGGCCTCCGCCGCGTCCAGCCGCCGCTCCGGCAGGAACGCGAGCGCGTCGAGCAGCGGCAGCACCCGCTGCTCGTCGGCGTCCTCGAGCCGAAACGGGCCGATCGCCGTGCGCTCGAGCTCCTCGCAGTAGGCGTCCCCGAGCTCCTCGACGAGGCTGCGGATGTAGGTCCCCGACGAGCACTCGATCTCGAAGCCGGCGCGATCGTCCTCGTGCCAGAGCAGCTCGGCGCGGTAGACGGTGATCGGCCTCGGCTGCAGCTCGGGCGTCACGCCCCTGCGCGCCAGCGCGTAGGCGCGCTCGCCGCCGACCTTGACCGCGGAGTAGGCCGGCGGGGTCTGCAAGAGCTCGCCGGTCGGGATCTCCAGCCGTGCGGGAATCAGGCCGGTCTGCTCGAGCGTGCCGTCGCGATCGCCGGTATCCGAGCGCCAGCCGAGGCGGGCCACCGTCCGGTAGGTCTTGGGCAGCGCCATCAGGAAGCGCTGGGCGCGGGTGGCGCCGCCAAGCAGCACCAGCAGCAACCCGGAGGCGAACGGATCGAGCGTGCCGGCGTGGCCCACCTTCGCCTTGCGCGGCTGGGTGCGGCGCACGCGCGCGACCACGTCGTGCGAGGTCACCCCGGTCGGCTTGGGGTACAGCACGACCCCCGCGGGGGGCTTAGGCAAGCTGCTCGCGGACTTGCTCACGCACCCGCTGCAGCACGTCCTCGTAGGCCAGCTCGGTGGAGAAGCCTGCGGCCTGCGGGTGCCCGCCACCGCTCATCGAGCGAGCGATGCTCGAGACGTCGACGCGGCCGTCGGTGGCGCGCAGGCTGACCTTGCGCATCCCCGCGCGCTCCTCGGCCAGCAGCTCGCGCACGAGCACCGCGACGGCCGTGCCCTCGACGGAGCGCATGTGGTCGACGACCCCCTCCGAGTCCGCCTCGACCGCGCCCGTGGCGAGGTAGTCGTCCTTCTCGAGGTGAGCGACCGTGACCGCGCCGTCGTCGAAGCGCTCGACCGATGCGAGCGCGCGCTGCAGCAGCTGCAGGCGGGCGAACGGCAGCTGCTCGTAGAGGCGCCGGTTGATCTCGTGCGGCTTGACGCCCGCGTCGATCAGGTCCGCAGCCATGCGGTGTGCCTCGGCGCTGGCGTTCTCGTACATGAAGCGGCCGGTGTCCGTGACCAGGCCGACGTAGAGCGCGTCGCCGATCGCAGGCGTGATCTCGGCGCCGAGATCCTTCGCCAGCCGCCAGACGATCTCCGCGGTGCACGAGGCCTCCGGCACCACGAGGTTGACCGTGCCGAAGCGGGTGTTGTCGTGGTGGTGGTCGACGTTGAGGATGTGCAGGCCCTCGCGCTGCAGGAAGTCGACCGGCATGCGGTCGATGTTGCCGCAGTCGAGGAACACGATCGTGCGCTCGGCGACGTCGTCGGGCGGCGCGCCGATCATCCCCTCGAACTCGAAGTTGCGGTACTCCCACGGCAGCGGGAACTCGTCCGGCGACATGTACATCAGCGAGTCCTTGCCGAGCTGCTGCAGCACGAGGTACATGCCCAGCAGCGAGCCGAGCGCGTCCCCGTCGGGGTTCTCGTGCGTGGTCAGCAGCAGCTTGTCGGCCTGGCGCAGCTCCGCCAGCACCTGTTCATGGGTCGTCGCAACGCTCACTCGTCGAGCAACTCCGTGATCCGCATGCCCCGGTCGATCGACTCGTCGTAGACGAACTCCAGCGTCGGGGTGCGCTTCATGCGCAGCTCCGCCGCGATCGACCGCTGCAGCAGACCATGCGAGGAGTCCAGCCCGGCGAGCGTCGCTTCCTGCTCCTGCTCGCTGCCGAACACGCTGACGTACACGCGAGCGTGGCTCAGGTCCGGGCTGGTGTCGACGGAGGTCACGGTCACGAATCCTATGCGCGGGTCCTGCAGGCCCTCGACGAGACGTGCGGACAGCACCTCGCGGACGGCCTCGTTGACTCGCCTCATGCGGTCGCCGGGCATCCTAGTCGCCTACGAACTCGTCGCTGGACACGAGCGCACGTTCAAGCCGTACCCCATCCGGAAATCGTCCCAACACGTGCCGCTCGAGCTTGTCCGCCGCGGCGTGCAGGCGCCCGGCGTCCCTGCCGACGAGCACAGCGTGCAACGTCGCTCGCTGCCGGAGGTCGTGGTGATCGGTCTCGGCCACCGCGGCGCCGAAGCGCCGCTGCAACTGCGCCTTCAACGACGTGATCTCCTTGCGCTTGTTCTTCAGCGAGCCGCTGTCAGGAAGGTGCAACTGGATCTCGAGCAGGCAGACGAAGGCCATCGGCGAACTGCCGCTAGCTGAGCGTCTGCTCCACCTGCTTGGTCTCGTAGACCTCGATCACGTCGCCTTCCTTCACGTCCGGGTAGTTCTCGAGCACGATGCCGCACTCGAGCCCGGCCGTGACCTCGCGCACGTCGTCCTTGAAGCGGCGCAGGGAGCCGATGCGACCCTCGTGGACGACCGTGCCGTCGCGCACCAGGCGACAGCTGGCCCCGCGGCGCACGGTGCCCTCGGCGACGAGAGCGCCGGCGATCGTCCCCACCCGCGAGGCCTTGAACGTCTGGCGCACCTCGACGGTGGCGACGGTCTCCTCGACCTCCTCGGGCGCGAGCATGCCCTGCATCGCGTCGCGCAGGTCCTCGAGGATCTTGTAGATCACCGAGTAGGTGCGGATCTCGACGCCCTCGGAGTCGGCCAGGCGCGCGGCGTTGCCGACCGGCCGCACGTTGAAGCCGATGATAACCGCGTCGGAGGCCGAGGCGAGCATCACGTCCGACTCGGAGATGCCGCCGACGCCGTCGCGGATGACGTTGACCTGCACCTGGGCCTGCGGCAGCTTGGCGACCTCGTCGGCGAGCGCCTCGAGCGATCCGGCGACGTCGGACTTGACGATCAGGTTCAGCTCCTGATCGCCGCGCTCGGCGCGCGCCAGCACGTCCTCGAGCGAGACCCGGCGACCGGACTGGCGCGCCAGCGCCTCCTGCTTGTTGCGGATCGCGCGCTCGTTGGCCAGCCGACGCGCCTCGCGCTCGTTCTCGACGACGCGGAACTGCTCGCCGGCGTCGGGGACGCCGTCGAAGCCGAGGATCTCGACCGGCATGCCGGGCGTCGCGGTCTCGACGCGCTGGCCGCGGAAGTCGTGCATCGCCCGCACGCGGCCCCAGTGCTGCCCGGCCACGAGCGCGTTGCCGACCTTCAGCTCACCGCGCAGGTCGAGCAGCGTGACGACCGGGCCGCGGCCCGGGTCGAGGCGCGACTCGATCACGAACCCGGATGCCTCGGCGTCCGGGTTGGCCTTCAGCTCCTGGATCTCGGCGAGCGTGACGAGCGTCTCGAGCAGGTCCTCGAGGTTCTGGCCGGTCTTGGCCGAGACGTCGACGAACTCGGTGTCGCCACCCCAGTCGGCGGGCGTCAGGCCCTGCTGGGCCAGCTCGCCGCGCACGCGGTTGGGGTCCGCGCCCTCCTTGTCGACCTTGTTGACGGCGACCATCAGCGGCACGCCGGCAGCCTTGGCGTGATCGATCGCCTCGACCGTCTGCGGCATCACGCCGTCGTCGGCCGCCACCACGATGACCGCGATGTCGGTGACCTTGGCGCCGCGGGCGCGCATCGCCGTGAAGGCCTCGTGGCCCGGCGTGTCGAGGAACGTGATCGTGTGGTCGGCGTGGTGGACCTGGTAGGCGCCGATGTGCTGGGTGATGCCACCGGCCTCGCCCGCGGCCACCTCGGTCGAGCGGATCGCGTCGAGCAGCGACGTCTTGCCGTGGTCGACGTGGCCCATGATCGTGATCACCGGCGGGCGCTCGGTCAGGTCCTCGTCGCTGTCCTCGAAGGTCACGTCGTCCTCGACGGCGTCGGCGCCGCGCTGGATGTCGACCTTCTTGTCGAACGACTCGGCCAGCACCTCGATCGCCTCGTCCGAGAGCGTCTGGGTGAGCGTGGCCATCTCGCCGAGCTCCATCAGCTTCTTGATCACGTCGGGGGCCGAGAGCTGGAGCGACTCCGCGACCTCCTTGACCGTCGAGCCGGAACGCACCGGGACCGCCGGGTCCCCGGCCGCGGCGGCCGCTGCTGCTGCCGCTGCCTCGGCCTCGAAGTCCGGCTCGACCCATTGCGGGCGCCGGCGCCGGCCGCGCCCGCGGCGAGCGGGCTGCTGCGGCGGTGGGCCGGGACGATCGCGGCGAGACGCCTGCGAGTCGATGACGACGCGACGCCGGCGACCGCCAGCTGCGCCGCCGCCTCCGCTGCCGCCCTCGGCGCGTGTGGGCCGTGCTCTGCGGCCGTCGCCCTCGGTCGGCGCGGGTCCGCTGCCAGCGCGCTGATCGCGTGGTCCGCCGGGTCCACCGCCGCCGGGACGTCCGCTCGGGCGCCCGCCCTGGCGTCCTCCCTGCTGGCCGCTCGGGCCCGCTGCCTCGTTGGGATCGGCGTCCTGAAGGATTCGCGGACCGCGACCGGCAGGACCGGCACGACGGACCTCGCCACCGGGGGGCGGCGCTGGGGGCGCCACGCGCTGCGGGCGAGACTGGCCGCCGCCGCCCTGCGCACCGGGCCGTCCCTGCTGCCCGCCCTGACGCGATCCCTGTCCACGCTGTCCGCCCTGCCCGCCGCGCTGACCGCCACCGCGCTGAGCATCGCCGGCCTGACCGCCACCCCCACGCTTGTCCGCACCGCCGCTTGGCGCC
Source organism: uncultured Thermoleophilaceae bacterium (assembly GCA_963846505.1). Classification (GTDB taxonomy): domain Bacteria; phylum Actinomycetota; class Thermoleophilia; order Solirubrobacterales; family Thermoleophilaceae; genus JACVRW01. Next base: position 18,351 of record CAWJWD010000004.1, on the reverse strand, counting down.
TCAGCCTGCTTCGAGGCATCGGCCGCCGGCTTCGCGGAAGCGGACTCTCCGGCAGCAGCGGATTCCTTCGCGGAAGCGTCGGTCCCTGCGGGAGCGTCGGCCTTCGCCGCCGGCGACTCCTTCGCGGGCGCGGAGTCCTTCGCCGCGGTGTCGGCCTTCCCCGCGGACTTCTTCGGCGTTGCGGCAGGGGCGTCCGCAGCCGGGGCCGCGGCACCGCCGTTGTCGAACACGCGGGCCACCTCGGCCTCCTCGACGCTCGAGGCCGCCGCCTTCACGTCGAGGCCGGCTGCCTGAAGCTTCGCGAGGACCTCCTTGCTGGGGATCCCGCGTTCCTTTGCTATCTCGTGGACGCGCTTCTTTGCCATTCGCAGACTAAGTCTATGGTCTCCTGTTGCAGTTTCACCGGAGCCCTGAACGATCGTGCCAGCGGGCGTCCGGCCGTGAGCTTCTCAGCACATTCCGGGCGGGGACAGACGTAGGCCCCGCGTCCTTCGATCCTGGCGGCACGATCGATGTCGACCGTGCCGTCCGCCGTGCGCACCAGCCGCAGCAGCTCGCCCTTGGGCAGCGAGCGCTCACAGCTCACGCAGCGACGCAGTGGCGCTACGACTCCGCGCCCTCCTCGACCGCCGGCTCCTCGACCGGCGGGTCCTCCACGGCGCCGTCCTCGACGACCGCCGGCTCCTCGTCGAGCGGCGCGTCGCCGTCGGTCGGCACGTCCTCGGCTACCGGGACGTCCTCCGCCGCGTCGCCGTCGTCGGCGAGCGGCGCATCCTCGAGCGCGCCGTCCTCGAAGGCGGCCTCCTCGAGGAGAGCGTCGTCGTCGACCGGCTCCTCGCCACCCTCCTCGGGCGGCACGACGTAGTCGGAGTCGGTGTCGGTCAACGCCTGGTGCGCGGGCAGACCGCAGTAGCGCGAGCCGCCTAGCGCGGCGTTCGGGCAGCGCTTGCCATTGGCGAGGATCGCGGCGCAGCGCCCGGAGGTCTCCTCCTCCTGGTAGCCCAACTCCGTCTCGTCCTCGGCGAACTCCGTCTCCGAGCGGATGTCCACGCGCCAGCCCGTCAGGCGGGCGGCGAGGCGAGCGTTGAGTCCGTCCTTGCCGATCGCCAGCGACAGCTGGTCGTCGGGCACGATCACCGTCGCCTGCTTGGCCTCGTCGTCGACGAGCACCTCGCGCACGCGTGCGGGCGAGAGCGCCTTGGCGACGAAGCGCGCCGGCTCCTCGTTGAAGGGGATGATGTCGATCTTCTCGCCGCGCAGCTCGGACACGACCATGCGCACCCGCGAGCCGCGCGGGCCGACGCAGGCGCCGACCGGGTCGACGCCCTGGGTGTGCGAGACGACCGCGATCTTCGAGCGGTAGCCGGGCTCGCGCGCGACGTTCTCGATCTCGACGTCGCCGGACTGGATCTCCGGCACCTCGAGCTCGAACAGCGCCCGGATCAGCTCCGGCGAGCGGCGCGAGACGACGATGCTCGGCCCCTTCGCCTGGTTGGAGACGTCGGTGATGATCGCCTTGATGCGGGCGCCATGGTCGTAGCGCTCGCCGTGCACCTGCTCGCTGCGCGGCAGCAACGCCTCGACGCGCTCGCGCAGCTGGACGAGCGTGTAGCGCGAGTCCGACTGCTGCACGAGGCCGGTGATCAGCTCGCCGACGCGGTCCTGGTACTCGTCGAACATCATGTCGCGCTCGGCCTCGCGGATGCGCTGCAGGATCACCTGCTTGGCCGTCTGTGCGGCGATGCGCCCGAAGTCGTCGGGCGTGACGTCCCGCTCCTCGATCTGGTCCCGGTACTGGGCCAGGCGCTCCTGGTCGATCTCGGGCGGCTCGGGGTAGACCAGCTCACCGGTCTCGGGATCGATCGTCGGCTCGCCGAGCTCCTCCTCGACCTCGTCGAGCAGCTGATCCTCGAGCTCCGCCGGCAGCAGCAGCTCGTACACGAGGAAGTCGCCGGTGTCGCGATCGACCTCGACGCGCGCATAGCGAGCGGCGCCTTCGGTCTTCTTGTACGCGGACAGCAGCGCGTCCTCCAGCGCCGTCATCAGACGGTCTGCGGAGATGCCCTTCTCACGCTCGAGGACGCCGACCGCTTCGACGATCTCCTTGGTCATCGCTCCCCCTCCAGCAGGTTGCTCTTTCCGATCTCCGAGTACGGGATCGACACGATCCCGTCGTCGGCCGCCACCGTGACCTCGTCGTCGGAGGCGCCGACCAGCTCGCCCGTATAGCTCTTATGGCCGCCGCGAGCCTGGCGCAGACGCACGCGTGCGCGACGGCCGAGGAAGCGACGGAAGTGGTCCGGCTTCGTCAGCGGGCGCTGCGGGCCGGGCGACGAGACCTCGAGGCTGTAGTCGACCAGCAGGTCGCGCAGGTGCTTGGTCACTCGCTCGCACAGCTCCAGATCGACGCCGCTCGCACGGTCGATCGTCAGCCGCAGCCGCTCGGCCGCGATCTGTTCCACGGCAAGCACTTCGACCTCCGGCTCGGCGGAGGCGAGGCGCTCTTCGATGATCTGGGTGAGGTCGTTCATCTGCATCAGTGCGAAAAAAAGGTGGGCTGCAAGGCCCACCTCCAGAGGCGGCCGAGGGCCGCCGTCATCTGAAAGTCGCTGACGAGTATAGACGTGAGCGCGGGGCGCGACTCGGCGTCGCGCCCCGCCCCCGATCAGAGCTGCAACGACTTCGCGACGAGGAACTCCTCGATGCCGTAGCGGCCGGCCTCGCGCCCGTGCCCGGACTGCTTGAAGCCACCGAACGGGGCCATCGGGTTGAAGGCGCCGCCGTTGATCTCGATCTGCCCGGTGCGCAGCTTGCGCGCGACCGCCCGCGCCCGCTCCTCGTCGGCCGACCAGACGCCGCCCGCGAGGCCGTAGACGGTGTCGTTGGCGATCGCGACGGCCTCCTCCTCGCTGTCGTAGGGCATGATCGCCAGCACCGGCCCGAAGATCTCCTCCTGGGCGATCGTCATCTCGGTGGTGACGTCGGAGAAGACGGTCGGACGCACGAAGTAGCCCTGCTCGGCGCCCTCGGGCGGCTCGGCGCCGCCGGTCACGAGCCTCGCCCCCTCGGACTGGCCGCGTTCGATGTAGCCGCGCACGCGCTCGAGCTGGGTCTCGGAGACCAGCGGCCCCAGACGCGAGCCCGCGTCGAAGGGGTCGCCGGGCGTGAACGCCTCGGCGGTCGCCGCGGCGATCTGCTCGGCCTCGGCCAGGCGCTCGCGCGGGACGAGCATGCGCGTGAGCGCGCTGCAGGTCTGGCCCGAGTTGAGGAAGCACTTGGCGACGCCGTCCGGCACCGCCCGCGAGAGGTCGGCGTCGTCGAGGATCACGTTCGGCGACTTGCCGCCGAGCTCCAACGCCACCGGCTTGACCGCCTGCGAGGCCAGCTCGGACACCCGCCGCCCCGCACGCGTGGAGCCGGTGAACGAGACCATGTCCGTCTCGGCATGGGTGACGAGCGCCTCGCCGACCACCGGGCCGGTGCCGGTGACGAGGTTGAAGACGCCCGCCGGCAGGCCGACCTGCTCCACGATCTCGGCCAGCACGAACGCGTTCAGCGGCACGACCTCGCTGGGCTTGACCACCACCGTGCAGCCCGCCGCCAGTGCCGGCGCGACCTTGAGCGCGATCTGGTGCAGCGGGTAGTTCCAGGGCGTGATCGCCGCGACCACGCCGGCCGGCTCGCGCACGATCAGCGAGTTGCCGACCTCCTCCTCCCACTCGATCTGCTCGACCAGTTGCGGGATGGCCGCGAACGTGCCGGCCGGCAGCCCCGCTTGGATCATGCGCGCGAGCTTGAGCGGCATGCCCATCTCGGTCGCGATGAGCGCGGCGAGCTCGTCACCGCGCTCGGCCAGCTTGGCGCCGATCGCCCCGCAGAGCGCGGCGCGGTCGTAGGGCGAGACCTGCGACCAGGAGTCGAAGGCGGCGCGGGCCGCGCGCACGGCGCGGTCGGCGTCCTCGGTCGTGCCCTCGGGGACGCGACCGACGACCTCCTCGGTCGACGGGTTGATCACCTCGATCGTGCCGTCGCCGGCGGGGTCGGTCCACTCCCCGCCGATGAAGAGCTGGTCTCGAACGAGCGCGTCTGCCACTGCTGCCATGCGGTGTCTCCTTTCAGCCGCCGACCGGCGCGGTCGCGGGTGCCGCGGCGCTGCCCGTCGGCGTGGCGGCGATCGCCCCCGCGGTGCGGCGGGCGAGGGCCATCACGGTGATCATCGGATTGGTGCCGGAGGACGTCGGGAAGGCGCTCGAGTCGCCGATCCACACGCCCGGGGTGTCGTGCAGCTCGCCCCACGGGTCGGCGACGCTGGTGCTCGCGTCGCTGCCCATGCGGCAGGTGCCCATCTGGTGGGCTGCGAAGAGGCGGAAGCCGCCGGCGCGCAGCGGCACGCGCTGGCAACGCTCGACGAAGGCCTCGAGGTCCTGGCCGGCGCCCCAGCGCGGCAGGCCGCTGGCCAGCGCCGCGATCTCGCGTGCGCCGGCGGCGTGGTGCAGCCGGATCTGGGCCTCGATCGCGCGCTTGGCGTTGCGCACGTCGAGCTCGTCGGTGAGCGAGTAGAGCGGCACGGCCTGGCCGGCGTCGTCGACGACGACCATGCCGGCGCCGCGGTCGCGCAGCAGGCCGATGAAGCTGGCGCCGTTGCGAAAGCCCTCCATCAGCTGCTTGTGCTGCTCGCCCGAGGTGAACGGCACGGCCGCGGCCCCGGTGCCGACCGCGTACTGGGTCGACTCGATCAGGAAGCCGTAGCCGTCCTCGACGTTCGCGAACTCGTCGACCAGTCCCGCCTGCGGCGGCCCCCACCAGGCGCGCTGGTCCTCGCCGTAGACGCCCATGATCGCCGTGCAGGGATGCAGGTGCAGGTGCTGGCCGACGGCCGGCCCGCCGATGCCCGAGCGCAGCAGCAGCGCCGGGGACTCGAGCGCGCCGCAGGCGACCACGACGCGCGGGGCGCGCACGGTCACGCGTGCGGTCTTGCCGCTGACCGGATCGGCGTAGAGGCCCTCCACCCCGCTGGCGCGCCCGCTCTCGGTCAGCACTCGCTGGGCCTGGCAGCGCACGACGACCTCGGCCCCGTTGGCGACCGCGTCGGCGAGGTAGGTCTTGAGCACGCTCTGCTTGGCGCCGCTCTGGTCGCCGAAGCCGATGAAGCCGGCCGTGGCCGGGTCGTAGCGGCGCTCGTCGACGTTGCGCAGGATCGTCTCGAACGACCAGCCGAGCGCCTCGCGCCCCCTCCTTCATCCGCGTCTGGGTGCCGTTGAGGTCCGAGCAGCGGTCGTTGACGAGCAGGCGCTCGAAGACGGCGTCCATGTGCGCGTCGTAGTCGGGGCCGTCGAGGCCCTCGAGCCCGTGCTCGCGCGCCCACTGCTCGCGCACCCAGGGCCGCGTGCGCAGCGAGTTGGTCCAGTTGATGACGGTGCCGCCGCCGAGCGCCGTGCCGGCGTAGAGGCTGACGTTGAGGTCCGCCGTCGGCGTGGGTCCGCCGCGCCAGTACATGTTCTGGTAGGCCCAGAGCTCGAGCTGGTTGAAGTCCGACTCGTCGAAGTAGCCGGCGGCCTCGAGGATGACCACCTTCAGCCCGCGCTGGGCCAGCTCGCCGGCGATCACCCCTCCCCCGGCGCCCGAGCCGACGATGCAGACGTCGGCGTCGAGCGCGAGCTCGTCGCCCTCCGGGACGAGCGGGACGATCGGCTTGCGGCTCGGTCGATGGCGCGACCGGCCGGACCCGGGTAGCCGAAGCTGCGCCAGAACGGGTTCTGGCCGGTCTGCGGATCGGGGGCGCCGTAGGAGAGGAACAGCGTCAGGCCGGCCAGCGCCGAGACGCCGGCAGCGGCCGCCGGGCCGAGCGCGTTGAGGTTGGTCAGCAGCTGCTCGCGCGAGCGCTGCGAGGCGGTCGCGAAGCCGATCTCCCCGAGCCCGTCGAGCATCTGGGCCAGGCCCTCCTGCTGGAAGGCCGGCATCAGCTCGATGACCTGCTCGAGCGCCTCGGGCGCGCCCACGTCGCTGGCGCGCCGCGCCCAGAAGCCGTCCGGGTCGTCCGCGCGCTCCACGCATGGCACGACCGTGTCGCAGACCGCACGGAGCACGGCCCGCCGTTCCTCGCTCATGCTCATTCTCCACCCTCCTGGCGAGTCAACCTCGGCCAAGTGTCGCATGGGCTCAGGCTTCGAGGAGCAGCGTCACCGGACCGTCGTTGACGAGGCTCACCCGCATGTGGGCGCCGAACACCCCGCCCTGCGCGCCGAGCGCGGCGCGTACCCGTTCGTAGAGCGGCTCGGCCTCCTCGGGCGGCGCCGCCTCGACGTAGCTCGGGCGGTTGCCCTTGCGCGCGTCGCCGTAGAGGGTGAACTGGCTGACGCACAGCAGCTCGCCGCCGACGTCCCCGACGCTGCGGTTCATGCGGCCCTCCTCGTCGGCGAACACGCGCAGGGCGAGCAGCTTGCGAGCGATCTTGTCCGCCTGCTCGGTGCCGTCGCCTCGGCGCATCCCGAGCAGGATCAGCAGGCCGGGGCCGATCTTGGCGACCTCGTCGCCCTCGACCTCGACCGACGCCTCCGAGACCCGCTGCACGAGCGCACGCATCAGGCGCCAGTCTGACGCGTACCCTCCTGCGATGGCCGCCGTCGACGTCGTCGACCAGTACCTCGCCGCCCAGCCGGAGTTGGGGCTGCGCCGCCTCGCGCACGGCGAGTGGGGCATCACGATCCCGGCCGACGCACTGGGCGGCTGGCCGTTGGACGTCGGCCTGCGAATCGCCGACGAACTGCTGCGCGCCCAGGCCATGGCGCTGCCCGGCGCCGAGGACCTCGACCCGTGGATGCTGCTGTGGTGGAACCGCCAGACGCGCCTGGTGCGCTTCGGCTGCACCCGCTCGCGTGACATCTGGGTGCAGGCCGATCTGCCGGTCGCGGCCGTGGACGAGCGCGGCGTGGACCGCTTGCTGGGACTGATCACCGAGGGAGCTCTGGCGGTGCGCGACTACGCGGCCCGGGCTCGGGGGGAAGTGGCGACTCCGAGCGGTGGCGGGGGTTGGTTGCCGGACTGAGGTTGGTGCGTCCCGCCTGTCGGGGTGCTGGGAGTTCGTGGCGTCGGTAGAGAACGGCAGCACCGGGGGTGGGAAGGGTGGTTGGTGGCGCTCCCATCGTCCCTCCGCGCGGTTTCGGCGGGGGTGGGCCGTTTTATGCCTCGTATGCGGGAGTTAGACGGCCCATCCCCTTGGTGCGCAGCGGTTCGGGCCGTGGGTCGCGGGGGTTCGGAGGGGCGCCGGCTGCTCTGGCGGCGCCCCTTCCCATCTGTGCCTGTCGTTCTACTCGGCCAGGAGCTGCGCTGCGTGCGCGGCCCGAGACGCGAAGACGAACGTGCCGAGCCGGTGGAGCAACCCGGCGGCGTAGAGGTCCTCGACGGCGTCCTCGACGTCCACCCGTGACGGCTCGTCGCCGAGTTGGGTGTCGGACGAGGGATGCAGCTGACGGTCGAGCTCGGCGAGGGTCCAGAGGCCGGGACGGTCCTCCAAGACCAGCATGAGCAGGGCCTGTTTGAGGGTGTGCGGGTCTCCGGACGAATCGCCCGGGATACGCTGATCGCGCATGGGAGCTGAACCTCCTGTGCCAGGCCCCGGGCTGTCTTCAGCAGCGCCGGGGCCGCTTTGTTGGATGATGTGAATCTAGGCGGACGAGCGGACGGACCTGGCTAGGCGGCGTCGGAGCGCAGGCGGTCGCGGAACTCGACGTAGTCCTCGCGGTCGGGTCGCATGCCGGCGGCCAGGGCGGCGTGGCGGCTGGCCTCCCAGCGACGGCCGGTCTTGGCGAGCGCCCGGCCGAGGCAGAAGTGGGCGTAGTGGTTGACCGGGTGGCGCTCGACGACGGCGGCGAACTCGTCGGCCGCCTGGCTGAATCGAGCCGAGCGGAAGTAGGCGCGGCCGAGCGCTTCGCGGATCGAGCTCTGCTCGGGCTCGAGGTCGCGGGCGCGTTCGAGGGGGATCGCCGCGGCCATGAAATCGCCGCGGTCGAGCAGGTCGCTGCCCTTGCGGAAGAGGTCGTACGCGGATTCGCTCACGTGCTCCCTTCCAAAGTACTCCCCGAGGCAGCCGTCGTCCGCAAGGACGCGACCGCGTCGAGCACGGCGGCGGCCACGGCCGCCTTCGAGCGCAGGCCGACCGACTGCTCACCCGCGGCGGTGATGATCACCACCTCGTTGTCGGCTGTGTCGAAGCCGATGTCCGTGCGCGAGATGTCGTTGACGACGACGGCGTCGAGGCCCTTGCGCTCGAGCTTGCCGCGGCCGCGCTCGACGGCGCCCTCCCCGTGCTCGGCGGCAAAGCCGATCAGCGTCTGCCCGGGACGCCGCGCCGCCGACAGCGCGGCGAGCACGTCGGTGGTCGGCTCGAGCTCGATCGCGAGGCCGTCGCGGCCGGTCTTGGTGATCTTGTCGTCCGCCGGCGCGGCCGGCCGGAAGTCCGCCACGGCGGCGGCCATCAGCAGCACGTCCGCCTCGGCGAACTCGGCGCGCGCGGCGGCTTCGAGCTCCGCCGCCGTCTCGACGTCGATCACGCGCACGCCCTCGGGTCGCGGCAGCGAGACGTTCGCGCAGATCGCGACCACCTCGGCGCCCCACGCGCCGCTGCCTCCTCGGCCAGCGCCAAGCCCATGCGGCCGGAGGAACGGTTGCCGACGTAGCGCACGGAGTCGATCGGCTCCCGCGTCCCGCCGGCGGTGACCAGCACGCGCACGCCGCCGAGCGAACGGCGACCGTTGAAGACGAGGCTCGCTCCGTGCTCCTCCGAGGCTGCCGAAGCAGCCTCCTCCTGCGGAGCGCCCTCCCTCGGTGCCGTCTTCGCCGCGTCGAGGTGATCGCCCCTCGGTCGAGCTTGCCGCAGCCTCGATCGCCGCTGCGATCTCAGCGGGCTCGGCGAGCCGGCCCACCCCAGCCTCTCCGCGCGAGGCCAGGCGCCCGCTGTCCGGGACCGACGACGATGACGCCCCGCGGAGCGCAGCGTCTCGACGTTGGCGGCGGTCGCGGGGTGCTCCCACATCGCGTTGTTCATCGCCGGCGCCACGAGCAAGGGCGCACGGCAGGCGAGCGCGGCGCTCGTGAGCAGGTTGTCGGCGAGACCGCTCGCCAGCTTGGCGAGCGTGTTGGCCGAGGCCGGGACGACGCAGTAGGCGTCGCAACGGCGCACCAGCTCGAGATGGGAGATCGGGTCGTGCTCGGGGCGCGGCCTCGCCGGGGTAGGCGCCGCGGGCGGGATCCGGCTCGAACTCGTCGACCAGCACCGGCGCGTCGGTGACTGCCTCGAAGGTCGCGCGGCCGACGAAGCGCAGGCTCGTCGGCGTCTGGATCACGCGCACGGCGTGGCCGGCCCCTGTCAGGAGCCGGACCACCTCTACCGCTTTGTAGGCGGCGATCCCGCCGGACACGCCGAGCAGGACGCGCGCCATGACCGCCCTAGCGGTACCGGTACTTGATCTTCCCGGCGGCGACTTCCTCGAGTGCGATCTTGAGGTAGTTCTTCGAGCCCGTCTCCACCATCGGAGGCGGGTACTCGTCGAAGGTGCCCTCGCCGAGGTTGTGGTAGTAGGAGTTGATCTGCCGCGCGCGCTTGGCGGCGACGAGGACGACGGCGTAGTGGGAGTCGACCTGGCGAGCAAGTTGTCTAGGCGTGGTTTAATCAAGGCCCGCACATGGTAGCGGCAAGCTCGGTGAGTTCCCCGAGCGCCCGCTCCAGGTCGTCGTTGACGATGCGCTTGTGGAACTCCGGGCCGCCGCCAGTTCCGCCCTGCGCGGCGGCGAGTCGCCGCTCGACCTGCTCCGGAGAATCCGACGCGCGCGCGGCCAGGCGTTCGCGCAGTGTCTCCAGCGACTGGTCCGCGGGCGGCTCGATGAAGATGTGCATCGCGTCCGGCAGCGTCTCCCGCACCTGGCGGGCGCCCTGGACGTCGATCTCCAGCACGATCCCGCGGGCGGGGCGCGTGAGCTCGGAGCGCAGCGTGCCGTAGTGGTTGCCGGCGTACTCGGCGTGCTCGACGAACTCGCCGGCGCGCACGCGGCGATCGAACTCCTCGGAACTAAGAAAGTGGTAGTCGCGGCCGTTCACCTCGCCTGCGCCGGGGCGACGCGTGGTGGCCGAGACCGACAGCTCGAAGCCGGGCACGCGTTCCAGCAGGCCGCGGATCAGCGTCCCCTTGCCGACCCCGAAGGGCCGGCTGGCGCTCGCGCACGCGCGCCAAGCACGACCGGCGCTGCGAGCGCTTGCCCGCGCCGCGCGGCTCGCGGTCGCGGTCGCCGCGCGCCGAGGCGCCCGCGGCGTTGGCCGTGAAGGCCGCCGCGGCGAGGCACGAGGCGGCGAGGGTCAGCAGGAATGCGGCCAGCAGCGAGCCGGCCTGCGCGGGCAGGGGACGGTTCATGGCGGGGGGACTTGGGGAGTCGGCGCGGCCCGTGCGAGCGGTCGCGATCGGCGGGCTGCCCTCAGGCGGCCTGAAGCATGCGCTCATCGTCCGCGGCGCGTCGGCCGACGGCCATGCGATCGAGCGTGCGCGCCAGGACGATCGCGCGAGCGAGCAGAGCGGGATGTGCGACCGCGCCGCGGCCGGCCTGGCGGACGGCGGTGGCGAGCTGGCGCATCAGCTCGCCGTGGGCGGAGATCAACGAGGCGTCGATCTCGGGACGGCGCTCGTACTCCATCGCGTCCTGTACGAGGTCGAGCGCCGCGTCGAGGTCGCCGGCCAGGCTGGGCTGCTCGGGCGCGAGGACGGCCTCGACGTACCGATGGAAGCCGACCGTCAGCGCCTGGCCGCCCTCTCGCCCGCTCCGGCGTCCGAGGCGGCTGCGTCCGTGGGGGGTGCGGATGCGGGGGTTCTCGTGGCGCTGGAAGCTCATCGTCCTCGTGGGGTTCGATTCGACGTGACGTGAACAAGATCGACCACGCCCGTCGGAACACGGCATCGATTTGGTAACAGAGACGTATGGACGGGACACGCGTCCTCGTCATCGACGACGACGCCACCATCCGGCTGCTCGTCCGCAGGCTCATCGAGCACGCAGGCGGCGAGGTGACCGAAGCCCCGACCGGACAGGAGGGGCTGCGCGCGCTGTACGACGCGCGGCCGCACATCGTCGTGCTCGACGTCGTCATGCCGGGCCTCGATGGCTGGCAGACGCTCGAGCGCATCCGGCAGATCACCGACGTGCCGGTCGTGATGCTGAGCGCGCGGGCCGACGAGCTCGAGAAGGTGCGCGCGCTGCAGGCGGGCGCCGACGACTACGTCACCAAGCCGTTCGGCACACAGGAGCTGCTCGCCCGCCTGCAGGCCCACGTGCGCCGCGCGGCGAGCGCCACGCGCGCGACCGAGCAGGACGTCGACCGCCGCTACGCGGACGACGCGGTCGGCGTGGACTTCGAGCACGCCGAGGCCACGGTCGCCGGCAACGAGCTCGCCCTGACGCCACAGGAGTTCCGCCTGCTCAGCGCGTTCGTGCGCCATCCGCGACGGACGCTCAGCAGCGACCAGCTCCTGACGCTCGCGTGGGCCGACCCCACGGGGGACGCCCGCCGGGTCAAGGTGTACGTCGGCTACCTGCGCGGCAAGCTCGTCGACGCGGGTCTCGACCCGCCGCCGATCGAGACGGTGCGCGGCTTCGGCTACCGCTACCAGCCACCGGGCCCGGTCACGTAGCACGCGCCACCTATCCTGTGCGCCATGGAGCGGTCGGTCGACACGCGGAGCTGGCTGCGGTGCTACCGCTGCTGGTCCACGGACCTCGAGGTTCAGGTGCACTACGAGGGCATCCACAAGATCGACGCCGACACCGGCGAGCGCGCCGAGGTCGTCGACGAGATGCAGGAGGCCGTCGTCCAGTGCCTGGAGTGCATGCACGACCAGCCGCACCTCGGCTTTCGCGACGGGCGCGTCGAGCCGATCGAGGACCGCTGGGAGCGGATGATCGCCGGCACGCCGTGGGTCGCGTCGTGCACGGTCGCCGTCGACGCCGACGACGTCGAGACCTGCTCCGGCCCCGAGGCGGGCGACGCCCTCAGCTTCGCCGCCTTCGGCGACCACGGCACGCGCGAGTTCTTCACCCACGTGCGCTTCCACAAGCACGAGGACGACACGACCATCACCGTGCACCTGCTCGTCGAGCTCTACGCGCGCTCGGCCGAGGAGGCCACCGAGGTCCTGGAGACGGCGGCCCGCGGCCGGCTGGCGATCACGATGCTCGACGAGGAGTCACGACCGCCGGCCGCCACGGGCGAGGACCCGCACTAACGCGCTAGCCCACCTCGCTGCGCCGGATCCGCCACAGGCCGACGAGCAGCGGCAGCAGCATGGTCAGCGCCAGCGTCGTGCCCGCCCGCGCCCACTCGGTCGGGCTCATCAGGTGGTCGGCCAGCGGGGCCAGCGAGCGGTTGCCGTCGAACCACGGAGCCGCGTCCCGCAGGAACGCCAACGAGCCGATCGCCGACAGCGCGGTCGGCAGCGCGAAGTAGACCACGATGGCCGGCGCGGGCGACAGCAGCAACGCGCCGTAGCCGACCCCGACGACCATCGACGCGCCCAGCAGCACCGCCACCTGGCCGACCATCCCGGGCGGCAGCGACCAGACGCCGCTGACGTCCGCGCCGGCCACCGCGGTCCCCACGAGGGCCACGGCCAGCGACAGGACGAGCGCGGCGATCGCCAGGACGAGGCCCGCGAGGACCTTGGCCAGGAACACGCGCGAGCGGTCGGGCACCAGCGCGAACGTCACCATCGTCGTGCGCTGGGACCATTCGGACGCGACGAGCAGGATCCCGACGACCGGCAGCAGGATGCTGGACGGCGCCGCGGCAGCGCCCAGGAAGTCGATCAGCGTGTGGTCGGCCGTCTCGCCCGCGAGCCACACCACGACGACGATCGCCACGGTGAGGGCGGCGACGGCGATCTGCAGCCAGAAGCCGGCCCGCGTGTCGGTCATCTTGCGCAGCTCGACGGCGACCAGCCGGCCGAGGCCCGGGCGAGCGTCGGCGGCCAGGCGGTCGGCGCGCTGGGCGCGGTCGGCGAGGGCGGTGGCGGCGGTCATCGGGCGGCTCCCATCAGGTCACGGTCGATGGCGCCGGCGTCGTCGGGCGCGCCGGCCGTCAGGTCGAAGAACAGCTGCTCGAGGCCGGCGCTCTCGGAAGGCCCGAGGTGGCTGAGGACCACGCCCCCGGCCAGTGCGGCGCGCCCGACCTCCTCGGGCTCGGCCTCGACGACATAGGCGCCGTCGTCGGCGCGGCGGGCCGCCAGGCCGGCGAGATCGAGCGCGTCGGCCAGGGCCGTCGCGTCGCCCGCGCGAACAAGGGTTCCGGCGCCGGCCAGCAGCTCGGCGGTCGTGCCCTGGGCGACGATCCGCCCGGCGCCGATGATCACCAGCCGGTCGGCGACGACCTCGACCTCGCGCAGCAGGTGCGAGGACAGCAGAACGGTGCCCCCGCGGTCGGCGAAGTCGCGCAGCAGGTCGCGCATCCAGCGGATGCCCTCGGGGTCGAGGCCGTTGGCCGGCTCGTCGAGGATCAGGACCTCGGGGTCGCCGAGCAGCGCGTGCGCGATCCCGAGCCGCTGGCGCATGCCCAGGGAGTACTGGCGCACGCGCTTGCGCGCCGCCGCGCGGTCGAGGCCGACGTGGCCGAGCAGGTCGTCGACGCGACGCTCGTCGACGCCGAGCGTCAGGGCGGAGACGGCGAGCGCCTCGCGCCCGCGCCGCCCGGCGTGCTGTGCGCCGGCGTCGAGCAGGACGCCGACCCGCCGGCCCGGGTTGGGCAGGTCGCGGTAGCGGGCGTCGAGCACCGTCGCTTCCCCGGCGTCGGGCCGGCTGAGCCCGGTCAGCATCCGCATCGTGGTGGTCTTGCCGGCGCCGTTGGGCCCGAGGAACCCGGTCACGGTGCCCGGCTCGCAGCGGAACGACACGTCCTGGACGACGGCGCGCCCGCTGAAGCGCTTCGTGAGGCCTTCTGACTCGATCATGGTCAGGACCATCGCGTCAGCGGGCGCTCGCCGCCACGGCCGCCGGTCGATGCGTGCACCGCCCGCGGTCGATGCCGGGATCGACTTTGGTCGGTCCCCCACGTCGCGCTCTCGCCCTAGGCTCTGCGAGGGATGACCGGCTCGGCGACGCACGGGGCAGACGTGCCGCGATGGCAACGCCACCTGCTCCCGGGCGACGTGCTCCACGCGCCCGGTGGGCGCCGTTCGACGCGCGACTGGATCGTCGACGTGGTGATGTTCGTCCTGTCGGTCGCCCTGGGGGCGTTCGTGCTCGCGGACAGCTGGGCGGTGCACGGCAGCGTCGAGGCGATGGTCGACATCGCCATCGGGGCGGTGGCGTGCCTCTCATTGTGGCTGCGCCGGTCTCACCCGGTGGGGGTCGCCGTGCTCACCGTGGTGTGTGCCACGGTCGCCGCGGCGGCTGCCGGCGCGTCGCTGGCCGCCCTGTTCAACCTCGCGATCCGCGGATCGCTGCGCGCCGTCACGGCCGTCACCGCGCTGACGCTGGCCTCGATCGCGATCTTTCCGCTGCTGTATCCCAGCCCCGACCTCGGCTACGTCGGCGAGGTCCTGGTCGGGGTCCTCTTCACCGCCGTCGTGATCAGCTGGGGCCTGTTCGCGCGCGCGCAGCGGGATCTCGTGAGCAGCATGCGCGCGCAGGGTGAGCACCTCGAGGCCGAGCACCGCCTGCGCGTCGAACAGGCGCGCGAGGCCGAGCGGCGGCGCATCGCGCGCGAGATGCACGACGTGCTCGCCCACCGCGTCTCGCTGCTGAGCCTGCACGCGGGGGCGCTCGAGTTCCGCCCCGACGCCCCGCCCGACGAGATCGCCGAGGCGGCCGGGGTCGTCCGTGCCAACGCGCGAGCCGCCCTGCAGGAGCTGCGCCAGGTGATCGGCGTGCTGCGCGAGAGCGCCGAGGACGACGCGCCCGAGCCGCCGCAGCCCACGCTGTCCGACATTCCGGCGCTGGTCGAGGAGTCCCGCGGCGCGGGGATGCGGGTGCGCTGCCGGATCGACGCCCCGGGCGACGCGCTGGCGCCCGCGCTGGAGCGCACCGCCTACCGCGTCGTCCAGGAGGGCCTGACCAACGCGCGCAAGCACGCGCACGACGCCGCGGTCGAGGTGACCGTCTCCGCCCGGGGGCGCGGAGACCTGCTCGTCGAGGTCGTCAGCCGACGCCCGGTGGGGGTCGCGCTGGCGCCCGGCGCGACCGCGCTGCCGGGTGCCGGCACGGGGCTGGTCGGGCTCGCCGAGCGGGTCGCGCTGACCGGCGGCGAGCTGCACCACGGCCCGGACGCCGCCGGCGACTTCGTCCTGCGCGCCACCCTGCCGCGGACGGCGCCGTGACCGAGGCGATCAGGGTCCTGCTCGTCGACGACGACACGCTCGTGCGGTCCGGGCTGCGGATGATGCTGGCCGGCGCGGAGCACATCGAGGTGGTGGGCGAGGCCGACGACGGCCGTGCCGTGCTCGGCGCCGTCGACCTCCACCGGCCCGACGTCGTGCTCATGGACATCCGCATGCCCCAGCTCGACGGCATCGCCGCCACGCGGCTGCTGCGCGCGCAGCCCGACCCGCCGGCAGTGATCGTGCTGACCACGTTCGACGCCGACGACCTCGTGCTGCGCGCCCTGCAGGCCGGCGCGGCCGGCTTCCTGCTCAAGGACACCCCGCCGGCCGAGATCGTGCGCGGGATCGAGCTCGTCCACGCCGGGGACAGCATGCTCTCGCCGGCCGTCACCCGACGCCTGATCGCGCTCGTGGCCGGCGACGGCGACGCCGCACAGCGTCACGAGCACGCGAGCGCGCGCCTGGCCACCCTGAGCGCGCGCGAGCACGAGGTCGCGCTCGCCGTCGGCCGCGGTCGCGCGAACGCCGAGATCGCCGCCGAGCTGCACATGAGCGTGGCGACCGTGAAGGCCCACGTCTCGCGGCTGCTGGCCAAGCTCGAGGTGGACAACCGGGTGCAGGTCGCGCTGCTCGTGCAGGACGCGACGCCGCGCCGGCCGCGCTGAGCGGCCGGGCGGGGCGAGGGCTCTAGCCGACCTGCGGGCCGGAGAGCCGGGCGCGCAGCGTGGCGATCTCCGTGACGGCCAGCGCGACGTAGGCCACACGCGAGGCCTCGATGTCGGTCTCCAGCTCGGCCATGTAGATCGCGTTCTGGCCCAGGCCGGCCTCACGGGCGTCGAGGCGCTCGGCCTGCAGGCGCTGCAGTTCGATGCGGGCGTCGGTGGCGGTCATGAGGGGCTCCTGGGGCAGCGGGCGGGACATGGCACAAGGCTCACATCAGGGCGATGCGCCGCCGATGTGGCAGGCCCGCGTCCTGGCCGGGGACGACCGGCGACGCGCGGTACGGAAATCCGCAACCGGGCAGGTGCGATCCCCACCCCGACACACCGGGCAGGCCCATGGGCGGCGGGGCCCCGCGCTGGGACATTGGTCCCATGAACGCACACCGCATCCGCAAGATCGCCAAGGACCTCTACCGCGCCGAGCGCTACATGCGCGGGCGGCAGAACCTGTAGCGACACGACCCGGCCCGACGCGCTCGATCACGAGCGCCCGGGCCGCCCCCGCGCCCGCGAGGCGCGGCGTCGAGGGCCTCCCACCCGGAGGCCCTCGCCATGCCCGCCCACGTGTCGCCCGGGTTGCGATGCGCCCGACCACAGCCTGACCGAAACCGCACTGGAGAACCCCATGCCGGACCCGACCCCCCAGCCCCCCACGCCCTCCCCTCCGCGCCGCTCGACCGCGGCGCGCGTCGTCGCCCTGGTGACCGGCGGCCTCGTCGGCCTCGTCGCCTTCGCGCTGCTCGCCGGCGGCGGCGTCGCGCTCTGGGCCGACGGCGAGAAGGACCGCGACGGCTATCTGGCCACGGCGAGCGACCCGTATGCGACGAGCACGTACGCGCTGGCCAGCGAGAGCCTCGACATCGACGTGGACGGCGCCGGGCGCGTGCTCGACGCCACCGACTACGGCAACGTCCGCCTGCGCGTCGCGCCCCACGGCGACAAGCCCGTGTTCGTCGGGATCGCACGGACGAGCGACGTCTCCGCGTACCTGCGCGGGAGCGCGCACGCCACGGTGACGGACGTCGACACCTCGCCGTTCCGCGCCGAGATCCAGACGAGCACGGGCGACCGGCGCCCGGCGCCGCCCGCCCAGCGCGACATGTGGGCCGCGTCGGCCCACGGCGCCGGGACCCAGACGCTCGACTGGGAGGTCCAGGACGGCCGCTGGTCCATCGTCGTCATGAACGCCGACGCCTCGCCCGGCGTCCGGGCCGGTGTCAGCGCCGGCGCCGAGCTGCCCTTCCTGTCGGCCATCGGCTGGGGGGCGATCGGAGGCGGCGCGATCCTGCTCGTGGCGGCCGGCGCCCTGCTCGTCGTCGGGATCCGCACACCGCCCAGCAGCGCTCCGACCACCGCCGCCGGCCTCGACCCGGCCGTGGTCAACGGCTACTGATCGGCGGGGCGGCGGGGCCGGCCCCCCGGCGCCAGCGGCGGTGCGCCGCCGGCACCAAGGGAGGGGTCTCGCCCCACCAACTGACAGAAACCCACGCATATGCATATGGTGGGTTTCTGTCGAATGTAAGTAGTGCAGCCAGCCGAGGGCGGTTGACCCGATTACCGGTGTTAACCGCCCTCGGAACGCCACCTGCGGCCGACTCCCTCCCCCTCGATTCAGCGGTTGGTGCTGCCAGCCTCACTCCACGAGCGCCTGCAACTGGCGCACGACGAGCGTCAGGCCCGACAGGTCGGCCGAGTCCTCGCCGGCCAGCGCGCGGGTCAGCGCGGTGAGCCGCGCGCGGCGCTCGCGGCGGGCGTCGAGGAAGCGCTCGACGGCCTCCTCGGGGCTCGCCTCACAGGCCTCCTCCAGCGCGCGCTCGGCCAGCGCGCGGCGCACGTCGAGCATGTCGTCGCGCAGCGCGTGCAGCGCCCAGCGCTGCATCCGGGTGCCGACGGGCAGCCGTTCGACGCCGCGCTCGATCCAGCCGAGCTGGAGCTCGGTGTCGACGAGGAAGAACGCGTGGGCGACCTCCTCGACGGCCCGTCCGCGACGCGCGGCGACGGCCGTCACGTCGGGGGCGTGGACGAACGCGCGCGCGTAGGCGTGATCGCGCGCCATCGCCTCGGGGACGCCCCGCTCGACCAGGCCGGCGGCCCGCGTCGCGCTCCCGGTGCCACGCCTGGGTGCCGACCTCGCTGAGCGCCCCGGCCAGCCGCCGCAGCCCCTCGCGGCCGGTTTCGATCGCCTCGGCCGGGGCGGCGTCGGGCGCGTGGCGCAGCCACCACCGCGTCGTCTGCTCGACGAGCCAGTCGACGCCCTCCATGAGCTCCCACTGCGCCTC
>CAWJWD010000003.1:0-26814 GCA_963846505.1 uncultured Thermoleophilaceae bacterium | reverse complement strand
GAGCTGCTCGGATGATCCATCGCGCCAACCATCCCGTCGAGCCCTGGGCCTTCGTCGAGGAGGGCGTCGACCTCGAGCGCCTGGCCCAGACCGAGTCCCTGTTCGCGCTCTCCAACGGGCACATCGGCCTGCGCGGCAACCTCGACGAGGGCGAGCCGCGCGGCCTCTCCGGCACCTACCTCAACGGCTTCTACGAGTCCTTCCCGCTGGAGTACGGCGAGCGCGGCTACGGCTTCGCCGAGGACGGCCAGAGCGTGGTCAACGTCACCGACGGCAAGATCATCCGGCTGCAGGTCGAGGACGAACCGCTCGACGTGCACCGCGGCGAGGTTCAGCACCACACGCGCCGGCTGGACTTCCGCACCGGCATGCTCGAGCGCGAGCTGATCTGGCGCGCGGCCTCGGGCCACGTCGTGAAGCTGACGACCAAGCGGCTGGTGTCGTTCTCGCTGCGCAGCCTGGTCGCGATCGAGTACGTCGTCGAGGCCGTCGACGAGCCGATCCGGATCGCGATCCAGTCGAACCTCCAGGCGAACACGTCCGAGGTCGCCGCGGCCGACGATCCCCGTCGCGGCAAGCAGCTCGGCGACGCCCTGCACTCGCGCCTGCACACCGCCGACGGCATGCGCGTCGTGCTCGGGCACCAGACCAAGCGCTCGGGCCTGTCGATGGCCTCGGGCATGGACCACGTCGTCGAGCACGACGGCGAGGTGACCGAGCTGACCCAGTCCGAGGAGGACCTCGGCCGGGTGACGCTGTCCGCCGAGCTGCAGCCGGGCAAGCCGCTGCGCCTCGTGAAGCTCCTCTCCTACCACTGGTCCTCCCAGCAGAGCGTCGACTGGCTGCGCGATCAGGTCGACGCCAGCCTCGAGAGCGGCCTGGCCGAGGGCTTCGACGGACTCGCCGAGGCGCAGCGCGAGCGGCTCGACCGCTACTGGAAGCGCGCCAACGTCGAGGTCGAGGGCGACCCCGAGCTGCAGCAGGCGCTGCGCTTCGCGATGTTCCACCTCTTCCAGGCCGCGGCCCGCGGCGAGGGTCGCGCGATCGCGGCCAAGGGGCTGACCGGCACCGGCTACGACGGCCACGCCTTCTGGGACACCGAGAGCTTCGTGCTGCCGATCCTCACCTTCACCGCGCCGGAGACCGTGCGCGATGCGCTCGAGTGGCGACACTCGATCCTCCCCGACGCGCGCGAGCGTGCGCAGCAGCTGCATCTCGAGGGCGCGGCGATGCCGTGGCGCACGATCCACGGCGAGGAGTGCTCGGGCTACTGGCCGGCCGGCACCGCGGCCTTCCACGTCAACGCGGCGGTGGCGGCCGCCGTCAGCCGCTACGTGGCGGTCACCGGCGACCGCGACTTCGAGGAGCGCATCGGGCTCGAGCTGCTGGTCGAGAGCGCGCGCCTGTGGAACAGCCTCGGCTACCACAGCGAGCACGGCGACTTCCGCATCGACGGCGTCACCGGACCCGACGAGTACTCGGCGCTGGTCGACAACAACGTCTACACGAACCTGATGGCGCAGCTGAACCTGCAGGCCGCCGCCGAGGCCGCCGCCCGCTATCCCGAGACCGCCCTGCAGCTCGGCGTCGACGAGGGCGAGATCGCCGAATGGCGGCGGGCCGCCGAGGTCATGCACGTCCCCTACGACGAGCAGCGCGGCATCCACCCGCAGGACTCGCACTTCCTCGAACACGAGCGCTGGGACTTCGAGAACACGCCGACCGAGAACTACCCGCTGCTGCTGCACTACACCTACCTGCGCCTCTACAGCAAGCAGGTGGTCAAGCAGTCGGACCTCGTGCTCGCGATGCACTGGCGCGGGGACGCCTTCACCGACGAGCAGAAGCGGCGCAACTTCGACTACTACGAGCAGCTGTGCGTGCGCGACTCGTCGCTGTCGGCCTGCACCCAGGCGGTGATCGCCGCCGAGGTCGGACACCTCGACCTCGCTCGCGCCTACCTGTACGAGGCGGCGCAGATGGACATCGCCGACCTCGAGAGGAACACGGCCGACGGGCTGCACATGGCCTCGCTCGCGGGCGCCGTGCTCGCGACGGTGACGGGCTTCGGCGGCCTGCGCGAGCTCAAGGGCAGGCTGACCTTCCGCCCGCGTCTGCCACGGGGGCTGGAGCGACTGCGGTTCGCCCTCGAGCTACGCGGACGCCTGCTGCGCGTGGACGTGCGGCCCGAGGAAGCCACCTACAGCCTCGAGGAGGGCCTGCGGGTGCACTTCTCCCATTGGGACGAGGAGCTCAGCCTCGAGGGCGGCGGTTCGGTCACGATGCCGATCCCGCCGGCCGAGGACATCCCCGCTCCGGCCCAGCCGCCCGGGCGCGAGGCCAAGCGCGCGCCGCACTTCTAGGCCGCCAGCGCCGTCGCGGCGCAGACCGCGCAGCCCGGCGCCGGCTCGATCGGCCGCTGCTGCGAGGTCATCGTGTGCAGGTCGACCTCGATCGCCGCTCCGAGCGTGCGCGGCTCGCAGATCCCGGTCAGCCAGTGCACGACCTCGGTCGCCACCACCGAGCCGATCAACGCGCAGGCAGGGCCGAAGGTGGCCGCGCCGGACGGGCGCTGGCTGCGGGCGGCGACGATCTCGTCGAAGAGCGGGTATTCGCGCCGCAGCCGCTCCTCGCCGCAGGCGTAGCAGCCGGTCCGCCCCGGCACGTACAGCGGCCCGATCCGGATCGTCGGCGGGAACTGGCTCATCGCGACGTAGGGCACCCCCGTCTCGAAGCAGGCCGCGTTGATCCAACGCTCGATCAGGTGCGGCGGCCAGTCTGCGGCGTCGACGACCATGTCCGCGCCGTCGATCAGCGCAGCGATCTCCTCCATCGACTCGACCCCGCGACGATGAGCGTGCAGCTCGATCTCGGCGTTGAACGCGCGCAGGGAGTCGGTCGCCGCCTCGACCTTCGGTCGGCCGAGGTCGGACTCGCGAAACAGCACCTGGCGGTTGAGGTTGCCGAGCTCGACGACGTCACCGTCGACGAGGTCGAGCCGGCCGATGCCGGTGCAGGCAAGCGACAGCGCCGCCCAGGTGCCGAGGCCGCCGATCCCGATCACCACCACCCGCGCCCCCTCGAGCCGCAGTTGCGGCTCGACGCGCGACAGCCCGGGCCCGGTCATGTCGCCGAAGTAGCGCAGCTGGCCCTCGTAGCGCTCGCGCCGCTCGGGCTCCAACAGCTCGTCGTCGGCAGCGTCCTCCAGCACTCCCAGTTGCCACAGCTCGCGCACGCTGGCGAGCAGTTCGGCCTCGTCCGCGTCGAGCTCGGCCGCGAGCTCGCCGAGCGCAGCGTGGCCGTCGAGCGCGGTCAACAGCCCGCGAGCGACCGGCGTGTCCTCGACGCAGAGGTCCTCGCCGGCGTCCCCGCGCAGCAGGTACAGCTGACCGTCGCTGACCGGGATCACCTCGATGGTCGGCAGCAGCCGCGGGCGAAGCGGGTCCCGGCGGTCGTGCCGGGACCCCTCGCTCGAGCTCACGCTCCCTTGGTCGTCTCGGACGCCGGTGGCACCCGGCGTCCAGCCTTGCTGATGGAAAGCATGTACACCTCCTTTCATCGCTGGGGGGTTGCGAGGAAGATCGCCTTCGTGTGGCGGGACTCGTCGAGCACGGGCTCCATGCGCGCGCTGGCGTCCTGGCCGTAGATCGCGAGCGTGCGCAGCCCGGCCCGGCCGAGCAGCTCGACCACCAGCTCCGGTGGGTGGTGGCGCTGCGCGTGCGGGTTCGTGTGGCGGTGCCAGCAGTCGCCTGCGCGAGGCTCGAAGGCCTCGATCGCGAACTCGGCCAGGCCGCCCGGCTCCAGCTCGGTCGACGAGAGGCCGCGCCAGACGAACAGCCAGCCGTCGTGCTCGTGGCATGAGTCGTGCGCGCACACGGAGCGGTACGTGTGCAGCGTGTTGAGGTCGAAGAGGTAGATGCCACCGGGCGCGAGACAGCGCGCGGCGGCGGCGAAGGCCCTGGCCAGGTCGGCCGCGTCGAGCAGGTAGTTCAGCGGCTCGTCGATGCAGGTGACGAGATCGAAGCGGCCGAGGTCGGGCAGCGCGCGCATGTCGGCCTCCTCGAGCCGCACGCGCGGGTCCAACTTCGGTCGCGCCGTGGCGAGCATGCGCGCGGAGACGTCACAGCCCGTCGCCTCGTACCCGCGGGCGAGCATCGGCTCGAGGCTCTTGCCCGTGCCGCAGGCCACGTCGAGCAGCCGCCGGCCCACCAGCCCGTGCGCTACAGCCAGCGCTTCGAGCCGATCCATCCACAGCTCGTAATCGTGGTGAGCGGTAAATGCATCGTAAAAGCGTGCGAAATCGTCGAAGACGTCCCCAATCTCGCTCTGAAGGGCCGAGGGTGCGCTCATGCATGTGTTACCCCCAGAGCGATCACAATCGTTTCATTGTGTTCTGCGGCCCGGAGTTTTGCTCGAGGCCGAGCACCATTCGAACCCAGCAGGCGAGGTCCCGTGGGACTGGCAGCAGGCCAGGACGAGATGCCTGCGGGAGGCGCGCCGCTTCCTCGCGCATGCCGAGGCCGAGGACGCCGTGCAGGAGGCCTTCATCCGCGCCTGGCGTCATCGCGCGCGCCTGCGCGCGGGACACCCGCCACTGCCCTGGCTGCTGCAGATCACCCGCCGCGAGGCGCTGCGCATCCGCGAGCGCAGCGGCAGGCGCCAAGAGTGCGATCTGCAACTCGTCCCCGAGGCCATCTTCGGGGCCACGGACGTTGAGCCCCCCTCAGCCGTTGATCTCCAAGAGGTCGTGCAGGGACTCTCGCCCGACGACCGAAATTGCTCGAGCTCCGCTACGAGCAGGATTTGACGCAGGGCCAGGTGGCCGATTGCTTAGGAATTCCGGAGGGAACCGTTAAGGTTCGCCTGCACCGACTGCGTAAGAGACTACGAACGACGTGGGAGTCCGAACGATGAGCCCGACCAAAGCAAGGCAGACCGACACCGCTCGCTTCCAGCGAATGATCAAGGCCGTCGGCCATCCGCTGCGGATGCGCATCCTCGCGCTCCTCAACCAGAAGGTGGCCAGCCCGAACGAGTTGGCACAGGAGCTTGGCGAGCCGCTCGGCTCGGTCGCCTACCACGTGCGCATCCTGCTCGACCTGGAGACGATCGAGCTCGTGCGCGAAACCCCGCGTCGCGGCGCGATCGAGCATCACTATCGCGCGCTCGTGCGGCCGTGGTTCCGGCCGGGCGACTGGGGCAAGCTGCCGGTCTCGGCTCGCAACGGCGTTGCCGGCGGCATCCTCGAGCAGGTCTGGGCGGACGTCTCCTCGTCGCTGGAGGCGGACACGTTCGAGACCCGCACCGATCGCCACCTGAGCCGCACGCCGCTGGTGCTCGACGAGCCAGGGTGGACCGAGGCGATGCAGCTGCTCGACGAGACGCTCGAACGACTGGTCGACCTGCAGGCCGAGGCCGCAGAGCGCATGGCTGAAAGCGGCTCCGAAGGCTCCATCACCGCCGAAGCCGTGCTGGTCGGCTTCGAGATGGCACCCAAGCAAGCCTAGATTTTCCCTATTCCCCACCGGTATAGTGGGGATATGAACGCCCTTGCGGAACCCGTCACGCCGCTGCGCCTAGCGCTGCACCGGTGGGGACGGGGACCGCGACGAGCACTGCTCGTCCACGGGCTGACGTCGTCGGGCGGGACGTGGTGGCGCCTGGCCCAGGCGCTCGCCGAGCAGGGCGTCGCCGTGCGCGCGCCCGACCTGCGCGGCCATGGAGCCAGCCCACGCGCACCGCGCTACGCGGTCGAGGACTATGCGGCCGACCTCGGGCGCCTGCCCGGTGGGTGGGACCTCGTCGTCGGCCACTCCCTGGGCGCCGCGGTCGCCCTTCGACTGGCGGCCGAGACGGCCGAGCCGCCTGCCCGGATGCTGCTGCTCGACCCGGTGCTCGAGCTGACCGACCGCGAGCGCGACCTGCTCGCGGCCACCTGCGTGGCCGAGGTGCTCGACGGTCGCTCGACACGAGCCGTCGCGCAGGAACATCCGCGCTGGGACGCGCTCGACGCGCGCCTGAAGGCGCGCGCGGCTCGCCAGACGACACCCGAGGTCGTACGCCGGACGATCGCCGACAACCGCCCTTGGGACTTCCGCGCGCTCGCGCTCGCGGCGCCCTGCCCGACGCTGATCCTGGGCGCCGATCCCGCCGCCGGCAGCCTGTTCTCCCCCGCGCTCGGGCGAGAGCTCTGCGCCGAGAGCCCGGCGCTGCGCTACAGCCTGGTCTCGGGAGCCGGCCACTCGATCCAGCGAGACGAGCCCGCCGTCGTCGTGCTGGCGGCCGAGGCGCTGCTCGCCGACTGCTGATAGCACTCCGTCCCCGACGTTCCCGACGACCCCCGCTCACGGAGGAGACCGATGAAGCTGATCGGCGCCGGCTTGCCGCGCACCGCCACGACCACGCAGATGATCGCGCTCGAGCAGCTCGGCCTGCCCTGCTACCACATGCGCAACCTGATGACGAGCATGCCGGCGCACGTGCCGCTGTGGGACCAGGCCTGCGACGGCAACGGGCCGTGGGAGGAGCTGTTCGAGGGCTGCGAGTCGGCGGTCGACTGGCCGGCCGCGTTCTTCTACCGCGAGCTGATGGACGTCTATCCCGACGCCAAGATCCTGCTCAGCGTGCGCGACCACGAGAGCTGGGAACGCAGCATGCGCGACACGATCTGGTCGATCTACTTCGGCCGCTCGGCGCTGCACCACCTGGCCCAGGCCCGCTACCAGGTCGATCCGGTCTTCCGCAGCTGGTACGACCTGATGGTGCGCATGTGCTGGGTCGGCAAGGGTCCGTTCGCGGGCGCCTATGCCGAGCGCCAGGACATGATCGACGCCGCCGCGCGCTGGGACGAAGAGGTCAAGGCGACGGTGCCGGCCGACCGCCTGATCGTCTGGAAGCCGGCCGACGGCTGGGAGCCGATCTGCGAGGCGCTCGGCCTGCCGGTGCCCGGCGAACCGCTGCCGAACGTCAACGACACCGCCGCCTTCAAGGCCGGCATCATCGGCGGCGCGCTGGATGCGGTCGGCGAGTGGCACAAGTCGCACGGCGGAGGCGGCGCGCACGGCTTCAACGACCCCGACGCCCGTCACAGCTGAGCGCAACTTCCGCAGGCGCACGGGTTCAGGGACTCGTGCGCCTCGCTTCGCTGTTGATCGCCGCGCTGGCCGCGGCACTGCTCGCCACGACCACGGCCACGGCCCAGACGCCGCCGCCCCACACGCTGCTGTGGGCGGTCGGCGACGCGCAGTCGCCGGACGTCAACGTCCAGGACCAAGTCGCGAACCTGATCGCCGGCGAGCCGCCGGCGCGGCTGCTGTTGCTCGGCGACCTCACCAACGGCGGCACGGCGGCCGAGTACGCCAGCCTCTACGGACCGTCGTACGGGCGCTTTGCGGCGATCACCAGCCCGACGATCGGCAACCATGACTGGAACAAGCGCGCCGAGGGCTACGACGCCTACTGGGGTCCGGGAGTGCAGCAACCGGGTGGCGGCCACTGGTACTCGTTCGACCTCGGCGGCTGGCACGTCGTCAGCCTCAGCAGCATGGAGGACACGGGCACGAACTCGGCACAGGTGGCCTGGCTGCGACAGGACCTCGCCGCCCGCACGGGCACCTGCACGCTCGCCTTCACCCACTACCCGCGCTACAGCGCCGGCCCGCAGTTCAACACCCTCAAGCTCGAGCCGCTCTGGGGCACGCTGCGCAACCACGCCACGCTGTTCCTCTCCGGGTCACGCGCACAACTACCAGCGCCTGTTCCCGGTGCGCGGGCCTGACGCAGTTCGTCGTCGGGACCGGCGGCGGGCGCGCTCGGCAACACCGACGACTGGGACCCGCGGCTGGCGGCCAAGAACGACAGCGTGCGCGGCGCGCTGCGGATCGAGCTCGGCGTCGGAGGCGCGCGGCTGCGCTTCGTCGACGTCAACGGCGTCGCGCTCGACGAGTCCGACGTCCGCTGCCGGCCGGCCACGCCCACGCCGGCCAGCGTGCGCGCGGTGCGGCCGCTAGGCGCGCAAGCGCTACCCGGTCATGAAGCAGCTGCAAGGGCGCGTCGACAACGCCGAGCGCATCCGCCTGACGCTGCTGCGGCGCGTCGGCTCGCGCTGCTACGCGTTCGACGGCGAGCAGTTCGTGGCCCGCTCCTGCCAGACCAAGCTCAGCTTCCCGCTCGATGACGAGGTCACCCCGCCGGACTTCCCGGGCGCCGGGACCTCGCGCTGGCGCTGGCGGGTCCCGGATGGCGCCCGCCTGCCCGACCGGTGGCTACCGACTCGACGTCCGCGTGCGTGCGATCGACGACAGCGTCGCCGTGCGTTCGACGCGCTTCAGCGTCGGCCGCCGCTAGCGGCGGTTCGACTGCTCGGCCCGCCTCGACGCGC
This sequence comes from uncultured Thermoleophilaceae bacterium, assembly GCA_963846505.1. Classification (GTDB taxonomy): domain Bacteria; phylum Actinomycetota; class Thermoleophilia; order Solirubrobacterales; family Thermoleophilaceae; genus JACVRW01. The sequence continues at coordinate 18,434 of CAWJWD010000003.1, read as the reverse complement.
CGCCAAGCGTCGCCGTGCGGGGGCCGGCTCGCCGTTCGGTCGAGGCATGGCAGCAGGGCTTTCGCCCTGCGTCGATTGCCGCGGCGCGCCCGAACCGCGAGCATGCCGCGGATGACACGGGGCTTCGCCGACGATCGAGCGCTGCTCGCCGACGTGCTCGCCGAGGTCGTGCGCAGCAGCGAGGGCGACCAGGCGCTGGCGCTGCACGAGCGCACCGTCGAGCTCGCGCGCCAGGCGCGCGCCGGCGACGACGCCGCGGCCGCGGAGCTCGCCGCGCTCGTGGCCGGGCTCGACCTCGAGCGCGCGGAGGTGCTCGTGCGCTCGCTCACGCGCTGGTTCCAGCTCGCCAACCTGGCCGAGGACAACGAGCGCATCCGCCGCCTCGGCGAGCGCGAGCGCCGCGACCCGGACGAGCCCGCGCCCTGGATCGATGCGCGACGCCGTGCAGCGGCTGGCCGCGCGCGGGACGAGCCGCGACGAGCTGGCCGCGACGCTGGCGCAGGCCGAGCTGCGCCTGGTGCTGACCGCCCACCCGACCGAGGCGCGCCGGCGCACGGCGCTGAACAAGCTCGCGCGCATCTTCGACGTGCTGCGCGACCTCGACGAGCGCCCCGCGCGCGAGCCCGCCGCACGCGCCCAGCTGCTTGCCACCGTGCAGGAGCTGTGGGGCTCGGACGAGCTGCGCGCCGTCTCGCTGACGGTGCTCGACGAGGTCCGCGCGGGACTCGTCTACTTCGTCTCGACGCTCGCCGACGAGGTCCCGGCCGTCTACCGCGACCTCGAGGCGGCCGTGGCCGAGGCCTACCCGGACGACCCGCCGCCGGTGCCGCCGCTGCTGACGTTCGGCTCCTGGATCGGCGGCGACCGCGACGGCAACCCGAACGTCACGCCGGAGACGACGGCCGAGGCGCTGGAGCTGATGCGCACACAGTGCCTGCGCTTCCTCGAGGGGCGGGTCGCGACGCTGGCGGAGCGGCTGTCGTTCTCCGAACGGGTGACCGGTCCCGCCGCCGGCCTCGAGCCGCTGCTGACCGACGGCGCCGGGCGCTTCCCCGAGCTGGCCGCGGAGCTCGAGGAACGCAACCCCGAGGAGCCCTACCGGCGCGCCTTCTCGCTCGTGCGCGAGCGGCTGCGCGTGACCCGCCGTGACGAGCCCGCGGGCTACGCCGACCCCGGCGAGCTGCTGACCGACCTGCGCCTGGCCGAGCGCTGCCTGCTCGAGGGCCCGGGGGCGCTGGCCGCCGCCGCGGACCTGCACGACACGATCCGCCAGGTCGAGGTGTTCGGCTTCCACTTCGCGCGGCTGGACGTGCGCGAGCACGCCACGCGCCACCGTGCCGCGCTCGACCGAGGTCTTCGCCGAGCTCGGCGTCTGCGAGAGCTACGCCGAGCTGCCGCCCGAGCGGCGAATCGAGTTGCTCGCGCGCGAGATCGACGACCGCCGGCCGCTGATCCCCCAGGACCTCTCCGGCTTCTCAGCCCCGAGACCCAGGAGGTGGTGCGCACCTTCCGCATGCTGCGCGAGCTGCTCGCAGGCAGGCACCGCGGCGCGATCGAGGCCTACGTCGTCTCGCGGCACCGAGGGACCAGCCGACCTGCTCGAGGTGCTGCTGATGATGAAGGAGGCGGGGCTCTCGCGCGCGGGCGGCCGCGACGCCGCACTGCGGATCGTGCCGCTGTTCGAGGCCGACGCGACGCTCGCGGCCGCGGACCGCACGCTCGCCACGCTGCTCGACCAGCCCTGCTACCGCAGCGCGCTGCGCGCGGTCGGCGACCACCAGGAGGTGATGGTCGGCTACTCGGACTCGAACAAGGACGTCGGCTACGTCGCCTCGGGCTGGGCGACCTACCGCGCCCAGACGACGGATCAGCGAGCTGCTGCGCGCGCCACGGCGTCTCGTGGGTCTTCTTCCACGGCCGCGGCGGCGCCGTCGGTCGCGGCGGCGGCCCGACGAACGTCGCGATCCTCGCGCTGCCGGACGGGCACCGTCGAAGGGCGGCTGAAGATGACCGAGCAGGGCGAGGTGCTGGCGGCCAAGTACGCCGTCAACGCGATCGCCCACCGCGAGCTGGAGCTGGCGGCGAGCGCCGTGCTGGCCTCCACGCTCGACGGCTTCGGATCGCTGGACGGCGAGCGGCGCGAGCGCTTCGAGGAGGTGCTGGCACGGATGGCGGAGACCTCGGCGCGCGGCTATCGAGCGCTCGTGCACGAGGACCCGGACTTCGTGCGCTTCTTCGAGATCGGTGACGCCCGGTCGACGAGATCTCGCGACTGCGGCTCGGCTCGCGCCCGGCACGCCGCAAGGGCGGCGCGGGCATCGAGGACCTGCGCGCGATCCCGTGGGTGTTCTCGTGGACGCAGGCGCGGATCGTGCTGCCCGCCTGGTTCGGACTCGGCAGCGCGCTGGCGGCCGAGCGCGAGGAGGTCGGGCTCGAGCTGCTGCGCGAGATGGAGCGCGACTGGCCCTTCTTCCGCGCGCTGCTGTCGAACGCGGAGATGGCCTGCGCGAAGGCCGACGCGGCGATCGCCGCGCGCTACGTCGACCTGTGGGACGAGCCCGAGCCGCGCGAGCGGATCTGGGGCGCGATCTCCGTCGAGTTCGAGCGCACCCGCTCCGAGCTGCTGCTGATCCGCGGCGAGCCGCGGCTGCTCGCACGCGAGCCCGTGCTGCAGGCCTCGATCGACCGGCGCAACCCCTACGTCGACCCGCTCTCGTTCGTGCAGGTCGAGCTGCTGCGCCGCCTGCGCGCCGGCGCCGGCGGACGACGACGCGGCTCGGGCGCGTCAGCCTGCTGACGATCAACGGCATCGCCGGCGGGCTGCGCAACACCGGCTAGCCGGTCGCGGCGCTGCCGGGCGATGAGCCGAAGTGAGCCACCGGCGCCCGCCCGGGGGACGGGCGGGCGCCGGCTCCTTCCGGGAGGGACCCCGAGAAGTGGATGCGCTACCAGGCGGGCGCGCGCAGCAGGCCGCGCACGCGCCGGGTGAACGAGCGCCGCGGGGCGGACTCGGCAGCGGCGAGCTGGGCGGCGCGCAGCTCGAGCAACGCGACCAGCGCGGCCGTCGGCTCGAACGGATCGGCGATCGGCCGGCCGCTGCCGAGCGGCAGGGCGGCCAGCGGGCGCGAGGCCACCTCGGCGATCAGCGCCGGGCCGCGGGGCGGGCTGGCACTGTCCAGCGCGGCCAGCCTCGCGAGGGCCGGTGCATCGGCGACGGTCGCGTAGCGGACGGTGACGTGCTCCTGCGTCGTACGGGTCGGATCGAACATCGTGCCCCCTTTGTGTGATCGTGGACTAGCTTGTATGACTGACAAGTGCTAGTCTCGCAGCGGAGGGGGGTGTTGCAATGTCGTACAAAGTCAATTTGTCTGGTCTAGAGCGCGAGGGGAGCGCCTCCCTCACGCAGCAGCTCGTCGATCGCTTCACCGCTGCGATCGACTCCGGACGGCTCGAGCCCGGCGAGAAGCTGCCGCCCACGCGCGAGCTTGCCGCCGAGGTCGGCATCAACCACCTGACCGCGGCGCGCGTGTACCGGCGCCTCGCCGAGCAGGGCTACGTCACCGCCTCGGTCGGGCGCGGCACCTTCGTGCGTGCGCTCGCGCCCGCCGCCAGCGCCGAAGGCGGGGACGACTGGCAGATCTACGCGCTGCCCGAGCGCGAGGTCACCTATCCCGAGCAGGTGCTGGCGGACGGCTTCACGCTCGCCGCCGAGCCGGGCATGCTCTCGCTGGCAACCGGCTGGCCGGCCCCGAGCATGTACCCGGCCGCCGAGCTGGGCCGGATCGCCGCCGAGGTGTTCGAGACGGAGGGCGGCGGGGCATTGTCCTACCTCCCAGCCGAGGGATTGTATGACCTACGCGAGCAGCTGGCCCTGCGCGGCCGCGAGCACGGCTTCGCCGCCGACGCCGACGAGATCGTGATCACCTCGGGCGCCCAGCAGGCGATCAGCCTGGCCGTGCGCGCGGTGCTCGAGCCGGGCCGCACGATGGCGGTCGAGTCGCCCACCTTCGCCGGCCTGCTGCACTCCGCGCGCGCCACCGGTGCGCGCGTGCTGGGCGTCCCCGTCGACGAGCACGGACTCGACGTCGACGCGCTCGAGCGCCAGCTCGCCCGTCACGAGGTCTCGCTCGTCGCGCTCCAGACCGCCTGCCAGAACCCGACCGGCGCCAGCCTCTCCGAGGAGCGCCGGCAGCGCCTCGCCGAGCTCGCGGTCGAGCGCAACTTCTTCATCCTCGAGGATCGCGTCTACTCGGACATCCGCTTCGAGGGCGAGCCGGTGCGCTCGCTGCGCGATCTGATCCCGTCGCACGTGATCTACGTCAACTCGCTCTCGAAGATCGTCGGCGGCGGGCTGCGCATGGGCTGGGTCGCTGCGCGCGGCGCGGTGCGCGACCGCATCGCGCTGCTGAAGCTCGAGGCGGACTTCCACTCGCCGACGCTGATCCAGCACATCTCCGCACGCTGGCTGGCCAGCGGCGCCTACGACCGCCACGTCGCCGGCACGCTGCCGTTCTACCGCGAGCGACGCGACGCGCTGCTGGCCGCGCTCGAACGGCACCTGCCGGGCGAGTACCGCGTCAACGTGCCGCGCGGGGGGCACCACCTCTGGGTCACGCTGACGCGCCCGATCGACGAACGAGCGCTCTACGCGGAGTCGGTGCGCACCGGCGTGACCTTCACGCCCGGCGGCGCGATCAGCGTCGAGCGACGCTCGCAGACGTCGCTGCGGCTGTCCTACTCGCTGCTCGACCCGCCGGAGCTCGACGAGGGCGTGCGGCGCCTCGCCCGCGCGATCCGCGAGGTGCGGCGACGGGCGCGCCACTCGGTGGCGGCGCCGCTGTCGTAAGCGGACGCTCAGCCCGCGGCGCCGGGCGTGACGCGGTTCCAGAGCTCGCCGAGGTGGCGCAGCTCGTCGCGCGTGAAGTGCACGAGGAAGCGGTCGCGCACGCCTGCGAGGTGCGTCTCGCGCGCGTCGGAGAACAGCTCGCGGCCACGGTCGGTGATGATCGCGAAGTAGCCGCGCGCGTCGTCGTCGCAGCGCTCGCGCTCGAGCAGGCCGGCCTGCTCGAGCCGGTCCACCAGGCGCGTCAGGCCGCTGCGCGAGAGCAGCACGCCGTCGGCCAGCTCGGACATGCGCAGGCGCCCGCCGGGGGCGTCGGCGAGGAACAGCAGCACCTCGTAGGAACTCAGCGGGAGGTCGTGGGCGCGATGGAGCTCGGCGTCGAGGGCGCGGGTCAAGCTGGCGTGCACGCGCAGCATGCCGCGCCACGCCGCGAGCTCCTCCCGATCCAGCAGCTCGCCGTCGAGATCGTTGTGCATGCAACTGATTCTAGGCGTCGCGTCGGCGCGTGACATAGTTGGCCCGCCGTGAGCACCCGCGCTTGGATCTCGTTCGCGTCGGTCTCGTTCCTCTGGGGGATCCCCTACCTCTTCATCAAGGTCGCGGTCGACGACGGCCTCTCGCCCGCCTTCCTCGCCTGGGCGCGGGTGGCGCTGGGTGCGCTCGTGCTGGTGGCGATCTCCTGGCACGCCGGGCTGCTGGGCTCGCTGCGTGGTCGCTGGCGCTGGATCGCGGCCTACGCGGTCTTCGAGATCTCGATCCCGTTCCCGTTGATCGCCGCCGGCGAACAGCACGTGTCGTCGTCGCTGGCGGCGATCCTGATCGCCGCGGTGCCGCTGATCGTGGCCCTGCTGGCGCTGCGCTTCGACCGCAGCGAGCAGGCGACCGGGCGACGGCTCGTCGGCCTGCTGGTCGGCTTCGTCGGCGTAGTGGTGCTGATGGGACTCGACGTCGCGGGGACCGGCGACGAGCTGATCGGAGCCGGCGCGATCCTGCTCGCGGCGGTCGGCTACGCGATCGGGCCGATGCTGCTCAAGGCGCACCTCTCCGACCTCGACCCGCGCGCGACGATGGCCGCGGCGCTCGTGGTCGCAACGGCCGTGCTGGCGCCCTTCGCGGCGCTCGCCCCACCGTCGGCGACACCGTCCACGCAGGCCCTCGGTGCCGTGCTGGTGCTCGGGCTGCTCTGCACCGCGACCGCCTTCGTCTTCTTCGGCACGCTCGTCAACGAGGTCGGTCCGAGCCGCGCCTCGGTGATCACCTACGTGGCGCCGGTGGTCGCGGTCGGCCTCGGCGTGGCGGTGCTTGGCGAGCGCCCCGGAGCGGGCGCCGTCGCCGGCCTGCTGCTGATCCTCGCCGGCTCCTGGCTCTCGACCGACGGACGCCTGCCGCCCGGCCTGGGGGCGACCGTCGATCGCCTGCGTCCACGTGGCCGGCGGCGAGAGACCGCTCCGGCGTCGCCGGAGCCGTTCAGTCGACGAGCCTCCGTGGCGAAGAGCTGATCGCGTGGCGCTCGACGACTTCGCCCATCGCCTGCGGCCTGCGGCCGGGGAGCCCGAGGGGGCGCTGGCGCTGTTCCACGGGCGCGGCGCGGACGAGCACGACCTCTTCCCGCTGCTCGACCTGCTCGACCCGCAGCGCCGCCTGCTGGGCCTGACCGCTCGCGGCCCGCTGTCGCTGCCGCCGGGCGGCGCGCACTGGTACGCCGTCCCGCGGGTCGGCTTTCCCGATCCCGACACGTTCCACGACACGTACTCGCGCCTCGCCCCCTGGCTCGACGACGTGCTCGCCGAACACGGGATCGAGCCGGATCGCACGGTGCTCGGCGGCTTCTCGCAGGGCACCGTGATGTCGTACGCGCTCGGACTCGGGGTGGACCGTCCGCGCGTGGCCGGCATCATCGCGCTGAGCGGCTTCATTCCCACCGTCGAGGCCTGGCGAGCGGACCTCGAGCGGCTCGCGCCGGAGCTGCCGGTCGCGATCGGACACGGGACCGACGACCCCGTGATCGGCGTCGAGTTCGCACGCGACGCGCGCGAGCGGCTGACGGCAGCCGGGGCGGACGTGACCTACCGCGAGTCGCCGATCACGCACACGATCGACCCGCGCTTCCTCGGCGAGCTGCCGGCGTGGGTCGACCAGACCGTGCCGCCCAGGACCGGCTGAGTCATCGCGCGCACGCCCGGCGCGCGTAGCCTGGACGCGCGATGGGAGGCTCGCAGCTACGCGGATCGCTGGCCGCCGCCGGCGCGCTGACCGCCGTCGGGTCGCTCGTCGCGGCGTCCGACGTGATCGACGAGTACCCGTTCCCGGCCGGGCAGACGGTCCGCTATCTGCTCGCGAGCGCGTTGTTCGGCCTGCTCGCACGCGGCCGGCTGAAGCGCCCGACCAGGCGCGAGGCGCTCTGGCTCACGGCGCTGGCGGCGACCGGCCTTGTCCTCTTCAACGCCTGCGTGGTCGGCGGCGTGCGCGAGGGCGACCCGGCGACGGTGGGCGTGATCATCGGCTGCGTGCCGATCGTCTTGGCCGTCGCAGGTCCGCTGCTGGCGGGACGGCGACCGCTGCTCGGCGTGGTCGGCGCGGCCGTGCTCGTCGCGGCGGGGGCCGCGATCGTGCAGTACGCCGGCGGCGAGCTGAGCGGGCTGGGGCTGCTGTTCGCGCTCGGGGCGCTCGCCTGCGAAGCCGCCTTCTCGCTGCTGGCGGTGCCGGTGCTCGACCGGCTCGGGCCGCTGAGCGTGTCGACCTTCGCCTGCCTGTTCGCCGTGCCGATGCTCATGCTCTGGGCCCTGATCGCCGACGGTCCGTCGCTGCCCACGCCGACGACCGACGAGGCGCTCGCGTTCGCCTACCTGGGCCTGGTCGTGACCTGCGGCGGCTTCCTGCTCTGGTACACGGCGCTCGGCCTGCTGGGCGTCGAGCGCGCCGGTCTGTTCTCGGGCGTGCTGCCGATCAGTGCGCTGATCTGCTCTGCGGCGATCGGCGCCGCGGAGATCACGCCGGGACGACTCGCGGGCGTGGCCGTCGTCGCGGCGGGCGTGACGCTCGGCATGCGGCTGGCGCCCTCGCCGCTGCCGGCCGAGGCGGCGAGCTGAACGCGGTCAGCGCCCGCGCGAGAAGAGCCGCTTCAGACGGTCCAGCAGGGCGCGCAGGAGCAGCGAGAAGCCGCCGATCGGCTTGGCTGCGGGTGGCGGAGCGGTCGGAGCCGCCGGCTGCTCGGCCTCGATGCGCTGCTGCAGGCACTCGGCGAAGTCCTTCAGCAGCCGGTTCGAGATGTCCTGGATCATGCCGCCGCGACCGAAGCGGGCGAGGCGACCGGTGAGCGTGAAGGCCGTCTCGACGTCGACCTTGGTCGCATCGTCGGCGGCGGTCAGCACGCTGACGATGGTCGCCTTGGCCGAGCCCTGGCCGCGCTTGTCCTGGCCGGTGGCCCGCATCACCGAGCGGTGCGCCTCGGCGTCGGCCTCCTCGATCCTCAGCTCGCCGCGGTAGGCGGCCGTGGTCGGGCCGAGGCGGACGCTGAAGTTGCCGCGATAGGTGCCGCCCTCGGCCTCGGTGATCTCGGCGCCGGGCAGGCAGGGCGCCACGCGCTCGACGTCGATCAGGGCCTCCCAGACCCGCTCCAGCGGCGCCTTGACCTCGAACGACTGCTCCAGCTTCATGCCAACGGCCCTCCCGATCCGAGCGCGTGCAGCTGCGCCACGGTGTCGACGTCCTCGCCGCCGCCGAGGTCGTCACAGGGCACCTCGCGCGTGCGCACCTGCAGCAGCAGGTTGCGCGCGCCATGGTCGCCTGAGACGTCGCGCAGGCGGCCGAACAGCTGGCGCTCGAGCACCACCGGGTGGCCGGGCTCGCCGCCGTAGGTGGCGCGCACCGCCGCCGCCCCGCCGTCGCGGGCCCCCAGTAGGCGGTCGATCGCCGCGGGACTGACGTTGGGCTGGTCGCCGAGCGTGATCACGACCGCGGCGCACTCCGCCAGCGCCGCCAGGCCGCAGGCGAGCGACGCCGACTGGCCCTTCTCCCAGCGCTCGCACACGATCGGCTCCACGCCGTGCAGGCTCACCTCGTGCAGCACGCACTCCGCGTTGGCGCCGAGCACCACGACCCGCCGCTCGACCGGCGCCGCCGCCATCGCCTCGAGCGCGTGCTCGAGCAGGGGGCGGCCGTTCAAGGGCGCGAGCTGCTTGCCGCCGCCGTAGCGCGATCCGCTGCCGGCGGCGAGCACGAGGCCGCCGATCACGTGCCCACCTCGTGGATGCGCCCGCCGGCACGGGACAGGCGCCCGCCCTCGCGGCCGTTGCGCACGGCGACGACCTCGGCCAGGATCGAGAGCGCCGTCTCCTCCGAGCTGATCGCCCCGAGGTCGAGGCCGATCGGCGCGGACAGGCGCTCGAGCAGCTCCTGCTCGAGCCCGGCCGCCAGCAGTCGCTCGCGACGGCGCTCCTGGGCCCGGCGGCTGCCCATCGCACCGACGTAGGCGGCCTCGGAGCGCAGCGCGATCTCGAGCACGGCGTCGTCGAGCTTGGGGTCGTGGGTGAGCACGGCGACGTACGTTGCGGGATCGATGCCGCCCAGCTGCTCGAAGGCCTCGGCCGGCCACGCCGCCACGACCCGCTCCGCGTCGGGAAAGCGCTCGGGCGTGGCGAACTGCGAGCGCGGATCGCAGACGAACGGGCGCCAGCCGGCGGCGCGGGCGAGCGTGCAGAGGGCGGCCGAGTAGTCGACCGCCCCGAAGACGATCAGCCGCGGCGGCGGCGCGGTCACGTCGACGAACAGCGAGACGCCGTCGTGCTCGACCAGCTCCGAGCGCTCGGTCCACAGCAGTCGCTCGGCCGCGTCGCCGGCGACGCGATCGAGCTCGTCGCCGCCGAGCGAGCCTGTGACGGCTCCGTCCGCGCGCACGAGCAGCTTCGCCCCGACCTCCCCGCCCGCGACGACCGTCACGAGCGCGGCGCGCCCGTTCGCGGCAGCGATGCGGGCGAAGTCCGACTGCGCGCTCACGCGCCGGCGCTCACTCCCGGTACTCCTCGACGAAGACGTCGATCTCGCCGCCGCAGGGCAGTCCGACGTCCCACGCCTCCGAGTCTGCGATGCCGAAGTGCAGCAGGCGCGGCCGACCGCCGCGCAGGACCTCGCCGGCCACCTCCACGACGGCGCCCTCGACGCAGCCGCCCGAGACCGCACCGGACACCTCGCCGTGCTCGTTGACGGCCATCTTCGCGCCCGGCGGGCGCGGTGCCGAGCGCTTGACGCCGACGACCGTCGCGATCGCGACGCGTTCGCCCCGGCTGGTCCATGCCCGTACGTCCTCAACGACGTCCCTCATCGTCGTGTGCCCCTCTCAGCGCAGCCTTCCCTCTGCGAGCTCATTCGAAGCCACCTTCCATCAGGAGCGCAAGCTCCTCGAGCGATTGCAGCGAATTGCCCGCCCGGAAGCGGTCCACGTACGGCAGCGCTGCCCGCATGCCGCGGGCCAGCGGCTCGTAGTCGGGGTGGGCCTTGAGCGGGTTGAGCCAGATCAGCCGGTGCGAGCAGCGGGACAGGCGCGCCAGCTCGGCCTGGAGCACGAGCGGGTCGCCGCGGTCCCAGCCGTCGGACAGCAGCACGACCACCGCGCCGCGGCCGACGCGGCGACCGTGCTCGCGATTGAGCGTCGCCAGCGCTGCGCCGATGCGGGTGCCGCCCGACCAGTCCTGGGTCGCACCGCAGGCGAGCTCGAGCGCACGGTCGGGATCGCGTCCGCGCAGCTCGGCGGTGACGCGCGTGAGCTCGGTGCCGAACACGAACGCCTCGACGCGCCGGCGCGCGGCCACGCAGGCCTGGACGTACTGGAGCAGCATGCGCGCATACGGCTCCATCGAGCCGGACACGTCGCAGACGAGCACCAGCGGCCGCGGCCGCTCGGCCGGCTCGCGCCAGTGACGCGAGAGCGGCTCGCCGTCGAGGCGCAGCGAGGCGCGCAGCGTGCGCTGCAGGTCCGGACGGGCGTCCGGGGGCGGGGCGCCACGACGAGCGGCGGGACGCAGCCGGCGGCTCGGGCGCGTCGGCCCGCGTAGCGCCAGGCGACGCATGACGACACGGGCGGCGCGACGCTCGGCCTCGGTGTAGTCGGCGAAGTCCTTGTCGCGCGGCAGCTCGACCGGCGACCAGGCCGCCGGCACGACGTCCGTCTCGCCGTCCGCGTCACGTCTCGGAGCGCGTTCGGCGGGTACCGCCGTACGCGGCAACACGAGCTTGGCGACGTCGTCGAGGGCGTCCGGTCCCAGCGGCGCGGCGCGGCGCGGACCGAACCACTCCTCGAACGCCGCGTCGAAGGTCTCGAGGTCCGCGTGGCGCGAACAGAGCACGGGGCGCAGCGCGAAGTAGGCGGCATGGAGATCGGCCACGTCGACGGCGGCCAGGGCGCGGTGCGCCGAGAGCAGCTCGTCGACGCCGATGCGGGCGCCGCCTGCGCGCATGGTCGCGGCGAGCAGCGTGAGCCGGCCGGTGAGCCGCAAGCCAAGGCGCTCAGACACCTTCGAGCACCCCCTGCTCGCGCACGCGCTCGATGTCCTCGCGCACCTTCAGCGCGACCCCGAGCGTCTGCTCCAAGTCCGCTCCCTCGAGCGCGAGCAGCGCGCGCGCCCAGGCGATCGTCTCGCCGACGCCCGGCAGCTTGTAGAGCTGCTCGTCGCGCAGGCGCCCGACGGCGGCGCAGACACGAGCCGCCAGCTCGTCCGGAACGCCCGGCAGCCGCGCGTGCACGATCTCCGTCTCGCGCGCGGGCGACGGGTAGTCGATCCAGTGGTAGAGGCAGCGGCGCTTGAGCGCGTCGTGCAGCTCGCGCGTGCGGTTGGAGGTGATCACAACCAGCGGCCGGCGGACGGCGCGGACGGTGCCGAGCTCGGGGATCGAGATCTGGAACTCGGACAGCAGCTCGAGCAGGAACGCCTCGAACTCGTCGTCGGCGCGGTCGACCTCGTCGATCAGCAGCACCACGGGCTCCTCGGCCTGCAGCGCCTCCAGCAGCGGCCGGCGCAACAGGAAGCGCTCGGAGTAGAGCTCGTCCTCGCCGCCGGCGCGCAGGTGCAGCAGCTGGCGCGGGTAGTCCCAGTCGTAGAGCGCCTGATGCAGGTCGATTCCCTCGTGGCACTGCAACCGGATCAACCGTGCCCCGCTGGCCGCCGCCAGCGCCTTCGCGACCTCGGTCTTGCCGACCCCCGCCTCGCCCTCGAGCAGCAACGGCTGTTCGAGCGACGCCGCGAGGAAGACCGAGGTGGCCAGCGCCTCGTCGGCGAGGTAGCGCTGCTCGGCAAGCGCCGCGGCCACCGCTCGTGGAGCCTCGAAGGTCACGACTCCGACGCTAGCGAGCAGCCGATCGGCCGCCGGTGCGCCCGCTCATGCGACCGCTGCCGCGAGCGCACGCCGCGTGAGCACGCGCGCGAGGTGCCGCTTGTACTCGGGCGTCGCGTTGAGGTCCCCCGGCGGCGAGGTGTCGTCGGCCGCCAGCTCCGCCGCGCGGGCGATCGAGTCCGCGTCCAACGAGGCGCCGCGCAGCGCCTGCTCCGCGGCCGTCGCGCGCAGCGGCGTGCCGGCCATGTGCGTGAGCCCGATGCGGACGTCCTCGCAGGAGCCGTCGGCGGCCTTCTTGACGAGCGCGGCGACGCCGACCATCACCCAGTCCTCGGCGCGGCGGGTGAACTTCTCGTAGCCGTAGCCGTAGCCGTCGAGTGCCGGCAGGCGCACCTCGGTGATCACCTCGTCCTGGCCGAGCGCGGTCGTGAGATAGTCCTGGAACAGGTCCGCGGCGGCGATCGTGCGTTGGCCGCCGGAGCCCTGGACGGTGACCGAGCCCTCGTAGGCGAGCAGGATGCCGGGCAGGTCCGCGGCAGGGTCGCCGTGGGCCAGGGAACCGCCGATCGTGCCGCGGTTGCGCACCTGCTGGTCGGCGATCTTGCCGGCCGCGACCGAGGTGAGGCCGAGCTCGGGCGTGTCCTGCAGCGTCGCGTGCGGGGTCAGCGGCCCGATGCGCCAGCTGCCGTTCTCGCGCGTGACGCCGTGCATGCCGGGCAGCCGCCGCAGGTCGATCAGCAGCGTCGGCGTGGCCAAGCGCAGCTTCATCAACGGCAGCAGCGAGTGGCCGCCCGCGATCAGCTTGGCGTCCTCGCCGTTCTCGCGCAGCATGCGCACGGCCTCGTCGAGCGACTCGGGGACCTCGTAGTCGAACGGAGCGCAGATCACGGGGCACCTCCCTCGCCGGGCTGGCTTCGCTCGTCGGGCGCGGACGGCCCCGAGCCGGCGGAGCCGCCGCCGTGCTCGCCGACGTCGCGGCCCTGCTCGGTCGGCGGGGGACCGGCGCCCCTGCCGCGCGCCTGCTCGAGCGCCGCGAAGACGCGCACCGGCGTCAGCGGCATGTCGAGCCGGTCGACGCCGAACGGCGCGAGCGCGTCGTGCACGGCGCTGACGACCGCTGGCGTGGCGGCGATCGTGCCCGCCTCGCCGACGCCCTTGACGCCGAGCGAGTTGACCGGCGACGGCGTCTCGGTGCGATCGGTCTCGAAGCTCGGCACCTCGGCAGCGGTCGGCAGCGCGTAGTCGACGAAGGTGCCCGTGACGAGCTGGCCCTCGTCGTCGTAGACGACCTGCTCGTAGAGCGCCTGGCCGATCGAGTGCGTGATGCCGCCGTGGACCTGGCCGTCGATCAGCATCGGGTTGACCGCCGGGCCGCAGTCGTCGACCGCCACGTAGCGCACCACCGACACCTTCCCCGTCTCGACGTCCACGTCGACGACGCAGGCGTGCGCGCCGAACGGGAAGACGAAGTTCTCGGGGTCGTAGAACGAGGTCTCCTCCAGGCCGGGCTCGATGTCCGTCGGCAGCTCCTGCGGCGGCACGTGCGCGGCGAAGGCGACCTCCGCCATCGTCTTCGAGCGGTCGGGCGAGCCCTTGACGCGGAAGGCGCCGTCGGCCAGCTCGATGTCCTCGGGTGCCGCCTCGAGCAGCGCCGCGCAGACCTGCTTGGCCTTCTCCTGCACCTTCTCCGCCGCCCGCGCGACCGCCTCGCCGCCGACCGCCAGCGAGCGCGAGCCGTAGGTGCCCCAGCCGAACGGGCCGGTGTCGGTGTCGCCGTGCATCACGTCGACGTTCTCGGGATCGATGCCGAGCCGATCGGCGGCGATCTGGGCGAAGCTGGTGTCGAGCCCCTGCCCGTGTGGCGAGGCGCCGCTGTAGACGGTCGCCGAGCCGCTCGGGTGCACGCGCACGAGCGCCGACTCCCAGAACGCGGCCTGGAGGCCGACGCCCTGCGGTCCCACCGCACGCGAGGGCGCGAGGCCGCAGACCTCGACGTAGGTCGAGAAGCCCACGCCTCGGTACACGCCCTGCTCGCGCAGCTGCGCCTGCTCGGCCCGGAACACGTCGAGGTCGAAGTTGTCCAGCAGCTTGTCGAGCGCGCCCGCGTAGTTGCCGGAGTCGTAGACGATCCCGAGCGCGTTCTCGGCCGGGAACTCGTCGTCGCCGATGAAGTTCCTGCGCCGCAGCTCGAGCGGGTCCATGCCCAGCTCGCCGGCGAGCTTGTCCATCATCAGCTCGATCCAGTACGTCATCTCCGGTCGACCGGCGCCACGGATCGCGTCGGTCGCGAACTTGTTCGTGAAGACGCCGGTGAAGTGCAGGTCGACCGCCGGGATCCTGTAGCAGCCGTTGGTGACCGGGAAGCCGAGCTCGGGGATGAACGGCGTCAGCAGCTGCTGGTAGGCGCCGAGGTCGGCGACGCAGCGCAGGCGATAGCCGGTGAGCGTGCCGTCGCGCCTGGCTCCCAGGGTCAGGTACGCGATCTGGTCGCGTCCGTGGTGCGAGGTCGTCATGTGCTCCGAGCGCGACTCGGTCCACTTGACCGGACGTCCGAGGCGACGCGCGAGCGCCAGCACCAGCGCCTCCTCGCCGTAGACCTGCAGCTTGGCGCCGAAGCCGCCGCCGACGTCCGGGGCGACGACCCGCAGCTTGTCCTCGGGCATGTCCAGCATGCCCGCCAGCAGCAGCCGCGCGATGTGCGGGATCTGCGTCGTCGAGTAGAGGATCAGGCTGTCCCCGCGCGGCTCGGCCAGCGACGAGCGCGGTTCGATCGGCGCGCCGGAGATGCGATGATTGACCATGCGCTGCTCGACGACCACGTCGGCCTCGGCGAGGGCCGCGTCGAGGTCGCCGCCGGCGATCGCCCACTCGTGCGTCTTGTTGGTGCCGAACGAATCCCAGACCAGCGGCGAGCCCTCCTCGAGCGCGGCCTCGGGGTCGACGACGGCCGGCTTCGGATCGAGCTCGACGATCACCTCGTCGACCGCGTCGGCGACCGCGTACTTGCTCGTGCCGACCACGACGGCGACCGGGTCGCCGACGTGCTTGACCTCGCCGCGAGCGAGCGGCCAGTGCTCGGGCGTGTGGATCTCGACGCCCGGCGGATCCCACACCATCGGCAGCGGGCTGGCGAAGTCCGCGGCCATGTCCTCGCCGGTCAGCACTGCCACGATCCCCGGGCGCTCGCGGGCGGCCTCGGCGTCGATCTCGCCGATCGTCGCGTGCGCCTCGGGGGAGCGCACGATCGCGGCGTAGAGCTGGCCCGGCATGGCCATGTCGTCGGTGTAGTGGCCCCGGCCGGTGATCATCCGGGGGTCCTCCTTGCGCTTCAGCGAGCGGCCGACGTGACCGTTGCCGGTGCGCTGGTCGACCGCGCTCATCGCACCGCCTCCGCGCCCGCGGCCTGTCTCACCGCCGCGACGATGTTGTGGTAGCCGGTGCAGCGGCAGAGGTTGCCCTCGAGGCCGTGTCGGATCTCCTCGTCGCTCGGGTTCGGGTTGCGCTCGAGCAGGTCGGCGGCGGCCATGATCATGCCCGGCGTGCAGAAACCGCACTGCAGGCCGTGCTGCTCGGTGAAAGCGGTCTGCAGCGGGTGCAGGTCGCCCTCGCGACCGAGGCCCTCGATCGTCGTGACCTCGGATCCGTCGGCCTGGACGGCGAGCACGGTGCAGCTCTTGACCGACTCCCCGTCGAGGTGGACGGTGCAGGCGCCGCAGTTGGTGGTGTCGCAGCCGACGTGCGTGCCGGTCAGCCCCAGGACGTCGCGGAGGTAGTGGACGAGCAGCAGCCGCGGCTCGACCTCCGACTCGTGTCTCTCACCGTTGACGGTGACCGACAGTTGCCTCGTCGTGCCCATCGCACCTCTCCCCTTACTGGAACGTCCCCTCTGTGACCGATGCTACAACCCTTCCCATCGCTGCCCAGATCAATCAATTCGAGTTCGAAGGCCACTCCCTCGCCTACGCCGAGCACGGCACCGGCCCGCGCACCGTGGTGCTGCTGCCGGGCCTGCTGTTCAACCACCGCATGCACGAGCCGGTGGCCATCGAGCTGGCCGAGCGCGGCTACCGCGTGCTCTGCCTCGACCTGCTCGGCCACGGCGACTCGGACCGCCCGCCCGAGATGGGCGCGTACTCGATGGTCGGCTTCGGTCGCCAGGTGATCGGCCTGCTCGACCACCTCGGCATCGAGCGGGCAGTGCTCGGCGGGGCCTCGCTGGGAGCCAACGTGTCGCTCGAGGCGACCGCGGCGGCGCCGGAGCGCGTGCGCGGCCTCGTGATCGAGATGCCGGTGCTCGACAATGCGCTGCTCGGCTGCGCGCTCGCGTTCACGCCGCTGTTGGTCAGCCTGACCTTCGGAGCCCCGGGCGCACGCCTGCTCGGCGCCGCCGCCCGCCGTGTGCCACGTGGCGCCTTCCTGCTCGGCGACATGATGCTCGACTGGGTCAGCCAGGACCCCAAGCCGTCCGCCTCGGTGCTGCAGGGCCTGTTCTTCGGTCGCGTCGCCCCACCCTCCGAGGAGCGCCGGCGCATGCGGCAGCCGACGCTCGTGATCGGCCACCGCCGCGATCCGGTGCACCCGTTCTCGGACTCGGACATGCTCATGCACGAGCTGCCGAACGCGCAGTTGCTGGAGGCGTCCTCCCTGCTCGAGCTGCGGCTGACGCCCGAGCGGCTGACGGCCGAGATCGCCGGCTTCGTCGACGGTTGCTTCCCCGCCAAGCGCTCGAGCGCGGCCGGCAGGCGCCAGCGCAGCGGCGGCTCGACCGGCCGTGCTGCCACGGCCCGACGCCGAGGCGCGTCCTAAAGGAATTCTGAGCTACTAGTCTTCCGCTGCGATGGCTTCGAGGAAGGAGCAGAAGGAAGCTCTCCGGCGCGAGCGCGAGGAGAGGGAACAGGCGGCCAGAGGCGGCCAGCGCAAGCGCCTGGTCGGCTACGGCGCCGCCGGCGCGATCGTGCTGATCGCCGTCGTGGTGATCGCCGTCGTCGCCCTCGGCGGGAACAGCGACGGCAGCGACGGCGGCCAAACGGCCATCTTCCCGAGCGGCGGCTCGGTACCGACGCAGAAGGTCACCGATCTGAAGACCGCCGCGGCCGACGCGAACTGCACGCTCGACTCGGTCGACGCCAGCGGCGAGAGCGACCACACCAGAACGCTCGACGAGAAGGTGAAGTACAAGACGAACCCGCCGACCTCGGGCCGCCACTACCAGATCCCCCCCGACGACGGTGCCTACTCCAAGCCGCTCACCGACGAGCAGTTCGTGCACAACCTCGAGCACGGGCGCATCGTGATCTGGATGAAGCCCACCCTCCCCGAGCAGCAGCGCGCGAACCTCAAGGCGCTGTTCGACGAGGACAGCTACCAGATGGTGATCACGCCCCGGAAGAAGATGCCGTACGAGATCGCCGCGACCGCCTGGAACGGCCCCGACTACGGGGACAAGGGCCGCTTGCTGGAGTGCGACCAATACAGCCCGCAGATCTTCGACGCGCTGCGCACCTTCCGCGACCAGAACCGCTCCAAGGGGCCCGAGCCCGTCCCCTAGCCGCACGCTCCCCTGCAAGCCGCTCGCTTGCAGGTGATCTTGCAACGCCGCAACGCCGAGCCTGAAACCGTGTTCCGGGTTCGTGGTGAAGCTGCTCGCCATCGCAGCGGCGCTCGTGTGCGCCCTGGCCGTGCTCGCCGGCCCAGCGCTCTCCGGAGAGCGCTGGCGCCCCGACCCCGTCGACTTCGAGCTCGCGCCCTCCGCCGGCGTCGCCGCCGCCGTGGCCTCCGGTCGCATCACCTCGCGACCGCTGCGCGCCCCCAAGCGCTTCAACCTCGTCGGCATGCGCTGGCGCGGTGCGGCCGAACCGCGAGTCGCGCTGCGCGTGCGCGAGCACGGCGAGCGCTGGAGCCGCTGGCAAGCGCTCGAGGCCCACGCCGACCACAACCCCGACCCGCACACGGGCGAGCGCGAGATCGCGGCCTCCGATCCGCTCTGGGTCGGCACGGCCGACGAGGTCCAGTACCGCCTCAGCCAGCGCGTGCCCGGCCTGCGGCTGCACTTCGTCAACGTCCAGGGCACCGCCACCGCGGGCGATCGGCTGCGCAGCGCGCTGCGCGGAGCCGTCAACGACGCGACGGTCTCGCTCGCAGGCCTGCTCGGCGGCGGTGACGCCGCGGCGCAGGAGCCGCAGCCGGACATGGTCAGCCGCTCCGAGTGGGGTGCCTCGGCCTGCCCGCCACGCTCGGGCGCGGAGTACGGCGTGGTGAAGGCCGC
>CAWJWD010000002.1:0-276295 GCA_963846505.1 uncultured Thermoleophilaceae bacterium | reverse complement strand
CGGGCACGGAGTGATGCGGCTCTTCGCCGCGGTGCCGCTGCCCTCGCCGGCCCGGGACGAGGTCGCGGGTCTCCTCGAGCAGTGCCGGCAGCAGGACCTGCCCGTTCGCTGGGTCGGCGACGAGGGTCTGCATCTCACCCTCAAGTTCTACGGTGAAGTCACGCCGGAGCGGCTCGAGGTCATCGAGGAGGCGGTGCGCGCAGGCGAGGGAGGGCGGCGAGCCGCTCGCCCTGCGCCTGGCGGACCTCGGCGCGTTTCCGACGCCGTCGCGGGCACGGGTGCTGTGGGTGGGTATCGACGCACCCCCAGCGCTCGAGCTGCTGCAGGACCGGATCGAGCGCCGCAGCGAGGCGATCGGGTTTCCGCCCGAGGGCGTGCCGTTCCGGCCCCATGTCACCCTCGGGCGGGTACGTGAGGGCCAGCGGCTCCGGCTCGCGCGAGATGGAAGGGCGCGGGAGTACGAGCGGGTCCCGTTTCTCGCCACCGACTCGTGCTCTACGAGAGCGTGCGCACCGCCGGGCAAGCCGCAGATACGAGCCGCGGCTCACGTTGGAGCTCGGGCGCGTGATGGGCTGCCTCACCGCGCCGTTCAAGCTGATCGGCTGCCTCGGGCTCATCGCCGCGCTCGGCGCTCGGCTGGCTGTACCGTGACCGCCTGGTGCGCGAGGGCCGCCGGCTGCTCGGTGACGAGCGGACCGCCGCCACGGCCGTCGTCGACCGGGCGGCCCGGAGTGCGGGCGCTGCGGACCGCGCGGGCCAAGATCGACTCGCTCAACGGCTGGCGGGCCGACTCGGTGGTGCTGACGCCGGCCGAGGTCGCGTCGCTGGTCGGCAGCGGGCTCGACGCCGACGCTCCGGCGGCCAGCTCGATTCGCTCCAGGTCGTCTGCTCGATGGCGAGATCGCGGTCCAGGCCCGCCTGCGCACCGCGCGGCTGCCCCAGGAGGCGGTCGGCCCGCTGGCGGTGGCCCTGCGGGAGACGGAGCCGATCGAAGCCACCGGCCCGCTGCGGGTGATCGGAGCCGGGGCGGGGCGAGTGGCAGGTGCGGTCGCTTCCGGATCCGCGACTTTCCGGTCCCCGCGCGACTGGTGCCGCGGCCTGGTCGCGCGCGCGCTGGGCCAGGCCAGCGACCGGACGCGGTGCCGGTGCAGGTGCCGGCGGGCGTCGCGGACATCCGCGTGCGCCCGGGCGGCGCGACCCTCTACGGAGTACCCGGGCAATGAGCCATCGCGTGCTCATCGTGGACGACGAGGCCGGGCATCCGCCAGGCGCTGAAGCAGGTGCTCGAGTACGAGGACCTCGAGGTCCGGGTCGCGGCCTCGGGCGGCGAGGCGATCACCATCTACTCCGAGTTCCAGCCCCACCTGGTCTTCCTCGACGTGAAGATGGCCGGGCTCGACGGGCTGGAGACGCTCACCCGGCTCCGCGATCTCGACCGCCGGGCGCAGATCGTGATGATCTCGGGCCACGGCACCATCGCCACCGCGGTCGAGGCCACCCAGCGCGGCGCCTTCGACTTCCTGGAGAAGCCGCTCGATACCGACCGGCTCCTGGTCACGGTGCGGAACGCGCTCGCGCACGCCGAGCTGGTCGGAGAGAACGCCCGGCTCCGCGAGGCCAGCGAGAGCCGCTACCAGATGGTGGGCGACAGCCCGGCGCTGCAGGCCGTGCGGGAGCTGATCGCCAAGGTCGGGCCCACCGCCGCGCGGGTCCTGATCACCGGCGAGAACGGCACCGGCAAGGAGCTGGTGGCGCGGGCGCTGCACGAGGCGTCGCCCCGGCGCGACCGGGCGTTCATCGAGGTGAACTGCGCCGCCATCCCCTCCGAGCTGATCGAGAGCGAGCTGTTCGGCCACATGAAGGGCTCGTTCACCGGCGCCTTCGCCGACCGGGCCGGCAAGTTCGAGCAGGCCGACGGCGGCACGCTCTTCCTCGACGAGATCGGGCGACATGTCGCTCTCCGCCCAGGCCAAGCTGCTGCGGGTGCTCCAGGAGGGCGTGGTCACCCGGATCGGCGGCTCGCAAGTCGATCCAGGTCGACGTCCGGGTGCTCGCGGCCACCAACAAGGACCTGCGAGGACGAGATCGCCGAGGGCCGCTTCCGGGAGGATCTGCTTTACCGGCTCAACGTGGTGCCGATCGAGGTGCCGCCGCTGCGGGACCGCCTCGAGGATGTGCCCGGCGCTGGTGGCGCACTTCGCCGAGCAGCTCGCCGGCGGGCGCCGGAGTGGCCGGGAAGACAGTTCGCCGACGGACGCGATCCGCCGGCTGCAGGCGCGGCGCTGGCCCGGCAACATCCGCGAGCTGCGGAACGCGGTCGAGCGGGCGCTGATCCTCGCGCCGGGCAAGACGGTCACCGGCGCGGACGTCGACCGGCTGCTTCCGCGCGGCCGATGGCGAGGCCGCGCGAGGGCGGGACGGGCGCAGACGTTCGAGACGTTCAAGCAGGAGGCCGAGCGGAGCTTCCTCGCTGCAGCAGCTCCGCGAGCACGACTGGAACGTCTCCGAGACCGCGCGGGCGCTGAAGATGCCGCGGTCCAACCTCTACAAGAAGATCGAGCGCTACGGCCTCACCCGGGAGACGCGTGACCGAGCAGCCGCGGGACTGGGACAAGGAGATGGCCGAGATCGATCGCGCGATCGCGCAGCAGGGACCGGGAGCCCGCGGCGCCGGGCCGGCGCCCGGTCGGCCAGCGCGCGATCGCCGGCGGCGGCGCCCGGCGCCGCACCGGCGGCCCCCGCGGCGGGGATCGGTGGCCATCACCTGGCTCTGGGTGCTGCTCGCGCTGGCCCTCGCGGTGGCGCTGCCGCTCTGGCCCTACCAGCACGCCTGCGGTCTCCAGGCCGCGTTCTTCCTCGGCGCCGCCGGCATCACCGTGCTGGTCGGCGGCCTGGCCGCGATTTCGAGCTGGGCGAACCGGCGCGGGCTCGCCCACGTGATCTCGCCTGCTGGTCGATCGCTGTGGGCCGGCAGCGTGGCGGCGAGCGAGATCCTGCCGCGCATCGGCTATGCGCGCGAGACCGCACCTGGACGCTGCGCGCGGCGGCGCCGGCGCCCCGGCGACCGGTCCGACCACTCCGGCACCGACGACCGGACCAGCCGGACTCGCCGGCTGACACTGACGCTCTTCGACACCTCAACCTTCAGGGCGAATGGCCAAGACCTTCAAGAACTTCATCGGCGGCGACTGGGTGGCTCCGGCCACCGGCGCCTATTTCGAGAACCGCAACCCGGCGGACACGCCGACCTGATCGGCCGCTTCCCCGACTCCGACCGGCGCGACGTGGACGCCGCCGTCCGCTCGGCCGCGCGACGGGCTTCGCGCATCTGGTCGCGGACGCCGGCGCCCGCGCGCGGGCGACGTGCTGCGCCGGGTGGGCGACCTGCTGGTCGAGCGGAAGGAGGCGATCGCCGACGCGATGACGCGCGAGATGGGGAAGGTGCTGGCGGAGACGCGGGGCGACGTGCAGGAGGGCATCGACACCGCCTACTACGCCGCCACCGAGGGCCGGCGGCTCTTCGGCCACACCGTGCCGTCCGAGCTCCGCTCCAAGTGGGCGATGAGCTATCGCCGCCCGATCGGCGTCGCCGGGCTCATCACCCCGTTCAACTTCCCGCTCGCGATCCCGACCTGGAAGATGTTCCCCGCGCTGCTCTGCGGGAACGCGGTGGTCATCAAGCCGTCGGAGGACGTGCCCCACACCGTGCACCTGCTGGTCGAGATCCTGCTCGAGGCGGGCCTGCCGCCCGAGGTCATCCAGCTGGTGCACGGCCGGGGTGAGACGGTGGGCAAGGCGCTGGTGGAGCACCCCGACGTGCCGGTCATCTCCTTCACCGGCTCGACCGAGACCGGCGCCATCATCGGCGAGACCTGCGGCCGGATGCACAAGCGGCTCTCGCTCGAGATGGGCGGCAAGAACGCGATGATCGTGATGGACGACGCCGACCTCGATCTGGCGCTCGAGGGCGTGCTCTGGGGCGCGTTCGGCACCACCGGCCAGCGCTGCACCGCCACCAGCCGTCTCATCCTCCATCGGCAAGGTGCACGACCGGTTCCTCCGCCGGCTGGCGGACGCCGCCGAGGGGCTGCGCCTGGGCGACGGGCGGCAGGACGAAGACCGACGTCGGCCCGCTGATCCACGAGGCGGCGCGGGAGAAGGTGGAGCGGTACGTCGAGATCGGGCACGAGGAGGGGGCCGAGCTGGTGACCGGCGGGCAGCGCCCCGCGCGGCGCGGCTCGGCACGGGATGGTTCTACCAGCCGACCGTCTTCGCCGGGGTGAAGCCGCGGAGCCGGCTGGAGCAGGAGGAGATCTTCGGCCCGGTGCTCAGCGTGATCCGGGTCAGCTCCTTCGACGAGGCGGTGCGGGTCAACAACGACGTGCGCTACGGGCTCTCGAGCTCGATCTACACCCGGAACGTCGACCTCGCCTTCCGGGCGCATGCAGGACCTCGACAACGGCATCACCTACGTCAACGCGCCGACCATCGGCGCCGAGGCGCACCTGCCGTTCGGCGGCGTGAAGGCGACCGGCAACGGCCACCGCGAGGGCGGGCTGGGAGGTCTACGAGTTCTACTCCGAGACCAAGGTCTGCTACGTGGACTACTCGGGGCGGCTGCAGCGGGCGCAGATCGATACCTACGACGTGTGAACGGCGTCAGTGGCTCGCACGCCCGTCGTGACGTCAGTCACATTCGCCGTCGCGCGCGTGCGTCGACTGACGAGCGGCCGGCTGCGTCACTCCATTGCGCCTCGCGATATCGCAGAGTAAGGTTCCGTCAGTTCGTTCTCTCCCGCGGTCCAGTACGAGGTCACGTCGCATGCGTCCAATGCAGGTCGGTTCCGGCAAGCGGGGTCCCTCCTTCGACGAGGGATCGCTGGACCAGTACCTCCGCGAGATCAGCAAGTATCCGCTGATCCCGCAGGAGGAAGAGGTCACGCTGGCGCAGCGCATCCGCACCGGGGACGGCGAAGCCCTCGACAAGCTGGTGCGCAGCAACCTGCGCTTCGTGGTATCGGTCGCCAAGAAGTATCAGAACCAGGGCGTCTCGCTCGCCGACCTCATCAACGAGGGCAACCTCGGCCTCATCCGCGCGGCGCACAAGTTCGACGAGACCAAGGGCATCAAGTTCATCTCCTACGCCGTCTGGTGGATCCGCCAGGCGATCCTCCAGGCCCTCGCGGAGCAGAGCCGGATCGTGCGGGTGCCGCTCAACCGGGCGGGCACGCTGCACCGCATCGGCAAGCGCTCCTCGGCGCTGCTCCAGGAGCTGGGCCGCGAGCCCACCCCCTCGGAGATCGCCGAGGGGATGGACATCTCGATGGAAGAGGTGCAGAAGACCCTCTCCATCTCCCAGAATCACCTCTCGCTCGACGCGCCGCTCACGCCCGGCGAAGACAACAAGCTCCTCGACTACCTGCCCGACACCCAGAATCCGGGTCCCGACTCCGAGACCTTCGAGCACGCGCTCACCGAGTCCATCGAGGAGGTGCTCTCCACCCTCAAGGAGCGCGAGGCCAAGATCCTCCGGCTCTACTTCGGGCTGGACGGCCCCGAGCCGATGACGCTGGAGGAGATCGGCAGCCTGCTCGGCATCACCCGCGAGCGGGTCCGCCAGATCAAGGAAAAGGCGCTGAGCCGGCTCCGGCATGTGAGCCGGGCGAGGGCGCTGGAGAGCTTCCTCGCCTGAAGCGCGTAACGGGCGAACCGTGCACGTGAAGGGGGGCTCCTTGGATCGGAGCCCCCCGTTCACGTGTGCCATTCACGCCGTCCCCACCCCGCTCTCCACCTTGACCTCGCTCAGCCTCCCTGTCCTGACGTCGTAGACGAAGCCGCGGATCAGGGTGTCCGGATTGAGCAGTTGGGTGGCGGTGAGGAACTCGATGTCCTCGCGCACGCTGCCTTCCAGATCCTGGAAGGGCAGGAAGTCGAACTCCCCGGTGTCGCTTCCCAGGTCCTCCCGGACCTTGTCGCGTAGGTCGCGGTTGGAGAACGTGAGCATCCCGCAGTCGGTGTGATGAATGACGGCGATCTCACGGGTGGCGAGCAGGCGCTGGGAAATGATCAGCGAGCGGAGCGCGTCGCGCGCCCGGCCGCCGGCATTCCGGATCACGTGCGCGTCGCCTTCGACCAGGCCCAGCGCCCGGGACGGCAGGAGACGCGCATCCATGCAGGTCAGGATCGCCAAGTGGCGCGCGGGCGGCAGCGGCAGCTCGCCGCGATCGAAAGTGCGGGCATACTCCGCGTTGGCGCGGACCAGCTCGTCGATGGCGGACATCGTTCCTCCGAACGGTGGGGACGACATGAAACAGCGAGGCCCGGATCACCAGATGGTGGTCCGGGCCTCCGGGACGGCTGCGGGGAAGCGTTAGAGCGTCGCTCGCTCCGCGGTGCACGCCGGCTGGTCCGCCCACCGGGCAGGCGGAGGACAGGGACAGTCGAACCGGCACCGGCTGAATGCCGTGAGCACACGCGAAACCCTCATGTGGCTACGCTAGGATCCGGGGTTCGCGGTGTCAAGCGGATTCGACGCGCCTCCCCGCCTTGCTCCGTGCTCGCCGCCGGGTAATCCTTCGGGCGACTTTCCGACTCCCCCACTCCCACGACGCATTCCTATGGCCAGCACCGCCTCGTTCGACGTGTCCACCGGCGCCGACCTCCAGGAGGTCGACAACGCCGTCAATCAGGCCCTGAAGGAGATCGCGCAGCGCTACGACTTCAAGGGCACGCACTGCACCATCGAGTTCGACCGTGCCAAGGCGGAGATCCGGCTCGCGGCCGACGACGAATTCCGGATGGACGCGCTGCTCGACGTCCTCCAGGGCCGGATGATCAAGCGCGGGGTGCCGGTCAAGAATCTCAAGGTCGGCGATCTGGTGACCGGGACCGGGCAATCGGTGCGCCGGACCGTCGGTCTCACCCAGGGCATTCCGACCGATGTCGCGAAGAAGATCGTGAAGGCGATCAAGGACGGCGGCTTCAAGAAGGCGCAGGGCTCGATCCAGGGCGACGAGGTGCGGGTCAGCAGCCCCTCCAAGGACGAGCTGCAGTCGGTAATGGCCCACCTGCGGGCGCAGGACTTCGGGATCGAGCTCAAGTTTGGCAACTACCGCGGCTAGGCGCGTTCGCGGCGCGCTTGCGCCGCGGCCGGATACGTCGTCCTCGGCAGTTGCGCGCCCGCTCCCGCACCCGGGGGCCTCCCCACGCCCGAGCCGGCCCCCGTCGAGACGCCGGCACCGGTCTCGCCGGCGCCGGTCGCGCCGGCACCGGAGCCGCCCGCCCCTGACGAGCCCGAGATCAGGGTCGGACTGGGGACGGGGCTCCAGGCGGCGGACATCGGCGGGGGTGCCGCTCTGGTGGTGACCGATCCGACCGGAGCGCGTCTGGCCATGATTCCCGCCGGTCAGATCTGGCGTCTCGGGCCCGCCGGCCCGGGCATCGTGGTCAGCGGGCCGATCGGAGCATCGTCGACGCCGGTCGAGCGGATCGGCCTCGTGGGGGCCGCGGCCGGCGACCCGGTGCGCGTCAGCGGACGGCTCTACCGGGGCGTCGTGGAGGTGCTCCGTGACACCGGCGGAGTCACCATCGTCAATCGTCTCGGCATGGAGGCGTATCTCCAGGGCGTGGTCTCGGCCGAGATGGGCCGGCGCAGCGCCGCCGAGCGCGAAGCGCTGCGCGCGCAGGCCGTGGTGTCGCGGACCTACGCCCACCGTAACCTCCGGCGGTGGGCCGCGCGAGGCTTCGATCTGTACGCCAGCGTCTCGGACCAGGTGTACGGCGGTCTGCTGGCCGAGACGCCGGAAGGCATCGAGGCGGTGGGCTCGACGCGGGGCCGCATCCTCAGCTACGGCGGCACGCCGATCGACGCGTTCTTCTACTCGACGTGCGGAGGCCGGACGGCCGAGGGTACCGAGGTGTTCCGGGCCGCCAACCGGCCCTACCTGCGCTCGATCGCCGACGTGGGCAACGACGGCCTGGCGTACTGCGTGATCTCGCCGCGCTATCGCTGGCGCGAGGAGTGGAGCGGCGCGACGCTGCTGGCCACGCTGCGGCGCACGCTGCCCGAGGTCACCGGTACGCCCGGCGGCGGCAGTCACGTCCGTCACCGACGTGCGGATCGCCTACCGAACGGGATCGGGTCGGGTCGGCGAGCTGAACGTCGGACCTCCCGGGACGACAGGTCCGGGTCGACGGTCCCCGCGTGCGCACCGCGTTGCGGGCACCCTCGGGCGAGCTGCTCCGCAGCAGCGCCTTCGACCTCCGCGCCACGGGCGCCGGCCATCAGGTCGCGCGGCTGGTTGCCGAGGGGGGAGGAGCGGGCCACGGCGTCGGCTTCTGCCAGTGGGGGGCGGTGGGCCGGGCGCGCGCGGGGCACGACTTCCAGCGGATCCTCGCCGCCTACTATCCGGGCACCACGCTCGAGCGGCGCTACTGACGAAGGAGGCGCGATGACCGCCAGCCGGACGACGGGCGAGCGGATCCGGGTCGGGATCATCGGCGGCGGCGCGATCACCCAGGTCGCCCATCTGCCCGTGCTCCGCAAGCTCAAGACCATCGAGGTGCGGGCGATCTGCGACACCGACCTGCCCAAGGCGAAGGCCCTCGCCGATCGCTTCGCCGTGAAGGATGCCTTCGACGACATCGAGGAGCTGCTGCGCTACGAGGAGCTCGACGCGGTCGTCATCTGCTCGCCCAACCACCTGCACGAGTCGCACATCCTCGCCGCGCTCTCGGCGAATCTCCACGTGCTGGTCGAGAAGCCGCTCGCCATGACGGCCACCAGCGCCACCCGCATCCTGCGCGCGGCCGAGAAGCACGGCCGGGTGGTGATGGTGGGGATGAACCACCGCTACCGTCCCGACGTGCAGATCGTGCGGAGCTTCGTCCAGAGCGGGGAGCTCGGCACCTGTCGAAAGCGTGCGTGGAAGCTGGCACGTCTTCCGCCCCGGTCGGGCGCAGCTCGGCTGGCGCCAGCGGCGGGATCAGGCCGGGGGCGGTGCCATGCTCGACCTGGGACTCTCGATCCTCGACCTCGGCCTCTGGCTGGGAGGCAACCCCGACGCCGGTCCGCGTGAGCGCCAACCTCGACGTGGTCGGCAAGGACCGCGCGGTCGAGCAGTCGGGCAGCGCCTTCGTCGTCTGCGAGCACGGGCCTCTCGCTCTTCGTAGACGTGACCTGGCATCACCTGGGCGAGGGCGAGCGGTTCGGCGTGGGCCTCCGCGGCAGCAAGGGTACCGCATCGATCAATCCGCTCACCGTGTGGAAGGAGATGCACGGCGTGCCGATGGACGTCTCGCCGACCGGCTCGGGCAGCCGGGAGAACGCCTTCACCGCTTCCTATCGCGCCGAATGGGCGCATTTCGAGGCCGCGATCGCCGGCGAGGCCGAAGTTGCCGTCGCTGCAGGAGCACGTGGTCCTGCACCGGATCATCGACGGGATCTACCGCTCGGCTCAGGAGGGGAAGGACGTGGACCTGTGAGCGTGGGGTGATCGTCCGTACGCTCGGCACCCTCGCGCTCGCTCCTTGCTCGGCTGCACGATCTCCCGGCCCAGGACGCGGCACGTACGCCCCCGGCCCCATCCGGTCCTCGCGGCGCGACCGGGCCCGGGGCGCGCCTGACGGTCTATCTCATGACCATGGGGCCCGGCGCGCTGGTCTGGGAGCGGTTCGGGCACAACGCGATCTACATCCACGATCCCGACCGTGGAACCGACCTCGCCTACAACTACGGGTTGTTCGATCTCCGGCAGGAGAATTTCCTGCTGCGATTCATCCAGGGCCGCATGTGGTACTGGATGGCGGGGCACCCGGCCCAGCGCTACCTGGAGCAGTACGCCGCGGACAACCGATCGGTGTGGCTTCAGGAGCTGGAGATGGCGCCGGACGCGAAGCTCGCGCTGCAGCGCTTCCTCGAGTGGAACGCGCTTCCCGAGAATCGGTTCTATCACTACGACTATTATCGGGACAACTGCTCGACCCGGGTCCGCGACGCGCTCGATCGGTTCCTCGGCGGGAGCATACGGCAGCAGACCGACACCATGGCTGCGGGCACGACGTACCGCTTCCACACCGAGCGGCTCACCGAGAACGACAGGCTCATCTTCACCGGGCTCCTGGTCGCGCTCGGCCCAGGCGTCGATCGCCCGATCAGCGGTTGGGAGGAGATGTTCCTTCCGCTCGCGATGCGGGAGCATCTGCGACGGATCACCGTCCCGGGGCCGAACGGCTCGCCGATCCCGCTGGTCAGGTCCGAGCGCACCCTCTTCGAATCCTCGGCGCCGGCGCCGCCTCCGGCGCCGCCGCGGTGGCTTCCCTGGTACCTCCTGCTCGGGCTGGCGATCGGCGGGCTCGCGCTCGCGCTCGGCCGTCGTGCCGGACGGAGCTCAGGCGCGCGGGCCGGGCTGACGCTCCTGGTGACGGGGTGGAGCCTCGTCGCGGGTGTGGCGGGCGCGGTGCTGGCGGGGCTGTGGGGCCTTACCGATCATGTGATGACATACCGCAACGAGAATCTGTTCCAGGTCAATCCGCTCTCGCTGCTGCTCGCGCTCGCGGCGGTGCTGCTATGGGGCGGGCGAGTGAACCCGCGTCGCTTCGCGGAGCGCCTGGCCGTCGTGATCGCCGGCATCGCCCTGCTCGGATTCATACTCCAGCTGCTGCCCGGTCTGGGTCAGGTCAACGGCCCGATCATTGCCCTCGCGCTTCCGGCGCATCTCGGCATCGCGGCCGCCCTCTGGCGCCGGGAGTAGGGCTCAGCGCACCCGGCGCAGGCCGGCTTGCGCTTCCTCCAGGGAAGGTGCCGCGGTTAGCGCCCGTGGTTGAACTCGCCGGCGCCCGCGCGATCGCCTCGCGATTCGTGGAGCAGTCCCCGTGTTGACCGCCCTTCATGCCCAGCTCCGCGAAGGCCGCTGCGACAAGCACTATCTCACGCTCGTGAAGGGCCGCTGGAAAAACGCCCGGCAGGCGGTGAAGCTCCCTTTGCATAGAGTACTCCTTGCAGTCCGGCGAGCGGCGCGTTCGCGTCAACGACGAAGGACCGCCGAACCACACGGTTTTCCGGCTCGCGGCGCGGCTTCCCGGTTAGAGCCTGCTCGAGGCGGAGTTGAAGACCGGCCGCACGCACCAGATCCGCGTCCATCTCGCGCATCTCGGCTATCCGATCGCGGGCGACGACAAGTACGGTGACTTCGAACTGAACAAGGCGCTCGCCCGGCAGGGGCTGAAACGCATGTTCCTGCACGCGCGCCGGCTGAGCGTTCACGCATCCGTATCGGGCGAGCCCCTTGACGTTCGAGGCGCCGCTGCCGCAGACTCATCGCTTTCTCGAAGCGATCGACAGCCGATGCCGCGACGGTTTGATCTTCTCGTTTTCGACTGGGACGGCACGCTCATGGATTCCGCGGCGTGCATCGCGGCGCTCCAGTCCGCCTGCGGGGATCTCGGTTATCCGGTGCCGAGCGACCGCGACGCGCGCTACGTGATCGGGCTGGTCTTCATGACGCGATGGCGCACATCCTGCCCGATGCTCGGCCGAGCGAATATCCGCGCATCACCGAGCGTTACCGCCATCACTTCCTGCGCGCGACGCCGACACGACTTGTTCGCGGGCGCCGCGGAGATGCTGCGGGAGCTGCGCGACTCGGGGCACCTGCTTGCTGTTGCGACCGGGTCCCATCTGCGGTACTCGCGGGGAAAATTAGCTCAACAGAGAGATGATGTGAGAGTGCTTTTCTAGATCTTGAGCATTGCCTGAGAGACTCGGGACGAGCGGAAGCCGGCCGGTCATTCGTACAGGCCTGCGTTCTTATAAATCATTCAGACGTGGTTCTAGGAACCTCGTAGGCGTTGACTCCGAAAACGAGACCGTCTATGTTGCCTCTCGAGGGCGTGCACGCGCCGAAGGCATGAGTGGAGGCGAGCCACCAACACGTGGCATGGTCGGTTGCTCGCGAGAGAGGACTCTTGATGACCAGTCGCACCGTGTGGTTCGCGCGCCGCCCTCTAGCCATCGCTCTGACCGCGATCGTGGCGGCGCTCGTTGTCGGCGCGCCAGCCGCTCTTGCCGGCAAGGAGGTCAGGGAGACCATCGGCGAGCAGCTCGAGTTCACGTTCGCCTCGGGTGTGGCGGTCAATCAGACCACCGGCGATGTCTACGTCGCCGACGCCGATACCGACACCGGTGGGCACGGGTGCTGCAGTTCGCTGCGGACGGCTCCTTCGTGCGCGCCTGGGGTTGGGGCGTCGCGACGGGCGCCGAGGCCTTCGAGGTCTGCACCTCCGCCTGCCAGGCGGGAATCCGCGGCTCGGGCGACGGGCAGTTCTCTTGCAGTTCGGATCTCGACGGCACGCCGCCGCAGGTCGCCGTGGACCAGTCCGACGGCTCGGTCTACGTCGCCGACACCCTCAACGACCGGGTGCAGAAGTTCACGCGACCGGCGCGTACGTCGGACAGTTCGGCACCACGGGCAGGCGACGGCCAGTTGAGCCTGCCCAGGGCGTCGCGGTCGATCCCGTCTCGAGCGACGTCTACGTCGCCGACTTCAACAACAACCGCGTCCAGCGCTTCGACTCGGCTGGTAGCTATCAGTCCCAGATCGGAACTCCCGGCGGCGGAGCGGGCGACGGTGACTTCTTCGGCCCCCTCCGCGTCGCGGTGGACTCGACCGGCCGCCTGTACGTCCTGGAGAACGGCGCGGGCCTTGCGGCACCGCGCGTGCAGCGCTTCACCGACGCCGGAGCATTCGATCAGGCGTTCGCCGCGGGTGCCTACAACAGCCCGACCGACCTGGCGGTCGATCCAGCTAACGACCACGTCTACATCGCGGCCTTCAATGGCGACTTCTCGGCCAAGGGAATCCTCGAGTTCGCTGCTGATGGCAGCGGAGTGGACATCCACGCAAGCGGAACGACCGGCAGCGGTGGCATCAACATCGCGGGCATCGCGGTGCGGTCCACCACGGGACTCATCTACGTCGCCAGCCCCTTCGACCCCAAGGCCATACTGGTCCTCGACGAGGTCACCCCGCCCACTGCGACGATCGCGCCGGTCACCGACGTCACCCCCACGGGGGTGGTGCTGCATGGATCGGTCAACCCCCAAGGACCGCCCGATACCAAGTATCGGTTCGAGTATTCGATCGACGGGTCGAGCTGGGTCTCCGTTCCCTCTGCGGGGGGAGTGTCCGTCGGGACCGGCACCTCCGATGTAGCGGTCTCTCAGCCAGTCTCCGGTCTGGACCCGAACACCGAGTACCGAGTGCGGCTGGTGGCGACCAAGGACTTCGACGCCGGAAGCGCGACGAGTTCGGAGGTGACGTTCACCACCGCCACCGCCCCTCCGCTGGTGCGGCCGTTGGAGGCCGGCAGCCGAACCGACACGGCTGCTTGGCTGGGTGGCGAGGTCAACCCGCAGAACCTGCCGACCACCTACTTCGTGGAGTACACGCTCGCGACCGACACGGGCTACGCGGACAGCGCCCGCGTCCCGGTGGCCGCGCCGGGGACCGACGTGGGAGGCGGAAACACCTTCGTGACCGTGTCCCAACTCGCGACCGGATTGCAGCCCGACACCCAGTACCGCTTCCGCGTGGTTGCCGTCAACGACGCGGGAAGCACCCCTGGCCCCGACCGTACCTTCAGGACCGAGGAGGCGATGCCCCCGCCCCCGCCCGGTCGAGGCTACGAGATGGTCTCCCCACTTGACAAGAATGGCGCCGACGTGGATCGCAACCTTCCCGCGGACGTGACGTCGACCTCGGGGGCAGCCGGTTCCGGCGACGTGGTGGCGTATGCGGCACAAGGCCAGTTCGCCGGAATCGAGAGCGGCACGCCGCAGGGCCAGTACCGCAGCGTCCGGACCGATGCCGGCTGGGCGACTCGGGGAATCACCCCGCCGCTCGATCCCTCGCCGGTCAGCGACGCGGTCGCGGCGGCGATATGGGGCCTGTCGAGCGACCTGTCGCACGCGCTGGTGGGCACGAACGTCCTGCTGACCCCGAACGCCTCCCTGCTGGGAGGTTCCTGGGGCATCTATCTTCAGGACAACACCGGCCTCGCGCCCTCCTATCAGCTGGTGAACCTCCCCCCGGCGCCCCTCTCGCAGGAGCCGCCCCCGGATCCGTCGGGCAACAGCCGCAAGCTGCGGTTCAGCTTCAGCGGAGCGACGAGCGACCTTCGACACATCGTCTTCTTGTCGAACAATCGGCAGCTCACCCCGGAAGGACCCGACACCGGCCTAGGCCTCTACCAGTGGTCCGACGGTCAGATCGACTTCGTCAGCGAACTCCCGGGGGGCGGTGCCGCCCCTGGTCCGAGCCTCGGGGCACGCGACTTCATCGGTCAGTACTTCCCCGGGGACCATGCGATCTCCGAAGGCGGGCAGCGGGTCTACTTCACTTCCAATCAGGCCGTATACGTTCACGAGCGGGGGGGCACCACCACCGCGGTATCCGTGCCCGAGAGACTTGGTGGCCCGGCAACCCCCGAGCGAGCCGAGTTCCAGGCCGCGAGTGCCGCAGATGGGTCCAGAGCCCTGTTCACCAGTTCGATCCCCCTGGCTCCAGGCGCAAAGGCCGCGGGTGGCGACTGCCAGCTGACCAATGGCGGCAGCCCCGACGCCTGTCATGACGATCTGTACCTCTGGGATGCAAACGCCCCCGCGAGCCAGCATCTGACGGACCTGACCACGGCCGACGACGATGGCGGCGGCGTGGTGGGCATCGCGGCGGTCTCGGACGACCTGTCGCGCGTGTACTTCGTCGCCGGCGGCGTGCTCGCGACTGGTGCCCAGAAGGGGCAGGCGAACCTGTACGTCTGGACTCCCGACCAAGGCATCCGCCTCGTCGCAATCCTGGGCAGCGGAGACGGGGCCGTTTGGAACACCGAGCGGGACGTACGGGGACAGCAGTACCGCGACGCGCGAGTGAGCGCGGACGGCGACCGGTTGCTGTTCACTTCGCATGCGCGGCTGACCGCCGCGAACCCCGGAGGGCACAAGCAGGTCTACCTGTACGACCTGCCCACCTCGCGGCTGGTCTGCGTCTCGTGCAGGGAGGACGGTGGCGTCCGGCGGGAGACGCATGGCTGTTCTACCCGCCCGACCTCGGCCCGAGCCCAACCATCGAGGCGCCGCGAGCGCCGTATCGGCTGCCGCGGAACCTGTCGGCGGACGGCGAGCGGGTCTTCTTCGAAACCGACGCAGGAACTCGTCGGCTCCGACAAGAACGGCAAGGCCGACGTGTACATGTGGTCCGCCAGCGGGCTGAACCTGATCTCGTCGGGCAGCAGCAGCGAGGAGTCGGAGTTCATCGATGCCAGCGAATCTGGTGACGACGTCTTCTTCACCACGCGGGACCAACTGGTCGGGGCCGACGTCGACCATCAGGTGGACGTCTACGACGCCCGCGTCCGCGGCGGGCTCCCCGAACAGGAGCAACCGCTGCCCTGCATCGCCGACAACTGCCAGCCTCCGCAGCTGCCGCGGCCTGTGCTTCCGTCCCTGGGCAGCCAGATCGAGGCAGGCGACCCGCCGACGTTCAAGCGTGCGTCGTTCATGGTCTCGAGGCTGTCGGCCAAGGCGCGACGGGCGCTGGCTGGTGGGCGCAGGGTGTCGCTGACGGTCCGGGTCAACAAGCGTGGCCGGGTGGTCGTGCGCGGCACGGCTCGGATCGGCAAGAAGACCAGCACCGTGATGAGCGCCGCCAGACGGACCCGGGCGGCGGGCAAGGTCAGGCTGTCGTTGCGCCTCTCCAAGGCGGGACGCGAGCGATTGGCGAGGGCCGGCGCCTTGCGGGTGGCCTTGCGCGTGCGGTTCTCGGGTGTGAGCGAACCGACGACGCTGGCGCTGACGCTCGAGCGAGCCTCGAAGAGCGGAAGGGGCCGGTGAGCCTGATGGGATCGATCGAAAGCGTGGACATGGTGTCGCAGGACGGGAGAGGGTCGGTACGAGCGCGGATCGCGGTGCGGCTGGCACTGGCCGCGCTGGTCGCGACGGTCGTCGCCGGGCTCGTCCCCGCGGTTGGGCTCGCGCAGACTGGGGGTCCCGCCTGGAGCCTGCTCGTGGCCGGACCGGATCGCATCGCGCCGGGCACGACCTTCGAGTATCGGCTATCTCCCCGGAACGTCGGGGGCGCGGACACGGACGGGACCGGCGCCATCGACGTCACCCTTCCCGCCGGAATCACCGGCGTCTCGGTCGTCTCCGGGCTGTCCGCGATAACGGGACTCCCTCCCGTCTCGTGGACGTGCGCTGACCCGACCGGCGCGTCGACCGTCCACTGCGACACGTCGTTCGTCGTGTCGGCGGGTCAGCAGGCGCTCGAAGAGCTACGGCTGACGGTCGCCGTCGATCCAGGGGCGAGTGGGGCGTCGTCGACGAGCTTCCAGATGTCCGGGGGTGGTGCCGCGAGCACGGCGAGCGTGTCCCACGCGGTCAACGTGAATCCCATCCCCGACTTCAAGATCAAGGCGTTCGACGGATTGGTGTCCGATGCTTCCGGAGAGGCGTACACGCAGGCGGCGGGACACCCGGCCTCGGCCGCGGTGTCCTTCCAGCTCAACCGCGGAATGGACAGCGGATATGCGCTGGCCGACGGAGGCGACCTCCGGGGTGCCCGGGTCGATCTTCCTGCGGGCCTGACCGGAAACCCGGCCGCGGTGCCGAGGTGCGCGAAGCACCTGAGGATCCCGAACAACAAGCAAGCGCGGGACCCGGGGTTCGACCCGAATGTCTTCTGTCCGCTCAACACGATCGTCGGGCTCGTGGACGTCACCGTGACCGGCCAACGGCGGTCGCCCTTGCGATTCGTTTCGCCGGTGTTCAACCTGGAGCCGCCCCCAGGCGTGGCCGCGCAGTTCGGGTTCAGCATCGCTGATCAGAAGACGTTCTTGGACGCCACGGTCCGTTCCGACGGCGACTATGGCGTCACGGTGGTGACGAGGAACGCAATCCAGGTCAAGCCGGTGCTCGGCAGCACGGTGACGCTCTGGGGAGTGCCAGCCGACCACAGTCACGACAACCAGCGCTGCGTGGCGTTCTACAACGCCGACCCCCGAGTCGAGGACGTCAAGGGCTTTCCCGAGGATGCTCCCTTGCCTACCTGCAGCGACATCGACGGCCTCGATCGCCCGTGGCTACTGTCCAACTCGGCCAACACGCCTCCGCAGGCCTTCCTGACGAACCCGACTGCCTGCACGCCCGCGGGAACGGGACTCTTGACGAGCGTGCTGATCGATTCTTGGAATCCGTCGGCGGGGTCGGACACCGCAAGCTTCATCAGCCACCTGCCCCCGGGCTTCCCCAAACCGCCGGCGGAGTGGGGAGCGCCTCAGGGGCCGACCGGCTGCGAGCAGGTGCCGTTCGACCCGACGTTCGAGGCGAGGGCGGATGCCAAGAAGGTGGACTCGCCGACCGGCTTGGCGGTCGACCTGTCGTTCCCGCAGCAGGGACTCGCGAATCCCAGTGGGCTCGCCACCGCTCACCTGAAGCGCGCGACGGTGACGTTGCCGGACGGGTGGTCGGTGTCCCCGAGCTCGGCCGACGGGCTCGAGGGATGCTCTGACGCGCAGTCGAGCGTCGGAACGCTCCTGGGTGCGCGCTGTCCGCAGGCGTCGCAGATCGGGACCGTCGAGGCGACCACGCCGCTGCTGACGGAGAAGCTCTCCGGCGGCGTCTTCGTAGGCACGCAGGAGTCCGACGATCCGCTGTCCGGGCGCATGTTCCGGATGTTCATCGCCCTCAACAGCGAGGACCGCGGAGTGCGGGTCAAGCTGCCCGGCCAGATCCGCATCAACCCGGCCACCGGGAAGGTCGAGGCGACCTTCGACAACAACCCGCAGGTGCCGGTCTCGCAGATCTCCCTGCGGCTCAAGAGCGGGCCGCGGGCGCCGTTGGCGACGCCATTCGACTGCGGGTCCAAGCCGGTCACGGCGGTGCTCGAGTCCTGGTCGGGAGCCGTGGTGACCCGCACGAGCGATCTCACGATCGACTGCCCGGGCGCGGGACCGCTCGAGCCGTCGTTCGCCGCCGGCGTGACGTCGAACCTCGCCGGCCGTCACACGAGCTTCGGGCTGCGAGCCGAACGCGCCGACGGCCAGCAGATCATGAACGGGCTGGCGCTGAGGATGCCGGCGGGACTGCTGGCGAAGCTGAAGGGCGTGCCCCGCTGCTCGGACGCAGCCGCCGGCTCGGGGACCTGCCCCGAGGCCTCTCGCGTGGGCACGGCCACCGTCGGCTCCGGGCCGGGTACGAATCCCTTCTTCCTCCAGGGCGGGGTGTACCTCACCGGGCGGTACAAGGCGGGCCCCTTCGGCTTGGCGGTCGCGGTCCGGGCGAAGGCTGGGCCCTTCGACCTCGGCACGGTCGTGGTGCGCCAGCAACTCGTAATCGATCCCGTCGACGCGCACGTCGACGTGATCAGCGATCCGCTCCCGACGATCCTCAAGGGCGTGCCGATCCGGCTGCGGTCCTTGAACGTCGACGTCGACCGCAAGGACTTCGTGCTCAATCCCACCTCGTGCGCGAAGAAGACCATCCTGGCCGCGTTCTCGTCTCCGGGCGGGTCGGTGTTCCAGGCCAGCAGCCCGTTCGGGATATCCAACTGCGCCTCCCTGCCTCTCAAGCCGAAGCTCGAGCTGGCGCTCACGGGCAAGCGGCAAACGACCGACGGCAAGCATCCCGGGGTCAAGGCCACCCTCACCCAGCGCGGGAGAGACGCCAACCTCAGGCGAGTGCAGGTGAGGCTGCCGCTCTCGCTTGCGCTCGATCCCGACAACGCCCAGGCGCTGTGCGAGTTCAAGGACGGCACCAAGACCGACCCCACCTGCCCGAAGGGTTCCATCGTCGGCAGGGCCAAGGCGGTAACCCCGCTGCTCGACCAGCCGTTGACCGCTCCGGTCTACTTCGTCAAGAACGTTCGCATCGACCCCAGGACGGGACGTCAGATCCGTACGCTGCCGATGCTCGTGATCCCGTTGCGCGGGGAGAACGGGATCAAGCTCAACCTCAAGGGAGCCAGCAGCGTCTCCCGGGGGCACCTGGTCAACACCTTCGCCACCGTGCCCGACGCGCCGGTGAGCAGGTTCGACTTGACGATCGAGGGCGGCAGGAACGGCATCCTGGCGGTCTCCAACGCCAACGTCTGCGCTCGCAAGCAGGTCGCGAACGTCCAGATCGACGGTCAGAACAGCAAGCCGGCCGACCGGGCCACCACGATCGCCACCCCCGCCTGCAAGCAGGCCAAGAAGAAGCGCGGCAAGAAGCGCTAGACACCCTCGAGGAGCTTCGTCAGCGAGGCCGGCCGTCGCCGGCCCCGCTTGGTTCTGAGCTGGAGCCTCAGATCGTCGAAGACTCCTCGAAGCGCTCCGCTATGAGATGGTGATTCTCTCGACGAAGGTGTAGGTGCCGGTCCAGTCGAGGGTGCCGCCTTCAGTGCATCTGACGCCTCTCACGTTGAAGACGTCGGTGCTCGGGGTGCCCTGTCTGATGGTCTCGGCGCTTCTGATGGTCTGCGGTCCTGAAATTGTGCAGACGAGGCCGCCGCCGAGGCAGTTGATCTCGAGTGTGTAGTTGGCGTCGAGCACGAGATCGAAGGTGGCGGAGACGCCCGCGGTTGAGGCGGTTGATCTTGATGTGATGGTTGTGGGGGTTCTTCTGCTTGTGGTGACCTCACATGAGACGCCGAAGCTGCCGGTGCATGTGGTTCTACCGGCGTTGGAGAAGTCGAGCTCGCCTGAGATGCTTCTCCCGTCGGCGGCGACGGTACCGGCGAATGTGCTTGTGGTGCATCTGAATCCAAGGCCACCTCTCGTAAAGGAGGTGTTTCTGGAAGCGCCCGTGAGTCTTCCACCGCTGGCGCTCGCTGTGATCGTTGCGGATGCCGGGGTAGCTGCGATGGCCACGACGCTGAGCGCAGCCAGGATCGAGACCGCGAAGCGGCCGAATCGAACGGTCATGGTGGGTACGTCCCTTCCCCAAGGAGTATTCGCTCGGCACCGGGCGGAGCCGAGTAAGGACTGGGCCGCCTCTCGGCAGCCGTGCTTGGCACCTCCTTTCATGCCTGCTGCGCCCTGCCGCTTGCCTGTGCGGAAGAGGACCTTGCAGGCAGCATTCAATAATCCTAAAGTTTATAGCAATCAGGCGAATTCGCCAACCATGTGCCGACGCCAAGCACACCGGCGCCTGGGCAGCAATGGACGGCCTGTACCTCGCCGCGACTAGGGTCCGCGGAGGCCCGGGGCTTGACAGGAGTTCTCACGGGGAGATAGAAGGGCGCCCCCCTAGGTCGAAAGGACCCGCCCGTGAAGCGACCGTCGCCTGCCCTGATCATCTCGCTGCTCGCGCTGTTCGTCGCGCTCGGTGGCACCAGCTACGCCGTCAGCCAGCTACCGGAGAAGAGCGTCGGCACCAAGCAGCTCCAGAACGGTGCCGTGACCGCCAAGAAGATCAAGAAGGCGACCCGCAAGGCCCTAAAGGGCAAGCGCGGGCTCCGCGGACTGCCCGGCTCCCCGGGAGCCAAGGGCGATCCTGGTCCGCAGGGGCCGCGCGGCGAGATCGGGCCGAGCACCGCATACGTCGCGAGGTTCAACGGCAGCTTGCAGACGGTTCCGGCCGACACGACGTCCGCCGGCGTGATCAGTTACACGCGCACGTTGCCGGCAGGCAACTATGTCGTGCTCGTGACCCAGCGAGCCCTGAGCGACGGCACGGCAACGAACGCGAACTGCCGAATCGAGACCGATTCGGACCTGCTCGAGGAGAAGAACGTCAACCTGGGCACGGGCAGCGACCGGAAGATCGTGACCATGCAGGCGAACGCGACGTTCACGACGCCGACCGAGGTCCGTGTCCGATGCGAGACCACGCTCGGTTCGGCATGGTCGACCGACGAGGGGACGTTTGCCGCGATCGAGGTCGGAGAGCTAGTCCAGGACGATTGACGCGGAGGTCACCCGCGACGCAATCGCCGAGCGCGTCCGAGCGCTGGTCACGGAACTGGACCAGCGCTGAAGCGAACGGCGCCCGGCGATGTGCTTCGCGGACTAGAGCGGGCGGACGTTGACGGCCTTGGGGCCCTTGTCGCCGGCCTCGGCGTCGTAGGAGACCTTCGCGCCCTCGGCGAGGGTCTTGAAGCCGTCCGAGTCGATGCCGCTGTGGTGGACGAACAGGTCCTTGCCGGGCTCGTCGGGAGTCACGAAGCCGAAGCCCTTCTCGTCACTGAACCACTTCACGGTTCCAGTTGCCATTTTCCTACCTCCACTGATCGCGTGCTGCGTACGCGGAGGTGCTGGGAGCAACGACTACGGGCGCTAACACAAGGTTGCCGAGCGAACGACTCGGTTTGAACTCAGCGGACGGTAGCACCGAGCTGCTCGACCTGGTCGCGCCACTCAGGAGCGCGAGCGACCGCCGGGACGGCGCGCGCGCTCGGCTGCGCGCACCACCTCGTCGCGCCTGCGCTCGAACTCCTCGCGCTTTTGGCGGCTCGCCTTGCGCGCAGCCTGGTTGCTGGCTGCCACCGCCTCGCGAACCTGTTTCCATTTGGCCTCGCCACGTTTGGCAGGCCGATCGGTGCCGTCGGTCATCGCTACTCGTCCTCGCCGCTCCCGAGAGCAGGACCACAGGGGGGCATGGGAGCTGAAGACACCCGACGGTGGCTGCGTCGACCACAGACACTACTCCTCGTATCTGCGCGCGAAGCAGCGGTCAACACGTGCGTGAAGGAAGGCGAGCAAGCATTCATGGGATCTCGACGTCCCGGATCGCGATCGGCTCCGTGCGCTCGGCGACGAAGCGGGGCACGAGCGCCAGGGCGCGGTGCGGGTCCGGGGCCTGGACGCGCCACCACAGCTCATGGCCACCCGCGAGACAGGTGGAGGCGACGAGTCGGTGGCGCAGCGGACTGTCGAAGCCGTGCCAGGCCGCATACGCGGCGTCACACTCGGCTGGATCGTGGCGGTGGTGGAGCAGGAAGACCGGCATGTGAAACACCTCCTGACGCACTCGACCCCGGCGCCCACGAGGGGCGCCGGGGTGCGTGCGCGGATCGTCATCTAGGCGGAGGCCGGCTGTACGGCCTCACGCTCGGGGGCGACCTTCGGCAGCCACTGGAGCCTGCTCGGCAGGTACCAGTTCCAGTCGCCCAGGAGCTTCATGCTCGCGGGCAGCAGGACGCCGCGGATGATCGTCGCGTCGATCAGGACGGCGGCCGCGAGGCCAACGCCCATCTGCTTGAAGTCGAGCAACGACAGCGTGGCGAAGATCGAGAACACCCCGACCATCACCACCGCCGCGCTCGTGACGACGCCGGCCGTGCTCTTGATCCCGTGCGAGACCGCGTCCTCGGTGCTCATGCCCCGGTCGTAGGCCTCGCGGATCCGGCTGAGGATGAACACGTGGTAGTCCATCGACAGGCCGAACAGGATCACGAACAGGAACAGCGGCAGCCAGGGCACGATCGAGCCGCTCGAATTGAAGTCGAGCAGGCCCTCGGCCCACTCGTTCTGGAACACGAGCGCCAGCACGCCGTAGGCGGCGCCCACGGAGAGCAGGTTGAGCACGATCGCCTTGATCGGGATCACGATCGAGCGGAACGTCACCATCAGCAGCAGGAACGCCGCGGCGAGCACGAAGCCGAACACGTAGGGCAGGTGCGCGGTCATGCTGGCGACGAAGTCGCGCGTCTGCGCGGCTGCGCCGCCGACGTTGACCTCGTCGACGCCCGCGGATGCTCCGAGCGTCGCCGGGACGATGCCGTCGCGCAGCTCGTCCAGAGCGTCGTTGGAGGGACCGTCCGTGCCCTCGCCCGCGGTCGGGACGCTGATGACCGCGACCGACTTGTCGGGGCTGACCTCGACCGTCGGCTCGCCCTTGAACAGGGCCGGCTGCTTGGCCGTCTCGTCACCGAGCTTGTCGATCGCGGCGGTCACCGAGGCGGCCGTCACGTCCTTGCTCTCGACGACGATCTCGGCAGAGACGCCCTCGCTCGGAAATGCGTCCTTGACCTTGTTGATCGTCTGCACCACCGCCATGTCCTGCGGCAGCGACTCGTCGCCGGCCTCGGCGAGGTGCAGCCCGAACGCCGGGATGGTCAACGCGACCAGCACGCCGGTGGCGACGAGCGCGGAGATCAGCGGGCGCCGCAGCACCCGGTCGACGATCCGTCCCCAGACGTTCAGCCTGGCCACGCGGGCCTTGACGCGACCGAGCAGCGGCACGCGTCCCTTCTCGATGCGATCGCCGAGCTTCGACAGCAGGGCGGGCAGGACGGTGACCGAGCCGAGCATCGCCATCGCGACGACGACGATCGTGCCGGTCGCGAACGAGGTGAAGTCGGCGGCGCCGGCGAGATACATGCCGCTCATCGCCGTCATCACGGTCACACCGGAGATCAGCACCGCTCGACCGGAGGTCGCCGCGGCAGCTTCGAGCGCTGCCTCCGCGCTACGCCCAGCAGCACGCTCCTCGCGCACACGCCGGATGTAGAACAGGACGTAGTCGACGCCGACGGCGAGGCCGATCAGCAGCACGACCGAGTTG
Source organism: uncultured Thermoleophilaceae bacterium (assembly GCA_963846505.1). GTDB lineage: Bacteria > Actinomycetota > Thermoleophilia > Solirubrobacterales > Thermoleophilaceae > JACVRW01. The sequence continues at coordinate 252,759 of CAWJWD010000002.1, read as the reverse complement.
ATCGAGTCCGACACCGGCGAGAGGTGCGACAGCGGGCCGAGCAGGCCCATCGTCGCGAGCACCGCCGACAGCGCCAGCAGCACCGGCAGTCCGGCTGCCATCAGGGTGCCGAACGTCACCAGCAGGATCAGCAGCGTCACGGGCAGGGAGATGAACTCCGCCTTGTGCAGATCCTTGTTGAGGGCCTCCATGAACTCCTTCTCGGTGCTCGCGGAGCCGAACGCGTCGATCTCGAAGTCCGGGTTCGCGTGCGCGGCGGCGGCGACGGCCGCGAGTGGCGCGTCGATGGAGTCCTTGGTCTCCTTGGCATCACCGGCGAGCTCGTAGTCGACCAGCACCGAGTGCCGGTCGGGCGAGATCGATCCGGCGTCGCTGTACGGACTCGTGAGGTCCTTGACGCCTTCGGTCTCTCCCAGCCGCTTGCGAAGGTCGTAGACCGCCGCCTTGAACTGCGGGTCGTCGGCCTTCAGCGTCTTGCTCTGGACCAGGACCGACTCCTCGGCCTTCTTGGGGAAGGCGTCGTAGACGGCGAGGTCGGCGCGGCCGGACTCGCCCACCCCGCCCTGCTCCTTGGTGAGCGTCTCGGTGCCGACGTTGCCGCCGATCATGAACGCGATCACCACGAACGCCAGCCACCCGAAGATGGCCGTCTTGCGGTGCCGGGCGCTCCAGCGGCCGGCTCGTGCTGCGATGTTGTTGGACTGCTTGGTGGGTTGCATCTCGTCTCCAGTCGTTGCGGCTGATTCGTTGAGACGAGACTCCTCTTCGGAGGCCCCCGGATCATGAGGGCACTCCCCTGAACCGGCACCCTGAACCGCGTCTCAGGGTGTCGGGGTAGGCTCGCTGGTCAGATGGCGGTCGTGCATGAGCAAACCGTCGGGCGGCAGTCCGAGCTGGACCTGGTCGAGCGCACGCTGGCCGCCCTCGCGGATGGCCAGACGCTCGCCTGCCTGACGGTCGAGGGCGAGCCGGGGATCGGCAAGACGCACCTGCTCGCCGAGCTCGACCGGCGCGCCGAGGAGCGAGGCTGCCTCGTGCTGTCCGGATCGGCGGCGGAGTTCGAGCGCGACGTGCCCTTCGGCGTCTGGGTCGACGCGCTCGACGCCTACGTCGCGGCCCAGGATCCGAGCGTCGAGCGCGGCTGGGACGCCGACCTGCTCGACGAGCTGGCGAGCGTGCTGCCGTCGGTGCGCAGGTCCGGGCGCAGCCCGGACTCGGTGCTCGCCGACGAGCGCTACCGCGCTCATCGCGCGGTGCGAGGCCTGCTCGAGCGCCTATCCGAGGACAAGCCGCTCGTGCTCGTGCTCGACGACCTGCACTGGAGCGACCGCGCGTCGATCGAGCTGATCGCCGCGCTGCTGCGGCGCGGGCCGCAGGCGCCCGTGCTGGTCGCACTCGGCTTCCGGCCCGGGCAGGTGCCCGAGCGACTGCTCGCCGCCCTGGCCGTCCCCGACGTCACGCGCCTGGCACTGCAACCGCTCGACGAGGCCGAGGCGATGCAGCTGCTGCGCAGGCTCGAGCCGGCCGTCTGCGCGCAGATCCGCCACCACGCCCGCGGCAACCCGTTCTACCTCAAGCAGCTGGAGCGGTCGAGCGAGCAGGGCACGCTGTCCGTGGCGCTGCGCGGCGACGCGCACGAGGAGGGTCTCGGCGGCGTGCCGGCCGCCGTGACCGCATCGCTCAGCGAAGAGCTCGAGGCGCTGTCGCAGCCGGCGCGCGCGCTGCTCGACGGGGCCGCCGTCGCCGGAGAGCCGTTCGAGCCGGACGTGGCGGCCGCGATCGCGGAGCTGGAGTCGAGCACCGGCTTCGACGCGCTCGACGAGCTGCTGGCGCGCGACCTCGTGCGACCGACCCAGGTCCCGCGGCGCTTCGTCTTCCGTCATCCGCTCGTGCGCCGCGCCGTCTACGCGTCGGCGGGCGGCGGCTGGCGGCTCGCCGCCCACGCCCGCGCCGCCGCCGCGCTCGAGCAGCGCGGAGCGGCCGCCGCCGAGCGCGCGCACCACGTCGAGCACTCGGCGACCCAGGGCGACGAGGCGGCGATCGCGCTGCTGGTCGAGGCCGGCGAGGAGACCGCCTCGCGTGCGCCGGGCGCTGCCGCGCGCTGGTTCGAGGCCGCGCAGCGACTGCTCCCGGCCAGCGACCGCGAGCGCCAGGCGCGGATGCGCGTGTCGCTCGCGTCGGCGCAGCGCTCGCTCGGCGAGCTCGATCAGCTGTCGCTCGACGCTGCTCGAGGCCGCCGAGCTGCTGCCCGAGGACGCGGTCGCGCGGCGGATCGAGCTGACTGCCCTCTGCGCCGCCGTCGAGCACTGGCAGGGACGCCACGAGGACGCCCATCGCCGTCTCGTCCGCGCCTGGGAGGAGCTCGCCGACCAGGGCACGCCCGAGGCCGCGGCGCTGCAGATCGAGCTGGCCGTCGATGGGCTCTACGAGCTCGACTTCGAGCAGACCTTGACGATGGGCCGCACGGCGCTCGAGACCGCCCGCGCGCTCGGGGACCGCGCCCTGCACGCCGCCGCGGCTGCGGCGCTCACGCTCGGCGAGGCCTCGGCGGGCGAGATCGAGGCCGCCCGCGAGCACTACGCGGAGGCGCTGGAGGAGATCGACCGCCTCAGCGACGCCGAGCTGGCGCCGCGGCTGGAAGCGCTCTACTACCTCGGCTGGGCCGAGAACTACCTCGAGCACTACGACGCGGCGATCGCCCACGTCGATCGCGGCATCGCGATCGCGCGGGCTAACGGCGAGGGCCGGCTGCTGCTGCCGATGATGCTCGTCAAGGGCTACCCGTTCGAGATGCAGGGCCGCATGGCGGAGGCGATCGAGCTGTGCGAGACGGCCGTCGAGGCCGCCCGCGTGGCGGCCAATCCCCACTACTTGTTCTGGGCGCTGTTCGAGCAGGCCTGGGCGCGCTACTACTCGGGCGACCTCGAGGGCACGATCGCGGCCTGCGAGGAGAGCGCCAGCGTCGGTGGGCGGATGACGGGCGGCACGATGCCCTCGGCGGGCGGCGGGCCCGGCTGGGCGCTTGGCTGTGCCTGGTTCGAGCTCGGCGAGCACGAGCGCGCGTACGAGATCATGCGCGCCGTCTGCGGCGACGAGCTGGAGCAGAAGATCCCGGTCGAGCGCTGCTTCGACTGGGAGATGTTCGCCCTGGCGGAGCTGGTGCGCGACCAGCCCGAACGGGCCGAGGAGTACGTGCGGCGCTCCGAGCGCAACGCGGCCGAGCTGGGGCTGCGCGTCCCGGCCGCGGTGTCGGGCCGGACCCGTGCGGCCTTCCTGCTGGCGACCGGCGAGCCGGCCGAGGCGGCCACGGCCGCGGAGCGCTCGGCGGCCGACGCGGCCGCCGTCGGGGCGGGGCTGCAGGCGGCCTTCTCGCGCGCGCTGATGGGCAACGCGCTCGCGGCGGCGGGGGACCGCGCCGGCGCCGTCGAGGCGCTGCGCGAGGCCGAGCGCGACTTCGACCGCGCCGGTTGCGTACGAGCGCGAGACCAGGCGCGCCGCGACCTGCGCAAGCTCGGCGCGCGCGCCGAGGTGCGCGGACCGGCCGCGGGCGAGGACGCCGGCGTCGGGGCGCTGACCAGCCGCGAGCGCGAGATCGCCGAGCTCGTCACCGACCGCAAGACCAACCGCGAGATCGCCGAGCAGCTGTTCCTCAGCGGCAAGACGATCGAGTCCCACCTGCGCAACATCTTCGTCAAGCTCGGCGTCTCCTCGCGCGTGGAGGTCGCGCGCGCCGTCGAGCGAGAGCGGCGCGACGCGGCGGAAAGCGCTCCAGGGAAGGGCTAGCGGGACCCTCACCAGGGCGTGCCGTGCACGGGGTGCGTTCCCCCGGACACGGTCAGCTCGCCCTCCCCGACCGGCTCGCGGCAGGCGGCGCAGACGGTCAGCGGATGGAACTCGGCGCCGCAGGTGTGGTGGAAGACGACCGGCTCGCCCCCGGGCTGGCGCTGCTGGTCGCCCCACTCCTTGAGCGCGAGCACGATCGGACGCAGCTGCTGTCCTGCCTCGGTGAGGTGATACTCGTGGCGGGCCGGACGCTCGGAGTAGAGCCGGCGCTCGATCAGCCCGACCTGCTCCAGCTTGCGCAGCCGGGAGGTCAGGACGTCGCGGGGAGCGCCGGTGTAGCCGGCGAGCTCGCCGAAGCGCCGGTAGCCGTAGCCGATCTCGCGCACGACGAGCAGGGAGTAGCGATCGCCCACGACCGCCAGCGCGTCGGCGACCGAGCACACGCGCTTGGTTGGTTTGACTTCCGAACTCACCCTGCTCTACGGTACTCGCTCACCCCGGACGGTATGGAATTCAAACCATTACCTTGACGGCCCCAGGCCAAGGAGGCTCGATGAGCGCTGGCAGCGAGACCCCGATCGTCCTGATCCACGGCTTCTGGGTCACCCCACGAAGCTGGGAGCACTGGATCGCCCACTACGAGCAGCGCGGCCACCAGGTGCTCGCCCCGGCGTACCCCGGCTTCGAGGTGGAGGTCGAGGCGCTCAACGCGGACACCTCGCCGATCGAGGCGCTGACCGTGCCCGCGATCCTCGAGCACCTCGGGTCGGTGATCGACTCGCTCGACACGCAGCCGATCCTGATGGGCCACTCCGCCGGCGGGGCGTTCACGCAGTTGCTGATGGACCGCGGCTACGGGGTCGCCGGCGTCGTGCTCAACTCGGCCCCGACCGAGGGCGTCCCGGTCGTGCCGCTGTCGCAGCTCAAGGCGACCTTCCCCGTGTTGAAGAACCCGGCCAACCGCCACCGCGCGGTCGGCTTCACCTTCGAGCAGTGGAAGTACGCGTTCACCAACACGTTCGACGAGGAGCAGGCTCGCGCGCTCTACGAGCGGTACCACATCCCCGCGTCGGGCGGGATCTTCTGGGGCAGCGCGCTCGCCAACGTCACGCCGGGCCATCAGGACACCTGGGTGGACTACGAGAACGACGAGCGCGCTCCGCTGCTGTTCATCTCCGGCAGCGACGACCACCTGATGCCGCCCTCGATCCAGAAGTCCAACGCCAAGCACTACAAGTCGGACACGCTCACCGAGGTCAAGGAGTTCACGGGGCCGCATCTGCTGCCCGCCCGGGAGGGCTGGGAGGAAGTCGCCGACTACGCGCTGGACTGGGCGCTGGAGCACGCCGCGGCCGCGCGCGCCTAGGGAGCGCGCCGCTCGGCGACCTATCCTCCGGGCGAGCGATGGCGCCCGCCCGGACCGGCCTGCCGCCCGTCGACGGGCATGAACTGCTGGCGATCTTCGCCGGTGGCTGCGTGGGCACGCTGGCGCGATACGGGCTGGACGAGGGCCTCGCGGCCGGGCCTGCGGAGTGGCCATGGGCCACGTTCGTCGCGAACGTGGTCGGAGCCTTCGTGCTCGGGTACGTCGCCACCCACCTGCACGAGCGGGTCTCCGGCAGCGACTATCGGCGCCCGCTGCTGACGACCGGCTTCTGCGGCGCCCTCACCACGTTCTCGACGCTGCAGCTCGAGCTGTTGCGGATGCTCGACCACGGCGAGGTCGGGCTCGCCGTCGCCTACGTCACGGCCAGCCTCGTCGCCGGCCTCGCGGCAGTCGTGTTGGGGACGCGGATCGTCCGGGCGGCACGGGCGACCGCGTGATCCTCGTGCTCGCGATCGGCTTGGCCGGCGGGCTGGGAGCCGTCGCGCGCTTCCTGCTCGGCCGTGCCGTGACGCTGCGCACACGCGCAGAGCTGCCGCTCGGGACGCTGGTGGTGAACGTCACCGGGGCGGCTGCGCTCGGACTGCTCGCCGGTCTCGCGCTCGACGACGACCTGTCGAGGATCGCGGGCATCGGCTTCCTCGGCTCGTTCACGACCTTCTCGATGTGGATGTTCGAGTCCCAGCGACTGGCGGAGGCCGGCGCTCGTCGGGCACTGGTGCTCAACCTCGGCGTCAGCCTGGCGGCCGGGCTGCTCGCCGTCTGGATCGGGCGGGAGCTGGGAGGGTCGCTGTGAGCGCGAGCGGACCGAGGCCGCGCCCAGCCCGCGAGTAGCCTCGGGCCGTGCGACGGCTCGCGCCACTCCTGCCGCTCGGGGCGGCCAGCGCGGCGCTTGGCTGGAGCCTGACCCAGCTGTCGCTGCCGTCGGCGTACCTGTTCGCCGCCCTCCTGGTCGGCCTCGTCGTGGCGCTCGCACGGCCGGGCACGTCGCAGCTTCCCCAGTACACCTTCGAGATCGCCCAGGCGATCACCGGCGTGGCGCTCGGAGCGCTGATCCGCTCCGACTCGCTCTCGGCGCTCGGCGACGCCTGGCTGCCGGTCGCGCTCGTGAGCGCAGCCACGCTCGCCTTCAGCGTCGGCGCCGGCACGGTGCTCAGCCGCACCACGTCGGTCGACGAGCCCACCGGCGCGCTCGGCATGGTCGCGGGCGGCGCGTCGGGGATCGTCGCGATGGCGGACGAGCTCGGCGCCGACGGCCGCCTCGTCGCCTTCATGCAGTACCTGCGGGTGCTCGTCGTCGTGCTGCTGACGCCGCTGCTGATAGCCGTCGCCTTCCCCGGCCACGACGCCGGCCCCGGCCCGACCGGCGACGAGGCGGCGCTCGGCGACGCCAGGGGTTGGCTGCTGACGATCGCCGTCGCGGCCGCCGGCGTCGTCATCGCCCGCGGGATCCGGCTGCCGACCCCGACGCTGCTCGGCCCGCTGCTGCTGGCCGGCGCCGTCGTGCTCGTGGTCCCCGGCGGGGAGTTCAGCACGCCGCCGCTGCTGCGCGAGATCGCCTTCGCGCTGATCGGCCTCCAGGTCGGGCTGCGCTTCACGCTCGCGACGGTGCGTCAAGTCGGCAGCCTGCTGCTGCCCACGCTCGCCGCGATCGTCGCCCTGCTGATCGCCTCCTTCGGCCTCGCGCTGATCCTCGACGTCACCACCTCGGTGACGCTGCTCGACGCCTACCTCGCCACCACCCCCGGCGGCCTCTACGCCGTGCTCGCCGTCGCCTTCGGAGCCGGCGCCGACACCACCTTCATCCTCGCCGTGCAGACCCTGCGCCTGCTGGTGATGATCGTCCTCGCCCCGGTGGTCGTGCGCCGCCTGGTCGGCCGCTCGCGTCAGGCCGCGTAGAGGGGGGCGAGTTTCGCCGTGCGCGGACTTCAAGGGGTGTGGCGCGACCGCATCCTCAGACGATCGACCCCGACGGGCGAGTGGTCGTGTTCGACGCGGGCACGAGACTGCATCTCGCGCTCGGCCGTCCATACCTCGTCGACGAAGCCGAGCTCGTACTCGGCGTGGTCGCTCATCCGGATCATCGAGAGGTGGATCCGCAGCCGGGCCGCGAGCGCTTCTACCGCCAGGATCTGGACCCGCGTCGATGGCTGAGGGTGGTCGTAGACTTCACCGAGACTCCCGCCTGGGTCGTGACGGCCCTCGTGCAATGGAATCGACCGCGGGGGTGGCGCCGATGAAGATCACCGTTGCAGGAATCACGTTCGACCATCACCACTACGACGAGCGCGGCGACGTCCTCTATCTCAACGTCGGCAAGCCACAACGCGAAGCGGATGGCCTCGAGACGGTCGAGGGCCATGGCGTCCACTACGGCGCCGACGGCGCCGTCATCGGCATGACGCTGATGAACGTGCGCTGGACGCTCGAGCGCGAGGGTGAGCTCACCCTCACCTGGCCGGAGGAACACCACCTCCACGCCGAGGCACTCGAGCCGGTGCTGAGCGCCGCCTAGATCGCAGCGGCTTCGGCTGGCGGAGCGCGCGACAGACCGTGCGGCCATCGTGGTACGTGCGTGTTTCGCAGTGAGACGCTACTGTTTCAACTCGACTCGCATGGCCGCCGAGATCTCCCTCCTTCCCCGCTCGCCCCATCCCGACCTGCGCACCGAGGTCTCGGCCTCGCAGCGCGGTCGCCTGCTGGTGGCGATGGCCGACGTCGTGGGCGAACGCGGCTACGCGGCGGCCACGGTCGCGGACGTGATCAAGGCCGCGGGCGTCTCGCGACGCACCTTCTACGAGCACTTCGCGGACAAGGAGGCGTGCTTCCTGGCCGCCTACCAGCACGGCTCGGACGCGCTCGCGGCGGAGCTGCTGCGCCGCTTCGAGCAGGGCGTCGGCTGGCGCGAGCGGGTAGAGGGCGTGCTCGACGCGTTCCTCGGAGCGCTCGCCGCGGAGCCGGGCTTCGCACGGGCGTTCCTGATCGAGGTCTGGGCCGCCGGCCCGGCCGCGTACGAACGGCACATCGCGATCGTCGAGCAGTTCGAGGCGCTGATGCGCACCGTGCACGAGCAGGCACGGGCCGAGCGACCCGACGTGGTGCCGGTCTCGGACACCGTCCTCACGGCCGTGACCGGCGGCATCGCACGGGTGGCGACGATGGAGCTGCTGGCCGGCCGCGCGGCACGGCTGCCGGAGCGCAAGCCGGAGCTGCTGCGCTTCGGCCTCGCGCTGATCGCCGGCACAGACGCGCAGCTCGCGGAGGAGGCGGCGTGAGCGCCGCCGGCAGCGACGACGGTGCTGCGACGACCAATGGGGGCGCACCGCGGAGCAACGGCGCGGCACCGGCGGACAGCCCGCTCGCGCCCGGAGACGGTGGCGCCGGCCCGGCGCGCGAGGTGCGCGTCGCGATCATCGGCGCCGGCGTCGGCGGGATCGCGGCCGCCGTGCACCTGCGACGCGCCGGCTACCGCGACCTGGTGCTGCTCGAGCGCGGCGACGAGGCGGGCGGCACCTGGCGCGACAACACCTACCCGGGCTGTGCCTGCGACGTGCCCTCGACGTTCTACTCGTTCTCGTTCGCGCCGAACCCGGACTGGAGTCGCTTCTACTCGCCGCAGCCCGAGATCCGCCGCTACGTCCAGGACGTGGTCGAGCGGGAGGGCCTGCGCGAGGACGTCGTCTTCGGCGCCGACGTGCTGGCCGCAGACTGGGACGAGCCCGCACAGCGCTGGCGCCTGCTCACGACGGCCGGCAGCTACACCGCGCAGATCCTCGTCTCGGCGACCGGACCTTGGAGCGAACCGGTCTTCCCCGACGTGCCGGGCCTCGACCGCTTCGAGGGCCGCGCCTTCCACTCCTCGCGCTGGGACCACGAGCGGTCGCTCGACGGCGCGCGGGTGGCGGTGATCGGCACCGGCGCGTCCGCAGTCCAGTTCGTGCCGCGGATCCGCCGTCGTGCGGCACAGGTGACCGTCTTCCAGCGCACCGCCCAGTGGGTGCTGCCCAAGCCGGACCGCCCCACGCTGCGAGCCGAGCGCGATCTCTACCGTCGCTTCCCGGCCGCCCAGCGGGCGCTGCGCCAGGGCGTGTACCTGCTCAGCGAGGGCGTCGGCGTCGCCACCCGCCGCCCACGCGCGATGCGCCAGCTGCAGCGCGTCGCCGAGCTGCACCTGCGCCTGGCGGTGCGCGACCCGGCGCTGCGGCACGCGCTCACGCCGGACCACCTGCTCGGCTGCAAGCGACTGCTGTTCTCCAACGACTGGTATCCCGCCCTGACCGCGTCGAACGTCGAGCTCGTCCCGCACGCCGTCAGCGAGATCCGTCCGCACGGCGTGCTCGGCGCGGACGGCGTCGAGCGCCCGGTGGACACGCTGATCCTCGGCACCGGCTTCACGATCACCGACATGCCGATCGCCGCCCGCGTGCGCGGGCGCAACGGCCTGACGCTCGACGAGACCTGGCAGGGCAGCCCCCGCAGCCACCTCGGCACCACGGTCGCCGGCTTTCCGAACTTCTTCATGCTGCTGGGCCCGAACGTCGGCAACGCCCACTCCTCGGCGATCCTGCTGCACGAGGTCCAGGCCGGCTACGTCGTCGAGGCGCTGCGCACGCTCGATCGTCACGGACTCGCCAGCCTCGACGTGCGCGAGGACGTGCAGGACGCGTTCAACGCCGAGGTCGACGAGCGGCTGGTCGGCAGCATCTGGAACGCCGGCGGCTGCGCCAGCTACTACCTCGACGCCAACGGTCGCAACGCGACGATCTTCCCCGGCAGCACGTTCGAGCTGCGCCGGCGCCTGCGCGCGCTCGACCCCGGCGAGCATCTGACCGAGGTGCGACCGCCGGACCCGGTCGCGGTCTAGCCTTCCGCGCCTCATGGCCAGCTTCACGCTCGTCCGCACTGCCGCCGCACCCGCCGAGGTCGTCTTCGACGTCCTCACCGACCACCGCGGCTATCCCTCCTACACGCCGATCCGCAAGGCGACGCTCGAACGCGAGGGCACGCCGGAGCCGAACGGCGTCGGCGCGATCCGCCGGCTGCACGTGCTCGGCCCGCCGCTGCGCGAGGAGGTGTTCGAGTTCGAGCGCCCGCACCGGCTCTCCTACCGGCTGCTGTCCGGCGCGCCGATGCGCGACCACGTCGGCACCGTCGTGCTGACCCCGTACGGCGAGGGCACCCAGGTCGTCTACACGATCGACACCACGCCGACGCTGCCGTTGCCGCAGGCGCTCACGCTCGGCGTCGTGCGCGTCGCGATCTGGCAGCTGCTGGGCGGCGTGGTCGAGGAAGCCGAGCGCCGCACCGCCGTCGGAGCCTGACGGCCGAAACCCGCCAGTCACGAGCGTGTCGGGCTGCCAAGCTCTTGACGCGATGGAGAGCACGCTCGACTTCGACCACTGCCTGCGGGCGATCGAGAGCCGCGACCCGCGCTTCGACGGCACGTTCGTGATCTGCGTCACCTCGACCGGCATCTACTGCCGGCCGAGCTGCCCGGCCGTCACCCCCAAGCGCGAGCACATGCGCTTCCTGCGCACCGCCGCGGCCGCCCAGCAGGCCGGCTTTCGCGCCTGCAAGCGCTGCCGCCCCGACGCCGCGCCGGGCTCGCCCGAGTGGGACCTGCGCGCGGATCTCGTCGGCCGCGCGATGCGGCTGATCGCCGACGGCGAGGTCGAGCGCACGGGCGTCCAGGGCCTGGCCCGGCGGCTCGGCTACAGCGAGCGCCAGCTGCACCGCCTGCTCGTCGCCGAGCTGGGCGCCGGCCCGCTCGCGCTCGCCCGCGCGCGGCGTGCGCAGACCGCGCGCCTGCTGCTCGAGACGACCTCGGTTCCGATCTCCGAGCTTGCGCTGGCGGCCGGCTTCGGCAGCATCCGGCAGTTCAACGCCACGATCCGCGAGGTCTACGCGCTGACGCCGACCGAGCTGCGCCGCCGTGCCGCCCGCGGGCGCACGCGAGCGGTCGCCACGCCGGAGCGCTCGCTCCTGCGCCTGCGCCTCGCCTACCGCCCGCCGCTCGACTTCGAGGCCCTGCTGCGCTTCCTCGGCGAGCGTGCGGTGCCGGGCGTGGAGGAGGTCGTCGACGGGGCGTACCGGCGCGTGCTGGCGCTGCCTCACGGGCTGGGGATCGTGACCCTCGCAGCCGCTGCGACTCACGTCGACTGCGAGCTCCGGCTCGAGGACCTGCGCGACCTCACGGCCGCGGTCCAGCGCTGTCGCCGCCTGCTCGACCTCGACGCCGACCCGCTCGCGATCGCCGATGCGCTCGGCCGCGACCGCCTGCTCGCACCGCTCGTGCGCGCGCAGCCCGGCCTGCGCGTGCCCGGCCACGTCGATCCGCACGAGCTGGCGGTGCGCGCCGTGCTGGGCCAGCAGGTGTCGGTCGCCGCCGCGCGCACGCTCGCCGGACGGCTGGCGGCCGAGCACGGCCTGCCGCTCGCCGCCTCCGACGGCTCGCTGACCCACGCGTTCCCCAGCGCCGCAGCGCTCGCCGAGGTCGATCCCGAGACCGCTCGCGATGCCCCGCTCGCGTGCGCGTGCACTGGTCGGCCTGGCCGCCGCGCTGGCGCAGGGCGACGTCCCGCTCGACCCCGGCGCCGACCGCGACGAGGTCGACGCGGGGCTGCAGGCCCTGCCGGGCATCGGTCCCTGGACCGCGAGCTACGTGCGCCTGCGCGCCCTCGGCGATCCCGACGCCTTCCTGGCCTCGGACCTCGGCGTCCGCCACGCCCTCGAGCGCTTCGGCCGGCCCGGCGACCCGCGCTCCGCCGCGGCGCTCGCCGAGCGCTGGCGGCCCTGGCGCTCGTACGCGCTCATGCACTTCTGGAGCTCCCTGAGCACGGCTGCTCCGCGTCCGCGTGCCACCATGCGCCGGCCAGCAGCGCGCCGCGCAGAGCCGGCGCTCGCCCGATGACCGCGGCGGACGGCTCCTCCCCCGCGGCCAGCGGCGCAGAGGCGCTCCACGAGCCCACGCCAGGCGGCGTCGCCGCTCCCGCAGGACGCCTCGCATGGGACGACGTCCCGTCGCCGATCGGCGACCTGTTGCTGGTCGGCGACGGCAACGCGCTCGTCGGCCTCTACCTCATCCCGGACCGCTCACCGGCACCCGCCATCCGTGCCGCCGGCCAGCGCGATCCCGAGGCGCTGCGCCCGGCCGCCGAGCAGCTCGAGGCCTATTTCGCCGGCGAGCTGACCGCCTTCGACCTCCCGCTCGCCCCTGCCGGCACGGCGTTCCAGCGGGCGGTCTGGGACGCGCTGCTCGAGATCCCCTACGGCGAGACGGTCAGCTACGGCGAGATCGCGCGGCAGATCGGCGACCCGAGCGCGGTGCGCGCCGTCGGCGCCGCCAACGGCCGCAACCCGATCTCGATCGTGATCCCCTGCCACCGCGTGATCGGGGCCAACGGCACGCTCACCGGCTACGGCGGCGGCCTCGAGCGCAAGCGAGCGTTGCTCGCGCTCGAAGCCAGCCAGCTGACGCTCTAGCTCTGCTGCTCGCCCCGGCGCCGCTCGCGCACCTGGGTGACGATCAGCCAGACCACGAACGCGATCACCGGGACGAAGTACGCGACCCCCGTGAGCCAGTGTCCGGCGTGGGCTAAGAGCAGCATCGGTTCAGACGTTCGATTGCGAGAGCAGGAACAGCGCCAAGCTGGTGAAGCCGACCATCACCGCCAGCATCCAGTACTGGGAGCGTACGGCCAAGCGAGCTTGATCGTAGAGCGCCAGCGCCCGATCGTGCGCGAGCGTCAACGCCGCGACGTGCCCGCCGACCACGAACGCGACCTGGAGGTACCACGTCAGCGTCGAGCCGAGGACCGAGTAGTCGATCTGGCTGTCGGCCGTGCCGAACAGGTTCGAGCCGTCGCCGAGCGGATCGGAGGCCAGGAACACGATCGACTGGCCGTTGAAGACCAGGAACGTCAGGTAGTGCGCGCCGACGTAGGCGAACGCGATCGGCACCAGCGAGTGCACGAAGGCGCGCGCCAGGCGGCCGGTCGTGAAGCCGCCGCCGACGCTGCGCGCGCCCATCGAGCCGAGCCAGTAGAAGCCGAACACGAGCCCGAGCGCCGCGGCGTAGCCGATCGCGAACGTCGCCTCGAGCGCATGCTGGGGCGAGAGCCCGACGCTGTCGGTGAAGAACTCGATCAGCTTGGGCGAGATGTTCGTCCACGGCTCGGCCTCGGCCGCGCCGTCGAAGGTCGTCGAGCCGATCATCACCGCCAGCAACGCGATCGTGCCCGGCAGCTCGGTCAGGCCCGGCAGCCCCGAGAGGAAGCGGCGCAGCCCGACGACCCGATCTCGCACCTCGAACACCGAGATGCGCGAGAAGAGGTTGAAGTAGACGCCGAAGGCCTCGCCGCGGTCGCACCAGGCGTCGACGCCGTAGAGCGCCATCGCGACGAACGTCGCCGCCGAGTAGATCAGCGTCGCGATCGCGAGGTGCTCGGGGTTGTCGTTGCTGGACGAGACCAGCTCCAGGGAGGTGAACGCGATCAGGCCGACGACCGCCGGCCAGCGGCCGAGGCGCTCGGGGTACTCGAGCGGCGCGGGCAGATCCTCGCGTGCGGCGGTCTTGGCGACCCACGCGACCCCGCGACCGATCGCACGCCACGGGTTGAAGGCGCGGAAGACGTCCCCGAACACCACGCTCGCGAACACCACGCCGACCCAGAAGATCACGTAGATGAAGGTCGGCGCGAAGTTCGCCGTCGCGGCCTCGGTCCCCCTGAGCCCGGAGTAGACGACGACGCCGAGCAGGAAGACCCCGATCGCGCCGCAGACGACCTCGACCGGTCGCGTGATCAGCCGACGGCCGCCGAACAGCGGGCGCCAACGCTCGCGCTGCAGGCGCGGCTCGGGCCAGAGCACGGCCAGGGCGACGAACGAGACCACGAGCACCATCGCCGCCGCCCAGCCGAACAGCCACTCGGGGATCGGCAGGTCGGCCCGCGTGACCAGGCCGTGCGCGAACAGGATCACGACGGCTCCACGGCCAGCCGCGCGACCACCGGCTCGAGCCCGGCGTCCTCGGCGGTGTGGCTCTCCAGCTCGTAGACGCCCTCGAGGTTCGCCGTGAACGCGAAGACCGCCGGCTTGCCGGGCTCGGCCTCCTGCTCGATGTCGTAGCCGTGCAGGTGCAGCGTGTCGGCCGCGTCGGCGGAGACGACGATGCGCACGCGATCGCCCTTGCTGACGCGGATCGACTGCACGCCGCCCTGCACCTCGTTGCCGACGATGCGGATGCGCGCGACCGTCGGCGCCGGCTCGGCCGGCGTGGTCGCGGTCGGCGTGGTCGTGCCGCCGCTCGGCTGCTCGTCGTTCTTGGCCGGCGCGGTCTCGACCGCACTGGTGCTGTCGCTGTTGCCGTCGTCGTCACCGCCGGGCGAGGCGATCACGAAGGCGATCACGGCCACCGCGAGCGCGGCGGCCACCAGCGCAAGCCGCTGGTTCCTGGACATGGGTCCTCCTCTGGTTGGTGCGCCGGCGCATCGGCACCGGGCGAGTCAGCTCGTCAGGGGAGGACGGGCGGCGGCGCGCGGCCGGCGAGCTTGCGCGCCAGCACCGGTGCGGCCGGCGCGACCGGGTCGAGACGCGGGCGGCGGACCCGGGGTGCCCTGGCAGGCCAAGGGCGCGCAGCGCGGGCGCGGGCGGCGACGCGCCGCTCGGCGGCGACCGCCCCGCGCAGGGCGAGCGCGACGAGCGCGCCGAGCCCGATCGCCAGCGGCAGCGCCGACCAGCCGTGGTTGGCTGCCAGCGCACCGAAGCCCGCCGGGTGCCCGCCGGCGGGCAGACCCTCGAGCAGCTCCTGGCTGCAGTAGATCGCCAGCAGCGCGGAGATCGCCGCCAGCCAGAGCAAGCCGAACGGCGGTGCCGGGCTGGCTGTCGCCGAGCGCAGCGCGCGCCGGAAGGCGAGCAGCAGCTGACCGACCCCGAGCGCGAGCAGCAGCAGCACGGCGCCGCTGGCGATCGGCAGATAGCCGTGGCCCTGGTCGGCGAGCGCCTGGCCGGCCTCGCCGCCGTAGCCGATCAGGTAGCGCAGCTCGTGCAAGACGAGCACCGCAAGCGCGATCAGACCCGTGAGCAGGAGTGTGCGCCCGGCGGGCCGCATGAAGCAGAGTATGTCAGCGAAATTTCACGCGCTCGCAACACGCTCGTCACGTTCGCGTCACCAGCCGTAACACGGCACCTGCGACGCTCGGGGCATGCGCGACGCATCCGCATCCGAACCCTCGGCGGAGCTGCACTTCCACCTGCTGCCGGGCGTCGACGACGGACCCGCGACGATCGAGGACAGCCTCGAGCTGGCGCGCGCCGCCGTGGCGGACGGCAGCACGATCGTCGTCACGACGCCGCACGTGCGCGCGGGCGGGGTGTTGGAGCCGCTGGTGCTGCCCGGCCTGGTGGCGGAGCTGCGCGCCCACCTCCTCGCCGAGGCGATCCCACTCGAGCTCCACTGCGGCGGAGAACTCGCGTACGAGCTGGTCGGCACGCTCGGCCAGCATGAGCTGCAGACGATCGCCCATGGTCCGCCCGGGGCACGCTGGCTGCTGGTCGAGGCGCCGTTCGAGGGCATGCGCGACGACTTCCACGCCGCCACCGGCGAGCTGCGCGCCCGCGGCTTCGGCGTCCTGATCGCGCACCCCGAGCGCAGCGCCGACGC
Source organism: uncultured Thermoleophilaceae bacterium (assembly GCA_963846505.1). Classification (GTDB taxonomy): domain Bacteria; phylum Actinomycetota; class Thermoleophilia; order Solirubrobacterales; family Thermoleophilaceae; genus JACVRW01. The sequence continues at coordinate 236,932 of CAWJWD010000002.1, read as the reverse complement.
CCTGCTCGACGCGAGCGCCGGCCTGCGCCGGGAGCTCGCCGCCGGCTCGCTCGCCCAGCTCAACGCGATGTCGCTGATCGGCGCGCACGGCGACGACGTCCAGGCGTCCGCGCGCCGGCTGCTCGCCGGCGACCTGGTCTCGGCGATCGCCTCGGACGCGCACGGCCCCACCCGTCCGCCGGCACTGACCTTCGCCCGCGCCGCACTCGGCGCCCTGGACGTGCCGCCGGGCAGGATCGAGCGGCTGATCGGCGGCACGCCGCGCCAGCTCCTCGCGCGCGGAATCAGCGGCCGTGCGGCCGTCGCCGCCTAGCCGCAAGCGCCGGACGCTCGGCTAGCCGGCGCCAGCCGGCACTGCGAGCTCTCCGTCCGAATCTCGATCGAAGGGCTCGGGCGGCTCGTCCAGGGAGCCGACGGTCAGGTCGTGCGACTCGATGCCACCGAGATCCGGGGCGTCGGACCGCTCCGGACCAGGCTCGTCGGCCAACAGCAGCGGCCGGTCGTCGTCGGGCGGCGCGGCCAGCGGCTGGTCGTCCTCGGGACCGCCGCGGCGCTCGGGGTCGAAGCGATAGCCGACGCCGAAGTGGGTGTGGATGTAGCTCCAGGCCGGCGAGGACTGCTCGAGCTTGTGGCGCACCTTGCGGATGAAGACGTCGACCGAGCGGTCGCCGTGGGCCATGGCGTAGCCCCAGACCGCCTGGTAGATCTCCTCGCGCTGGAGCACCTTGCCCTCCGCCTGCGCCAACAGCTGCAGCACCTCGAACTCGCGGCGCGTGAGGTCGACGCTGCGCCCGCCGGCGAAGGCCTGGAACTGGTCGGCCCGGATCTCAAGCTCACCGGCGACCAGCGGACCGCTCTCTGTGCGCTCCGACGCTCGCTTGCGCCGGCGCACCACGGCCTCGACGCGCGCGAGCACCTCCTCGGGATGGCAGGGCTTGGTGATCCAGTCGTCGGCCCCGAGCCGCAGGCCGCGCACGCGCTGGGCCACGCTCGAGCGGCCGGTGCAGACCACCACCCCGAGGCCCGGCAGACCGCTCGCGACCCGCTCCAGGAACTCCCACGCGTTGGGCCCCAGCAGCGCCAGGTCCACGACCAGCGCATTGACGCGCATGGCGACGAACTCCTCCATGCGTGGCGGAGCTTCGAGGCAGCGGTACTGCCAGCCCAGGTCGTCGGCGCGCTTGACCAACACCCGCACGAACCCCGAGTCGGAGTCAAGGATCGCCATGCGCAGCTCGGCCATCGGCGCCGAGTGTACGCCAGCGAAAGCCGGACTCACGTTGCTTTTACATCTTTTTCACAAGGAGGCAACGCGGAGGTAACGGACATTCCGCACATAGCTGGCAACGTCGGCGCCGATGGAGGCAGCGACCAACGCCCGCGTGCTCACGGCCGGCGACGTCGAAGTCCGCCCCGACGAGTTCCTGGCGCTCGCCGCCGGCAAGCCGCTGGCGCTGACCGTGCGCGAACTCGAGCTGCTGACCGCGCTGGTGGAGCGCCAGGACCGCATCGTCGGCCGCGAGGAGCTCTACTCGGTGGTCTGGGGCGAGGCCTACCGCAAGTCCGATCGCTCGGTCGACGTCTACGTCGGCAAGCTGCGCCACAAGCTCGAGCAGGCACTGCCCGGCCAGCGTCTGATCCACACCCACTTCGGCTTCGGCTACCGCTTCGCGCTCGAGCGATGACCGGGTCATTCACATCCTTTTCACAACACGGCGACGACTCGATAACAGACTGCCCTCACCCCGCTGTGAGGCTCGCCGCGACCATGAATCAACCCAAGGAGACGACGCGAATGAGGAAGCTTCTCGCGTTCGCCGCATGCGGCGTCCTGGCTCTCGGCGTGGCCGCCTGCGGCAACGACGACTCCGGCGACGGTGGCAGCGGCGGTAGTGGCGGTGGTGGCGGCGATCTGTCCGGCAGCATCAAGATCGACGGCTCGAGCACGGTGGCGCCCTTCGCACAGGCGGCCGCCGAGGAGTTCCAGGGCCAGAACCCGGACGTGAAGATCACCGTCGGCACCTCCGGCACCGGCGGAGGCTTCGAGAAGTTCTGCGCCGGGGAGACCGACATCTCGGACGCGTCGCGTCCGATCAAGGCCGACGAGGAAGTCCCGATCTGCAAGAAGAACGGGGTCGTCTACGACGAGGTGCAGGTCGCCAACGACGGCATCGCGGTGATCACCAACACCGAGCTGAAGGTCGACTGTCTGACGGTCGATCAGCTCAAGCAGATCTGGAACAAGGGCTCCAAGGTCAGCTCGCTGCAGCAGGTCGACGGCAAGCTGCCCGACACCGAGCTCGAGCTGTTCGGACCGGGCACGGACTCCGGCACGTTCGACTTCTTCACCGACGAGATCAACGGTGAGGAAGGCGTCTCGCGTGACGACTACCAGCCCTCCGAGGACGACAACGTGCTCGTCCAGGGCATCGAGGGCTCGCCGGGCGGCCTCGGCTACTTCGGCTTCTCCTACTACGAGCAGAACCAGGACAAGCTGAACCTCGTCGGCGTCGACGACGGCGACGGCTGCGTCAAGCCGAGCTCGGAGAACATCCAGAGCGGCGAGTACAAGCCGCTCTCGCGCCCGCTGTTCATGTACCCGAGCGAGAAGGCCCTCAAGCGGCCCGAAGTGAAGGCGTTCATGGACTACGTGCTCGAGAACTACGAGGCCATTTCCAGCGCCTCGGCGATCGTGCCGATGACGCAGGAGCAGGCCGACAAGGGCAAGCAGGCCCTGCAGACCGCGGAGCAGAACGCGGGAGCCTGATGGAAGCGGGCTCCGCAACCACGACGCGTGCCGTCCCCCAGTTGGGGACGGCGCGCCGTCGCTGGGGCGAGGACGTCATCAAGGGCGTCCTCATCCTGGCGACGCTGCTCTCGATCCTCACGACCGTCGGGATCGTGCTCTCGCTGCTGCGCGAGACGATCGAGTTCTTCCGCGAGGTCGGCGTCTGGGAGTTCCTCTCCGGCGACAAGTGGACGCCGCTGTTCGAGCCGCCGAGCTTCGGCGTGCGCCCGCTGATCGTCGGCACGCTGCTGACGAGCGCGATCGCGATGGTCGTCGCCGCGCCGCTGGGACTCGGAGCCGCGATCTACCTCAGCGAGTACGCCCGCCCGCGCGTGCGCAAGAGCATCAAGCCGGTGCTGGAGCTGCTGGCGGGCGTGCCGACGATCGTCTTCGGCTACTTCGCACTGGTCTTCTTCACGCCCACCGTGCTGCAGGACTTCTTCAACCTCGACGTGAGCATCTTCAACGCGCTCGCGGCCGGCATCGTGATGGGCTTCATGATCGTGCCGACCGTCGCCTCGGTCTCCGAGGACGCGATGTCGGCCGTGCCGCAGTCGCTGCGCGAGGGCGCCTACGGGCTCGGCGCCTCGAAGCTGCAGGTGTCCCTGCGCGTGGTGTTCCCCGCGGCGCTGTCGGGCATCGTCGCCGCCATCGTGCTCGGCATCTCGCGCGCCATCGGCGAGACGATGATCGTGCTGATCGCAGCGGGCCAGATCGCCAGCAACACGCTCAACCCGTCTGACCCGCACTACACGCTGGCCTCGTTCATCGGCAGCACCGCGAAGGGCGACATCCCGACCGGCAGCACCGAGTACAAGACGATCTTCGCCGTCGGCATGACCCTCTTCCTGCTGACGCTGATCATGAATCTGATCTCGATCCGCTTCGTGCGGAAGTACAGGCAGGTGTACGAGTGATGTTCCGCGCGGCCGCGTCGCTGAAGGCGAAGGACCTCGCCTTCCGCCTGGTCCTCCTCTTCTGCATCGGACTCTCGTTTTTGATGCTCGGCGTGCTGCTGGGTGACGTCATCTCCGACGGCGCCGGCACGCTCAGCTGGGACTTCATCACGAGCTTCTCCTCGTCGCAGGCCGACAAGGCAGGCGCCGAGGCGGCGATCACCGGCACCCTCTGGCTGATGGTCGTGTGCATCGTCTTCATCGTGCCGGTGGGCGTGGCGACGGCGATCTACCTCGAGGAGTACGCCGACAACGCCCGCTGGTACAACCGGGCGATCGAGGTCAACATCCAGAACCTCGCCTCGGTGCCCTCGGTGGTCTACGGCATCCTCGGGCTGGCCTTCCTCGTACGCGGCCCGCTGAACCTCGGCAACGTCGTGCTCGCCGGCGGCCTGACGCTCGGCCTGCTCGTGCTGCCGGTCGTGATCATCGCCGCGCGCGAGGCGATCCGGGCGGTCCCGCCGTCGATCCGCGAGGGCTCGATGGCGCTCGGCGCCACCCAGTGGCAGACGATCTGGCGCCAGGTGCTGCCGGCCGCCGTGCCCGGCATCACGACCGGCGTGATCCTCGCGCTGGCCCGCGCGATCGGCGAGACGGCCCCCCTGATCGTGGTCGGCGCGGCGACCTACATCGCCTTCAACCCCGAGGGCCTCGACTCGTCCTTCACCGCGCTCCCGATTCAGATCTTCGACTGGATCTCGCGGCCCTCGAACCCCGAGAACGACTACCAGCCGCTCGCCGCGGCGGGGATCCTCGTCCTCCTGATCATGCTGGGAGCGATGCAAGCCGTCGCGATCTGGCTACGAAATCGTTACGAGCAGAAGTGGTAGGTGAGCGAGAGTGGCTGAGCCCATGACCGAGCCCCAGGATCAACAGCGGGAGGAGGGCCTGCGCCGCCCCCTCGACATCTCCGGATCGGCCCCGACCGGCGCGCCCGCCGTCGAAGGCGTCCCCACGCCGGCGGCCGAGCCACGCGAGGCGATCTTCCAACTCCAGGATGTCGCAGGTCAGCTACGGCCCCAAGCCGGCCGTGCGCGACATCTCCTTCGACGTCGGGAAGAACGAGATCACCGCGCTGATCGGGCCGTCCGGCTGCGGCAAGTCGACGCTGATCCGCTGCCTCAACCGCATGAACGACCTGATCCCCGGCACGCGCGTGGACGGCAAGGTGCTCTACCACGGTCAGGACCTCTACGGCCAGGACGTCGACGCCGTCGAGGTGCGCAAGCGCATCGGCATGGTCTTCCAGAAGCCGAACCCGTTCCCGAAGTCGATCTACGACAACATCGCCTTCGGCCCGCGCGTGCTCGGCCGCAAGAAGAACATGGACGAGACCGTCGAGAAGGCGCTGCGCCACGCTGCGCTCTGGGACGAGGTCAAGGACCGCCTGAAGACGAACGCGTTCGGGATGTCCGGCGGCCAGCAGCAGCGGCTCTGCATCGCCCGCTGCCTGGCGGTCGAGCCGGACGTGATCCTGATGGACGAGCCCTGCTCGGCGCTCGACCCGATCTCCACCGGCAAGATCGAGGACCTGATGATGGAGCTCAAGCGCGAGTACTCGATCGTGATCGTCACCCACAACATGCAGCAGGCGGCGCGCGTCTCGCAGAAGACGGCCTTCTTCACCGTCGAGATGGAGGAGGGCGGCAAGCACCGCACCGGCCGCGTCGTCGAGTTCGACGACACCGAGAAGATCTTCACCAACCCAAGCGACAAGCGCACGGAGGCCTACGTCACGGGCAAGGTGGGCTGATCGATGCCCGATCAGACTCGAATCCACTTCCAGGAGGAGCTGACCGCGCTCGAGCAGCAGGCGCTCGGCGGCCTCGACATGGTCAGCGCGGCGCTCGACCGCGCGCTGGAGACCGTCGCAGCACCAGGACGTCGAGCTGGCCTCGATGGTGATCGCCGACGACGACCGCATCGACGGCCGCTACCTCGAGGTGCACCAGGGCGTGCTGTCGCTGCTCGCGCGCCAGGCCCCGGTGGCCGGCGACCTGCGCGTGGTGGCGGCGATCCTGCACCTGATCAAGCACGTCGAGCGCATGGGCGACCAGTGCGTGAACATCGCCAAGCTCGTCCCGCTCGCCGGCCACGAGCCGCCCGCCGACGCGCAGACTGCTCGACAACATCGCGCGCATGGGCACGCAGGCCGGTCAGCTCGTGCGCCAGTGCAAGCAGGCCTTCGCCCGCCGCGACGTGGCGCTGGCCCAGGATCTCGTGCGCCAGGACGACGAGATCGACCAGCTCAACCGCGACTGCTTCACGATCGCGCTCGAGATCGGCGACGACGCCGACCGGCGCGAGTGGGCGATGCACATGATGCTCGTCGCACGCTGCATCGAGCGCATCGGCGACAACGCGGTCGACATCGGCGAGCAGACGGCCTTCATCGTGACCGGGCTGTTCCGGGAGTTCGAGGACGCCTCGCACCCGGAGCTGTCGCCCGGTCTGCCGGGCTGACCCCCGGCCGCACGGCCGCCGTGACAGCATGAAGCTCCTGGAGTGACCGTCCTCGCCTGCATCGACATCGGCAGCAACACCACCCGCCTGCTCGTCGCCGACGCGGGCAACGGCCACCTGCGCGAGCTCGTCAGCCAGCGCGCCTTCACGCGCATCGGCAAGAGCCTGACCAACGGCGGCTCGATCCCGCGAGCCGAAGATCGCCGAGACCGCCGAGGTGGTCGCGACGCAGGCGCGGATCGCGCGCGAGGTCGGCGCCGAGCACGTGGTGGCGGTCGCGACGGCCGCGATCCGCAACGCGCCCAACCGCGACGACCTCAGCGCCGCGGTGCTCGACGCGGGCGGCATGGAGCTGAGCGTGCTCTCAGCGGCGACGAGGAGGCGCGGCTGTCGTTCGTCGGCGCCACCCGCACGCTGACGACGCCGTCGCACGAGACGATCGCCGTCATCGACGTCGGCGGCGGCTCGAGCGAGATCGCGATCGGCGAGGCCGACGGCAGCATGACCTGGTGCGAGTCGTTCCGGATCGGCTCCGGCTTCCTCGCCGACAGCTACCTGCGCTCGGACCCGCCCTCGGTCGAGGAGCTGGAGAAGGTGCGCCGCCACGTCGAGGGCGTGTTCGAAGGGCTCGAGCCGCCGCCGGTCGAGAGCGCGGTGGCGGTCGGCGGCACCGCGACGTCGCTGCGCCGGCATGGTCGGCGCCGAGCTCGAGCACGAGACGCTCGAGCGCGGCATCCGCGTGCTCTCGACCACCCCGATCGGCGAGATCGCGCAGCGCTTCGAGCTCGATCCCGAGCGCGTACGGCTGCTGCCGGCCGGCATCCTCGTGCTGGAGGCGATCTCGGACCTGCTCGAGCTGCCGCTGCGGATCGCGCGCGGCGGCCTGCGCGAGGGCGTGCTGCTGGAGCTGGTGGAGGGGCGAAAGCTCGCCTAGGCGTGGCCGGCGATCGCGGACAGCTCGCGGGGCCGCAGCAGCACGACGAGCTCGCCCTTGTGGATTCCCGGCCAGGCCGCCCTTCTTCATCCGCACCTGAGCGCCGGTGAGCGTGTGCACCGCCATCGAGAAGTCCGGGTCGTGGCCGACGAGCAGCACGTCGTCGCCGAGGCCGGCGGCCAGCTCGAAGGCGTCGAAGGGTCCGCCGGCCAGGCGCGCCTCGACCTGCGGCTCGCGCGCCGAGCTCCGCGCAGGCCAGCTCGGCGGTCTCCCGAGCGCGGACCTTCGGGCTCGTGAGGCAGGCGTCGAGCTCGACGCCGAGCGCCTTCAGCGCCGCGCCGGCCGCGCGCGCCTGGGCACGGCCCTTGTCGGTCAGCGGCCGCTCGGCGTCGGGCGAGCCGTCGGCGGCATCGGCATGACGCAGCAACCAGATCACGAGCGAGGAAGATAGAGGCATGGAGCAGCCGGTGGACACCCAGGCCCACGATCCCGCGCCCGAGCGCGAGGCGGCGCCGGAGCAGGTCGACCTCGACTCGACCGATCTCTACCTCAACCGCGAGCTGTCCTGGCTGCAGTTCAACGAGCGCGTGCTCGAGCTGGCCGAGGACGAACGCATCCCATTGCTGGAGCGGGTCAAGTTCCTCGCGATCTACGCCTCCAACCTCGACGAGTTCTTCATGGTGCGCGTCGCCGGCCTGCACGACCAGGTCGACGCCGGCATCGACGCGCGCGGCCACGACGGCCTCTCGCCCGCCGAGACGATCGACCTGATCAGCGAGAACGTGCGCGAGCTGACGCGCCGGCACAGCCGCCAGTGGGATCGGCAGGTGCGCCCGGCGCTCGCCGACGAGGGCATCCGCGTCATCGACTGCGACCGACTGCTCGCCCGACGAGCTCGAGGGCGTCGACCGGCTGTTCGCCGACCAGATCTTCCCGGTGCTGACCCCGCTGGCAGTCGGACCGGGTCGACCCTTCCCGTACATCTCGAACCTGTCGCTCTCGATCGCGGTCTGGCTGCGCGACCCGGTCTCGGCGCAGGAGACGTTCGCGCGCGTGAAGGTCCCGCGCGAGGTGATGCCGCGCTTCGTACGGATCGGCAAGGACACCTTCGTCGCGCTCGAGGAGATCATCGCCCGCCACCTCGGCGAGCTGTTCCCGGGCATGGAGATCCTCCGCCACGACTACTTCCGCGTCACCCGCGACGCGGACTTCACCGTCTCCGACGAAGCCGACGACCTGCTGCGCGCGGTCGAGGACGAGCTGCGCCGGCGTCGCTTCGGCGAGGTGGTGCGACTCGAGGTCTCGTCGTCGATGGACCCGGACATGCGCGCCTACCTGATCGAGCAGCTGGCGATCGAGGAGGCCCAGGTGATCGACAGCGGCGGGCTGCTGGCGGCCGACGACCTCTGGGCGATCCACGGCGTCGAGGGTCACCGCGAGCTGCGCGACGAGCCCTGGACGCCGACGGTCCCGCGCGCGTTCGCGCCCCCGCCCGGCGACACGCCCGCGGACGCGCCGCTCGGCGACGAAGCGCGCACCGGTGCGGGCCGCACAGCGGACGGCCGCGCCGACATCTTCGCCGCCATGCGCGCCGGCGACGTGCTCGTGCACCACCCCTACCACTCGTTCGCCGGCACGGTCGAGCGCTTCGTCCAGCAGGCGGTCGCCGACCCGGACGTGCTCGCGATCAAGATGACCGTGTACCGCACCTCCGACGACTCGGCGCTCGTGCCGTCGCTGATCCAAGCCGCCGAGCGCGGCAAGCAGGCGGTCTGCCTGGTGGAGCTGAAGGCGCGCTTCGACGAGCGTCAGAACATCGAGTGGGCACGGGCGCTGGAGGAGGCGGGCGCGCACGTCGTGCACGGCCTGCCGGGCCTCAAGACGCACGCCAAGGCGCTGATCGTGGTGCGCAGAGAGGGCGACGGAGCGCGCCACTACGTCCACATCGGGACCGGCAACTACCACGCCAAGACCGCGCGCCTGTACGAGGACTTCGGCCTCTTCACGACCGATCGCGAGCTCGCCGCGGACGTCGCCGAGCTGTTCAACGCGCTCACCGGCGCCGCCCGCCAGCCGAGCTACCGCAAGGCGATCATCGCGCCGGACCACATGCGCCAGTGGGTGATGGACGAGATCGCCCGCACGATCGAGGCGCAGCGCTCCGGGCAGGACACGCGCATCGTGATGAAGATGAACTCGCTGGTCGACGCGCGCTGCGTCAGGGCGCTCTACGAGGCCTCGCAGGCCGGGGTCAAGGTCGACCTCAACATCCGCGGCATCTGCCGCCTGCGCGCCGGCGTGCCGGGGGTGTCGGAGAACATCAGCGTCGTCAGCGTCGTCGGCCGCTTCCTGGAGCACTCGCGCATCTACGGCTTCCACCGCGGCGACGAGCAGCACTACTGGATCGGCTCCGGCGACCTGATGCCGCGCAACCTCGACACGCGCGTCGAGCTGCTCGCCCCCGTCGACGATCCCGCCCTGCGCGCGCAGCTGATGGACGAGATCGAGCGCTGCCTGGCCGACGACACCTTCGGCTGGGAGCTCGGCCCCGACGACGTCTGGCACCGCCGCACCGGCGGCACCCGCTCGGTCCATCGCGAGCTGATGGAAGCGGCCGCCGCCGAGGCGCAGTAGCCGAAGCGTCGCAAGGACGCCCGACCCGCCCATAGGGTGGCGCGATGCGCCTTCCTGGCCCGGTCGCGCTCGCCACCGCCATCCTGACGCTCTGCGCCACCGCCGGCCCCGCGCACGGATGGGCCGAGGACGTGGTGCGCGACAGCCCCCGCGCTGCCGTGGCGACCTGTTTGCGCAGCGCCGACGACGGCCGCGCGCTGGGTCTGCTGGGACCGCTCGAACGGCGGATGTCGCCGTACGACGTGCTCGTCCCGGACGCGAACGGGATCTCCGCCTCGGCGCGGGTGCGACTCGGCGTCCTCGACGAGTGTCCCGCGTTCGCCGCCGCCGGGGAGACCGCCGTCGTCGCCGGCGCCGTTCGCGCGAGCAGGGCAGGCAGGGGCGGGCGAGTTCGCGTGGCGCTGGCGGAGCAAGGGCGCTTCTCGCCTCCCGCGACGCTCGGCCGCGTGGAGAGCTCGGCCCTGGAGGTCGCCGCCGCCGTGTCGTCCCGCGGGGAGGCGGCGTTGGTGGCCTGGGTCCAGACGCAGAACGGCACGTCGATCAATGCGGCTCGCGGGCGCGTGCTGGTCAGCCGCAGGACGGCCGGCGGCTCGTTCGAACCGCCGATCGCCGCCACGCCCTGGCGCGCGATCGGTCTCTATCGCCCGGGCCGTGTGCTCGCTGCTCTGGACGACGCGGGCAACGCGACCGTCGCGTGGACCCATCCCAAGCGCGGGAGGGGTGTCCACTCGCGCCTGGAGACCGCCTACGCACCGGCCGGTGGGGCGTTCGCGGTCTCGGTCCCGGTGATCGATGCCGACGACTGGCACGTCGAGATCCCGATGGCGCTGGACGTGGCCGGCAACGGCCGCGCCCTCCTGCTGTTCCAGCACGAGAACCGAGGCGTCATGCTCGAGCGCGCACCCGGCGAGAGCCGCTTCGAGCGCATCACCGCACGCTTTCGCGGCCAGCAGACGCCGTTCCCGAACGGCGAGGCGTACGGCGTCGCGGTGACCGACGACGGCGCGGCCGTGCTGGCCTGGCGCCCCGGCTACGGCGGCAGCGCAGGCTTGGGAGTCGCGAGCCGATCCGCCGGCGGGGCGTTCGAGTTGCGCTTGCCCGTCGAGGAGGAAGGAGGCGGCGCCTCAGCGCTCGGCTTCGGCAGCTTCGGCTTCGGCAACACCGAGCCTTCCCCACCGCTGGACGAGCGCAACGGCGACGTGAGCGTCGCGCTCACGCGCGACGGCCGCTACGTCGTCAGCTGGGCCACCGGGCGCGACTTGCCCTTCGACGATCGGCCGCGGGCGGCACGAGCGCTCACGGGCAGCGTCGGCGGCACCCCGGATCGGCCCGCGACGCTTGGCTGCGCCTGTCGTGACGTCAATGGCATCGTCGCGCTGAGCACACCGCGCGGCCCCGCGACCGCCTTCAGCGACAATCTTCCCGAGGGCATCGCCCCCGGCGGTGGCGGACGCGTGACGCTCGCGCTCGCGGACACGGCGCCGCCCGCCCCGCAGCCGGCACCGGACCTCGGCGTTCGCGTCATGCCGCAGACGTTGCGCCCGACGCAGCCGCTCTCGCTGCGCGTGCGGTGCGACCGTCCGTGTCAGGTGCGCGCCCTGGTCGCCCGCCGCAACGCACGCAAGGCTCGCGAAGGAGCTGGCCCGCGGGGGCTGGGCGGGCTGACGCTGCGCCATGCCGGCAGCGCGAAGCTGACGATCTCGCCCGCCGCCGTGACGGCGCTGGCCCCGCAGCGCCCAGGCCGGCTGCGCGTGGTGGTGCGCGCCTACGCCGCTGACGGCGTCCGCTCTACGACGCGCTCCGCCTGGGTGCGCCTCGCCCGCAAGCCGCCTCGCCCGCTCGGACCGCTGCTCGGCGTGAGGGCGCGGCGGGTGGCCGGCGGGATAGCCGTGCGCTGGCGGTTCCCGGACGTGCGGCGTGAACTGTACTTCGCGGTCGGCGTGCGTCGGCGCGCCGGCAGGGTGGAGGACTTTCGCCCGCTGAAGACGATCGCCGCACAGGGCCGGCGGCGCTTCCGCGTGGTCCTGCCGACACGACCAGGCAATCGCGTCCGGTTCGTGGTCGTCGGCGCCTTCACCATTCGACCGTTTCAGAGCCGGACCGAGGTCGTGCCCGTGCGACGAGCGCGCTAGCGCGCGTTTCGGCCCGCCCGGTCGAGGGCAAAGCGGCGTCAATGGAAGCCGCCGCCATCCCCTCCGAGACGCCTGCAAGCGCGGAGGGAGAGGAGCGGACCAAGCTCCAGCGGGCGATCGGGCCGGGGCTGCTGACGCTGTTCGTCGTCGGGGACATCCTCGGCGCCGGCATCTACGCGCTCGTCGGCGAGGTCGGAGCGGAGGTCGGCGGGGCGATCTGGGCCCCGTTCATGGCCGCCTTCGTGCTTGCGGTGCTGACCGCGTTCGCGTACGCCGAGCTCGTCAGCAAGTACCCGCGCGCCGCGGGCTCCGCCCACTACACCCACCGTGCCTTCGGCAAGCCGGTCTTCACCTTCGTGGTCGCGTTCGCGGTGATGAGCTCCGGGATCGCCTCGGCGGCGACGCTCGCGCGCGCGTTCGCCGGCGACTACCTGAAGACGTTCGTCGACCTGCCGCTGGTCGGCGTGGCGATCGTCTTCATCCTGCTGGTCGCGGCGATCAACCTGCGTGGGATCGCCGAGTCGGTGAAGATCAACGTGGTGCTCACCTGCATCGAGGTGACCGGCCTGCTGCTGATCGTCGCGATCGGCGTCGCGGCGCTCGGCGACGGCTCGGCCGACTTCTCGCGCAACCTCGACTTCAAGGAGGGCGAGAGCGTCTTCTTCGTGATCGTCGGCGGGACCGCGCTCGCCTTCTACTCGATGATCGGCTTCGAGGACTCGGTCAACGTGGCCGAGGAGACCAAGCGGCCCAGCCGCTCCTACCCGCCCGCGCTGTTCGGCGGGATCGCGATCGCCGGGGTGCTCTACCTGCTCGTGACGCTGACCGCCTCGGGCGTCGTGCCCACCTCGGCGCTGAGCGGCTCCGACGCACCGCTGCTCGAGGTCGTCGAGCGCGGGCCGCTCGGCATCAGCACGGACGTGTTCGCCTTCATCGCCCTGATGGCCGTCGCCAACAGCGCGCTGATCAACATGATCATGGCCTCGCGGATCGTCTACGGCATGGCCGACCAGGGCATCGTCGCGCGCGGGTTCGCCAGCGTGCTCCCCGGCCGGCGCACGCCCTGGGCCGCGATCGCCTTCACGAGCGCCATCGCGATCGTCCTGATTGCCACCGGCGACATCAGCTCGCTCGCCGACACCACCGTCCTGTTGCTGCTCACCGTCTTCACGATCGTCAACGTCTCCGTGCTCGTGCTGCGCCGCGACCCGGTCGACCACGAGCACTTCCACGCGCCGAGCATCGCCCCGGTGCTGGGCGCGCTGGTCTCGGTCGCGCTGATCGTCGACACCGTCAGGGACGACCCGGCGATCGCCCTGCGCGCGCTGATCCTCGTCGGCGCCGGGCTGGCGCTGTACGTGGTCAACCGGCTGCTGGGCGGCGCCGACGGCCGCGAGCTCGACGCCGAGCAACTGCGCGGCTGAGGACCTCCGCGACGCTCGGCGAACGCCGACTGCGCAGACCGGCGCACACCCCCTGCCGACCGGCTTAGGGTGAGCCGATGCGAGGACGCGCTCCGCTCGTGGTCGCCGTGACGCTCTGGGCGCTCGGCGCCGCCACGCCGGCCGCCTTCGGCTGGGGCGAGCTGGCGGTGCACGACGTTCCCGACGGCCGACCGGCGACCTGCCTGAGCGCCGCCGGCGACGGTCGTCTGCAACTGCTCCAGCCCACCTCGCGCGAGCGCTGGGCCTTCGACCTGCTCGCGTCCGGACCGGCGGGACTGACGCCGGTCGGCCGGCCCTACCTGCCCGGTGCGGATGCCTGTCCGGCGGTCGCCGGCGCCGGCGACGTCACCGTCGCGGCCAGCGAGTCGTACGTCGGGCGTGGTCCCGCGACCCGCGTCGAGGCGGCCGTCAGCCGCTCCGGCGCCACTCGGCGGTTCGAGCTCGGACGGTCCGAGGCCGATGCCGGCATGGCGGTCGCCGCCTCCGCGCGGGGAGACGCCGTGGTCGCCTGGCCGCAGAGCCGGGGCGGGCGCGTGCGACGCGTCGTCGTGCGGCGCGTGACCGCCGCCGGCACGCTCGGCCCGCTGGAACGGCTGGTGCGATGGCGGCGCGGCTGGGACGAGCCGCTGGTGGCCGTGGGGATGGACGCGAACGGGACGGCGACGGTGACGTGGACGCGCCAGCAGCGCGACGGCTACACCGCCGTGGACGTGGCGCACGCCGAGCCCGGCGAGCCGCTGTCGAGGGCGCAGACGATCGCGCGCGACGTCGACGCTCCCGAGACGCTCGCGCTCGCGGTCGCCCCCTCCGGGCGCGCGCTGCTGAGCTTCGACGGCGACAGTCGCGTCAGGCTGCGCGAGCGCACGACCGCGGACGGCCCCTTCGCGCCCGTGCGCGTACCTCGCCCACCCCGCGACGTGCGCGCGAGCATGGCCCTGCCTCGCGTGCTCCGGGCCGGGTCGGCCATGCCGGCGCTCGCCCTCCGCGACGACGGCGGCGCCGTGCTGGCCTGGCGGACGACGACGGATCCCCTCGCTTCCGACGACGGTCGCGTGGCCGTCTCGACGCGAGCGCCGGGTGCGGGCTTCGCTCGCGCACGCCTCGTCGACCCCCGGCCCGGCCCGAAGATCGGCTCGGTCGTGCAGATGCTGCTCATCAGCGGCGGCGGACCTCCCTTCGACCACAGCGGAGACCTGGCGCCGCGGGTGGCGCTCGGACCGGACGGGCGCTTCGCCCTCGGCTGGACGCGCGAGCGCCGCACGCCGTTCGGGGACGAGCCGATCGTCGCGAAGGCGGCCTTCGGTGCGCTCGACGGGACGCTCGGCTCCCAGGCGACGATCAGCTGCGCCTGCCGCTCGGTGGACGCGGTCGCCGCCCTGATCGTGGACGGCGAGCCCGCGGTGGCGTACACGGACAACGTCAGCGCCGACTTCTGGCTGCGGCGGGAGCTCCCGGGCGGTGACGGACGCCTGCATCTGTGGACCGCCTCGCGCAGCGCCGCCGACCGTCCGCCGCCGTCCTTCGCGGTCGGCGCGCCGCGGACCCAGCGCCTGCGCTGGCGCGATCCGCTGGTGGTGCGCGTGCGCTGCTCGGCGGCCTGCGACGTGCGCGGCAGCGTCGAGGGGAAGGAGCATCGGCTGCGGGCGCTGGGATCCACGGCGCTCGCGGGCCCTGGCAGCGTCCGGCTGCGTCTCTGGGCGACCTTCGAGCGTCCGGTGGTCCCCGCCGGGAGCCGGCGGGTCCGGGTCGCCGTGCGGGTCGCCGCGCGCAACGGCCGGCGACTTGCGCTGCGGCGGCTGTGGGTGCCGGCGCAGCGCAGGCCGAGGCCGCCGCTGCCGCGCTTCCGCGACGCACGCGTCGTCCGGCGCGGCGACGGCGCGCTGGTCGTCAGCTGGCGCTATCCGGCCCGTCCCAGGGGCGTGAGGTTCGGGGTCGCGGGCGAGCTGCGCAGGCGCAACGCGAACGTGCCGCTGCGGCTGCAGCGCTACCCCGAGCCGAACGCCCGGCACCGCTATCGCGTCGTCCTGCGCCCCCGACCGCGCGACGACCTGCGCGGCGTCCTGCTGACGGCATACCAGTCGCAGACCGCGCGCATCCGCCGGCTCCTGCTGCCGCTGCCGTGAGGCCTGCCCGGCCGGGAAGGTCGCGGACTGCGTAGAGCCGCCGGCCGGTGCTGACGCTGCCGTCAGCGCCTCAGCCGGCGGGTGCGCGCAAGCCGAGCGAGCGCTCGAGCGCCAGCACGCGCGCGGCGGCCTCGCGCACGCGGGCACGGAAGGCGGGGTCACGGCGGGCGCGGGCGAGCAGGCGCGGGTAGACCTCGTTCCAGCTGCCCGAGCCGGTCATCAGGATCAGGTCCGCGCCGGCGGCGAGCGAGCGCTCGGCGGCGGTAGCGACGCCGGAGCGGTCGAGCACGGCCTGGGCCTCGATGCTGTCGGTGACGGCGACGCCCTCGAAGCCGAGCTCGTCGCGCAGCAGGTCGGTCGTGATCGCGCGCGACTGGGAGGCGATCCGGCGCCGGTCGGTGGCGGGATAGAGCGCGTGCGAGAGCATGATCAACGGCACCCGCTCGGCGATCGCGGCACGGAACGGCGGCAGGTCGCGGCGCTCGAGCTCGCCGTCGAGCAAGTCGACCGTGGCCGAGCCGTCGTCGGTGTTCGTGACCGCGCCGCCAAGGCCGGGGAAGTGCTTGGCGGTCGCGGCCACGCCAGCGTCGCGCAGCCCGCGCACGGACGCGCGCACGCGGGCCCCGACCGCCTCGGCGTCGCCGGGGAACGTGCGACCGGCCATCGCCGCCGTCGGCCCGACCGCCACGTCGGCGACCGGCGCCAGGTTGACGTTGATCCCGGCCCCGCGCAGGGCACGGCCGGCGGCGCGAGCCTGTCGCCGCACGGCGGCCGGCGGACCCTGCAGCGGCTGCGAGGCGGCCGGCGGCGCGAACGGCAGGATGCGGATGTCGCCGCCCTCCTGGTCGACCGCCACCAGCGCACCGCGCCCCGACGCGCGCTGCACCGCCCGGCCGATCGAGCGGAAGCCGGCCCGCGTGGTCGCGTTCTGGCCGAACAGGATCACGCCGGCGATCTGGCGCGCGCGCAGGCGGCGCTCGATGTAGTCGGGAACGCGGGTGCCGTCGAAGCTCGAGACGAGCGTCTGCCCGAGCGCGACGCGCAGCGGCAGCTGGCGCACCGTGCGTTCGGCACGCTGCTGCGGCGTCGTGGCGGGCGGCGCTGCATCCTCGCTGGACCCGTCGTCGCTGCCCGCGCCGATCGCCAAGCCCACCACGAGCGCCGACGCGGCGACGGCAAGCAGGACGAAGAAGCGATGGCGCGCAGCAGGCTCGCGGGCGAGGCGCATGGAGCGGACCCTACGGCGAAGCACCTCCGGGACGCTCACCGACGAGCTCGTTCGCCCGGGCAGCTCCCGAGCCGGCCGCAACGACGAGCCGGATGGCGCCCTCGTCAGCCCTGGGCCGTGGCGGCTGTCGCCGCGGAGGAGCCGTTGGACGACGGCGCCCGGTAGCCCTCCTGGGCCAGGCCGGCCTCGGCTGCGCCGCGGCGCAGCTCCTCGAGGCCGAAGGCGTCCACCGGCCCGAGCGCTCCGACCCCGCGCAGCCCGCCGGCGGCGATGCGCTCGGCGCCCCAGGCGATCATGCGCGCGGTGAAGGTGTAGCCGTCGATCCCGCTCACGTGCACCTCGGACAGCTGGCGTCCAGCGCCGTCGTAGGCGAAGGCCACGATGTGCGAGCCCGAGCGAGCGCGCGCCTCGTCGTCCGGGCCGCCGGTCGAGCCCTTGGCGAAGCGCTCGGCGGCCGAAGCCATCAGCCCGCTCACACCGGGCAGCTTCGTCATCAGCGCCCCGCCCGCGGACGCGCCCTGGACCAGGCGCGAGGCCGGGCCGAACCAGCCGAGGTAGACGTTGACGTCGCGCAGCTGCGGCGCCACGCGCGGCAGGCCGAAGTGCTCGGAGGCGCCGATCGAGAAGGCCGCGCGCTGCTTGCCGCCCACCGGGAACGGCCGCACCTGCTTGGCCGCACGCTCCTCCTGGACCCGCCCGCCGCGGAACGTGAAGCCGGGCTTGTCCATCAGGCCCATCATCGACGCGCGCGTGCCGCCACTGGCCGAGTTGCGGCTCGTGGGCCCGGTGAAGTAGTAGCCGACGTCCACCCGCACGGCGTCCTCGCCCGCCTGCTCGAGCGCGATCGCGCCGGCGAGGTTGCCGGGCACGTAGTCGTAGCCGAAGGCGGTCAGCATGCCGCTGCCGGAGCGCTCGGCGGCGATGCCGTAGCGCTCGAACACCTCGCGGATGAAGGGCGCCTCGCCGGTCGAGTCGACGTAGTGCGCGCCGGCCGCCGAGGCAGCCGCGGCGGCCGGAGCGCCGAAGCGCAGGAACGGGCCGACGGTGGTCACGAGCACGTCGCCCGCTTCGACCAGGGCCGCGACCGACGGCGGGTCGGCCACGTCCGCGGTGTGCGTCTCGAGCCCGCCGAGCTCCGCGGCCATCGCCTCGACGCGCGCGCGGTCGCGCGCGGCGAGCACGGGCTTGAGCCCGCGGGCGATCATCGCGTGGGCGGTCAGCCGGCCGGTGTAGCCGGTCGCCCCGAACAGGACGATGCGCTCGGCCATCGAACTAGGCCGGTCGCCGCTGCTCGATGACCGAGCGGATCTGCTCGACCGCCTCGGGCACCGAGCGCTCCATGCGCTTCAGGTCCCAGCCGGTGAGCGTGATCAGGCGCGTCGGCGCGGTCGCGACGACGGTCGCGTTGCGCACGTCCTTCTCGAGCAGGCCGACCTCGCCGAAGAAGTCGCCGGGACCGAGGTTGGCGACGTGCTCGCCGCCGCGCGTGACCTCGACCGCGCCCTCCTCGATCGCCATCAGCTCGTACGAGTAGTCGCCCTCGCGCACGAGCTCGTTGCCGGCCGGGACGCTGACCTCCTGCGCGAAGGTCGCGACTTCAGCGAGCGCGTCGTCCGAGACCGCTTGGAACAGCGGGATCGCTTTGAGCCTGCCGGGGTCCGTCACCGTTCCTCCTACGTTGCCGTCGGGCGCGACGACTCTACCCAAAAGCGTGGTATCAGCGTTGCAATCGAGTGATCGAAACCGCGCGCTCGCCGCGTATGAGGAGGAAACCCATGAATCGGAATCGCAAAGCTGGCTCTCGCACTCGCTGCAGGGCGCATCGCCTTCGGCATCGGTCTGGCCGCCGCCCCGGGCAAGATCGGATCGAGCTGGATCGGCCCGGACGCCCGGCGCGAGGCGGCGCAGGTGCCCATCCGCGGCCTCGGCATGCGCGACATCGCCGTCAGCGGCGGGATCGTCGCCGCCGCCCTCG
The DNA here is from genome assembly GCA_963846505.1 of uncultured Thermoleophilaceae bacterium. GTDB lineage: Bacteria > Actinomycetota > Thermoleophilia > Solirubrobacterales > Thermoleophilaceae > JACVRW01. The sequence goes on along the minus strand of CAWJWD010000002.1, from coordinate 218,254 downwards.
CCGGTGGGGACCTGAAGCCGTGGCTGCTCGGCTGCGTGGCCGCCGACCTGATGGACGTCGGCGCGATCCTCGCCGCGGGCGACGCCGTGCCCGGCGGCGCCCGTGCGGGAACCGTCGCGATCGCCGGTGGCTCCGCGGTGGCGTTCGCGGCCTTGGCCCTGGCGGCCGAGCGCGCGTGAAGGTCGCCGTCGTCGGGGCGGGGGTCTCGGGCCTCGTCTGCGCGCATCGCCTGCAGCACCGCGCACGAGCTGACGCTGTTCGAGGCCGCCCCGTATCTCGGCGGCCACGTCAACACGATTCGCGTCGACGGCGCCGACGCGACCCACCACGTCGACACCGGCTTCATCGTCTACAACGACCGCAACTACCCGCGCTTCATCGCGCTGCTCGACGAGCTGGGCGTCTCGACGCAGCCCTCGACGATGAGCTTCTCGGTCAGCGACGGCAACGGCTTCGAGTACAACGGCGCGTCGCCGAACGGGCTCTTCGCCCGCCGCAGCAGCCTCGTGCGCCCGTCGTTCCATCGCATGGTGCGAGACCTGCTGCGCTTCAACCGCGAGGCGCCGGCGCTGGTCGGGCTCAACGGCAGCGGCCCGTCGCTGGGCGAGTTCCTCGACGCGGGCGGCTACTCGCGCGAGTTCGTCGACCACCTGATCGTGCCCCAGGCATCCGCGGTGTGGTCGGCCGACCCGAGCCAGATGTGGTCGTTTCCCGCCAGCCTGCTCGCCGAGTTCTTCGACAACCACGGCATGTTCGGTCACACCGGCCGGCCGAACTGGCGCACGATCGCCGGCGGCTCGAAGCGCTACGTCGAGGCGCTCACCACCCCGTTCGCGGACCGCGTCCGGCTCTCGTGCCCGGTCGACCGCGTCGAGCGCTTCGAGGACCGGGTCGAGGTGACCGCGCGCGGCTGCGAACCGGAGGCGTTCGACGAGGTCGTGCTCGCGGTCCACTCCGACCAGGCGCTCGCGCATGCTGGCCGATCCCAGCGAGGCCGAGCACGAGCTGCTGGGCGCGATCCCCTACCAGCCCAACGAGGCCGTGCTGCACACCGACTCGCGCCTGCTGCCCCGGCGTCGCCGCGCCCGGGCGAGCTGGAACTTCCACCTGACCGAGGAGCCGACGGGGCGGACCACGGTTACCTACCACATGAACCGCCTGCAGTCGCTGCGCGCCGACGACGAGTACTGCGTCACGCTCAACCGCGGCGGCGCGATCGACCCGGAGCGGGTGCTGCGCACGATCGAGTACGCCCACCCGGTCTACACCAAGGCCGGCCTGTCCGCCCAGCAGCGCTGGGCGGAGGTGAGCGGCGTGCGACGCACCCACTACTGCGGCGCCTACTGGGGCTTCGGCTTCCACGAGGACGGGGTGGTCAGCGGCGCTGCGCGCAGCCGAGCGGCTCGGGCAGCTGGTGCCGGCATGACGGCGAGCGCCCTCTACGAGGGCTGGCTGCGCCACCGCCGTCACGAGCCGGTCGAGCACGAGCTGCGCGTGCGGCTGTTCATGAGCTACCTGGACCTCGACGAGCTGCCGCAGCTGCTGGACCGCAGCCGGCTGTGGTCGGCCCGCGGGCCGGCGCCGGCGTGGTTTCGACGCGCGGACTACCTCGGCGATCCCGAGCAGCCGCTGCGCGCGGCGGTGCTGGACGCGGTCGAGCAGCGCACGGGCGAGCGACCGGACGGGCCGGTGCGCGTGCTGACGCACCTGCGCACCTTCGGGCACCTGTTCAACCCGGTCAGCTTCTACTACTGCTTCGATCGCGGCGGGCAGCGCGTCGAGGCTGTCGCCGCCGAGGTGACGAACACGCCCTGGGGCGAGCGCCACGTGTACGCGTTCGCTCGCGGGCATCAGTCCGGGAGGGTGCTGCAGCGCGCGCATCGGCAAGGATTTCCACGTGTCCCCGTTCCTCGGGATGGACGCGGAGTACGACTGGCGGCTGACCGAGCCCGGCGCCGACCTGCAGGTGCACATCGAGAGCCGGCGCGACGGCCGGCCGACCTTCGACGCGACGCTCGCGCTCGAACGCCGCGAGGCGACGCCGGCCGCCCTGCGGCGTGCGCTGCTCCGCTATCCCCTGCTGCCGCTGCGCGTGGTCGGCGGGATCTACGCCCACGCGCTGCGGCTGAAGCTGAAGGGCGCGCCCTACCACCGACACCCGGAGACCGCCGCGCGATGAACGCCGCCCGCGCCGTCGCGCCGACCTTCCTGCGCACGCTGCGCGAGGGCCAGCTCGAGCTCGTCGACGGCTCCTGGCGCCGCTCGCTTCGGCCCTGCCGACGCGACGCTGCGCGCGAGCATCACCGTGCACGACTCGCCGACGCTTCTGGGCCGCCGCGGCCCGCGCCAGCACGCCGGCGCTCGCGGACCTCTACGCCGACGACGGCTGGGACTGCGACGACCTCGTCGTGCTCGTGCGCATCTTCGCCCGCGAGATGCCCCGCTTCGACGCCGCCCGGCGACCGATCGCGCCGCTGCGCAACGTGCTCACGCGCATCCCGCGCAACACCCGCGAGGCCGCCCGCCGCCACATCAGCGCCCACTACGACCTCGGCAACGACCTCTTCGCCTCTTCCTCGACGAGACGCTGACCTACTCCTGCGCGGTGTTCGAGTCGCGGCACGAGTCGCTCGCCGAGGCTCAGCGGCGCAAGCTCGAGCTCGTCTGCCGCAAGCTCGAGCTGAGCGCCGGCGACCACCTGCTCGAGATCGGCAGCGGCTGGGGCTCGCTGGCGATCCACGCGGCGGGCGAGTACGGCTGTCGCGTGACGACGACCACGATCTCGCGCGAGCAGCACGCGGTGGCGGTCGAGCGCGTGCGCGCCGCCGGCCTCGACGGCCTGGTCACCGTCCTGCTCGAGGACTACCGCGACCTGCGCGGCCGCTACGACAAGCTCGTCTCGATCGAGATGATCGAGGCGGTCGGCTGGCAGTACTTCGACACCTTCTTCGAGCGCTGCGGCGCAGCTGCTGACGCCGGACGGGCTGATGCTGCTGCAGGCGATCACGATCGACGACCGCGCCTTCGAGGTCGAGAAGGCGTCGCGCAGCTTCATCAAGGAGCACATCTTCCCGGCCGGCTGCCTGCCCTCGCTCGAGGTGATCGCACGCAGCATGCGACGCTCGTCGCCGCTGCGCATGGTCGACCTGGAGGACATCACCGACGGCTACCCGGAGACGCTGGCGCGCTGGCGCGAGCGCTTCACCGCCGCGGCGCGAGCAGGCGCCAGGCGCTTGGCTACGACCGCCGCTTCCGCCGTCTCTGGGAGCTGTACCTGTGCTGGTGCGAGGGCGGCTTCCGCGAGCGGCGCATCAACGACGTGCAGGTCCTGCTCGCCGGGCCGCGCACCGCGTCTCGAGCCCCGGAGCGCGCCGCCGTCCGATGGTTCGGCCCCGAACCGTCCAGCCCGAGGCCGTCCGGTCGCACTCCTGAACCTCATCCGCGCCGGCCAGGGCGAGCCGCTGCTGCTGGTCCACCCGCTGGGCGGCGAGCTGGTCACCTGGGAGCCCGTGTTCGAGCGGCTGGCCGCCGAACGCGACGCGATCGCCGTCGACATGCCCGGCTTCGGCGCCTCGCCGCCGCTGCCGGCGGACGTCGAACCGACGCCTCAGGCGCTCGCGGCGGCCCTGGCAGCGCAGCTCGACGAGCTCGGGATCGAGCGGGCGCACGTGGCCGGCAACTCGCTCGGCGGCTGGGTCGCGCTCGAGCTGGCCAAGCTCGGCCGCGCCCTCTCGGTGACCTGCCTCGGCGCGGCCGGCCTCTGGTCGCTGCCGCTCGGCCCGCGGCAACTGGAGCCGCGCCGCTCGCGCGCTCGCCGGCTCGGCCGTGCGCTGGTCCCGCTGCTGCCGCTGTTGACGCGCTCCGTGCACGCCCGGCGCTTGCTGCTGGCATCCACGGTGGGCCATCCCGAGCGCGTGCCGCCCGCAGCCGCCGCGCGGCTCGTACGCGCCTACGTGACCGCGCCCGCCTTCGAAGGCGCGAACGCCGCCATGCGCGCGGCCGTCTTCTCCGGCATCGACCAGGTCGACGTGCCGGTGACGCTCGCCTGGGGCGAGCTGGACCGGCTGGTCGGTCCACCGCGCGGAGGCGTTCCCGGCACCCGTGGCGTGCTGCTGCCCGGTTGCGGGCACGTCCCGACCTGGGACGACCCCGCGCTCGTCAGCAAGGTGCTGCTCGAGGCCAGCGTTCCCGTTCGGGAACAGTGGCCAGCCTAGGAGGAGTCGCCACTCCGGAGGCGAACGAGGTTCCCGTACGGGAACATGACCTCGATGACCTCCATCACCGACCCCACCGAGCTCGGCCAGTTGATCCGCCGCGAGCGCACCGCCCAGGGCATCCTGCAGGAGGACCTCGCGCTCGCCGCCGGCACCGGCCGCCGCTTCGTGATCGAGCTGGAGCGAGGCAAGCCGACGGTGCGGCTCGCCGAGGTGCTGGCCGTACTGCACACGCTCGGGCTCGGCGTCACGGTCGAGCGCGTGCGCGCGGGGGACGATGGCTGACCTGGCGTCGCAGGCCGTGCGCTGGCTGGACGAACACCAGCTCGCGGCCGTGATCGACGAGCTGCCGCACACCGCGCCCGGTGCGACCGACGTCGCCCCCGCGCTGGCCGACCATCAGGGACGGCTGGCGGTGATCGTCGACGGCGAGCGCATCGGGCTGCCGCCGGGCGGCACACCTGGCACCCACGTGCTCAAGACGTCGATCCCGGGTCTCGACGACGTCGTCGCCAACGAGGCCTACTGCCTCGCACTCGCCCGCGAGCTCGGGCTGCCGGCGGCGCAGGCTCGCAACGGACGCGCCCGCGGCCGGGACTACCTGCTCGTCGAACGTCCCGGGCAACCGCAGCAGGACTTCTGCCAGGCGCTCGGCGTGCCAGCCAAGTGCCGCTACGAGACCAGCGGCGGACCGACGGCCGCGGACTGCTTCGCGCTCGTGCGCACCAGCGTGCCCGCCCCCGCGCGCGACATCCTGGCGCTCGTCGACCTGTTCGCCTTCGACCTGCTCGTCGGCAACCACGACGCGAGCGCCAAGAGCCTGTCGCTGCTGACGACGACGACCGGCCCCCGGCTGGCGCCGCTGCGCGACATCGTCTCGACCGCGGTCTACCCGCAGCTGAGCGACAAGCTGTCGCTGCGCATCGGCGGCAAGCGCCGGCCGGACAAGGTGCGCCGGCGCCAGCTCGAGCGCTTCGCCGTCGAGGCGGGGCTGGGCCCGTCCGCGGTGCGCCGCCGGGTGCTCCACTTGGCCGCGCGAGCTCCGCGCGCCGCTTTGCAGGTGCGCGACGAGTTCGCCGCCCGCGGCGAGCATCCCCCGGTGCTGGGCCGCATCGGCACGCTGCTCGGCGACCGCTGCGAGCGTCTCGCGACGGCGTTGGCCACCGTGCCGGCGCCTGCCTAGCGGCGTACCGCGGCTCAGAGCTCGCGGCGCGCGAACTTCGTCGTCGCCTCGGCGATCCGTTGCCGCGGGCCGCGCTCGCGCCAGCGCCCCGGCTCGATCTCCCGGGCCCGCTCCAGGTCGAGCTCGAACGCCTCCCGCAGCTCCCCCGCAAAGCGCTCGCTCTGCACGCAGAGGGTGACCTCGTCGTGCAGCTGGAACGAGCGGTTGTCGAAGTTGACCGAGCCGACCGACGACCAGACGCCGTCGACGACGAGCGTCTTCGCGTGCAGCATCGTCGGCTGGTACTCGAACACGCGCACGCCGGCGTCGATCAGCTTCTCGTAGGCGCGACGCCCGGCCGTGCGCACGATCTGCTTGTCGATGTGCGGGCCCGGCACGAGGATGCGCAGATCGACGCCGCGCTCGGCCGCCTCGACGAGCGCGTCCGAAAATGCCGGTCGGGGCACGAAGTAGGCCGAGGTCAGCTCGATCGAGCGCTTGGCGGCCGCCAGCGCGAGGTACGTGAGCGCCTCGGCGTTGGTGTCGCCGATCGTCGCGCTGGAGCGCATCACCTGCATCGCGGCGCCGTCGTCGAACGGCTCGAGGTCGGGCAGGTAGCGCTCGCCGGCGAGCACCGCGCCGGTGCACTCGAGCCAGTTCTCCGCGAACGCCCCCTGCAGCCCGCGCACCACGGGGCCGCGGACCCGCACGTGGGTGTCGCGCCAGTGGTCGGGGTCCTGGGCGTCGCCGGTCCACTCCTCGGCGATGCCGACCCCGCCGGTGAAGCCGACCCGGCCGTCGACGATCAGCAGCTTGCGGTGCGTGCGGTGCTGCAGCCGCTTGACCGCGTACGGCTTCGGCGGGCGGAAGTAGCAGACGGTCACGCCCGCCGCGCGCATCGAGCGCACGAGCTTGCGGTCCATCTGGGCGGCGCCGACGGCGTCGACGATCACGTTGCACTCGACGCCGGCCTCCGCCCGCTCGCAGAGGGCCTCGGCGACCTGCGACGCGATGTCGCCACGCCAGTAGGCGTAGGTGAGCAGGTTGATGGTGTCCTCGGCGCGGCGGATCGCCTCCAGGTAGGCGGGAAAGATCCGGTCGCCGTTGATCAGCAGGTCGACGTCGTTGCCACGAGCGATCGGCGCGCCGGTGAGCGCCTCGGCCGCGAACAGGAAGCGCTCCTCGCCGACGTCGACATCGCCGCGCAGGTCGTAGCCCTCGCCGCTCTCGCGACGGTGGCGCAGGCTGTCTGCCGCGTACCACCCGAGGCCCGCGACGCCCAGCGCGGCAGGCCAGAGCAGATGGCGGCGGTCGCGTGGCTCGTGTCTGAAGGGGATCTTCGGCATGTCGGCGTGGGGTACCCGGCGTGCGTCGTGGGCATGCAGAGTTACCATCCACGGCGATGGGCGTGGCCCCGGCCCCAGCCGCCGCACCAAGCCTCCCGCAGCGCATCCGCGCCGATCTGCGCGCTCAGTGGCGGTCGCGCGGCACCTATCCGCCGGGAGACATGAGCGTCAGCGCCGCTCGTACCCGCGCCTTCGAGCGCGACCCGAAGACGCTGCTCGTCGACGCCTACGAGCGCTACGGCCCGGTGTTCACGCTGCGGCTGCTCTACCAGCCGGTGGTGTTCGCGCTCGGGCCGGAGGCCAACCACTACATGCTCGTCTCGCACGCCTCCAACTTCCGCTGGCGCGAGGGCAGCATGGGCGACCTGATCCCGCTGCTCGGCGACGGCCTGCTGACCACCGACGGCGCCTACCACCGCCGCGCGCGCCGGATCATGCTGCCGGCCTTCCACCGCGAGCAGGTGGCCGCGACCGTCGACACGATGATCGGCGAGATCGACCGGGCGCTGGCGGACTGGCGTCCGGGCGCACGCGTGGACCTCTACGGCTGGACGCGCCGACTCGCGCTGCGGATCGCGATGCGCGCGCTGTTCGGCTTCGACCCGGACAGACAGGGCCAGGACGCCGACATGGCCGAGCAGTTCGAGCGCGCCCTCGGGTACTGGGGTCGCGACATCGTCGTGCAGATGGTGCGCGGCCCGCGCTCGCCGTGGCAGCGCATGCTGGCGGCGCGGGCGCGGCTCGACCGGGTCCTGTTCGCCGAGATCGAGCGGCGGCGGCGCACCGGACAGCGCGGCACGGACATCCTCTCGCTGCTGCTCGACGCGACCGACGAGGACGGCTCCGCCCTCTCGGACAACGAGCTGCGCGACCAGGTGATGACGCTGCTGTTCGCCGGTCACGACACGACCACCTCGACCGTCACCTTCCTGTTCTACGAACTGGCGCGCAACGCACACGAGCTGCCGGCCCTGGAGGCCGAGCGCGACGCGGTGATCGGCGACCGCGACCCCGACGCGGCCGAGCTGGTCTCCTCGCTGCCGCGGCTCGAGATGGCGCTCGACGAGACGCTGCGCAAGTACCCGCCGGCGTGGGTGGGTCCGCGCCGCTCGGTCGAGCCGTTCGAGCTCTGCGGCCAGCACGTCCCGGGCGACGCGTTCGTCAACTACTCGTCGTGGGCGAGCCACCACCTGCCCGACGTCTGGCCCGAGCCGGATCGCTTCCTGCCCGAGCGCTTCACGCCCGAGGCCAAGGCGGCCTTGCCCAAGGGCGCGTACGTGCCGTTCGGCGGCGGCTCGCGCACGTGCATCGGCATGCGCTTCGGCCAGCTCGAGATCAAGGCGATCGCGGCCATGATCCTGCGGCGCTTCCGGCTGGAGCTGGAGCGGCCGGAGCACGAGCCGTTCATCCGCCAGATGCCGACGCTGAGCCCCAAGGGCGGGCTGCGGGTCGTGGTGCGGGGACGGGAGTAGCGGCGACTGCGACCCGTCGTCGTGTCGGTCGCGTCGGCTCGATCGTCCTGATCGTGGGTGCACTCGCCGCGGTGCTGCCGGGCACGAGCGCGGCCAGCGGTTGCGCCGACCGCGCCGCCTACCCCGGCGAAGGCGCACCGCACGAGACGCTCGCCCAGTGGATGGCCTATGGAGCGAGCGTCGCGGGCTTGCCCGGCGAGCTGCCGGTGATGGCCGCGCTGGTCGAGTCGAACCTGACGAACCTCGACGGCGGCGATGCCGACGCCGTGGGGTACTTCGCCATCCGCAAGTCGATCTGGGACAACGGGCCGTATGCCGGCTTTCCGACCAACCCGCCGCTGCAGCTGCAGTGGTTCGTCGACCAAGCCACCGCCGTCCAGCAGCAGCGCATCGCCGCGGGCAAGCCGCTCGACCCGAACTCGTACGGCGAGTGGGTCGCGGACGTGGAGCGCCCGGCCGAGCAGTTCCGCGGGCGCTACCAGCTGCGCTTGGACGAGGCCCGCGAGTTGATTGGGCCGCCGTGCATCGATCCTGCGCCGGGCGGGGGTGGCGACCCGGAGCCGACTCCGCCCTCGGGCGATCCTCCGGTCCTCGACGTGGTCGCGCCCGCGCTGCGCCTGGCTCGGCCGAACGCGTCGAAGGCGCTCGCCACGCATCGCTTCGCCGTGGTCGCGGGCTGTCCCACCGAGGCCTGCACGCTGCAAGCGCGCGGCAGCGTCTCGCTCCCGGGCGCCGCGCGGGTCTATCGCGTGAAGTCCGTGAAGCGGACGAGCGCCGCGGGGGCGAGCGTCGCGCTGCGGCTACCTCTCGGTCGCGCGCTGCGACGGGCGGCGCGACGCGCGATCGCCGACGGTCGTCGCGTGCGGATGCGGATTTCCGTCGTCGCAACGGACACGGGCGGCAACGTCAGCTCCGCCGCCCGCACGATCCGCCTGCGCTGAACCGAGACGCCGTCGGCGCGGCACGGGGCGCAGGCGGGACCTACCAGCGGTCGTGCACGAGCGGCCGCAGCTGCTCGTCGTACAGCGCGCGGATGGCGGCGAGCGTGTCGCCGTCGAGCGGCGGGAGGTCCGCGGCCGCGGCGTTGCCCCGCACCTGTTCCGGGTTGCGCGCGCCCGGGATCACGACGCTGACCCCGGCCTGGTCGACGATCCAGCGCAACGCCAGCTGGGCCGGCGGGGCGTTCTCCGGCGCGAGCTCGGAGAAGCGCCGCGCGGCCTCGACCCCAGTCTCGAAGTCGACGCCCGCGAACGTCTCGCCCACGTCGAACTGCTCGCCGTGGCGGTTGAAGTTGCGGTGGTCGTCGGGCGCGAAGGTGGTGTGCTCGTCGTAGCGACCGGAGAGCAGGCCGCTGGCGAGCGGCACGCGCGCGATGATCCCCACGCCCGCCTCGGCCGCGGCCGGCAGCACCGCCTCGAGCGGCTTCTGGCGGAAGGCGTTGAGGATGATCTGGACCGTCGCGACGCGGGGCCGGGCGATCGCGGTCAGCGCCTGGTTGACGGTCTCGACGCTGACGCCGTAGGCGGCGATCCGACCTTCGTCGACGAGCTCGTCGAGCGCCTCGTAGACCTCGTCGTCGGAGTAGACCGGCGTCGGCGGGCAGTGCAGTTGCACGAGGTCGAGGGTGTCGACGCCGAGGTTGGCGCGCGAGCGATCGTTCCAAGCACGGAAGTTGTCGCGGTCGTAGTTCTCGGGGAGCTGGTCGACCCGTCGCCCCATCTTCGTCGCGACGGTGACCGCGGCGTCCGGGCGCTCGCGCAGGAAGCGACCGATCAGCTGCTCGCTGCGCCCGTCGCCGTAGACGTCGGCGGTGTCGAGGAAGGTGACGCCGGCCTCGACGGCGGCGTCGAGCGTCGAGAGCGCGTCCTGCTCGGAGACGTCACCCCACTCGGCGCCGAGCTGCCAGGTCCCGAGCCCGATGACGCCGACCTGGCGGCCCGTGCGTCCGAGCGTCCGTTCCTCCATCGCGGTCAGTCCTGCCACCAGCCGGGGATGAGCTCGCCGTCGCCCTCGTGGCGCGCGCCGACGGCGATCACCACCAGGTCCTCCTCCGCTGCCGCCTCGAACTGGCGGGTGACGCCGGGCGAGACGCGGATGGCGTCCATCACGGCGATGTCGACGATCTCGTCGTCGAGCTTGATCCGGCCAGAGCCGGCAACGACCACGTAGACCTCCTCGGCCTCCTCGTGCTTGTGCGCGAAGCCCTGACGCTTGCCCGCCTTGACGGTGTGATGGCTGACGCCGGTGTCCTCGGTCTCGAGGTCGTCGTTGGCGAAGCGCGCCTCCTGGACCTCGTCGTAGCCGAACTTGGGGGCGGAGTCGTCGACGTCAGTGAGCTTCTTGTGCGTGAAGGGAGCAGCCATGGAAGGGCCTCCTGGTCGTGGCATACGTGAAGTGTGTACCCACTCGCCGTCTTCCCGAGCATCCGAATCTCCGACTTGCCCCGGAACCTCAAGTCGGATAGGAACGTTTAACGATCTGACTGCACCAATTGATCGATCGCACACGAATGAGAAGGGCGGGTCGTTGTGTCAGATGAAGTCACCATGAGCGCCCTCGGCGCCTCCAGTCGAGACGATCGTCCGCCAGACGCGTGGGCGGTCTGGGAAGGCTGGCAGGGGACGCCGGACCAGATCGCCGCAATCGTGCGGCAAGTCCGACGGCACGTCGACCCTGGCGAGTGCAGCGTGGAACTCGACGTGGACGAAGGTCGCCAAGCCATTGATCCCGACCATGTAGCGACCGACCTCGCCCCTCGCCATCAGCGCTCGTTCCAGCGCTTGATGATCACCGGCTCCGCCCCCGAGCGAACCATCGAGGCGGAGTTCGACAACGAGCGCGTCAAGACCCCTGGCCGCGGGGTCGTGCTGCGCGTATGGGCGAAAGACCGTGACGACGCCATCGACGTCCGCGACACCGTGGCGGTCGCAATCGACGGGGGTCGATCGCCGCTCGCATCGACGCCGCGCAAGGGTCCCCCAGCGAGCGAAACCGTGGACGACGCTCTGGTGAAGTCAGAACGCTCCTACCGCGTCGGCGTAGCCGCCATCGGCCTGGGCGCCGCGGGAGCAACTGTCGCCGCCGCGATCCTGGCGCACTTGGTCCTCGACCCAGAGTCGGCGCTGGCGAAGATCGTCTTCTTCTGCCTTTGCGGGAACCGGTGGATCGGCATGTTGATCTACTTCGCCCTGCTCGTCGTAGGGATGTTCATCGCGGCGCCGCGCATCTTTCCGCAAATCGAGATCTCCACCCGATCGACGTGGAGCCGTGCCCGCGGTTCGCTACTCGGCATCGTCGGTGGCACCATCGGGATCGGCGGCGTGCTGGAAGTCCTAGCCCAGCGCGTCTCCTGACGATGGCGAGCGCCGTAACGAGGAACTCCCCTCCTTGCCCCTGCACATGCCCCACTCGAGATCGATAGCTCACAAGCTCAGGAGGCTTGTCGGTCCCAGCAGCCTTACGCGGCGCAATGCCAGGTGCGAAGCGGGGTCCGCTCGATGGGCGGTGCCTGGCTCGAACAGGCGACCTCCACGTTGTAAGCCCGATCCGAAGTCGCGCTGTGTGACCTCAGATTCGGCTTGCTAAAGCGGATTATCCGCTGCCCGCGCCCGATCGAGGGGTGCGAATGGTGGAGCATTCGCGGGCGATTCTAGGGGGTTTAGGCCCCGATTTAGGCCCGAGACTGCGCGGCGGGCCCAATCCAGCCCCGTACTGCTCGCCGTGGTCTGGTGTGCGGCGTAGACTCAACGCCGTGAGCGCAAACGAGATCACCGAGGAGCTTGTCCGCCAGGTAGCGGACGACCTGCGCGAACGCTACGCCCTCGATGACGAGGACGTGCGCGCCCTTGGCGCGCGCCTGGCGGATGATCCACACGTCACTCGCAAGGCCGAGAACGACGCCTTCGCCGAGCGCTTCACGACCGAACACCGCGAGACCTTCGACCGACTCGCAAAGTAGCTCCAGTGCCCGCACGCTGGACGCCTACCCTCGATGACTTTGTCGATGCCGCAAGCTTCATTCTCGGCGTAGAGCGAGCTGCCGTGGAGCGGCTCCCGCGCTTACCGCTTGCCGAGTCCGCGCTCCATGCCCCATTCGCGTCCTTTGGCGGGACCGAGGCATACCCCACGACGATCGAACAGGCTGCGGCCCTCGTGCAGCACCTCGCACAGAATCATCCCCTGCCCGATGGCAACAAGCGAGTCGCGTTCCTGCTCATGGCGCGCTTTCTCGACGCGAACGGCATGAGTTGGGGCACCGCAGATCCTGACATTGACACGACGATGGTCGAGCGCATCGCTTCTAGCGCCGTGACTCACGACGAGACAGTGATCTGGATCCGTGCACGGACGACACGCCCAGCGCGGTAGAACGACGTCAGCGATGATGACAAGGTCGGTCGCGTCCGCCTATTTGGATTTAAGCCCACCAAGTGCCTCAGCCAACTGATCAAGGCCCTTCAATGTGAGGGCCGGACGCGGTGGCCAACGTGTTGGCCGGCGAGGGTCAGGGGGCCACACCCTAACGAGCCCCATACCATAGGTATCGAGGATCGGCCCGAAATCAGGCTTCCGGTCAGACCACCCGATAGCCCAAATCGCGAGATGCCCGACGGACATGACCGCTTGATATCCGTTACTGGACTCGGGCTGGGATTCATCGTTGTTGTAGATCGACATCGGTCGCCAGTCGCTCGTATGTACAGCTCGATGAGGGAAGGCACCTAGCCAGACACGCTCGCGCTTGCTCGGCGTACCATTCTCGTAGAAGTTTCGGTAGAAAGCGGCAGGGGCAGAGGGCTCGAAGCGACTACCGGTGACCAAGGCGGTCTTGACCGCCCACCGCGCCACGGTATCCCGAACACCACCGGCAAGGCTCGTTGGTTTGCCGAGAATCATGCGCAGTACATGAGGTTTAGCCGCGACTTCAAGGTCGCTCATCCACCCGTTATTACACGAGGCGCAAACCGATCGGACGGTGATACTGGCAGGCCCACTTGAGTAGGTCCGCTGTTGCTCGGGTTCTCCAGCACGAATCACGGTACGCGTATGCGTGCCTGGCTCTTCTGGGCTGAGGTAAGGCCGTACCCACTCTGGCCACACATGCTCCCTGGAAAGTGGGCCATCGACTCCGCAGAACACACAAGACATTAGAACTCCTCATCTTCGCGCGATCATCGGCGGATCCGCGAGTGCCATCGCTTCATGAAGGACGGTTCGCTTTTTATAGCCCTTGCGCTCGGGAGCTAGCCAGACCCAGGCGTACAGTTGACCAGGAGGACGTGTGATGAGGCTCTTCGATGAGATGGAACGCAGTGATAGCTCGCCAGCCGCGTACGGCGAGGACAGTTTCGCGTTCATGAATCGCGCGGATGGGGTCGTGTGGGCGCGTATCCGGGAGGTGCTAGACGCGTGGTTCGCCGACTATCCGGCCGAGCACGCCGCCGATCTGCGCGAGAGGTTTCGAGACCGTCGGCCAGGCGCCCACCAGGGGGCATGGTGGGAGCTATACCTGCACCATTTGTTCAGCCGTTTGGGCTACACGATCACAGTCCATCCTGAGCTGCCTGATACCACGAAGCGGCCCGATTTCGAACTCAGCCGAGGAGAGGAGCGTCTCTATGTCGAGGCGACCGTCGTGTTCTCCGGCATCGTCGACGAGGGTAGCGACGGCGTCCGCCAAGGCTGGATCATGGACGCGGTCAATCGGGGGACGAGCCCCAACTTCTTCGTCGGGATCGACTTCGACCGCATCGGCGAGAAGCGCCCACGAGACCGCGCAATCTATCGCCCGCTCGAGGAGTGGCTCGGGGGCCTCGATCCTGACGCCGTCTCGGCGGAGTACGAGAGGACCGGAGAGATGCCGACAAAGACCCTTGTCATCGATGATTGGCAGCTCCAGTTCGAGGCGATCCCGATCAAGCCCGAGGCCCGAGGCGAGGACGAATCGAGGCAGCTACTGGGTATGCCGCCTGCCATAGGGGGCTATGTCGATGACAAGGAGCAGTTGCGAGACAAGTTGAAGCACAAGGGCCGCGCCTACGAGACGTCGGAGGTACCTCTTGTCGTCGCCGTCAACTGCGCGTCCGGCTTCATGGGGGATGAGGACATCAGTGCAGTTCTATATGGCGGCATGGTCGCGCAGTACCCCTTCGGCTGGGAGGGAGCACGCGGCGACCAGCGACCGATCAACCGGTTCCGGCAACGAGATGGAATCTGGAGGGCCAAAGCCGGCCCCCGCAAGCAGCGGATGTCGGCTGTCCTCTCGGCGGTCCAGCTCCACCCTCATACGGCTGTGAAGACCTACCCTCGCCTCTGGCTCAACCCCTCGCCTCACGTCCCGCTCTCGGTCGATTGGCCCTTCACGACGTGGAGCTGTTCCGACGAGGACCTCGTCGAGAGCGAATGGCACTACGCCGATATGGCACGGCTCCTCAATCTACCGGCGAAGTGGCCCGGGCCTGAACCTCCGTTTGAGCGTGGGGCATAGCCGCTAACGGCAGGGGCGAGTGACCCCGGCTGCGGCGAGGGAACGACCGGCTGCCGATCAAGCTCCGTCGCAGAGACGAGGCCCTCGTTAATGGGCATGAACATGCCGCCTGGTCGAGGCGGCTTGGTCTTCCACCGCCGTCCTGACACGATGCTGCAAGTTCGGGGTTGAGCTTGAACACCATTCGATGCGGCTTTGCCAGCGTTTGAGCGCGCCTGCCGCTCCACCTGAAGCGGTAGGGCGTCGAGCAACCAGCGCACCCTGCGCTGGTCTCCCGTCAGCTTAAGGGCGTAGGGCCTAGGACTTAGGCTTCGGTTTGTCCGAGCTGCGCCCGGACGTCCCCGGAGCATCGCCGGAGATACCCAGTGCTTCCCGCTCGCGCCGAGCGTCCCGGATCGCCTGCGTTTTCAGGCGCCATCCGCTGCTCCTTGTGGCACCAGCACGCGCTCGGGCACCAAGCGAGAGGCTCTCCCATCGATAGCTCATACCGGGCAGTTTGGCATAGCTTCTAGCCTGCCGCGAGGGTGGGACGCTTCGCCCAGCGCAGTGGTTCTCCTGGAACGAGGACCCCGACGGAGATTGTTCCGCCAACGGTTTCCAGCGCTCCGCGCATCCGCTGCCAGAGCGCGGTAATGGATACGAGGCTTTCGGCGATCTCACAGAGTTCGGGCAGGGGCATCACATCGAGGGTGTTCAGAGTGGGAACGGTCCTCGCATCAAACCAGCCCTTTCCAGCTTCCGTGAGCGAGTCGGAGACCGTTCTAGAATCGACCCCCTTATCAACCAAGCGCCCCTCTACGAGCTGGCGGAATGTGGGGTGAATGCCGTTCATAATGGTGCTTACACCCTCACTTTGAGCAAACGCACGCACCAGCGTATCCCCAGGTCCTTCGCAGCACCCGTCCCAGATCTGCCAGTAGCGCAGTCCGTTAAGACCAATCCCATCGAAGGTGAACTCGACCAGCTGCGGCCAGAATCCGTCTTCTGGGAATCCAACGACCACGAGCCCGCCTTCGCTTGGTGTAGCTATCTCAGATGGAGTGCACCGACTCAGAGAAAGCAGCAAGACGTCTCCAACGGCCCGCGATGTCGCTGCTGTAAGCGGGAGGTTACCGAGGACCTCGTCCCTGACTGCACCTGCCTCCGCGCGAGCGGCTTTATGAAGATCACGCTCGCTCTTGACGGTCAACCCAGGCAATCTATCTGCGGATTTCCAAGCCTCCCGTTCGATTACGACATCCTTGCTCAGTCGGTTCGCAATCCCCTCTAGGAACTTCTCTTGAGAGAATTCTTCGTCGGCGGCATCGTCTTCTAAGTCAGATTCGAGATAGGAGTCGCGTGCAGACTCAGCCATTTCAATTGCCAAGCTTCTCATGCGTGTCGCGCGCATCGCCTGTCCCTCTGTGTCGATGCGATGCCGGAGCCGTTCTTCGAGGAATTGCGTCAGCTGTTCCGCAACAGCGTCCATGCTGTCGTACGACGACAATCCGACTCGTCGACGAAACTCGCTCAGTAACGTAGCCCAAGGAACGTCGATCAAGCTGGCTAGACCGTAGACCAACGCAGCTACAGGGGCGCGATCCGACAGAGGGTAGATCTTTTCAGCGCCCGTATATACCTTCCTGCTGTTCTGCGCCGTCACTGTCACGGCACTATCGGCCGCAAGCACCGCACAAGATGATGTCAATATCGATACTTGGGCTGTCATTGGTAGCCGTCACGCGGACGGCTTGCCCGCCGTGGCTAAGCGCGGATTTAGGCGCGTGGCTGATCTGCTCCTCCCGCAACCTACCGCCATTGTGCAGGCTGATGCGCCAGTACGGATCAATCAATCCATCTTTGACCAAGCAAGATGCGGGAGAGGCGCTTCGCTGACCATGAGCGCCCCTCGGGTGGCTCCGTATGATCCGCCCGTGTCGCCCCGATCAGGCACTAAGACTTGTGCATAGGAGGAGAATGACCGAGTCGGATCTTCGGCAGCGAATCGTTAGCGGCCAAGCATCGCCAGAGGAAGCGGAAGCTTTTCTCGGCGATCTCGAACGAGCATTGAAGTCGGCGCTTGAAGCAGTAGATCAGTTCTCGACCGAGGCTGTAAGCGCGAACACCCGACTTGCACAGCACAAGAATGCCGCCGCCGGGCTGATCCGAGCCCTACCCCGGATCGCCGGGGAAGACAACCGGCTGAGGCGAGTAGAACTTGCAGATGAAGCCATGCGGCAGCACGAAGCAACAGCCGGGGACTAAGCGCCCACGAAGGCGGCGCCGCCGACGAGGATCGGATCCCCTTGGGCGCCTCCGGGCGGCCCGCCGCCGCACGGTTGTCGGACTGGCACACGATCGGCTGCCCCCTAGGGAGCATGAGCGTGCCGTTCCCCTGCTTTCTGTGCTCTCCATCGGTTCCGGGCGTGACTGAAGCCTCCTTCCCGTCCCGGCGCTACCCAACATTCTCAGCAGCCAGTGCGTCACCCGCGACAGGGCACCCTCACGCGACAGCACTACCGCTTTAGCGCCCCCTACCCACAGTCGCCCGGCCTGCTCACCGGATCCAGGACACGACGCCCAGGCTAAGCCTCCCTCAGAGCACCACTCGCTCCACGGACCACACACTTGCACCAAGGTTGCGAGGCCGCCTCGAATGCCCGCCTGCTGGCGTGATATCCCAGGAGCAATGGAGACCTTCCGCAGCAGGTGCCGAGGCCGCTAATCCGGGTCAGCGTCTTCCGCCGTGTTTGCCGGCGAGGACGTTGTAAACGCCCTGACGGGATAGCCCCGCCTCTCTGGCTACTTCAGCGACCGACACGCTGGCATCGACGGCTGCCCGAACAGCCGCGTAGAGATCGCTCACGGCGGTCTCGTGCGCTTGCTTGGCGCGCTCTGCGCGTTGCCGGCGAGTTCGGACTTGGGCCAGCGCCTGCTTCGGAGTCAAAGGGTTTGACACGACAGCTACTTCGCCCTATGGTCGCGGCTTCCTGCAAAGCGGCCCGCCCGAGGTGCGCAAACACCCCGAACGGGCCTGACCACGAAGGAGCCGTAACTCCCTCATGGCTACCACCAACGTACGCCCACGGCGCTCGAAGTCCTCGTTCTGGGAGGGCGCCAAATGACCGTTGCAGACAAGCTCCGCGCCGTCCTGGTGCGTGACGACACCGGAAACGGGCCTGTCGGCCTCTCGATCAACAGGCTCGGCCTGGGCCCGCACGGCGACCGCGAACTCGACATCTGCACCTGGGCGGTCGTCTTTGGGATCGCCTGGGGCATTGCGAGGGCCGAGAACCCGTTTGAGTCTGACGAGGAGGTCGGCAAGCGCGCCATGGACATCGCCTGGCCACAGTTCCTCGACTTCAACGGCCCCATCACCCCAGGACCGCGCGTCTAAGCGCCCCTCAGTCGATCAAGCGGAGCTGCCCGCCCTTCTCCATGGGGGCGGGCTTTTCGCTGCCGCCGGCCATCAGCCGGTCGAACGCCTCGCCATGCGCAGTCCGGTCGTGGCGAGCGAGCACCTTGGCGTAGATCTCCAGCGTCGTCCGCGAGTGGCGATGCCCGACCTGATTGCGCACGTACGGCACGGGATAGCCGGCCTCCAGCGCAAGCGTGATGTACGTGTGGCGCAGGACGTGCGCCGTCACGCGCGGCAGGGCACCGAGACCGTCCGCGATGCGCCGCTGGTTGGCCACGCGCACGGCCGGACGCAGCACCTGCTGAGCGACGCTGCTCTTGTTGCGCCGGTTGCCATGCCAGTCGGGGAACGCCGGCTCGTCGCCCGTCAGCCCTGGGCGGGAGGCGAAGAAGTCGCTGACGACCTCCAGCAAGTGCGGCGTCATGTCCACCTCTCGCACGCCACTCGGCGTCTTCGAGTCGGGGATGCGGAACTTCGCGTGGCGCAGGTCGATCTCGCGCACGTCCAGCTCGCATAGCTCGGTCACCCGCGCCCCCGACCACGCCAGCGCCTGGATGAACGGCTTGTCGACCGCCGCGCGCTCGCGGTCGACGCGGACGCGCGACGGGTCCTTGGCCAGCTGGTAGTGGTAGATCGCGGTCGGCACGCTCAGCTCGACCTGGCGCGCGATCTCGGCCCACGGCCGGCGCTCGGCATCGCGCAGCCGCACGATCGTCCGCGCCCGCTCCCTGATCGCCTTCGGCTGCTGCCGGGAGGGCCGAGGCATCCCGACCGCCTCGATCAGCGACGCCAGCTCGTCGACCTCCAGCGGGAAGACGACCGTCGGCTCCTCCTTGAGCCGCCAGCCGGCGGCGGGGTTCTCGCCCTTGACGCCCCAGCCCTTGCGCGCCGCCCAGGTCAGCATCTCCGTGAGTAGCTGCAACGTGTCGTTGATCGTGCGATTCGCAAGCGGGCGCATCGCCCCGCCGTGCGGACCCTCCAGGTACTTGCCCTGCTCGCGCAGCGCCACGATCTGCGCCCGCCGCTCGATCTGGTGCTGCGTGTACGCCATCACCGTCTCCTCATCGATCCGGCTCGGCCGCATGCGACCGAAGTACGGCACCAGATGCACCTCGAAGATCCCGACGATCCGCCGCATCGTGCCGGCGCGAATCTGGCTCGCCCGCTTCAGCTCGAGGAACTCGGCCGCGGCCTGCGCGAAGATCGGCTCAGGCCGCTGCGCCGGCTTCGCAGCGCCCTGCTCGGGCGGCTCCCAGGTGCCGAGCCGGATCTCCTTGAGCAGGCGCTCCAGCGCCGCCTCAGCCATCAGCGGCGTCATCCCGTCGCGCTCGTCGCCAAGCGGAACGGTCACGCGGTTGCCATCGGCCACCACCCGCGCGCTGTACTTGGTCGTTCCGTCCTTGCGGACCCGCTTGCGCAGCTGGCCCGTCCTGGGTCGTGCCATCGATCGTGCCTTTCTGTGTCAGGCACCCCTCGACCGGACGCGCGGGACGTGGATCGCCATGCCGGCAGGCGGCTCGGGCTCTTGCTCGACCGGCTCTGGTGCCGGCTCGCGCAGGGCCTCAGCGACGACGCGAGCGTTGAAGCGCAGGCGCGGCCGGCTCCCAGAGCCGATCCGCACGGCGCCCAAGCGGCCCGCGTGCTCGTAGACCCAAGCGCGCGAGAACCCAGACCGCCGCGCGGCCTCGCGAGCGTCGATCCACTCGTCCGCCGGCGCCGAGACGCCAAGCTCGCGCCTGACGATCTCGACCACGCGGAGAGCGATCGCCTCGGCGATCCGCTCCGCTGCCGCGCCTTCGCTGCCGTTCGGGGATTCCATCGCTCTACAGCGGTAGACGCGATAGGCCCCGATTCTTGGCATCGAACTTCGGGACGAGCCCAGCCGATCCCCGGGGGTTTAGGCCCGGGAAAAGGCCCGAAACGGCACTTCGGCGAGCCCGGAGGCTCCGAAGCGAACAGCCGCCACGCGGCGCAATGCCAGGTGCGAAGCGGGGTCCGCTCGATGGGCGGTGCCTGGCTCGAACAGGCGACCTCCACGTTGTAAGCGTGGCGCTCTTCCAGCTGAGCTAACCGCCCCCACGGCGAGTCTAGTATCCGGGCCGTGAACGCGCGGCTGTTCTGGAAGGCGCTCGCGGTGCAGGCCGTACTCGTCGGCGGACTGTTCGGCATCCTCGTGGCGCTGCCGCTGCCGGAGGACTTCTTCAAGGACGTCGGCTTCATCACCGGCCCGCTGGCTTGGATCGTGTGCTCGCTGGGCACCGGCCGTGTGCTCAAGCTGCCGCTCGGTTTCGTCGCCTTCGCCGCCCTCGCCGGCGGGGTCGCGGGCCTGATCGTGCTGATCGCGGCCAGCCACTACGCCGGCATGGTCGCCGCGCTGCTCGTGTTCAGCGCGTCGTGCGGGAGCTATGAGCCGGAGGCCGACGAGCTCGGATCTCAGCCGCTGCGGACCGACGGGTCTCAGTAGGGGCGACGGGATTCGAACCCGCGATCCCCGGCTTGAAAGGCCGGTGCCCTAGACCGCTAGGCCACGCCCCCGAGGCATCCCAGTGTAAGCAGTTCCGGCCGAACTGTATGCGAACATACGTTCGTGACCATCCGTAAGCCGACCGAGCGCGAGACCGCCCGTCAGATGCGGCGGGCGGGGACGCCGTACAAGCGCATCGCGTCCGAGCTGCGGGTCTCACCGTCGAGCGTGGTGGCGTGGACGCGAGACATCACCTTGTCCGGCGAGCAGCATGCGCGCAACCTACGAGGTCCACGAGGGCCGCTGAACCGAGAGGCCTGCGAGCAGCGAGCGGCAGCGTGGTCGGCTCGCTGCCGCGCTCGACGAGCGCAGTTCCAAGAGGAGGGTCGAGCACGAGCCAGGGATGGAGATCCGCTGCACCTACAAGGCTGCATGCTCTACTGGGCCGAGGGCGGCAAGGGCCGCAACAGCGTCGTCTTCTCCAACACCGACGTGCACATGCAGCGGCTCTTCCGCCGTTTCCTGCACGAAGCGCTGGACGTTGAAGCCGAGCAGATGCGCGTCAGGGTCAACGTGCACACCGGGAATGGCTTGTCCGTGCCCGACATCGAGCGCTATTGGCTCGATGCGCTTGCGCTTCCCGACGCGAGCCTGCGCAAGGCCGCTGTGGATCACCTGCCGATTTCGAGCAGCGGCCGGCGCCGTAACAAGCTCCCCTACGGCGTGGCCACCCTGACCGTGCACAGCACCCGCGTCGTCCAGCACATCTTCGGCGCGATCCAGGAGTACGGCGACTTCGAGGAGTCGCGTTGGCTCGGCTGAACACAACCGCATTAGACTGCCAGCAGGCTAGGGCCGCTAGCTCAATTGGCAGAGCAAGGGACTTCAACGCAAAAGGAGCGCTAGTTGGGAGACCGCTAGTTCGTCGGCAGCTGTGTGCTGGGACCCCCTTAGAGCCTGAGGTACCGAAGCGTGACAATCCTCAGGATTGGGCAATCAGCAGGCAACCCCGCAAGGGAGAGCCCTCAGAGGCCATACGCTGCCCGCCCTAACGTCGAGTCGAGGGCGAAGAGATGGTCCAGACCGCAAGCACCGCTACGGCGGCGTGGCCGGTGAGAGCCGGTGCGGCAGGTTAATCCCGAGGTTCTGGGTTCGATCCCCAGGCGGCCCACTTCGCAGGGCGACGGCTCGGTCGTAGAGCCGTCGCCGTAAGCACTCCCAGCCATGGCGAGACCCTGGACTCGAGCAGTCCGTCGCCACTCAGACCCAGGTCAGCTCGAGCTTCCCACCAAGGAAGCCCGCGAGGCGCTCGGCCTCGACCTCGATCCGCTTGCGCTGCTTCGGCTTCAGGCGTACAAATGGCTCCACCGTCACCAGCAGCCGCTTGCCCTTGCGCTCGTGTCGCCACACGCCGTCGATGCGCCCGTCGACCAGCACCACCGGCGACAGCCAACCTTGAGGCCGGTACACCCGCTCACGATTGTCGCCAGCGACCATCGCATCGACGTGGCGGCTCGCGCCGACCACCCACTGGTCGAATGCCGGCAGCAAGTTGACCGTCCCCTGCGGTGCGGCAGCCGCGATCTCCTCGACGTGCTCGGCGAGCAGCCACCCAGCCACACCGTCGATCTCCACCGGCACCACCTCCTCGTCGAGCGCGGCGATCAGCTTGCCGGCCTGCGCCGGGCTCACGGCCCACCAGCGAGCGAGGTCCTCCCGCGTCGCCGGCCCGTAGGCGCCGAGGTAGCGGCGCACGACCTCGGCGAGCGCCGCCTCTGGGTCAACCGGCTTCCACTTCCCGAGCCAGCTGTCGGGTCGGGTGAAGCGGGTGTTGCGACCGGCGTCGGGAGCGAAGCAGAGCCCGCCGCGAAAGGACACGGGCTTCAAGAACGCGCCCCAGCTCTCGCGCACCTTGTCGCCGAGCTCCGCCGAGCCGGTCTCGGCCTCGACCGCGTCGCCGAGCTCCTCGCGCGTGAGCTCGCGCCCGTCGAGCACGGCGGTGACCGCGTCGATCAGCTGCTCGAACTCCGCCCGGGTGACGCCAAAGCCCTTGAACCAGCCCGGCTTTAGGAAGTGGCGGTAGGTCGAGAGCGCCGCCTGCCAGGTCGGGTAGTCGTCCGCTGCGAGCAGATGCAGCGTGCCGCGGTTCGCCCACGTCTTGACCAGCGTGCGGTCCTCCCACAGCGCACGCGAGATCGCGTCGGACGGCAGGTCGTCCACGCGCGCCCAGAGCGTCAGCTCGGCGCTCGACATCACCTGTGCGTGCAGACCGCAGAGCCGCGGCACGAGCGCGAGCGCGTCAGCGGTCGGGACGCGCTCGTCGAGACCGTGGCGTCGCACGCGCCAGGCGAGCGCCGTGCGCCAGTCGATCGTGGTGGCAGGCGAAGGGTCGGGCACCGAGCCCGAGAGACTGCCAGGGAAGCCGGAGAAGCAGTGGCTAGCCGGCGACGGGCAGGCGGTCTGCCGACAGCACCGCGTCGAGCAGACCGGGGAAGCGCTCGTCGAGGCACTCGCGCCGCAGCGACAGCATGCGCTTGCGGCCGTCCGGCCGGGTCCGCACGACACCGGCCTCGCGCAGCACGCGGAAGTGGTGCGAGAGGGTCGCCTTCGAGAGCGCCAGGTCGAAGGTTCCGCAGGTGCACTCGTCGCCGGCCGCGAGGTGGCGGACGATCGCCAACCGAGCCGGATCGCTCAGGGCGTGGAGCACATCGGAGAGCTGAAGCTCCTCGGGGGGTGGATGATGCGGCTCGCGCATGGACCTCTGAGGGCACAACTCTAGTGACGGCGTTCGACGACGGTCGAACGTTTACATCGGAGCCCTCAGTGGCGGAAGTGGCGCCGGCCGGTGAAGACCATCGCGACGCCCGCCGCGTCGCACGCCTCGATCACGTCGCCGTCGTTGCGCGAGCCGCCCGGCTGGATGATCGAGCGCACGCCGGCGTCGATCGCGAGCTGCGGCCCGTCGGGGAACGGGAAGAAGGCGTCCGAGGCCATCGCCGCAGCCTCCAGCGACAGCTCGGCCTCGCGCGCCTTCTCGACCGCGATCTTGCACCGAGTCCACGCGGCTCATCTGACCCGCCCCGATCCCGGCCGTGCCGAGACCCGCCGACAGCACGATCGCGTTCGAGCGCACGTGCTTGCAGACCCGCAGCGCGAACAGCAGCTCGCCCCACTCCTCCTCGCTCGGCTTGCGCCGCGTCGGCACCGTCATCTCCTCGCGCGGCTCGAGCTCGGTGTCGCGATCCTGCACGAGGATGCCCGCCGCGCACGCGCTTGACGTCCTGCTCGCCGATCGGCACGCGCCGGCGCTCCTGGTCGCGCAGCAGCCGCACGTTCGGCTTGCCCTGCAGCACCTCGAGCGCGTCGTCGTCGTAGCCGGGCGCGAACACGACCTCGACGAACATCGAGTTCAGCTTCTCGGCCAACGCCCGGTCGACGGGGCGGTTGAAGCAGAAGACGCCGCCGAAGGCGCTCAGGCGATCGGTCGCGAGCGCCTTGTCGAAGGCGCTCGTTGACGTCGCCCGCCGACCGCGCAGCCGCACGGGTTGTTGTGCTTGACGATCGCCGCCGCCGGCAGCTCGAACTCGGCGACCATCCTGCGGCCGGCGTCGAAGTCGAGCAGGTTGTTGAACGACAGCTCCTTGCCGTGCAGCTTCGACACCATCGACAGCAGGTGCGTGCGCGCACCCGCCTCGGCGTAGTAGGCGGCGCGCTGGTGGGGGTTCTCGCCGTAGGAGAGGTCGAGCACCTTCTCGTAGGAGCGCGAGTACTGGGCGGGGAAGTCGTCCTCGCGCTCGGCGAACCAGCGCGAGATCGCCGCGTCGTAGCGGGCGGTGTAGGAGAACGCCTCGAACGCGAGGCTCTCGCGTGTCTCGGGCGACAGCAGGCCGTCCCCGGCCCGCAGCTCCTCGAGCACCGCGTCGTAGCTCTCGGGCGAGACGACCACCGCCGAGAAGGCGTGGTTCTTCGCCGCCGCGCGGATCAGCGTGGGGCCGCCGATGTCGATGTTCTCGATCACGTCGGCATCGGACGAGTCGCGCCGTCCGGCCACGCGCTCGAACGGGTAGAGGTTCACGCAGACGAGGTCGATCGGCTCGATCTCGTGCTCGTTGAGCGTGTCGACGTGCTCCTGGCTCGAGCGCACCGCCAGCAGGCCGGCGTAGATGCGCGGGTTGAGCGTCTTGACGCGCCCGTCGAGGATCTCCGGGAAGCCGGTGTAGTCCTCGACCGAGCGCACCTCGATGCCCTCGGCCGCCAGCTCCTTCGCGGTGCCGCCGGTCGAGATGATCTCGACGCCGAGCTCGATCAGCCCGCGCGCGAAGTCCACCAGGCCGCGCTTGTCCGACACCGTCAGCAGCGCCCGGCGCGCCTTGACGCCACCGGCCGCTGTGGGCTCCGCTCCCGTCGTCTCAGCCTCTGCCATCGTCGATCCTCACAAGTCGCGGGTCATCGCCGTCCATTTGGACCCTCCCCTGCGCGAAGAGCCGCACCGCCTCGGGCAGCAGCCGGTGCTCGACCGCGTGAATCCGCTGCTCGGTCTCCGCGATGTCCCGAGAATACGGGGCCTCGATCGCCTCCTGCAAGACGATTGGACCAGTGTCCACCCCCTCGTCGACGAGATGGACGGTGACCCCGATGAGCTTCGCGCCGTAGGCGAGCGCCTGCTCGATCGCGCGCACGCCCGGGAAGGCGGGCAGCAGCGACGGGTGGACGTTCACGATCCGGCCGGCGAAGCGGCGGATGAAGGGGCCGGAGAGGATCTCCATGAAGCCGGCGAGCACGACCAGCTGCACGTCGAGTTCGTCGAGCCAGTCGCCCAGGGCCGCGGTCCCGGGCGTCGCGATCGACCTGTCGCCGGGGCGCCGAAGACAGCGGTCTCGATCCCCGCGGCCCGTGCTCGTTCCAGCCCTCGCGCCTCGGCGCGATTGGAGGCCACGCCGACGATCTCGATCCCGTCCCGCCCGTGCACGCGCGTCGAGCAGCGCCTGCAGGTTGGTGCCCTCGCCGGAGAGCAGGACGGCGACCGGTAGGCCATCGTCGCTCAGGCCGCCGCGCGGGCCGGCAGGCGCAGGACCGGGTAGGGGCCGCCGGTGGTCTCGAGCCGACCCTCGCCGATCAGCTCGTCGACGCGCGCGAGGATCTCCGCCCGGCGCAGGTGCGGCCGAGCTGCCGTAGGCGGGCAGGCCGTCGTAGGAGTTGCGCTCGATCTTCTTCGTGCGCGCGCCGTGGGCGATCTCGGCGCAGAGCGTGCGGCCGACCGCCGGCTGGGCCGCGCGGGCGATCGAGATGATCGCGTCGTCGAGGTCGGCCATCCGCGCCGGGTCCGGCGGCGGCGCGACGGGCACCAGCGCGGGGTTGCAGACGTCGCAGCAGTCCGCCGGCTCGCGCGCTCGACGGCGACCTGGTCGCCGAAGTGGCGCAGGATCGCGCTCGCGGCGGCAGCGATCGCCCTCGACGTAGGCCCAGATCTCGCGGTACTGGCGCCAGCGGGCGCGGCTGGCCTCGTCGACCGAGTTGCGGCAGAAGCCGGCGGCGCGCTGGTCGAAGCGGCCCAGCGATCCGGCCGGCGACGCGGTCGGGCGCCGACGGGGTCGGGCGAGATCACGCCCGCGCGCGTGAGGTGGCCGAGCAGCGAGCGCAGCTGCTCGCTGTCGATGCCGAGCGCGTTCGCGAGCTCGGCGGCGGCGAGGCGTAGCGAAGCGGGACGCGGCCTCGGGCCGCGGCTCGGCGCGCCATCCGCCGTGCCGAGCTGCGAGCGCCTGGCGAGCCGGCGCGGCGACGCGCGCTGCAGCGCCGGCGGGCAGGCGCTGCGGCAGGTGCTCGTCGACCTCCTCGCGCTTGATGAAGTGCACGTGCAGCGCCTTGTCGCGGTTCTCGGCCAGCAGCAGTGCGCGAGCCGGCTGCGCCGTCGCGGCCCGCGCGGCCCGCCTCCTGGTAGTAGGCCTCGAGCGAAGCCGGCACGCTCGCGTGGATGACGGTGCGCACGTTCGGCTTGTCGACCCCCATGCCGAAGGCGTTGGTCGCGCAGATCACGCGCACGTCGTCGGCGAGGAAGCGACGCTGGACGTCGGCGCGCGGTCGAGCGCTCGAGGCCGGCGTGGTAGGCGGCGGCCTGCTCGCCGAGCGCCTCGGTGAGCGCGGCGGCGAGCTCCTCGGCGCCCGCGCGCGTGCCCGCGTAGACGATCGCCGGCAGCGCGTCCTCGGCGCGCAGCGCCTCGATCAGCAGCGGCTGCTTCTCGTGGCCGGCCGGGCGGGCGACGGTGAAGGAGATGTTCGGCCGGTCGAAGCCCGTGGCCACGCGCAGCGGGCTCGCGCAGGCGCGAGCCGGCGCACGATGTCGCCGGCGACCTGCGGGCGTGGCCGTCGCGGTCGAGGCCACGATCGAGCGCGCGCCGAGGTGGCGCGCGGCGTCCGCGAGGCGGAAGTAGTCGGGACGGAAGTCGTGCCCCCACTGGGAGACGCAGTGCGCCTCGTCGACCACGAACAGGCCGACGTCGACGCCGGCCATGCGCTCGAGGAAGCCGCGGCGCGGCGAAGCGCTCGGGCGCGACGTAGAGCAGGCGCAGCGACGCCCGCGGCGGCCGCGCTCGAGCGCCGCGGCGTTGGCGCCCGCGTCCTGCTGGGCGTTGACGAGCGCGACCCGGTCGCCGAGCCCGCGCGCGGCGAGCGCCTCGACCTGGTCCTGCATCAGCGCCACCAGCGGCGAGACGACGATCGTGAGGTCGTCGCGCAGCAGCGCCGGCAGCTGGTAGCAGAGCGACTTGCCCGAGCCCGTGGGCATCACCACCAGCACGTCGCGATCCGCGAGCGCCGCCTCGCAGGCCTCGCGCTGGCCCGGCCGGAAGCGCGGCGAAGCCGAAGTGCTCGCTGAGGGCGGCGGTCAGGTCCATGGGCGAACGGCCACCCTAGCGCCGCGTCGCGGCCAGAGCGAGCGCTGGTTTTGCACACCTGTCACGCCGGCGTGCGCAGCTGTGATCAGCTGCGCACGACGGCGAGCTCTTCGAGCGCGAACTTGCCGTTCGCGTCCTCGGTGCGCTCCAGCGGGTACTCGCCGGAGAAGCAGGCGTCGCAGTGGGTCTCGCGCGTGGAGCGGATCGCCTCGTAGACGCCGTCGAGCGAGAGGTAGGCGAGCGAGTCGCAGCCGAGCTCCTCGGCGATCTCCGCCTCGGTGCGCCCGTGGGCGACCATCTCCTGGCTGGTCGACATGTCGACGCCGTAGTGGCAGGGGTGGCGGATCGGCGGCGCGGAGATGCGCATGTGGATCTCGAGCGGCGCCGGCGTCGCGCAGCATCTGCACGATCTGGCGCGTGGTGTTGCCGCGCACGATCGAGTCGTCGACGACCACCAGCCGCTTGCCCTCGACCACCTCGCGCAGCGGGTTGAACTTCATCCGCAGGCCGTGCTTGCGCAGCTCCTGGCCCGGCTGGATGAACGTGCGCGCGACGTAGCGGTTCTTGATCAGCCCCTCGTCGCGCGGGATGCCGGACGCCTTGGCGTAGCCCGCCGCGGCGGGGTTGCCCGAGTCCGGCACCGCGACCACGACGTCGGCCTCGACGGGCGCCTCGCGCCAGAGGATCTCGCCCATCTTGCGGCGCGAGACCTGGGTGCGGTTGCCCTCGAGGATCGAGTCGGGGCGGGCGAAGTAGATGTGCTCGAAGACGCAGAACGCCTTGCGCTCGGACTCGACGACCGTGCGCGTCTCGATGCCGCGCTCGCCGACAGCGAGATCATCTCGCCGGGCAGCACCTCGCGCAGCAGCTCGGCGCCGATGATGTCGAAGCGCGCAGCTCTCGGAGGCGACGCAGTAGCGGTCGCCCATGCGGCCGAGCGAGAGCGGGCGCAGGCCGGCGCCGTCGCGGAAGGCGAGCACGCGGTCCTTGGTCATCACGACCGTGGAGAAGGCGCCCTGCAGCCGCGGCATGACGTCCGCGAGCGCGTCCTCGATGCGTGTCCGCCTCGTGGGTCGAGAGCAGCGCGGCGATGATCTCCGAGTCCGAGGTGCCGCGGAACTGGACGCCCTTCTCGGTCAGCTCGGCATGCAGCTCGACGGCGTTGATCAGGTTGCCGTTGTGGGCGAGCGCGACCTGGCGGCGGTCCGAGCGCCAGACCGGCTGGGCGTTCTCCCAAGCCGAGGAGCCGGTGGTCGAGTAGCGCACGTGGCCGATCGCCATCTGGCCCTGCAGCGCGCGCAGCTTCTCCTCGTCGAAGACCTGCGAGACGAGCCCGAGGTCGCGCACGGTCATGATGTGGCCGTCGTCGCTGGCGGCGATGCCCGCGGACTCCTGGCCGCGGTGCTGGAGCGCGTAGAGCGCGAAGTAGGCCAGGCGCGCGACGTCGGACTCCGGCGCGTAGACGCCGAAGACGCCGCACTCGTCGCGCGGCCCGTCGCGTTGATCCAGCGGAGAGGTCATGGGCCTGCTCGAAGGCTCCTAAGGTGTTCCGACAGGAACGGCTGGATCTGCGTCCAGCCGTCTACGGAGGGTACCAACGGGTGCGGCCAGCGCCCGCAGTAGCGGGCCGCCGGGATCACTCTGCGAACGCGGCCGGGATGACCGTCTCGTAGGTGTGCGCCAGCTCGGCGACCGCCAGGCTGAGCACGCCCGCGATCTCGAGCGTCTCCCCGCCGACCTCGCCCAGGACCACGGCGCTGTCGAGCGCCTCGACCGCGGCGCGCGGGCCGGCGACGATCACGCCCCCGGGCGCCTCGCCGAAGAGGGCGCGCTCGATCGCCGCAGCGTCCTCGCCGGAGGACGCCATGCTGGAAGCGCCGCTCCCCGAGGAGGCTTCCCCGGAGACGGCGTCGATTGAAGCGCCGCCGGAAGCGGACACACCCGGCGGGAGCGCGATGCTGGCGCCGACCCCACCGACGATGCACGATTCAGCGAGCGCGACCGCAAGACCGCCCTCGGAGATGTCGTGCGCGGTCGCGATCTCGCCGCGCCGGACCGCCTCGCGCAGCGACTCGAGCGCCCGTGCCTGGGCGGCCAGGTCGATCGGGGGTAGCCCGTCCGCGAGCCGCCCGCGCAGCTTGTCCAGCTCCGAGCCGTCGAGCGACGGCGCGTACGGGCCGACCAGGGCGACCACGTGGCCGGCCTGCGCGAAGCCCATGCCGGGCACCGTGGCCGGGTCGGGCAGCTTGCCGACCATGCCGACGATCGGCGTCGGGTAGATCGGCCCCTCGCCGCCCTCGTTGTAGAGCGAGACGTTGCCGCCGACCACCGGCACGCCGAGCGCCAGGCAGCCCTCGCGCAGCCCGGCGACGGCCTGGGTCAGCTGCCAGGCGATGTGCGGCTTCTCCGGGTTGCCGAAGTTGAGGCAGTTGGTCAGGCCCAGCGGCTCGGCGCCGACGCAGGCGAGGTTGCGCGCGCACTCGAGCACCGCCTCCACCGCGCCGGTGTACGGGTCGCAGGCCACGCGCCGGCCGTTGCCGTCGATCGAGACCGCGATCGCGCCGCTGCCGCCGTCGTTGGCGAGCATCAGCACGGCGGCGTCCGCGGCCATCGGTCGGCGCACCGTGCGCGAGCCGACGACCGGGTCGTACTGCTCGAAGGCGAAGCGCTTGGAGGCGACGTTCGGGCTGCCGAGCAGGGCGAGCAGCGTCTCGGCCGGCGAGGCGCCGGGCGCCAGCCGCAGCGGCGGGTCCGGATAGATCCGCTCGGCGGGCGCCGCCGGTTCGAGGTCGTAGAGCGGCACGTCGTCGACGAGCGCCTCGACCGGCATGTCGCCGACCTGCTCGTCGCCGCGGAACACGCGCAGGTGCCGGGAGTCGGTGACGACGCCGATGTCGCTGGCGCGCACCTCCCAGCGCTCGCAGACGGCCAGCACCTCGTCCACGCGCGCCGGCTCGACCACGCACAGCATGCGCTCCTGCGACTCGGAGATCATGATCTCGAAGGGCTCCATGTCCGCCTCTCGCAGCGGCACGCGCGCGACGTCGATGTCGAGCCCTACCTCGCCCTTGGAGGCCATCTCGGACGAGCTCGAGGACAGGCCCGCCGCGCCGAGGTCCTGCAGCGAGGCGAGCAGCTCGCGGTCGAGCAGCTCGAGGCAGCACTCCAGCACGCGGCTCTCCTCGAACGGGTCGCCAATCTGGACGGTCGGCCGCTTCGAGGCGTCCGCGTCCGAGAGCTCGGCGCTGGCGAGCACCGACGCGCCGCCGATGCCGTCGCGGCCGGTGCGCGCGCCGATCAGGATCAGCCGGTTGCCGACGCCGACCGCCGCAGCGCGGATCAGCCGCTCCTTCGGCGCCAGCCCGACGCACATCGCGTTGACGAGGCAGTTGTGCTCGTACGGGCCCTCGAACAGCACCTCGCCGCCGACCGTCGGCACGCCGATCGAGTTGCCGTAGTGGCCGATGCCCTTCACGGCCCAGTCGAACAGGTAGCGCGAGCGCTGGGAGTCCAGCTCGCCGAAGCGCAGCGAGTCGAGGATCGCGATCGGCCGCGCGCCGACCGCGAACACGTCGCGCAGGATGCCGCCGACGCCGGTGGCCGCGCCCTGGAACGGCTCGACCGCGCTCGGGTGGTTGTGCGACTCGACCTTGAACGCGACCGCCAGCCCGTCGCCGACGTCGACCGCGCCCGCGTTCTCACCCGGACCCATCAGCAGGTGCGGGCCCTCCGTCGGCAACGCGCGCAGCAGCTTCTTCGAGTGCTTGTAGCCACAGTGCTCGGACCACATGAGGCTGAACACGGCCAGCTCGAGCCCGTTCGGCTCGCGGCCGAGCTTCTCGACGATCAGTCCGTACTCGGCGTCGGTGAGGCCGAGCTCGCGGTGCGGGGCGACGGCCTGGGTCACGCGGCGGCGAGCTGGGTGGCCAGCGACTCGAACAGCCGCCCGCCGTCGGCCGAGCCGGTGAGCGGGTCGACGGCGTGCTCGGGGTGGGGCATCAGGCCCATGACGTTGCCGGCGACGTTGCGCACGCCGGCGACGTCGTCCTGCGAGCCGTTGGGGTTGTGGCCGGGCGCGTAGCGCAGCACGACCTGCTCGGCGGGCAGCGTCCCGGGCGGAGCGAAGTAGCGGCCGGTGGTGTGCTTGACCGGGATCGAGAGTCGGTCCCCGCGCGCGCACACGTGCGTGAAGGGCGTGTCGGCGTCCTCGACGATCAGGTCCACCTGGCGAAAGAGGAAGCGCAGCGACTCGTTGGGCAGCAGCGCGCCGGGCAGCAGCCCCGCCTCGCAGAGCACCTGGAAGCCGTTGCAGATGCCGAGCACCGGGCCGCCGGCGCGGGCGAACTCGGCCACGGCCTCCATCACCGGCGAGAAGCGTGCGATCGCGCCGGCGCGCAGGTAGTCGCCGTAGGAGAAGCCGCCGGGGACGACCACGGCGTCGACGCCGTCGAGGTCGCGGTCGCCGTGCCAGAGCAGCTCCGCGTCGGCGAAGCGCCTGCAGGCCAGCAGCGCATCCACTTCGTCGCAGGAGCCGGGGAAGCGGATCACGCCGAACTTCACGGGACCGGCGTCTCCTCCAGCGTGACGACCTCGTAGTCCTCGATCAGCGGGTTGGCGAGCAGCTGCTCGCACATCGCCGGCACCTGGCTCGCGTCCTCGACGTCGAGCTCGATCAGGCGGCCGACGTGGACGTTGGCCACGCCCTCGAAGCCGAGCGCCGGCAGCGCCCGCTCGACGGCCTGGCCCTGGGGATCGAGGATGCCCTCCTTGGGCCGGATCAGCACGCGCGCCCTCATGCGCCGCTGCGCTCCAGCCAGTTCGCGAACGGCTCGCCTGAGATGCGCTCGTACGCCTCGACGTAGAGCTGGCGCGTGCGCTCGATCACGTCCTCGGGGATCGCCGGCGCCGGGGGCGTCTTGTCCCAGCCGGTGCCCGAAGCCCAGTCGCGCACGTACTGCTTGTCGAAGCTCGGCTGGGTGTGGCCGGGCTCGTAGCCGTCCGCGGGCCAGAAGCGCGACGAGTCGGGCGTCATCACCTCGTCGCCGAGCACGATCGTGCCGTCGGCGCGGCGGCCGAACTCGAACTTCGTGTCGGCCAGGATGATCCCGCGCGAGCGCGCGTGCTCGGCGCCGCGCGCGTAGACGGCGAGCGACAGCCGGCGCAGCTCCTCGAGCAGCTCGCGGTCGCCGACGATCTCGGCGGCGCGGTCGAAGTCGACGTTCTCGTCGTGGTCGCCGACCTCGGCCTTGGTCGCCGGCGTGAAGATCGGCTCCGGCAGCTGCTGCGACTCGACAAGACCCTCCGGCAGCTCGATTCCGCAGATCGCGCCGGTGCGCTGGTAGTCCTTCATCCCCGAGCCGGTGATGTACCCGCGGATGACGCACTCGACCGGCACCATCTCGAGCCGCTCGACGAGCATCGCGCGGCCGCGCACGTCCTCCGGCACGTCGGTGTAGGAGACGAGGTGGTTGGCGACGACGTCCTCAGTCTGCGACAGCCAGAAGTCGGTCAGCCCGGTGAGGACCTTGCCCTTGTCGGGGATCGGCGTCGGATGCACGACGTCATAGGTGGAGATGCGGTCCGAGGCGACCAGCAGCAGCTGGTCCTCGCCGACGGCGTAGATGTCTCGGACCTTGCCCTGGGAGACCAGTTCCAGGTCGCTGACGGTGGCTGCGACGCTCACCCCGGCGAGGTTACACGCGCCGCCTGACGACGGTCAGCACGAGAACGGATGCACGGGTTACCCTGACTAAACAACGCCGGTTTCTGACTCGAAGTCGGCGGCAACCCATCAAGGAGGTAGCCCATGAAGACCCCACTCCGGCTCACGGTGCTGGTGACGCTCGCAGCGCTCACCGCCCTGGCCGCAAGCGCCCCGCCCGCCGTCGCGAGACTCACGCCGGCCGGCGGCATGATCTTCGGTCCCTCGACCGATCCCGAATTCGGCCTGGACAGCACCGAGTCGTGGTGTCCCGACGCCGACCTCAACGGCAGAATCGCCGCAGACGGACTCTCCATCTCAGCCACGGTCACGCTCACGAACCTCAGATACCCGTGCGAGCGCTGGTGGACGACCATCCCAGCGCCCGTGACGTGCACCAACTTCAGATTCACACTCAGATCAACGAGCTCAGCCGCCGGGATCAGCGCTGCGGGCACGGTCATCCTCGACAGCGGCGCCGAGTGCACAATCAGAATCGACGTCTACCCGTTCTGCGAGATCTCATTCGCCGGTCCTCAGACCCTCACCGGCAATTGGAGATTCACCCAAGCCACGCAGACACTCGACATCGACGCCAGAGGCATCGTCCTGAGAACCAGAGGGGCGGGCTGCCCGAGAACAGGCGAGTTCACGGGCACATTCAGAATGAGAGGCATCGGCGTCGTCTGAGGCGAGACGGGAGGAGGGCCGTACTGCACGGCCCTCCTCGCCGACCACCCGCGCTACTCGACGCGCAACGTCGCCTTCATGCCGAGCGCCTCGTGGCCCGGCAGGGAGCACCAGAGCCGGTAGCGCCCGGCCGGCAGCGGGACCTGCTCGGTGTGGTTCTCCTCCGAGGGCGTCTCGGGGAAATCGGCGAGCGGAGCGTGTGAGTCCTCGAGACTGATCACGAGGTCGTGCGGATCCTCGCCGCGGTTGTTGAGCTGGATCGTCTGGAGGCCCGGGGTCAGGACCGGGCGCGAGAGCGTCAGCGAGTACTCGCGGGCAGCCACCGAGACGGCGTGGTACTCCGGCGCGGGCCCGGTCGGCGAACCGGGCTGCGAGCCGCCGCCGGGCACGGGCGAGCCGGGGGCGCCGGAGCCGCCCTGGCCGGTGCCGCCGAAGAGGAAGCCGGCGCCGGTGCGGAAGGCGACGGTGCGCGAGCGCCAGCGCATGCGCTTCGCCTTCGCTCGCTTTGCCCCAGCACGCTTTGCCACAGCGCGCTTCTTCGCCGCTGCGGAGGACGTCCCCGCGTCCCGCTTCGCCGGGGCCTTCGCGTCGGCGCTCGCGGCGGCGGGCACTCCGGCGAGCAGCGCCACGGCGGCCAAGGCCGCCAGGGATGCCCGCCCGCGGGTCACTTCACCAGCGTGTAGCGGGCGAAGCTGTCGGCGCCGGGGATGATCGGACCGGCGTCGACGTTCAGCCACTGCTCGAGCAGCGAGCAGTAGACGCCGC
Organism: uncultured Thermoleophilaceae bacterium; assembly: GCA_963846505.1. Classification (GTDB taxonomy): domain Bacteria; phylum Actinomycetota; class Thermoleophilia; order Solirubrobacterales; family Thermoleophilaceae; genus JACVRW01. Next base: position 183,666 of record CAWJWD010000002.1, on the reverse strand, counting down.
GGAAGTCGGTGGTGGCGCGCAGGTTGCCCTGGTTGTCCAAGCCCCCGCCCATGCCCGACGAGAGGCCGGGGAACTCGCCGACCATCGTGCCCTTGGCCTGGCTGCCGATCACCAGCGAGACGCCCGCGGCACCATGGTCGGTGCCCGAGCCGTTCTCCTGTGCGCGGCGACCGAACTCGCTCCAGACGTTGACCAGCACGCGATCGGCGATGCCCTTCGTCTCCAGGTCGCGCTGGAACGCGTAGAGCCCACCGGAGAGGTTGGTGAGGTTGTCGACCAGCGTCGCTCCCTCGTCGGAGTGGGTGTCGTAGCCCCCCGGGCCCTGCAGCGCGACCGCCTTCAGCGGCAGGCCGGCGGTGATCAGCGACGCGAGCGCGGACAGGCGCCGGCCGAAGCCGTTGTTGGGATAGCCGGGCCCGAGCGGCGAGCCGGAGAAGGGCGCCAGCTGCTCGCGCAGGCGCGAGGTCGAGGCCATCGCCCCGCGCGCCTTGGACAGCTGCGGGTCGCCGGTCGGCAGGTCGCCGAGCGACTTCATCTGCGTCAGCATCGGCGCCTCGATCGGCGAGCCCACGCCCTGCGCGGTGAAGCGGTAGCTCGACGGGTCGGAGACCGCGGCGACCGGGTTGGCGGCGGTCGCCAGCGACGGCGCGAGCGTGTAGTCGAGCGCCAGCCCCTGGAGCGGGTTGTTGTTCGTGCCGTGCTGGTCGAGGTAGCGGCCGAGCCAGCCCACGCGGCCGGCGGGATTGGTCTCCCCGACCTCCCAGTAGTGCTGGCTGGTGAAGTGCGACTGGTTCGGATCGGTGTAGCCGATCGCGGGCATCACGCTGACCTTGCCCTCCTCGTGGAGGGTCTTGAGCTCGAGCGCGTTGGGGTGCCACTGCAGGTCGGTGTCCTCGCCGAAGGCGCGTGCGGGGTCGTCGGGCAGCGCGAGGGTCGGCCGCTTGGCGACGTAGTTCGGATCGGCCGCCGGCGCCAGCAGGCTGAGCGAGTCGAGCCCGCCCGAGAGGAAGATCGACACCAGCACCGCGTCCGAGGGGCCTGCGGCCATCGCCTCCGAGATGCCCTCCTCGAACACGCGCGGGCCCGCGGCGGCGGCACCGTAGACGGCCAGCGCCAGGCCCGCCGAGCGCCAGATGAAGGAGCGTCGCGTCAGGCCGGTGCCGGCGGGCAGGGGCATTCCGGGCTCGATGCTCGGCAGGCCGCGACCGGCCTGCGCCGCGCTGCCGCGCAGCAGCTCCGAGCGCGACCAGCCAGAGCAGCCGCAGGCTGCCTTGGGCGAACGGTCCGGGGTGGGAAGCTCGTCGTTCATGGTCAGCTCGTCTGCAGGTCGGGGGAGGTGGCGATCAGCTGCAGCAGCGCGTTCTGGCGCATCGCCCGGTACGCGTTCTGCTGGTAGCCGTTGTTGGTCGGCGGCATGCAGGTGTTCGAGAAGTTCTGCAACGACGCGCGCGTCTCGCCGGTGAGCTCGGGGTTGGCCCAGGTGCCGAGCGCTCGGGTGAGCGCCTGGTCGGGGGTCTCGGTGTTGCCGTACGTCGACATCGACTCCCAGCGCGTGTAGTCCTCGTCGACGGCGTAGCGCGCCATGTCCCAGCGGCCGCGGACCGTGCTCGTGTCGAGCCAGCGCTCGTCGTCCCAGCCGGCCACGTCCGGCGGCCAGAACAGGCGCTGACCCGCGCCCTCCGACAGCCAGACCCAGTCGGTGCGGTCGATCGGTCGCGCGAGCGCGCGCAGCATGCCGGCGTTGAAGACCACCGGCGGCTTGACCATGCGCGGACCCTGGTAGAGCTGCGGGTGCAGCAGGATCGCGCGCAGCACGCCGGCGACGTCGTAGCCGCGCGAGACGTAGTAGCTCTCGAGCGCCTGGCGCTCGGCATCCGACGGCGGCGTCGGGATGAAGTAGCTCCAGAGCTTGGTGACGAAGAACGACGGGTGCAGCGGGTGCTGCACGCACAGCTTGTAGGCGTCCTCCCAGGTGAAGTTGCCGCTCTTGCCGAAGACCGTCTTGACGCCCGCGTCCCAGCGGTTGGGGTCGTAGCGGAAGTTGTTGAGGCCGATGCCCTCGGTCCAGTCCGCGCGCCAGCCCGACAGCGCCCGCGCCAGCTGGCGCACGTCCTGCTCGCTGTAGGCGCCGCGGTCCGCGCCGAGCGTGAACAGCTCCATCACCTCGCGCGCGTAGTTCTCGTTGATCGAGTTCTTGCGGTTGTCGATGCCGTTGAGCCAGGTGAGCATCGCGGGGTTGATCGTCACCCGCCGCAGCAGGTCCTCGAACGAGCCGCGGCCGTAGGCGCGGAACAGCTCGTACTGCTCGAGCATCATCCGCGAGCTGCCGACGCCGTTGTCGGAGGTCGCGAACCAGTCGTGCCAGACGAGCGCCATGCGCTCCACCAGCGGCTGGTTGGTGCGCACCATGCGGTCGAGCCAGAAGCAGTGGTCGTGGCCCCAGAGGTCCTCCGGCTGCAGCGGCTCGCCGTCGTTGTCGACCGGCGCGTCGCCGGTGTACGTGGGCGCACCGAGCGGATAGACGAGCGTGTTGACCGACGCCTCGAGGCCGAAGGCCGAGAACGCCTCGGGCCAGCCCGGCGAGGGGCCGAAGCCGGCGCGCCAGAGCAGGCGCTCGGCCTGGGCGCGCCCGAACGGCCCGCCGTAGACGGCGATCGGCGACTGCGTCACGTGCGGCGTGCTGGGCTTGACCGGCGGCGGGGGCGTCGGCTGCTTCTTCTTCTTGCGCTTCTTCTTCGGCGTGCAGGCGGCCCGGCGCTTCTTGAGCCCGTGCTTCTTGCGGCGCTTGCGGCGGGCGGCGGCGTCTTGGGCCTCGACCGTCTCGATGCCGTAGCCCGAGCGGCGCGCCTTCGGCTTGACCTTGTGCGCGGCGCCCTTCTTCCTCAGCGCCTTCGGCTTGCGCTTCTTCTGCGGCGTCGTACAGCGCAGCTTCGCCTTGCGCTTGTGCTTGGGCTTGACCTTTCGCTTGCGCTTTGCCGCCGCTCCGATCTCCACCCGCGCGCTATCGGCAGGCCCAAGCGGGCGTCCGCAGTGGACGCTCGCTCTATCGGACGTTCGTCCAGAACCTTTAGCCCGTCAGCTGGTCGAGCCGTCCGACCAGGTCGCGCGCATGGCGCACGAAGGCCTGCGGATCGAAGATCGCGTCGAGGTCGAGCTCGGGTGCCGCGGCGGCCAGCAGCTCGCGGAACGGGGTGCGCTCGCCCCAGGCCCGCTGGGCCGCCTCCTGGACGATCCGGTAGGCGTCGTCGCGCGAGCGTCCGGACTCGACCAGCGCCAGCAGCGCGCGCTGGGAGTAGAGCGCGCCGTAGGTGAGCTCGAGGTTCTCGCGCATCCGGTCCTCGTGCACGACCATGCCCTCCACCACTCGCAGCGCAAGGTGCTGGGCGTAGTCGAGCAGCGTGGTCGCGTCGGGCAGCACCACGCGCTCGGCCGACGAGTGCGAGATGTCGCGCTCGTGCCAGAGCGCGACGTCCTCGAGGCCGACCTGGGCGTAGCCGCGCAGTAGGCGCGCGATCCCGGTCAGGCGCTCGGTGACGATCGGGTTGCGCTTGTGCGGCATCGCCGAGGAGCCCTTCTGGGCGCCGGTGCGGAACGGCTCCTCGACCTCGCGCACCTCGGTGCGCTGCAGGTGGCGGATCTCGGTCGCGAAGCGCTCCAGGCCGGCGCCGGCGAGCGCGATCGCGCTCAGCAGCTCGGCGTGGCGGTCGCGCGGCACGACCTGGGTCGAGACCGGCTCGCGGCGCGAGCCCCAACCGCTGCAGCACGGCGGCCTCGACCTCCGGTCCGTTGGCCGAGTACGTGCCGACGGCGCCGGAGAGCGCGCCGTAGGAGGCGCCCTCGACGGCGCGCTCGAGCCGGCGCAGGTTGCGGTGCGCCTCGAAGGCGAAGCCGGCGAGCTTGAGGCCGAAGGTGGTGGGCTCGGCGTGGACGCCGTGGGTGCGTCCGACGCAGAGCGTGTCGACGTGCTCGCGCGCGCGCCGGATGAGCGCGTCGCGGAGGTTCGCGCTGGCCGTTGACGAGGATCATCCCCGCCTGGGTGATCTGCAGCGCGAGCGCGGTGTCGAGCACGTCCGAGGACGTCAGCCCGTGGTGGACCCAACGGCCCGCCTCGCCGACCGAGCCGGCGACCACGTCGACGAACGCGGCCACGTCGTGGTCGGTGATCTGCTCGCGCTCCTTGACCGCCTCGACGGTGAAGGAGGCGCGGTCGCGGATCGTGGCCGCGTCCTCGGCCGGCACGACGCCCTGCTCGGCGAGCGCGTCGACGACCGCCAGCTCGACCGCCAGCCAGGTGTCGAACTTGCGCTGCTCGGACCAGACGGCGCCGAGCTCGGGGCGCGTGTAGCGCCCGATCACGCGTTCAGGATCCGCGCGGCGAGCGTGGCGGCGTTCTTGGGGTTGTCGACGCCGACGCAGGCGACCGGCACGCCGGGCGGCATCTGGGCGATCGCCAGCAGCGCGTCCAGCCCGTTGCTGATCGAGGTCTTCGAGGTCAGCGGCACGCCGATCACCGGCAGCTCGGTGTGCGCGGCCACGACGCCCGGCAGCGCGGCGGCGAGGCCGGCGCCGGCGATGATCACGCGCAGCCCGCGCATCTTCGCGTTCTTGGCGTAGTCGGCCACCACGTCGGGATCGCGGTGCGCGCTCATCACGCGGATCTCGTAGTGGATGCCGCGCTCCTCGAGCACGGCGCCGGCCTTCTCCATCACCGGCATGTCGCTCTTGGACCCCATCACGATGCCGACCCGCGGCGCGTCGACGTCCAGTTCGGCGAACTGCTCCTCGACCTGCGTCTCGGTGACCGGCGCGAACTCCTCGGTTCCCATCAAACTCCAACCCTTTCGACCGCGCGCAGGGCGATGTCGCTGCGCATCTGCTTGCCATCGAACTCGATCCGCTCGGCCGCCGCGTAGGCACGCTCGCGCGCCTGCGCCGGGGTGGCCCCGAGTCCGGTCACGTTCAACACCCGTCCGCCGGCGGTGACGATCTCGCCGTCGCGCTCGGCCGTGCCGGCGTGGAAGGTCTCCGCGCCGGCCGCCTCGTCCAGTCCGCTGATCACGTCCCCCTTCGAGGACGACTGCGGATACCCGCGCGAAGCGAGCACGACGGTCACCGCCCAGTCGTCAGACCACTCCGGCTCGACGCCCGCCAGTCCGCCCGGGCGCGCGGAGGCCTGCAGCAGCTCGAGCAGGTCCGAGCGCAGCCGCGGCAGCACCGCCTGCGTCTCGGGATCGCCGAAGCGGCAGTTGTACTCGAGCACCTTGGGACCGGCCCCGGTCATCATCAGCCCCGCGTAGAGGACGCCGTGGAAGGGGGTGCCGCGCCGACGCAGCTCGTCGACGATCGGCTGGTGCACGGCCGCGGCGATCTCCCGCGCGCGCTCCGCATCGACGCCGGGCACCGGCGAATAGCTGCCCATGCCCCCGCTGTTCGGGCCCTCGTCGTCGTCGAAGATGCGCTTGTAGTCCTGCGCCGGCGCGAGCGGCAGTGCGCGCTCGCCGTCGCAGAGCGCGAGCAGCGAGAGCTCCTCGCCCTCGAGGAACTCCTCCAGCACGACCTCGGTCTCGCCGAAGCGCCGCTCGGAGAAGAAGACGTCGAGCGCCGCGCGAGCCTCGCGCTCGTCGGCGGCGATGATCACGCCCTTGCCCGCCGCCAGCACGTCGGCCTTCAGCACCGCCGGATAGGAGGCGCAGGCAAGGTGGGCCAGTCCCTCCTCGCGGTCGCGGAAGAGCACGTGCGAGGCGGTCGGCACCCCGACGTCGCGCATCAGCTCCTTGGCGTAGGCCTTCGAGCCCTCCAGCCGCGCCGCCTGCTGCGACGGGCCGAAGGCGTCGACGCCCGCCGCGGCGAGGTCGTCGACGAGCCCGGCCACCAGCGGCGCCTCGGGTCCGACGACCACGAAGTCCACCGCGCGCTCGCGAGCGCGGGCGACCACGTCGTCGTCGGGCAGGCACTCGACCCCGTCGCGCGCGATGCCGGCGTTGCCCGGCGCGCACAGCACCTCGGGCGCGCTCGGGCCGCGGCGCAGCGTGCGCACGAGCGCGTGCTCGCGGCCGCCGCCGCCGACGACGAGGACGCGCGTCATGAACGCCGCTCCGTCAAAGCGCCGCGATGAATTCGTCGACGGGGATCGCGCTGAGCGTCTCGAAGCGGCCGGTGCCGCGCGAGCCGAGCTCGAGCGAGACGCGGGCGATCGTCTTCTCGTCGGGCGCCTCGATGACGTTGACGAAGTCGTACTGACCCAGCACCGCCCACTGCTGGACGACCTTGGCTCCGAGCTGTTCGATCTCCTTGTTGACCTCACGGATGCGCTGCGGGTTGCTCTTGATCGTCTGGACCCCTTCGGGGGAGAGCGTGCTGAGCATCAGGTAGGTGGGCACGGCGGCATCCTTTCGGTCGAGGTGCGTCGCGCGGAATGTAACCGGGGCGGGCCCCTCTGTACCGTGTCCCTGCCGATGCGATCGAGGAGGACCCCAACCGTGAAGCTGTTCCTGGCCGCCGTCTGCGCGGTGATCTGTACGTTCGCCGTACCCGCCGTGGCCTCCGCCGCCACGCTCACCATCACCCCCGCCAAGAAGTGCTACCGCTCCGGCGAGTCCTTCTCGATGGCCGCCGCCGGCTTCACGCCCGGCGCGCCGGTCAACGTGACGGTCAACGGCTCGACGCTGACCGGCAGCCCGCTGGTCGCCGACGGCGCCGGCAACATCGGCAGCGGCCTGATGCTCGGCCAGCGCGTCGGCCAGCAGCAGAAGACGCTCGTCACCACGGACGCGACCAATCCCGCCCTGACTGCGTCCGCGAGCCTGCTCGTGACCGCGGTGGCCGTGAACGTCAAGCCCAAGAACGGCGCCGCCGGACGCACGGTGAAGATCGGCGCACGCGGCTTCACGACCGGCAAGACGCTCTGGGCGCACATCAGCAAGGGCGGCAAGACCGTCCGCAACGTCAAGATCGGCAAGCTGAAGGGCGCCTGCAGCAAGGTCGCGGCCAAGCGCAAGCTGTTCGTCTCGAGCACGCCCAGCGGCACCTACAAGGTCCAGTTCGACACCGTCAGGAAGCGCTCGAGCAAGACCACGGTCAAGAGCACCTACACCGTGACGATCTACCCGATCGTGAAGAGCGGCAGCGCCTCGGCCGCGAGCGCCGGCGGCAGCGCCGGCGCGATCTGGACGCCGGTCGGCTAGCCCGGGTAGCGCACGGTCAGGCGCACGGGCCCGCTGCCGGCGACGCGGCGGGCCTTGAAGCGCAGCACGGCGTCGCCCGGCTTCTTGCGACACCACTGGATCCCGAGTTGGGAGCCGGCCTTGACCGTGCGCCCGACCGCCCAGCCCGCAGACCGGGCCTCGAGCCGGAAGCGCGCACCGGGCCGACCGCCGACGCGCACGGTCACGTCGCCGTCGAGCGCCAGCCGCACCCGCAGCCGCCCGAACCGCGACGCCTCGGCGGTGCGCTCGAGCGGACCCGTCCAGGGCGTCTCGACGTCGCGCCGGATCGCCTCGAAGAGCTCGTCGGTGGGGCGCAGCAGCGCGTTGTAGCGCCAGGGCTGGGCGGGGTAGTGCATGTGCGCGTAGCCGTCGGCGAAGCCCTCGCCCGGGTCGTCGAAGTAGTGCGCGCCCTGGTTACCGGGAAACAGCTGCTTGCGCGCGACGCCGGCGCAGACGCCGGCGGCGCTGGCCCAGTGCTTGGGTCCCCAGTCGATCGCGTCCCAGGGATCGTTGCGCCGCCACGAGGCGACGTGGTGCCCGTACTCGTGCGTGAGCACGTACGCCATCGGCACCTCGGGGGTGTCCTCGCCCGGCACGTACATGCGCGCCTCGTCGGTGGCGTAGCAGGCGACCACTCGTCCGCCGCCGCAGAGCGAGCTGACCTCGGCCGGGCGACCGACGTACAGGCGCAACGCGCCGAGCTCGGCGCCGTGCACGCGGGTGGCGAGGAAGTCGACGAGCGCACGGTCGGCGGTGGGGTCCTCGGGGTAGGCCGAGGACACCGCCACCTCGACCTGCTGGCCGTCTGAGGTCTGGTAGCTGTGGGTGCGCGCGGCCCGCGCCACGCTGGCGGCGCCCGCGACGGGGCGCTGCGCGATCACGCGGTCCGGCAGGTGGGCGGGCGCCTGGACGAGCGGACCGTCCGCCGGGACGTCGCGCGTGGGGGCGGCCGTGGCCGGGGTCGCGACGACGGCCAGTCCCGCGACCGCCGCACAGGCGACGGCGGCGGCGCGGGGAAGCCGTGGCGACCAACTCACCATGCCCTATTCACGTTTGGCCTTAGGCGACCTTTGCGAATCTGGACGCGGATTCGACCGAAACCGCGCTCGCGACGGCGCTATGTCCCCCGTATGGGTTAGTACACGGGTGGTTAGGCGACTGCGGCCGCAGCGCTGGCCTTCGAGAACGTGAGCTCGCCGTCGGCGACGCTGACGAGCACCCGGTCGCCGGTCGCGAACTCGCCCTCGAGCAGCTTCAGCGCGAGCTTGTCGATCAGCTGCTTCTGGATCACGCGCTTGAGCGGGCGCGCGCCGTAGGTCGGGTCGTAGCCCATGTTGCCCAGCAGCGTGCGCGCGTCGTCGTCGAGCTCGATCTCGACGCCGCGCTCGGCCACCCGCTCGATCAGCTTCGCGACCTGCAGGTCGACGATGCGCCCGATCTCCTCGCGCGAGAGCTGGTGGAACTCGACGATCTCGTCGAGCCGGTTGACGAACTCCGGCTTGAAGGTCGCCTCGACGCCGGCGATCCCGCCGGGTACGTTCGAGGTCATGATCACGACGGCGTTCTTGAAGTCGACCGTGCGACCCTGGCCGTCGGTCAGGCGCCCGTCGTCCATCAGCTGCAGCAGCACGTTGAAGACGTCGGTGTGGGCCTTCTCGATCTCGTCGAGCAGCACCACCGAGTAGGGCCGCCGACGCACCGCCTCGGTCAGCTGACCGCCCTCCTCGTAGCCGACGTAGCCGGGCGGCGCGCCGACCAGGCGCGACACGGAGTGCTTCTCCATGTACTCCGACATGTCGATGCGGATCATCGCCTGCTCGGAGTCGAACATGAACTCGGCCAGCGCCCGCGCCAGCTCGGTCTTGCCGACGCCGGTCGGCCCCATGAACAGGAAGGTGCCGATCGGGCGGTTGGGGTCCTGCAGCCCGGCGCGCGAGCGGCGCAGCGCGTTCGAGACCGCCTCGACCGCAGCGTCCTGGCCGACGACCCGCTCGTGCAGGCGCTCCTCCATGTGGATCAGCTTCTCGACCTCGCCCTCCATCAGCTTGGAGACCGGGATGCCCGTCCACTTGGCGACGACCTCGGCGACGTCCTCGTCGTCGACCTCCTCCTTGAGGAAGCCGGCGTTGCCGTCCGTGCGCTGCTCGGCCTCCTCGAGCGCCGTCTGCAGCTCCGGGATCTCGCCGTAGCGCAGCTCGGCCGCGCGCTGCAGGTCCGACTCGCGCTCGGCCTTCTCGGCCTCGCGGTGCGCGGCCTCGAGGCGCTCCTTGAGGTCGCTGACGACGGCGATCGCGTCCTTCTCGGACTGCCAGCGCGCCTTCATCTCGGTCGACTGCTCGCGCAGCTCCGCCAGCTCGCGCTCGAGCGCGTCGCGGCGGCCGACCGACGCCTCGTCGGTCTCCTGCTCGAGCGCCTGGCGCTCGATCTCGAGCTGCATGATGCGCCGCTCGACGGCGTCGATCTCGACCGGCATCGAGTCGATCTCGATGCGCAGGCGCGAGGCCGCCTCGTCGATCAGGTCGATCGCCTTGTCGGGCAGGAAGCGATCGGCGATGTAGCGCTGCGAGAGCGTGGCCGCGGCGATGGTCGCCGAGTCCTGGATGCGCACGCCGTGGTGGACCTCGTAGCGCTCCTTGAGCCCGCGCAGGATCGCGATCGTGTCGCCGACGCTCGGCTCGCCGACCATCACCGGCTGGAAGCGGCGCTCGAGTGCGGCGTCCTTCTCGATGTGCTTCCGATATTCGTCGAGCGTGGTCGCGCCGACCGCGCGCAGCTCACCCCGAGCGAGCATCGGCTTGAGCAGGTTGGCGGCGTCGACCGCGCCCTCCGCGGCGCCCGCGCCGACGATCGTGTGCAGCTCGTCGAGGAACAGGATGATGCGGCCGTCGGCCTCGGCGACCTCCTTGAGCACGGCCTTGAGCCGGTCCTCGAACTCGCCGCGGTACTTGGCGCCCGCGATCAACGCGCCGATGTCGAGCGCGATCACGCGCCGGTCGCGCAGCGAGTCGGGGATGTCGCCGGAGACGATGCGCTGGGCGAGGCCCTCGACGATCGCCGTCTTGCCGACTCCCGGCTCGCCGATCAGCACCGGGTTGTTCTTCGTGCGGCGCGAGAGCACCTGGATCACGCGCCGGACCTCGTCGTCGCGGCCGATGACCGGGTCGAGCTTGCCCGCCTCGGCTGCCTCGGTGAGGTCGCGGCCGAACCGCTCGAGTGCCTGGAACTTCTCCTCGGGGTTCTGGTCGGTGACGCGGTGGGGGCCGCGGACGGCGTCGACCGCGCCGGCGAGCTGGTCGCGCGTGGCGCCGACGTCGACCTTCGGGTCGGCGGCGAGCGCCAGCAGCAGGTGCTCGGTGGAGACGTACTCGTCGCCCATCCCGCGTGCCAGCTCGTCGGCCGCGCGCAGCAGGTCTCCGAGGTCGCGGCCGAGGGCGGCCTCGTCGGGCGCGTCCCCGCCGCTGACCGTCGGGAGCGCGTCGAGCGCCTCGTTGGCACGCCGGCGGATCCGCTCGGGATCGACCTGCGCGCGGCGTAGCACGGGCACGACGATGCCCCCGTCCTGCTCGAGCAGCGCGATCAGCACGTGCTGCGGGAGCACCTGGGGGTTGCGGCGAGTGCTCGCCAGGGCCTGAGCCGCGGCCAGCGCTTGCTGGGACATGGTCGTGAAGCGATCTAGTTGCATAGAAAATCTGAGTGTTGATATAGCAGGTCTGGGCGGGGATGACCAGCCCTACGCGGTGGCTTCGCGCGTGGGCGCGCCGACATCGAGCTCACCAGCCTCGAGCTGGGCGCGCAAGACCTTCTTGTCGAACTTGCCGACGCTCGTCTTGGGCACCTCGTCCACGATCGCGAGGCCGTCCGGCAGCCACCACTTGACCACGCGTTCGGTCAAGTGCTCGTGCAGCTCCTCGAGCGTCAGCGCCGCCTCGTCCTCGAGCACGACGCAGGCCAGCGGCCGTTCGCTCCAGCGCTCGTCGGGCTGGGCGATCACGGCCGCCTCGCGCACCGCGGGATGGGCCATGATCTCGATCTCCAGCTCGACCGAGGAGATCCACTCGCCGCCGGACTTGATCACGTCCTTGGAGCGGTCGCTGATGCGGATGAAGCCTCGCTCGTCGATCGAGGCGATGTCGCCGGTGCGCAGCCAGCCGTCGTCGAACTTCTCGTCGCTGCTGTCGTCGCGGTAGTACCGGCGCGCGACCCAGGGACCGCGGACCTCGAGCTCGCCGGTGGACTCGCCGTCCCAGGGCACGTCGTCGTCGGCGCCCTCGCGGCGCAGACGCGCCTCGACCAGCGGCATGGGACGACCGGCGGTCGCGCGGTAGTCCCAGGCGTCCTCCTCGGACAGCCCGGCGGGGGCGCGCGCGGACGAGGCGACCGGGCTCGTCTCGGTCATGCCCCAGGCCTGCAGGAAGGGCACGCCGTGGCGCTCCTTGAACGCCTGCATCAAGGCCAGCGGCACGGCCGAGCCGCCGCACAGCAGCAGCCGCAGCGTGGAGAGGTCGGTCGGGTTCTCGTCGACGTGGCGCAGCATGTCCATCCAGAGCGTGGGCACGCCGCCGGAGACGGTCACGCGCTCCTCGGCGATCAGGGTCGCGAGCGCCTTGCCGGAGAGGTCGCCGCCGGGCAGCACGAGGTCGGCGCCGAGCAGTCCCGCGGCGTACGGCAGGCCCCAGGCGTTGGCGTGGAACATCGGCACCACCGGCATCACGCGGTCGGCCTCGCGCAGGCCGGCGCCGTCGGCGAGCCCCTGCGCGAACGAGTGCAGCACCGAGGAGCGGTGCGAGTAGAGGACCCCCTTGGGGTTGCCGGTCGTCCCGCTCGTGTAGCAGAGGCCGGCGGCCTGGCGGTCGTCGAGCTCGGGGTAGTCGAAGCTCGGCTCGGCGTCGGCCAGCAGCTGCTCGTAGCGCAGCGCGTCCGGGAGCGCGGAGGCGTCCTCGTCGCCGATGACGACGTAGTGGCGCACGGTCTCGAAGCTCGGGACCAGCTCGGCGAGCACGGGCACGAGCGAGCCGTCGACGACGATCAGCGTGTCCTCGGCGTGGTTGACGATGTACGTCAGCTGCTCGGCGAAGAGGCGGATGTTGAGCGTGTGCAGCACCGCGCCCATGCACGGCACCGCGAGGTAGGCCTCGAGGTGCTGGCGGTTGTTCCAGGAGAAGGTGGCGACGCGGTCGCCCGGCTGCACGCCCAGGCCCGCCAGCGCCGCGGCGAGCCGGTCGGCGCGGGCCGCGACCTCGCCGAAGCTCATGCGCGAGCGCTCGTCCCCGCGTACGCTCACGACCTCGCTGTCGGCGTAGCAGCGGCGCATGCGGTCGAGGACGTGCTGCAGGGTCAGCGGGTGGTCGTGCTGCATCAGCCCTTCGAGCATCGGCTCTCCTCCAGGTCGCCTCGTGATCGAGTACCCAGTTTGGCGCCCCGCGCGCAGCGGCACGCCGGAGGAGGCCGCGATTCGTCCAGCCCGCGGTCCGGCTAGCGGCCGCGGCGCTCGATCGGTATCCGCACGCCGCGACCGTCCGCGCGCCGCACCGGCATCAGCGCCGTGCCCGGCGGCTCGTAGGGCACGAGCTCGCGCTTGGCGGCGCGCCGCACGCGCTCGATCTCCTCGCGCAGCTCGCTGCTGCACGCGCTCGGTCTGGCGCTCGAGGTTGCGCATGCGGCGGCGCATCCGCGTCGATCTCGCTCCTCGAGCTCGAACACCTTCTCGACGCCGGCGAGGTTCATGCCGAGCTCGGTCGTCAGCTCCTGGATCCGGCGCAGCCGCTCGACGTCCTCCTGCGAGTAGAGGCGCGTGTTCTTCGGCGAGCGCTTGGGCGTGATCAGCCCGCGCGTCTCGTAGATGCGCAGCGTCTGCGGGTGCATCCCGGCGAGCTCGGCGGCCACCGAGATCATGTACACGCCGCGGTGCGCTGTCGTGGCGATCGGCCATCAGCCGCCTACCTCCTGCTGCGCGAGCAGCCGCTCGCGCGGGTTGCCGTCGATCACCGCCGCCAGCTCGTCGACCACCTCGCGCTGCTCGCTGGAGAGCGAGCTGGGCACGTCGATCACGAGCCGGTAGTGGATGTCGCCGCGGCCGCGGCCGCCGAGCTTCGGCGGGCCCTCGCCGCGCAGGCGCTGCACGGTGCCGTGCTGGGTGCCCGGGGGCACGCGGATCCGCTTCGTCCCGTTCAGCGTCGGCACCTCGATCGTCGCGCCGCTTGATCGCCTCGGGGATCGTGATCGGCACCTCGACCTCGAGGTTGTCGCCCTTGCGCGTGAACAGCTCCGAGTCGCTCCACGCGCGTGATCACGTAGAGGTCGCCGGGCGGACCGCCGCGCGGCCCGGCCTCGCCCTTGCCGGCCAGCCGCACGCGGCTGCCGTCGCGCACGCCGGCGGGGATGTTGACCTTGTAGCGCTTGACCTGGCGCGTGCGCCCGCTGCCCTGGCAGGTCGGGCAGGGGTCCTTGATCTCGGTGCCGGTGCCGCCGCACTGGCGGCAGGGCTGCGAGATCGAGAACAGCCCCTGCGACTCGGCCTCGACGCCGCGCCCGTGGCAGCGGCTGCAGACCGTCGGCTGCGTGCCCGGCTTGGCGCCGGTGCCGCGACAGGTCGGACAGGGCGCCGAGAGCGGCACGCTGACCGGGATCTGCGCGCCCTCCATCGCCTGGTCGAAGGAGATGTGCACCTCGGTCTCGAGGTCGCGGCCGCGCTCGGGGCCCGGCGCGCGGCCGGGGCCGCCGCGGCCGCCGCCCGCGCCGCCGTTGAAGAGGTCGGAGAGGATGTCGCCGATGCCGCCGAAGCCGCCACGGAAGGCTTCGGGTCGAAGCCGCCCGGCCCCGGGCCGCCGCCGAAGATGCCGCCGCCGGAGTCGTAGGCCTTGCGCTTCTCCTGGTCGGAGAGGATCGAGTAGGCCTCCTGGACCTCCTTGAAGCGCTCCTCGGCGTCCTTGTCGCCCTGGTTGCGTGTCCGGGTGGTACTGGCGCGCGAGCTTGCGGTAGGCCTTCTTGATCTCCTCGTCGGAGGCCTTCTTGTCGACGCCGAGCGCCTTGTAGGGATCGCGCACCGCAGGCATCAGCAGCTCACCCGGAGACGACCACGCGCGCCGGACGGAGGACGGTGCCGTTGGTGCGGTAGCCCTTCTCGACGACGTCGAGCACGACGCCGGGCTGGGCGCCTTCCTGCGGGCGCATCGAGAGCGCCTCGTGCACGGTCGGGTCGAACTGCTCGCCGGCGGGGTCGAACTGCTCGACGCCGTTGCGCGCGAGCACGGAGATCAGCTCCGAGTGGACGAGCTTGACGCCCTCGGCGAGGTGCTGCTCGCCCTCGCCGGCGGACAGCAGCGCGCGCTCGAGGTTGTCCACCACGGGCAGCAGCTCGCGCACGAGCCCGCTGCGCGCACGCTCGCCCGCGGCCGCCGCCTCGCGCGCGGCCCGCTTGCGGTAGTTCTCGAAGTCCGCCTGGGCGCGCTGGGCGAGGTCGAGGTACTCGTCGCGCTCGCGCTGCGCGCGCGCGAGCTCGTCCTCGGGCTCCGCCTCGGCGGAGGCCCGTCGCTCGCCGACTGCGCCGGCCCGGCGGAAGGTCCTCCGTCACCGGCGCGCTCGGCCTCGTTGCGCGGGTCCTCCTCGCCGGCCGGCTCGCCCGCCTCGTCGCGAGCGGTCACCGGCTCGTCGGCGGGGGGCACGCCGGCCCCCCGCTGCTCCTGCTCGTCGAACGGTCGCATCGGCTAGCGCTGCTCCTCGCCGTCGACCACCTCGGCGTCCACGACCTCCTCCTCGGCCGAGCCCTCGGCGTCGCCGCAGCGTCGGCGGCGGCGCCGTTGCCGGCCCCGCCGGCCTGCCCTGCTGCGCCGCGGCCGCCGCGTACATCTGCTCGGAGACCTTGTGGAAGGCCGCCTGCAGCGCGTCGGTCTTGGACTTGAGCAGCTCGACGTCCTCGGACTCGAGCTTGCCGCGCACGTCCTTGATCGCCGCCTCGATCTCCTCCTTGGAGGCGGCGTCGACCGAGTCGCCCATGCTCGTCGAGCTGCTTCTCGGCCTGGTAGGCGGCGTTCTCGGCGTTGTTGCGGGCCTCGACCAGCTCGCGCTGGCGCCGGTCGTCCTCGGCGTGCGCCTCGGCGTCCTTGACCATCCGCTCGACCTCGTCGTCGGCCAGCCCGGAGCCCGCCTTGATCTCGATCTTCTGCTCCTTGCCGGTGCCGAGATCCTTCGCGGACACGTTGAGGATGCCGTTGGCGTCGATGTCGAAGCCGACCTCGATCTGCGGCATGCCGCGCGGCGCCGGCGGGATGCCGGTGAGCTGGAACTTGCCCAGCGACTTGTTGTAGGTCGCCATCTCGCGCTCGCCCTGGAGCACGTGCACCTCGACGCTGGTCTGGTTGTCCTCCGCCGTGGAGAACACCTCGGACTTGCGCGTCGGGATCGTCGTGTTGCGCTCGATCAGCTTCGTCATCACGCCGCCCTTGGTCTCGATGCCGAGGGTCAGCGGGGTGACGTCGAGCAGCAGCACGTCCTTGACGTCGCCGGCGAGCACGCCGGCCTGGATCGCGGCGCCGACGGCGACGACCTCGTCCGGGTTCACGCCCCGGTGCGGGTCCTTGCCGGTCAGCTCCTTGACCTTGTCCTGCACGGCGGGCATGCGGGTCATGCCGCCCACGAGCACGATGTGGTCGATGCCGCCGCCGGCGACGCCGGCGTCCTCCATCGCCTGCTTGGTCGGACCGACGACGCGGTCGACGCAGGTCGGCCGTGAGCTCGTTGAGCTTCGAGCGGGTGAGGCGCTGGTTGAGGTGCTTCGGCACCGAGTCGACCGCCGTGATGAACGGCAGGTTGATCTGCGTCTCCTGCGCGGAGGAGAGCTCGGTCTTGGCCTTCTCGGCCTCCTGGTAGAGGCGCTGCAGGGCCATCTTGTCCTGCGACAGGTCGACGCCCTCGGCCTGCTTGAACTCGCTCACCAGCCAGTCGACGATCGCCTTGTCGAAGTTGTCGCCGCCGAGGTGGTTGTCACCCGCGGTGGCCTTGACCTCGAACACGCCGTCGCCGATCTCGAGCACGGACACGTCGAACGTGCCGCCGCCGAGGTCGAAGACGAGGATCGTCTGGTCGGCGTCCTCCTTGTCGAGCCCGTACGCCAGCGCGGCCGCGGTCGGCTCGTTGATGATGCGCTTGACGTCGAGGCCGGCGACCTTGCCGGCGTCCTTGGTGGCCTGGCGCTGGTCGTCGTTGAAGTACGCGGGGACCGTGATCACCGCGCTGTCGACCGTGTCGCCCAGGTATGCCTCGGCGTCCGCCTTGAGCTTCTGGAGGATCATCGCGCTGATCTCCGGCGGGGCGTACTCCTTGCCGCCGGCCTACACGCGCGCGTCGCCGTTGGGGCCGCTGACGACCTCGAACGGGACGATCTTCTCCTCCTCCTTGACCTCCGCTTCCTTGCGGCCCATGAAGCGCTTGATCGAGAAGATCGTGTTCTCGGGGTTCGTCACCGCCTGGCGCTTGGCCGGCGCACCGACGAGCCGCTCTCCACCCTCCGTGAACGCCACGACCGAGGGGGTCGTGCGGGCACCCTCGGCGTTCTCGACCACGGTGGGCTCGCCGCCCTCGAGGACGGCCATGCACGAGTTGGTCGTGCCCAGATCGATACCGATCGTCTTGCCCATCCGCTCCTACTCCTTCGTTTCTAGTGGGAACTGGAACAAATCTAAGCGCGAGTATGGCAGATGTTCTGGGTAGCGCCAACGGGCCCCGGCGAACGGCGCCCGAACGCCTGCGCAAAGCCGCGTCGCGCCCGCGCGCGACCCATTAGGCTTCCGCCGCCATGCGCCTGCCACGTCTCGTCCTGCTCGCCCTGCTGCTCACCTCGCCTGGTCGTCGCCGGTTGCGGCAGCGACGACGAGGGTTCCTCCGGAAGCAGCGACAGCGGCGGCGACACCGCGGCCGACACCCAGGCGGCCACCACCGAGACCGGGCCTCCCACCGCGGACCTGAAGGACACCGACGTCAAGCCGGCGATCGACAAGCCGACCGGCTCGCCGCCGCGAAAGCTGGTCAAGGAGGACATCGTCGTGGGCAAGGGCCGGGCCGCCAAGGCGGGCGACACGGTCAGCGTCCAGTACGTCGGCGTCAACTTCTCCAACGGCCAGGAGTTCGACGCCTCCTGGGACCGCGGCCAGGCGTTCACGTTCCCGCTCGGCGCCGGCCAGGTGATCCCGGGCTGGGACAAGGGCGTGGCCGGCATGAAGGTCGGCGGGCGGCGCCAGCTGACGATCCCGCCGGAGCTCGGCTACGGCGCGGACGGTTCGCCGCCGGCGATCCCGCCCAACGAGACGCTCGTCTTCGTCGTCGACCTGCAGGACATCCAGTAGCGGCTCAGCCGCCACCGCCGCCCGCGAACGCGTAGACGACGAACGCGAGCGCCAGCGCGGCGATGCCGGCGTAGTCGAGCGGTCGACGCAGGTCCGGCGGCCGCGCGAACAGCGCCAGCGCCAGCAGCGCGAACGGGTCGAAGTACTTCTGGTAGACGAGCCGGACCGGCAGCGCCGCCACGAGGAAGGCCGCGAACCAGGCCGTCTCGAGCGAGTCGATCCGTGCACGTCGCACGAGCACCGCGAGGGCGACGCCGCCGAGCGGGACGAGCGCCCAGAACAGCAGCGAGCTGCCGGCGATCGCCGGCAGCCGGTCGGCAGCGCGCCAGAGGTAGCCGGCGTCGCCCGGCTCGCCGGGGACGGGCGGGGTGTAGGACAGCGGTGAGATCACGACCAGGGCGAGCGCGCCGAGCAGCCCGCCGACGAGCACGCCGCGCGGCGGGAGCAGCGAGCGAGCACGCGCGGCGATCGGACCGACCAGGTCCCGTGGGCGCGGCGACGACCGCCCTCGGCGCAGCAGCGTCGGCGCGACCGCGCGGGTGCTCGGTCGCAGCCGGCCGATCAGGACGGGCGCGTAGACGGCGGCCGCGTAGAGGCCGAAGACGGCGATCGTGAAGCCGACCGTGCGCAACGTGAGCGCGTCGCGACCGACGCCGGGGCGGTCGGTGCACAGACCACAGGAGGCGGGATCCGAACCCGGGGGCACGAGGCCGTCCCAGACGACGACGAGCGCCGCCAGCGGCGCGAGCGAGAGGGCGCCGACGGCGATTCCCACCGCCCGCTCGCGCCAGGAGAACGGGCCGCGCAGCAGCGCCCAGGCGGCGACGAGCGCCAGCCAGAGGAACGACTGGCGCGTGAGCACCGCGCCCGCCATCGCCAGGCAGCCGAGCGCGTAGGCCGCCAGCGGCGTGCGCAACGTGCGAGCGAGCCGACCCGGCGGCTCCCAGCCGCGCACCCAGCCGAGCAGGGCCCGCGAGGCGCCGGCCGCGCTGCCGCGCGCGGTCTCGAAGCAGCCGAGCGCGAGCACGCCGAACAGCAGCGCGAGGTTGTCGGTCAAGAGCGTGAACGACGGCCCCAGCACGTAGGGCGACAGCGCCAGCAGCAGCGTCAGCGCGAGCGCCTGGAAGCGCTCGACCCGCCGCAACAGCAGCCGGTAGACGGCGAGCATCGCCCCGTAGGAGATGACCACGTTGAGCAGCCGCAGCTTCCACAGCTCGAAGCCGACGAGCTTGCCGTAGCCCGCGAACAGCACGTGGTAGAGCGGCGTCTGCGCGGCCGGGTAGCGCTCGAAGTCCAGGCGCTCGGCGAACTGCAGGATGGTGGGCAGGTGGTAGACGCCGGCGTCGCTGCCGTGGAAGGTGTCGATCTCGACGGTCAGACCCCGCAGCGCGGCGATCCCGACCAGGAACGGGACCGCCAGCAGCAGCGGATGGACGAGGCGCCGGCGTCCGCTCATCGAGCGGCGAGGCGTCGCTTGCCCTCCGGGCACATGCGGCGCAGCGGGCACTCGGCGCAGCGCGGGTTGCGGGCGTGGCAGGTGCGCCGCCCGTGGCGGATCAGCAGCACGTGGATCTCGTACGCGTCTTCGGGGTCGACCACCCGCAGCAGCTCGTCATGCGCCTCCTCCAGGCTCGCCTTGGGGCGAAACAGCCCAAGGCGCGTGCCGACGCGGTAGACGTGCGTGTCGACCGGGATGTCCGGGAGATCGAACGAGAACATCAGACGCAGGCCGCCGTCTTGCGACCGACGCCCGGGAGGCTGCAGAGGTAGTCGCGGCTCTCCTGCGAGCGGCGCCTCGGCCAGCCACTGCAGGTCGTCGTCGCCGATCGCGTCGAGGATGCGCTTGATGCGCACGGACTTCGTCGGCGCCAGCCCGCCCGGGCGGATCGCCTCCTCGATCTCGGCGTCCGGGCGCCGCACGCACCGCGGCCCAGGAGTCGAAGCGCTCGCGCAGGCGGCCGTAGGCGACGTCGCGGTTGCGGTCGTTGGTGTTCTGCGACAGCACCGTCAGGATCAGCTCGTCGATCGGCGCGCGGTGGGGCCGCGGGATCGGGCGGCCGTACTCGGCCCGCAGGCGATCGCGGATCGCGCGCACGCGGCGCTTGTCCGGCGGCTTCCACATCGGCGGCAAGCCTACGGGCCTGATAGGAAGGCGCCATGCAGGTCGAGGAACTGCGCACCGAGGTCGACGGCGTCGACGTCCACTGGCGCCGCGCGGGCGACGCGCCGATCCTCTACGTCCACGGCGTCCCGACGGCGATCGTGGGACTGGCTGCCGATGCTCGAGCGCACCGGCGGGGTCGCGCCCGACCTGCCGGGCTTCGGCGGCTCCGCCAAGCCGGCCCACTTCCCCTACAACCCGGCCGGCTACGACCGCTTCCTCGAGCGCTTCGCCGACGCGGCGGGCCTCGAGCGCTTCTCGCTCGTCGTGCACGACTTCGGCGGCGGGCTCGCGATGCTGTTCGCTCAGCGCTTCCCCGAGCGGATCGAACGGCTGGTGGTGTTCAGCTCGCTCCCGCTGATGTCGGGCTTTCGCTGGCATCGCGTGGCACGGCTCTGGCGCACGCCGCTGGTGGGCGAGCTGGTGATGGGCTTCACCTTCAAGCGCGCCTGGCTGCGCAGCCTGCCGGCGGCAATCGGCGAGCGCTCGTGGCAGGACTTCGACCACGGCACTCAACGCGCGATCCTCAAGCTCTACCGCTCGGCGCCGGAATCGCTCGTGCCGCAGCTCGGCACGCGGCTGGGCGAGCTGCGCTGTCCGGCGCTCGTGCTCTGGCCCACCGACGATCCCTACTCCGATCCTGAGTTCGGCCAGCGCTACGTCGACGCGCTCGGCGGCGAGGCGGAGCTCGTGATGACCGAGGGCGGCCACTGGCCGTGGCACGAGCGGCCAGAGCTGGTCGATCGCGTCGTGTCGTTCCTCGGCCGCTGACGTCTACCACGTCTTGCCCGAGCCACTAGCCTTTTGACGCGGTGCTCCGTGCCGTGCTGTCCTCCGTCACGGCGCCGCCCCGTCCGACTGGCGCCACGCCGGACGAGGCGGCGTCTCGTTCGCGCATCGGCCGCGGCGGTCGCGGCGATCTCCGATCACGCCTGCGCCGCATCGACTGGTGGCGTCTGGCCCCGACGCTGCTGGCGCTCGCCTTCGCGATCGTCTACCTGATCTGGGAGCCGCGCACGGTCGACCTCGCGGCGCACACCTTCCGCGCCGACCTCTTCGGCGAAGAGGGCTTCACGATCTGGAACGGGCAGTGGTACGGCGGCCACCACACCCCCGCCTACAGCATCATCTCGCCGCCGGTGGCCTGGTACCTCGGCCCGCCGCTGGCGCTGGCGATCGCGGCCGTCGGCGTCCGCCGCCCTGTTCGAGCCGCTCGCGCGCGGGCTACTTCGGCGCCGGAGCGCTCGCGCTGGGGCGCGATCTGGTTCGGCGGCGGCACCGCGACGCTGCTGTTCACCGCGCGGCTGCCGTTCGCGATCGGCGTGATGTTCGGCCTCGCCGCGCTGCTCGCGCTGCAGCGCCGGCGCTACGCGCTGCCGTCGTGTTCGGCGTGCTCTGCCCGCTCGGCAGCCCGGTCGCCGGGCTGTTCCTGGCGATGGCGGGCGTCGCGTACGCGATCGCCGAGTGGCGCGACCGCACCAAGCGCCTCGAGGGCTTCGCGATCGCCGCGGCCGCCTTCATCCCGCCGCTGCTGCTCTCGTGGGCGTTCCCCGAGGGCGGCTGGGCGCCGTTCCCGTTCACCGCCTACCTGCCGATCCCGCTGTTCGCGCTCGCCGCGCTGATCGTGCTGCCGCGCGAGGAGAGGGCGCTGCGCTGGGGCGTCGCGCTGTACGCCGTCGGCGCGTCGGTGGCGCTGCCGCTGGAGACGCCGATGGGCGGCAACGCGGTGCGGCTGGGCGCGCTGTTCGGCGGTCCGGTGCTGCTGTGCGTGCTCTGGGGCCGAGCCGTGGACGAAGAAGCCCTGGGCGCTCGCCGCTGCTGGCGATCGGCTTCGCCTCGCTGGCGTTCTGGCAGTGGTCGCCGGCCGTGCGCGACGTGATCAAGTACCTCGAGGACCCGGCCGCCAAGTCGGACTACTTCGAGCCGCTGCGCCAGTGGCTCTACACCGTCGGCGGCGTCGGTCAGCGCCGGATCGAGATCCCGTTCACGCGCAGCCACTGGGAGGGCGCGGAGATCGCCCTGCAGGCGCCGCTCGCGCGCGGCTGGCTGCGCCAGCTCGACACCGGGCGCAACCCGATCTTCTACCGCGACGGCGCGCTCAACCGGCTCACCTACGCCTCCTGGCTGACCGAGAACGCGGTCCGCTACGTCGCGCTGCCGAGCGCCAAGCCCGACAAGAGCTCCTACCGCGAGCGCGCGCTGATCGAGCGCGGCCTGCCGTACCTGCGCCTGCGCTGGAAGTCCGACGACTGGCGCGTCTACGAGGTGATCCTGCCGGCGCCGTTCGTGATCTCGCAGGGCCGCGCGAACATCGTGCTCGACCAGTACCAGTCCGACGAGATGCTGCTCGACGTCAAGCAGCCGGGCGAGGCGATCGTGCGCGTGCGCTGGACGCCGTACTGGTTCGCCCGCGGGGCCTGCGTCGAGCCCGACGGCGACTGGACGCGGCTGATCGCCGACAAGGTCGGCTTCGTGCGCCTCAGCACGCGCTTCGCGCCCGAGCGGCTGTTCCAGCGCGGCAAGCGCTGCGACGACGGCTGACCGCCCGTCCACGCGAGCCGTTCACACGAGGTTCACGCGGAGGCGTGTACTAGGCTGGACGGTTCGTGCAGCGCTCGGAGCAATTCGTGCAGGAGTTTCGCCGCGCCGCGATCCAGTTCCGGCGCACCTGGAACACCAGCGGGCGCTGGCTGCCCAACGGCTGGCTCGACGCGGTGCGCCAGCTCGCCCTGTTCGCGGGCGCGTACTACGTGTACCGGATCGTGCGCGGGCCTCGTGGACGGCCAGGCCGGCCTGGCGTTCGAGAACGCGCGCACGATCGTGGACGTCGAGCGCGGCCTCGGGCTGTTCTTCGAGCCGGGCCTGCAGACCTGGGCGCGCAACTCCGCCGACTGGCTGGTCACGCTCGCGAACTTCATGTACGTGAACTCGCACTTCGTGATCACGACGACGTTCCTGATCTGGCTCTACATCGCGCGCAACCGCGCCTACTACTTCGTGCGCAACATGTTCATGGTCGCGATGGGCCTGGCGCTCGTGGGCTACGTCGCCTTCCCGACCGCGCCGCCGCGCTTCCTGCCCGAGTGGGGCTTCTCGGACACCGTCGCGAGCTTCGTCGGCGAGACCGCCGAGACGAGCGCCAACGTGCTCTACAACCCCTTCGCGGCGGTGCCGAGCATGCACGTCGCGTTCGCGCTGATGATCGGCGTGCCCGGCGGCGATGCTCGTCAAGCAACCGCGTGCTCAAGGCGCTGTGGCTGATCTACCCGGCGATCGTGACGTTCGTCGTGGTCGTCACCGCCAACCACTTCTGGGTCGACGCCGCCCTCGGCGCGCTGGTCGCGGCGATCTCCGCCTGGGCGGCGACAGCGGCGTTCGGCCGGCTGCGTCCCGAGGCCTGGGGCTGGCGGACGCACGCCGCCAAGGGCGCGACGTGAGCGACGGCACGCGCGAGCGCCGCTCGCCTCGCCCGCGCGGCGGCGCGACCGGCGCAACGGCCGCGACGGCGCCGCCGGACCGCGGCGAGATGCGCGCAGCCGCGCGCACGCGCCTGATCGAGTCGCGGCTGACGCCGAACAAGATCTCGATGACCGGCCTCGTGCTGAACGTCGCCGCGGCCGGGCTGATCGTCGAGCGCCACTTCGTGCTCGCCGGCGCTCGCGTTCATCGTCGGCTCGGTGATGGACATGCTCGACGGGCGCTACTCGCGCATGTCGGGCAAGGGCACGCCGTTCGGCGCCTTCCTCGACTCGACGCTCGACCGCATCGAGGAGGGCGTCGTGCTCGCGGCGGTGGCCTCGTACTTCGCCTCGCGCCAGGACGAGCTGGCGGTCGGCGCGACGCGTGCTGGCCGTCGTCGGCTCGTACATGGTCAGCTACACCCGCGCCCGCGCCGAGGCGCTCGGCATCGAGTGCAAGGTCGGCTTCGCCTCGCGGCCGGTGCGCGTGGTGATCCTCTCGGCCGGCCTGCTGTTCGCCGCCGAGGAGCTGATCCCCGGCGTCGACCTGCTCGAGCCTGCTATCTACGTGTTGGCTGCGCTGACGATCTTCACGGCATTCCAGCGCGTGTTCCACGTGCGCCGTGAGTTCGCCCGCGGAGCCGGCGCGGTGTAACGAACACCGGCAAGTGGGTTTCATCTTCCCGACGGCCCCGGCGGGGCCTTTTTCATGAGAACGCTGGAGGACTCTCTGTGACCGACACCATCTCTTCCAACGGCGCCTCGCGCTACCAGTCCGAGAAGGTCCGGGTGGCCATCGTGGGCGTGGGCAACTGCGCCTCGGCCTTCGTGCAGGGCGTCGAGTACTACAAGGACGCGGACCCCAACGCAGGCCGTGCCGGGCCTGATGCACGTCAACCTCGGCGGCTACCACATCAGCGACATCGAGTTCACGGCCGCCTTCGACATCGACTCCGAGAAGGTCGGCAAGGACCTCTCCGAGGCGATCTGGTCGGGCCAGAACAACACGATCAAGTTCGCCGACGTGCCCAAGCTCGACGTGCCCGTCCACCGCGGCATGACCCACGACGGCCTCGGCAAGTACCTCAAGCAGAAGATCACCAAGGCGCCGGGCGAGACCGCCGACATCGTCGGGATCCTCAAGGAGACCAAGACCGACGTCGTCGTCTCCTACCTGCCGGTGGGCTCCGAGCAGGCGACCAAGTGGTACGTCGAGCAGGTGCTCGAGGCCGGCTGCGGCTTCGTCAACTGCATCCCGGTCTTCATCGCCGGCGAGAACTACTGGGCCGAGCGCTTCCGCAAGGCCGGCCTGCCGATCGTCGGCGACGACATCAAGTCCCAGGTCGGCGCGACGATCGTGCACCGCTCGCTCGCCCGCCTGTTCCAGGACCGCGGCGTGCGCCTGGCGCGCACCTCGCAGCTGAACGTCGGCGGCAACATGGACTTCTTCAACATGCTCGAGCGCGAGCGCCTGGAGTCCAAGAAGATCTCCAAGACGCAGGCCGTGACCTCGCTGATGGACGAGAAGCTGCCGGCCGACGACGTCTACATCGGCCCCTCGGACTACGTGCCGTGGCTGACCGACCGCAAGTGGGCGCACATCCGGCTCGAGGGCCAGGCCTTCGGCGACGTGCCGCTGACCGCCGAGCTCAAGCTCGAGGTCTGGGACTCGCCCAACTCGGCCGGCATCGTCATCGACGGCGTGCGCTGCTGCAAGCTGGCGCTCAACCAGGGCGTCGCCGGGCCGCTGATCGGCCCCAGCTCGTACCTGATGAAGTCGCCGCCCGGAGCAGTACCCGGACTCGGTCGCGCGCGAGCTGACCGAGAGCTTCATCGACGAGAACGCCGGCGCGCCGAAGCTGCCGGGCGGCAAGCCCAAGGGCAAGAGCAAGTCCAAGGCCTAGGCGCCCGCGCGCCAGACTCGCTTCGAACGGGCGGCCTCGGGCCGCCCGTTCTGCGTCTGCGGACGGCGGCGGGCCGCGCGCTCGTATCCTCCACCGCCGTGCCGGCCGAGCCCTTCTCGATCGCCCAGGTCACCCCGTGGCCGTGGGAGCAGCACCACGACGTCAACGCGTACGTGGAGCGGCTCGCCGACGAGCTCTGCAAGCGCGGCCATCGCGTCGCGGTGATCGCGCCGTCGGACTCGCGCGAGCTGATCCGCGAGGGCCGGGCCAAGGTCAAGGCGATGGCCTCGGACCCGGACGCGCTCTTCGACGAGCCGGGCTGCGCCTCGGTGCTGGCGGTCGGGCAGAGCCTGCCCTTCCGACGCGGCGGCTCGGTGTCGCTGCCGCTCGACGTCTCGCGCACGCTCGAGGACCTGCTCGAACGAGCCGAGCTGGACTTCGTCCACGTGCACGAGCCGTTCGCGCCCAGCGCCGCCTCGGCCGCGCTGCGCCATTCGCGCGCGCTGAACGTCGGCAGCTTCCACGCGACGACCGAGCGCTTCGTCTCGACGCAGGTCGCGCGCCGGGTCGTGCAGCTGCTGTTCGGCCGCCTCGACGGGCGCACGGCGAGCTTCAGCGCCACGCGCGAGCTGATCGAGCGCTACTTCCCCGGCGACTACCGCGTGATCCGTCCCGGCGCCGACCTCGTCGCGCGGCCGGCGCAGGCGAGCGACGGCCCGACGCAGATCGTCTTCTCCGCCGAGGAGGAGCGCGGGGCGCTGCGGCTGTTCCTGCGCGCGCTGCGGCGGCTGCCGGTCGAGCTCGACTGGCACGCGACGATCTGGCTGCGCGACCCGGCCGGCGCGCCCGCGGTGACGCTGCCGCGGCGACTGCGCGATCGCGTCACGCTCGCCGGTCCCGCCGACGGCTCGGAGGCCCAGTACCTGGCGCGGGCGCGGATCGCGGTGGCGGCCTCGTCGGGCGCGGTCGCCCTCGCCGCAGCTCGTGCTGCGCGCGCTCGCCGGCGGCGCGGTGCCCGTCGTCTCGCGGCTGCCGCAGTACGAGGAGGCGATCCGCGACGGCGAGCTGGGCCTGCTGTTCGAGCCGCGCGACGCGCTCACGCTCGCCGCCCAGCTCGAGCGCCTGGTCGCGGACCCGTCGCTCGCGGACCGCTTCTCCCAGCGCATCGCCGCGGTGCACCCGCAGCTCGAGTGGTCGCGCGTGGCCGACGACGTCGAGCAGCTCTACGGCGAGATCGCCGCGCGCCGCCACAGCACCGCCGGCCGGCCGGCGGTGCGCAAGCGGCTCATCGAGCGCGACTTCGTGCACGTCGACCTGCACATGCACACCGACCACTCGCCGGACTGCGCCACGCCGGTCGACACACTGCTCGAGACGGCCGCGCGCGTCGGCCTGGACGCGATCGCGATCACCGACCACAACGAGGTCTCGGGCGCGCTGGAGGCGCGCGAGCGCGCGACCAACGGGGTCAAGGTGATCGTCGCCGAGGAGGTCAAGACCGCCGACCAGGGCGAGGTGATCGGCCTCTTCATCGAGGAGAAGATCCCGCGCGGCATGACGCTGCAGGAGACGATCGCCGAGATCCGGCGTCAGGGCGGCCTGGTCTACGTGCCGCACCCGTTCGACCGCATGCACGCCGTGCCCGACTACGAGCACCTGCTCAGCGTGATCGACGACATCGACGCGATCGAGGTCTTCAACCCGCGCGTGGCGATCTCGTCCTTCAACGAGGAGGCGGCGCGCTTCGCCGCCAAGTACCGGATCGTCGCCGGCGCCGGCTCGGACAGCCACGTCGCCCAGGGGCTCGGCTC
Source organism: uncultured Thermoleophilaceae bacterium (assembly GCA_963846505.1). Lineage (GTDB taxonomy): Bacteria > Actinomycetota > Thermoleophilia > Solirubrobacterales > Thermoleophilaceae > JACVRW01. The sequence goes on along the minus strand of CAWJWD010000002.1, from coordinate 156,790 downwards.
GGTCAAGATCCGCATGCGCGACTTCGACGGCCCCGAGGAGTTCCTCGAGTCCCTGCGCGACGCGGACATCGTGCGCAAGAAGCAGTCGCTGCTCTACGTCCAGGCGCTGAAGTTCATCCAGACGCGCGGGAAGAAGTAGCGATGGCCAGCAGCTTCCGGCCCACCGGCGTGCTCGTGCCGCTGGTCACGCCCGTTCGACGCGGAGGATCGCGTCGACCTCGACGCGCTCGCCGGGCTCGCCGAGGGCGTGCTCGCCGACGGCGCGCGCGGGATCGTGGCGCTGGCGACCACCGGCGAGCCGACGTCGCTCGACGAGGCCGAGCGCGCCGCGGTCGTGGCCGTCTGCTCGGAGGTCTGCGTCCGCCACGACGCGCTGCTGGTCGTCGGCGCCGGCACCAACGACACGCGCACGACGATCGCGCGCCACGAGGCGCTGGCCGACGTCGCCGGCGTGAGCGCCTCGATGGCGGTCGTGCCGTACTACGTGCGCCCGTCCGAAGCCGCGATCGTGCGGCACTACGAGGCGGTCGCCGCGCGCTCGCCCGTGCCCGTGATCGCCTACAACATCCCGTACCGCACCGGCCGCGGGCTGGGTGCGGACGCGCTGCTTGGAGCTGGCGGCGATGGAGAACGTCGCCGGGCGTCAAGCAGGCGGTGGGCGGCATCGACGCGGACACGCTGCGGGTGCTCGCCGAGTCGGGCGACGACTTCGCCATGCTCGGCGGTGACGATCCCTACCTATTCCCGCTCGTGCTGATGGGCGGCGCGGGCGCGATCGCCGCCTCCTCGCACCTCTGCACGCGCCGTTTCGTCGAGATGATCGACGCGGGCCTGCGCGGCGAGGTGGCCGCAGGACGCCGCCGCGCCGAGGCGCTGCTGCCACTCGTGCAGGCGCTGTTCGCCGAGCCGAGCCCGGCCGTGATCAAGGCCGCACTGCACGCGCAGGGCCGCATTCCCGAGCGCATCGGTGCGCATGCCGCTCGCCGCCGCAAGCGAGGCCGCCGCCGCGCGGGCGCTGCAGGCGTTGCGGGCCGCCGAGGCCTGAGACCGGCGGCCGGCCGCCGCTAGATTGCGGCAAGAGCCGATGCAGCCAAGAGGACAGCGAGGCGTCCCGTCAAAAGCCACGGGCGAGGTGCCGGCGACCGACGACGAGATCAAGGAGAAGTACCTCGAGCGCGCGATCCGCGAGCTCAACCAGCTGACGCGCGACGTACAAGGCTGCACGCACTGCCCGCGCGGCGACCACATGCCCGTGCTCGGCTCGGGCCACCCGCAGGCCGACATCATGTTGCTGAAGCTGGCGCCGACGCCGTCGGAGATCGAGGAGGGCGTCGCCTTCTACGGTCGTGCCGGCAGCGCGCTGATGAAGAGCTTCAAGCGCCTGGGCATCGACCCGCTCGCCGTCTACGGCACGGTCTTCGTCAAGTGCCCGGTGGCCGACACGGACCTCGCCGCGCCCGAGTGCCGCGCCCGCGTGCTCGACGAGTTCGCGATCGTGCAGCCGCGCATGGTCGTGGTGATGGGCGAGGAGGCGCTCGACGAGCTCAACGCCCTCGGCGTCCCGATCGGCAACACGGTCCAGGCGAACCCGGGCGAGCTGCAACGGCTGACTCCCTCCTGCGACGCGCTCTACGTGCCGGACATCGACTCCTCGCTCGACGAGGAGGGCGCCAAGCGCGACTTCTGGCGCGCCTTCCGCGCGCTCGGCGACTGGTACGCGGACTTCCCGCCGTACTGAGGATTCGCTTTCGCGCCTGCGCGGTACTCTCGCGATAGAGCGAAAGAGGAGGCCAGATGGCCGAGAAGGCCAGGATCCTTGTGGTTGCCAACCGCACGGCCGAGTCGCCGGAGCTGCTTGCCGCGCTCGCGGAGCGCGCGTCGCACGGGCCCTGCGAGTTCACCCTGCTCGTGCCCGCGACGGGGCACGGCCTCGCCCGGGCGGCGGACCCGCATGCGGGCGACGAGGAGGCCGAGGAGCATCGTCGCGGCTTCGTCGAGGAGCTGCGCGACGCGGGGCTCGACGTCGCCGACGCGAAGGTCGGCGACCCCGACCCGCTCGCGGCGACCACCGACGAGTGCTTCGCGCACGACTACGACGAGCTGATCGTCTCGACGCTGCCGCTGCGACTGTCGAAGTGGCTCAAGCTCGACCTGCCGCGCAAGGTCGCGGCCGCGACCGGGCTGCCGGTCACGCACGTGGTGGCGCAGGAGGTGAAGGCCGCCGTCCGCTAGCTCAGCCAGCTCGCTCCAGCAGCGCCACGCACTCGATGTGCGGCGTCTGCGGGAACATGTCGACCGGCCTGACCGTCTTCAGGGCGTAGCCGGCCTCGACGATCTGGCGCGCGTTGGGCGCCAGCGTCGTCGGGTTGCAGGAGACGTAGACGATCTTCTTCGCCTCGGCCTCGAGGATGCGCCGCACGACCTTCTGCGACAGGCCGGCGCGCGGCGGGTCGACGATCACGACGTCGGGCTGGCCGGACTGCTCGAGCAGCGGCCGCATCGCCAGGCGCACGTCGCCGGCGAAGAACTTCGCGTTGTCGATCGCGTTCAGGCGCGCGTTGTCGATCGCGTCGGCGACGGCCTGCTCGACGATCTCGACGCCCCAGACCTCGCCGGCCTCGAGCGCCAGCACGAGCGCGATCGTGCCGATGCCGCAGAAGAGGTCGAGCACGCGCTCGCGGCCGCTGAGCCCGGCGAGCTCTCCCGCGGTCGCGTAGAGACGTTCGGCCATCTCGGTGTTGGTCTGGAAGAAGGCGTCGGGGGAGATGCGAAAGCGCAGGCCGGACAGCTCCTCCTCGAGCACGGGGCTGCCCTTGAGCATCTCGGTGCGGCCGTCGCGCGTGGTCTCCGCCGACGCTCTCGGCCTGGGTCCAGAGCACGCTCTCGGCCGGCATCGCGGCGGCCAGCTCGAGCGCGCGGAAGTCGCCCGGGCTGGTGACCAGCCGCGCCTGCAGCTGGCCGGTGCGCCGGCCCTCGCGCACGACGAGGTTGCGCAGCAGCCCGCGACCGTCGCGACGGTCCCAGGCGCCCAGGCCCTCCTCGCGGCACCAGGCCTTGACGGTCTCGCGTAGCTCGTCGACGCGCTCGGAGGCGAGGATGTCGCGCTCGACGTCGTCGATCAGGTCCCAGCGGCCGGCGTGGTGGAAGCCGAGCACCAGCTCGCCCTGCTCGTCCTCGCCGAACGAGTACTCGAGCTTGTTGCGGTAGTGCAGCTGCTGCTCGGCAGCGAGGATCGGCTCGACCGGCGGCTCGTCGAAGCCGCCGAGGCGTTGGAGCGCGTCGCGCACCTGCGCCTCCTTCTCGGCCAGCTGCCGCTCGTAGGGGAGCACCTGCCAGGGCGCGCCCGGGTGCGGCGCGATCGGGTCGATCCGATCGGGGCTCGGCTGCAGCAGCTCGACGGTCTCGGCCTCGCCGAAGGAACGCTTGGACTTCGTGATCCGCGCGCGCACGCGGTCGCCCGGAACGGCACCGCGCACGAACACGACGTAGCCCTCCGTGCGCCCGACGCCCGCGCCGCCGTGGGCGAGGGTGTCGATCGTCAACTCCAGCTCGTCGCCGTTGCGGGGGCGCGTGCGCTTGGGGGTGGCTTCAGTCGAGCTCATCGAGCGACCGAGCCTAGCGGGGGCGCGGGCGCTCCCGACCGCGCCGCCTCACGGCCCGCTCGCTCGCGACGAGCGAGCGGCGCCGTCCCCGCTCAGGCGAGCTTCTTCTCGATCGCGCCGAGCACGGACTTGCGCCCGGCCCCGCGCTGCTCGCGGGTGCGCACCTTGCGCAGCTCGGCCTTGGTGAGATCGCTCAGCCGGTCCTGCACCTGGACGGCCGTGAGGTCGTCGTAGCCGATGATCGGGAAGCTCGGGCCGACCTTCGCGGCACGGCGCACCTTGTCCGCCTGGGCGAGCGCCGGCGACGCCGCGCGGGTGGCGCGACCGCGCGACCTCGTCACCTGCTTGCGCGCGCGGCGCACGGCGCCCGCCGCGCCCTTGCGGGCGGTGCTGCGCTGCGTGTCGACCTCGTCACGGGCGTTGTCCATCAGGTTCTCGAGGTCCTTGAGCACGTCGTTGGTCTGCTTGCGGCCACGCTGGACGAGATCGGCGGCGATGCCCTGCGCGCCGTCGACGGTGATCTGCCCGCGCTCGACGGCCTCGCCGAGCACCTCCTCGATCCGCTCGCGCGTGAGCATCACGAGCTCGAGCGGGCGGATCAGGTTCTTGCGCAGCGCCTCGCGCAGCTCGGCGACGGTCTTCGCCTCGATCCCGGCCTCACGCGCCGCCTTGGCGGCGGCGTCGGCCGCGACGCGCGCCTGCTTCTCCGCCGACTGGCGCCGACCCCGCACCTGCCCGCCTGCCTTCGCGGCGGCGCTGCGCGTCGTCTTCGGCTTCGCTGCGGCCGCGGACTTCGCCGCCGCCGAGCGCGCTCGGGTCGTGGACTTCGCCGTGCCGGTCTTCTTCGCAGCGGAGGACTTCGTGGAGGAAGACTTCGCGGCGGTGGACTTCCGCGCCGTGGTCTTCGCCGCGGACTTGGCGCGCGCCGCCGGCTTCGCGGCGGTGGACTTCGAGGCGGGCGTCGACCCCGATGCGGACTTGGTCGCCGATGCAGACTTGGTCGCGGAGGACTTCGCCGCGGTCTTCGCGCGGGCAGGGGTCGCCGAGGCCTTCGGTGCGGACTTCGCCCGACTCGTCGTCGACTTGGCGCGCGCGCTGCCGCTCTTGGTGCTGCTCCGACCTTCCGCCATCGTGCTCCCTCCAGTGGTTCCCGTGCCGGGCGCGCACTATGCCACGCCGAAGGTCGCAGTGACGACGGCGTGGTCGCTCAGTCGAATCCGCAGGCCGCCGGGACCCGGCAACTCGCGTGCCGCGGGCGCGAGCCGTCGCGGTGGCTCGACGATCTCGAGACCGCGTGCGAGCAGGTGGTCGATCGCGTCCGGCGCGGTCGGCTCGCGCAGCCCGAAGCGCTCGGCCAGCTCGGCGAACGGCGCCGGGTCGCGTGCCGGTCGCAGGTTGAAGTCGCCGCCGAGGACCAGCGGCACGTCACCCGCCCAGGCGGTCGCCTGCTCGGCCGCCAGGCGCAGCTCCGCGGCCGCGGCCGACGGCAGGCCGGCGCTCGCGTGCAGGTTCGCCACGCACAGCTCGCGCTCGCCGACCAGCACGCGCGCCCACAGCATCCGCCGCCGCTCGGGGCGGCGTGCGAGCGTCAGCCGGCGCGTCTCGAGCACCCGGCCGCGCACGAGCAGTTGGTTCGAGCCGCCCTCCCAGGATGCGACCAGGTCCGGGTTCCAGTCCGCCACCCGTCCCTGGAGCGCCGGCACGACGTTCCGAGACGTCAGCGCGAGCACGCCGTGCGCTCGCGCGCTGCGCGCCAGCGTCGGCAGCCAGCGCGGCGGCGCCTCCTGCAGCAGCGCGAGGTCCCAGTCACCGCGACCGAGCAGCCCGGCGAACTCCCAGCGCAGCGAGCGGTTGACCTGCACGTGCGTCGCGTCGCGCTCGATCGTGCGCAGCAGGCGCGAGCGCCACGTGAGCAGGGCCGGATCGGGCGGGAAGTCCCGCCCGTGGTAGAGGTTCCAGCTCACTACGCGAAGAAAGAGCATCGATGCCCCGACACTTCCTGACAGGCGACGAGCTTACGAGCGACGAGCAGCGGGCGCTGCTCGAGCGGGCGCTCGAGCTCAAGGCCGACCGTCTCGCCTCCGACGTCCTCGCCGGCCGCAGCGTCGCGCTGGTCTTCGACAAGCCGTCGACGCGCACGCGCGTCTCCTTCGACGTCGGCGTGCACGAGCTCGGCGGCCATCCGCTGGTGCTGCGCGAGGGCGAGCTGCAGCTGTCGCGGGGCGAGTCGCCGCGCGACACCGCGCTCGTGCTCTCGCGCATGGTGCACGCGATCGGCATCCGCACGGGCGCGCACGAGCCGGTCGAGGAGCTCGCCATGTACGCGCGCGTCCCCGTGATCAACATGCTCACCCACGACCACCATCCCTGCCAGGCGCTGGCGGACCTGCTCACGCTGCGCGAGCGCTTCGGCTCGCTCGAGGGCCTCAAGCTCGCCTACGTCGGGGACGGCAACAACATGGCCCGTTCGCTGGTGGTGGCCGGCGCGGTCGCGGGCGTCGAGGTCGTCGTCTCCTCGCCGCCCGAGCTGTCGCTGGAGGGCGCCGAGCCGGTCGCGCCCGAGGACGCGGTGCGCGACGCCCACGCCGTCTACACCGACGTCTGGGTCAGCATGGGCGACGAGGACGTCGCCGAGCACAAGCGCGAACTGCTCGCGCCGTACCGGATCGACGACGTGCTGCTCGACCGCGCGCGTCCGGACGTGATCGCGCTGCACTGCCTGCCCGCCCATCCGGGTGACGAGATCACCGCCGAGGTGCTCTACGGCGAGCGCTCCGCCGTCTGGGACCAGGCGGAGAATCGCCTGCATGCGCAGAAGGCGCTGCTCGAGCTGCTGGTCTCCTAGGCTACGAGCGCGAACCCTCGAGGAGGTCCCCATGAAGAAGATCTTCGTCCTGCTCGTCGCCTGTCTGGCGCTTGGACTCGTGGCCAGCGGCTGCGGCAGCGATGACGACGGCGACAGCGGTGGCAATGACAGCGGCGGTGCGGCGGCCCCAGCGGAGACCTCCGGCGGTGGCGCGACGACCGAGAAGAGCGGCGGCGGCTCGGGCAAGACCGCCGAGGTCGACATGAAGGACATCAAGTTCGACCCGGTGACGCTCACCGTCGACGCGGGCACGACCGTCACCTGGAAGAACGAGGACTCCGTCGGCCACGACGTCACCGCCGACGACGACAGCTTCAGCTCCGGCGACGCGGGCGGCATCTCCGGCGGCGGCGAGTTCAAGCACACCTTCGACGCGGCCGGCGCCTTCAAGTACGTCTGCACCGTGCACCCCGGCATGGAGGGCGAGGTCGTCGTCAAGTAGAGCGGCGACGCAAGCCAAAGCCGCGCAGCACCAGCAGGGCGGCCTCGCCGAGGCCGCCCCGCTCCGGCAACAAGCCGAGCTGCGTCGTGGCGTCGTAGAGGTCGAAGAAGCCGCGGGCACGGCGCACGCGGCCGTCGGTGAGCTCCACGTAGTGCAGCCCGTGCAGGCTGACCGAGCGATCCGTGGCCGGCAACGTCGTGCCGATGTCGCCCCGGTGGGTGCCGGTCGCACGCCAGGCGAAGCAGGCGTGCGCAGCGCGTCCTAGCGCCGGCGCGGTCGCCTCAACCTGCAAGTCCGGGAACACGCGCCGCAGCTCGAGCGCATGCCGGTCGAGCGCGTCGACCCCGTTCAGCGGCGCGACCGCGACCGGGTCCTCGTACGACACGTCGGGCGTGCAACAGGCCTCGAAGCCGCCCCCGTGCCAGCCGGCGCGCCACTGCGCGGCGAGCTCGTCGAGCACGCCGCGCTCGAGCTCGGTTCCGGCGTCAGCCACCGCGCGTGACGGCACCGGCGTCCGGTGCGCCGGAGGACGCTTCCGCCGCACCGACCGAGTCGTCGTCGACGAGTCCGAAGCCCGGCTCGCTCGGCGATCCGGCGAGGTCCGCGATCCCTTCCTCCGGGGACGACGCCCGCGCATAGGTGCGCCGAGCGATCCGACCGGCCTGGCGCGCCTCGTAGCCCGCCTCGACCGCCTTGCGCATCGCGCCGGCCATCACGACCGGATCGGCGGCGCGCGAGATCGCGCTGGCGAGCAGCACGGCGTCGCAGCCGGCCTCCATCGCCAGCGCCGCGTCCGAGGCGGTGCCGATGCCGGCGTCGAGGATCACCGGCACGCCGGCGGCCTCGACGATCAGGCGCAGGTTGTAGGGGTTGTTGATGCCGTTGCCGCTGCCGATCGGCGAGCCGAGCGGCATCACGGCGGCGCAGCCGACATCCTCGAGCCGGCGCGCGAGGATCGGGTCGTCGTTGGTGTAGGGCAGCACGACGAAGCCGTCGGCGACGAGCGTCTCGGCGGCGGACAGCAGCTCGACCGGGTCGGGCAGCAGCGTGTGGTCGTCGCCGATCACCTCGAGCTTGACCCAGTCGGTCTCGAGCGCCTCGCGGGCGAGGCGCGCGGTCGTGACGGCGTCGCGCGCGGTGAAGCAGCCGGCGGTGTTGGGCAGCACCTCGCAACCCGCCTCGCCGAGCACGTCGACGATCGAGCCGCGAGCCGCCGGGTCGACGCGCCGCAGCGCGACGGTCGCCAGCTCGGCGCCGGAGGCGGCGGCGGCCCGGGCCATCACCTCGAGGTTGCGAAAGCCGCCGGTGCCGAGCACCAGCCGCGACTCGAAGCTGCGTCCCGCGATCTCCATCACTGCCCTCCCTGTACCGCTTGCAATACCTCGAGCTCTTGGCCGCCGTGGAGCAGCGTCTCCTCCCACGCGCCGCGCGAGACCACCTCGCCGTCGACCGCCACCGCGACGCCGCGTCCGCCCTCGGGTGCGCCGGCGGCCACGACCGCGTCGGCGACCGTCGCCCCGTCGGACAGCTCCCGACGCTCGCCGTTGATCGTGACCTCAAGCATGTGCGCGCTCAAGTGCCGTCAGCTCGTCGGGCAGCGTGCCCTCGGTCAGCAGCTGGCCGACGGCGTCGCCGGTCAGCGGCGCCAGCAGCACGCCGTTGCGCCAATGGCCGGTCACCCAGATCAGCCCCTCGACCTCGTCCGGCCCGATCAGCGGCCGGTTGTCGGGCGTGGCCGGACGCAGGCCCGCGCGCGCCTCGATCAGCTCCAGCTCGGACACCTCGGGCAGCACCTCGTAGGCGGCTTCGAGCAGCCGGAAGACGCCGTCGGCGGTGACCGTGGTGTCGAAGCCCTGCTCCTCGACGGTGGCGCCGAGCACCACGCGTCCGTCGCCGCGCGAGAGCACGTAGCAGCGTGGCGTGCGCACGACGCGCTCGCACGGCTGCGGCAGCCCGTCGCGCACGCGCAGCTCGAGGATCTGGCCCTTGACCGGCCGCACCGGCGGCCCGCTGCCGACCGGCGCGAGCGCCGCGCTCCAGGCACCGGCGGCGACCAGCACCCGCTCGCACTCGACCGGTCCGAGGCTCGTGCGCAGGCCACGCACGCGCCCGGCGTCGACGTCGATCGCCTCGACCTCCGCCCCCAGCCACAGCTCGCCCCCCGCCCGCTCGTAGGCGGCGGCGAGCGCGCGCAGCACGGCGCGCGGGTCGGCCTGGGCGTCCTGGGGGGCGAGGATGCCGCCGGCGATGCGCGGGGACAGCGCAGGCTCGAGCTCGCGACAGCGCGAGGCCGTCAGCCACTCGGCGTCGAGACCGAGCGACCGGTGCAGCTCGTGCAGCCGGCGCAGCTCCTCGGCGTCGTCGCGATCGGCCGCGACCACCAGCGCGCCGCTCTCGCGCAACCCGACCGCCAGCCCCGTCGCCTGCTCGAGCTCGGCCGCGAACGCCGGCCAGCGCTCGCGCGCGGCGAGGTGCAGGCCGAGCGCGTCCTGCTCGCCGAAGTCCGCCTCGGTGATCGGTGCGAGCATTCCCGCCGCCACGCCCGAGGCGCCCGCGCCCAGGTCCGGGCCACGGTCGACCACCAGCACCGACAGCCCGCGCTCGGCCGCGCGCCGAGCGCTCGCGAGCCCGATCAGCCCCGCGCCGATCACGACGGCGTCGTACCTCTTGCTGCGCGGCTCTGACATCACCTTCCCTCCGCCGGCATTACCCGTGTCAGGTTCGACGGTCGGCGGCGCCGCAGCCGCCCTCTCAGCCCGGTGGCCCGAGCTCCCGTATCCCGGAGGAGTCTAGAGGCGCCGCGTGGGATCGTCCGGCGAGCGCGGCTCGGCGGAGCGATCGTTCATGAACAGGATCGCAAGCGATATGACGAGCCCGATGATGCCCGCGATCATCAGGATCAGGCCGACGGTCTGCAGCTCGATGCCGGAGACCGAGGCGGTGACAGCGTAGCGCAGGATGGCGCCCACCGCGATCAGGAAGATGGACCCACCGATGCTCATGGCCGGGCATCGTAGCCGTGTCCTTCGGACGCGTCTGCTAGGAATCTTGCGTCAGGCCAGGACCGCAACTCTGTCGCGGTCCCCTGTTTAGGGTCATGTCCTCGGCGACGCCAGCAGCATCGCGTCGCCCCGCCTTCGCCCCAACACCACACACATGAAACGACTGACGCTGATTCTCGCCATGCTCTGCGCCGCCGTCGCGATCGGCGCGCCGGCCGCCCATGCCAGCAGCACGATGGTCACCGTGATGCAGGACGACGCGCTGCTGTACCGCCTCGACGGAGCGTCGCGCGAGCGCGCCCTGGACGAGTTCCAGGCCCTCGGCGCGGACGTGGTCAAGGTGCAGGTCTACTGGCGCGAGGTGGCGCCCGCCGGCCGCAGGAAGCCGAGCGGCTTCGCCGCGGCCGACCCGGCGAGCTACAGCTGGGGCACCTACGACGCGGTGGTCGCGGGCATCGTCGCCCGCGGCATGCAGCCGCTGCTGTCGATCGGCAACACCGCGCCGGACTGGGCGACCGCGAAGGTCACCCGGCGCAAGGGCATCTACAAGCCCAGCGCCAAGGAGTTCAAGCTCTTCGCCGAGGCGATCGGCACCCGCTACTCCGGCAGCTACGCCGGGCTGCCGCGCGTCGACCTCTGGTCGGTCTGGAACGAGCCGAACCTCTACAGCTGGCTGTCGCCGCAGCGCTCCGACGGCGTGCCGGCCTCGCCGTCGATCTACCGCAACCTCTACCTCGCCGCCCACGGCGGCCTGAAGGCCACCGGCCACGGCAGCGACACGATCCTGCTCGGCGAGCTGATGCCGCTCGGCGCCGACGAGCCGAACAAGATCACCCCGGTCGAGTTCCTGCGCGAGCTGGCCTGCCTCGACAGCCGCTACCGGCCCTACAAGGGCAAGACGGCCAAGCGCCACGGCTGTCCGAAGAAGCTCGGGCGCATCCCGACCTCGGGCATCGCCCACCACCCGTACAACCGCTTCCACGGGATCGACAACGCGGCGCGCACGGGCGAGTCGACGATCAGGTCGCTGTCGCGCATCACCCAGACGGTCGACAAGATCGCCCGGCGCGGCAAGCTGCCCGGGCGCCTGCCGCTCTGGATCACCGAGTACGGCTTCCAGACCAACCCGCCCGACCGCCTGCAGAACCCCGTCAAGCGCGTGCCGGGCTACATGGACGAGAGCGAGTACATCGCCTTCCGCAACAGCCGCGTGCGCAGCTACGCGCAGTACACGCTGATCGACGAGCCGATGACCGCCGTCTGGCAGGCCGGCCTGCGCTTCCGCAACGGCAAGGCCAAGCCGGGCATCTACGACGCCTTCCGGATGCCGACCTTCGTGCGCCCCCGCGGAGTCACCAAGGCCGAGGTCTGGGGCGGCCTGCGCACCGCGCCCGGCGTGACCGCGACGATCGAGTCGCGGGAGGGTCGCGGCAAGTACGCGGCCGTCGGCACTGCTCGTCTGAACTCGGCCGGATACTTCCGCAAGACCTTCCGCGTCCGAAACTCGACCAAGAGGACCTACCGCATCACGATCGAAGGCAGGACCCGCACGGTGCGCCCCAGCAGCTAGCCGGCGTCCGGCCCGAATCGACCGCGCAAAAGGAGAACCGAACCGTGACCCCCGCCGTAGCTCGCACCCCCCGACTGGCCAAGCCGGCGCTCGCCGTGCTCGCACTGGCGCTGACGCTGCTGGCGACGAGCTTCGCCGGCGAGGCTCGCGCCGCCCGCGGGCTCGAGCTCGCGCTCCAGGACGACGCCACGTTCCTCAGCAAGAGCCCGTTCAAGAACACGAACAAGGCGTACTCGTACCTGCGTTCGCTGGGCGTCACCCGCCTGCGCGTCAACGTCCTCTGGGCCTACTCGATGCCGAAGGCGCAGTACAACGCCCGCAGCCGGCCGGCCGAGCGCAACTACAACTTCGCGCAGTACCAGACGATGCTCGACGAGGCCGCCGCGCACGGCATCCGCATCCACGCGTCGCTGACCGGCCCCGCCCCGCGCTGGGCGACCGGCGACCGCAAGAAGGTGAGCGGCTTCAAGCCGAGCGCGTCCGCCTTCGGCGAGTTCGCCACCGCGGCTGCGACGGCGTTCAAGGGTCGCGTCGACCGCTACAGCATCTGGAACGAGCCGAACTGGAAGTCCTGGCTGGGACCGATCAGCAGCCAGGCCAGCCTCTACCGCGGCCTCTACATCAAGGGCTACGCCGCGATCAAGGAGGCCGACCCGCGCGCCAAGGTGCTGATCGCCGAGACCAGCCCGTACCGGCGTCCGGGGATGTCGCAGTCGCCGCTGGTGTTCCTGCGCAGCCTGACCTGCGTGAACAAGAAGTACAAGAAGGCGCGCAGCTGCCCGGCGTTGAAGGCCGACGGCTTCGCCCACCACCCGTACGACTTCAACCACTCGCCCACCTTCCAGGGCAAGAACCCCGACGACGTCACGATGGGCACGCTCAGCCGCCTGACCACCGCGCTCGACAAGGTGTCCCGCGCCGGGCGCCTGCGCATGAACGGCGGCGGCCGCATGCCGCTCTACCTGACCGAGTTCGGGTACTTCTCCACCGGCCACCGGGCAGTGAAGAAGAACCTGCGCGTGAGCTGGCTCGAGCAGGCGTACTCGATGGCGCTCGCCAACGGCCGCGTCAAGAGCCAGCTGCAGTACCTGCTGATCGCGCCGCCGCAGCGCTCGAGCTCGGCCTTCTTCAACCTCGCGCTGATGACGACCCAGGGCAAGAAGTATCCGACCTACAACGCGCTGGCCAGCTGGTTCAAGGGCCACCGCGGCAAGGTCAAGCGACCGGGCGGCTCGATCGACCTGCCCGCGCCTCCCGCGCCCTGACGCACGTGAGCGGCAGCCGCTCTCTCGGCTCGGACCGGCGAGAGCGGCTGCGGCGCGCCCGCCTCTACCTCGTCGTCGAGGCGGCCGCCGAAGCGGTGCTGGAGCCCGCGCTGCGCGGCGGCGTGGACATGGTGCAGCTGCGCGACAAGCACGCCTCCGACGACGCGATCCTGCGCGCGGCCGGCGCCTTCCGGCGCGTGTGCGACGAGCACGGCGCACTGCTGTGGCTCAACGACCGGCCGGACCTCGCGCTCGAGGCGGGAGCCGACGGCGTGCACGTGGGACAGGACGACGAGCCGGTGGCGGCCGTGCGCGAGCTCGTCGGGCCGGACGTGCTGATCGGGTTGTCCACGCACTCGCCGGCGCAGCTCGGTGCCGCGCTGGACTCCGAGGCCGACGAGCTCAGCGTCGGGCCCGTGTACGAGACGCCGACCAAGCAGGGCCGCGCGGCGGCAGGGCTCGACTACGTCCGGCACGCTTCGAGGCGTGCCGGCGACCGACCCTGGTTCGCGATCGGCGGCATCGACCGCGATACCGTCCATGAGGTGACCGCTGCCGGAGCAAGCCGAATCTGCGTGGTGCGCGCGATCCGCGACGCGCCCGATCCCGAGGCGGCCGCGGCGGAGCTGCGCGCGGCGCTGGGAGACGACGGTGTCGTCGCAGCGCCCTAGCCGCAAGCGGCGTCGGCAGCGCGGCGGCCCGGGGCGCTCGGGCGACTCCGCCGCGTCCGGATCGGCCCCCGCCGCGACGACTGCTTCGCCCTCGTCGGCGACCGCCGACCCGTCCAGCGCGCCTGAGCCCGCGGCCCAGGCCGACGCCTTCGAGCGCCGCTACGCGCGCAGCCGCGCCAAGGACGATGCCGTGCGCGCGTCGCTGAAGCCGCTGTCGTCGGGCGAACGGCCGTTGGCCGTCACGATCGGGGCGATCGTCGCAGCGCTGCTCGCGCTGGCCAACGCCATCGCGCTCGCCTTCGGTTACAACACCGACGACGGCACGAGCATGCTGACCCGGACGATCGTGGTCACGGCGCTGCTCGCCTTCGTCGCCTGGGGCATGTGGCAGTCGAAGTACTGGGCCGTGCTCGGCATGCACACGCTGCTGGCGCTGATGATCATCTTCGCCGCGCTGGCGCTGGTGACCGCGGTCAACGTCTGGGCGGCGATCCTGATGGTGCTGCTCATCGGCGGCTCGGGAACGCTGTTCTGGTTCCTGGTCAAGGCGATGGCGCGGATCCAGATGCCGCCGCGGCCGGGCGACTCGCGCTAGCGACAGCGCGAGCTCGGAGACGCCGAACAACCCCGTCGATAGTCTCACGGCCCCATGCCCGAGAGCTCCTACGACTGCATCGTGATCGGGTCCGGACCCGGCGGCTACGTGGCTGCGATCCGGGCCGCCCAGCTCGGCTTGAAGACGGCCGTGGTCGAGAAGGGCAACACCGGCGGCCGCTGTCTCAACGAGGCCTGCATCCCCGCGAAGGCGATGCTGCGCGTCGCCGAGGTGATGTCCGAGGTGCGCGACGCCGGCTCGTTCGGGATCAAGGTGCCCGAGCCGGAGTTCGACTACGGCGGCGCAACCAAGCATCGCGACAAGGTGATCAAGATCCTGACGGGCGGCGTGGGGATGCTGCTGGAGAAGAACGGGGTCGACCTGATCGAGGGCTTCGGCGCGCTGACCGACGACGGCAACGTCAAGATCGGCGGCTCGTTCGACGGCACCGAGATCCAGACCGACCGCGTCGTGCTCGCCTGCGGCTCGGTGCCCAAGCCGGTCCTCGACCTGAAGTTCGGCGGGCGGATCCTGGATACGTCGGCGATGTGGCTGCTCAACGAGCAGCCTGCGCGGTTGTGTGTCATCGGCGCGGGCGCCTCGGGGACGGAGATCGCCTCGGCCTTCGGACGGCTCGGCACCGAGGTCGTGCTGCTCGAGGCGCTGGACCAGATCCTGCCGCTCGAGGAGCCGGAGATCGCGAAGGCCTGCGCGCGCGAGGTCGCCAAGCAGAACGTGAAGATCGTCACCGGCGCCTCGGTGGAGACGGTGGAGCCCGGCGAGAGCTCGGTGAAGGTGAGCTACGGCGGCGAGACCGAGGAGTTCGACTACCTCGTGATCGCGGCCGGCCGCGGACCCGACGTCGAGGGCCTCGGGCTGGACGAGGCCGGCATCGAGCTGACCGAGCGCGGCCTGATCAAGGTCGACGGGCGCCTGCGCACCTCGCGCGAGGGCGTCTGGGCGATCGGCGACATGGTCCCCGGCCCGGCGCTGGCCCACAAGGCCTCCGACGAGGGCATCATCGCCGTCGAGGACGCGGCCGGGCAGGAGACGCACCCGATCGACTACCGCTTCATCCCGGCGGTGACGTTCTGCATGCCACAGGTGGCGTCGTTCGGGCTGCGCGAGCAGGAGGCGCGCGACGAGGGCTACGACGTCGTCGTCGGCAAGATCCCGATGGGCGCCGTCGGCGCCCCGACCGTCTACGGCGACCGCGGCGGCATGGTCAAGATCGTCGGCGACAAGAAGTACGGCGAGCTGCTCGGCGCCTCGATCGTCTCGGTCAAGGCCGCCGACCTGATCCAAGAGCTCGTCAACGCCCGCGAGCTGGAGGGCGGCTACCACGAGGTGGCCCGCACCATCCACCCGCACCCCGCGTTCGCCGAGGCCGTCATGGAAGCGGCCCGCGCGACCGACGGCTGGCTGATTCACGGCTGAGCCGGGGGCGAACTTCTCACCGTCACGTCTTAAAGGGGCGTGACCATACGCAGCGCCACACAGACGTTGGATATAGGGGATATCCTACGGCCAAGAATGGCCAAGGTTCTCCTCTCGCTCGATGAAGCGCTTCTTGCACGCGTGGACCGTGTCGCAAAGCAGCGCGGCCTGACCCGGAGCGCCTACTTCGCCCAACTCGCTCGCGACGACATCGCGCGCACCACCGGCCCTGGCAGACAACCGTCCGTTCGACGTGCGCTCGCCCGACTGGACAGGCTTCTAGCCGATACGCCCCCCGGTGACTCGACGGCAGCGATTCGCGAACAGCGCGACGCCCGATGAAAGAGGTCGTGCTCGACGCAAGCGTCGTCGTCAAGTGGTTCCGTGAGCGCGACGAGGATCACGTCGAGCAAGCGCGCCGACTCCGCAGCGCCTATGAGGAAGGTGAGTTGGCGGTCTTTGCCCCTCCCCTGCTTGGACTCGAGCTTCTCAACGTCGCGGGACGAAGCTGGCATCTGCAGGCGCGCCGCCTCACCGAGTTGGCAGATCTGCTCGTCGGCCTCGACTTCGAGTGGACCGAACCGGAACTCGAGGCCGTGGCTCGCTGGACGGCGCAGGGCCTGACCGCCTATGACAGCACGTACGTCGCTCTTGCCGAGCAGCTATCGACACTCCTGATCACAGCGGACAAGCGGGTGACCGCAGTCGCCGGCGACCTCGCGCAGCGGCTAGCCGACGTCGAATAGGCACGTCGTTACCAGCGGACGACTTTCGGACGACCAACCGCTCAGCGGCCCAATCGTGTGAGAAATCCGTAGTAGTCTGGCCTCGCTTCAGAGGGTCAGGGGGGCGAACTTTCGTCGCCGGGGTCTTAACAGGGTGACGTGCCGCTTCGCATAGCAACAATCGCATTCCTCACCGGGATTCTGTTCGTCACAGCGCCAGCTCGGGCCGCCGACTACGGAGTAGTCCAATGCGGCGCCGCAGGAGCCGCCCATGACTTCATCGCAGCCAGCAGCGACCCGGTGCTCTACGCCCAAGATCGATGCTCGGCGGTAGCCGGGCTCTCGCTCAGGGGCATCGCCGGCACTCGCACGAAGGCCCAGGGCGCTGTGAGCTGGCTCGCCTTCGCGCCCGACGGCACCACGTTCTCGTCGTGGGAAGGAACCTTCCAAGGTGGGACAGGTGGCGCCAGCACCGCCGTCTACGCCCGCGCGTGTCGCGACCTCGGGTGCGCGAGCAACGACCAGCTGTTCTTCGGGCTTCCCGAGTGGGGAACGCCCTCTGTGAAGCGGTGGCAAGGGTCGGGAGCAATCATGCTCCAATTCGCACTTCAGTGCAGCTTTGGCGCAAGCGGCGGCTGCACGCTTAAGTCACTTCCGCCAGGCGGCGACATGTTCACGCCACGTATGGCCCTTACCGACCACCATCTCCCGGAGGCACCCAACCTGACCGGCGGGACGCTGCCTGGATCGGGGTGGAAGAGCAGCCGTGACCCGCAGTCCGTTGCATTTTCCGTCACCGATCGCGGTGGTGGCGTCGACAGGGTATACGTCTCCATCGATGGCAAGGCGTCGGCCGTCCATACCGCTCCCTGCGCGCGAACTGCGGGCGCCTACACACGTCTGCTTCCTTGCCCCCTAGCAGTGAGCGCAGCGCTCCCCGTCGACATCGGCAAGCTCTCGGACGGTCTCCACAAGGTGTCCCTCACGGCTGTCGACGCAGCGGAGCAGGCGAACACCACCGAGCCGTCCACCCTGCGCGTGGACAACACCGCACCCGCGTCCCCACGCAACGTCGCCGTGATCGGTGGTGACGGCTGGCACGCGACGGACGGGTTCGCCATCCGCTGGGACGCTCCCGACGGGCAGCACGCACCGGTCGCCGCCGCCCACTGGCGACTCTGTCCGCTCGACGGGGGCGCCTGTCGCAGCGGCCGATCGACCAACGCCACCGTGCTCGAGGACGTCGCGGTCGGGCGGTCGGGAGAGTTCGTGCTGCGCACGTCGCTCGAGGACGCCGCCGGCAACCATGACGGCAGCAGCGCCGCCATCACCAGGCTCCGACTCGACAGCGACGCGCCCCGCCCGCGCTTCGAACAGCAGGACCCGACCGACCCGCTGCGCGTGACGGTCCGGGTCGACGAACCGCTCTCAGGATTGGCAGCGGGAGCCATCGAGCTGCGCCGGGAGGGAACGGGCAATTGGGCCACCCTCGAGACGAGCGTCGTAGGCACCCGGCTCGTCGCGCGCATCGACGACGAGCGGCTCGCCGACGGCAGCTACGAACTCCGTGCTCGCGCCATCGACGGTGCCGGCAACGAGGCGACGACCTTTCACCTTGCAAACGGGCAACGCGCCACGCTACGACTTCCGACCCGCCTCGCGACCCGGTTGCGAGTCGGCATCCCCCGGACGACTCGCCGGCGCGTCACGGTTCGCCGCAACGGCGTTCGCCAGCCCGTCGTGCGTCGGACCACGATCCTGCGTCGCCAGGTGCGCACATCGCTCGGGCAGCGACCGCGTGCGGAGGGCACGCTCACGGACGCTCGCGGCAACCCACTGGCCGGAGTCGAGATCGAGATCGCGGCCACCGGCTCGACGGAAACTTCGGAGTTCAGACCAGCCGGCATCGTGCGCACCGACGAGAGCGGTCGCTTCGCATATCGGCTGCGCCCGCGGCAGAGCCAGATCGTTCGCTTCCACTACCGCGGCTCGCAGCACGCGCGCGGCTCGGCGGCCGACGTGACGCTTCGCGTGATCGCATCCAGCACCATTCGCGCCAGTGACAGCTCGGTCCGAAACGGCGACACCGTCAGGTTCTCGGGCAGGCTGCGCACGCTGCCGGCCCCGCCCGAGGGCAAGTTGATGGAGATGCAGGCCTACTTCCGCAACCGCTGGCGTACGTTCTCGACCGTTCGGACCGACGATCGCGGCCGTTGGTCGTTCGACTACGGGTTCGGTGGGACCGTCGGCAAGGTGCTCTATCGATTCCGCGTGCACATTCCCCGCGAGGGCGGCTATCCGTTCGACGGCGGCAGCTCACGCGTCGCGAAGGTGACCGTGCACGGACCGTAGGCGACTTCACCACCGCATGAGAGGAACCGACACGACGTCATGAAGCACATTCGAAGCAGGCTCTCCTATGCCAACGTGATGGCCACGATCGCGGTCTTCGTCGCACTCGGCGGCAGCTCGTACGCAGCACTGCGAATTGGCAGTGCAGACATCGTCGACAACAGCATCCGGAGCGCCGACGTCCGCAATGGCGCCATTACGGGTCGGGATGTCGCCACCAACGCCCTCACCGGCCGCGACATCGCGGAGGGACAAATTGGTCGCGTGCCTCGAGCGCGTGTCGCGAGCCGCTTGACCGCTGCCGGGGTCACTCAGCTGCGGCTACAGTGCCCAACCGGAACCGAGTTAGCCGCCGGCCTTTGTTTCGAAACGCCTGCACATGCCCAAGCCACGTATGACACCGCAGCGCGGTTCTGCGGTGCCACCAACGCAGGCAACCGGCGCCTCCCCTCGCACGCCGAGCTCGTGGCGTACTTCGCCGGCGGCGGCGACATCGCGCCGGGAGGCGAGCTCACGAGCAGCGTGTTCGAGTCGCGCAGCGTCCCGGGACGCCTCGACGTCGTCGTGCTCACGAGCGAAGCCGGTGATGCCACGTTCGCTCCAGCCGTTCCGCTCAACGCTTCGGGTGGCGGCACGGTGCGACTGCCCTACCGCTGCGTGACTACGCCGACGAACGTGCCATAGAGTCGTCGCCGCCCGACCAGGTGCCTTGCTGCGATGACCGACCAGCCGACGTTCTACTTCGACCTGGGCTCCCCCTACGCCTACCTCGCGGCAGAGCGGGTCCACGACGTGCTACCGGTCGCGCCGATCTGGCAGCCGATCCTGCTCGGCGGCATCTGGACGCAGAGCGGCGGTGGGTCGTGGTCGCTGACCGACGGGCGCGAGGAGGGCATGGCCGAGGTCGAGCGGCGCGCGGCCGAGCGGGAGATGATGCCTATCCGCTGGCCCGATCCGTGGCCGGCGAACTACCTCAAGGCGATGCGCACCGCGATCTTCTGCCAGCAGATCGGCCGCACCGTCGCCTTCGCGCAGGCGGCGTTCCGGCAGGCGTTCGCCGCCGGCCGTGACCTGAGCGAGATGGACAACGTGCTGATCGCCGCCGCGGCCTGCGAGCTGCACCCGAACGCGATCCTCAAGGCGATCGAGACGCAGTCGGTCAAGGACAAGCTCAAGGAGGCCACCCAGGAGGCCTACGACCGCGGCGTGCGCGGGGTGCCGAGCGTCCTCGTGGGCGACGAGGTCTTCTGGGGCGACGACCGCCTCGAGGACGCCGCGGCCGCGCTCGCCAAGCGCTGAAGCGCCGTGAGATACGGCGGCGCGTGGGGGTCACCATGCAGCCCGCTGACGAGGCACCCCCCATTCGGGGGTCTCGCCTGAGAATCCAGGGCCGTACCGGGTAATGTCAGCGCGATGGCTACGGAGGACGCTACCCGCGCACGGACTCCAGAGCAGACGGGCGTCGAGGCTGCCAAGCATGACCTGCCCGACAAGGACGTCTGCCAGCTGGTGCTCGAGAAGATGATGCTGATCCGGCGCTTCGAGGAACGCGCCGGGGAGATGTACGCGAAGGCCAAGATCGGCGGCTTCCTGCATCTCTGCATCGGCGAGGAGGCGACGGTCGTCGGCGGCACGCAGGCCCTGCGTGAGACCGACTATCTGATGTCCACCTACCGCGAGCACGGGCAGGCGCTCGCGCGCGGCACCCATCCCAACGCCGTGATGGCGGAGCTGTTCGGCCGCGTCGACGGCTGCTCGGGCGGCCGTGGCGGCTCGATGCACCTGTTCGACGCCGAGCGGCGCTTCCTCGGCGGCTACGGCATCGTCGGCGGCAGCCTGCCGCTCTCCGGCGGCGTGGCGCTCGCCTGCGACTACCTCGAGACCGAGGACGCGATCCTCTCGATGATGGGCGACGGTGCCACCAACCAGGGCACCTTCGGCGAGACGATGAACCTCGTCG
Organism: uncultured Thermoleophilaceae bacterium; assembly: GCA_963846505.1. Classification (GTDB taxonomy): domain Bacteria; phylum Actinomycetota; class Thermoleophilia; order Solirubrobacterales; family Thermoleophilaceae; genus JACVRW01. The sequence goes on along the minus strand of CAWJWD010000002.1, from coordinate 136,303 downwards.
CGCTCTGGTCGCTCCCCGTCGTCTTCCTGATCATCAACAACCAGTTCGGCATGGGCACCGCGCTCGAACGGCACTCCGCCGTCACCGACCTGTCCAAGAAGGCCGAGGGCTTCGGCGTGCCCGGCACCAAGTGCGACGGCATGGACGTGCTCGACGTGCACTCCGTCGTCACCGACGCCCTCAAGAAGGCGCGCGAGGACCGCCAGCCGCAGCTGGTCGAGGCCGTCACCTATCGCTACCGCGGCCACTCGATGGCCGACCCGGAGGAGTACCGCGACAAGGAGGAGGTCGAGCAGTGGCGCGAGCGCGACCCGATCGCCACCTTCTCCAAGCGCCTGGTCGACGAGAAGGTCTTCACCGAGGAGGACCTGAAGCAGTTCGACGAGCAGGCGATCGCGGCCGTCGACGAGGCCGTCGCGTTCGCGGACGACTCTCCCTTCCCCGACCTCGACTCGCTCTACGACGACGTCTACGTCTACTCCGGCGACGCACCCGGCTGGTGGACCGTTGACGAGCGCTCGCCGGAGGTGCACCGCGGCGAGCGCGAGCGCGAGGCCGGCGACCTGCCGCACGAGCTGGCCGAGAAGGGCGCCGCCTACGCGTCGGTCGGCGACGCGCAGGCCCGGCGCCGGCGCGCGCCCGCCGACCAGGACCAAGAGGGCGAGCAGCAGGGTCCCGGCGAGGGCGAGTCCGGCAGCGACGAGCCCGCCGAGGAAGGCGGCGCGGACTGACATGCCCGTGATGCGCTACCGCGAGGCGCTCAACCAGGCGCTGCGCGAGGAGATGACCGCCGACGAGAAGGTCCTGCTGATGGGCGAGGACATCGGCGTCTTCCAGGGAGCCTTCAAGGTCACCGCCGGCCTGCTCGAGGAGTTCGGCGAGAAGCGCGTACGCGACACGCCGATCTCCGAGAATACGATCGTCGGCATGGGCGTCGGCGCGGCGATGGCGGGGCTGCGGCCGGTGGTCGAGCTGATGACCGTCAACTTCTCGCTGCTGGCGCTCGACCAGATCGTCAACCACGCCGCCGCGATCCACTACATGTTCGGCGGTCAGGCGACGGTGCCGATGGTGGTGCGCATGCCCCAGGGCGCCGGCCACCAGCTCGGCCCCACCCACTCGCACTGCTTCGAGGCGATGTACCTGCAGGTGCCGGGGCTGCTCGTCGCCGTGCCGTCCACGCCCGAGGACGCCAAGGGCCTGCTCAAGTCCGCCATCCGCGACGACAACCCCGTCGTCTTCATCGAGCACGAGACGCTCTACGGCCAGCGCGGCGAGGTGCCCGAGAACGGCGGACCGATGCGCTTCGGCGAGGCCGCCATCCGCCGCGAGGGCGACGACGTGACGATCATCGGCATCTCGCGCATGGCCATCACCGCCCAGAAGGCGGCGGACACGCTCGCCGAGGAGCACGAGATCGACGCCGAGGTGATCGACCCGCGCACGCTGCGCCCGCTCGACCTCGACACCATCCTCGACTCCGTCAAGAAGACCAACCGCGCCGTGATCGTCGAAGAGGGCTGGCCCCACGGCGGCGTGGGCGCCAACCTCGCCGCGCTGATCCAGGAGCAGGCCTTCGACTGGCTCGACGCCCCGGTCCAGCGCGTGACCGGCGCCGACGTGCCGATGCCGTACTCCAAGCCGCTCGAGCAGGCCGCCTTCCCGCACGAGGAGCACGTGGTGCACGCCGCCCTCGCCACCTTCCGCGATCTGTAGAGGAGACCCGACCTTGGCCACCGACGTCGTCATGCCGCGCCTGTCCGACTCGATGGAGGAGGGCACGATCCTCAAGTGGCTCAAGCAGCCCGGTGACGAGGTCTCCCGCGGCGAGGGACTGGTCGAGGTCGAGACCGACAAGGCCAACATGACCTACGAGTCCGACACCGACGGCGTGCTGACCGAGATCGTCGCGCAGGAGGGAGACACGCTGGCGATCGGCGAGGTGATCGCGCGCATCGGGGACGCGAGCGAGGTCGGCGACGGCGGCAGCGGCGAAGCGGGCGACGCCGCGCAGCAGGCGTCCGCCGAGGGCGGCGAGGACGAAGCGGGCGGCAGCGCCACGGCGACGAAGGAACGCGCCGACGCGCAGGACGCCGAGCAGGGCAGCGAGGACGAGGGAGCCGACCAGGACGGCGGGGACGAGCAGGCCACGGCTGCCGGCGGCGAGCAGGACGATTCGGCCGAGCAGGCGAAGCCGGCCCGGACGAGCAGCGGCGACGGAGCCGCGGGCGCAGGCGGCAATGGTGGCGAGCGCATCAAGGCCTCCCCCGTCGCGCGTCGCATGGCCAGCGAGCTCGGGGTGGAGTTGGCGCGGCTGGAGGGCAGCGGTCCCGGCGGCCGGATCGTCAAGGCCGACGTGCAGGCGGCCGCCGACGCTGGCGACACGAGCGCGCCCGCAAAGGAGACCGCGGCGGCACAGGACGAGGAGCCGCAGCGCAAGGCCGCGCCGGCCGCCGCGAAGACCACCAGCCAATCCGGCGGCGCCAAGGGCGAGGTCGAGGTCCAGGAGCTCACGCGCCTGCAGCAGGTCGTCACGCGCCGGATGGCGGAGTCGAAGGCCACCGCGCCGGACTTCACGCTCACGCTCGACGTCGACATGACCGACGCGGTCGCGCTGCGGGCCCGGCTGAAGGAGGTCGCCGACCCGGTGCCGTCCTTCAACGACATGGTCGTCAAGGCCGCCGCCACTGCCCTGCGCGAGCACCCGCGCGTCAACGGCGCCTACCGCGACGGCAAGTGGGAGCTGTACCAGCGCGTGAACGTCGGCATCGCCGTCGCCGCCGAGGACACGCTGATCGTGCCGACGATCTTCGACGCGGACGTCAAGTCGCTCGGCCAGATCGCCCGCGACGCGCGCGCGGCGATCGAGAAGGTGCGCGACCAGCAGATCACCCCGCCCGAGCTGGCCGGCGGCACCTTCACGGTCTCCAACCTCGGCATGTACGGCGTCGATCACTTCACCGCGATCATCAACCCGCCGCAGGCCTGCATCCTGACCGTCGGCGCGCTCGCCAAGAAGCCGGCCGTCGACGACAGGGGCCGCGTGGTCGCGCGCGACCAACTCACGCTGACGCTCGTCTGCGACCACCGCATCCTCTACGGCGCCGACGGCGCCAAGTTCCTCGCGCGCGTGCGAGAGCTGCTGCAGCAGCCGCTCTCGCTAGCGCTGTAGGAACCTCGAGGTATCGAACTGCCCGGGGCTGGGTAGGCCCCGTTGGCGGGAGTGTGCGCGGGCCGGTGCGGGACCGGCCCATTAGGCTCGGGACGGTGACACGTCTCGAGCCGCGCATGCCCGCAACCTCCGACGAGGAGATCCTCGCCGCCGGCGTCGACGAGGTTCTCTCAACCCTCACCGACGACGATCGGCTCGAGCGCATCTCGCGCGAGCTGCGCACCGGCTTCAAGGCCCTTGCGCACGTCGGCGCCGCCGCGTCGTTCTTCGGTTCGGCCCGCACGCCGCGCGACAGCGCCGAGTACGCGCTCGCCCGTGAGACGGCGCGTCTGGTCGGCGAGGCGGGCATGTCGGTGATCACCGGCGGCGGGCCCGGCGCGATGGAGGCGGCCAACCTCGGCGCCCGCGACGCCGGCGCGCTCTCGATCGGCCTGGGCATCGAGCTGCCGTTCGAGCAGGGCATCAACGAGCACGTCGAGCTCGGGCTCGAGTTCCACTACTTCTTCACGCGCAAGGTCATGTTCGTCCGCTACGCCAGCGGCTTCGTCGTCTTCCCCGGTGGCTACGGCACCCTCGACGAGCTGTTCGAGTCGCTCTGCCTGATCCAGACCGGCAAGGTCCGCCACTTCCCGGTGGTGCTCGTCGGCAGCGACTACTGGGGCGGCCTGGTCGACTGGCTGCGGGAGCGGATGCTCGGCGAGGGCAAGATCTCGCCGGAGGACATGGACCTGTTCTCAGTCACCGACGACCCGGCCTACGTGCGCGATCTGCTGATGACCGCCGTGCATCGACAGGCACGCCAGCCGCTGCCGGACTGAGTCAGTTCCTAGGGTCGGCGCGAGGCAATACGCGACGGGGGCACGGCGCGCACTAAGGAAATGTCTCGCCCTATGGCGTGACCGGACTGATCGCCGCCGTGCGCCCAGCCCTGGCACGCGCCAGACCAGCCAGCGGGCCGGTCCGATTGAACTCGTTTTCCTGAACGCTCTAAAACTGTCCTACGGTGGTCTGTTCAGTGCAAGCTACAAGGAAGGACAGACCATGCAGGGTTGTCGCAGGTTCATCATGTCTCTCGCCGTGTTGGCCGCCATCGCCGCGACCAGCGCGACCGGGGACGCCCGGGCGGTCGTCATCGAGTCAATCGACCCGACGGCCGCCGCATCCGCCACGTCGACCATGACGTTCCAGGATTCCTCCGGACTCCAGCTCAGATGCAGACACGACATCACGATCCCGCCGGCGGCCTTCACCGGCACCGCCTCCGTCACGATCGACGCGGCCAACAGCGTCTACTCCAACTGCAGAGATCCGATCCTCTCCAGATGCGGCCCGAGACTCTCCGCCAGATGGACGATCAGAGCGTCCACGACCAGTTCGGCGACGTGGCGACTCGACTCGCCGCTCATCCTGCAGTGCACAAACAGCCTCATCCTGTGGTTCACATGCGTCTTCTTCATGAGAGAGGGGCAGACGCTTCCGGCGACGTTCGCGAACCCCGTCGCCCCCTCGACCAGAGGGATGCTTAGCAACAGAATGCCGAATCAGCTCGATTACGTGATCGATTCCGGCGCGAACTGTCCGGGTGGGAACCCCGGCACCAGAGGCTACTTCTCAATCGTGGAGAGCCTCGCGACTGAGAACCTGCGTTTCAGATAGCCGTAGCCAGGTGGCCGCGCCGGTCTACGGGCCGGTCGCGGCCGCCCTCAGCGCGAGCGCGAGCTCGAAGCGGCGCTCCGGATCCTCGAGCGCGGTGCCGAAGTCCTCGCGCAGCTGGCCGAGCCGATAGCGCACCGTCTGCGGGTGCACGTGCAGCACGGCCGCGGCATCGGGGGCGCGGAAGCCGTGGTCGATCAGCGCCTGCAGGGTCTCGGCAAGCCGGCGGCGGGCGGTCGGCGTGCGATGGGCAAGCGGCTCCAGCGCACGGTCGGCGAGCTCGCGCAGCAGCGGCGGGTCTCGGTGCAGGAGCAGCTCGGGCAAGTGCCGGTCGGCGAGTACCAGGCCGTCGCTCGCCAGCACGCCTCGGATCACGAGCTGGTGAGCCGAACGTGCCCGACGTGCGCTGCGCCCCGCCTCGGTCCATGACGCCACCGGCCCGAGCGCAGCCGTCCGCCCGCTCATGGCGCGCTCGAGCTGCGCCCGGCGCGTCGGCGCGTCGGGATCCGGGACGACCGCGACGACCGTGCCGTCGTCGCTGGTCCAGATCGAGTCCGGGGGCAGCGCAGGCCGCCCGCTGCCGCTCCAGACGAGCACCGCCAGCTGTGCCGGCAGCACCCAGTCCGCCTCGAGCGCGGCCTCCTCGATCGCAGCAGCCTCTGCCGGCGGGCTCTGGGTCAGCAGCGATACGAGCGCGGCGCGGCGGCGCTCGAGCTCGCCGGCGGTGGCCGACTGCTCTTCGGCCCAGCCCTCCGCCGAGGCGGCCGAGAGCTCGTCGATGTAGGCGAAGATGCCCTCGGCCAGCAGCGCCAGGGTGTCCGCGTCGAGCCCGGCCTGGCGACCCTCCGCGGCGATCGTGCGCCACGCCAGGCGCGCGCCGATGCGGTAGGCCGACAGCAGCGAGTCGAGCGTGCGGCCCTCGCGGGCTTCGCCACGGCCGAGGTCCACGTAGAGCTGGCGCTCGGGCAGCTCGTGCGTCGCCGGCGGGCGCTCCATCATGTCCACGAACTGCCCGAGGCTGCGCAGGGCGCCGGTCTGGATCGCGCGGCCGAAGGCGCCCTCCATCGGCCGGCGGTAGGCAGGGACCGACTCGCGGATGGTGGCGACGATCTCACGCGCGAGCGGCTCGATCCGGGGTCGGAACATCGCTGCCAGCTCGGCTGGGAGCGCCTCCCAGGGCGTGCGATCGAGCGGTTCGGCAGTTGTCGCCATCTCGTGCGAGTTTTTTAGCACTCTTGTTACAAAACTGCCTTGTCCTCTGTCTCGTCGGTCATGAGACTTCTACCCATGAGCACACCTATCGTTCGTCGCCATGAGCGACGCGACCACCCCCGCCACCGACGAGAGCGCGATCCCCGAGCAGATGGAGGTCAGCGCGCCCGAGACGTCGTTCACGATGGAGCTGAGCGACGACCAGAAGGACATCCGCGACTGGGTCCACGGCTTCGCCGAGAACGTGGTCCGTCCCGCCGCCGAGGAGTGGGACGAGCGCGAGGAGACCCCCTGGCCGGTGATCCAGGAGGCCGCGAAGATCGGCCTCTACGGGTTCGAGTCGCTGGCGCAGTTCTGGGCCGATCCCAGCGGCCTGACCCTGCCGATCGTCAACGAGGAGCTGTTCTGGGGCGACGCCGGCATCGGCATGGCGATCATGGGCACGACGCTCGCGGTCGCCGGCATCTTCGCCTCCGGCACGCCCGAGCAGATGATGGAGTGGGTGCCGCAGTGCTACGGCTCGCCCGACGATCCGAAGGTCGGCTCGTTCTGCGTCTCCGAGCCGGACGCCGGCTCGGACGTCTCGGCGCTGCGCACGCGCGCGAAGTACGACGAGGCGACCGACGAGTGGGTCCTCAACGGCCAGAAGGCCTGGGCGACCAACGGCGGCATCGCCAACGTCCACGTGGTCGTCGCCTCGGTCGACCCGGAGCTGAAGTCCCGCGGCCAAGCCGGCTTCATCATCCCGCCGAACACCAAGGGCCTCGAGATGGGCTCGAAGCTCAAGAAGCACGGCCTGCGCGCCTCGCACACCGCCGACGTCTTCCTCGAGGACTGCCGCATTCCCGGCTCCTGCCTGCTCGGCGGCAAGGAGAAGCTCGACGAGCGCATGGCCCGCGCCCGCGAGGGCACCAGCGCCCGCAAGCAGGCGGCGATGTCGACCTTCGAGGTCAGCCGCCCGACGGTCGGCGCCCAGGCGCTCGGCATCGCCCGCGCCGCCTACGAGTACTCGCTCGGGTACGCCAAGGAGCGCGAGCAGTTCGGCCGCAAGATCATCGAGAACCAGGCGATCGCCTTCACGCTCGCCGACATGAAGATGGAGATCGACGCGGCGCGGCTGCTGGTCTGGCGCGCCTCGTGGATGGGCAAGAACGAGCAGCCCTTCAACAACGCCGAGGGCTCGATGTCGAAGCTGAAGGCCGGCGAGGTCGCCGTCTGGACGACCGAGCGGGCGATCCAAATCCTCGGCGGCAACGGCTACACGCGCGAGTACCCGGTCGAGCGCATGCACCGGGACGCGAAGATCTACACGATCTTCGAGGGCACCTCCGAGATCCAGCGGCTGGTCATCGCCCGCGCGATCTCGGGCATGCAGATCCGCTAGCCGCCGGCTCCGGGCGCGACCGAGCGGCCTCCTTCGAGGAGCGCTTTCCGCGGCGGACTACCGGCGCGATCCCAGACCGATCAGACCCAGCGGAAGCCGGCCGCGTCGATCTGCGGCTCGAGCGGACTGCTCGGCATGCCGTCCGGCAGCTGCGGCTGGTTGAAGCCGGCGGGCGCGGTGTCGTTCGGCGTGTCCGGATGGAACAGCGAGGCGAGGTACTGGATGTGCCCACGCCCCACGCCGAGCTCGGTCTGGCCGCCGCCGTAGGCGCCGATGTCCTCGCGCTCGCAGTAGTCGTACATGTCGAACAGGTCCCGGATCGCGCCCACGCGCGAGGGCTTGATGTTGACCATGCGCGGCTTCCAGGGCCGGCCTTCGATGTCCGCGATCGAGTGGATCGGGGCGTCCCAGGTGACGCGGTCGGCGACCGGGTCGAGCAGCGGCTTGGTCTCGTCGGTGACGTCGGGATCTTCGATCCAGGCGTCGGGGAAGGCGTCGATCACGAGCCGGTAGAGCTCGGGGTCGGTGGTCACGTCGACCGGGGTGCCGCGGTAGAAGCCCTTGAGGTCGAGCGAGTCGACGGCGCCGGTGGCGACCAGCTCGTCGACGAGCTCGCGCGTCCAGGAGTTGGTGGGGTCGAGCTTGAAGCGCGTGCCCGGGTAGGCGGCGAGCACCTGGTGGAGCCGGTCGGCGCGATCCGGGCCGTCGTCGTCGAACGACGACAGCCGCATCGAGACGACGTAGTTCAGCGGCCGCGGCTCGCGCCCGAGCACGTCCGTGAGCGAGCGGCCCGCCTGGCGCAGCGCCAGGTCGAGCGCGGCCGACTCGAAGGCCCAGCGGCGGTAGAGCGGCGAGACGTCGCGCACGGGCGGCGTGGGCCAGAGCGGGATCGTGTCGTCGAGCGCGGCCGAGAACGACTCCAGCGTGTACGAGCCGGCCAGCGGCAGGCTCGCGCCCTCGGCTTGCAGGGCCACGTGGTCGAGCCCGTCGTAGACGACGTCCTCGCCGATGCCCTCGTGCCCTCTGCCGCGAAGGTGGACCAGCGTCGTCATGCGCACGAACTCCTCGCTGAAGGCCAGCTCGAGGCCCTCCAGCTCGTGCGACTCGATCTCGACCGGCAGCTGTGCGACGCGTTCCCAGGTGCTCATGCCGCAGGAGACTCGCAGGTCGTCACACCGGGGTCTCGACGCAGTTGCGTGGTCCCCTCTCCTCGGTCGAAGCCCCGACGCGGCTTACGCGGGCACCACCAGGACGGGCCGGTCCGACAGATGGAGCAGCTTGTGCGGCGTCGAGCCGAGGATCGCGCCGCGGATCGGGCTCTCGCCCCAGCCCCCGACGACGATGTAGCGGGCGTCGTGCTCGGAGGCGAGCGAGAGCAGCGCCGCGTGCGGGCGTTCGGGCACGCACGCGACCTCCGCGTCCACGCCCGCCGCCTGCGCCGCCTCCAGCGCCTCGCCGGTCAGGCCGCGCCCGTAGTCCTCCAGCGCCGCCACGTTCTGGCGCCACTCCTCCCCGACGCTGCCGGCCGGCGCAGCGCCGTAGGCGATCACGAGCTTGTCGCCGAACGCCTTCGCCAAGGTGATCGCCTGGTCGAGCGCCCCCTTTGCGCCCGGCGACGCGTCGTAGCCGAGGACGATCGCGCCGGCCATCAGGCACCCCTTCCCGGCGTGTGGCGCCGTCCATAGTCCACGAAGCGAGCGGCCGCCATCAGACCGCCTCCTCCGGCACCGCCGCCACGCCGACTTTTCGCCCGGCCGCCACGTCCGGATCGACGATCTCGCGCCGGCGCCCGAAGAAGTCCTCGTGGCCGCCGGCTCGCCAGACGAGCATCAGCAGGAAGCCGACGACGAGCAGCCCCATCCCGATCACCACCGGCAGCCCGATCCCGAACACGGCGCTGCCGCTGTAGGAGTCGCCCGCCTTGCTGTACTCGATGATCGCCTTGACGAACAGGAAGCCGAGCACCGCCGAGCCGATCAGCGGCCCGACGCCGATGAAGAAGAAGTTCTTCACCGACTTGGTCAGCTCGCGCCGGTAGTAGACCGCGCAGGCGATCCCCGTGAGCGCGTAGTAGAAGGCGATCATCAGCGACAGCGCGGTCAGCGAGTCGAACAGGAAGTTCTGCGAGGCGAGGTTGAGCGCGCCGTACCAGACCGCCGCGATCACGCCGATCGTGATCGTCGAGACGTGCGGGGTCAGGAAGCGCGGATGGACCTTGCCGAACACCGCCGGGAACGCCCCCTGGCGCGCCATCGACAGCGACGTGCGCGAGGCGGGGATGATCGTCGTCTGGGTCGAGGACAGGCCGGAGGTGATGATCGCCAGCAGCACGAGCCAGCTCAGGCCGCTGCCGAGCACGTCCTCGGCGACGGCGCTGAACAGCGCGGTGTCGTCCTCGTAGCCCTCGACGGTCTTCAGCCCGGCGAACGCGAGCACGCCGACGGTCACCGAGACGTAGGTCACGAGCAGGACCACGGTCGAGACGAGGCCGGCGAGGCCGGGGGCGCTGTCGGAGTCCTCGCTCTCCTCGTTGAGGTTGACCGCGCTCTCCCAGCCCCAGTAGATGAACACGCCGGTCAGCACGCCGAGGATCAGCGCGTTGGCGCTGCTGATCTCGAAGGGGTTGAACCAGGACAGCGACGGGTCGATCGCGCCGGCCGGACGCGTCCCCCGCGGCCACGCGCACGATCGCGACGATGCCGAACAGCAGCAGCGCCGCGACCTGGGCGAAGATCAGCACCCGCTGGAAGTGCGCCGACAGCTCGGTGCCGATCACGCAGATCGCCGTCATCACGAGGATGATCCCGATCGCGAAGATCGTCACCGCGACCTTCGAGTCGCGCAGCGAGTCGAGCGTCGCGAGGTCGAAGATGTAGAAGGCGGCGACGTCGGCGAGCGAGCCGACGACGAGGATGCCGGTCGTGCAGATCGCCCAGCCGCCGAGCCAGCCGGCGCCCGGGCCGATCGCCCGCGTGATCCAGGAGAACGACGTGCCGCAGTCCGGATCGGCGCGGTTCATGTAGTAGAACGACGACGCGATCAGGAACATCGGGACGAAGCTGACCAGCAGCACCGCCGGCGCCTGCACCCCGACCTGCACGACGACGATCGCCAGCACCGCCGCCAGCGAGTAGGCCGGCGCCGTCGAGGAGATGCCGATGATCAGCCCGTCGAGGAAGCCGATCGCGTCCTTCTTGAGACCGTGCTCGCTCGTCTGCGGGTCCGGCTGCCGGCGATCCCGCCGCCGTCGATGCGCCCTCCATCCGCGAGTCCTCCTCCTTGTGGATCCAGCTCGGGCGGCCGGGCTACTGCGCTACGGCACGTCGGGGCGGACCGCGGCCATCCGCTCCGCCCGACGCTGCTGCCAGACAGTCAACAACATGATCGCCAGCGTGAACAGGAAGATCATCGAGGCGATCACGTTGATTTGCGGCGGCACGGCCACGCGGGCCGCGCCCCAGATGAACAGCGGGAACGTCACCGTCGATCCGGCGTTGAAGTTGGTGATCACGAAGTCGTCGATCGAGAGCGCGAAGGCGAGCAGCGCCGCCGCGATCACGCCGGGCATGATCAGCGGCAGCGTGATCAGACGGAAGGTCTGCCAGGGCGTCGCACCGAGATCCTGCGCCGCCTCCTCGAGCGAGCGGTCGAAGCCGATCAGCCGCGAGCGCACCGTCACCACCACGAACGACAGGTTGAACATGACGTGCGCGATCAGGATCGTGCCGAAGCCGGTCGCGACCTGGAAGTTGAGGAACATCGACAGCAGCGCCGCGCCGAGCACGACCTCGGGCGTCGCCAGCGGGATGAAGATGAAGAAGTTGATCGGCGCGCGGCCGCGGAACTCGTAGCGCACGAGCGCGAGTGCGGTGAGCGTGCCGAGCACGGTTGCGCCGATCGTCGACAGCGCCGCGATCTCGAGCGACTTCGCCATCGCCTCGCCGAGGCCCGGCACGGCGAACGGGTCGGCCCAGGAGTCGAGCGAGAAGCCCTGCCAGACGAAGTTGAAGCGCCCGACCGGGTCGTTGAACGAGAACAGCAGGATGACGCCGATCGGCAGCAGCAGGTAGAGCAGGCCGAGCGCGGCGTAGACGTTGAGCGAGGCGTCGAGCAGGCGGCCGCCGAAGCGCGGTCCGGGTCCACGGCGCCGCCCCGCACGCTCGCGGCGAGCGGAAGCCTCGCGAGGGGGAGCGCTGGCGGCGCCGGCCTCCATCAGCGCCGGCCCTCCGCGATCCGAGCGGTCGCTCCGGAGCAGCGGCTCTGCTTCATCGCGCGGTTCCTTCCGTACCCAGCAGCGCCTCGGTCCCCGCGATGCGCGCCCAGATGAAGACGACCACCAGCATCAGGCCCATCAAGATGAACGACAGCGCCGCCGCGGTCGGATAGTCGGCCACCTCCAGGTAGCGGCTCTGGATCACGTTGCCGATCATGTACTGCCGCGGCGTGCCGAGCAGCTCGGCGTTGATGAAGTCGCCCGCCGCCGGGATGAACGTCAGCAGCGTGCCGGCCACCACGCCCGGCATCGACAGCGGCAGCGTCACGCGGGTGAAGACGTCGCGCCGACGTCCGTAGAGGTCGTAGCCCGCCTCGAGCAGCCGCGGGTCGATCCGCTCCAGGCTCGCGTAGAGCGGCAGGATCATGAAGGGCAGGAAGTTGTAGGTGATGCCCATCACGACCGAGATCGTCGTGTCCAGCAGGCGCCCGTTCTCGCCCAGGACGCCGATCGTCTTCAGCGCGTTGACCACGAAGCTGTCGTCCTCGAGGATCGTCTCCCAGGACAGCGTGCGGATCAGGTAGGTGACGAAGAACGGCACGATCACCGCCAGCAGCAGCGCATTGCGCCACTTGCCGCCGCGGAAGGCGATCACGTACGCGAGCGGATACCCGATCAGCAGCGAGAACAGCGTTGCCAGCCCGGCGTACTCGAACGAGCGCAGCAGCTGCTCGGAATAGTCCGAGATCGCGTTGGTGTAGTTCGAGAACTCCCAGTTGAAGATGTAGCCCGTGTCGAGCGTGCCCGTCTTCAGGGACTCGAACGCCATGTAGCCGAGCGGCAGCGCGAAGAAGATCGCGAGCCAGCCCAGGCCCGGCAGCAGCAGCAGGTACGGCAGCCCGGCCTTGCGCAAGCGGGCGGGCATCAGGGCGTCAGGCTCCGATCACCTTCTGGAACGCGTCGTCGAGCTCGCGTTCCTCGTCGGGCTGGGTGTCCCGGAAGATGTACGCGTCCTCGAGCGTCGCGTCGTCGGGGAAGATCAGCTGGCTCGCCGCGAGCTCGGGATCCCGCTTCTCGATGATCTCCTTCACGCCTTCCACCGGGCAGACGTAGTTCACGTACTCGGTGATGTCCGCCTGCACCTCGGGCTCGTAGACGAAGTTCATGAACGTCTGCGCGGTGAACGCGTGCGGGGCGCCGACGGGGATCTGCATGTTGTCGGTCCAGAGCATGAAGCCCTCTTCCGGCGTGATGAACTCGATGTTCGGGTTGTCGGCGGTCAGCTGCACCGCGTCGCCCGACCAGCCGACGATCACCCACGAGTCGCCGCGCGTGATGTCCTTCGTGTACTCGTTGCCGGTGAAGCCGCGGATCTGGCCGGAGTCGGAGGCCCTGCCGATCTTGTCGATCGCCTCGAGCGCCTTGTCGGTGCCGTCCTTCTCGGGGTCGAAGCCCATGCCGAGCATCGTCAGCCCGACCGAGTCGCGCATCTCGGTGAGCATCGTGACCTTGCCCTTGTAGTCGGGGTCGAAGAGGTCGTTGACGCTCTTGGGCGTGCGCTTGACCTTGTCCTTGCGGTAGATGATCCCCGTCTGGCCCGACTGCCACGGCACCGAGAAGTCGCGCTTGGGGTCGAACGGCGGGTGCCTGAGCCGCTCGATCAGGTTGGCGTCGACGTTCGGCAGCTCGGAGTGGTCGAGCTTCTGCACGTAGCCGAGGCGCTTCATGCGCGCGGCCATCCAGTCGGTGACGACGTGGATGTCACGACCGCCGGAGTCCCCGCGCGCGTACTGCTGGCGGACCTTGCCGAAGAACTCGGTGTTGTCGTTGATCTCCTCGACGTACTGCGTCTTGGTGCCGTACTTCTCCTGGAAGTCGACGAGCGTGCCGCGCTGCTTGGTCTTCTCGTCGACGTCGATGTACAACGGCCAGTTGGCGAAGTACATCGAGTCGGCGACCTCGCCCTTCTTCGACCTGCTCGGCCTTGCCCGAGCCGCCGCGGAGACGCCGCCGGTCTCGCCGCAGGCGGCGAGGTAGGCGAGCGCGGACATCGACAGCGCGCGCGGCGCCGCCGCGCTGGAGCAGCCGCCGGCGGGTGAGCGGGTCGCTCAGCAGCCGCTCGAAGAGGCGATCGGGACTGGGGTTCACTGCGGGGACCTCCCTGGATTCACGCCGCTCCCGCGGCGTCGGCGGGAGCCTCGACCGCCGGATCGCCGCCGGCCGCCTCCCGCACCATGTGGATGTTCTCGTCGGACCACGTCAGCCGCGCGGCGTCCCCGGCCGCCGGCAGCTCACGTCGGGCGTCCGCGTCCGCGTTCGGCACGAGCACGGTCATGCGCGTGTCGTCGGCGAGGCGAACGACCATCTGCGTTGCAGTACCCAGATAGAGCGAGCTCTCCACCTGTCCTTCGACGGCGGCGCGGTTGGCCTCGGCGGCAGCTCCGGCCGCCTCCAGCACGAGCTTCTCCGGACGCACGACCGCGTGCACCCGCTCGCCGACGGTGGCACCGGCGGCCTCGGTCTGCACGACCGGCCCGGCGTCGAGGCGCATCTGCGCCGACGCGCCGTTGGCGGACACCACCTCGCCCGGCATCAGGTTCGAGACGCCGATGAAGCCGGCGACGAACGTCGTCGCGGGCCGCTCGTAGACGCTCTCGGGCTCGTCGACCTGCTCGATCACGCCGCGGTTCATGACCGCGATGCGGTCGGACATCGTCAGCGCCTCCTCCTGGTCGTGGGTCACGTAGACGAACGTGATCCGAACCTCGCGCTGGATGCGCTTCAGCTCGACCTGCAGCTGCTTGCGCAGCTTGAGGTCGAGCGCGCCGAGCGGCTCGTCGAGCAGCAGCACCGTGGGCCGGTTCACCAGGCGCGCGCGAGCGCGACCCGCTGCTGCTGGCCGCCGGACAGCTGCGCCGGCTTGCGCTTGGCCTCGCCGCTCAGCCCCACGCGCTCGAGCTCCTCCGCCACGCGCGTGCGCGTCTCGCCCTTGTCGACGCCCTTGCGCTGCAGCCCGAAGGCGACGTTGCGCTCGACGCTCAGGTGCGGGAACAGCGCGTAGCTCTGGAAGACGGTGTTGGTGGGCCGCTTGAAGGCCGGCTGAGCCGTGACGTCGTCGCCCTCGAGCAGCACGGCGCCCTCGCTCGGCTCCTCGAAGCCGGCGACCATGCGCAGCGTCGTGGTCTTGCCGCAGCCGGACGGGCCCGAGCATCGTGAAGAACTCGCCGCGCTCGATCGACAGGCTCAGCTCGCGCACCGCGGTGAAGTCGCCGAAGCGCTTCGTCACTCGCTCCAACCGAACGCTGGGCGCGGCCCCCTCTTGGCCCCCAAGGCTCACTCTGCCACTCAAGCTATGGCCGCCACGTCACCCTCGCAAGGTGGCGGAATGCCGAAAACGGTGGGTCTCACGCTTGGACACTATGGCCAAAGTCGTGTGCCGTTCTTGAACGGGTCGCCGGCTTGTGGGGCCTCCAAAGCGCCAGTACCGTTGGCCGCAGCGTCTAGCCCGACGGCGAAAGCGGAGGAATGATGGCGACGACCCCCCAGACGGCGACCCAGCCGAGTCGCAGGGATCCAGCGACCTGCAGGCCAAGGCGCGCCGGCACCTGTGGATGCACTTCACGCGCATGGGCGCGTACGACGAGGAGCACGAGATCCCGATCCTCGTCCGGGGCGACGGCTGCTACGTCTGGGACGAGCACGGCAACCGCTACCTCGACGGCCTCTCGGCGCTGTTCTGCGTCAACGCCGGCCACGGCCGCACCGAGCTCGGCGAGGCGGCCAAGCGCCAGGTCGAGCGAGCTCGGCTTCTACACCAACTGGAGCTACGCGCACCCGCCCGCGATCGAGCTGGCGGACAAGATCGCCAGCCTCGCCCCGGGCGACCTCAACCGCGTCTTCTTCACCTCCGGCGGCTCCGAGGCCGTGGAGTCCGCCTGGAAGCTGGCCCGCGCCTACCACAAGCTCAACGGCGAGGCCCAGCGCACGAAGATCGATCGCGCGCGAGACCGCCTACCACGGCACCACCCTCGGCGCGCTCTCGGTCACCGGCATCACCTCGCTGCGCACGCAGTTCGAGCCGCTCGTGCCGGGCGGCTGCCACGTGCCGAACACCAACTCCTACCGCTGGCCCGAGGACCGCGACCCGCTCTGGGCGGCCGAGCAGATCGCGGCACCGGATCGAGTTCGAGGGCCCGGAGACCGTCGCCGCCGTGATCCTCGAGCCGGTGCAGAACGCCGGCGGCTGCTTCGTGCCGCAGGACGGCTACTTCCAGCGCGTGCGCGAGATCTGCGACGAGCACGGCATCCTGCTGATCTCCGACGAGGTCATCTGCGCCTGGGGCCGGCTCGGCCACTTCTTCGGCTGCGAGCGCTACGGCTACCAGCCGGACATCATCACCACGGCCAAGGGGCTCACCTCGGCCTACGCGCCGATGGGCGCCGTGATCGCCTCCGACACGTGTCGCCGAGCCGTTCATGGCAAGCGACACGAGCATGTTCACCCACGGCATCACCTTCGGCGGCCACCCGGTCTCCGCCGCCGTGGCGCTGGCCAACCTCGACATCTTCGAGCGCGAGGACCTCTGCGGCCACGTGCGCGCGAAGGAGGGCGAGTTCCGCGCGATGCTCGAGCGCCTGCTACGCGACCTGCCGATCGTCGGCGACGTGCGCGGCGCCGGCTTCTTCCACGCGATCGAGCTGGTCAAGGACAAGGAGACCAAGGAGAGCTTCGACGACGAGGAGTCCGAGGAGCTGCTGCGCGGCTTCCTGTCCGGCGAGCTCTACCGGCGCGGGCTGATCTGCCGCGCCGACGACCGCGGCGACCCCGTGATCCAGCTCTCGCCGCCGCTGATCGCCGACACCGAGCAGTTCGAGGAGATCGAGGGCATCCTGCGCGGGCGTGCTGACCGAGGCCTGGGAGCGAGTGGTCCGCCACTGAGCGGCGGCGCTCGGAAGCGAGGGGAGCCGAGCAGCGTGCTCACCGTCCGCGGCCTCGTCGAGGAGATGGGCCTGGAGCTGGCCGCCGGCGAGGACGCGGCCGACGCCCCGGTCCGCTGGGTGCACATCACCGAGCTGCCCGACCCGACGCCGTGGCTGTCCGGGCGGCGAGCTGCTGCTGACGACCGGCATCCAGCTCGCCACCGAGCAGCGCCAGCGCGAGTTCGTGCGCCTGCTGGCCGACCACCACCTCGCCGGCCTCGGCTTCGGCACCGGCTTCGACCACGACGCGCTGCCGGAGCCGCTGGTCGACGAGGCGCGCGCGCTCGGCTTCCCCGTCTTCGAGGTGCCGTACGAGCTGCCGTTCATCGCGCTCACCGAGAAGGCGTTCACGCGCCTGGTCAACGAGCAGTACGAGGTGCTGCAGCGCGGCATCGCGATCCACAAGCGGCTCGAGCGGCTGGTGCTCGAGGAGCGCGGGCTCGACGAGGTGGTGCGCGCGCTGGCGGCCGCGATCGGCGGCGCGGTGATGGTGCTCGGCGCCGCGCGGCGAGACGATCGCCAGCGCAAGCAGTTCCGCCGTCAGCTGCCCGAGGCGGCGCTCGACGCGGTGCGCGTCGAGGTCGCGCAGCGCACCGCCGCGCTCGCGGCGACGACCGGCGACGGCCGGCGAGAGCGCGGAGTTCGCGCCCGACCACCCCGAGCTCGCGGGCCGCTCGCTGGTGCTGCCGGTCTCGATCCGCGGCCGCGGCGGGCCGCGCGCCTGGCTGGTGGCCGCGCGCGACGCCGGCGGCCTCGGCGACTTCGAGCGGCTGATCCTGCAGCAGGCGGTGACGGTCGTCGCGCTCGAGCTGATGCGCCAGCGCGCGATGCGCGACACCGAGCGCCGGCTGGCCGGCGACGTGCTCGCCGAGGCGCTCACCGGCCGGCTGGCCGACGACGAGCTGGCGCTGCGCCTGCGCCCGTTCGGCGTCGGCGCCGAGGCCGCGGTGCTCGTGTTCGCCGCGACGGCGACGACGGCAGCGCCACGCCGGCCGAGGGCGACCTCGACCGCTTCCTCTCCGACGCCGGCGTGCAGCGCGCTGGTCGCCGCGCGCGAGCGGCTGCTGTGCGCCGTCGTCGACGGCCGCGACGAGGCACGACCCGGTGGCGCTCGCCGGGCGCGCGCGCGAGGCGCTGGCGCACGACCACGGCGAGCTGCGCGCCGCGGCCTCGCGGCCGGCGCCGGTCGGGCCTGCTGCGGCGCAGCTTCCACGAGGCGCGCTGCGCGCTCGAGGCGGCGGCGCTCGCCAACGGCTCGGCGCCCGAGGTGGCCTCCTACCGCGACCTCGGCGCCTTCCAGCTGCTGCTGTCGCTGCAGGACGACGAGGCGCTGCGGCTCTACTGCGACAGCGTGCTCGGCCCGCTCGAGGACGGCGGGGGCGAGTACGGCGACGAGCTGCTGCGCTCGCTGGAGGCGTTCATCGAGCAGAACGGGCAGTGGGAGAAGGCGGCGCGCGAGCTGTACTGCCACCGCCACACGCTGCGCTACCGGATCCGGCGCGTCGAGGAGCTCACCGGGCGCGACCTCTCGAGCGCGCGCGACCGGATCGAGTTCTGGCTGGCGCTGCGGGCACGGGAGCTGGTGACGTTGAGCAGGAGACCACGAGGGAGGGACGCCGGATGAAGGTCGGAGTGCCGACGGAGATCAAGACCGACGAGTACCGCGTCGCGCTGACGCCCGCGGGCGTGCGCGAGCTGACCGAGCACGGCCACGAGGTGCTGGTCCAGGCCGGGCGCCGGCGAGGGCAGCACGATCCCCGACGCCGACTACGAGGCGCAGGGCGCGCGCATCGTGCCCGACGCGCCCGCGGTCTTCGAGCAGGCGGAGCTGGTGCTCGGCGTCAAGGAGCCGCAGCCCGGGGAGGTCGAGCTGCTGCGGCCCGACCACACGCTGTTCACCTACCTCCACCTCGCGCCCGACCCCGAGCTGACGCGCGGCCTGTGGAGTCCGGCGCCACCTGCATCGCCTACGAGACCGTCGAGGACGCGCGCGGCCGGCTGCCGCTGCTGGCGCCGATGAGCGAGGTGGCGGGCAAGATCGCCACCCAGGCCGGCGCCTTCTTGCTCGAGAAGCCGCTCGGCGGGCGCGGCGTGCTGCTCGGCGGCGTGCCGGGCGTGGCGGCGGCGACCGTGATGGTGATCGGCGGCGGCGTGGTCGGCATGAACGCGGCCTTCATCGCGATCGGCATGGAGGCCGACGTGTTCGTGTTCGACCGCAACATCGACCGCCTGCGCGAGCTCGACGTCGCCTTCGGCGGGCGCGCCTCGACGGTCTACTCGTCGACGCTCGCGATCGAGGAGATGCTGCCGCAGGCCGACCTCGTGATCGGCGCGGTGCTCGTGCACGGCGCGCGCGCGCCGTACGTGATCAAGCGCGAGCAGCTCGAGCTGATGAAGCCGCGCGCGGTGCTCGTCGACGTCTCGATCGACCAGGGCGGCTGCTTCGAGACCTCGCGGCCCACCACCCACTCCGACCCGACCTACGAGGTCGACGGCGTCACCCACTACTGCGTGGCGAACATGCCCGGCGCGGTGCCGGTCACCTCGACCTTCGCGCTCACCAACGCCACGCTGCCCTACGTGCTGGCGCTCGCCGACCACGGCGTCAAGGCGGCGATCGCGACGCGACCCGGGCCTGCGTCCGGGCGTGAACGTCGCCGCCGGCAAGGTCACCCATCCCGCCGTCGCCGAGGCGACCGGCACCGAGTTCACCCCAGTCGAGGAGGTCCTCGGCGCGGCCCAGGCCGCCTGAGTCCGACGCCGAGAGAAGGAACACCACCCATGGCCACCGCCACCGCGCACCAAGCTGCAGAACTTCATCGACGGCGAGTTCGTCGACGCCGCCGACGGCGCCGACCGAGCCCGTCCTCAACCCGGCCACCGGCGAGGAGATCGCCGAGATGCCGCTGTCGACCGAGGAGGACGTCGACCGCGCCGTCGCCGCGGCGCGCCGGCGCGTTCGACGGCTGGGGCTGGACGACGCCCGGCGAGCGCGCGCTGGCGCTGCTCAAGCTCGCCGACGGGATCGAGGAGCACGCCGAGGAGCTGGCCGACCTCGAGGCCGCCGACGCGGGCAAGCCGCGCAAGGCGATGCTCGAGGACGAGATCCCGTCCTGCGCCGACAACCTGCGCTTCTTCGCCGGCGCCGCGCGCACCATGGAGGGCAAGGCGGCCGGCGAGTACCTCGAGGGCTACACCTCGATCGATCCGCCGCGAGCCGATCGGCGTGGTCGGCCAGATCACGCCCTGGAACTACCCGCTGATGATGGCGATCTGGAAGATCGGCCCGGCGCTCGCGACCGGCAACACGGTCGTGCTCAAGCCGGCCGAGACGACGCCGGTCTCGACCGTGAAGCTGGCCGAGCTGGCGGCCGACCTGTTCCCCAAGGGCGTGCTCAACGTGATCACCGGCCACGGCGAGCCCGCCGGCTCGTCGCTCGTGACCCACCCCGACGTGGACATGGTCTCGCTGACCGGCTCGCCCGAGACCGGCAAGTGGATCGCGCGCGAGGCGGCGGACACGCTCAAGCACGTGCACCTCGAGCTCGGCGGCAAGGCGCCGGTGGTGGTCTTCGACGACGTCGACATCGACGGCGTGCTCGAGACGATCGCCGGCATGGGCTACTACAACGCCGGCCAGGACTGCACCGCGGCGACGCGCGTGCTGGCCGCCAAGGACGTCTACGACGACGTCGTGTGCGGGCTCGCCGCGCAGGCGCAGGGCCTCGTCGTCGGCGACACGTTCGCCGCCGACACGACGCTCGGCCCGCTCAACTCGGCGCGCCAGCGCGAGCGCGTCGAGGGCTTCCTCGAGCGCAAGCCCGGCCACGCCGAGATCGTGACCGGCGGCAAGGAGCCGGACCTGCCCGGGTACTTCCTCGAGCCGACCGTCGTCGCCGGCCTGCGCCAGGACGACGAGATGATCCAGAACGAGATCTTCGGCCCGGTGATCACCGTGCAGCCGTTCTCCGCCGAGGAGGAGGCGATCGCGTGGGCCAACGGCACCAACTACGGCCTCGCCTCGTCGGTCTGGACCCGCGACGTCGGCCGCGCCATGCGCGTCTCGCGCGCGCTGCGCTTCGGCTGCGTCTGGATCAACGACCACATCCCGCTCGCCTCCGAGATGCCGCACGGCGGCTACAAGGAGTCCGGCTACGGCAAGGACATGTCGATGTACTCGCTGGAGGACTACACGCACGTCAAGCACGTGATGACCTCGCTGGACTGAGCGATACTCGAAAATCTCTGTGCGCTCTGTTACTTTGGAGCAGTGTTTCGACGCGTCCTCGCGTTCACGCTCATCGCACTGGCCGGAGCCCTCGCACTCGAAGTGGCTCCGGCCGCCGCGACCCCCACATGCGTCACAGGGGCAGCCTGCGTCCTGACACTGAGAGGCACGCAGACAATGACGATCAGAACGGGCGCCGGCGTCGTGTCCGAGACGTGTGACGTGTCGTTCTCAGTCGACGTCGCCGACGGCGTCACAGCGATGTCAAGCAGATCCATCGCGGTCGGGGCGTGCAGATCGACCGCCAACTGCGTCCCCGGCACGTTCCAGCCGCTGGGCCAGATCTGGACATTCAACCTCGTCGGCTCAAGATCGCCTTGGCCGCTCGACGTCACAATCGCGTCCGATATCGCGATCCAGTGCGGGATGGCCGGCAGAATCATCCTCAGAGCGACGTCATGCCTGACCGGCGGCGGCGCGACGGCCAACTTCACACCCGGCGCGACCGTCACAGTGAGAATGACCTGCCCGGTGCCCTACGCGGCCGGGGGCATGATCACGATGGTCACCGGCGCGGCCGGCGTCGCCACGCTGAGCCTCTCGCTCTCAGGCACCACCGACGGCACCAGAGACGGCGTCACGATCTCATAGCGCAACAAACCGGTCTAGTACTGGTTTAGGGTTGACCATGAGGTTGAGAGGCGTCGCTCCATACGTGTCGTTGGCAGCCGTCGCATGCTCGGTCGTCGCAGCCATGCCCGCGACGGCACGGGCGGACGTCTTCTGCGTGCGCGGGCCGGGACAGGGCGCGTGCGCGTCCATCGCGCAGACGCACACGACGCTCGCCGACGCGCTGACCGCCGCGAACGCCACGCAGGGACGCGACCGGGTCGAGATCGGGAGCGGGACGCTGACCCTTCCGAGCACGGTCTTCGACACCGTCGGCGTCGACATCGTCGGTGCCGGCCTCGATCAGACCACGCTCACGAGCGGCGACGCGGACGGACCGATCCTGACCGTCCAGCCCACCTCCAGCGTGAGCGACCTCACGCTCCGGCTCGCCGCCGGGATCGAGAGCGACGGCCTGGTCCTGTGGGGCGCCGGGACCCGCGTCGGGATCAGCGCCGAGCCAGGACGAACCGAGGGCACCGGCGTCTGGATCATGCCCGACGCCACGCTGCGCCACGGCAGCGTCAGCCTCGACACCGGCCTGCCCGGGCTGCGGGCGATCGGCCTCTCGGCGACCCCCGGCTCGTTCGCGACGCTCGACGACGCGAACATCGTGGCGGGCACGGGCATCGAGTCCTTCGGAGCCGGCTGGGGCAGGGTACGGCGCGCGCACGTCGTCGCCGGCGAGGGGATCGCGGCCCGCTGCGGTCGGCTCTACCTGCACACCGCCCTGATCGAAGTCGCGCACGACGGCGGGCGGGCGCTGACCGTCAGCCCCGCTTCCGTGCCCTGCTCGGACGCCACCCTCGAGGCCCACCACGTGACCGCGACGCCCCGGGCCGGGCTGGCCGACACCACCGGCCTCGACGTTGCGGGGGGCGTCGACCACCCGAGCTCGGCGCTGATCGCGAGCACCAGCATCTGGGGCTTTGGCACCGACGTGCGCAGCGTCGGCGACGGCGGCTCGGCGGAAGCCAAGCTGAGCTACTCCAACGTCGGCACGCGCGAGTCCGGCCCCGGCGGCACGATCGTTAACGGCCAGGGGATGATCTCGTGGGAGCCGATGTTCAGCGGACCCGACGACTTCCGGCCCGCGATCGGCTCGCCGCTGATCGACGCCGGGCCGTTCTTCACCGACGCTCGCGACGCCTTCGAGTCCGGCGTCGACCTGCGCGGGTTCTCGTTCTGGCACGACGGCGACGGCAACGGGATCGTGCGCGAGGACATCGGAGCCTACGAGCGACGAGGCCTCTCCATCTGGGTGCAAGCCTCGGCCGAGTCGGTGGACGCGGGTGGCGAGGTGACGTTCAGGGCCTTCGTGACGCCGGACGAGGACGCCTTCCCCAATCCCGTCACGTGGCTGTTCACGGACGGCAGTCGGGCGACCGGGGAGACGGTGACCAAGACGCTCCGTCGCGCCGGTCGCTACGAGGCGCGCGCCGAGGTGACCGACTCCTCGGGCCGCTCCTCGTCGCGAGCCGTGATCGTGACGGTGCGCGAACCGCGGGTGGACGAGACCCGGCCGCGGCTGCGCTCGGTGTCGCTGAGCCAGCGCCGCTTCGCCGCGACGCCGCAGCGGCCACGCTCCGGGGCCATGCGTCACGCGGCCCGCAAGGCGCGCACCCCGGTGGGCACGCGCTTCCGCTTCGCGCTGTCCGAGCGGGCGCTGGTGACGATCGAGTTGGAGCGAGTGCGGATCGGGGTGCGCGTGCGCGGACGCTGCCTGGCCAAGCCGCCCGTGGGCAGGCGCGGTCCTCACTGCACGAAGCAGCAGCCGGTCGGCGACCTGCGCCGGAGGCTCGGGGCCGGCCGTCGCAGCGTCCCCTTCTCGGGCTGGGTCGGCAAGCGCAAGCTGCCCCCCGGCCGCTACCAGGCGAGCCTGAGCGCGACGGACGCCGCCGGCAACCTCTCCGACGAGCACCGGCTGCGCTTCCGCGTCGTCGAACGCTGAGCGGGCGGGCGGCGTAGGCTGCCGCGCGTGTCGTCGACGTATTCCTTCCTGACCACCTGGCTGCTGGAGGCGCCGCGCGCGCGGGTCTGGGAGGTGCTCGAGGACGTCGCCGGCTGGCCAACCTGGTGGCGGGGCGCGGTGCGGGTGGAGTTGCGGAATGCCTCGCGCAGCGACGGGGTCGGGGGGCGCTACCTCGTCGAGTGGCGCAGCCGAGTGCCGTACTCGGTGAGGTTCGAGTTCGAGGTCGACCACGTCGACGAGCCGCTGTGCATGGACGGGCACGCGTGCGGTGACCTGGCCGGGCGCGGCACCTGGCGCCTGTACGAGGACTGCGGCATCACGGCCGTCGTCTACGAGTGGAACGTGCGCACCACCAAGGCCTGGATGAACCTCGTCTCCCCCTTCGCCCGCCCGATCTTCGAGTGGAACCACGACCTGGTCATGCGCTGGGGCGGCGAGGGCCTGGCGCGCAGGCTGGGCGTGCGTCTGATCGCCGCTGGATGATGCGCCCTGCGACGTGAGCCTGCTCAACGAGATCTACTTCAAGCTCAGTGCGCCGTTCGACCGCCTGACCAGCGCACGCCTGGGCACGAAGCTGGTGCGCACCGGCATCCAGAGCCCGGGACGGCTCGACGGCGTCAAGGGGACGCACAGCGAGACGACCGGCAACCAGGACGTCTGGGTCTGGCGGGTGATGGTGCGTCCCGCCGCTGGCGAGCCGTTCGAGGCCACCTTCCAGCAGAACCTGGACCCCGAGCGGCGTCGGCTCTATCTCGGCTGCGAGCTGCTGCTGCGCCATGACGCGCGCGGACGGCGGGCGGTCATCGACTGGCCGGCGATGAGGACCCGCTGGGGGCTTCCCGAATCCTTCGACAAGCCGGGCAACTGGCGGCCCGTGCTCGGCAGGGTCGACGCCGGGATCGACGATCATCGGATGCGCGGCGGGCATCGGCGCAAGCTGGAGAAGGGCGCGCGCACGACCGCCGCGGTGGTCGCCGCCACCCGTGCGCAAGGCGCCTTCGGGATGCTCGACGCGCGCTGGGACGTGACGCTGCAGCTCACGGGCGACGGGCGCGAGCTGACCATGAAGAAGGTCGAGCCGCCCGACTACGGCTTCCATCTGATCGGCCCCGGCGCGGTCATCCCGGTGGCGACGGACCCCAAGCGTCCCGACCGGGTGACGGTCGACTGGGTCGCGGGCGCCGGCGATCCGGCGCTGCTCGCCGGCGCGGGCGAGCGCGTGGCGGCGCTGCTGGCGATCGAGGCCGAGCAGGAGGGCACGGTCCCGCCGTCCGGGTCGGTCGCCTCGGCCTGAGCAGCGGGCCAATCGTTACCGGCTCGTAAACCGTCCGGCGGCGCTCCCTACAGTGCTCGTCGTGCGCAGCCGGACGGCCCTCCGACTCGTCCTCCCGCTCGCCGCCGTGGTGGCCGCGGCGGTGGTCGTGGTGCTGCTCGTCTCGGGCGGGTCGGGCGGCGTGAAGGTCGACACGGCGACGGCCAAGCCGATCGTCGATCCGCAGGGGACTCCGGCGAAGGTGCCGGCCAAGCCGTACGTCGTGCTGATCGTGCTGGACGAGTTCCCCGGCGACGCGCTGCTCGACGCGCACGGTCGGATCGACGCGGTGCGCTACCCGAACATCGCCGCGCTGGCGGCCAACGGGACCTGGTACCGCAACGCCTGGTCGAAGTACGACTCGACCACCAAGGCGGTGCCGCTGATCCTCGACGGCATCGCCCCGCGGCCCGGAACCGGTCCGACCTACCACGACCACCCGCACTCGATCTTCGAGCTGCTCGGCCGGCGCGGCTACCGGATCCGGACCTCGCAGGAGGCGGAGGCGATGTGCGCACCGCGCTGGTGCCCGGGCGCCAGCGCGCGCCCGCCGGCGATCGTCCCCAACCTCGTCGGCGGGCGTCCGGGACGCTTCGAGCGCTTCGTCCGCAGCATCCGCCCCGGCCGCCCGACGTTCTGGTTCAAGCACGCGCTGCTGCCCCACAAGCCGTACCTCTATCTCCCCTCGGGACGTACCACGCGCCGCGTCGGGGCCTCGGACCCGATGGGCGGCATGGACACCGTGCCGGGCTTCTACGACGAGTTCGTCACCCGCCACAACGAGCAGCGCTTCCTGCTCCAGCTCGGCTTCACCGATCGCCTGCTCGGCCAGCTGTTCGCGCGCCTGAAGCGCCAAGGGATGTTCGACGAGACGCTCGTCGCGATCACCGCCGACCACGGCCTGGCCTGGCAGGTCGGCGTGCCGACGCGCCGCAGCGTCGATGACCACAACGTCGAGGAGATCACGCCGGTGCCGCTGATCGTCAAGGCGCCCGGGCAGCGCCGAGGACGCGTCAGCGATGCGCTCGTGAGCACGCTCGACGTGACGCCGACGCTCGCGGACGTGCTCGGGCTGCGGCTGCCGTACCGGACCGACGGGCGGCCGGCGAACAGCGCCGCCGTCGAGCGACGCCGCACGATCAGCCTGCCCAACCGCGAGTTCACCAAGACGATCCGGATCTCCGCCAAGCGCTGGAAGGCGCGCCGGGCGGCGGTCGTGCGCCGCCGGCTGCGCCAGCTCGGCAGCGGCGAGCAGAGCATGTTCACCGGCATCGGGCCGAACCGCGAGCTGATCGGGCGGCCGGTCGGAGACGAGCAGGTCGTGGCCGCGAGCGCCGTGCGGGCGCGGGTCGCTCGAGCCTCGGCGTACCGTGCCGTACGGCGCGCCGGCGGCATAGTCCCGACGCAGGTCGCCGGCGACCTGCGCGGCGGGCGACGCGGCGCCAAGCGCGACCTCGCGCTGACGATCGACGGCACGATCGTGGTCGTCGGGCGCAGCTTCTACCTGAAGGGCGATCGCGTCGAGCACTTCGCGCTCAACGTGCCCGAGGACGCGTTGCCGGACGGTCGCAACGAGGTCGAGCTGTACGAGGTCGTCGGCGGGAACCGCCTACGCCTGCTCGCCCGCGTCTAGGTATCGGCGCGCGAGCCAGCTTCCGGCCGCGTCGCGGGCAGTGCGCGCTGTTTACATTTCGCCGACGTGGGTGCGCGCGTTGCCCTGTGGCTGGCAGTCCTGGCGCTCGCCGGCGTGGCGGCCGGCTGCGCCGAGGATGCCGGGAGCGTCGACGCGGCCGAGCGGCCGCCGGTCGTCGTGCTGATCCTCGACGAGTTCCCGCTCGACGACCTGCTGCGACCCGACGGCGAGATCGACGCCGCGCGCTTCCCGCACTTCGCCGATCTGGCCCGTCACTCGACCTGGTTCTCGAACGCCTTCACCGTCTACGACTCGACCTTCAAGGCCGTGCCGGCGATCCTCGACGCGCGCCTGCCCAAGCGCCTGACGACGCCGGACGTTCGCAGCCATCACAGCAGCATCTACACGCTGTTCGGCCGCCTCGGCTACGACGTGGTCGACGTCGAGGCGGCGACGGCGATCTGCCCGCGCGCGGTCTGCGAGCACGCGCGCACGCGGCGACCGGGCGTGCTCGCCCGCCTCGCCGGCAGCGACCGGCCCTCGCGGCTGCACCACTGGGTCCAGGCGATCGGCGAGCGCCGCCGGCCGACGCTGTTCCTCCAACATGCGCTGCTGCCGCACGAGCCGTGGATCTACCTGCCGTCCGGGCGCCAGAGCCGCCCCTCTGGCAACGACCCGATCCCCGGCATCAACAAGCCGTGGAGCTTCCACGACCCCGACCTCTCGCTGCACAACCACCAGCGCCATCTGCTGCAGGTCGGCTACGTCGACCGCCAGATCGGGCTGCTGCTCAGGCGCCTACGCGAGACCGGACTGTTCGAACGGGCGCTGGTCGCGGTCGTCGCCGACCACGGCTACGCGTTCGAGATCGGGCCGAAGGTCAAGGAGCGCCGCCAGGTCACCGCCACCAACGTCCACGAGATCGGGCCGGTGCCGTTCTTCCTCAAGCTCCCGGGCCAGGCCGAAGGCGAGGTCGACCCCAGCTTCGTACGCAACATGGACCTCGTGCCGACGCTCGCCGACGTGCTCGACACGCGGCCGCAGTGGAAGCACGACGGCATCTCCGCCTTCGCACCCGCCTCGCGCGCGCGCAAGACGGTGAGCATCGTCAGGCGCGACTTCGCCTACACCGTGAGGATCTCCGGCCGCAAGCTGCTCGAGCGACGCGCCGCCGCGCGCCGGGAGTGGGCGCGGCTGTTCGGCACCGGCGCGGAGAGCTCGCTGCTGTACGGCTCGCCGTGGGCGTCGGTGTACCGGACCGGGCCGAACCCGGAGCTGCTCGGCGAGCGTGTGCCGGCTCGAGCGCGGGCGAGCGCGCGGCCGGGCACGTACGCCGGCCTCGCCAACGCGGAGCTGCTGCGCGACGTGCGCCTCGACGGCAGCGAGGTCTTCCCCACGCGCGTGACCGGGCGCATCGTCGGCGGCCGGCCGGGGCGCCTGCGCGACCTGGCCGTGGCGGTCAACGGGCGCATCCGCGCGGTCGGGCGCAGCTTCCGCCTGCAGGGCCGGCCACGCGAGTCGTACTCGTTCGTCGTGCCCGAGAGCTCGCTGCGTCCGGGGCGCAACGAGGTCGAGCTGTTCGAGGTGCGGCCGGACGGACGGCTCGTGCGCCTCTACGGCACGCGGTAGACCGAGTTCGGCTCCTGGCTCTGGTCGAGCACCAACCGGGTCGGCGAGCGGTTGGTGTCCACGAACAGGCAGGTGTAGCGGCTGCGGTCGTCGTGGGCGATGCAGGTGCGGAAGTAGCCTCTCGAGAGGCGGATGCTGTTGGCCGTCTCGATGTTGCGGATCAGCTCCTGGTCGCCGGTGTGCAGGACGTACTCGCGCACGGCCGCGGCGTTCTCCTGCGTGGCCTCGGTCTCGGTGACGACGGTCGGCTCGGCGGCCAGGCCGGCGGCGAGCACGCCGAGCACGCTGACCAGCAGCAGGCCCGTGCCGATGCGATCGGTCAGATGCTCTCGCTGGGCCTGCGGCGGTGCGGGATCGAGGATCTCGACGGGCGGCGCGGTGGCGGCGATCGCCTCGCGCCGGCGGATCAGCCGTCTCGCCAGCCAGGGCGCGAGCACGCCCACGATCACGATGTTGCCGAAGGTCGCGAGCAGCAGGGCGGGGATCGGGTCGACCCCGGTCCCGACCGGTGGCAGCTCGTGCATGATGAAGGCGTCGAGCAGCGTGACGACGGCGAAGGTGGGCCACATCGTCGCCCCCCGCAGCCGCCAGCGCAGGCGCGTTGGCCAGAACCGATGCTGCTGCTCGGCGTTCACTCCCCTCGCAGCCTAGTCGCCTCCCCTCGGACGCTTGCCGCGACGAGTAGCCTCATGCACGTGGACGAGCTCTGGGTGGCGCAGCTGGGACAGGTGCCCTGCGCGCAGGCGCTCGCACTCCAGCAGGAGCTGCGCGACCTGCGCCAGGCCGACGCGATCGTCGACACGCTGCTCGTGCTCGAGCACCCGCCCGTCTACACGCGCGGGCGCCGCACCGAGCCGGGAGATCTGCCGCTCGGCGACGACTGGTACCGAGCCCACGGGATCGAGGTGCTCGACGCCGACCGCGGCGGACGCGTGACCTACCACGGGCCGGGCCAGCTGGTGGCCTACCCGATCATGCGCATCGCCGGCGTGCGCGCGTTCGTGCAGACGATGGAGGAGGCGATGGTCGCCGCCCTGGGCGACCAGGGCGTCGAGGCCGAGGCGCGCGACACGCCGTTCACCGGCATCTGGTGCGGAGACGCGAAGATCGGCGCGATCGGGGTGCACGTGTCGCGACACGTGACCACGCACGGGCTGGCGGTGAACGTCGACAACGACCTGCAGCCGTTCGAGTGGATCGTGCCGTGCGGGATCGACCATGCGCGCGTGACGTCGGTGGCGCTCGAGACGGGCGCTTCGGGAGCCAGCCTTCCGTGCTTTCGAAAGCGGCTGGCGTGGCGCTTCTCGGAGGCGTTCGAGCGCCGCCAGCGGCTCGTGAGCCTGGCGACGCTGCGCTCCGGCCGCCGGCGCCGCGAGGCTGCGACCGACCGCCCCGTAGGCTTGCCGGCGTGAGCAGCACCCGCTCCCGATCGAACCCCGGCGGCGCGCGCGTCCTGGAGTTGATGGGCGACGACGTGCGCCCCTTCCGGGACCGCAAGCCCGCTTGGTTCAAGCGACCCGCGCCGGGCGGGCCGAAGTACCGCCAGCTGCGCACCATGATCGAGGGCCAGGGCCTGCACACCGTCTGTGCCGAGGCGGCCTGCCCGAACATCGGCGAGTGCTGGGAGCGCGGCACCGCCACCTTCATGATCCTCGGCGACACCTGCACCCGCCGCTGCGGCTTCTGCCACGTCAAGAGCGGCAAGCCGACCCACAACGATCCGCTCGAGCCGCTGCGCGTGGCCCAGACGGTGAAGACGATGGGCCTGCGCCACGCGGTCGTGACGAGCGTCGACCGCGACGACCTGCCCGACCTCGGCGCCTCGGCGTTCGTCGGCGTAATCCGCTCGATTCGCCGCTTCGCGCCCGGCTGCAAGGTCGAGGTGCTGACGCCGGACTTCCGCGGCGAGGAGATGCCGCTGGCCCGCGTGATCGCCGAGAAGCCGGACGTGTTCAACCACAACGTCGAGACGGTCCCGCGCCTCTACCCGCTGGCGCGCCGCGGCTCGAAGTTCCTTCGCTCGTGTCGGGTGCTGGCCAACGCCAAGCAGATGGGCGGCGAGGCGGTCGTGACGAAGTCCGGGCTGATGGTGGGGCTGGGCGAGTCGATGGAGGAGATGGTCGAGACCTTCGGCGTGCTGCGCGAGCACGACGTCCAGGTGCTGACCGTCGGGCAGTACCTGCGCCCGACGCGCGACCACCTGCCGGTCGTGCGCTACTGGCACCCGGACGAGTTCGCCGAGCTCGAGCGGGCGGCGTACGAGCTCGGCTTCTCCTCGGTCGCCGCGGGGCCGCTGGTGCGCTCGAGCTACCACGCCGAGCAGACCTTGGAACAGGCCGCCTCCGGCAGCTAGCCGCTGCGACGTCCGCCATGATGGGCGGCCGGTGTTCCCGCTCAAGGACGACATCCCGACCCGCCGCTTCCCGGTCGTCACGACCGCGATCATCGCCGTCTGCGTGTTCGTGTACTTCGTCGTCGAGCACGGGGGTTGGCAGCTGGGCAGCGTGGGCGCCGAGCGGGTGTCCGAGCTCGGCGCGATCCCCTACGAGATCACGCATCCCGGCGAGCAGCTGGCCGGCGGCGCCGCCTGGTGGGTGACGATCTTCACCTCGATGTTCCTGCACGGCAGCCTGCTGCACCTCGGCGGCAACATGCTGTTCCTGTGGATCTTCGGCGGCAACGTCGAGGACGCGATGGGGCGCGTGCGCTTCGTCGCCTTCTACCTGCTGGGTGGAGTCGCGGCGCTCGGGGCGCAGGTGCTGGTGGACCCCTCGTCGACCGTGCCCACCGTGGGGGCCAGCGGGGCGATTGCGGGCGTACTGGGCGGCTACGCGCTGCTGTATCCGCGGGCGCGGGTGATCACGCTCGTGCTGCTGATCTTCTTCATCACGATCATCGAGCTGCCGGCGCTCGCGCTGCTCGGCGCGTGGATCGTGATGCAGATCGCCTTCGGCGTGGCGGACCTGGCGCAGCCGGTCGGTGGCGAGGCGGGCGGCGTGGCGTACTTCGCCCACATCGGAGGGTTCGTGTTCGGCCTGGCCGCGATCCGGCTGTTCGCCAAGGACGTGCGCGAGGACTACGAGACCCGGCGTCGCATACCCGTGTACTGATGGTGCGGACACTGGTATTGCTGGCCAGCCTGGCGCTGATCGTGGCGCTCGCGCTGGCGACGATCCGCGACCTGGTCCGCAACGGACCGACGGGGCTCGCGATCATCTCGCTGGGAATCCTGGGACTGCTGGGCTTCGGGATCGTGGGGGCGATCACCTATCGCGACCCACATGAGTGAGGACCTCGCATCGATGGATGCGCGTACCTCGGTGAGATGAGCGCGGCGGGCCCGCCACCCGTGCCCGGCGGCGACCGGCCGCCCGGCGTCGAGCGAGCCGTGCTCGAAGGCGGGGCGCGCCGGCGACGGGACGTGAGGCGGCGGCGGAGAGGATCGCGAGCGCTGCTTGTACTGATCCTGCTGCTCGTGCCTGTGGGCGGCATGGCGGCCGCGTACGTCGTCTTCGAGCGCGACGACGAGCCGGACACAGCGTCGGCCTCGGCGGCCCAGCGGAGTTCCCCTGCCGATCCCGTACCGGCCGACCGCGTCCCCGAAGGCGCTGCCGGGGCGGCCTCCTCCTCGAAGGCTCCACCCAAGGCGCCACGGCAGCCGGCGCCCGAGCCGCTGATCCCGGCCGAGCCGACGCCCACCGTCCCGCTCTCCGGCGTCGACGCCTTCTCGATCTCGCTGCGCAAGCCGCCGCGCGCGGCGCTCGTGTTCGACGTGAGCTCGGGCGAGGTGCTGTGGCGACGAAGGGCGCTGACGCGGCTGCCGGTCGCGAGCCTGACGAAGATCATGACCGCGCTCGTGGTCACCGAGCGCACGCGGCCGCGCGAGCCGGTGCGGATCACCCAGGCGGCACTGAACTACAGCGGCTCGGGAATCGGGCTGCTGCCCAAGGGCCGTCGCGTGCGGCTCGAGACGTTGCTGAACGGGATGCTGCTCGTGTCCGGCAACGACGCCGCGATCGCGCTAGCCGTGCACGTGTCCGGCCGCGAGCGGCGCTTCGTGCGGCTGATGAACCAGCACGCGCGGGCGTGGGGGTTGAAGTGCACCCGCTTCGTCGACTCGCACGGGTTGGGCGCCGGCGACCGCTCCTGCCCTCACGACCTGGCGGTGCTGACGCGGCTCGCCATGCAGCGCCCGCGCATCCGCCGCATCGCGCGGCGGCAGTCGGTGGCATTCAGGTTCCCGATCAAGGGCCGCAAGCTCTACCTCTACGGCCACAACCCCCTGATCCGAGCGGGCTATCCGGGCGCGGTGGGACTGAAGACCGGCTACACGGACGAGGCCGGCCGCTGCTTCGTCGGCGTAGCGCGCCGCGGTGGGCGCACGCTGGCGGTCGTGCTCCTGCACTCGCCCGACCCGTTCCTGCAGTCGCGCAAGCTGCTCGATCGGGCGTTTGCGTCGGTAGGCGTCCGCTAGCGGCCTCGAGCGGTTTCTAGTTGGCCGCCGCAGCTGCCAACGCGGGCAATCGCGTCGTCTGAGCCGAGGTGACCAGCTCACCGTTGTCGAGCAGGACCCACGTGATCGAGCCGAAGTCGTTCAGGAAGATGTACAGCTGGACCGAGGTGTACGGGACCGAGGCCGGAAGCTCGACGGTGAACTCGAATGGCTCCACGGACCCCTCGGGGGTCACGTCCACGAAGTTGGCTCCGGGACCGAGGACGCCGGGCTGTGGGCCGCTCTGGCTGAAGCCGATCGGTGCAGATCCGGGCAGCCACCCCGGCGGCAGGGCGCCCGGGACGGCGACTTGCGGCCCGTTGTTGACTTGGAGCACGAAGTCCAGGACGCCGGAGTTAAAGACCGTCGCGGGCGACGAAGCGTCGCAGCAGTCGTCGATGAAGACCGAGACGTCGCGGAACGCGCGCGGCAGGACCGCGTCGTCGCGCAATCGGCCGAGCGTCCGGCCACGCCCGCGAAGGTGGCGCACCCGCAGCGTCAGCCGGCGGGTCCGCAAGTCGTAGCGCCACGCGCGCAGCTCCACGCCCATGAGCAGCTGGCCACGCTTCGGCGCCGTGGCGTTGACCGCAGCGTTCGGCGCCGGAGAGTCGCCCGCGAACAGCGCTCGCAGCATCGACCGGACCCCGACCGTCCCGACCTCTCGCGCGGGGCGGTCCGTGAAGTACAGCGCTCGTGCGCGCACCCGCTCGAGCACCAGGCGGTGAACGCCCGGCCTGCCCTTGATCGACGTCAATGTCCCGTGCTGGGCGTCGAGGGCGAAGAGCTTCTGCGGCTCGGCCGCACGGGCCCAGCTGGACGGGTAGGCGCACGCGGCAGCGACGATTGCCGTGAGCACGAGAGCGAAGGATCGGCGACGGATCATGGTCCGCTCTGCTTCCCCGAGCGAACCGCGCTTCCTCCCATAGCAGCCATCTGCCGATCGTTTCGGGTGGGCTCGCCTACCATGTGCCCCTGCGGGGCCATAGCTCAGTTGGGAGAGCGCCTGCTTTGCAAGCAGGAGGTCGCCGGTTCGAGCCCGGCTGGCTCCATCGCCGCTGTGCCGCTCTGGGAGCGGGTTTGCGCGTGAGTCGTCTGCGTTTGCTCTCGCGGCTGTTGCCAGTCCTGCCTCTGGTCCCAGCGCCGTTTCGGGCCAGAACCGCCGCCGGTCCTGCAATTCGAGGCCAAAGATCTGGACCGATCGCGTCTACCTCTCTGAGGAGATGGCGTGAGTCGACCCCGCACCGGCAACCTGCGCGAGCGACGACGAGCGGACGGCACCGTGCTCTACACGGCTCGCGTCATGGCCTACGGCAACCGCGAGACGGTCATCCTCGGCGACGAGCGCGAGGGCATGACGCGGCTGATGGCACGGCGAGCGTTGCGCGAGCTGGTCAAAGACATCGGGCGTCAAGGCCGCGAAGGCCGGCCTGACCCACCGCGAGATCGCCAAGGCTTCCGGCATGACCCACCAAAGGGTCACGCAAATCCTCAACCGCAACTGAACGACCAGCTTCGGAGAACGCTCTGCGCCCTCCTCCGAGCTACTTGTCGCCCGTTATTGGCTTGCCGATGTTGACCGGCCCTTGGGGCTTAGGATGCTCGACTGTCGGCTGCCGTCCGTGCTCGATGTGCCCAGACGGCTTGGCTCGAGGAACCTGAGGCGGACGCTGCGGTACCTCCGGCCGCGAAGGCTTGCGATCTCTCATCGGCCTCTACCAATCGGCCTACCAATCGGCACCGGCTCCGATGGCTTCGGATGCGAGACGACTGGCTGGCGCCCACGCTCACTCGTACCAGGAGGGGCGGGCTTGGATGGTCCCGTGGGCCGAGATGGCGGCCTAGGCGGATTCGGTGATCTGCTCTCGCTGCTCATCGCTTAGAGCGTACTGCTCGACCGCAACGATGTCCTCTGCTGCGATCCAAATGCCCAGATTTCCAGGCGCGGGGCCTTCAAGAGTCTGGCCGTCCTCGCCGATCTCCCAACGCTCCTCAAGAAAAAGATCGCGCAGCTTGGTTCCGTAGCCAGAATGGGACCGCGTCCCGTAGTACCCGGCGATGCGCTTCCCGTCGCGGAGCGTCACAACCAAGAGGAAGTCTTGGCCCGAGTCGAACGCGAAGTCCCACGAGGTTGGAAATCGATGGGCTCGTCCGATCTTGAGCTGCTTCAGCAGGCGATCGCGAGCCTTGGAGTCAACCCATCGCCAAGCAATGTAGGCAGCCGCCGCCGGCAGGACCAAAAGGACACACACTGCGACAAGGGCGGTTAGCCACGGTGCCGATCGACCGCTGAAGAACTGCTCCAGATCACCGCGATCCAACCCGGCTAGTACGGCCACGAGCGCGGGGACACTCCAGACCAACACTGAGTAATACGCGGTGGTCAGTAGGCGATCGAACCCGGATTCTTCGCCCCGAACGTCGTAGATCCGCTCCTTGATGAGGATCGCTACGAAACCCGGGAGCACGAAGCTCACAAGGATCAGCAGAGCAGTTCCAGTGTTCGGCGGGTTCATCGGGGCCGAACAAACTACGCCTTAGAACGGATCGGTCGCTGCGTCCAGCCGTCAATACGCCCTGGACGCTCGCTCAAACCCTTCGTAGGCCACCCAGTCAAGGCCGACCGAAGAGGCCACGCACCGTTGGTGCAAGTGTGTGTGTGGCCCTGTAGCGGACGGTGCTGGACGGCTGTGCCGGGTCTGCGGTGGCTTGGGGCAAGCAGCTATGGACGGTGCCGGTGTGGAGGACGGGTGGCCGCGGGTTAGGGGTAGGGATCGGGCAGTGAGCGTACGTTCGGGAGGCCGAGGAAAGATGGGCGTGCTTGAGGGCAGCCGATGCAGCAGGCAAGCTGAAGTGCGTTGGGTGACAGAAGCACTCGAAGAGCGCCCGGCCATGGCCTAGCCTCAGGGGGCGATAGTGGGGACCCAGAATGGCTAAGCGCAGGCAGGGGAGACCCAGGGCCGCCGCCCGCAACGCGCGGGATCGGTATGAGCGACAGCAAGATCCAAGGCTCGCCGCCACGCTTGCTAAGGCGATGAACGGCAAACCTCTGCCTCCTGGACACTGGATGGTGCTGGTGGAACCCGTGCTGATGGAAGATGGCCGAGAACTTCAATGGCACCCGCCTCAGCCAGTGGCCTTCTCGCTGGTTGAGGCGAAGAAGCTGTGCGACCGGGCAATTCCACGACGCCGACGGATCGTCGGCAATCTTGAGCGTCGCCCGAACGACACATACACGCCACAGAACTCGCGAGTGACCCTCGACGTAATTTCTGATTTGTGGTCGGCCGTATTGCACTCGTTTGCCGCAATCGAATCGATCGCCAACGATTCAATCGATCAGCTCCTTGACGATGCCGTAATCACCCTTGGCAAGGGTGAGGCCGCACGAGACGTCCCCAAGACGGAGATGGTCCGTCGCCTTAACCTCGACGAGAAACTTGGTACAGCGGTGCCGATGCTTGAGATTGGAGAACAGATCAAGGGTCGGCACCCCTGGGAGCGCTATCGCCATCTCAAGGCGATCCGCGACGATCTCGTCCACGTCAAGGATCGAGGCGTAGATCCCAATCGGTCCGTGCGGACTGCGTACGACCGGCTCCTGCTCGGCGACGCAGACAGCTGTGCCCGAGATGCCTTCGACATCGTCCAAGCGGTTCGCCCCGGGTTCCTTGGCTCCCACGTTGTCGAACATCTCAGCGAGTAGCCCGGACTCGGTCCAACGGATGCTGCGCCATGCAATCTGGCTGATGCCAGCCGTATCGTAGATTTCGTGCCCGTAAGCTTGGCCGAACAAGCTCTTGCCCGCGCACGGAGGGCGCTCGAGGAGCATCGCCGCCGCCAAGCAGCAGAGGAGAAAAGGGCCGCGGACTTCGACAAGAACGCCGCCTCCAAGGAGAAAAGCGCGCAAAGCACGAGTAGCACGTCTCTCACTAGGAGCTATCTCAACGACGCTTCGACAAAGCGCGCAAACGCCGATAAGGCTCGGGGGAAGGCCGCGGAATACTCCGCCAAGGCGGCCCGAGCGCAGTCCGACGTCCATAGGGCCGAGGAGAAGTTGGCAAAGGCAGTGGCCGCGGAGGACAAGAAGCAGTCAGCTGCTGAGAAAAGGGAGCGGGACAAGCGCGAGCGTGAGGAGAAGCACCGGATCCAAGAGGCTGACCGCGCGGCAAGACGAGCTGCTACGGAGCGAGAACGAATCGAGCGGGAACGCCGCTCGGCCGATGCAGCGCGGGATCGCCAAGTCCGTGACCTGCAGGATCAGCTCGCGGTCACCCAGGCAACGCTAGCTGCCCGGCCTTGGACCAACCCGCCCCGCGCAATCACCGTGCTGTTCATCAGCGCTGAGCCCGAGGGCCTAGATCGACTGCGAATCGACAAGGAAGTTCGGGAGATCCAAGAGCGGGTGCGAGCGAGCGAGTTACGGGACTCGATTCATTTTGAGTACCGGCCAGCCGCGCGGATCACCGACCTCATTCAGCACCTCAATGAGGTCCGGCCCGATGTCGTGCACTTCTCGGGGCATGGCGCAGATGACGGCCCTGCGTTCCGGGACGAGAACGACAACATTGAACTCTTAACCAACGACCAGCTCGCCTCACTGCTCGATGTCGCTGCTAGCACCCTCAAGCTCGCAGTGTTCAACTCGTGCGATTCGGCTCAGCAAGCCCACGTCGCTACGACAAGACTCGCTGCGGCCATTGGTATGAATCGAACCATCAAGGACGAAGCAGCACGTGTCTTCGCCGGCCAGCTCTACAACTCCCTAGGGTTCGGACATTCCTTGGCGCTAGCCTTCGATCAAGCCAAGCTCCAGGTCGAGTTCACCCTCGGCGCGCTCTCTGGAGAACCGGAACTGTTCCTTGCCGACGGCATCGACGCCGAAGATCTCATCATCGTCACGCCCTAGCGACAGTGACGGAGTAACGTCGGCTACGTGGAGACCATCGACATCACGTATCTACGCTCCAGGTCCGATGAACTGATCCGTCGAGCAAAAGACGGTGAGCGATTCGTCATCAGCGCACACGGCCGGCCCGTCGCTAAGCTTGGGCCCATCGGATCTCGGTCATGGGTGGATACCGCAGAAGTGCAAGACCTGTGGGACCAGCCAATTGATCCCACATTTGCCATCGACATCGAGGGCTTTTCGAGCGCGCCACCGGTGGACGCCGACACCGACATGTAGCCGGACGAGTGTTCGGCCCAAAGCTCGGGCCCGAAGCCCATACAATCGGCTGTTAATGCTGGACGCAACGGCCTTGCGCTTCACCTTCAAGTCGTCGCTTATGCGCCTCCATGAGCGGCATACCGAGTTCGCCGTTGGGACGCCCGGACCGTTTGCAAGCAGGAGGTCGCCGGTTCGAGCCCGGCTGGCTCCATCGAACGACGCCTCCCCCCTTTAGAAAGGCCAGAGCAACATGTCGGGCGGTACAGAGCGACATGTGACGTTCGCTGAGTCAACTGTGAAAGCGACGGTGCGCGACCTGGTAGCACTGCTCTCGAGTGCCGCGGTGCAGAGCTGAGATTCGACGCGGTTGTTGGCCCGACGCTAGGTCGTCGGCCAAAGGGCCGCGCGCAGGCGGCGCAGCCCGGCCTCAAGCGCGTCCATCTCCTGCTCGCCGATGAGCTCAGCCCACGCGTCGCGGGTGTCGGCGATCGCCTCGCGCGCGACCCGCTCGGCCTTTCGCGCGCGGGCGGTCGGCATCACGAGCTTGGCGCGGCGGTCGGTCGGGTCGGGCTCGCGGGTGACATAGCCAAGCCGCTCGAGCTCGTCGACAGCATGCACGACGGTCGCCTTGGTCAGCCACGCACGCGCGGCCAGTTCGGTGACACGCGTCCCGTTCGTACCGACATGCTGGGCGACCGCCAGCAAGGCCGGCCGCAGGTCGGCGAAGCCGCGCCGCGCCAGCTCCTCCGCGACGAGCTGCTGCATGGCGAGCGTCGTGTCGCGAAAGAGGTTACCGAAGCTGGCGGTGCCGCTTGGCAGCCGGCGAGGCAGGAAGCGCTCCCCTTGATTTTCGGTCGAAGATCGAACCATAATGATTAGAATCTCTAACTTTACTCGGACCAAGGACGATTTCCGATGGCCATGAATCCTTCCGCCCCCGAGCCTGCGGCCGGCGCATGGCTCCATAACCCCGCGACCGGCGAGATCGCGCACTTAGCCTCGGCCGACGCCGATGGGCGACGGATCGAGGTCGACCTTTGGCTGCAACCCGGCGCCGCAGTCGCCCGCGCGCACATCCACGACCACTTCGTCGAGCGTTTCCAGGTCAGGGCGGGCGAGGTCGGTTTTCAGATCGCCGACGACGAGCGCGTCGCACGCACGGGCGACGGGGTCGTGGAGGTGCCGACCGGCACCGTGCACGACTGGTGGAACGCCGGCGACGACATCGCGCACGTCCGTGTCGAGGTCGCAGCGACACAGGCCGCGCCCGGACGGCCCGCGGCCCGCTTCTTGTCGATGATCGAGGCGCTGTGGTCGCTCGGCGCGCTCGGTCGCGTCAACGCCCAGGGCATGCCCGACCCGCTGTGGCTGGCGGCGATCGCCCGCGAGTACCGGGACGCGATCCGCTTCACCAAGCCGCCCGCCGCCGTCCAAGCCGCGATCTTCGGGCCGCTCGCCGCAATCGCTCACCGGACCGGCCGCAACCCCCTCGCGCCCAGTCTCCACGGACCATCGGGCGCCTGCGCCATCCCCGACCCCGACGAGGACGGCCTCGCCACACTGCTCGCCCGGCCGGTCGGTACCCGCGCCGCGCGCCGGCGCGGGTGACCGCGGTACGCCAGTGCAATGCATCCCGGGCATGCACGCTCGGCCAACCTCGCTGTGCACGAGCGAAGCAGACCAGGCCATCCGCCCTAGCGTGCACCTGTGCGCCTACAGGCCCAGGTCCACGTCCTCCCCGGCAAGGCGGTAGCGAGCAAAGATCTCCTGCGCGCGGGTCAGCAGCGGCGCGGCGGCGTCGTGTCCGGACACGGTGGCCTCGAGGGCGGCCTCGGCGAGCGCGACATGGCCGGCCCGGGCGCGCCAGTCCTCGCCGTTGCTGACGATGGCCCGGCAGAGCTCGAGGTGCTCGCGAGCCTCGTCGAGCCGTCCCACACCGACGAGGGCGCGGACGAGGTCGGGGCGGACCCACAGCTCGAAGTACTTGGCGCCGCCGGCGACGACGATGGGGAGCGCCTCGTCGAGCCGCGTGATCGCCGTGTCCAGATTTCCACGCCGAATCTCGACGCGTGCGGCGAGGTGGTGCGCCGCCCACTCATCCCAGCGGTTGCCCGTACGGCGGCTCGTCTCGAGGGTGCGGGAGGCGAGGTCGGCGACCTCGTCCAAGCGGCCGTCCCGAAGATCCAGCAGCGGCTTCAGCGAGTGGGTGATCCAGGCGGGCCGGGCGTCGGTGAGCAGGCGCCGGACCTCGTCGATCTCCCCGCGCGAGAGATGACAGCGGCCGACGCCGTCGGCGATCTCGTGCCGGTAGGCGGTCTGGCCGACGTAGGGCAGCCGCAGCGGGCGCTCGAAGTACGCCTGGGCCTCGTCCGGCGCACTGAGTCCCCACGTCAGCTGAGCGCGAGTGTTCGAGGCCATCCAGGCCACGAACGGACGCTGCTCGCGGTCGGCGACGGCGAACCCGCGCTCGACGGTCTCGAAGCCTTCCTCGAGCCGGCCCGCCACGATCGCGTGCCACCCGTACGTGATCGCGGCCGTGGCCCACAGCACGTCGTCGCCAAGCCGCTCGCCGATCTCCATGCCGCTGGCGGCCGCCTCGAGTCCACCGAAGGTGTCGAACGCGTAGGTGCGCGCGATGGCCATGCCGTTCTCGAGGTGGCCGAGCGCCCGGTTCGCCGGCCCACGGGCGAGCACGGGACGCGCCGCTTCGAGGTGACCGAACGCACGCCGGACGTCGAGGTGCTCGCCGTAGATGGAGTCGATGAGCGAATACGCCGTGCCGAGCCGCGAGTGCATCTGCGCGGCGCGCACCTCGTCACCGAGCTCCTCGTAGAGCGCGAGCGCACGCTCGAGGTAGTCGATGTGACGTCCGGTGTCGCCCGCGACGACCATCAGCATCCCGAGCCCGACGAGCAGGCGCGCGCGCTCCTCGACCCGCCCGCCGGCGCGCTCCATCGCCACGAGCGCCCCCTCCCAGTGCGCCGCCGCGTCCTCCCAAGCGGAAAGCTGGCGCGCCTCCTCGCCCGCACGCAGGGAGAACTCGATCGCGCGATCGCGGTCGCCGGCCGGTCCGGCGAGCCGCTCGTGCGTCGCCAGCGCCGAGAGCGACGCCTGTCCGTGCGTCGCCTCGATCGCCCGCGCGGCGCGCGCGTGCATGCGCTGCCGCCGGGGAGTGCTGAGCGCGCCATAGAGCGTCTCCCGGACGAGCGCGTGGCGGAAGGCGAACCCGTCGTCGCCTGCGTCCGCGACGTCGACGACGAGGTGCGCGGCCAGGGCCTCCTCGAGAGCCTCGAGCACCGCGTCGCCGTCGCCGTCAGACAGCGCCGCGACCGTCCGGAAGTCGAACACGCGCCCGAGCACCGCGGCCCCGGCGAGGACATCGCGGCACGGGTTCGAGAGGCGGGCGAGACGGCTCGCCAGGACCTCGGCGACCCCCTCCGGGACACCGATCTCGTCCGCTCGCAGCGCACCTCCCATCACCCCGCCACGCTCGACGAGCGCCCCCGTCTCGACGAGGTGCCTTACGACCTCTTGGACGAAGAAGGGATTGCCGTCGGTCTTGTCGTGGACGGCCGCGACGACGCCGCTGGCGGCGGCGCGTCCGGTCTCCGCGGCGATCAGCTCGGCCACCTGCGGCTCGTCGAGCCCGCCGAGCGCGATCCGCTCGAAGAGCCGCTCGCGGCGCAGCTCGGCGAGCGGATGCCCGGCGGCCACCTCGGTCGACCGGTAGGTGCCGACGATCAGCAGGGCGGGCTCGCGGCCCGATCGCGCCAGGTGGCGCAGCAGGTTCAGCGTGCCCCGGTCGGCCCAGTGGAGGTCGTCCAGGACGACCGCCAGCGGGACGTGTGCCGACGCCTCGTCGAGCAGCTCGGCGACGGCCTCGAAGAGCAGGTAGCGGCGCGTCTCCGGGTCGGCGTCCGACGCCGGAGCCGGGTAGTCGCCGAGCTGGGGCACCAGCCGCGCGAGCTCGTGGGCGCCGGGGCCCGGCGACGCTCGTCGCGGCAGGTCGGGATCGCTCGCGACCAGGCTGCGCAGCGCCTCCGCCCACGGCTGGTAGGCGACGAGCGCGTCGGGGTGCGAGGAGGCGTGCAGGACGGTGCCC
Organism: uncultured Thermoleophilaceae bacterium; assembly: GCA_963846505.1. GTDB lineage: Bacteria > Actinomycetota > Thermoleophilia > Solirubrobacterales > Thermoleophilaceae > JACVRW01. Next base: position 94,485 of record CAWJWD010000002.1, on the reverse strand, counting down.
GAGCCGTGCGCCTCGCCGGCGAGCTCGGTGACCAGGCGCGTCTTGCCGATGCCCGGTTCGCCGGCCAGGAACACAAGCCGGAGTTGGCCGGCCTGCGCGCTGCGCCAGGCCTCGCGCAGCGCCTCGAGCTCGAGCTGGCGCCCGACGAGGGCGGGGAGCGGCGCAGCGCGACGGCGCGCAGGCGTCCGCCGGGGCGGCGGAGACGCGGGAGCGCCGGCCAGCAGCCGGGTGTGCAGGGCCTGCAGCTCGGGTGCCGGGGGCGTACCCAGTTCGTCGCGTAGGCGGACACGGAGGTCGTCGTAGACCCGCAAGGCCTCCGCGACGTTGCCGCCCGCGGCGAGCGCCTCCATCAGCACGCGGTGCCCGCTCTCGCGGTACGGCGAGCGGGCCACGATGTCGCGGCCGGCTCGCTCCGCGGCGGCCAGCTCAGGCTCGCCGAGCGCGAGCGACGCGCTCGCGCGGAGCTCCAGGGCCTCGAGCAGCAGCTCCTCGTGCCGCAGACGCGCACTGCCGAGCCAGGCGCCGTCGAGCTCGGGCAGCAGACCGTCGCCGAGCTCGCCGAGCGCGGCGTCGGCGTGCTCGGCGACCCGCGCGTGGTCGTGTTCCCGAAGCGCAGCGCGGGCGTCCGCGGTCGCCGTGGCGGCGGCGTCGAGGTCGACCCAGACCGGCTCGGGCAGGACGAGGCGGACCCGCTCGCGGCCCTCGATCGCCACCGGGGCGATCGCGCGCCGCAACCGCGAGAGCACCGGCCTCAGCGCCGCGGCCGGATCCCGCGGCGGATGCCGCGGCCACAGCACCTCGACGAGCTCGTCTCGCTCGGCGCCCCGCTCGCGGTCGACCAGCAGGTACGCGAGCAGCGTCACGGGCTGCCCCTCGGGAAGCGACCCGGCGAGCTCATGCCCGTCGAGCTCGAGCCGCAGCGGCCCGCACAACGTGACCCGAGTCCGTGGGCGCAGCGCGGTCACCCCGGGGACATTACGTCGTGCAACGCCCGTGCAACGATCGCCCAACGGCACGGCCCGAAGCTCCGGGCCATGTTCACGACCCACCTCCCACATCTCAGGCGGGCGCTCGCCGCGGCAGTCGTCGCGGCCGCCCTGTTCGCCGTCGCCCCGGCCGCCCAGGCGGCGCCCGGCGACCTCATCTACGACGACTGCCTCAACGGCAGCGGAACCCTCGGCTGCGTCGACCTCCCGAACGACCCGATGGTGCAGCCGCTCGACACCGCGGTCAGCCCGGACGGCAAGTCGGTCTACGCCGTCGCATTCGACGGCGGCACGATCCTGCACTACTTCCGCGGACCGGACGGGCAGCTCGCCTACGACGGCTGCGTCAACCACGACGGCAGCCAGGGCTGTGCCGACCTTCCGGGGGCGCCAATCGCCGGCGCGACCGCGGTCGCGGTCAGCCCGGACGGCAAGTCCGTCTACGTCACGGGCTGGGACAGCGGCACCATCGCTCACTTCTCCCGCCTCTCGCCGGGCGGGCAGATCGTCTTCCAGGGCTGCCTGGGCAACGACACCGCGGGCGGCGCCTGCGGCGACCTGCCGCTTGCGCCGCTGAGAAACGCGACGGACGTGGCGGTCAGCCCCGACGGCGGCTCCGTGTACGTCACCGCGGCCGGGGCGAACGCGGTGAGCCACTTCTTCCGCGACGCGGAGGGCCGGCTCGCATACGACGGCTGCGTCGGCAGCGACCCCGGCAACGATTGCTTCAACCTGCCCCAGCAGCCGCTCGGCAATCCCAAGGCCGTGACGGTCAGCCCGGACGGCAAGTCGGTCTACGTCGCCGCCAGCGCGTCGGACACCGTGGTTCACCTGTTCCGCGCCCCGGCCGGCCAGATCGTCTACGACGGCTGCATCGGCCGGACGGCGGCGCAGGGCTGCGCCGTGGTGGGGTCGCTGAGGTCGCCCGGCGACGTGAAGGCGAGCACCCGCTCGGTGTACGTCACCAACGAGTCCGGCGACACGGTCACGCACTTCACGCGCCTGCTGCCGGACGGCCAGATCGTGTTCGACAGCTGCGTCGCCAGCGGCGCGGAGGACGGCTGCGTCGACCTGCCCGGGCGGCCGCTCGGCCGGCCGCGGTCGCTCGCGCTGAGCGCGGACGGAACGTCGGCATACGTCCTGAGTCGCGGCAGCAGGGCGATCGCCCGCTTCGTGCCGAGCGCCGTCGACGGCAGGCTGGCCTACGCCGGCTGTCTCGCCTCCGACAACAACAGCGGCTGCGTCGACTCGCCGGCGCTGTTGGACCTGCTGGGCGAGTCGCTCGCCGTCAGCCCGGACAACCGCTCGCTCTACGCGACGGTCAGCGCCTCCGACACGCTCGCCCGCTTCTCGATCGAGGGGCCAGCCAACGGCGGCGGCGCGGGCGGCCAAGGCCGTCCGGACACGATCGCTCCGCGCCTGAGCGGCGTGCGTGCCGGCCTGCGCCGCGGCGTGCCAACGGTCCGGTTCCGGCTATCCGAGTCGGCCAGGGTGCGCGTCGCCCTTCAGCGCGTCAACCGCGGCCGGCCGAGCACGACCGTCGGCCGAGCCGCGATCCGTTCGGGCCGCGCCGGCTCCAACGCCGTGAAGCTGCCGCGCCGTCGACTCGCCGCGGGCAGGTACCGCGTGCGCGCGATCGCGACCGACGCGAGCGGCAACCGCTCCAACCCGAAGACCGCGCGCCTGCGCGTCAAGTGAACGCCCTCCCCGAATCCGAAAGGACCCGACCAATGTTGACCATCGCCGACCTCAAGCGAACCCACCGCGGCATCTGGGCCTCGGGCGACTACGCCGCCGTCGCGGAGCACATCGACGAGGCGCCGCCCCGCGACCTGCTGTCCCGAGTCGACGTGCGCCCGGGCCACGACGTGCTCGACGTCGCGACCGGCACCGGCAACGTCGCCCTCGAGGCGGCCGCCGCCGGTGCCACCGTCACCGGGCTCGACCTGACCCCGGAGCTGTTCGAGACGGCCCGCACCCGCGCGCAGCGGCTGCGGGTGGCGGTCGACTGGGTCGAGGGCGACGCCGAGCAGCTCCCATTCGCCGGCGAGTCCTTCGACCGCGTCGTGTCGGCGTTCGGCGTGCAGTTCGCGCCGCGCCACCAGGTCGTCGCCGACGAGCTCGTCCGTGTCCTGCGCCCCGGGGGCGTCATCGGCGTCGTCAACTGGACGCCCGATGGGGTCATCGGTCGCGTGCTGCGGATCATCGGCGCCTACATGCCGCCGCCGCCCGCGTACGCCTCCTCGCCCGCCCTGTGGGGCGACGAGGAGCACGTTCGCCACCTGCTCGACGACTCGGGCCTGACGGTGACGTTCCATCGCGGGCACAACCCGTGGCGGTTCCCGTCGCCCGCCGCGTGGCTCGAGTTCATGGAGACGAGCTACGGCCCCATGCTCAAGGCGCGGGAGAAGCTCTCGGCCGACGGCGCTTGGACCCAGTGCCGGGACGGGCTGTACGAGCTCGCCAGGCACGAGAACCGTGCCACGGACGGCACGCTGCTGCTGCCGGCGGAGTACGTCGTCGCCGTCGCCCGCTGAGGAACAGCACGCGCGACCACGCCGCCCGCTCCCCAGCGGGCGGCGGTCGCGTCAAGGGCCTTTGACAGCTGCTGGCGCGGTCAATAGGTTCGGGTGGTGCGGCCGCTTCGGTACTCGATCAACGTCACGTTGGACGGGTGCTGCGACCACCGGGCGATCCCCGCGGACGAGGAGACGCATCGTCACGCGGTAAAGACGCTCGAACGGGCCGACGCGTTGCTGTTTGGCCGGGTCACGTACGAGATGATGCAGTCGGCCTGGCGGCCCTCGGAGGATGCGCCGGTCATGCCGGACTGGATGGCGCCGTTCGGGCGAACGATCGACGCGGCCAAGAAGCACGTCGTGTCGACGACCCTGGACCAAGTCGACTGGAACGCCGAACTCGTACGCGGGGATCTCGAGCACGCCGTCCGGGCGTTGAAGGACCAGCCGGGGCGCGGGCTGTCCACCGGAGGCATGCAACTCCCACTGGCGCTGGCGGAGCTGGGACTGATCGACGAGTACGAGTTCGTAGTGCACCCGCGGATCGCCGGCCACGGACCAACGCTGCTCGCGGGACTCTCCAAGCACGTCGACCTCGAACTCGTAGACCGCCTGCAGCTCGGCTCGGGCGCGGTGGCGCTGCGGTACGAGCCGCGAGCGCTCAGCTGACGGCCAGTTGGTCGGCGAGCAGCTCGAGAGCGGCGGTCGCGAAGCGCTTCGACACTGCCGCGTGAGTTCGACCGCTCGCTCTATGGTGCCTCCGAGCTAGGCACGGAAGCGAGCGAGCAAGGAGATGCGTCGGTGAGCACCAATGCAGCAGGGCGCAAGTTGAGCGGATGGGTCGCGTTCGTCGGCATCTACCTCGTGGTCGCCGGCGTGCTGAACGTCCTCTGGGGCGTCGCGGCACTCTCTGACAAGCGCGTCTTCGAGGAGGACAGCCTGGTCTGGTCCAATCTCTCCTTCTGGGGTTGGACCGTTTTGGTCGTCGGTGTTGCGCAGTTGATCGGGGCGGTGCTCGTAGCGACGCAACGCGTCGGCGGGCCGATCATCGCGGGCTTCCTCGCCTTCATGGGGCTGGGGGTGAACTTCCTCTCGATCGGCGCCTATCCAATCTGGTCGGCGATCCTGATCGCCGTAGACGCACTGATCCTCTGGGCCGTCAGCGTTCACGGCGAGGAATTCGTCTGAGCAGAACGGCAGGGACGTCTGAAGCCGCTGGTCCGCAAGCACGGCTAGTGCTTCGGGGACAGATCCTGACCTAAACCCGACCTAGGGTGACGTCTGTCGCGCAAAAGACGACGGACGGAGGCAGCATGAGTGACCAGGACCGCTACATCCCAGGCGTCCCCTGCTGGATCGACACGACGCAGCCCGATCCAGAGGCAGCCGTCGCGTTCTACGGCGGCCTGTTCGGGTGGCAGCTCGAGGACGCGATGCCGCCGGAGGCGCCAGGCAACTACTACATCGCCCGGCTTCCCGGCGGTGACGTCGCCGCCGTGGCGTCGCAACAGGAGGGTGCGGCGCAAACCGCGACCTGGAACACGTACGTGTGGGTGCAGGACGCCGACGAGGCCGCCGCCAAGGCCCAGGCCGCCGGGGGCACCGTGCTCGGCGAGCCACGCGACGTCGGGGACTCCGGTCGGATGGCCGTTCTCGCCGACCCCGCCGGTGCCGCCTTCTGCGTCTGGCAGGCCGGCGAGCATCGGGGCGCCGCGGTCGTCAACGAGGCCGGCTCGCTGAACTTCAACGACCTCAACACCCGAGACGTCGAGGGCGCCGCGGCCTTCTACGGCGCCGTCTTCGGCTGGGATCTCCTCGACATCGGCGGAGGCTGGGCGTGGGCGCTGCCCGGCTACGGCGACTTTCTCGAGCGACGCACCCCCGGGATGCGCAAGGGCATGGCGGACATGGGCGCACCCGAGCGGTTCGAGGACGTCGTCGCGAGCGTCAGGCTCATTTCCGACGACCAGCCGGACGTCCCCGCCCACTGGGGAGTGACGCTTGCCGTCGACGACGCCGACGCGATCGCCGCGCGGGCCGCCGAGTTGGGCGGCCAGGTGCTCGTGCCGCCGTTCGACGCGCCGTGGGTGCGCATGACCGTCATCAGCGATCCGCAGGGCGCCATCTTCACCGCCAGCAAGTTCGTGCCCGAGAACAAGGACCTCAGCACGAGCAGCGGCGCATCGACCACCGCGTGACGGCGCGTCTGCCGCTCGCTCGCGGCGTCGGTCAGCTCGGACGGTTCGCGCTGTAGAGGCTGACGATCCCGAACGGGGCGGCGATGCGCTGGCGCTCGCGGGCGGCGGCGAGACCTCCGGCTTCGAACAGCTCCGGCAGACGGCCGGCGAGGTTGTCGCGCGTCGGCTCGTCGCCGTCGAACACGCGCAACGTCGTGGAAACGATCCGTGCCGGCAGCGAGTGCGGCTGGCCCCAGTCGGCGACGTGCAGCTCCCCGCCGGGCCGTAGGACGCGCGCGATCTCGGCGATCGTGCGCTCCTTGTCGGCACGAACGAGGTGGTGGAAGAAGAGCGTGGACAGGACGCGGTCGACGCTGGCGTCCTCGTAGGGCAGCTCGAACGAGAACGCCTGGTCGAACTCGACGGGCGCGCCGAGCTTGGCCACCTTGCGCCGCGCCTGTTCGACGATCGCCGGATCTCCATCGACGCCGCGGATGCGCAGCCGAGGGTTGCGCTGCCACGCCCAGATCGCGAGCGTGCCGGTGCCCGAGCCGAGGTCGAGCACGTCCAGCTCGCCCTCGAGGCGCGCCTGGTCGAGCAGGCGCCGCTTGAACGTGCGTTCGCGCGTGGTGATCCTGACGAAGGGATCGAACAGGGGGGTGAGCACGTCGAACCGGGCTGCCGGTACGTAGTTGGCTGGACGGGCCGCCGCCATCGCGGGCAGTATGCCACTCGAAGGCCTTTGATCAGCACACCGAGTTCGCCCCTACTTGGAGACGGTGAGATAGACGCGGAGGCGAGCAGATGCGCGACCCACCCAGGTAGCAAAGACCTCACCCGCAGGGGCTATCGTGAGCGTCGGGGGGAACACTCCTCTCCTAGAGCGCGCCCGCGGAAGTGCTAGCACCTTGCCGGCGATGCCCGAAGCCGTCACGGAGCGGCTGCGCAGACCTACGTCTGGGTGACGGATATCGGCCTGGGAATAGCGCCACACCACGGTGGCGCGATGTCCTCGTGCAACGACCTCCGGGACGCCGCTACGGTAGTCGGTAGGTGCCGATAGCGTCATCCGACGGCCCGCCTTGTCTCCCTCCAGCACCTTTGCGACGAGCAGTCTCTCCGCGTGGGTAGTCCACACCGCCAGGCTGCGCCCACCGGCGTAGGTCGCGACGTCGAAGTTCTCGACGGTTCCCCTGCTGGTGAGAGATACCGCGGGACCCAGCGCTCCGGTAGTGGTGATTCGTCGAAACCGAACCCAGGGCCAGTCGCCCGCCTCGTCTATCCACACGACATGGCCGTCGCCGGTCGGGCTCACGGCGACGCTCGGGTGAGAGAAGCAGCAGTTCTTGAAGGTACCGACGACCTGCGGGGTGCCGAGCTGGCCGTCTCGGGAGAGGGTGGTGGCGAGCAGTAGCGTGCTCCGCGGCTCTTTGAAGCCGCCGAACCGATCGTCTTCCCAAACGATCACGGTGTTTCCATCCCTGTCGGTCGCAGTGGTCATGTCACCGGCTGGCTGTTGGCTCATGACGGCTTGGCTCAACACGCCGGCAGCGGGATCCAGGGTATGCAGGAACAGCCCACCGTCGTCAGTCCCGGCCTCGGGGACCCTGGTGGACAGGAGGCGCAGGTTCCCGTCCGGAGGCCCGAGGAAGGCGAGCTCGGCAGAGTTGTCATAGGTCACGTCGTCAAGGCGGCGAGTCGGGGCCAGCTGCCCTCCAGGCGAGCGCTGTCGCAGGTAACGACCTGGGGGCACGTCTGCTCGGTTCCTGCGCACCCTCCAGAGGATCAGCGACGTTCCGTCGCCTGCGATCGCCACCTGCACCAGCCCCGTAATGAACCTGGCGTGCTCATCAGGAGAGATGACCTCCTCGCGACCGAGCGACCCACCGGCAGTTCGCCAGCGCGCTCGGATGCCTCGCTGCTGCCATACCGTCAAGCTCGAGCCGTTGCTCCCAACCGCAGTCGTCCCGAAGCGACAGCAACCTATGGCCTCGCCCACGGCGACGGTCTTGCTCCGCGCCGCATCGGCAGGAGCCCGGTTGTGGGTCGAGGCAAGGTGAGATGCAGGCACACCGGACATGCCTTGGGCCCAGATGCCATGAGGCGCACCTATCGCCGCTAAGAGCAGCAGGGCAGCCATCGCGACGCCGACACGACCCGTAGTGCGCGCAAAGCGCGGCATGGATGTCAAGAGAGTGCTCCCTTTGTGCCATTATTGATAGTTGATGCGGGGGTTGGACCCTAACACTGTCCAACGAGCTGTCGCTCCGGGTGCCCAGGGCTCGCCCAAAGGACCATGCGAGGTGATCACCCTCCTCCAATTCCAGTACTTGTTGGATAGCGGCTGATCGAATAAGGTCGCCTGATTACCTTTGTGACTGTCAAAAGCTTGTAGCTGAAATGCTGGCGGGGAGTGCGACCTCCGTCACGAGAGCGCATAAGTCCTAGGCGATGACCCAGGGGGCCTGATACCGATGTTCGAGCCCGATCTCGATTGGCTTAGGTCCGTGCCGCTCGAGCTGGCCGAGCGGCGCATAGCGGAGAGCCCTTTTGCGGATGACGTCGAGGGGCTCGGTCCTGACCTGGTCCGTTCGCTCGGCTGGACGTTGCTGATCGCCGACCATCAAGACACGATCGAGATGTTTGCTGCGGAGGTACGCTCGTTTGAGCACGCGGCGATCGGGTTCCTGAGCCCAGAGGTCGATCGCGACCTTGGCAGGCTGCCTCCGTTCGGAGTGATCCTCTATGCCGACCGAGTGCCGGGCGACGAGCAAGGGTCCGGTGTACTGGGCGGGTTCGATATCGACACGCCGCACGGCGACATTCCGGTTCCGATTGCCGTGCGCCGCGGGCAGTTTGAGGAGGAGCAACATGCGGTCCCGCCTCTACCGGGTGGCAGCGCCGCCTACTGGGCAACGAGCCGGCGTGGCACGATTCAGGGGTGGCTCACCGCGCGGCACGTGGCTGACTCCGTGACCTTCCTTGGCTCCGGTCACGCGATTCTCGATCGCGCCTCGTCCTGTGTCGATGCAGCACTCGTGGACGTCGGCGTGACCGCGACCGCGCCCCAGCATGCGCCTGCTCATCGAGCGATCGCGGCCGCGCTCCCGATAGAGATGGCTTGCCGGCCGGGAGTGGCCGCGACGGTTCTCGACGTCTCGACGAACATCCGCATCTCCCGCTCGACACGCTTTCCGCTGCGATTCGCCATGAGCCACACGGGAAACCGGGCGACTCGGGCAGCGCAATCGAGGAGACGCAGACCGCAGGGCGTGCACCGTTGGGCGTCTACCTCGGCTCGTATTTACCTGACACGGCTTACCGAGGACACGTAGGCCGAGCCGGCTTCGGGCTCGCGATCAGCCAACTAGAGCGACTCATGAATCTGGAGGTCTTCCGATGAAACCCGCACCCGCGCCTGAGCCCAAGTCGCTCTCGCTGCTCGTCCCGGAACCGCCGGCAGCACAGTCGATCGCGACGCCCGGCCAGGAGGATCAGGTTCAAGAGGATGCCCTGCCGTTCAAGCGCCTCGTGCGCCGCACCGCGCCGCGGCCCGTGGACCTCGCGAAGCTCCGCGGCGACCTCGAGCGCGTACAGGGAGAGGTCGACGCCCTTCTCAAAGACAGGACCGACAGCAAAGTCGGCGACATGCACTCAACCAGGTCGAAGTCAGCCTCGGCATCAGCACCGAGGGCTCGATCGGCGTCGTCACGGCCGGCGTCACGGTCTCCATCACGCTCGTCTACGCACGTGCCTGATCGGACACATATAGCGCAATACGCAGTGAGCCTTCACCGTCAATGACCGCCGTCGCACAAACCGTCGACCCATGCCCCAGCTGTGGTAGCTCTCACACATTCGTGCTGCCCGCCGACATCAATGCGTTTGCCGCCCAACCTCCATTGCTGTTCGGTGGAGGCGAGGAGGCGACGGCCGAGCGTCCGTCGGTGTATGTCATATGTCCGGTCACTCAGGCCTCGATCGAGATCGAGATCGAGATCGATCCTCGTGCGTCTACCGGTCGGGGTCGGATCGAGGATCTCTCTCCGCTGATGGACGGCGACTACGCGCAATGGCGTCGCGACTCAGCTAGCGTCGGGCGAGACTTTGCGAAAACGATGCTGACGGTGTCGAGCTCGGCAATACCAGTAGTCGCAGCAACTTCCAAGCTGCTCCAAGTCGACCAGGGCAATGACATCTGGCAGGTCGCCATTGGTGCATCCATGGCCTGCCTATGTTTCGCGGCGCTAGCCTTTGCATTGGCGTTGCTTCCCTCGCTAGAGGCTGTTCAGGGAACCGCTTTCCCAGCGTATCGCGATGGTCGCCTTCGGCGCCTCGAGCAACGGATCCGGCGCGCAATGGGCATCTTTGGCCTCGCGCTGGCGCTCACGGCCATCGGTCTCACAGGCGAGTTGCTGACGTGACCGACCCTCATGAGCTTCGGTTCTCCGGAATCGACGAGGACGTAGAGCCTCAAGGCCAGGACCACCTGGACTACTTGAACGCTGCGGACTTCGACGTCGCGCTCTCGAAGTACTGCGCATGGTACTTCGCGTCTCGTCCCGATTTCCCAAGTCGGGCCTTCTTCGACACGTTCGACCGGACGAGCTTCATCCCTCAGATGCGGGCCCAGTGGGCATCTGCCCCGATCGATCGGGGACAGTCGTTGCGCGAGCTATACGCGACACACCTGCTTGGCTTCCGCGACCATCCGCTCATGCAGACCTCCACTCGATTCGATCAGCGAGTTGGACAGGGTGCTCGCGCCGAAAGCCACTCGCCCGACGAACTGGTTCGGCGGGTGATTGGCCACATCGCCGCAGAAGCACCCACGATGGGCTCAGCCGCCGTGTTCGACGGCCGTTGCACCCATGTTGTCTCCATTACCGGTAAAGACGACAGAACGGGGCACATTGCGTTTCGAGATCCGTGGCCCGGGGAATCGCTCCTATCGGCAAGACGTGGCTCGGCAGCAGGTGCCGTCGCCAATCCAGGACGACCGGGTGAATGGCTTCTCACCCCGCAGTCGCTTGCTTGCGTTCTCGTCGCTGTCATCTGGCCTCCGCAGGCAGCTCGAGCGAGGCTCGAGCACCTTCTCGACGAAGAGGATCACCTCCTTGACGGGGCGCTCCGATGGGTTTCTAACTTTCCGCATTCACGAGTAGCCACCGTAAGCGCAGCGATAATGTTTGCGCGCCTGCTCGAAACACGTGGGCACTCCGAAGAGGCTCTACGGTGGTGGCGCCAAGCCGCCGTTGTAGGGAGCGATGGGATTTCACCTGTGTTGGCCGAGCGCCTGGGCAGTACGTCCGCTATCGAATCTAGCTACTGGCTGGAACTGGGCCAGCTTTCCAAACGTGGATGCAACCCTTGGACGATGCCGGAAGAGGAAATCCCGACCGGTGACGAGACGGGCTCCAGGAAGCAGGCTGGAAGCGGGGTTCGCCGCGAAGAGATCGCTAAGACGATGGAGCTCGCCCAAGCTGGGCGATTCGCAGAAGCCAAGCGACGTCTCGTGCAGATCAGGGAGACCGGTACCGCCCAGCAGGCTGCCGCAGCGAGCTACTACATCGGGCATCTGTGGCTTGAGCTAGAGCGGCCGGAACTGGCGATCACCCCGCTGAGGGAAGCCGCCATGTCCACGAACCTCGCGATCATCGGTGACGCGAGCACATCCCTGGGGGACGTGTACACCGCGTCTGACCAGGTTGACCTCGCGCTTCATGCATACAAGCGCGGGGTGTTTGCCGGGAATGGCGACAGGATGTCGTACAGCGCTCTGTGTGCCGGCGAGCTACTAGCAGCAGAAGGCCACGAAAGCGCGATCTCCTACTTCGAGCACGCAATCGCCGGACCGGACGTCGAGGTTGCTGACGCCGCGCGGGAGCGCCTTCTGCAACTCGGGGCGACGCTGGATGGCTGAGGCGGCGCTGGTCCTCCTCGCTGGCGAACCTCGCGCCTACCTGGAACGGTAACTCGGGCCATTCGAGCGCGGAGCGCTGACCCTCAGCGCCGGACGCGGTAGTGCAGGTGGGTGACGCCGTCCCCTTCGAGGACGCGAGTGCGCTCCAGCTCGACGTGCTCGGGATCGAGGTTGTCGAAGAGGCGGCGTCCTTGGCCGAGGAGCACCGGGACGAGATGGATCTCGAGCTCGTCGAGGATGCCGGCGGCGAGCGTGAGCTGGGCGGTGGTGGCGCCGTGGACCAAGACGTTCTCGTCGCCCGCGGCCTGCTTGGCCTCGGACATCGCGGTTTCGACGTCGTCGAGGTAGGTGACCAGCGGCCACGACCCCACGTCGATGCCGGGCTCCTGGCGGCTGAGGATGAAGATCGGCACGCCATCGTGGTGGTCGCCACCCCAGCCGCCGGCCGGCTCGAAGGTACCCCGGCCGGCGACGACCGCCCCGGTCGACATGAACTCGTCGACGACCTGGCGATTGGCGCCGGTCAGATGGCCGAAGACATCCCTGTCGTCCGCGTCGGCCCCAGCCAAGGCCCATTCGTGCAAGCGGTGCCCGCCGTCGCCGAGCCCGTTGCCCGGCCCCTCGTTGGGCCCGGCGATGAATCCGTCGAGGGACATGGACATGTAGAGAACGGTTGCGGACATGCTGGTTCCTTCCTGGCGGTGTCGAGTGGCTTCTACCCGTACGTCGAACGAGCCCGGGCGAAATCGACACGCCCCCGCCAGATGCCCTTGCCGGGCTAGCGGTTGACCGGGACCGGCGTGGCCTCGGGGAGCGCCGACGGCGGACCCGTCTTCGCGATCGTCTCCGCGAGCGCGCCGATCGCGCGGCGGGAGGGGCGCCAGCCCTTGACGGCGAAGCGCACGCGCTGGTCGGGATTGTCGACGTTGACGGCCTCGATCGTCCATGGGTGACGCAGTACGACCCGGCCGAACAGGCCCGACGTGAACAGCGCGATCAGCAGCGCCAACTCGAGCGCGAGCCCGAGCAGCGGCAGGAGCACGAACACGAGCAGCGCGATGACGACGACCACCACCAGTACGAACACGATCCCGACGACGAAGTCGTCGGCGAGGTTGAGCAGGCTGAACGGATCGGTCCACCAGCCGATGCCGTCGACGCTGTCGTCGATGTCGTCCTGCTTGCGCTGCTCGCGCCGCCTGCGCCCTCTCCACGGCTTCGGCGGCGGCTTGTTCAGCCAGCGCCGCCCGACCTGCCAGCGCTCGCCGTTCGGCGCGGTGACGACCTGCTTGCCCGGCATCGCGCGGGACGCTACACACGCGGAAATGCCGCCGCGCCGGCTCAGCGTCGTCGAAGCCGAGCAGGCGCTAGAGCACGACGGCAACCGTGAAGCAGACGGTGGCGGCGCCGGTGAGGATCCTCACGACCCAGAACCAGTAGCGCAGCGCGATCGCGAAGTAGGCGGCCGAGACGGCGATCGTGACGAGCTGGAACGCGTCGATGCGCTCGACCAGCTCGAAGTCGTAGCTGCTGATCAACAGGCAGAGCAGCCCGAAGGTGAAGGCGCCGAGACCGTGGCTGACGTTGAAGCCGAGCCAGAAGGTCCAGATCGATGGCGTACTCCCGTCGCCGGCGAACAGGCCTCGGAACCGGATGCCCGTGCCCTGCATGACCGGCCGCACCGAATCGTCGATCGGCGTGAACCACGTGGGACGGACCGTGTCGACCAGCGTGAGGAGCGCGTGCCCGCCGCCGGCGGCCATGAACACGATCGCACCAACGGTGAACCACGTCTGCGCGGCGCCCACGTCTACCGTTCGTCGCCAGCGTCGATATCGACAGAGCCCACGGTCGTCAACACGCCGCGAGTAGCGTAGAACGCTCGGCCAACCGGCGAGCCGGGCCCCTTGCGGACCCGGCTCGCGCGGTCGTACCCCTTAGTTGAAGAGGACGAAGAACGGGCGCGGCTCGGAGGCCGGGTCGGTGTCGTTGTTCGCGGACACGCAGGCCTGGTCGACGCCGTCGACGAAGTTGCAGTCGCCGATGTACGCGACCCCGCCACCGACGTTGTCGCCGGTGACGCTGGCGCTGTCGAAGGACATCGTCACCTGGATGTTCTTCGGCTCGAAGGACAGGCCGCGGAATCCGTAGATGCCCCCGTCGGGGACGACGTTCGCGGACGCGATGTTCTTCGAGCGCGCCGGGTCGACGCTGCCGTCGGCGTTCACGAACGCATACGCGACGGCCGAGCCCGGGGCGCCGGTCGCGCCCTGGATGCCCTGCGGACCCGTGTCGCCCTTCGCGCCCTTCTGGCCCTTCAGCGCCTTGACCGACTTCTTCGAGAGGTCCTTGGTGCCCAGCGAGCGATCCTTGACCTGCTTCGCCGTGATGGTCCCCTTGACGATGTCCTTGCCGTTGATGGTGGCGGCCGCGTAGCCGACGCCGCCGAGCGCGACGAACAGCGCGAGGCAGGCGACGATCAGCGCCGCGGACGGCCGATGGCGAAGTGCCTTCTTCATCTGAGATTCCTCCAGTAGCTAGTCGACGGCGGGGAACATCGCCGACCGACGCGGCGGCGTCAGTGTCGACTTGGTCTCAGGCGAGTCTCAGAGGCTGGGCAGAGCGGTTAGCGTGTGCGCGCATGGCACGGCTCGTCGCACTCACCGTCTTGCTCGTAGCGGCGGTTCTCGCCACGACTCCCGCCGCTCCCGCGGTGGCCCAGACCGAGGCCGAGCTCCAGCGTCAGCTGGACTCGCTGGTCGACGCGAAGGGAGGTCCCCCGGGTGCGATCGTGACGCTCCGCCGCGGCGCACGCCTGCGCGTGCTGACCGCCGGGCTGGCCGACGTGGCGACGCGCCGGGCCCCACGCCCCGACAACCACACGCGGATCGCGAGTGTGGCCAAGACGTTCAACGGCGCGGTCGCCCTGCGTCTCGTGGCCGACGGCAAGCTCGACCTCGACGACGCGATCGGCGACGTGCTGCCTCGCCTGCCGCGCGCCTGGGCCGCGGTGACCGTTCGCCAGCTGCTCAACCACACCAGCGGCCTACCCGACTACACCCAGTCCAAGGGCTTCAGGCAGCAGTTCGCCGACGATCCCGGCGGCTACGTGTCGCCCGCGAAGATCATCGGCTGGGTCGAGCGCGATCCGCTCGTGTTCAAGCCGGGTCGACGCTACGAGTACTCGAACACCGACAACATCGTGGTCGGTCTGATGGCCGCTCAGGTGAGCCTCGAGCCCTATGCGAGGCTGTTGAAGCAGCTCGTCTTCGAGCCCCTCGGGCTGCGCGAGACGAGCTTCCCGGTCCGCCGAGCGCTCCCACGGCCGTTCATCCACGGCTACGTGGTCGAGAAGCCGAACATGCCCGAGGACGTGAGCACGCTCCTGAGCCCGTCCGGGGCCTGGGCCTCCGGCGGGATCGTCTCCACGCCGAGGGACCTCAACACGTTCATCGGCGCCTACCTCGGAGCGCGGCTCTTCCCCGCAGCGCTGCAACGCCAGCAGCTGCGCTTCGTGCCGGGTGGCGAGTCCAGCCCGCCCGGACCCGGCAGGAACGCCGCCGGCCTGGCCATCTTCCGCTACCGCACGAAATGCGGAACCGTGTACGGCCACACCGGCAACTTCCCGGGCTACGTCCAGTTCGCCGCCGCCACGCGCGACGGCAGCCGTGCGTTGACGACCTCGCTCAACATCCCGGCGCCGACCGGCAGGCTGCTCGCTCGCCTGCGCGCCATGCAGCAGACCGCCGTCTGCGCGCTGCTGCGCTAGGTCGGTGCGAGCGGCGCCGCCGCTAGCCGCGGCGCGACGAGGATGGGATGATCGCTGCGATGGACGGAGTCCAGCTCCTCGAAAACGCGCAGTGGGAAGCGGCACGTGACTCGTTCGAGGCGGCGCTGCGCGAAGAGGAGACGCCCGAGGCGCGCGACGGGCTCGGCTTCGCGCTCTGGTTCCTCGGTCGCATCGAGGAGGGAATCGCAGACCGCGAGCGGGCGTTCGACGGCTTCGTCCGGGAGGGCCGCTGCGACAAGGCGGCGCGGACGGCGGCCTGGGTCTCGCATCAGTATCTGCTCGCCGGCCGCGCGTCGGCCGCTCGCGGCTGGCTCTCCCGCGCCGAGCGCGCGCTCGAGGACAAGCAGTGCGAGGGACGCGGCTGGGTGGCGGTCGAGCGCGCGCGCCACGCGGAGAGCGTGGAGGAGTGCATCGAGCACACGCGGCGGGCGATGCAGATCGCACGCGAGACCGACGCCGACGACCTGGAGGTCTTCGCGCTCAGCCAGCTCGGCCAGGCGGAGGTCCGGGCCGGTCGCGTTCCCGAGGGGATGGTGCTGCTCGAGGAGGCGATGGCCGCGGCGTCCGCCGGACGCGTGCGCAACGTCCACACGCTGGCGGAGGCCTACTGCAACCTGATCACGGCCTGCAGCAGCGCCGGCGACTGGGAGCGCGCCGCCGAGTGGTGCGAGCTGGTCGACGAGTTCGCGCGCGAGTACGAGACCATGCCGCTGCTCGGCGCCTGCCGCACGATCCATGCCGACGTGCTGCTCGCGCGCGGGCGCTGGCCGGAGGCCGAGCGAGCGCTCGAGAGCGCCCTCGAGACCCACGCGCGCTACGTGCCGGAGATGGGGGCGCCGACCATCGCCACCATGGCCGAGCTGCGGATCCGGCAGGGCCGGCTGACCGAGGCGGGGCAGCTCCTGGCCGGCCGCGAGGAGCATCCGTCGTCGCTGAAGGCGCTGGCCCATCTGCGCATCGCCGACGGCCAGCCGCAGGTCGCGGCCGCGCTGCTCGAGCGCGGGCTCAGCGCCGTCGGAGGCGACGCGGTCGGCACCACCCAGCTGCTGGCGCCGCTCGTCGACGCGCGCCTGGCGTCGGGAGACGCCGAGGGAGCAGCGGTCGCGGCGGACCAGCTGGCCGACGTCGCCCAGCAGTCCGGGATCCGCCTCGCCAAAGCCCGAGCGGAGCTTGCAGCCGCCCGGATCCAGCTCGCGGCGGGACGCGCGCCGGACGCGGCCGAGCCCGCCCGCCGCGCACTGGCCGACTTCAGCCGCCTGGCGATGCCGCTCGACATCGGCGAGGCGCGGCTCGAGCTTGCCCGCGCGCTGGCGGCAGACCAGCCCGAGATCGCCCAGGAGGAAGCGCGCGCCTCCTACGAGCTGTTCCGCGAGCTCGGCGCCTCCCGGGCGATGGACGCAGCGGCCGAGGTGCTGCGCGACCTCGGCGGGGCGACCGGCGCGCGGGCGCGCACCCACGGGGAGCTCACCGCGCGCGAGCAGGAGGTGCTCGACCTGCTGACGCGCGGCATGTCCAACGCCCAGATCGCCCAGACCCTCTTCATCAGCGAGAAGACGGCCGGCCATCACGTCAGCAGCATCCTGTCCAAGCTCGGTGTGCGCAATCGCGCCGAGGCCGCCGCCCACGCGGTCCGCGCGCATTCCGGGAGCCAATAGGGAGATCGCCCGATGTATGGGGATCTGGCGAGGCGTACGGTCGTCCCATGAACGCCACCACCACCCCCACCGACTCCGAGGTCAAGCAGCGCCACCGCGCGATGTGGGCCTCGGGGGACTACCCCTCGATGGTCGAGACCTTCCTGCTGCCGCTCGGGCCGCGGCTGGTCGAGGCCGCCGGCATCCGCTCGGGCCAGCGCGTGCTCGACGTCGCCGCCGGCACCGGCAACGCGTCGATCCCAGCCGCCCAGACCGGAGCGGACGTGACGGCGAGCGACCTGACTCCCGAGCTGTTCGAGGCCGGCCGCCAGCGGGCCGAGGCCGCGGACGTCGAGCTCGACTGGGCCACCGCGGACGCGGAGAACCTCCCCTTCGAGGACGCGTCGTTCGACGTCGTGATGTCCTCGATCGGGGCGATGTTCGCCCCCCGTCATCAAGCGGTCGCCGACGAGCTCGTGCGCGTCTGCCGGCCCGGCGGCACGATCGCGCTGCTGAGCTGGACGCCCGAGGGCATGCTCGGACACCTGTTCAAGACGATGGGCCCGTTCGCCCCCGCGCCCCCGCCCGGCGCGCAGCCGCCGCCGCTGTGGGGCAGCGAGGAGCACCTGCGCGGCCTGTTCGGCGGTCGCGTCAACTGGCAGACGCTGGAGCGCGACGTGCTCGAGATCACCGCCTTCGAGCACCCGCGCGACTACGGCGAGCACTTCAAGGCCCGCTATGGCCCGACCATCGCCGCCCGCGCCAACGCCGAGCGCAACGGCCAGGCCGACGAGTTCGACGCCGCCCTCGATGCGTTCTCCGACGAGTGGAACCTCGGCACGGACGACCAGGCCCGCTTCGAGAAGGAGTACCTGGTCGCCGTCGGCACCCGCGCCGACAGCTGACCCTCGACGATCAGCACCGCCTCACCGAAGGGCACGAGGATTTCCTCGTGCCCTTCGGACGGCGGTCGATCAGTACTGCTGCTCCTCGACCGCTTCCACTATCCGCACCCGCGGGGCACCGCTCAGCCACTGTACTCCGCACCTCACAAACTGGGGCGCGGTTGCGTTGTGAGGACGTGAACCGTCGAGAACTCACCTTCCCCTCTGGCGCCGACGCCTGCGCAGCATGGCTCTACCCGGCCGCGGGCGCTGCCGATTCGTCGCCGATCGTCGTGATGGCCCACGGCCTGTCGGGCACCCGGCGGGACGGGCTGGGTCCGTTTGCCGAGCGCTTCGCGGCGGCCGGGATCGCGGCGCTCGTCTTCGACCACCGCGGCTTCGGAGACAGCGCCGGCGAGCAGGATCTCTTCCATCCCGCCCGCCAGCTGGACGACTGGCGCGCGGCGATCGCGTTCGCGCGGTCCCTGCCCGGCATCGGCGCCGACCGCCTCGCGACGTTCGGTTCGTCCATGGGCGGCGGCAACGCGCTGGCCGCCGCCGCGGGCGACCGGCGCGTGGCGGCCGCCATCAGCCAGGTCCCGTTCCTCGACATGGCCGGCCAGGCATACCGGGCGTCGCCACGGGTCGCCGCCCGGATGCTCCTCGCGGCCGCCCGCGGCCAGCACCTGCCCGCCGTGGGACAACCGCACGAGGCCGCGTTCATCAACGCGCCCGGCAGCGAGGCGGGCTGGCGACACGTCGTCGCGACCGGCGAGGACTCGCGCTGGCGCAACCGCGTCTCGGCCCGCTGGCTGCTCGCCCCGCCCTACCGCCCGAGCCGCCACGCCGCCTCCCTGCACTGCCCATGGCTGGTCTGCGTCGGCGAGGCCGACCGGGTCGCCAAGCCGGGGCCGGCGATCAGGGCCGCCCGCCGCGCACCGCACGGCGAGCTGCGCCTATACCCCGGCGTCGATCACTTCGACATCTACGACGGGCCGCAGCACGAGACGGTCGTCGAAGACCAGCTCGCCTTCCTGGGCCGCCACCTCTTAGGCGTTGGCGAGCGGCACGCGGTCGGCGGACCCTGAGGCTGCGGTCTGCAACCGTGGCTCGGGCGACAGCTCGTCGTCCATCGCGCGCAGGTACGGCGCGACGAGCTCGCCGTAGTCGGCCTTGCGCGCGGCGGGCAGGTCCTTCCAGCCGGTGACCGAGCCGCGACAGCGAGCGGCGCCGCACAGGCACACGTCCGGAAAGTGGTCGATCGTGAAGTTGCGCATCGCGTAGTCGAACGTCAGCTCCTGCCCGGCGTCGATCGAGCGGCGAGCGACGAAGTCGAAGGCCTGCTCGTCGTTGAGGCGGACCCCGCAATTGGGATCGCAGGAGTGATTGACCATCGGTCCCAGGCCGCCGTGGCGAGCCCAGCTGTCGGGACCGACCTGCGTGGCGTGCGAGTCGTTGCCCGTCAGGGCCCCGATCAGGAAACCGACCATGACGGTGTCGCCGGCCGCGAACGGACGCGTGGCCAGCACCGCGTCGCCCTTGCCGTCGGCAGTGCGCCGCAACACGGCACCCTGTTCCCCGAGAGCCTGGCTGACGCTCGCTTCGCGCTCCACGGGCAGGGTGACATCACGCGACCCGTTGCTGCCAGGCCGTTCCAACGGACGTACATGCTGCTGGGGCAAGGGAACCCCTTTCAGTTGACGCCCTCGAAGGACCAGCATACCCGCCGACCCATCCGAGCCCGTGGCTCAGGGGTGCTGCATGTGCTCCATCATCATGTGCCCGCCAGGCGGCGGGGTCGGCTTCTGGCCCTTCCTGATCACCTGGACCGTCTTCATCATCCCGCCGTCCTCGTGCCCGAGGATGTGGCAGTGGAAGACGAAGTAGCCCGTGTAGCGACGGAACGGGTTGCGGATCACGATCGAGCCGTGCTTGGGGATGATCGCGACGTCCTGCAGTCCACGCGCGCGGTAGGGCTTGCCGTTGACCCGCATCACCTGGAAGTCGTTGACGTGGATGTGGAACGGGTGGTCCTCGTCGGTGACGTTGCGCAGCGTCCACTCCTCCACGCTGCCCAGCAGCGGCGCGACGCCGTTGGCGTGCGGGTCGAACGCCTTCCCGTTGATGTGCGCGAACTCCTTGTCCTTGAAGTCGAACGAGAAGGTGAACGTGCGCTTGCGCCGCACGGGCAGGCCCGCGGGGCTGCGCGCCGGCGTGTCGAGGCGCCGCGGCAGCTTCAGGTCGGACCGCGCGGCTGGACCACCCACCCGCACGTGGGCGAGAACCGTGTTCGGCAGCAGCTGGAAGCCCTCGTCGAACTTGCGCGTCCTGAACGCGTAGCGCCCGGGCCGCCCGCCCTGCACGAGCACGTCGTAGCGCTTGCCCGGTGGCAGCGTCAGGTGCTTGCGACTCCACACCCGCCAGACCGGCGAGCCGTCCTCGGCGATCACGTGCAGCCGATGGCCGTCGAGCTGCACGTCGTAGAACAAGTCGGCGCCGACGTTGGCGATTCGCCACAGCTGCGTCTCGCCCGAACGCAGGGACAAGCGCGGCAGCAGCAGCCCGTTGACCAGCCGCGTCGTCGGCGCCTGGACGTCGATGTCGGCTGCGTCCATGACGATCGAGTCGCCCTTGTGCTGGACGTCGCGGACCGCCAGCTGCCGCTCGCGGACGTCCCGGAAGCGCTCGGGCAGCACCTCCTTCAGGCCGTCGACGACGAGCAGGCCCGACATGCCGCCCATCACCTGCTCCTCGGTCAGCCCGTGCAGATGGACGTGGTACCAGTAGGTGCCGGGGGAGTGGTCGCTGGGAACGTCCACGATCGACTTCACCGTCTGGCCGGGATGGAAGACGCGGAAGACGTTGTCCGACCTCCCGCGCGGCGAGACGTGCATGCCGTGGTAGTGGATGTTCGTTCGCTCGCTGGTGGCGTTGCGGATCGTCGCCTCGATCCGGTCGCCCGGGCGCACGTGCAGCGTCGGTCCGATCAGGCGGCCGTTGAACGGCTGCGCCTCGATGCGCGAGCCCGAGACCTCGATCGCCCGCCGTCGCGCGTCGAGCTTGACGCGCAGCACCCCGTCGCGGCTGCGTAGCTGCGGCGGCTCGCTCAGCGGAAGCCCCGGCACGGGCTTCCACTCGGCCTCGCCCTGCGCGTCGACGCGCAGGACCGGAACGGCGATCGCAAGGACCAGGACGAGCGTCCCGACCGCCACGGCCATGAGCTTCTTGCCCGCCACGGCGCGAGATCGTATGGAGCGGTCCGGCCGGCAGCACCGGAGCGACTCGCGGGGACTACGATCGGCCCGTGCCCGAGCGCCTGTACTTCACCGAGTCCGACGCGGCGAACGAGCTGATCGCGACCGACCCGATGGCGCTGCTGATCGGCTTCGTGCTCGACCAGCAGGTCACCGTGCAGAAGGCGTTCTCCGGCCCGCTCGTGCTGCTGGAGCGGCTCGGCTCGATCGACGCGGTGACGGTCGCCGCGGCCGACCTCGAGGCGACCTTCCGCGTCAAGCCGGCGATCCACCGCTTCCCCGGCGCGATGGCCAAGCGCGTCCACGACCTCGCCGTCCACGTGCGCGACGAGTACGACGGGGACGCCGCGCGCGTCTGGACGGATGCGTCGAGCCCCGCCGAGCTGCGCGCCAACATCGCCGGCCTGCCGGGCTTCGGCGAGATGAAGGTCAAGGCGCTCGGAAGCGTGCTCGCCAAGCGCTTCGACGTCGCCGCCGCGGCCGAGCTGGTGCCGTGGCATCCGACGCTCGGCGACGTCGACTCCCCGCAGGCGCTGACCGACTACCAGGCCGCCAAGCGCATCCACAAGGCCGAGTGGTCGAAGGCGCAGGCGAGCTAGCGCTCGACATTCGCTCAGATTCCCGTTAGCGTTCTAGCCCTCTAGTGCAATCGAGGCCCCGGGCTGCTGCTTGCGGTGGGGCAAGCGACTCGGGGGAGAACGAATGCGCATCAAGGCTGGAAGAGGGATCGCGACGCTCGCCGCAGTGGCGACGGTCGCGGCGGCGACCGCGGCAAGCGTGCACGCCCAATCGCCGGACGGCTTCACGACGGTGGACCGATCGGTCGTGGCGGGACCACCGGTGGATCCGGCCAAGCCGAGATTCCTCAGCCTGCAGCAGGGGGCCGGCTGGGCGCGCGTCGTACGCGAGCTCGTTCCAGGTCAAGCGCAAGCGGGCCGTGATACGAGACGGAGATCGCTCTCCTACTTCGCCCAGCTGAGCGACTTCCAGCTCGCCGACGAGGAGTCGCCGTTGCGCGTCGAGTTCGCCGACTCGCTCGCCTCGAGCGCCTGGCGGCCGATGGAGGCATTCGGCCCGCACACCGTCGACGCCGCGATCCGCCAGGTCAACAGATTCACCGCCGCGAGCCCCGTCCAGCAGGGCGGCGGCGCCCGCGCGCAGATGGACTTCGCGCTCACCACCGGCGACAACGCCGACAACCAGCAGTTCAACGAGAACGTCTGGGTCCGCCAGCTGCTCGAGGGCGGCGCGGCGATGACCCCCAACAGCGGGGTCAGATCGAGCTACTCGAGCTGCAGCGCCGTCTCCAACGCGGCGCTCAGAACGAGAGAGTTCCTCGGCCAGCTGCCCGCCGAGCCGATCTACACCGGCGTCGCAGACTTCACAGACCAGTCGGCCGACACCGCCTCCTTCTACGACCCCAACCAGCCCCAGGGCAGATATGCCGACTGGCCGAGATACAGAGGCCTGATGGACCGCGCGCAGCAAGCCTTCACGCCCGTCGGCCTGCGCCGCGGCGCCAGCGTGGTCCCGTCCTATCTCGCCAACGGCAACCACGACGGTCTGGTGCAGGGCAACCAGGCGGCGATCAGCGCCATCGAGGGCATCGCCCTCGGCTGCTTCAAGCCGCTCGTCCCGGGCCTCGACTTCAGATCGATCCTCAGCGCGCTGACCGGCGCGTTCGTGCGGCCCGACCCGGCTCGGCGCCTCGTCGACAAGGCGCAGGTCAAGGGCGTCTACGCCGGCGGCTCGCAAGCCGACGGGCACGGCTTCGGTCTCGTCGACGCGGCGCAGAACACCGCCTCGAGAGGCACCGCCTCCTACTACGGCTGGGACCCCAAGCCCGGCGTGCGCTTCATCTCACTCGACACCATCTCCGAAGGCGGCCTGATCGCCGCCTCGGCCGAGGGCAACCTCGACGACCCGCAGTACCAGTGGCTGAGAAGACAGATCGCCGACGCCACCGCGGCGAGAAAGCTGATCGTCGTCTTCGGCCATCACCCGATCCGCTCCCTGACGGCGAACGTCACCGACGAGCTGGCGCCGGCCTGCACGAGAGCCGACAGCCACGGCCATGACGTCAACCCGGGCTGCGACGCCGATCCGCGCAGCTCCTCGCCGATCCGGCTTGGCAGAGACGTGCAAACCCTGTTGAACGGCAACCCGAACGTGATCGCCTACGTCACCGGCCACACGCACGAGAACCGCGTGATGGCCTGCGGCGCCACCACCGGCTGCCCGGCCGGGGCCAACTGGTGGGAGCTCAACACCGCCGCCGAGATCGACTGGCCGCAGCAGAGCCGGCTGATCGAGGTGATGGACAACGCCGACGGCACGCTGTCGATCTTCGGCACCCTGCTCGATCACTCGGCGCCGTACGCGGTTCCGGCGCCCGGCAGCGCCTCGGCCTTCACGCCGGACCAGATGGCCACCCTCAGCCGCTCGTTCTCCTTCAACGATCCGCAGTCGACCCTCGGCGCCACCGGTCTGCCGGCAGACCGCAACGTCGAGCTGCTCGTCGACGACCCCCGATAGCCGACCGTCGCCCTCCGCCCGCGCGATCCTCGCGCGCGGGCGGACGGGGGTTCCCCTTCGCTGCTAGCAGACCTCGCCGACGTGCTTCTGCGCGTTGGTGCGCTTGGTCTTCGCCTTCTTCAGCTTGGCGCTCAGCTTGTTCTTCGCCTTCCTCGTGGTGGCGTTGCCGAGCTGCTTCTTCAGCTTGTTGACGGCCTTCTTGCGTGCGGTCAGCTTCGCCTGCGCGTCCTTGCAGAGCTTCGGGTCGATCTCGATCGTGAGGTCGACGGTGGCCTCGGTGCCGAACAGCGTGCGCTGCTTGTCGCTCGTCCCCTGGCAGGTGTTCGGGTGCGGCCCGTCGGACCAGCCCTTGCCGACCTGGATCCAGTGGTAGCCCGGCTGCACGGTGTACGTGGCGACCCACTCGTAGGTGTCGTCGAACGGCGCCTCGCGCGTCTGCGAGCCGTCCTTGCCGTTGAAGGTGTAGTGGGCGGTCGCGTTGGTCGTGCCCGGCACGTCGGCCCACTGCACGAAGACGATCGCGCTGCAGTTGCCGGGATCGGTCGGGCGCTGGCCGTACTTGAAGACGACCTCGCCGTCGACGGTCTTCTCCATGGTCTTGGCGAAGGCGGGAGTGGCGGAGAGGCCGAGGGCGAGCAGGCAGACGACGAGGATCGACCTGATGAGGTTGGCGGGCATGCTTCCTTCCGATGGTGAGGGCCAATGCTGCCCGCGATCCGTCGCGGCGCGCGAATGGAGGCCAACCTAATTCGAGTCCAGCGATTGCGCAAGCGATTGCGCGCCGGGCGATTCGGGAGACTACGCGGCCATGAAGAAGCTCCTGCTGCTGGCGACGCTGTCCACCACGCTCCCGTTCGCCGCGACGGCACAGGCGAGCTTTACGCAGGAGGTCGGCTCGCCGGTCGCCGTCGGAGCGGCGCCGTACGACGTGGTCGCGGCGGACTTCGATCGAGACGGGCGACCCGATCTCGCGAGCGCGAACGGAACGGCCGGCACGATCTCGGTACTGATGCGCCAGGCCACCGGCGGGTTCCAGCCCGAGGGTCCCTCGATTCCCGCCGGAAGCGGCACGACCTCGCTCGCGGTGGCGGACTTCAACTCAGACACCAGGCCCGACCTGACGAGCGCGAACTTCGCCAACAACCCCGGCGGAACGGGGATCGTGTTCCTGCGCAACCCGCTCACGAGCTTCTCCCAAGAGGGCGGCGCGTACTCAATTCCCGCTGCCAATTCGGTGACCGCGGGCGACTTCAACGGGGACGCGCAGCCCGACGTCGCCTGGGGCAGCTTCTTCACGGACGCGATCTACGTCTACCTCCGCAATGCCGGCACGGGGTTCACGAAGGAGGGCACCGAGATCACCACGCCCGGCCACAAGACCGGCCTGGTCGCCGGTGACTTCAACGGCGACGGGCGCACCGACCTGGCCTCCGCCAACGACAGCGCCGGCACCGTCTCGGTCCTCGTGCGCCAGAGCATCGGCGGGTTCGCCGTCGGCTCGCCGATCGAGGTCGGGTCGGGGGCGAAGCGACTGGTGGCGCGCGACTTCAACGGCGACGGTCGCTCCGACCTCGCCGTGACGCTCTACGGATCGGACGCCGTTGCGCTGCTGCTGAGCCAGGGCAACGGCTCGTTCTCGCCCGCCCCCGGTTCGCCGTACGGCGTCGGCGACGGGCCGACCGGGATCACGGCCGGGGACTTCAACCGCGACGGTGTGCCCGACCTCGCCACCGCCAACCAGGGTTCCGGCAACGTCAGCGTGCTGCTGCGCGCCGGCGCGGGCTTCGCCCCCGATCCGAGCTCGCCGATTCCCACCGGCCAGCTGGGCGCGACCGGCATCGCGGCCGCCGACTACGACGGCGACGCACGCGTGGACCTCGCCGTCTCGAATTCGGGATCGAGCAGCGTCACGGTGCTGCTGAACACGACGCCGGCGCCCACGCCGCCGGGACCGGTCGACGCCGACGGCGACGGCGTGGCCCCGCCGGCCGACTGCAACGACGCCAACCCGAACGTCCGGCCCGGCGCCGAGGACACGCCACGCGACAAGGTCGACCAGGACTGCAACGGCCGCGACGCCCGCTACCGGCCGGTGAAGCGCAAGGTCCGCTTCAAGCAGCGCACGTCTGCGAGCGGCACCGTCTTCACGCTGCTCGCGGTGGCGCCTGTCAAGAAGGGCGATCGCGTCAAGCTCACCTGCAAGGGCCGTGGCTGCCCGCTGCGCGCGAAGACGACCAAGGTCAAGAGGAACAAGAGGTCGCTGTCGCTCGTGCGTTCGCTGAAGGGCGCGCAGCTCGGCAAGGGCGCGGTGCTCGAGGTTCGGGTCACGAGGCGGGGCGCCGTCGGGGTGGCGAAGCGCTGGAAGATCCGCGCGCCGAAGAAGCCTGCGCTCACCAGCAAGTGCCTGCCGCCGGGCAAGAGCAAGCCGGCCACCTGCTGACGACCAACGTCCAACATCCGCCGAGCGCTCGCCAGAGCCCGGACGCCCGGGGATAGGATCGCGCGATGCGTACGCCCATCGTCGTCCTGCTCGCCGTCGCCGCGCTCGCCGTGACCGCGCCCGTCGCATCGGCGGCTGTCAGCTCCACCTACGACCCCTCGTCGGACACGCTCACCGTGACGAGCGACGAGAACGGGGACACGATCGTCGTCACGTGCCCAGCGGCCAACCTGCTGATCAACGGCGCGGCCCCACCGAGCGGTGCGCTCCCATGCAGCGGCTCGGTCGGGACGCTGGTGCTGATCGGCAACGGCGGCGCCGACACGCTCGACGTGAGCGGGATCTCGGCGCTCCCGATCGGAACGGTGACCCTGGACGGCGGTGAAGGCGACGACGACATCCGCGGCGTCCCCCTCACCAGCAACGGCTACGTCGTGACGCTGCTCGGCGGCGGCGGCGACGACCTGCTGACCGCGAACTCAAGCGACGTGGCGCGCGGTGGCAGCGGCGACGACCGCATCGACGGGTTCGTCCAGGACGGCGGCACGCTGGCGGGAGACCAGGGCACCGACACCTTCGGCTTCGCGCTTCCGCTCTCGCCGCCCGCGAGCTTCGCGTTCACGCCCAGGGACGCCGGCCTCACGATCTCCGTCCTGGGCGGGACGGACAGCCAGATCCTCCCGTGGGGATCGATCGAGATCGTCGACCTGCTGCTCAACGACGGCGCGCAGACCGTCGACGGCAGCGCCTTCTCGGGCAGCCTGCGCGTGCGGGCCGAGGGCGGGGCGGACACGATCACCGGCACGGCCGCCGCCGACGTCCTCAACGGCGGAGCCGGCAACGACTTCCTCGACGGCCAGGGTGGCGCGGACACCTTCCAGGCCGGCGCTGGCCTCGACCTCGTCCACGCGCGCGACGGCGTCGCCGACACGGGCGACTGCGGCAGCGAGGAGGACACGCTCGTCGCGGACGCGACCGACGCGCTGACCGGCTGCGAGCGGATCGAGCTTCCGCCCGTGGCGGCACCGAAGCCGGACGTGACGAAGCCGGCGCTGGGGCTGAGCGCGCGCGGCTGGCCAAGCGCAAGCTGCGGCTGCCGGTCTCGTGTCCCAAGAGCGAGACCCGCTGCGCCGGGCTGGTCACGCTCGTCGGCGTGGGCACGCGCAAGGGCTCGACGGTGAGCGTGAGGCTCGGCACGATCACGTTCCGGCTGGCGGGCGGCAAGTCCAAGACCCTCACGCGCACGCTCTCGCGCAAGCAGCGCCGCGCCCTGGGCAAGCTGAAGCGCGTCCGGCTGCGCGTGCGGCTCGACGTCGTCGACGCCTCCGGCAACCGCACCCAGGGCGTCAAGCGGGTCGGCTTGCGGCGCTAGCGCGGCGCCGGCAGCGCGGCCACGGCGAAGTCGCGGCTCACGGCGGCGACCTCCTCCGGCCAGGCCGCGAGGTTGACGTTCGTGCTGAACCCGAGCGATCCGTCGAGGGGCCGGAAGAAGTCGTCGAAGTGGCTGGCCACCACGACGTTCGGCTCGAGACGGCCGAGGATCCGCGGCCAGTAGTCGCGCGTGAAGCTGCGGCCGGCGATGCCGGCGAGGAAGACGTCGACGCCGCCGCGCGGCACGGCCTCGTCGATCAGGTTCGCGCTGCCTTGGTGGTAGAGCTTGACGCCTGCCACGTCGATCTCGATGCCGTAGACCTGGCCGCAGCGGTAGGCGCCCGCGTTGAAGCCGTCGACGTGGTCGCAGGTGAGCTCGCCGTCGTAGGGGACCTTCAAGCCGAGCAGCAGCTTGGAGTGCAGGCTGAGGTGAAAGCGGACGTCGAACGGGCCGAGCTCGTACGTCGTCGCGGGCGTCACCTCGACGCACTGCTCGGACTGATCGAAGGCGCGCATCAGCTGGGCCAGCGAGGCGGATCCGTACGCCTTCGCACCGCTGCGACGGCAGAGCTCGGGCACGTCGATCGCGTGGTCGAAGTGGGTGTGGCCGACGAGCACGCCTGCAACCGGGCCTGGCGGGGTCAGCCAGCGGTCGTGCAGCGAGGGGTCGGCGAGTGCGGGGCGCCTGCGCACGACGTCGCCCAGCGCGACGCGGGACACGTACGGATCGACGTAGAGCGTCTGGCCCTCGGCCGTGATCCGGTAGCCCGCGGTGCCCAGCCACTCGATCTCCAAGCCCTCGGGCAGGCCGATCGGCACCTGCGCGAGCTCGGCCAGCGCACTGGCGTCCTCGCGTTCGCGGCGCTCGCGGTGCGCGACGAAGCGAGCGAGACTGGCGAGCTGTGCGGGGATCCCGGCCATCGCACCCTCAAGTAGATCGTGTCGCGCCCGGGTATGTCGAAGGCGACCCAGCCCCTTCAGAGGAGAGCCGATGCCCCACGAGGACCGCCTGCAACTGGCGCGAGCCTGCTACGACGCCTACGAGTCCGGCGACCGCCAGGCGGTCGAGCGACTGCTGAGCGACGACTTCACGTTCTCGAGCCCCGCCGACGTCGGCATCGACCGAGAGACCTACTTCGAGCGCTGCTGGCCGAACGCCGGCATGATCGAGTCCTACGACTTCAAGCGTCTGGTCGAGATCGGCGGCGACGAGGTGCTCGTGACCTACGAGGGCACCAAGACCGACGGCAAGCGCTTCCGCAACACCGAGGTCCTGCGCTTCGAGGGCGACAAGCTCCGCGAGGCCGAGGTGTACTTCGGCTGGGATCTCGCCTGACCGCGGCGCGGTAGGGGAACTCCGCGCGGCGAGGAGAGCAGGGGGTCAAGCTCCCAACCGGGCGGTCGATTGAGAAGGGGAATGCTGCTCCTTCCGTCGACCGACGGGCGGAAACGCCGCCCTCCGCACCAACGTCAGCACCTCGCGACGCGCGTCCTCGAGCGCGTCATGCTCGGTCTTCCGTCGCGCCCGTTCACCACCGGCGCGCCGGTCCTCGCCGGTCGCACCCAAACCCGCTGGGGCGGCTGGTGGGAGGCCCACCCGCGGCTGCTGCGCGTGCTGGCGCTGTTCGCGCTGCTCTGGATGAGCGTCTACGTCGTCTGGCGGATCGGCTGGAGCTGGCACGGTGCGAGCCCGTACCTCTGGGGACTGCTGCTGGTCGCCGAGGCGTATGGCCTCTGGAACCTCGCGATCCTGACCTGGTTCTCGTGGCGTCTGCCCGCCTGCGAGCGCCCGCCCGCCACCCCGGGACACAAGGTCGACGTCTACGTCTGCACCTACGACGAGCCCGAGGCGGTGCTGCGCGCGACGCTCGCCGGCTGCGCGGCGCTCACCTACCCCCACACCACCTACCTGCTCGACGACGGCCGCCGCCTCGAGATGGCCGCGCTGGCCGCCGAGTGGGGCGCCGAGTACCTCACGCGCGAGGGCAACGCGCACGCCAAGGCCGGCAACATCAACCACGCGCTGCCGATCACCGGCGGCGACCTCGCGTTCGTGCTCGACGCCGACCACGTGCCGCTGCCCGACGCGCTCGACGCGATCGTCGGCTACTTCGACGAGGACGACGTCGCGCTCGTGCAGACCCCGCACGACTTCTACAACCACGACTCGATCCAGCACTACGAGGTCGGACGCCACGAGCAGTCGGTCTTCTACTCGGTGATCTGCCCCGGCAAGGACCGCCACGGCGGCGCCTTCTGGTGCGGCTCGGGCGCGCTGATCCGCCGCGAGGCGCTGCTCGGCGTCGGCGGCGTCGCCGTCGAGACGATCGCCGAGGACTTCCACACCACGATCAAGCTCAACCGCGCCGGCTGGCGCACCCGCTACCACGACGAGATCGTGATCCAGGGCCTGGCCCCGCACGACCTCGCCGCCTACCTGCTGCAGCGCGACCGCTGGGCGCGCGGCAACCTCGCCGTCTTCACCACCCCCGAGTCGCCGCTGCGCGCCCGCGAGCTGCGGCGGCTGCACCGCCTGAGCTACTTCGGCAGCCTGTCGGCCTACCTCGCGGGACCGATGCGGCTGCTGATGCTCGCCACGCTCGCGGCCGTGCTGTGGTCGGGCGAGCTGCCGCTGACCGCCACGCCGCTCACGCTCGCGCTGCTGTGGGGACCGGCGACGCTGCTGTCGATCGCGGCCGGCTCGGCGCTCTGCCGCGGCTATCAGAGCGTCGCCGACACGACCCACTTCGAACTCTGCACCGCGGAGATCTTCACGCGCGCGCTGCGCTGCGTCGTGCGACCGGGTCGCACCACCTTCAAGGTGACCCCGAAGGAGGGCATCGACCTCGGCGGGCCGCAGGCGCTGCGCCAGCTGCCATGGGTCTGCGCGCTCGCCCTGCTGCTCGGCGGCGGCGTGATCGCGCGGGTGCTCGACGAGGCCGGCTACGGCGTGCTGCCCGACATCCATGGGATCGCCATCTGGGTGATCCCGGCACTCGGGCTGCTCGAGCTGCGGCGCGTCGTGCGCACGCTCGTGATGGTGGGCCGTCGTCGGCAGCGGCGCTCGGAGTACCGCATGCCGCTCGACGCCGGCGCCGCCGCCACGACCGCCGACGGCAAGACCGTGATCGGGCGCGCCCGCGACCTCAGCCCCTCCGGGCTCGGGCTGGAGCTGCCCGTGCGGCTCGCGCCGGGGGCCACCGCCTCGGCGACCGTGCAGCTGCCCGGCATCGACGGAGCGGTCGAGCCGGTGCTGCTCGCGGTCGAGGTGCAGTCGTGCCGGCCCGCCGGCGAGGGCTGGCTGATCGGCTGTCGCATCGCGGGCTGCGACGCCGCGGCGGAGCGGCGCATCGTGGAGTACTGCTACGTCGTCTGCCAGGGTGATCGCCTGCGCGGCAGCGAGCCGCTGGCGCTGCCGGAACCGGCGGAGGTGCCGCTGCCGGCGACGCCGGTCGAAGTCGCCGTCCCGGCGTAGCCGAGCAGCTGCCGAGGCGTCGCCGGCGCGCGCGTTCGCGCGCTAGCGCTTCAGCTTCACGCGCGTGGTGACGGCGCTGCCGCCCTTGGGCATCAGCTTCACCCGCACGCGCAGGCTCTGCTTGCCCTTCAGCTTCTTCTTGCCCGCGCGGTTGAGCTTGACCTTGACGCTCGCCTTGCCGCCGGCCGGGATCGAGTAGCGGGCGCTGCCGTAGCTGGTCGGTCGCTTCGCCTTCTTCTTGCCCGCCGCGCCGGCGCGGGCCGCGAGCAGCTGCAGGCGGCCGGCGCAGACCGCGTCGCCATTGCAGAGCAGCGGGATCAGGGCGTTGCCGCGCCGGACCTGCCCGCTGCTGCCGCCCAGCACGGCGCCGGGCGTGAGCGGCGTCACTCCGCCGCCACCGCCGCCGCCTCCCCCTCCACCGGGAGCGGCGCCCGGCTCCCAGGTCCAGCGGACGAGCACCTCGATGCCGGGGAGGCCGGTCTCGCGGCGCCCCCCGCCGACGTCCTGGCCGTTGGCGCTCAGCCGCGGGTACCAGAAGCCCGCGTTCACCGACCCGGGGGTCGTGAGCGCGAAGGTGTTGATCGGCCCGACCTGCGCCAGCGGCAGCGTGCCGGTGCCGGAGGCCGCGCTGATGCCCATCAGGTCGAAGCGGCGGATGCCCTTCAGCGTGTTGCGCTCGACCGGGATGTTGACCGCGAACGTGTTGATGACGTTGGGCTGCAACGCCACCGGCTGCGTCTCGCTGACGAAGAAGCAGCACTGGCTGTTCTCGGTGCCGCCGACGTTGCCGAGCTGGCTGAAGACCACGAAGCGCAGCGGCGCCGGGTTCGGTCCGGCGCGCACCTCGACGCGCGTGATCCGGCCGTCGCCCGGCACGGAGCTGAAGCGAGGGTCGCCGGGCTGCGGGGCGAAGACGCCCGCCTGGCGCCAGGTGCAGTCCGGCACGCCCGAGCCCACGAGCGCGTAGTTGCCGGATGCGTCGGGGATCGGCGTCGGCATCGTCTCGCAGCCGAAGTTCACGGTCGGCGCCGCGGTCAGCGGGCTGCCGAAGGTGACGGCCTGACCGGAGGCGGCGGCGGGCAGCGTCAGGGCGGCGGCGAGGACGAGCAGGACGCCGGCGAGCCGGCCATGGGAGGAGATCGCAGTGGACACGCCGGCCATCCTCGCCCGGGTCGCGCGGATGCGCAAACGCCCTACGCATGAAGTACGTACGTCATGCTCGAGGCGATGGAACGTCGTTTCGCCCAGGTCGACGTGTTCTCCGACCAGCCGTTCGGCGGCAACCCGGTCGCGGTCGTGCTCGACGGCGACGGCCTCGACGCCGAGCAGATGCAGCGGATCGCCAACTGGACCAACCTGTCCGAGACGACCTTCGTGCTGGCCCCGACGGTGCCGGAGGCGGACTACCGGGTGCGGATCTTCACGCCGACGGTCGAGCTGCCGTTCGCCGGCCATCCGACGCTCGGCACCTGCCACGCCTGGCTGGAGGCCGCCGGGGACGGGCCGCCGCCCGAGCGCGTGGTGCAGGAGTGCGGCGTGGGCCTCGTCGAGGTGCGCTCGACGCCTGACGGGCTGGCCTTCGCCTCGCCGCCGGTGACGCGCTCGGGTCCGGTCGAGGAGGCGACACTGCAGGCGATCGCGGACGCGTTCGGGCTCGCGCGGGACGAGATCGTCGACGCGAGCTGGGTCGTCAACGGGCCGCCCTGGATCGGGCTGCTGCTCGAGTCGGCCGCGCGCGTGCTGGAGGTGCGCCCCGGCTTCGTCGACCTCGACGTCGGCCTGATCGGGTTGCACGAGCCGGGCGGTCCAGGCGCGATCGAGGTGCGCGCCTTCTTCCCGAAGGACGGCGCGCTGGTCGAGGACCCGGTCACCGGCAGCCTCAACGCGTCGGTGGCGGAGTGGCTCGTGGGCAACGGCCGCCTGACCGCGCCGTACGTCGCCTGTCAGGGGACGGCCCTGGGGCGCAGCGGGCGCGTGCACGTGACGCAGGACGAGCGGGGCGGCATCTGGGTCGGCCGGCGCGACCGTCACGCGCATCACGGGCGCCTTGGCCTGACGTTCTCGCGGCCGAGGTCCTTCTCGAACCAGTGGTCGGCGTAGTGCTCGTCGTTGAACGGCGCGACCTCTTCGTAGCCGGCCGAGCGGTAGAGCGCGATCGCCTCGGTCAACGACGCGTTGGTCTCGAGGCGCACGATCGAGCTCGAGCTGGCGGCAGCGCGGGCCTCGAGCTCGGCCAGCAGCCCTCGCCCGACGCCGAGTCCGCGGGCGCTCTCGGCGACCCACATGCGCTTGAGCTCGGTCGGCGCGCCGTCGTGGAACTTCAGCGCGCCGCAGCCGACCGGCTCGCCGTCCAGCGTGGCCACGAGCAGCAGACCGGCGGGGGGCCGCAGTTCCGGAGCCGCGGCGGAGATGCTCTGGACGGGATCGAAGCCCTGCGCAAAGCGCCGGTTCAGCTCCGCGGCGTACTCGCGCAGACAGTGGCGAGCATGCGGGTGGTCCGGGTCGGCGGGCGCGATCTCCGGACTCACGGCGGTCATGGGGTGACTGTAAGGTCAGCGCCGATGACGCGCTTCCGGCGTCCCACCGACGGCAGCGAGGAGCAGCGCGCCACCTCGCTCGAGCTCTTCTACGACCTCGTGTTCGTGTTCGCGATCACGCAGATCTCGCACCTGCTGCTCGACCACCTGACCTGGGAGGGCGTCGGCCAATCGGCGCTGATCCTGCTGGTCGTGTGGTGGGCCTGGAACTACACGACCTGGGTCACGAACGAGCTCGACCCGGATTCGCCGGTCGTGCGGCTGCTGCTGATCGCGCTGATGCTCGCGAGCCTGCTGATGGCCGTCGCGATCCCGGACGCGTTCGGCGAGCGGGCGCTGCTGTTCGCCGGCTCGTACGTCGCGATCCAGGTCGGTCGGCACCTGTTCCTGACCTTCGTCGCGGCCGGGCCGGGCAGCGCCGAGCGCGCACGGGCCGCGCGCATCCTGATCTGGTTCGTGATCGCCGGCGCGTTCTGGATCGCCGGCGGCCTCGCGGACGGCGAGACGCGCACGCTGCTCTGGATCGTCGCGCTCGCGATCGACTACGGCGCCCCGCTGACGCTCTACTGGCTGCCCGGCTGGCCACCCGCGGACGGCGCCACCTGGCAGGTGCAGCCGGCCCACTTCGCCGAGCGCTTCCAGCTGTTCGTGATCATCGCGCTGGGAGAGTCGATCGTGGTCACGGGGGCGACGACGAGCGAGCTCGATCTCGACGTCGAGATCGTCACCGCGTTCGTGCTCGCCTTCCTCGGCTCGGCCGCGCTCTGGTGGCTGTACTTCGACTACGTCGCGCGCATCGCCGAGCGGCGGCTGACGCTGGCGCAGGACCGCGTGCGGCTCGCCCGCGACGGCTACACGTATCTGCACCTGCTGATGGTCGCCGGCGTGATCGTCTCGGCAGCCGGGGACGAGCTCGTGATCGCCCACCCGACCGAGGAGCTGCCGAGCGCCGAGCTGTGGGTGGTGGTCGCCGGGCCGGCCATCTACCTGATCGCCCACGCGCTGTTCCGGCTGCGCATGGCCGGCTCGCTGAGCTGGAAGCGGATCGGGGGAGCGGCCGCCTGCCTGGCGGTCGCCGCCGTCGGCTCGTTCGTCTCGGCGCTGGTGGTCGCCGCGCTGGTGGTGGCGATCCTGATCGCCGTGATCATCGCCGAGCAGGCGTCCGGCGCGCGGCGCCGCGCGCGTGGGGAGGCGTCCCCGCTGGAGCGGCTCGAGCAGTCGGCCGCCGGCTAGCGCGCGCCGGCCTCCCGAACGCGCTCAGCCCAGCAGCGTCAGCGCTCGCGCCTGCGTCGCCTCGGCGTCGGGGTGCGTGTAGAAGGCGAGGTGCGTGCCGCCGTCGAGCACGAGCTGCTCCGCGCCCGGGATCGTCGCCGCCGCGAACTCGCTGAAGTCCGGCGTGACGTCGGTGTCGGCGCTGCCCTGCACGATCAGGCAGGGTGCCGCGATCCGCTCCAGCTCGAGCGACTCGATCGCCGCGAACTGCTCCCAGTCGTTGTCGAGCCCGGGCCTGCGGTCGTCGCGCTGGGTGACGGTCGCGTCGAGCTCGAGCACGAAGCGACGCTTGGTCTCGTCGGCGAACACCTCGCGCGTGCGCTGCTCGAGCTCGTCCTCGGTCAACCCGCCCTCCGCCTCCAGCGTCGCCGAGATCAGGCGCTCGGGCGCGTGGGTCGCCAGCGCGCGCAACAGCCAGTTGCCGGTGCGGGTGGTGAACATCAGCCGGTCCGCGAGGTGCTCCTGCGGCCGTTGGATCGCCTTGCTGACTGCGTCGAGCGCCACGAGCGCGGAGACGCGCTCGGTATGGCGCACCGCGAGCCGGTAGCTCGACGGCCCGCCGCCCGACCAGCAGAGCACGCCGACGCGATCGACGCCGAGCGCGTCGAGCAGCGCGGCGTGCAGGTCCGCCTGCGCATCGATCGACCGCCGGTCGCCGAACTCCGTGCCGAGGTAGCCGGGCCGCGAGGGCGCGATCAGCTTCAGGTCGGCCGCGGCGAGGAAGCGTCCCATCGCCACGCCCTGGTCCCAGCCGCCGGGGCTGCCGTGGACCACCAGCACCGGCGCTCCCTCGCCGAGCGTGGCGTACTGGACGGGGCCGAGCGCGGTGTCGGCGATCTCGGTCGTCGGGTCTTGCATCGGCGGCAGTCTTCCACGCCGCCAAGCAGAGACGACTAGCGGCGACGCAGCGTGCCGAGCGCCTCGATCGGCGTGCCCTTGGTCGAGCGCCCTCGCCAGCGCCAGGCCAGGCGGTCGCCGGAACCGCTGAGCTGCACCCGCACCGTGGCTACCTGATTGCCGTAGCAGCGCTTCTTGCCGCGCACGATCTCCTCGCGGAAGACCGCGACCGTCTCGTCACGGCTGCCGCTGGAGGTGCGCAGCGCGCCGTCGCAGTCGTAGCGCGGGTAGCTCGAACGGCCGCCGTCCTCGCCCGGGATGATCGAGGCGACGTCCAGCTCGACCACGTAGCGGGCGCGCTGCTCGCCGGGGCCGTACTGGGTGACCTTGCCGCGCCAGCTGCCGAGCACGGTGGTGGCGTTCTCGACCGGCGCCGATTCCCCATCCGGAGCGGCGTCCCCCTTCGGCAGCGGCGGAGCCGGCCTGCCCTCCTCGCGCGCCTGCTTGACGGCGGCCACGTAGGCGCCGCTCTCCGGCAGCGGCGGGCAGGCCTTCGCGCCAATCGCGTCGGCGTACTTGAACGCCACCTTGTACGAGTTGACGACGCGCGGGGCGACGGCGCCGAACTCGACGACGTTTCCGGCATCCCCGGCGACCTCGTCGAAGACCGCGATCACGCGGATCACGTCGGCGAGGTTCTTCAGATCCTGACGCTCGACCGAGGCCGCGTCGATGCGCTTGAGGGCGGTCGCCGCCGCTCTCGCCCGACGCTCGTCGCCCGCGTAGGGCGCCTTCAGCTCGACGAAGCGGTCGAACGGCACGATGTCGCTGGTCGCCGGCTCCGGGGCGTCGTGCGCGGTGCAGGCCGCGTCGGCGGCGGCCGCGAGGGCCTTGCCGCTGAGCGGGCCCTTGGTGGTGGTCGTCGCGCCCGCGCGGTCGTCTCCGTCGTCGCCACAGGCGGCGAGCCCCAGGGAGACCGCGGCGGCGCACAGCAGCGAGAGCAGGCGCGAGCGGGACATGGCTAGCGCGACCCTAACCCCGCTCGGACCCGCCCAGCCGAAGTTGGTCCCCTCGCCGTGCGCAGGAACTGCGTACGGCGATCAGGTGCTAATGCTGTCCCCATGAGCACCGCGACCACCCTCGTCCGCGGCGTCGACTTCGTGTCGGTGCCGACCACCGACCTCGACGCCGCGATGGCCTTCTACGGCGACGTGCTGGGGCTCGAGCGCTCGGCCGTCTGGCAGCAACCCGGGCAGGAGGCGATGGGCGCGGAGTTCGAGACCG
Organism: uncultured Thermoleophilaceae bacterium; assembly: GCA_963846505.1. GTDB lineage: Bacteria > Actinomycetota > Thermoleophilia > Solirubrobacterales > Thermoleophilaceae > JACVRW01. The sequence goes on along the minus strand of CAWJWD010000002.1, from coordinate 57,567 downwards.
GCACGGTCACGATCGCCCTGATCGCCTGCGAGATGATCGGCATCGAGTTCTCGCCCAACACGGTCCCGATCGCACTGCGCGTCGACGACGTCGCGGCCGCCCGCGCCGAGCTCGAGTCGAAGGGCGTCGAGTTCCGCGGCGAGATCATCGACAGCGGCGTCTGCCACCAGACCTTCTTCAGCGATCCCGACGGCAACGCGCTCGACCTGCACCACCGCTACGCACCCCTGCCGCCGCGCTGAGCGATCATCCGGCTCGTGCCGATCGACGACGCGAGCCGCGAGGCGCTGCGGGGGCTGGTCGCCCGCATCGACCTGGACGAGTACGCCGCGCGCGTCCAGCGTGCGATCGAGGACATGCCCGAGTACCAGGGCTTCGTCGACGGACAGGCGCAGCTGACCGACCGCGGGCCGGCGGGCATCCGCTGGAACCTCGAGACGTTCCTGCGCTGGGCCGTCGAGGGCGGCGCACCGCGGCCCGAGGAGCTCGAGCGGCTGCGACAGCTGATCGCCGCGCGGGCGGCTGAGGGACGACCGCCCGAGGAGGGCCTCGCCGTCTACCGGCGAGCGCTGCGAGCCGGCTGGGAGGCGGTGCTCGAGTCGGCCGACGAGCGCGAGCGCGCTGCGCTCGGCGGCGCCTTCGACGTGGTGCTCGAGTGGCTCGAGATCGTCTCCCATGTCTTCGAGCAGGCCTACGCCGAGGAGCGCGACGCGCTCGTCTCCACCGAGGAGCGCCGCGCGCGCCGGCTGTTCGAGCAGATCGTCAGCGGCGCGGGCGACGGACAACTGGCGGACGCGCTCGGCTTTCGACTCGCGAACGCCTACCGGCCGCTGGTCGCCGTCCTGGCCGCGAACCCCACCGCCGCCGGCCATCTGCAGCTGGCGGCCGAGCTGCGCGAGCGCGGCGCGCTGGCGGCCTCGGAAGGACGGCGCGTGGTCGGTGTCGCACACGCGCCGGTGGACGTCGGGGCGAGCGGCGTGCTGTGCGAGCAGGGGCCCCTGCCGCCCGCGGAGCTGGAGGAGGCGCTCGCCGACCTGCGCAGAGCCGCTGCGCTCGCGGTGACCGCGGGCGAGCGCGGACGCGTCGATCCCGATGTGCGCCTGCCCGAATTGCTGCTCGCGCGCTCGCCGCGGCTGGCGCGGCGGCTCGCCGAGCGCGTGTTCGAGCCGCTCGTCGCCGCCGGGCGACCCGACTTGGTCCAAACGCTGGAGCTGCTCGCCGAGCACGGCTTCGAGCGCGGCGCCACCGCGGCGGCGCTGCCGGTGCACCGCAACACGCTGCTGCAGCGGATCGCGCGCATCGAGGAGCTCACGGGTCTCGACCTCGACGACCCGCGCGATCGCGGGCTGGTCTGGCTCGCCGCCACTGCGCGCCCGCTGCGCTGATCGGCCTGCGCTCGACCAGCAGGCGGCTGCGCTGTGCGCGCTCCGCTCGAGCGGCCTCGCCCACCCTGTGCAGCGTGCACACTCGTCGTGCTGCTGGTGTGGGCGCCGAGCCATCGTCTCGGCCACTCCCGCGGCCTAGGCTGGCTGCCATGGACGCGGACGTGATCGTCGTGGGTGCTGGGCTTGCCGGCTTGGTGGCGACCGCGGAGCTCGCCGACGCCGGCCGCAAGGTGCTGCTGCTCGACCAGGAGAACGAATCCTGCTTCGGCGGCCAGGCGTTCTGGTCGCTCGGCGGGCTGATGTTCGTGGACAGTCCCGAGCAGCGGCGGCTGCGCATCAAGGACTCGTACGAACTGGCGCTGCAGGACTGGCTCGGCACCGCCGCCTTCGACCGCCCCGAGGACGAGTGGCCGCGCAAGTGGGCCGAGGCGTACGTCGGCTTCTGCGCCGGCGAGAAGCGACCGTGGCTGCACGCCCAGGGCATGCGCTGGCTGCCGAACCCCGGCTGGCCCGAGCGCGGCGGCTACCACGCCGACGGCCACGGCAACTCGGTGCCGCGCTTCCACATCACCTGGGGCACCGGCCCCGGCGTGGTGGCGCCGTTCGAGCGACGGGTGCGGGCCGCCGTCGAGCGCGGGCTGGTGCAGCTGCGCTTCCGCCACCGCGTCGACGAGCTCACGCGCAGCGACGGCACGATCGACGGCGTGCGCGGGGCGCTGCTCGAGGCGAGCGCGACCGGCCGCGGCGAGGAGTCCAACCGCAACGAGCTCGGCGGCTTCGACCTGCGTGCCCAGGCGGTGCTGGTCACCACGGGCGGCATCGGCGGCAACCACGAGCTCGTGCGCGAGCAGTGGCCCGAACGGCTGGGGACGCCGCCGCGGCGGATGCTCTCCGGCGTGCCCGCGCACGTCGACGGCCGCATGCTCGCCATCGCGCGCGAGGCCGGAGCCAGCGAGATCAACGGCGATCGCATGTGGCACTACGTCGAGGGCATCCACAACTGGAGCCCGATCTGGCCCAAGCACGCGATCCGGATCATCCCCGGCCCCTCGTCGCTGTGGTTCGACGCGCGCGGGCGGCGCCTGCCCGGCCCGCTCTACCCGGGCTTCGACACGCTCGGCACGCTCGACCACATCCAGCAGACCGGCTACGACTACACCTGGTTCGTCCTGACGCAGAAGATCATCGAGAAGGAGTTCGCGCTCTCGGGCTCCGAGCAGAACCCGGACACCACCTCCAAGAGCTGGCGCGCCGTGTTGAAGGAGCGCCTCGGCAGCGGACCGCCGAGCCCGGTGCAGGCGTTCATGGACAACGGCCGGGACTTCATCGTCGAGCGGTCGCTGGGGGAGCTGGTGCGACGCATGAACGAGCTCGGCGGCGAGCCGCTGATCGACCTGGCCGACTTGGAGAGGCAGATCGTCGCGCGCGACCGTGAGATCGAGAATGCGTACGCGAAGGACGGCCAGGTGACCGCCATCCACGGCGCGCGCGCCTACTGGGCCGACAAGGTCACCCGTGTCGCGGCGCCGCACCGCATCCTCGACCCCAAGTCGGGGCCGCTGATCGCGGTGCGCCTCTCGATCCTCACGCGCAAGTCGCTCGGCGGCCTGCAGACCGATCTCGACGCCCGCGTGCTGCAGCCGAGCGGCGAGCCGCTGCCGGGGCTGTACGCGGCCGGGGAGGTCGCGGGCTTCGGCGGTGGCGGCATGCACGGCTACCGCTCGCTGGAGGGCACCTTCCTCGGCGGCTGCCTGTTCTCCGGCCGCACCGCCGGCCGTGCGCTGGCGCAAGCGGTGGCTTGAGCGGCGCGCCGGGCGCCTGCTCGGACTAGGTTCGAACGGGAATGGACACGCCACTCCTGGCCGAGGTGCTGCTGCCGATCGCGATCGCGACGATCATGTGCAGCCTCGGTCTGGCGCTCACGCCGGCGGACTTCCGGCGCGTGCTGGTCGCGCCACGAGGCGTGGCGATCGGGATGGTGAACCTGTCGCTGCTGTCGCCGCTGCTGGCGTTCGCGATGGCGGAGCTGTTCTCGCTCGAGCCGGAGCTGGCCGTGGGGCTCGTGCTGCTCGGGGCGTCGCCCGGCGGGATGATGGCCAACATGCTCACGCACCTGGCGCGCGGCGACACGGCGCTGTCGGTGACGATGACGGCCATCAGCAGCGTCGCGGCGGTGATCACCGTGCCGCTGTTCCTGAGCCTCTCGACCGACCACTTCGGCGCCGGCGACCTCGGCGCCGTGAGCATGCCGGGAGTGGTCGCGCTCGTGTTCGCGATCACGATCATCCCGGTGGCGATCGGCATGACGCTGCGCCGGCGCCGGACCGAGTGGGTCGAGCGGATCTACCCGCGCGCGCGGGCCGCGTCGCTGACGCTGTTCGTGCTCGTGGTGCTGGGAGCGATCGTCAGCGAGCACGACCGGGTGCTCGAGAGCGCGACCGACCTCTTCGCCGCCGCGTTCTGCCTCAACGTCGCCGCGATGACGATCAGCTTCGCCGTCTCGAAGCTCGCCCGCCTCGACAACCGCCAGTCGACCGCGATCGCGCTCGAGCTCGGCATCCACAACGCTGCGCTCGCGATCGCCGTCGGCGCGACGCTCGCGCCCGAGGTCTCGATCCCGGCCGCCGTCTACAGCTCGTTCATGCTCTTCACCGGCGGCACGTTCGCCTGGGCGATGAGCCGCCGGAACGCGTTTGCTCCCGCCGTCGAGCGGTAGCCATAGTCGAACAGTCTTCGAATACGTCGGCGGCCTTCTCCTCGGCTTGCCGGTGCACTTCGCATGTTCGCTCCACCGGATTAGGGTGTGAATTAGGGTAACCACCCGATTGTGCATCCTCAATGCTTAGAGCAAGCTGACCATGTATTAGGTCAAGTGCGGGGCAGCAAGAGAAAGGGGGTATGCGTTGCGCATATGAAATTGGCCTTAGTGGCTTGCCTACTGCATTAGACGCCTGTTTGTGATCAAACTGACCTGAGGAGAAACGATGAATCACCTGTCCCCACGCATCAGCCGTCAAGCCAGGAGCTGGACCGCGTGCCTTGGCGCGCTCACGGCCGCCGCGATCGCTCTCACGCTATCGATCGCCGCGCCCGCTCACGCCAGAGTCACACCCGTTGGGGTTGCAGTCAGCGGCAGCTCCACCGACAGCGTCATCACCGACGCTGCCGGCAATTCCACGTCCTGTCAAAGAGTCGACGGAAGCGGCAGAGTCTCCGCCGACGGTATGTCCGCTTCATTGAGACTGACGAGATTCGACAACTGCAGAGCCAGACATCCATTGGGAACCTTCCCTGCCGCGATCTCCTGCAGCGGTGGAATAACAATCAGATCGACGAGCTCAACTCCTCCCACCAGCGCGTCAGGCGTGGTCAGCATCGACAGCGACTTTGCCTGCTCGATGTCCGTCAGCTCCCCTCTCGGTTCCTGCAGCGTCACTTTGAGAGGCCCGCAGAATCCAGGTGGCACCGGCACACTCACGGGCAACAGAATCACCGGAGCTCTGACCGGAATCGCCTTCACCAGCAATTGCCCGGGGGCGCTCTCCCCTGCCTCGCTGACCACCACCATCGTGCTCGACAGAACGTTCACCGTCTCATAGCCGCCGCTCACGCGATGGGGGCGCTCCCGCGCGTCCCCATCGCCCGACTCCCGCCGATCGCGGCGCCTGCAGCGGCTGAACATATGTACAGTATCTCTCCGTGCGCCCTTCCGCCCATGACGCCATCGCCCTCGCGACCATGCGCGTGGTCGCAGAACGTGGGATCGCAGCCGCGTCGCTGAGGGCCATCGCGGAGACGGCCAAGGTCTCGCCGGCGCTCGTCAACCACCACTTCGGCAGCCGCGAGGCGCTGCTCGACCACGTCGACCGAGAGGCGATCGAGGTGTTCGCGGCCGCCTACGCCGACACCCCGCCGAACCTCTCGCCGCCGGAGCTGCTGCGCCGGCGCAGCGAGCAGACCCAGGCGGTGATGACCGAGCATCCGGAGGTCTGCGACTTCATCGGGCGACGGCTGGCCGAGGGCGGCGGCGCCGGGGGGTTGTTCCTCGCTGGATTCCTCGCCACCGGCGAGCGGGAGCTCGCGCGCCTGCGCGACGCGGGCGCCGTGCGCGCAGACGCCGACCTCTGGTGGTCGACGCTGCAGCACTTCCTCCTGATCTGGGCGCCGCTCACCTTCCGGCGCACGCTCGAAGAGCTGCTCGGAGCGCCGCTGCACCAACCGCCGGTGCTCGACGCCTGGGCACAGGCCAACGTCGACCTCTTCCAACGGGGGCTGTATCGCGATGGGTGAATGGAGCACGACCAGCCAGTTCGAGACCGACGTCCCGCCGCAGGCGATCTGGGACCGCGCCTACGCGGACGCCGACGCCTGGCCGCAGTGGAACCCCGAGATCGCCTCCGCCCGTCTCGACGAACCGCTCGCCCTCGGAGCCGTCGCGCGCATCCGCTTCCGCACCGGCGCACGCATGAAGTTCCGCGTGATCGAGTTCGACACCGGCCGCCTCTTCACCGACGAAGCCCGCCTGCCGCTCGCGCGCATGGGCCACCGCCACCTGCTCGAGCCCCTACCCGACGGGGGCACGCGCCTCACGAACACGATCTACCTCCACGGTCCGCTGGCGGGATTCTGGGCGCGCGTGCTCGGCCGCCGCGCAGCCGATGCCCTGCCCGACGGGCAGCGGCAGATCGCCGAGCTGGCGGGAGGGGGGACGACCTCCGGCTAGAGGATGGACGCCCCAGCATCCCCAACCTACGATGAGGGACATGGCAGCAGTAGGTGAGATCGCTGTTGGCGACCTCGTAGAGGTGGTCGAGCCGCTGGACGACGCGCCAGTCGGAACGAGGGGCGGCGTGACCGATCTGCTCGAGGACGACCTCGTGATCGTCGAGATGATCGACAAGCCCCTCGAGCCGATCCTCGACCGGCTGCTGTACGCGCCGCTCGCCGCGCTCCGCGTCCTGCCGTAGCCGAGTCCGTCCTGCCGTAGCCGAGTCGATCGACGCTCGGTGCGATCGCTCGGCTCGCCCACGGGATCAGCGTGTCGCTTAAGAGCGTTGCGTCAGATCTGGAGGGAAGACGGCATGGAAGGCATCGTCCGACTCCGTCACCTTCGCTGCGGCTGCGTGCTCTAGCGGTCGCTCAGGTGAGACAGGCTCGCTGTCGTGCTCCGCGACTCTCGTCGGCAACCTCGGAGCCGACGGCCTCCATGGCTTCAGACCTTGCACGACTTGGCCATAGAAGTCCACGATTTGCGTCTCCGCCTCTGCGACGAATCCTCGACCTCCAGCCCGGCGAGATCCCATCTTCCGACTAACCGTCACGGTGAAACGGCGCGGCATGCGCTTCGGATCGGTCAGCGACAAGAGGTCCTCGGGGCCTCCGACTTCGCCGAGCGGCTTGGCGACAGTCTCCTTGGCATTTACGAACGCGACCTCGACGACTTGCGACGAGGTGGCCGCGTCGAGCTGCTTGAGCAACCAATTGACCGACGCGGTGGCACGCTGCCTGTCCTTCGGAGCGTCGAGCATCACGCTGGTGTCGAAGCGACTTGCGCGCAGGTCTGCCAGGACTACGAGCGGCCCGACCGCATCCGGAACCCTCACGCTCGTGCGGAGCACGCCCTCTTTGCAGAGCTGCTTGGCGGTGGCCTGAGAGTCCGTGGACCCTTGGATCTTGACGTCGTGCCCCAGGGCCTGGCTGAGACTCAGGCAGAGGTAGCGAGCGAACTGATTCCAACGCTCGGCTACCAAAAGAGCACCCTCGTCCTGCGGCTTGAGGATGCCAGCTAACACAGCATCGCGGACTCCGACCCATTCGGGCCCCATGTCCGAGAAACCGTTGGCACCCGAGCGCTCATGCGTCAGATAGGCGATGAGCTCTCCGAGAATCCACTGCTGATCTGGATCCGACACGCCACGATGCTCGTGCTGCATCACGGCCTCGGTGAGCACCTGCCACCAAGCCAGATGGCGGATGGTCAACTTGCCGACCTTGCGCCGATCCACCGCGTATGGCAGCTCGTCGGGCCTGCTCGTCAGCTGATTCGAGATGGACAGAACACCGTCGAAGCCGTACGTGCGCGCAAGGTCTATGTAGCCGGCCATCTGGTCGGTCTTCAGTTCTTTCTTACCTGTCTTCACTTCGACCAGACATGACCAGTTGGTCTTGCCACGCTCGATGACGATCGCGCCGTCGGGCCGCTGAGCTCGTCCGTCATCGCCCTTCAGCGGCACTTCGCAGAACGCAGCGACCTTTCCCTTCGGGGCATGCATGTGCGCGAGTACTGCCCGGGCGAATTCAGGTACTGCAGACATCACGGCGAGCAATGCCGAAGTCGCACGGCCCTCCTGCTCGTCCTGACCCCGAATCCCCGCTGTCGGGATCATGCGAGCAGGCAGCCATTTCTCGGTGTCAGCCATTTGAGTCCTCTCGGCAGGAAGCCGTCGACACTTTACGACTCCTGATCTTTCTCGGGAAGAGCGTCAAGACCTCCCGATGATTGCGGTGCTGGTTAGGACCCGAGGGCTCCAGTGGAGCCACCTTCCGCGACTCGATCGCCGCCAACACCGCCACGATCGCCAAAGGCTGGGCGGCGGCGCCATCGACTGCCCAGAACCCTGAAACTGAACGCCTCAGTGGGCGTGGCCGTGCGCGGCCTCGATCGTAAGTCGCTCGGCGGGCAGCGAGCCTGACAGCGCCACCGCGAGCGCGGTGGTGATCGGCACGGCGGCGATCAAGCCGATCGAGCCGACGAGCGTCGCGACGATCTCCTTGGCGACCAGCTCCAGGTTGAGCACGTCGAAGACGCCGAGCTCGCCGGTGCTGAACAACAGCAACAGCGGCAGCGAGGCGCCGACGTAGGCGAGCACGAGCGTGTTGACGGTGGCGCTGACGTGGTCGCGGCCGACGCGCATCGCCAGCCCGAACAACTGGCCGAAGCGCAGCGCCGGGTTCGCGCCGCGCAACGCCATCACCGTCGAGGACTGGCTGATCGTGACGTCGTCGAGCACCCCAAGCGCGCCGATCACCATCCCGGCCAGCAGCAGGCCCTGGAAGTTGACCTGCTCGCCGTTGAGCTGCAGGATCGCCGCCTCCTCGCTCGAGAGTCCGGTGAGGTGGGTGAGGTCGGTGAACAGCACCGCCAGGCCGACCGTCAGCAGCAGGCTGCCGGCCGTGCCGAGGATCGCCGCGATGCTCTTCGGCCCGAGGCCGTGGGCGAGCGCGATCGTGGACAGCATCACCGCGAACGAGGCCGACGAGCGCGACCAACAGCGGCGAGCTGCCGTCGAGGATCGCCGGCACCACGAACACCAGCACGATCACGAGGCTGAGCGCCAGCCCGACCAGCGACAGCGCCCCGCGCAGCCGGCCGAACGCCAGCACCGCCGCGGCGAACAGCAGCGCCAAGAACAGCATCGGGCCACGACGCTCGAAGTCGACGATCGAATAGACGGTCGCGTGCTGGAGCTCCAGCACGCTGTCGAGCTCGCCCCCGGGCTCCTGTCCCGGCGGCACCGCGTTCTCGACCACGCGTACCTGATCGCCGACGCTCACGTCGGGATCGAGGCCCTGCACGTCGAGCGGGACCTTCACCGTCGTGCCCGCGTCGGGCCCCGTCTCGAGCTTCACCGCCACGCGGCGGCAGGTGTCGCCGGTCACCCCCGCACAAGCGAACTCGCTCACCCGCTCCACCTTGCCGCGGTCGCTGTCGGCCAACAGGCCGGCATCGACGTTCTGACGCACCGAACCCGGCCACAGCAGCGCCAGCCCGAGCACGGTCGCAAGCGCCAGCACGACGACCAGCAGCGTGTAGAGGCGAGGCAGGCTCGGCATGCGGCCGCATCGTAATGAGAATGATTCTCCGTCGCACTAGCGGCGCGGCGCGGGTGGCGAAGACGTAGGTGCCGATGCGGTGGATGAGGCCGGCGGCGTGGAGGCGCTCGATGGCGTCCTCGGTGTCGCAGGTCTCGATCTCGCCGCTGGCGGCGGTCTGGGCGCTGGAGGTCAACGAGCGACAGAGCTCGCCGATCGACCAGAGGCCCGGGTGGTCATGGACGAGAAGGCCGAGGAGCGCCTCGTCGAAGCTGTCCTCGGCGGTGCCGGCGCAGGGCGCCGGGTTAGGGTTGCGATGCATGGGAAGTGTCCCTTCCTGTGCCGGGCCCCGGGCGGTTGCACCCGCGCCGGGGCCGATTTGTTGGTGTGAGCAGGTAAATCTAGGCGGCAGGGCGGATGGACGGGCGGGGAGGTCGGACAGTGTCCGTTTCGTGAAGCTACTTACTGTGCTAGCTTCACGCGGCCTTGCTCGAGCGCATAGCCAACCTCACCTGGCGCCGGCCCAAACTCGTGCTGGCGCTGGCCGGCGTCTTCATGGTCCTGGCGGGCGCGCTCGGGTATGACGTCGAGCACCGCCTGCAGGCGGCCGGCTTCACCGACAGCGCCTCCGAGAGCGAGCGAGCCACGGCGCTGCTGCACGACGAACTCGGCTACGACGCCAACCCCGGGATCGTGCTCGTCGTCCGCGACCCCGACGGCGCCAAGCTCGACCGCCGCGACCCGGCGCTGCGTCGAGAGGTCGCCCGGCTCAGCGACCAGCTGGCGGGCGCCCGCTACGTCGGTCGCGTCGTCAACCCGCTCGAGGCGAAGGGTCCGGCCGCCGCGGCGCTGATCGCCGAGGACGGTCGCTCGCTGGTCATCTCCGGGCACCTCGCGACGCAGGACATCGAGGAGCAGGGCGGCTTCGCGGCCGAGGACGCCAAGCGGCGCGTCTCCTCGGACACGCTGAGCGTCTCGATGGGCGGCTTCGCGCCCGGCTTCAACGACGTCAACGACCAGACGCGCAAGGACCTCACCAACGCCGAGCTGATCGCCTTCCCCGCGCTCACGATCCTGCTGCTGCTCGTCTTCCGTGGCGTGATCGCGGCGCTGATCCCGCTGCTGATCGGCGTGATCTCGATCCTGGGCACGTTCCTCGTGCTGCGGATCATGTCCGCCTTCGTCGACACGTCGCTGTTCGCGCTCAACATCACCACGGCGCTCAGTCTCGGACTCGCCGTCGACTACGCGCTGCTGCTCGTCTCCCGCTATCGAGAGGAGATCCAGCGCGGCGGCGCCACCCGCGAGGCGCACGCGAGAACCGTGATGACCGCCGGCCGCACGGTGCTGTTCTCCGGCTTCACGGTCGCCGCGGCGATGGTCGCGCTCGTGTTCCTGCCCCAGCGCTTCCTCTACTCGCTCGGGGCCGCCGGCGCAGCCGTGGGGATCCTGTCGGGGCTGATCGCCGTGTTCGTCGTGCCGGCGCTGCTCGCCCTGCTCGGCACCCGCATCGACGCGCTCTCGATCCGTCGCGGCCCGGCCGTGACCGACGAGTCGGGCGGCTGGTACCGGCTCGCGCGAGCGGTCATGCGCCGCCCGCTGACGGTCGCCCTGGCGAGCTCGGCGCTGCTGCTGGCCGCCTCGGCGCCGCTGCTCTGGACCGTCCTGACCGGCCCGAGCGCCGAGGCCGTACCGCCGGGCCAGCCCTCGTACGAGGCGGCGACCTACGTCGAGCGCCACTACCCGCGCGACGTCATCGAGGCGGTCACCGTCACCGTGCGCGGCGACGCCACGCCCGGGCAGCTGGCCCAGCTGCGGCGCCGAATCGACGCGATCGACGGAATCGAGCGCGGAGCTCCGTTCGCTCGCGCCTCCGAGAACGTCGCCTACGCCAACTTCGCCGCCACGGGGCCCGCGCTCGACGGCGGCACCCAGGAGGCCGTCGAGGCGATCCGCTCGCTCGGCCCGCCGGGAGCCGGCGAGATCATGGTGTCCGGCAACACCGCCCGCTTCGTCGACCAGAAGGAGAGCCTGGTCGAGCACATCCCGCTCGTGGTCACCTTCGTCGCAGCGACCACGCTGGTGTTGCTGTTCATGCTCACCGGCTCGGTGCTGCTGCCGATCAAGGCGCTGCTGATGAACGCGCTGACGCTGGCGGCGTCGCTCGGCGTGGTCGTGCTCTCGTTCCAGGAGGGCTGGCTCGACGGCCTCTTCGACTACACCGGCCCCGCAGCCGTCGAGGTGACCAGCCTCGTGTTCCTGTTCGCGGTGATCTTCGGTCTCGCCACCGACTACGCGGTGCTGGTGATGGCGCGCATCAAGGAGCAGCACGACCTCGGACAGTCCAACGAGGACGCGGTGGCGATCGGCATCGGCCGTACCGGCCGTGTGATCAGCGCCGCCGCGCTGATGATCGCCGTGGTGTTCCTCGCCTTCGCCGTCAGCCCGGTGTTCTTCATGAAGGAGATCGCGGTCGGCATGGCCGCCGGCGTGCTGATCGACGCCACGATCGTGCGCGCGCTACTCGTACCCGCGCTGATGCGCCTGCTCGGCGACTGGAACTGGTGGGCGCCCGCGCCACTGAGACGGCTGCAGCGGCGCTACGGGTTCCAGGAGGGCTAGGCGACCGAGCAGCGCACGAACCCGATTGATCGGGATAGGTTGAGCGACATGTCTCTGCGCGCTGGACCTTCGCTGGCCGTCGCCGCGATCACGTTGCTGATCGTCGTAGCCGGCACCCAGAGCGCGGCCGCGCAGCAGCCACCGCAGCTGCCGGTGGGCGAGTCGAAGGGCGTGAAGCTCGTGCGCGACGACAGCGGCTCGCTCGTGTGGGTCTTCACCACCGAGGCGGACCGTCTCCACCGTCGCATACGAGGCAAGCGCGTGTTCGTGTCCTGCACCGACCTGCCCGACGTACGCATGCTCGGCGGCGACGAGATCGGCAGTGGCACCCAGTACGAGTTCGTGCCGCGGCACGGGCGCGTGCTGTCGACGGGCGACCTGACCGGCTGGGACTACTGCCGGCTGTTCCTACCGGCCCGCAAGCGCCGCGGCCAGCGACAGCGAACCCCGCGCAAGCACCTCGTCTCGATCCCCCTCACCCAGGACGGAGCCGTCTACCTCGACGGCCAGCGCAAGAACGTGCGCCTCACCCTCGTGTTGACGCTCGCGGGCAGCATCGCCGACGAGCGGCACCAGACCACCTGGCCACTGCTGGACGACTTCCCGGCCAAGGCGCGCACGTGGCTCCGGATCGTCCCGCTCGCCGGGCCGCAGGACGATCCGCCGCCCGGCATGGTCGGGTACTTCAGCGACGGCCAGCAGCACGTCGCGGTCTCCGTCCTCACCGCGACCGGCGAGCGACTGTTCCTCGAGCTGGAAGCGGGCGACGTTGTGCGCACCAACACGTTTCGGTACCCCCTGTCCCTCGACTAGCAGCCGTCGCTAGCCCGCCCGCCCCGATCAGGTCGTCGATCTCGCCACCGGCGACGTGCGCGGCAACAGCGGCCAGTAGTCCTTCGAGAGCTCCGCGACGAAGTCCTCGTACTCGTCCTCGCCGACCGCCCGTGCGACCGCCTCGAAGACCGCCTGCACATGCCACTCGGCCGTCTCGGCGTCGACGTCCTCGCGCTCGGCGACGCGTCGCACGAACTCGTCGGCGTCGAAGGCCTCTGCGGGGCTGGTGGTCGCGATGAAGGGTCCGGGTTCCGGCGGCAGGCGCTCGGCGAGGTCGCGGGCGTCGCCGGCCGCGATCCGCTCGGCCAAGGTCTCCAGGGTGGCGCGGGTCGCCAGCTCGGCGCGGCCGAATCCGGCACGGGCATGCTGGCTGACGACGATGAGGAACTGCTCGTAGTTCATCACTCGCTCGTGTTCGCGCCTCATCGCCCCTAGCCAGTAGGCCATCACCCGCGGGTGATCGACGTCGAGTGCGTTAGGGTCGGCCATGCCTTCGGCCCGCTACCCGTGAGAGCGCTCGTCTACCCAATCGTGGCCGTCTGCCTGCTGGCCGCCCTCGCCGCGCCCGCGCAGGCGGCACCGCCGGCCGCCTCGGGCCAGCTGCTCGTGGGCTTCGAGCGGCAGCTGTCCTCGCACGATCAGGGACGCATCCTCGACCGGCTCGGCGGCCGCGTCGCCAAGCGCTTCGGCGGCGGGCTGCGCGGCGGCCGGCTGACGCTGATCAAGCCGCGCGGCGGCCTCGCGCTGAGATTGTTGCGCAAGCGGCTCGCAACAGCCGACGGCGTCGCCTACGCGGAGCCGGACTACTTCCAGTTCGCCTCCGCGACCAAGACGCCGAACGATCCCTTCTACCCGCGCGACTGGGCGCTCGTCGACACCCCGGCCGACCACGACGTCGACGCTCCCACCGCCTGGGGCACGCGCACGAGCTGCGCCAAGGTCGCGATCGTCGACACCGGCATCGACACCGATCACCCGGACCTGAAGGACAACGTCTACAAGAGCGCGGACAAGCCGAACAACGGCAAGGACGACGACAAGAACGGCTACGTCGACGACACCTACGGCTTCAACGCGATCAACGGCAAGGGCTCGGGCCAGGACGACAACGGGCACGGCACGCACGTCGCGGGGATCGTGGGGGCGCGCGGCAACAACGGGACCGGCATCGCCGGCGTCTGCTGGTCGACCAAGCTGCTGGCGGTCAAGTTCATGAACTCGCGCGGCAAGGGCACCACCTCGGCCGCGATCGCCGCCATCGAGTACGCGGTCAAGCAGGGCTTCAAGATCGTCAACGGCTCGTTCGAGTGCAGCGCCTCGTCCTCGGCGCTGAAGGACGCGATCGACTACGCGAAGTCGAAGAAGGCGCTCGTGGTCGTCGCCGCCGGCAACGACTCGAAGAACATCGACAAGTCGCCGGTGTATCCGGCCTCCTACACCGACTCGAACATCCTCACCGTCGCCGCCTCGACCTCCGGCGACGGCCTCGCCTCGTTCTCGAACTTCGGCTCGACCGCGGTCGACGTGGCCGCACCCGGCGACGAGATCCTCTCCACCTACCTCGGCGGCGGCTACAAGACGCTCGACGGCACCTCGATGGCGTCCCCGTACGTGGCCGGCGTGGCGGCGCTGCTGAAGAAGCAGGAGTCGGACGCCAGCTACTCCGATCTGCGCTACGCGATCCGGCACAAGGTCGACAAGCCGCCCGCCCTCGCGGGCAAGGTCGCCTACGACGGGCGCTTGAACGCCGAGAAGGCGCTCGCGGCTATCCCGTCGCTGGTGGACTGAGCGCCGCGGCGGCTGCCCGCTCGATCGCCTCGATCACCCGCGCCAGGTCCTCCTCGCGCGTGCGCGGGTTGACGAAGCACGCGCGCAGCACGAAGCGGTCGTCGAGCACGGTGCTCGAGAGGAACGCCTCGCCGCCGAGCTGCAAGGCGCGCAGCACGCGCTGGTTAAAGGCGTCCAGTTCGTCCTCGGACACGGGATCGGGCGGGACGCAGCGCAGGCAGACGATGCTGAGGCTGTGCGCGACCAGCTCCAGGCCAGGGCGCTCGCGCACCATGGCGGCGAGCCGCTCGGCGTGGTCGATGTCGCGGCCGATCGCCTCCGTGTAGCCGACGCGGCCGTGGTAGGCGAGCGCCATCCAGAGCTTCAGCGCGCGGAAGGCGCGCGTCTGCTCGAGCCCGTACTCGCTCAACCAGGGCAGCCAGCTGACCCCGTCGGGATCGGCGCTCTCGCGCAGGTAGGGCGGGACGAAGGAGAACGCGTCGCGCATCAGCTCGGCGTCGCGGACGAACACTGCGCCGCAGTCGTAGGGGACGTAGAGCCACTTGTGCGCGTCCAGCGCCAGCGAGTCCGCCGCGGCGATCGGGGCGAGCCGGTCGCGGTAGCGCCGGTCGAGCACGCCGGGCGCGCCATAGGCCCCGTCGACGTGCAGCCAGACGCCCTCGGCGCGGCAGAGCTCGGCCAGTTCGCCAAGCGGGTCGATCGCACCGGTGTTCACCGTGCCGGCACTGGCCGCGACCGCCATCGGGATCAGGCCCGCCTCGCGGTCGGCGGCGAGGCCCGTGCGCAGGGCGTCGAGGTCGAGCCGACGGTCGGTGTCGGTCGGCAGCGCCCGCAGGCGGTGCTCGCCGAGGCCGAGCACCTCGACCGCCTTGCGGATCGCCGAGTGACCCTGGTCGGAGGTGTAGACGACCAGCCGCCCGTCGACCCCGTCGGCACGGACCGAGCCGCCGGTCGCACGGTGGCGCGCGGCGGCGAGGCCGATCAGCGTCGCCGCCGAGCCGCCGGAGACGAGCAGGCCCATCGAGTCGCGGTCGAGGCCGACCAGGTCCTCGAGCCAGTTGAGCGCCTGACGCTCGACGTAGGTGGCGGCGTGGTTGCCGCCGGCGACGCTCGGGTTCATCGCGGCGGCGAGCGCCTCCGCCATGACGCCGAGCACCACCGGCGGGCCGTTGACCCAGCCGAAGAAGCGCGGATGGCCGTTGCCGAACGGGTGGGGCAGGATCTCGGCCGCGAAGCGGTCGAGGACGGCGTCCGGCTCGGAGCCGTGGTCGGGCAGCGGCTCGTCGAGCATGGCGCGAGCGCGGTCGTTCGGGAAGGGTCGGAAGACCGGCTCGTCGGGCAGGCCCGCGAGGTGATCGGCGATCAGATCCACGACGCGGTGGCCGACCCGGCGGATCTCGTCCGGTGCCCATTCCCAGCGCTCGTTGCCCTCAGGCTGCATCGCGGGATCCTACGAAGGCTCGCAACCGCGCTGGGAACGCCCACCGGACGCCTGTCGAGTACGGCGCTCTTCGGCTTCAAGAACGGGGGTGGGAAGCCGAGGATGGGACTACGACGGCATGGAGGGTTCCGTCGAGTCAAGCGGCACGGGACGCCGCTGAGTTGCATTCAAGGCGGGGGTCGCCGGGGCGGGCGGCCCCCGCTGCAACTCCTGACTCGAGCGGCCGCCAGCCGTGTCGTCGTGCGGCCGGACGCCGGGTCGCCGTGGACCGCGGGCGGGGGCCGACTCAGTCGAAGTCGAAGTCGCGCGGCGGCTTTTGCTCGAACCAGAGCCGATCGTGCTCGGGCGCGTCCTGCAGGAAGTCCGGCGTGTCCTCGAGCACGTCGGCGGCGTCGCCCTCGGCCTGCTCGTCCTCGAGCTGCTCCTCGTCCTCGAGCGCGTCCGGCTCGTCCTCCCGCTCCTGGGCGGGAAAGCCGCGCGCGGGCGTGTCCCCGCGGCGAGGCGCGTCCTCGCCACGTCCCGATTCCTCGGAGCGGATCGCCTCCTCGACGTCGAAGAACTCGGTCGGCTGGTCGACCGACGAGCTGTACGAGGCGTCGGGATCGGGCGGCAGGTCGTGCTCGGCGGACGCGTCCGGTTCGAGCGGAGGGTCCGGCGGCAGTTGTGGCTCGCCCGTGTCCGCGAGCGGCGGCTCGCCGGCGGAGACGTCGTCGAGGAACGGGTCGTCGTCGGTGAGCGGCGGCTCGCCGGCGATCGGCTCCTGCTCGGACAGGAACTCCTCGCCCGCAACCGGCTCGTCCTCGGGGGAGGCCTCCTCGCCGAACGGCACCTCGACCGGGGCTTGGCCCTCGTCGAGGACGGCGTCGCCAGGCGACTCGGTCTGTGCGAGCGGCTCCGGGGTCGCGGGATCGGCCTGCTCTGCCGCCGACGCGGCTCCAGCCTCACCCTCGACCGGCGCCTCGCCGACCTCGGCATCCTCGGGCGCCAGCTCACGCCGGGCGGGTCCGAGGGCCTCGACCTCCTGACGCTCGAGCTCCTGCTCGGGGGCGCCGTGCTTGCGCTTGAGGTCGAGGTGCTCGCGGATCGCGTCCTCGAGTAAGCCCATGACGGGGCGAAGCCTATCGAGGCTCGCCCGCGGAATCAGCCCGGTCTCAACTCTGCGCTACGACGGGCTCCGCGAGCTCGACCCGGTTCTTGCCTCCGCGCTTGGCGCGGTACAGGGCCGCGTCCGCCGCCGCGATCAAGCCGGCCTTGCCGGCGGCGCTCTCGGGCATCGCCGCGACGCCGAAGCTCGCGGTCACGCGCAGGTACTCGTCGTCGCCGAGCGGAATCCGCAGACGTTCGACCCCTTCGCGCATGCGTTCGGCGAGGTGGAGCGCTCCCTCGCTCTCGGTGCCAGGCAGCACCACCACCATCTCCTCGCCGCCGTAGCGCGCGGGGGCGTCGACGTCGCGCGAGAGGTCGCGCAGGACGCCAGCGACCGCCGCCAGCACGTCATCGCCGCGCTGATGGCCATGGGTGTCGTTGACCTTCTTGAAGTTGTCGATGTCGAGCATCACGATCGCGACCGAGTTGTCGAAGCGGCGCCCACGCTCGAGCTCTCGCTCCAGGATCGCGTGCATCGCGCGCACGTTGGCGAGGCCGGTGAGCTCGTCGGTCACGGCCTGACGCTGGACCGCGGCGTAGAGGCTCGCGTTCTCGATCGAGATCACCGACTGGCCGGCGAGGTACTCGAGCAGCTCCTGCTCCTGCCGGCTGAAGCGCGCACCCCGCCGGGCGATCGAGAGCACGCCGACGTACTCCGCGTTCGTGCCGGGGGCACCCACGATCGAGCGCATGGCCACGGCTGCCGCGTGCGCAGCGCCGGACTCGGCGGTCACGGCGCGGCGCTGCGGCGGTGTGACCTCCGGATCGACCGCCGCCAGCAATTCGCGGCCGGTGTCCCGGCGAGGTTCGAACGCCACACGCTCCGCAGCTTCGAGTGCGGCGTCGAGCGCGCCGTCGGTGCTGCCGGCGATGCTGCGGTCGAAGGCCTCCGCGTCGAGCGGTATCGCGCGACCGGTCTGGGCGTCGCAGCCCTCGACGGCCTGGCGCACGGCGAGGTCGACCACGCCCTGCCGCTCCAGCCCGGTGGCGAGCGCGTCGCCGACGCGGCGAATGGTCTCCTCCAGCTCGGCTCGCTTGCGCTCGACCTCCTCGATCTTCGACTCGAGCTGTCCCGACATGTCGTTGAACTCGCTGCCGAGTTGGGCGAACTCGTCCTTGCCCCTGACGCGGATCGGGTGCGAGAAGTCCCCCTGAGCGAGCCTTCGCGCGCCCGCGAGGAAGGTCCCGATCTGGCCGGTCAACGCCCGGCTGACCACCGCGGCCGCGACGATCGCCGCGATCAGGAAGACGCCGACGATCACGAGGATCAGGACGCGGCTGTCTGAGACCTGCGCGTCGATCGAGGCGGCGTCGCGCAAGAGCAGCAGCTCGACCGGGGGACCGACCGGCTCCGCGAGCGTGTTGGCGCGCACTCGATAGTCGGTGCCGCCGCTGCTGAGCTCGCGCACGTCGTCGTCGCTCGGAGGGGACGGCGGGGGCTGTGGAAGGTCGGCCGCCAATAGGCGGTCGCGGCGATAGAGCGCGGCGCCGAGGTCGGTGAGCGCGGTCACGCGCCGCGCGAAGGGCTGGGAGCCGGTGACCGAGACGCTGAGGATCACCCGCCCCCGGGCTCCCGGGAGTTCCAGCCGCAGGGCTCGCTGTGCGATCGCGTCGGGAGCACCGGCCTTAACGATCGGCCTTCCGCTCTCGCTCCACAGCCCGGCGGCGACCGCGGCTCCGGGCCGCGCGACCAGCTCGCGCAGCCGCTGCCGGCTCGCACGACGGTCGCCGCTGACGAGCGCGTCCCGCAGCGGCCCGTCGTCCGCGAGCCGTCGCAGCGCGGGCGCCGCGCTGACGGCCGCCTCGCGAAAGAGTCCCGAGGCGGTGCGCTGCGCCGTCGCGATGCCCGCATCGGCCTTGCCCCGCTCGCTGTTGGCCGTCAGCCCGAACGCCACCAGCGTGACGACGGCAAGCGGCACGAGCACGATCACCGCGAAGAACACGCGCAAGCGCCCTCGAAAGCTCATCGCTCGGCCACCCCGGCGGCTGAGGCTACCGCCACCACGCTCGAGCTGGCCTCAGCGGTCGCTGGCGTGCAGCGACGCTACGATGGTGGAGTTCCGCGCCCGGCAAGGGCGCGCACGGGGGCTATAGCTCAGCTGGAAGAGCGCCTGGATCGCACCCAGGAGGTCGGCGGTTCGAGTCCGCCTAGCTCCATGGCTACGAAAGCCCCGCTCAGGCGGGGTTTTCGTTTTTCGGCGCTCCCGTAAGACATGACGCTTTCCCCGCCTATGGAAAGGTTTTGGAAAGGTTGGTCCTCAAAGCCCTCCCGTTTTGGTCTCAGTTGAGACGGTCGAGCAGGGCGACCACGGGCAGATCGAGGGCTCTCGAGAGCGCCACCATTTCCTCAGTCCCAGCGCCTCGCATCCCCTTCTCGATCAACAGGAGGTCGTCGGGATGAAGGCTCGCTGCGCTCGCTAAATCCGCGCGGCTCAAGCGCCGCGCCTCCCGGGCGTGACGAACGTTCGTGCCAAACCGCCACAGAACTTCAGTGATGGCGCGGCCAGCCATTGAGCAACGTGCACGAAGGGGTGCTAGACGCTCGACGGAATGAAGCGCGCTATTTCCTCGCCGAGTGGTGTCAGGTGATAGAGCCGCCTGCGCGCTAGCTCCTCGTCGTCGTCACGACCGGGCCTCCCATCTGGGCGATCCGCCTCCTCAGCCAGACGAGCGATCCTCTCGTCTTCCTCCTCGAAACGGCTAAGCACCAACGCTCCATGCTCCAGCGTCGCAAGGGCGGGGTACAAGACCCCCGACGACAGGCCCGTGGCCTCCAGCAACTCAAGGCCAAACCACTCTTCCGAGCGCGACGACTCCGCCATCGCCTTGAGCACCTTGGCCATCTGAGGACTCACCGGCAGCGGCGCCTCGACACCGTCGAGGAGGCTGCTCAGCGGCACGTCTATCGCACTAGCCAGCGGAAGCATGAACGAGACCAGCGGCGGCCCTAGTCGTCCGGCCTCCATCAGCCGCAAGTCTTCCTCGTCAAGGTTCGCCCGCTTCGCAACCTCCTCTACCGTCAGCCCTGCCTTTGTGCGGGCAAGCTTGGTGTTCAGGCCGAAACGCCAGACGGACTGAGCGTTCGCGACCGGCTCGGCCCACGCTGGCTGACGGCGACCGCGGCGACCCAAACGCGAGAGGAATCGAGGAGTCACGGCCGACACCACCGCCGAGGGCACGGCGCAACGGAACCCGCGATGTCCCCTCCCGCCCGCAAGGAGAGGGTGGACCTCAAGATCGGCTCTCGTTGCCGTTACAAGTGGTCTTGGTCTCCGATTCCCCATCGGGCGACGGGTCGGCCGATTCCGTGAGTCGCAGCGCGGCTGCGTCTAGCTCACGCACGATCATCAGGTAGTCATAGAAACCGCCGAGGCCGCTGCGCATCGGCTCGGTGATCTCCCATTCACCGGGTTGGCCAACCACCGACCGAACGGCGTAGACCTGTGCTAGATGCCGGGTGTGTCGGCCTACGAGATTGCGCTTGACCTTGAGGTCGTCGGCAATCCGCGCATTCGATCCCTGGCCGCGGACTATGAGGTAGACGAGGATTTCAACACGGAGCGGATGCGCTAGGGCCTTACCGACCTCGACGAGGGATTCGCTGTGTTCGCCGAGGCGATCTCCTCTCGCTCTCAGCAGCAGGTAGTAGCTCTGGCCGACCGAGGCGAGCAGGGAACGAGGCGCGGGCTGCTGCGGCTGCCGAGGCCAAGTCCGGCGCTGGGTGCCCTCCTCCTCGGGAGCACGCTCGGTCGATGGTCCGAGCTCCTGAACGATCGCCCGTAGGGAGGCATGTAGGCTCGGGATCAGGCTTGCGAGAGAGTCCGCGGGTGGGCGCTCGGCGAGCCCGGCGCGCGGCTCGATCGCGCCGTCGATCATCAGGCGCTTGAAGGCGTGCAGGACGTTGCCTTGCGACTCTCCGAGTATCTTCGCCGTCACCCCGGGCGAGCACTCGCCGACTGTCAGCAAGGTCGCGATGATCCGGGCGCCGAGAGGATCGCTGAGCATCCGACCCAGCCGCATCAGGCGCTCGACCAGCTCGGGACTCTCGCCTAGGTCTGGGCGCGGCTGGGGGCTCCGTCCGGGCGGCTCCCAGCCGCCGCGGCCTGGCGACTCGTCCGTTGCCTCTTCCCCTGACATCATCGCAACGGCTGCAAGTGACGGCCGCCGCGCTGAACGGAAGCGACGAAGGGCGGAACCTCATCGGGCGCTAGGTCGGGCAAGTTGTCCTGCCACTCGGCCCGGACTTGCTCGACGTACTCTCTCACCGACAGGCCGAGCGTAGGAGACAGGGCCATCAGCAATCGGATGGCTGCCTGCTCTAGGAGCGCTGCACACGCCCTGAGGTCTTCGATCCGGGCGAGAGGAATTCGGTCGATCTCGGCCGGGTCCTTCCGCACAATGGCCAGCCTGGCCTGCCGGTCTGCGACCTCGATGCAAGCACCTACGGCACTGAGGTCGCGCCCCAATTGGTAGAAGGCGTCGTCCGGCGTGCGGGGGTCGGTTGAGATCACGAGGCGAGGCTAAGTCGCACGGTCCCCAACGATCAATCCCCTTCTCGCAAATACTTGCGCGAAGGGAGTCCCCACCTGAAGGGTCGGGCGTTGGCGCTGCTCGCAGAGGTGGGTCAAGTACGTGTCATCGTGTCTTCCCGACGTCCCATGTCCTCCACGCTGTCGGCCACGATCGGAGGACTCGAGGCAACTGGGCGGGCGAGTAGTCGCCAGGTACGTAAGATCGGTACAAGGAGCATCGTGAGGCGGCCAGGGCTACGGCGTAGTTGGGTGGCTGCGTCGCGGAGGTCCGGCGCTTGCACGCTCTTTTCGGAGAGATACATCGCGGTCATGCCGGTCGGGATGAGCGCGTGGCGATGGCCGCCGGGAAGCTGCCCGACGAGCGTGGTCGATATGCGGATGATGTCGCCCAACCGGCGAGTTGCCTCGTGGAGGCTGTCGTAGTGGCCGAGGTAGCTATGGGCGCCGGACTCGGCGTCGTTGGCGAGGTCAGCGAAGCTGTCAAGCATCGTGCTCAGCAGATTGACCCAAGGAAAGTACGCGGCGTACGTCCTGGCGATGTCGCGCTGGTCTGGGGCTGGATCGGTCGCCAAGGCCAGCAACGCATGGATTGCCAACGAGGAGGTTGCAGCAGCCGTCCGCTCGAACCACGCAAGGCCGCGCGCAGGGCACGGCAGCTCGGCGCGCGCCCATTCGCGGAGCTGGTGGTCGCGCTGCTCAGGGTCGGGATTGTGATTGACCGCCGAGACCCGAGCCTGGGTCGCGAGGGACAACACGAGTGGGCTTACGCGATCGTAGGCCGGCAGTTTGGCGCACAGGTTGCGGCACGTCAGGACCAGCGAGTTGAGGTACCCGCCATCGTCGGTCCATGGGCTGAAGCGATAGTAGTCGGAGATCGGGCCGTGCGGGTTCAACGCTTGGGCTAGGGCTAGGTGCAGTTGAAGCCCGTTGCGGACAGTGTCCCGGGTTGGGCGCTCGCTGATGGTGTCGAGGTAGTCCCACATGACTTCAAGCGCCACGAGGAGCCGGAGCAAGGGCGCGCTGCGCCGTCGAGGAATCGTTGCGAAGAGGGCTGCGCCTTCAATGTTGAAACGCTCCCTGGCCAGGGTTGTCAGCGCATCGGCACGGAGAGGCGTCCCAGGCATGGCGAGCGCGAGGTTCCGCCAGTAGGCAACATGGCGCGAGACGCTGGGCAGCACCCAACACAGTTCTCGAACGCTGACGTCGGCGAGAGCGCGGAGTTGGGATGCGCCGAGCGGCGCGGGATCATTCATCGCGCCCTGGCAGGCCGGCATCCCTGAATCCGGGTGCGTTTCCTACTCTTGGAAACCCGCAGATGGGGGAACGCGCGCAACGAAATAGCCGGGCACGGCCGCGATCACTACAGCGACGACGGTCACCACGGCGAAGCTGCCAGCGGCGATCCCTGCACCGAAGGTATAGACGACCGGAAAGCCCGTGACATTCGTCAGCACGCGGTCGAGTAGCTGCTGACCGTAGAGGCCGAACAGGCTCCCAACGAAGCAGCCTGCTCCGAGGAGGACGATGCTCTCGAGGACCAGGGCACGCCACAGGGTGAAGTGGCCAAACCCGTCGAGCTTGAGTGCGGCCAGTCGTGCCCGGCGCTGCCAGACCATGCCGGCGGTTGCCGCTGCCATAGCGAGGATCGCGCCGATGAGCATCAGGGTCGTGAGCTGGTTGAGGCGGGTCAGGCCATCCCTTGCGACTTGCCGCTGACGCGCCACACGCTGCGCAGTCGTCTCGACCGTGAGGGCCTGCCCCGCGTTGAGCAGTCCGGCCACTTTGCGTCGAGCCTGAGTAGGCGATGCGCCGGGCTCGAGGGTCAGGTGGTAGGCGCTCGGCTTGACGGTCTCCCACGCGCGGCCGTAGTCGTCGGCATTGATGACGATCGTTCCCGGCGCCCATCCGATGTTGGTACTCAGTCCCGCCACGCGAAGTCTCGTCGGCTTGGGAGCAGGCAGCGTGAACGAGTCCCCAATCTCTAGGTTCTGTTCGGCGGCAACTGCTTTCGACACAACTGCCCAACCGCCGGCGCGAAGTCGGTCGGTTGCGAGCTGGAGGTTGCCGTCGACCATCTGGCTCGGGGGAATCGGTTCGTCCGCCTCCCGGGGCGGCGCGACAATCCAGAGGCGGCGCGAATCGACGTCGAGAAAGCCAGAGCGGTAGATGCGCGCCCTCTGGATGCCTGGCAGACGTTCGAACTGCGACAGCGATACAGGGCTCTGAAACGCCGTCGTGGCGAGCGTGTTGGGCAGACCCGATGGACTGATCCAGATGTCTGCGATTGCGTCGAGGTCCTGTACGGCGCTGTCGAGCCCCTTCTGGAGATCGCCGCGCGACCCTTGGATGGCCACCATGCCGAACACCGCAATGGCGCCGGTCGCTGCGAGCGCGACCGAACGACCGTGCATCGCGCGCAGCTCACCCACCGAGATCATGGGCACGGCACTTCGGTTGTACTTGGATTGCGACGCTCGCCATGCGAGATCGAAAGCACCGTAGAGCGCGCTTGGAAGGACCAGCATCAACGCGAGCACGACGAGCGCCACGCCGATGATGGCGGCCTGGGGGACCACGAGCAGCATCGGCACGCTGGCCGCAAGGCTCACGGCCGCCGCGGCGAGCATCGGCTTCGACGCGCGCGTCGCGGCCGGCGCGGGGGTGATGCCCGGCCGGTGTCTGAGAATGTCGAGCAGCGGCAGCAAGGCCGCGAGAATGGTCGCAGCGATCCCGCCGCCCACGGCGATGGCCACGTTCTGCCATTCCACGATGCGCTCGACACCGACCGGGAATGCAAACGACAAGTAGCCCGGCGTTCCTTGGAACAGGTGTCGCGAGAGTTGGTCGCCCAGCGCGAGGCCGGCTACCGAAGCGGCGGCACCGAGCACGAGGGCATCGAACAGGACGACTTGCGTAACGCGCCTGGGTCGGTAGCCGTCGACGCGAAGGTCATCGATCAGCCGGCGGCGCTCCGAGAGGGTGAGCAACATCGCATTGAAGGCAAAGAGGAAGCCGACTAGCGCGCTGATCGCCGCAAACGAGGTCGTGGACTGATCAACGGGCAGAGCGGCCTGACGGAATAGCGCCAGCTCCGACGTCGCTGCAAGGACGTTGAAGCGGTTGCCCGCAAGCTGACGCAGCCCGCGCTCAGCTTCAGCCCTGCGGCCAGGTTCTGGCTGAACTAGGACGCGCGTGATGCGGCGAGGTAACGCGGCTAGCTCCTGCGCGTAGGGCAGGGCTGCGACGGCAATCGGGCTTTCCGCTAGCCCACCGATGTCCTCGGTGGTGAGCCGAGCCGCTACACGGGTGCTGAGGGTGCGGCCGGCGATCTCGACGCGACCGCGACCGCCGAGAGGGATGCCAACGGCTCGCGCAATTGGAGTCGGGACACCCAAGGCATTCGACACCGGCAACTGAGCAGTGCGGAACTGCCGCAGGACCGGCCCCGCAATCAACGTCAGGTCTCGATCGAAGCCCAGCAACACGACGGGCTTGCGTCCCTTGGGGCCGACGATCGTCGCGCGCGCCTCCAAAATTGGCGCGGCACGGCGGACCCCGGGCAACCGGCGGACCCTCTCCAGCATCTGCTGACGCAGCCCTTCGGAGGAGCGCGTCGTCATTTGGAGCTGGGCGTGCCCGACGGTTCCCCTAACGGTTCGCTCGACCGATCCCGTCAGGCTCGTACTCGCTACTTGGGAGGCGAACAGGAGTCCTACGCCGACCGCGATGCCCAGCAGCGCGAGCAGTTCCTGCATCCGACGCGAGCGAAATCGGATCCGGTAGAAGTAGAGGAGGTTCGCCGGTCGCAACGCGGGTTTCCCTGGGTGCCTACCCGCCGGCCATCGACGCGGGTTCGTAGTCGGTCAGCGCCCCGTCTCGGAGTTCATGCACCCGATTGGCGTAGTTCGCAGCCTGCGGATCGTGGGTGACCAAGAGCAAGGCCGTAGCGCGCTCGCGGCACAGCTCGGCGAGCAGGTCTAGAACTTCTCGCCCGCGACGGGTGTCAAGACTTCCAGTTGGCTCGTCGGCCAAGAGCAGGCGCGGCTCGGTCGAGAGCGCCCGTGCGATCATCACGCGCTGGCGCTCGCCCATCGAAAGCTGCGGCTCGCGATGCCCTAGCCGTTTGGCAAGACCGAGCCTGGCAAGCAGCGGCTTGACTCGGTCGTGAGCATCGGGAACCGGCGTATAGGTTCCGATCAGCTTCAGCGCCGCGTTGTCAAGCGCCGTCAGGCCCGGCAGTAGGCGAATGTCTTGGCGCACAATGCCGACGTCGCGCATCCGGTAGTCGGCGGCTTCGTCGCGCGACATGGCACCGATGTCGCGCCCGTCAAAGACGATCGCGCCGGAATCCGGATGCAGCAGCCCAGCGATCAAAAGAAGCAGGGTGGTCTTGCCCGATCCGCTCGGGCCGTACAGGGCGACGAACTCCCCGGGCGCGATCGTCAGCGACACATCATCGATCGCGCGCACCAGTTCGTCGCCCACAGCCGGATAGTGCTTGACGACGTGACGCAACTCGAGCACCGCTCTACTGCCCTGTGTCCGGCCGACGCTTGGCGTCAAGGTCGATCACGTCGCCGACCGGTGCCCTGGGACCGATCAGCCGGCCGTGACTCAGCGACATCACCCGTGGCTTGGGTCTCACCTCTGGCAACTCTGGCGACACCATGAGGATTCCGACGCCGCCCTCCTTGGCCAGGTCGGACAGGAGCCCCAGCACGACCGAACTCTCGACCGCGCCGAGCCCAGCTACGGGATCGTCGGCCAACACCAGCTTGGGACTCCTCACCAGAGCGTGAGCGATCGAAACCAGCGTCCGCGCACCCTCGGAGACCATGTCCCACGTCAGACTCGCGCAGTCGTCAGCCCCGACACGATGCAGTGCGACCTCGGCGCGATAATGCGCGTCGACCTTCGACAGCCCTTCGAACAAGGGAAGTGCGACGTAGTCGAGCATCGTCAAGCCCTGCGTCGATGGCCCCGTGCGCTGCACAAACGCGATGTCGCCGTTGAGCAGATCGGCTCGCGCGCCGCCAGATATCTGGTTGATGTCGCGTCCTTGAAAGAGGACCTGACCGCTGTCGGGCAACTCCGTACCAGCGGCGATCCGCAGAAGGGTGGTCTTCCCGCTGCTCCGCCGGCCACGAACGGCGACGAAGTCGCAAGGCGCTATCTCCAGCTCGACCTGATCGAGCACAAGTAGCTCGGCCTCGCCACGCAGGTAGCGCTTGGTGATCCGATCGAGGTAGAGCAGCGCCGGCATCCGGCGCTCAGGCTTCGGAATCGGGGCTCTGGCCCCCATCGGGATCGTCATCCTCGACAGGACCGTCATCCTCGAGCGCGGCCGTCTCCTTGAAGAAGTAGAGCCAGTCGCGCGTCTTGGCGAACCAGTCGAGCGTCGTGCGAATCTGGGCATCCTCAGCCTCTTGCCCGATTGCCTCCATCGTCGCCTGCCAGAGACCGAGGCGCTCCACCTTCTCCGGAAACGTCTCCTCCACGTCCATCTGCGTCAGACGGGCCAACGCGGCCGCCTCGTGCTCATAGGTAATCTCGATCAACCTGTCGACGGCCGACCATTGACCCGCGCCAATCTTGCGAAATGCCTCCAGCTCGGCGTTGCCAGGCGCAGGCGGGGAGTGCAGCCACTCCTCGAATCGGTCGATGCCTTCGGGCGTCGCCTCGTAGACGCTGCGGGGCATTTGTCGCACCGGGTCGGTGACGTAGCTGTAGCGCACCGAGCCCTCGCGCTCCAGTTGGGCTAGGGCGTCTTCAATCTCGCGCAAACCGATAGCGGCGGTCGGCATTCGGGCAAGGCATCGACGCTCTAGATCATGATCGCCGCCCGGTTGCTCGATCACGAGGCCGAGGATGGCCTGCTTCACCGACATGTGGCGGCCTCATTCGCATCGAGGGGTCTCATCGAGACACGTCAGCGTATCTTGAGTAAGGAGGGCGTTGCAATATCTAGGAGCCAGGGCAGTGGTCACGTGTGGGGGGAGCTGCGCGCGTCTCAGCGTCGGAAGCGGGCTCCTCGACCGCCCTAGCTGGTCGCATCCGGCGTCGTTCGCGACGCTCGTTGAACAGGACCTCTCCGCCCCGGTGCGGGGTCACGATCACACCGCGCCAGCGAGCGTGCTCCAACGGTCGTCCGGTGGACGACACCACCAGCTGCGAGAGCGCGGCACGCAGGACGGTCTGCATCTCTATCAGCGCCAGATGGCGGCCGGGGCAGGTCTTTCGCCCTCCACCCCACGGCAGCCAGGCGGCAGCGCTTGGAGAGGCTTCGACAAACCGCTCTGGCCGGAAGCGATGCGGCTCGGCCACGACCGTTGGGTCGTGGTGCATCAGGTAGATGCATCCGAGCAGGTGGGCCGGCGGGCGGTAGGTCCGTCCGCCGATGTCCACCGGCCGTACGACAGCACGCGGAATCGTGAACAGGAAGACCGGTCGGTGACGCAACACCTCATGGACGGTCGCACGCAGAAACGTGGTCTCCAGCCCGGCGTCGATCTCCTCGGCAAGCCGGCTCGTCGCCTGCGGAGCGTGCGCCAGAAGTTGGAAGGCCCAGCAGAGCTGAGAGGCAGTCGTCTCGTGTCCCGCGAGGATCACCGACATCAGCTCATCGCGCACCTTGCCGGCCGGAACTACCGACCCGTCCGGATTCCGTGCCGAGAGCAGCAGGCCGAGCACGTCGCCTCCCACTTCGCCGGAACGCCGCCGCTCGTTGATGAGCGCCAACAAGAGCGCGTCGACCTCCGCGCGCTGGCGTAGGAACTTCCCCCAGTGGCGCCGACCCAAGGGGGAGCGCCTCAGCATCGTCTCGGTCAGCAACGGACTCCCGTTGATGTCCATCAGCGCGAGCACTCGGTCCCGCAGAACACGCAGCGAGCGATCGGTCTTCGGGCTCAAGCAGATGCGCAGGATGACCTCGAGCGTCAGCGCCCGCAGACGAGGCAGCATGGCTACCGGGGTGCCACGAGGCCAGCTCGCAATCGCGCGCTCGGCCACGCTGGCGGCGATCTCGGCGTGCTCGATCCCCATGCGGCGATGAAACGCAGGACTCACGGAGCGGCGCCCACGTAGGTGCTCGTCCTCGTCCAACAGCATGAACGACCGAGGCCCGACGATCGGCTCAATTGCTCCGCCGCCTTCTCCCGGATGCAATGCGTCGGCGGGGGCATTCAGGATCGCCCGGACCTCTGCCGCGTCAGCGAAGAAGACAAGCGGCGGGTGCCCGGTCGTCGCGAGCGTAAAGCGCGGACCCAGCCGCGCCCGACACTGCTCGAGGTACCACAGCGGCCATCGCCACGCGACAAGATCGTGCAGCCCCGGCGGCAACAAACTCGGTGGCAGGTCCCCAGCGCCCCGCCGTAGGCGGCTCATGGTCCGATCAGCGGCCCCACAGACGATCTCTCCCCGGTTGGCCGGCGGTCGAACAGGCGCTGCTCACGTTGCAGGATTGGACGGACATCGAATGCCCGACCCATTCTCGTGGGCGCCCGCTGCATCCAAGCCGATAGACAACGCGAGTGGGCTGATGCGACCGGCACGTGCGCCCGAGACTGATGAGTCAGGCTGGCGGATTCGCCCCACGGCGCGAGGGGATATCCGTACGCGCGCACACTTGTCGCCTTGGGGGGGTCGGCGCACCGGCCTCCTTCCCGAGCCCGAGCCAGACGAGCACAGCGCGAGACCGCAGAGCCACGGTGTCTCCTAGGGCACCCGCGGCGTTCTGGGGATCCCCAAATCATCAGCCCAAGAGGACAACGCCGGATCGGAACGACGGCACGGAAGCCGCCACGCCGTCGTCAATCCATCGAGACCTTTCGGTTCTTCCCGAACGCTATAAACTTTGCGACTATTGTGCCCGAGAGGGCTCCCTGCAAAAGGAGGACCATCATGCCCCCACGACTCGGCCGCTCGATGGCCACGGCCCTGCTGACGATCGCCCTCGGCGTCATGGCCGTCGCAGCAACGCCAGCATCCGCGACCGTGACAGCGGGTGCCGCTAGAACGTTGACAGCCAGCTCGAACGACACCGCCTGGACGAGAGGCGGTACCGGGACGAGATGCACCACAAGCACCCTCAATGGCATCGTCGCCGCCGACGGACTGAGCGCATCACTCGAGTTCACGCTCTCCAACAACGGAAGAACCACATGCACCGGCAGCTTTGGGTGGTCATGTGCGGTCACCACAAGCAGAAGCACCCCCACAACCATCACACTCAGATCAACCGCCTCAACCACGGGGAGAACCGCCACCTTCGACCTCGTGCTCGACCCCAACTTCACACTGGAATACAGCTGCCTCGGCGGCGGGCTCGTCTGCACAGTCTCAGGGCCGCAGACCATTAGAAGCATAGGCACCCTCACCCAAGGCACCCCTTCCAGACTCACCTTCAACATGAGAAGCATCAGATGCACCGAGGGCGGCACCAGCGACTTCACCGGCAACTACGCCTTCGTCGAGAGACTCACCATCTCATAACCACACCCCAAATCGAAGCGGGAGGGGTCGCCCATGACGCCCCCCCCCGCCGCGGCGCTAACCCCATCAGCCAGTCACACATCCAAGCAAAAGGAGAAAGCAACATGCCCCTACCACTTGGCCGCTCGATGGCCACGGCCCTGCTGACGATCGCCCTCGGCGTCATGGCCGTCGCAGCAACGCCAGCGTCCGCGACCGTGACAGCGAGAGACAGCAGCGGCACGCTCACAGCGAGCTCGAGCGACGCCGTCTGGGCGAGAGGGGGCCTCGGGACGAAATGCCCCACCAGTACCCTCAGAGGCACCATGGCCGCCGATGGGCTGAGCGCCTCACTCGAGTTCACGCTCTCCAACAACGGGAGACCGACATGCCTTGGCTTCTTGGCGTGCGAGGTCACCACAAGCGGTACCCCGACAACCATCACACTCAGATCAACCGCCTCAACCGCGGGTAGAACCGCCACCTTCGATCTCGTATTCGACGCCAACTTCACACTGAACTTCATCTGTCTCGCCGGGGGGATCGTCTGCACACTCTCAGGGCCGCAGACCATCAGAAACGCAGGCACCCTCACCCAAGGCACCCCTTCCAGACTCACCTTCAACATGAGAAGCATCAGATGCACCGAGGGCGGCACCAGCGACTTCACCGGCAACTACATCTTCATCGAGAGACTCACGATCTCATAACCACACCCAGATCGAAGCGGGAGGGGTCGACATGGGCGACCCCTCCCCAGACCATTCGCGCCCCAATCATCGTCGGCTGCTTCTTGGGGACGTAGCAGCACCGCGTCTGAGCCCCAACCCACTGTAGAGATTGGTGACTGGCGACCGCGCTGCCACGCTCCCCAGGCGAGGGAGCAAGATACCGCGCCGGTCTTGACGATCACCGGCTCTGTTGGTCGCGCCTACGAAGGACCGTGACCGTGCCCCCGGACGAGCGACCCTCTGCTTGGATCAACCGGCCAGCGTTCAGCGACATGACCCGATCGGACAGCAGCACATCTGGCACATCAGGAACGCTCATCAGCACGGCCATTCCTTGATCCTGGATGACTTCGCGTATGAGCTTGGCGACGATCTCGCGTTCTCGGAGATCGAGGCTCGCGGTCGGATCGTCAGCGAGGAGCAAGTGGGGCTCGCGCACGATCGCGTGGGCGATCTCGATCAACTGCCTTTCGCCATGGGACAGGTCATGCCATTGAGCTTGGGCGAGCTCGATGGCACGCATTCGCTCGAGCGCCGCCGTCGCCCGCCGCAAAGCCTCGGCGTAGGACGTCTCTCGCAACAGGGGCCAGGCGACGTAGTCGAGCATCCGCGTGACCCGCACGCTCGGTCCACCTTGGCGGACCCATCCAATCCCGTCCGGCATAGCGCCCCGCCACGAGGGCCGCATGACTGGCAACTCGCGCTTGTTGAGCAGCACTGACCCGCTGTCCGGCGCGAGCAGTCCCGCGGCAATTCGCAGCAGGGTCGTCTTTCCGGATGCGCGTTGCCCGTAGATCGCCGCGAACTCGCCTCGATCCAGCTCGAACGAGACGCCGTCAAGCACCGGAATGTTGCGGCCCCGCCCGTAACCCTTCCGAACCTCGTCAAGAACGAGCAGCGTCATCGGTGGCGCCCCTCAGCGCCGGTCGCGCTCCAGTAGAACGTGCTCCATGAGCGTGCGCGCGTCATGCACAATGTCGATCGTCGCAGACAGGTGCTGAATCTCCGAGCGCCGGAGCCACACCTTGCTCGCAATCTCCCACTCCCCCGCCGAGTCGATCAGCTCGTCGACGGTCGCTCCAACTGGACCGGCAAGAGCCTGCAGTCGGTTGACGAGGTCTTGCTCCAGATCATCGAGCACGCAAAGAAGATGTGGAAGGTCCTCGACCCGTGCAAGGGCGATTCGCAGCCGCAACTCGTCACGCAGCGGAGGCTGCTTGAGGGGCTGGCCAAACCACGCCCGGAAGTGATTGCGGCCGGCCTCGGTGGCCTCCCACCAGACACGGTCCCGATGCCGTGGAGTAATCGGGCCTGACGGCAGGACACCGACTCCGCCGGGAGCAAGCCGGCGCTGCACCAGGGGAGGGTCAGCAGCCTCCAAGCGATACAGGGCCGGATACACCGTCGAGTCCGAGACGTTCCCCCCCTCGATCCGATCGGCGAGGCGCCGCGCGAGCAGGTAGCCGTAGGCCGGCCGCTCGACCAGTTCTCCCAATACCGCGATCTTCAGGGACATGGGCCTCAAGACCGTAGTGCAACCGTCAATTGATTGCGTCAGTCCAAACGTTTCTGCCCATCCCGGAAGGACGAGGGTGCCTAACGAAGGAGGAGCGTCAGCCCCTCAGCGGGAGTTGCAGCTTCATGCCTGGCCTGATGATGTTCGGATCGGAGCCGATCACTTCCCTGTTCTCGCTGTAGAGCCCGTGCCATTCCGTCTCGATCTCGGCCGCGCTTGCCCCGGCACCGAGGAGATCAGCGGCGATAGCCGAGAGGGACTCGCGCGGATCGTTCTGCACGACGTAGAAGCGTCCCGTGAGATCGCGGATCAGTGGCGTGGTCTCTCGGGATGCCGAGGCCGGCTCCGAGGAGACAGGAGCAGTCGAGATCGGCGCTGGCGCCGCGACGGTCGGCGACGCACTCGGCGGACTCGCGACCGAGGTCGGCTCGTGCGCCTTCGCAGCGGCGGGAGCCGTCTTCGCCCGGCGCCGCTCGGTCAGCGCACGGCCATCCCGGCGGTTGCTCTTGGGCGCTGGATCGCTAGCGGCAGGGACGGGAGCGGAGGCAGCCGGCGGCAACGCCGGAGCGGGAGTTGGTGCAGGCGCGACTGGATCCGGGACAGGCGTGACCGGCGCCGGATCAGGGGCGGGACTGACGACATTCGAGCCGTCCTCAAGCGGGACCGCTGGCAGCTCGGGCTCAATCGGCTCCGGCTCGACCGGCGCGAGCTCGGACCCCTCATCCTCAGCGCCGCCACCACCGGGAATCTCGACCTCGTACGGCAGGATGCTGTCTGGCCCGCCAGGGTCGAAGTCCGGGTCGTTGAGGCTGTCCGGCCCGGTCAGCTCGGGCGCGGCCGTCCCCTCATGCTCGATCTCTTGGGCGGTAGCTCCTGCCACCGGGAGACTCGCCCCGATCGCAAGTGCAACAGACAGTGTTGCTGCTTGGAGACGACGGGACAGGTAAGGCAACATTGCTAACTCCTCTCAGTTTGCTGGGCCGGTGACACAGTGAAATCCGCGCGCACCGGCTTGCGTTTCAGGCACCCGCCCGGTCGATCCAGCGCCCGTGACGGTCACGATCTTGAGCTGGTCGTCGTTATCCTCGAAGACACTGCTGGTCAGCTCCCCGCCGCCCGCCAGTGCCAGCCCATCAGCCAGGGCAGCCACCAACTCGCCGTGCGTCGGCAGTCGTCGCCCATCCACCTTGCAGTCCGCAACGGCAGCGGAGTACGGACGCTCGGCGCGAGGCTGAGTCTCAAAGCAGGTGCTAGCGACTTGGCGAAGACCACCGAGGCACCGGACGCGCAGACTCGACTCCGTTGCACCGCCGACCCTCTGTGCATTGCGGGCTAGCGGCACCGGGCCGAAACTTCGCTCAGAGACTCGTGCGCCGCCGACGCTGTTGCGCTTGAGGTCCTTGCCGGTCAGCGAGCCGTTTCTCACGTCGCGCCCCGTGATGGTGAACGCGGCATAGGAGCTTCCTCCCAGCGCGATAAACACAGCGACCGTCGCCATGATGTTTGCGTAGGTCAAATGCTTACGCATATGCATCCTTTCACTGGCACGGGCGACCGCGCACCCTCACCTTGATAGTGCGAGAGGTACCGGCAACAAATGGGTAGCCCTCTTCTTGGCTAATCCGCGCACGGAGTCGGTAGTGCTGAACGCCGCACGTCCCAGCAAACTGGTACTTGATCGCCCACACGCCGCCTTGATCGGCATGGGTTGTGCGGAACGTCTGCCAATGACGAGACGAGGAACGATATTGCAGCTCGACCAGCTTGCCAGCGGCAGGCTGCGGAGCACCGGCAACCTTCCCGCTAAAAGTGACTTTGCCGCCGTTAACGGTGCGCCGCTTGGTGACACTGAGACTGGAGGTCCCCCCGTGTGTCAAGGACGACATCGGCATATGCGGGCAGTGCCAGCGGCGATCCCCCGTATGCGAATCGCAGCGTGTGCGATGCAGTTGCGGTTACGTGGTAGACGAATCGTCCGTCAGCATCGGTGGGTAGCGAGTGCAGGGGCTCCCACGTGGTGCTACCGACCGACTGGGAAAGCACCGTGATACCCGCCCCGCCGAGCGGCTGACCATCGTGATTCGTGAGAGTGCCACCGATCCGAGCCCGGGATTGGTAGCCGAGCACTCTGCGCTCGCGGAGGATCGGCACTGCGCGCCACACCTTGCGACGATGCCCCCTGCGGCCGATGAGTTTCCGAACCTTGCGAGTACCAGCAAAGCCCGCACGCACGGTCATGGCAGCACGGAGCGGCACGCTCACCGTCATAGCCTGACCCTCGCAGTTGCGATCCGTGCTGTTGAGATTTCCCGCTCGATCTCGAGCGGAAGCGCGGAGCATGTACGTGCCAGGAGACAAACCCTCGTCCTTAACGCGAGCCACCAGACGCGAGCCACCAACAGAGGTCTCGAGCAGCTTCCACCCGCCCTCGGTGCTGGGGCCGTTGATTTCGATCGCTCCACTTCCGAGGCCCGACACCGGATCGTTGATGGCAACGCCAACGGCAGTCGGATCACCTGCGACTGCGCACTCGAAGCTGAGCGCGGGCGGCTTGTCATCGAACTTGAGGCGCACCGGGGCGGATGCATTCGCTGGCTCGTGATTCCCTGCCTGATCCTCAGTCCATACCCGCACGTTCCACTCACCCGCCTCGGGAACCCTGAGATCGTCGACGCTGGTGCCAGACGGCCGAGTCCCCGTGATGCAGTCGGCGCCGCCGCTCACCCTGCACAGCTCGATGTGCGCGGCGGTAACTGGTGCGCGGTCATCCTCCGCGACATTGCTCCAGCCAAGAGTAAACCCATTCGTGCTACGCCAACCCTCGGCGCCTACTAGATGCGGCGCAACTGCGCCAGGCGGCGTGTTGTCGATGCGGACGACTGGACCGGCCGGAGACACTGCGGGATTCCCCGCAGCGTCTTCGGCGTAGATTGCCAACGGCTGCGTACCCTCGGGCATCGCGCGAGTATTCACCTGTAGATCGCCCGGTGCTTGTGGGCACGGGACGCGCTGAGCGTAATCGCACACCGCTAAGCGAGCCTCAAAATTCTGGCCACCGACAACGGCTCGGATCAGGCGAATACCCGTGTTGTCACCCGCGCCGTAGTGGATGACCCTATCCCCGGCTACCCATTCCCCCTTTTGTGAATGGGTTGTCCTGGCTGATGCCTACGGCGGGCAGGAGTGGATCAACAACAGTCGCCTGCGAGGTCACAGTGCTGATGTAGTTACGTGCTCGCGCCGAACAGAAACGTCGGCCTGGCGCACCGACGCACACCGTGCGCTGCACGATCCGGGTCGCGCCGTCAAGTCGGAAGTTTCGTGGATTGGGCCAAGGTGCGATTGCGGCTCGATTTCGCCTCGGGCAGCGCTGGTTTGCTCGCACATTGCGAATCGGTGCAACGGGTCGGCCTGGACCCTCTGCATACACCTGCATCGCATACCGGCAATCGCTCCGCCGTGCCTGCCCAGCCCATAGGAGATTGGAGATCGTGGTGCCAGGTGGTGCGTCGAAGATGAACGCGGAGCGCGCTCCGCGCTGGACTCGCCCGCCCCTCACCGCATTGCTCGTCGTCAAGCCGCGCAAGCCTTGCCCTTGGGCAGGGCAAGCACGTCGCAGGGTCATCCCGCGCGTCGCGTATTCGGAGAACGCCCCAGAGGAGAACGTCGGGCGGGGTCGCCACCATGGATTGGTGATCGACGCCAACTTCACATATGAGATCGCCTGCCTGGGCGGCGGTCCGGTCTGCACAATCTCAGGAGCACAGACCATCAGACTCGCTACCACCTACGTACAGGGGACCCCCTCGAGAAACAGAGTGGACGCGAGAGGCATCAGATGCGGCGAAGGTGGCACCATTGGGTGGACGGCCGACTACACCATCACCGAGAGAATGACCATCTCATAGGGCAAGGGCCTCTCACCCTAGGGCAAGTCGTCTCGCCGGGTTGCTTCGAGCCTGGCGCTTTCCAAATGAGAGAGGACGAACCTCGTCATGAACGTCAGGCTTGGTCGCCTTGTGGTCTCGATCGTCGCGGCACTCAGCATCGCGGCCATCGCAGCTCCAACCGCTACCGCAACGCTTACAGCTAGCGCAAGCGGAGGAAGACTCACTAGCTCCTCCAGAGATAGCAACTTTACAAGAGGTGGCCTCTCAGCCATGTGTGCCACAAGTACAATGAACGGCACCGTCGCCGCTGATGGGCTGAGTGCCTCATTCGAGATCGACTTCTCTAACGCCGGTAGAACCACATGCGTCGGAAGCTTCGGCGTGTCATGTGAGGTCACCACAAGCAGAAGAGCCCCTACAACCATCACACTGAGATCAACCTCTTCAGTCGCGGGTAGATCTGCTGCCGGGGATATGGTGATCGATGCCAACTTCACATATGAGATCGCCTGCCTGGGCGGCGGTCTCGTCTGCACAATCTCAGGGGGCCAGACCATCAGAGGCGCCTTCACCATCAGCCAGGGCACCCCCTCTAGATTGACGATGAACGCAAGAGGGATCAGATGCACCGAAGGCGGCACCGTCATCTTTGCCGGCAACTACACCATCAACGAGAGAATCACCATCTCATAGAGCGAGGGCCTCTCGCCCGAGAGCTTGTGTGGGGCCGGCACACCGCCGTCCCCCACAGGCCCCCTACCCCCAGACAGGCCCCGCCCGCCGGGGATGTCTCCGGCGGCGCTCCCACTAAGACGAGCGAGGGCCAAACACGTCAGCCGCGAGCCGCTGCCGCCTCCTCGCCGCTTGCGAAGGCTGCCCGGATCTCGTCAAGCCGCGTCGTGACGCTCACCCCGATCTGCTCGACGACCCACCAGCCAGTCCAGTCGCATAGCGAGTATACGTACGGCACGCTCACTCGCTGGCGGCTGACCATGCCTGCGTCATAGAGGAAGCGAAGGTGCTTCGAGATCGTCTGTCGGCTGACGCCAAGCAGCTCGGCCATGTCCTCCACGCTGGCATCACGATCGTTCAGCAGCTCGAGGATGCGAGCGCAGGGCTAAGGCGCGTGCCAGGTTCGAGACGCGCTATATGTCGGTGTTTGGAGCGGTCCCGACTGCGAGCTCGCAGAAAGGATTCAGCCATTAGGCCGTCCGTGACCAACACGTTTACCGCTTTAGCCTGCCAAGTCCTTGCGTGAAGGGGTAGGCACCTCCCACAGTACCCAATACGGTCCCGATTGGCCACGACATGCCACCTACTCGCTCTGGTCCGCGCCGGGGAACTCCTTTGATGCTTAGACGAATCAGCCCTGCGGTCATCGCCGTCGGCCCACTAGGGTTGATCGCGCCGCCCGGCCGGCCTGGCGTTGCCGTGACGACGGTCGCCAGGAGCACGCTAGCGGGAGCTAGGCCCCGGGCCACATCGAGCGTGCCGCCATGACCGAGCTTGAGCGCTTTGCCGCTAATCTGCGCACAGAGCGCGAGAAACAGGGCCTCTCGCAGGAAGCGCTTGCCGAGCTGGCCGGTCTGCACCGCATCCAGGCAAGCAAGCTCGAGCTCGGGTTGCGCGAACCCAAAATGAGCACGATCGCGAAGCTCTGCCGGGCGCTAGGAATCAGGCCCAACCAGCTCTATGACGGCATCCTTTAGGCGCGTGCCACAGCCGGGCCAGCTTGATGAGACCCGTGCTTGAGGAGAAGGCAGAGCTGCATTACCTAAAGACAAGTACTTTGCTGAAGGGGTGGCAGTTAGCAGGTCCCACTTGATAGGACTTCTCCCTCCGGCCCTGGGGGATCCGTAACCGCCCGCTTCCGGGTCACTCTTGCCGCCCAACCTTCCCCGACCGAAAGACTCCTGTGCGACTCT
Organism: uncultured Thermoleophilaceae bacterium; assembly: GCA_963846505.1. Lineage (GTDB taxonomy): Bacteria > Actinomycetota > Thermoleophilia > Solirubrobacterales > Thermoleophilaceae > JACVRW01. The sequence continues at coordinate 19,476 of CAWJWD010000002.1, read as the reverse complement.
GGCTCTGCGCTATCTCCCTCCTGGCGCCGTGTGTGGTCATGCCAACGCCCTCTCTAGCCGACGCCGACGCACCGATCTTTTACCGCGACATTGGCTCGCTGAGCCTTTATGAGGGAATCTTCAACGGGCAGCCGGTTGTCAACGAGGTCTTTGCCGACTACCACGATGAGAATTGTGGCTATCCGACGATGTCCCCGGATGGGCGCACCGTCGCGTTTTATTGCTTCAACGACTCGACCATCGTCGTGGGCGATACTGTGGCGGACACCATCATCCGCAAATGGCCTGCCCCAGGCGCACTGTGGTCGTTGAACTTCCACCCAGACGGCGGTTCGCTGCTCTTTCAGAACTTCGACTCTGTCGCCCAGGAACACTCGATCGAGCGTTTCGACTTGGGGACGGGCGACACTGAGCCGATCATCGAAGCCGAGGTTCCGCTGTGGGACTCGATCTCAAGCGCAGACGGCGCCTACATCGTGTACCTGCGCGACGACGAAGACGTGAAGATCGAGATTGCCAGTGCCAACGGGACGCATTTGCGGACCATCGAACTCCCTGGAACCTATGCTGCCTACCCAGCAATGTCGCCTGACAACACGCTTATCACGTACGCGGGGGTGGATCAATCGTGGGCGCCCCCATCGCCAGAATCTCCCTGCTGGGAGGACCCCGAGCTTGCTGAGTGCGAAGAGGTTGAGATCGAAGAGCCCATCGAGATATTCACCTACAACCTTCTCACCGACGAGGTCGAGCAGCTCACGACCACAGGCGGCACTCGCCCATACTGGAGCGCCGACGGGACTAAGATCTACTACTCCGAGGCGGATGCCTGGTGGACCTCTGAGCAGCAGCCCGGCTTCAACTGGATCACTCCCGACGGCAACAGCCGGGACCACTTCCTAAGCACTACCGAGCACCAGCCCGAGTACGCCCCCAAGCCGCCCTCCGCGCTAGTGGACCTGTTGAACGACCTAAAGCCGGTCTGGAAATTCGACAGCGGCGAAAACTTCTTTCCTCAGAAGGTCGAAGCGTTTACCGACAACTGGTACCCCGACGAAAACGACGACTATGCTGTAGACGACGATCTCGTGAATCGGCTTGTGGATGGGAACGGACAGACACTTGCCGCGGCCGGCTCGCCGGAGACGGTCGGCCTGCCGCCTCGCCTTGCCGCAGGCGTACTCAGCGCGAACTACACCTTCGGGCCAAACGCGGCCTCGCAGGAGAGCGACTACATCGACGCGCGAGGAAATGACCAAAACACTTACCTCGCTGATGCGGGCGCTCAGGTCGGGTACGGGAACGGACCAGCAATGTATGGTCGCGTCGTACGCGATCCTGACGATGGCGCCCTCTGGCTTCAGTACTGGCTGTTCTACTACTACAACTCTTTCAGCGAAGTTGGCCTGGGAACCCACGAGGGGGACTGGGAAATGATGCAAGTGCGCATCGAGGATGGCGAGCCGGATGCCGTGACGTTTGCAGCTCACAACATTGCTGCAGGCTGCGACTGGTCCGAGGTCGAGAAGTCCGGCGATAATCCCATCGCGTACATCGCGGCCAAGTCCCACGCCGCCTATCCGCATTCGGGTACGACCGATCTACTACTTGGTTCCGAGGATCACCACTTTGGCAGCGGTCTGGCGGCCACCTATCCACTCCAGCTAATGAGCGGCCCTTGGACGGGGTGGCATGGCCGATGGGGATCGAGGGTCAGCGGTCCATTCAAGAGTCCCGTCAATCCGTCCGAACAAGGGGACAAGTGGGATCACCCTTCGACGTTCCACAGCGACCACGACGACTCCGACGAGTGCTGATTCATCAGTGAGGCCGCTGCTGGATCAACATAGGCTGCTACCCGTTGCGGTAGCCCTGCTCAGCATGGCGCTTCTCGCAAGTTGCGGAAGCAGCGCGACCGATAGCGACAAGGCGCAGGATCGCACTGAAGGCACCCCGCGGAACAACGAGACTCGCGCCCGCACCACAGCTGAACGCAAGCCAAACCGAGACCCGGCACGCCGCCCCGATTCCTCGCAGAAGACATCGGTACGCACACCGGGCGCGGGCGCGGAGACGATACGCCGAGACGGCAGCGTAGTCGTTCTGCCGCCCAGCCCAACCCGTCGGTCGATTGCCGCTCAGGATGGATGCCAGTCGGGTCAGGTCAACGGCCTGAAGTCAGCGCGCCGCACGATTCGTATCCCAGGACACCCTGGACTAGCTGCCCAGATTCGAGGGCGCAGTGTCAGAGTGCGCATCGAGACCGGGAGCGCTCCGCATGCCTGTCTTCCGACCTACGTATCCGTATATGTGGACAACCGAACTGGTCTGCCACCAGTGACCAAGGACGTACGTATGGGAGCGGACGAGGTCGAGGAGGTCGACGTTCCGCTCCCGAGCTACTTCCGCGGGCGACCGAAGCTCGTGCATGCGTTTGCCATCACGAGCGACGGCCGTCGTAGCGCAGACGCACGAATCCAACCAAGACAGGGTTGAAGATCGAGCCGGTGGAGCCGTACGTACCATGCCCAAGAGGGACGCTCCGGGCCTAGAACCTGCCTCCCGGATCGCCAACGACAACCCAGGGGATCAGACCCAGGCCGACGCTCACGACGATCAACCCCGCTGAAAGCATCCTCGGCCCACTACGCCACGCAACCACACAGCCAAGCACTGCACTGACGGCAGCGACCGGCGGCGTGCTCATCCAGATCGACTCGCAGTGTCCAGCCCAGTCCGGAGAGTTCTCGCCCGCAGAGCACGCGAGGCTGAAGGCCATCCACGAATAGAGATTTCCCACGAGAGCCCCGGCGCCTAGCACGAGGAGGGCGCCACTCGGATGCTGTCGCGTGCTCATGGGGCTATGTTCGACGCGCGATGCGCTGCGCACGAGCCCACCCAGAACCGGCCGGCCGTACGTCCAGTCCCATCAGCAACCCTGCGACTGCGTCGTTGCAGGACGCCTGTCGGGAGTGGCCAGTTTGCGGCGGTAGGCGAGTACAAACCGCTGCGGGTCGTTAGGCGGGATGCCAGCCGTTGTCGCGCTTGGCGACCGTGCCTTCGGCCTGGAGGCTGGGCATCACGCGATACAGATAGTTGGCCTTGATGCCATCGCCTCAGCCAGCTCGGCGATCGTGATGCCCGGCTTTGCCTTGACCAGCTCCAGTGCTTGCTTGCCCCGTACGCCGCTGCCACGCGGACGACCCTTACGTCCACTGGCGCCCGGCTTCGACATCGGCGCGGCACCCTTGGCCCGGGCCTGGGTTGCGCGTTGACGTAGACGGGGAGCCGCTGCTGGACGGACGCCGGCTGCTCCGTTGACGCCCGCGAGAGCCTGAGCGGCTATCTCGAGACGCTCATACTCATCGACGAGCGGACGCAGCTCTCGCAGCCGCGCATCGATCTCGCTTCGTTTTGTCTCTAGGAAGTCGGCCATTTCGACAACCTACAGATGCCACCAGTCACCCAGTAGCCCCGGTAACCGGTATCCCCCAGGCGCACGCCACACATGGAACCGATGGAAGAACGGGCAGCAGCAAGGTGGCGGCATTCTCAAGCGCCCAAATAGGCCTGGGCTTGGACGCCGCTCTCGAAAACCGCACGAGGCCACAACCGGCGACGGACGGGGCAACAGAGAGCCTGGATCGCAGGCGTCGGAGTCACCCTGGCCATCGTGATCGGTGTGGCCCCGCTGCTTGACATCGCGGAGCCGATCGACATCGTCAACGTGGCGCGCTTGGCAGCTTCGTTTGATTGCTGTAAACTTTAAGATTATTGCGATCTAGCTGCAACCTTGCGGTCTACGCCAGCGGGACCGGAGCGCAGCAGGCATGAAAGGAGCGTCTCTCGGCCCAGCCGAGCCAGTCGATCAATTCTCGGTTTCGCTGGAACCGAGCTCTCACGCCCCAGAGGAAGGACTGCTCCGTCATGACCTCTTCATTTAGCCGCCTTGCGATCTCGCTCGCCGCTGCACTCAGCGCCGTGGCCATGGCAGCCGCACCGGCATCCGCGAGAATCACAGCGAGCGCAAGCAGTGGAAGAATCAGCGCCATCTCCAGCGACAGCGCCTTCACCAGAGGCGGCCTAGGTTTTAGATGCATCAGCAGCACACTCATTGGCACCGTCGCGGCGGACGGGCTCAGCTTCTCAGGCGAGCTCGACTTCTCCAACGGCGGTAGAACCACATGCAGCGGCACCTTCGGCGTGTCATGTGAGGCCCCCACATTCGGGCTGATCACCACACCCATCACATTCAGATCAACCGCGTCAACCGCGGGCGTCTCCGCTACCGGCGACATCGGGATCGACACCGTCTTCACACTCGCGATCAGCTGCCCCAGCATCGGCCTCGTTTGCACAATCTCAGGCACGCAGACCATCAGAGCCGCAGGCACCATCATCCAGGGCAGACCGGTCAGATTCGCTGCCAACGCAAGAGGCATCAGATGCACCGAAGGCGGCACCGCCGACTTCACCGGCAACTACACCTTCTTCGAGAGAATCACCATCTCATAACGAGGGCCTCGAACCAGGCACCGCGGGGCCGGCACACGCCGGCCCTGCACCCGTCCAAATCACGCTTGCTCCAACGGGATCACCGGCGCCGGCGCACCGGCATGGGAGTCGAGCCCACAGCCCCCACGCGGACATAGCTTGGCCATAGGTTCATCGGTGGCGTCCACCCGGTCCCAGCGCAGCGGCATGGAAAGCTATGCAGGCTTCTGTCGCTTGGGGGATCGGACTGGATCGGCGCTGATCGCGCTCTGTTTCAGGCACTAGTCGTCACACAACAACAACCGTGCCTGCAGCAGCAATGCTGCGCAGAGCAAACTCATCGTGAGCACCGTCACCTACCTCTCCGGTGTCACTGCCGGCTGGGGGTCGAGGTCGATGCGGACCGTCAGCAGGTCCGTGGCCATGAGGCGAACCGTGAGGAGGTTCACAAGCGACCGCGCCCGCGCGCTCGCGAGCATGCGCAGCCGACGACGCGGATCGTCGCCCGGCAGCGGCCGCGCGATCCCGGTGCGCCACCGACCGCCGACCAGCACGCGCACACGCGGATCGACCTCGACGTTGCGCACATACGACGCCCCGCGACCATGCTCAGCAACGATCCAGACGACATCGCCGACAAGCCCGTCCGTGACCGGCGTACGCCGAGGCAAACCAGACCTACGCCCAACGGTCTCCAACAACAGAGTGCCCGGCACCGACACACCACGCGCGAACAGCCAACGCAGCAACGGACTCGCCACATACTTGGCAAGACCCCTCGCGACCGCCCGCTTGGTCACCATCCCCCACCAGCCTACGACGCACAAGCGCACCGACGTCTCTCAAGGCCACCCAGGTCTCCTGCACGGCCGCCAACGCGTGCATCGTGAAGAGTGGGCGGGGGGTCGCCTGCTGGAGCGCGGCCCCTAGAAGGTGACGCTGTCAGGCGGCGTGGAAATCGAGTCTTGACGCACGAAGACGTTGTCGGCGATCGGGGCCGTCGCCGTGGTGCCGGTGGTGTGGATGAAGGCCGTGCGCGCACCATCGGGTGCGACCCCGACGACCGTGCGCTCTGCACCTCCAGCAGACCCTCGTGCGGGAGCCAGGAAGGTCGTCATGACACCGTGGCCGTAAGCGCTGCCCCTCGTGCTGCAGGTGGTGCCGACGTACCGACCGCGCTGCCAATCGACCAGGCACAGCGTCCGGTCTCCCGGCACGACCCAGATCTCCGTGGGCAGGTTCACGGCCAGCTTCTGCGCGAGGTCGCCGTTGAGGCCGCGTCCCCCCGGTCGCAGCAACTGACGAACGCCGCGGGGCAGCGGGTCTGGCGGCCCGCGAAAGAGCGCATAGCGACTTCTCTGCCAATGCTGCAATCGGCCGATGACCGGCACCGGGCCGGTCGCAACGCGCGAGGCTCCCCCCTCCACGTCCGCTCCATCAGCGGAGTGCCCAGCTGGGCGATCGGCCCACAGGAGAGCGCCGCTCACGAGCAGCGCGAGCCCCAGCAGCCCGGCGCAGATGCGCCAGGCTGCCGGTCTCGATAGCAGGATCGGCAACTGGGTCGCCCCGACCTAGCAGTTGCCGAGGGCGCAGAGGTGGTGGCCGGTGAAGGTGCCCACGCCCACCCCGTAGTTCTGGATCAATCCCTTGAAGTTCGCAGACGGATTGGGTGGGATCGTGACCTCCGCGGCAATCGCCCCTCCCGCGGCGGGACCGCATCGCCACAGCGACTGCAGCTGGTTGCTCCCGTTGGCGATCGCGACACAGCCGGCGCGGTTGTAGGTGACGACGTTCGCGTAGTCGAGGCCAGCGTACGCTGGACCCCAGCAGATCTGACTCGGATTCAGCTGGACCCCCGAACAGAAAGCTCCTGCGGACGCCGGCGAAGCGGTGCTGAGCATGAGCGCCAAGCACACTCCGACCGTGGCTCCACCCGCTACTGCAATCGCCTTTAGGCGACGGCCGCTGGGAATGCTGGATCTCGCCATGTCTATTTCTTCCTCTCGATTTAGAGCGTTTAGCAACCGTTGAGTACCCGGGCCCTGTGAGCTACAAACGGGCCAGCGCACTGTGTCGCGCTGATCGTCTGGCTCGGACTCACGGGAGGGCCAATCGTCGGTGCGCCGAGAGCATCACGAGGCCACGAGCGTGCGCACGGACACCCGCTCGCTCTCGACCTCACGCGCGGCGATGAAGGTCGGCGTGCGCGACCTTTTGATTCTTCCCGAACGCTATAAACTTTGCGACTATTGTGCCCGGCAGGGCGCCCTTGGCAAAGGAGGCAACATCATGTCCCGACGACTCAGCCGCTCGATGGCCACGGCCTTGATCGCGATCGCCCTCGGCGTCATGGCCGTCGCAGCAATGCCAGCATCCGCAACCCTGACACCACCCCTCAGCGCGTTGACAGCGAGCTCGAGCAACGCCGACTGGACGAGAGCCGGTTTCGGGACGAGATGCCCTACCAACACCTTCAGAGGCACCATCGCCGCCGACGGGCTGAGCGCCTCAGGCGAGTTCGCGCTCTCCAACAACGGAAGACCGACATGCCCCGGCAGATTGGGATGCGAGGTCACCACAGCCGGCGGTAGCCCGACAACCATCACACTCAGATCAACCGCCTCAGCCAGAGGCGTCTCTGCCACCTTCGATCTCGTATTCGACGCCAACTTCACACTGAACTTCAGCTGCCTCGGCGGCACGAACAACTGCACAATCTCAGGGCCGCAGACCATCAGAGGAGCCGGCATCCTCACGCAAGGCACCCCTTCCAGACTCGCCACCAACATGAGAATCAGATGCGCGGAAGCGGGCGGCAGAATGGAACAGACCGGCACCTACACCTTCGTCGAGAGACTCACGATCTCATAACCACACCCCAGATCGAAGCGGGAGAGGGGTCGACGTGGACGACTCCCTCCCGCAGACTCGAGGCTACCAAGCGCGCCGAGCGCTAGGGCGGACCTTCAGCGGCTCGAGTACCTCACCCGCGCCGCGACCGGCGTCGGCGTGCTGCGCCTGCTCGGGAACGAGGTCGTCAGCGCGGCGCGGCGTCCGGTGCCACCGGCAGCGCCGCCTCGATCGCAGCGGCGATCGAGGGGTCCTCGGGCTTGACCTTCGTGCCCCAGCGGGACACGAGCCGTCCGTCGGCGTCGACGAGGTACTTCGTGAAGTTCCAGTTGGGCGGCGCCGAGTCGGGCTGTCGCGAGAGGTCGTCCCAAAGCGGGACCGGATCGGCACGCACCGAGACCTTCTCCGACAGCCGGAAGGTGACGCCGTAGTTCTTCTGGCAGAACGCGCCGATCTCGGACGCCTCGTCGAGCTCCTGCTCGGCAAAGTCCTCCGACGGGCAACCCAAGACGTTCAGCCCGCGCGGACCGTAGGTCTCGTACAGCGTCTGCAGGCCGGCGTACTGAGGCGTGTACCCGCACTTGCTGGCCGTGTTGACGATCAGCGTCGGACCACCACGCAGCGTCGCGAGGTCGAGCTCTCCCCCCTCCAGCAAACCGATGCGATGCGCATACAGATCGGTCGGCTGCTCGAGCCGCTTGCTGCGCCGGAGATACATCCTCGCCGTGGAGAACCAGCCCATCGGTCCACTGTACTGCCGACCGCGCAGGCGGAGGCCCACCGAGCAATGGCCGCGCCGGTGACTAGTCTCGACGGCGAATGTCCGACGCCGTGCAGATGACCCGCGACGCCTACCAACGCCTGGAAGCGGAGGTCGTGCAGCTGGAGACCGAGAGCCGCCGCGAGCTGGCCGAGCGCATCAAGACCGCGCGTGAGTGGGGGGACCTCAAGGAGAACAGCGAGTACCACGACGCGAAGCAGAGCCTGGCGCTGCTGGAGGCGAAGATCGCGGGCATGCGGGCGCGGCTGCTCAGCGCCGAGATCGTCGAGCCGGCCAGCGGCGACAGCGGCGCCGGCATGGACTCGACCGTCACCTACGCCGACGCCGCGACCGGCAAGACCCAGACGTTCACGCTCGTGTCCGCGCACGACGCCGAGCCCTCCGGGGGGCGCCTGTCGATCGACTCCCCCGTCGGCAAGGCCCTCCGCGGCCGCCGTGTCGGCGACACCACCACCGTCGCCACCCCCCGCGGCGCCCGCGAGTTCACCATCGTCGCGATCACCTGAGCGCCCCCGGCACGACGGACCGAAGACGGATGATTCTCGGTCTCCGAATGGTTGAGAGGCCCCACTTCGGGGAACCTGAGCCTCGAAAGGTTCCACAACGCCTATCGGGAGGCGGCTGTGAGGTTCGGGGTCGGCAGGTTCAGCGGGTCGGGGTTGCGCATCGTCGTCGCGGTGGGGGTCGCGCTCGCCATCACGACGGCCACCACCGTCGACCAGACGCGGGCGCAGCTGCCCGACCTCGAGGTGCCCGGGGTCGTCACGGTCCAGACGAACCCGCCGAAGCTGACCGTCACGGCCCCCTCGCTGCCGTCCCTGAAGGTGACCCCACCGGCGGTGACGGTTCCGGCCACGCCGGTGACCCCGCCGGTGACGCTCGAGCCTCCGAGCGTCCAGACGCCGGCGGTCCCCGTCCCGAAGTTGCCGCCGGTCGCGCCGCCGCCGGCACCGAAGGTTCAGGCCCCGGCGGTCAGCTCGCCTCAGCTGCCGCAGGGCGGCACGCCGCCGACCGGGACGCGGTTGCAGCCCGGTGCCCCGAGCAGCCAGCCCGTCACCGCAGGCGGGGGCCCGCCTTCGCCGGCGAGCTCCAACGGCTCGGACGGCGGATCCCCAAGCGCGACGCTCGCCAGTCTTGGCGTCCCGAGCGCGGCAGCGTTGCGCGCCGCCTCCCCCGCCGGGCGCCGGCAGCTGCTCCGTCAAGCCACGAACGAACCGCTGCGCGGCAAGCGGCTGCGACAGCTGCGCCGCACGCTCGAGCAGAACCAGGGTTGCCTCGGCGAGCTGCCGCAGCGCGGGCGCCGGGCGCTGAAGCTGCGCGCGGGCGTCGGCCCGGGCAAGCCGGTGAGCCGGCGCGTGGTCGCGCGGCGACTCGGTCTCTCGCTCACGCGCGAGCTGCGCGTGGAGCGGTCGGCGCTGCGCCGCCTCGTCGACGCCGGTGAGCGCGGCCGCTGCGACGGCGGCGGCGACACGCTGGGGGCGGCCGGCGTGAACAGCGCCGGGCTGGGACCGGCAGGCGTCGCCGGGACGGTCGACCACGGGACGGCCCCGACGCCGGACCGCCAGCCGCGGGAAGCGCGCGACCGCCCGGACGTGCGCGACGACGACGGGGCGTACGTGCTCGACCCCAGCGACGACCACGAGAGCCCCCTGGAGACGGTGTTCTTCCTCCTGCTCGTCCTGCTGGCGCTCGCGCTCGGCGTGCTCCTCCTGGCCTGGCTGTTCGGTGGGCGCACGCGCGCGGCGGCGAGTGCCGCGCCGACGGCGCCGGGCAGGCGTCCGCTGCTGTTCATGAGCGCGGCCGGCCTGATCTCGCTGCGGCCGGACGCCACGCCGACGGCAGCCACCCGTTCGGACACGTCCACGCCCGCGCCGATCGCGGCGGCTTACGTCTCCGACCACGCGCGGAGGTTCGTGCAGCGCCTGGCGACGAGCTTCGACCTCGTCCTCATCGCCGCCTGGGAACACGAGGCAAATCGCGCCCGCCGCGTGGCGCTGGAGGACCGCGAGCTGCCCTTGATGACGGCTCGACAGGGATCGGCGGCGTCGAAGGCACGCGGCGTCGCCCTCGTGGCGCGCAACCGTCCCGCCGCCTGGATCGACGAGGACATCGACGACCACCACAAGCACTGGGCGAGCACCCGCTCGCTGCCGACGCTGCTGGTCGCCGCCGACGACGCCGCGCTCGAGGAGGAGCAGCTGGTCACGCTGCTGGGCGAGTGGGCCGAGCAGATCGCGCACGGGGAGCGGCCGCAGCAGCGACTGGTCTCGCAGTCCTGATCTAGTTGCCGGGGACGGTCCGGCACCCTCCCGGGCGCCGTTCTCCAAGGGCGAGGTAGATCTCTGCGCCCAGTTCTGAGAGGGTTGTCAGAGCGATCTAATGGCGGCGGCAGCCCCCATCGGCAGCGTCATCGTCGGCCGGCACCGACTCGAGGTCGGTGGCGCGGCCGGGATGCTGATCGCGCCGTCGTCGGATTCCGCCCGCGGGTGACGGCGCCGCGCTGGCGCGGGCCTTGGCGCAGGAGCCGTCGACCGTCGGCGAGGCCGCCGAAGGGATCGTCGACAGAGCCTCGAAGGGGACCACGCTCGCCGAGCAGGCCTTCGCCGTGCTCGACGACCTGATGGCCGGGCGGATGGATCTCCGCGATGTGCCGGGAAGGGTCGACCTGGTGCTCGAGATGCTCGAGCGGCTGGACGAGCGGGACCGTTGGGAGAAGGTCCGGCGCCCCGTTCGAGCGCTCAGCGGCGCACTCGCGCTGTTGTTCCGGTGGGCGGATCTCGTCCGCTTGCTGAAGAGGGTGCACGCGGCCGGGGAGCGATTCGGCGACATGGACACGGTGGCGTGGAGCGAGCATGAGCTCGGCACGCTGCACCTCGCCGCGGGCGACCTCGCCGGCGCGAACCGGCGCCTCGAGGAAGCGGCGCGGCTCAGGCGCGACATCGAGGACTGGGCGGGGCTCAGAGCGACCGAGCAGAACCTGCAGGTGCTCTGCCGGCAGCTGCGTGAGGAGCTGCGCGAGGGGGACACGCCTCCAGGTCGCGGCCGGCGGGTCGCGCTGCTCGCGGCGGTGGCCGTCCTGTTCCTGCTGATCGGCGGCGTGGCGGGTGCGATGCTCGACAGCGACGATCCCCCGGACCGTGGCGATCCGCCAGCCGGTGACGACCGAGGTGGGCTCGAAACCGAGGAGACGCAGCCGGGCACGGCGACTCTGCGGATCGAGCCTCCCTTGGGCGGGACGGTCACGAGCGATCCCGAGGGGATCGCCTGCCCTCAGGTGTGTGAGCGCACGTTTGCGAGCGGGACCGACGTCACGCTGACCGCCCTGCCAGCCAAGGGCCTTGCGTTCGGGGAGTGGAGCGGCGACTGCACGGGAAGCGGCGACTGCCTCGCGACGATGACTGCGGACCGTCAGGTGGCGGCGACGTTCGTCCGGACCGGTCCGACGACGGTCGAGGTGACGGTCACCGTGACGGGCAGCGGAACCGTTACGGACGGCCAGGGGAACTTCGACTGCAGCGAGACGTGCTCGGCGTCGTTCAAGGTGGGCGAGCAGATCGTGCTCACGGCAACGGGCGATCTCATCGAGTGGCAGGGCGACTGCGTCCCTGAAGGCTCGTCGTGCACGCTGACGCCGGAGGTGAATGCGTCGGTGACGGCGGCGTTCGAGGAAGCCCAAGTCGGAGGCGTGCCGTAGGAGGGGCTTGGAGCGCACGCGCAGGGCGTCCTCAATTCGAGTGAAGCTCCATGTCCACCCGTGGCAGGACGGCGGTCGCGCTGTGGATCGCGGCAAGGAGCGCCCGCGTCGACGGGCGTGCGGCGTCCGCGACCCGGGTGGCGGCGAAGATCGCGCGGTGAACGGGGGTCTCCGCGATCGCGCGCAGCACGATGCCGGGATGGCGCTGGGGAAGGGCGAGGTCGGGCAGCAGGGCCACCGCCAGGGCGCGGGCGACGAGCGCGAGGCCGATCGTCGCGTCGTTCGCACGGTGGCGGATGTCCGGATCGAAGCCGCCGAGCTGGCGGCAGGTGCGCTGGGTGAGCTCCTCCCAGCCCAGCTCGGGGTGGCCCGTCGTCCACGCCTCGTCGGCGAGCTCGGCCAGCGGCACCGCCTCGCGGTGGCGCCGCGCCGCCGGGTGCCTGGCGGGCAGGACGAGGTAGACCTGGTCGCGCAAGAGGTCATGGCGGTGGAGGGTCGGCGGCAAGCGGCGGGGCTGGTGCTGCCACTCGTCGCCGAGCACGAGGTCGACGTCGCCCAGCGCCAGCGCGGGCAGCGCCTGCTCGGGCTCGGCCTCGATCAGCTCGCAGCGCAGGCGCGGCGCCTCGCGCGCCAGCGCCTCCATCGCCGGCAGGGCGAGCCGCAGCGTCACCGACTGGAAGCCGGCGATGCGCGCCCGGCCCGAGACGGTGGCGGCGGCCGCCGCCAGGTCCGCCTCGGCGAGCGCCGCACGCTCGAGCAGCGCATCGGCGTGCTCGACTAGCACGAGCGCCGGGTCGGTCAGGCGCACGCCGCGGCCGGCGCGCTCGAGCAGCGTCACCCCGGTGTCGCGCTCGAGCGTCGCGAGCTGCTGCGAGATGGCCGAGGGGGTGAACTGCAGCGCGTCGGCGACTGCGGCGATCGTGCCTCGCTCGTGGAGCTCACGCAACAGGCGTAGGCGGCGCAGGTCCAACATACGTAAGCAACGCTACTGGATGTCGTTCATGAATCGGAATCGATCTTGACGCTTTGAGACGCCACCATGCGGACCATGCGCTCCTCCGGAACGCTCATGTGCCTCGGCTCCGGCGCCGCCTTCGGCGCCATGGCCATCTTCGGCAAGCTCGCCTACGACGAGGGAGCGACCGTCGGGACGCTGCTGGCCGTCCGCTTCACCCTCGCCGCGGTCCTGTTCTGGGGCCTGGTGCTGGCCAGCGGCGCCGCGCACGAGGTGCGAGCACTGGGGCGACGCGACGTCGGCATCGCCCTCGCGCTGGGCGCCTGCGGCTACTCGATCCAGGCCGGCTGCTACTTCGCCGCGCTGCAGCGCATCGACGCCTCGCTGCTGTCGCTGCTGCTCTACACGTTCCCGGCGATCGTCGCCGTCGCCGCCGTCCTGCTCGGCCGCGATCGCCTCGACGGGCGCAAGCTGGCCGCGCTGGCGCTGGCGGCGAGCGGCCTCGTGCTGATCCTGGCCAGCGCCGGCACGGGCGCGCTCGACCCGCTGGGCGTCGCGCTCGGGCTCGGTGCCGCGGTCGTGTACAGCACCTACATCCTCTCCAGCGAGGGCGTCGCGTCGAGGCTGCGCCCGGACCTGCTCTCGGCGCTCGTCTGCAGCGGCGCGGCCGTCACCGTGGTCGCCGGGACCGCGGCGATCGGCGACCTGCAGCCCGCCGACCTCACCGCCGCCGGCTGGGGCTGGCTGCTGTGCCTGGTCGGCGTCTCGACGATCGCCGCCGTCGGCCTCTTCTTCGCCGGCCTGCGCCGTGTCGGGCCGACCAACGCCTCGATCCTCGCCACCGTCGAGCCGCTCGTGACGGTGCTGCTTGCCTTCCTCGTCTTCGGCGAGACCCTGGGCGCGGTGCAGATCGTCGGCGGAGCGCTCGTGCTCGCCGCCGTGTTCGTGCTGCAAGCACGGCGCCCGAAGCGGCCCACCGCAATCCCCCTCGCAGTTCGCGAGGCAAGCGACGCCAGGGTGCCGGCGTAAGCGGACCGCTGGCGGGCAAGGTCGCACTGGTCGCCGGAGCGACGCGCGGAGCCGGGCGCGGGATCGCGGTTGCGCTCGGCGACGCCGGCGCGACGGTCTACGCCACCGGACGCAGCACGCGCAGCCGGCGTTCCGACATCTGGGGCTCCGAGCACCTGTTCGAGTGGGACAAGCCGGTCTGGGAGCACGACCTCGACCAGGGCCTGCGGCGGCTGCGCCTCGCGATCGACACGCATCTGATCACGAGCCACCATGCGCTGCCGCTGTTGGTGCGCAACCCCGGCGGCTTGGTCGTCGAGGTCACCGACGGCACCGCCGTCGCGCTCACTCCCGGCTGGATGCGCTCGGAGGCGATGCTCGAGCACTACGGCGTCGGCGAGCAAAACTGGCGCGAGGCGACCGAGCGCACGCCGCACTTCTGCATCTCCGAGAGCCCGCGCTACGTCGGCCGCGCCGTGGCCGCGCTCGCCGGCGATGCCGACGTGGCGCGCTGGAACGGGCAGTCGCTGTCCAGCGGACAGCTCGCCCAGGTCTACGGCTTCACCGACCTCGACGGCACCCGGCCCGACTGCTGGCGCTACATGACCGAGGTGGTCGAGGTCGAGGGCGCTCCTGCCGACGACGGCGGCTACCGCTGACGGGTCAGGCGGGGTCTTCGCCGAGCCAGACCTGGCGCATCGTGCCGCGCTCGTGCACGGAGACCACCAGCAGCGGCACGTCGCCGACGTTGCGGAAGCCGTGCGGCGTGTCGGGTGGGACGACCAGCAGCTGCTCCGGTTCGAGCTCGACCACCTCGTCGCCGTAGGTCCAGCGTCCGCGCCCCTCCAGCAGCAGGAAGGTCTCCGCGTAGGGATGGACGTGCAGCTCGACCGCGCGGCCGGGGGGCGTGCGGGTGATGAACATCGAGACGTCGACGCCGGCGCGGCGGTGGCCCTCGAACAGCGCCGCCGTCGGGCTCATGCTCAGCTCTGCGAGGTCGAGCTTGACCGCCCGCGGAGTCTCGACCGGCAGCCCCGCGGCGATCCAACCCTCGATGCCCTCGCGGTACACGCGCACGTCCGCGTAGCCCATCCGCTCGAGCCGCTCGGCGAGCTCCGGGCCACGCGTGCAGTCGGCGTCGGTCGAGTAGGCGACGACGGTCGCCGACGTCTCCGGCAGCGAGTCCGCCCGCGCCTCGAGGTCCTCCGCGGCGAGGTTGATCGCGGTCGGCAGGTGGCGCTGTCCGTACGGCGCGGCCGGCAGCGCGTCGACCACGACGACCGAGCCGTCCTCGATGGCGGCGCGCAGCTCGTCGCGGGCGATCGAGGACGGCATCGTCGTCAGCCTAGACCGTCACCCGTTCGGGCTCGGGCGCCGGCTCCTTGCCGTCGAGCCCCTGCACGAGGTGCCCCTCGAGGGAGACGTTCGGCAGGATCCTGTCGAGCCAGCCGGGCAGCCACCAGGCGCGGTCGCCGAGCAGCGTCACGACCGCCGGGGCGATCACCAGCCGCACGATCAGCACGTCGATCAGGATCGCCAGGCCGAGGCCGACGCCCATCATCTTGCCGATCACGTCCGGCTGGGTGACGAAGGCGAGGAACACCGACGCCATGATCAGGCCGGCGAACAGGATCACCTTGCCGATCCGCCCCATGCCATGGATGACGCTCTCCCGCGGCCCGTCACCCTCGTTGTAGGCCTCGTGCACGCGCGAGAGCAGGAAGACGTTGTAGTCCATGCTCAGCCCGAACAGGATCGCGAACAGCATCACCGGCACGAACGAGACGATCGGGACGCCGCTGTCCGCGCCGATCAGGCTGGCACCGACGCCCTCCTGGAAGACGGCGACGACCACGCCGTAGGCCGCGCCGATCGACAGCAGGTTGAAGACCGCCGACGCGAGCGGGATCCAGAGCGAGCGGAAGGCCGCGATCAGCAGCAGCACCGAGAGGCCGATCACGACCAGGATGAACAGCGGCAGGCGCCCGGCGACCTTGTCCGAGAAGTCCTCGAAGCCGGCCGTGTTGCCACCCACGTAGACCTTCAGCGGCGTGCCCTGGACGGCGTTCGGGATCACGTCGTCGCGCAGCTTCTCGAGCAGGTCGCTGGTCTTCGCGTCCTGCGGCGCGGTCGTGGGGATCGCGAAGATCGTCGCCATCTCGCCGTCCTCGCTCTCCTGCGCCGGAGCGACCGACGTCACGCCGGGGGTCTCGCGCACGGCATCCTCGAGCTGCGTCAGTTGTGCCTTGGTGTCCGGAGCGCCCTTGGGCGTGTCGACGGCGAGCAGGAACGGGCCGTTCGAGCCCGGCCCGAACGCCTCGTCCTGCAGGTCGTAGGCGACGCGCTGCGTGCGCGACTCCGGCTGGTTGCCGTCGTCGGGTTGGCCGAGGCGCAGGTTCGTGACCGGGAAGGCGAAGATCAGCAGCACCAGTACGGCGGCCGCGATCGAGAGCCACGGACGCGCGGTCACGATCTCGCCCCAGCGGGAGAACGCGCGCGAGGGCAGCACGTGCTCGGGCTTCTTCGGCTTCAGCCAGCGCGCCAGCGCGCCCATCATGATCGGCAGGATCGTGAGGGCCGAGACGACGACCGCGCCGACGGCGATCGCGGCGCCGATGCCGAGCTTGCCGATCAGCGGGATGCCGATCACCAGCAGGCCGGCGATCGCCACCATCACGATCAGACCGGCGGCCAGCACCGAGGCTCCCGAGGTCGCGGCGGCCTTGGCGGACGCGTCGCGCGGGCTGTCGCCGGCGGCCACCTGCTCGCGGTAGCGGCCGATTATCAGCAGCGCGTAGTCGATGCCCGCACCGAGGCCGAGCATCATCGCGATCACCGTGGCGAACTCGGGCAGCCCGAGCGGCTTGGCGAGCGCGGTCAAGAGGATCTGCCCGAGCATCACGCCGATCAGCGCGCCGACGATGGTCGCGGCCATCGCGGCGCCGGAGCGGAACAGCAGCGTCAGCAGCACGATCGCGATCGCGACGCCGATCAGCTCGCCGACCGGGGCGTCCTGCTCGGAGGCGACGTCGATCACGATGCCGCGCATGGAGACGTCGACGCCGCCCTGCTCGGCCGTGCGCGCGGCCTCCTCGAGCGCCTCGCCGTCCTCCTTCTCGATGTCGACGGGCTCGACGTCGTAGCGGACGTCCGCCGCGGCGATGCGCCCGTTCTTCGAGATCGAGCCGCCCTCGCCGAAGGGATCGTCGACCTGCTCGACATGATCGAGGCCGCGCACCTCGTCGAGCGCGCCCTCGATCGCCTCGCGCCGCTCGGGCTCCCTGAGCGTGCCGTCCTCGACGCTGAAGACGAGCGTCGAGTCCGCGCCTGCGAAGGCCGGGCTGTGCTCCTTGAAGAGGTCGAGCGCCTGCTGCGACTCGGTGCCCGGGATCGAGAAGTCGTCGGCGGCCTGGCCGCCTGCGCCGGCGGCGGCGCCGAGCAGGACGACGACGGCGAGCGCCGCGAGCAGGCTGCGCTTCCAGTGTTGGGTGAGCGTGCGCGCTAGACGCGCGAGCAGGAGCGACATGGTCCTCGGAAGGGTCGGGGAAGGGCCTGGGAGGCCGCCGAAATTAGCAACGCACGCGCCGTTCCTGCTCGCAAGGCCTAGACCTCGTACTCGAACGGCTGCACGACGCGCCAGAGGTTGCCGGACGGATCGCGGAAAGTTGCGTCGACGCCGTAGAAGCGCTCGTCGGGCTGCTGCGTCAGCTCGAGACCGCGGGCCTCGTACTCCCTGCAGGTGGCGCGGCAGTCCGCCGTGCGGAAGATGCCGCCGGGCATCGCGCCCTTGGCCGTCAGCTCGAGCATCTGCTTGGCCGTCGCCGGGTCGAAGGCGGGCGGGCCGGGGATGCCGAGGATGAGGTCCACGTCCGGCTGCCCGGGTGGGCCGACGGTGAGCCAGCGGTAGCCGCCGAGCTCGTCGAGCGTGGCGTCCTGGCGCACCTCGAAGCCGAGCTTCTCGGTGTAGAACGCCTTCGCCTCGTCCTGATCGCGCACCCACACGCCAATGTGCGACGCCGCTTCGATCATCGGTCTTCCTCCTAGGGAGCAGTGGTCGGCCCGCGACGCTAATCGGGGGCCGACCCGCTGTCTTCTCGAAACGTGCTCAGCCGGCGGGGGCGCTCAGGCGCCCTCGGAGTACGCGGGCTCCGGCGCACCGGCAGACTCGCCGGCCTCGCCGTGCGCACCCGCCGGCTGGCGCACCGGCTCGAGCACCACCGCCGCGACCACCACGGCGACGGCGACCAGCACCGCTCCGACGATGAAGGCCAGCTGGTAGCCGCTGGTCAGCGCCGACGCGGTCGACTCGCCGTCCGCGAGCAGGTTCTCCGTGCGCGTCGCCGACAGCGTCGCCAGCACCGCCAGGCCGAGGGCGGCGCCGACCTGGGCCGTGGTGTTCACGAGCCCGGAGGCGAGCCCGGCGTCCTGCGGGGTCGCGCCCGACATCGCGAGCGTCATCAGCGCCGGGAAGGCGACGCCGACCCCGAAGCCGAGCAACAGCGTCGAGGGCAGCACGTCGACGAGGTAGCTGCCGTCCACCGGCACGCGCGAGAACAGCGCGAGACCGACGCCGATCAGGATCAGGCCCGGGATCAGCGTGGCGCGCGCGCCGAAGCGCGTCATCAGCGGCTCGGAGAAGCGCACCGACATCGTGCCCATCACGAGCGTCGTCGGCAGGAAGGCGAGACCGGTCTCGAGCGCGTCGTAGTCGAGGATCTCCTGCAGGTAGAGCACGCCGAGGAAGAACATGCCGAACATGCCCGCCACGGTCAGCGCCTGGATGATGTTGGCGCCCGAGACGTTGCGCGAGCGGAACATGCGCAGCGGCACGAGCGGGTTCTTCGCGGTCGCCTCGCGCGTGATGAAGGCGGCCAGGAGCGCGAGCGCGACGGCACCGAGACCCAGCGCGCGGCCGTCGCCCCAGCCGTAGTCGGCGGCCGGCTTGACGATCGTGTAGACGCCGAGCATCAGGGCGCTGGTGATCAGGGTGGCGCCGAGCACGTCGGTGCCCTTGCCGAGACCGATGCCGCGGTCGTGAGCGAGCAGGCGCGTCGCGAAGATCGCCGTGGCGATGCCGATCGGGATGTTGATGAAGAAGATCCAGTGCCAGCTGATCGCCTGGGTCAGCACGCCGCCCGCGAGCAGGCCGACCGAACCGCCCGCGGACGCCACGAAGGCGTAGACGCCGATCGCCTTGGCTTGGTCGCGCGGCTCGGGGAACATCGTCACGATCATCCCGAGCACCACGGCCGAGGTCAGCGCGCCGCCGACGCCTTGGACGAAGCGCGCGATCACGAGCATCTCCTGGCTCTGGGCCAGACCGCAGACGAGCGACGCGGTGGTGAAGACCGCCAAGCCGACGAGGAAGACGCCGCGGCGGGAGATCAGGTCCCCCAGCCGCCCGGCCAAGAGCAGCAGGCCGCCGAAGGCGATCAGGTACGCGTTGACGACCCAGGCCAGGCTCGACTGCGTGAAGCCGAGGTCGCTCTGGATCGCAGGCAGCGCGACGTTCACGACGGTCGCGTCGAGGACGATCATCAGTACGCCCACGCAGAGGACGACCAGCGCGACCCAGCGCGCACGATCGTCGGTTGGAGTGGACTGCGGACTTTGGGTGCTGGCGGTCTCGGTCATTGCTGCGCTCCAGAATACGGTCGGGTACTTCAGTAGGAGTACCGTATCACATGGTTGGAT
>CAWJWD010000001.1:0-1141814 GCA_963846505.1 uncultured Thermoleophilaceae bacterium | reverse complement strand
CCTACGTCCATCACACCGTCTCGCTGAACGACTACACGCCCGACGAGGCGCCGGGGATCGTGCTCGCGATCTGCCGCTACCACCGCAACTCGAACGGCTGGAACGACATCGGCTACAACGCGCTCGTCGACAAGTACGGCACCCTCTACGAGGGCCGCGCAGGTGGCGTCGACAAGGCCGTGATCGGCGCCCAGGCCGAGGGCTACAACGCCCAGACGACCGGCATCGCCTCGATCGGCAACAACAGCGAGGAGGCCGCCTCGCCCGAGGAGCTGGCCGCGCTCGCCCGCTTCGTCCGCTGGAAGCTCGGCGTCCACGGCGTGCCCACCACCGGCACGACCACGCTGACCAGCACCGGCGGCGCCAGCAACCGCTTCCCCTCCGGGCGCAAGGTGCCCGTGCCGGTCGTGCTCGGCCATCGCGACACCGGCGCCACCGAGTGCCCGGGCAACCTGCTCTACGCACAGCTGGACGACCTGCGGGCGCAGGTCGCGACCGGCGTGCCGCTGACCGGGGCCGGCACGCGCCTCACCGCCGTCTTCGACCACGCTGCGATCCCCTACGGCAGCGAGGCCCACGTCAGCGGCCACCTGCTGCGGGCCGACGGCTCGCCCGCCGCCGCCCAGCCGGTCGAGCTGCAGACGATGAGCGACGGCAGCTGGCGCACCGCGCGCCAGGTCGCGACCGGCCCCGACGGCAGCTGGCTGACGTCGCTCAAGCCGCGCAAGCGCATGTACGTGCGCGCGCGCTTCGCCTCCGGAATCGAGCTGCGCGGCTCGAGCTCGGCCAAGCTGCTGCTGCGCCTGCGGCCGCAGCTGACCCTGCGGCGGGCGGCGACACGAGCGCGGCGCGGCGCCAAGGTGCGCGTGACAGGGCGCGTGGCGCCCCGCAAGCGCACGGTCTACATCGTGCTCGAGCAGCGCGTCCGGGGCGCCTGGAAGCGCGTCGGCGTGCGCGGCGTGCGCGCCAGGAAGGGCCGCTTCGAGGGCTCGTTCACGCCCGCCTTCCGCGCGCGCTACCGCTACTCGGTCGTCGCACGCCCCGACCTCGACACCGACCGCGGCGCCTCCGAGCTGCGACTGCTGCGCGTCACGCGCTGAGGACCGCGCTCACCACAGACCCTGCCGACGCGGCTCGCGACGGCCGAGGTCGAGCCGGCGCAGCCAGAACACCAGCAGGCTGAAGCGCCCGATGCCGCCGAGGCAGGCGAGCACCGCCCGGCGGATCTCGCGGGTGCCAGGACGGCCCGTGACCGGCGAGGAGAGGTAGAGGCAGGCCATCGCGGCGACGATCACGTGGTGGGTCGCCGCGTGCGGGAGCGGACGCACGAGCGCCATCGTGCGGCCGGCGATCTGCGCGAGGCGCCGCGAGGCATCGCCGGTCGTGGCGTAGAAGGCGACGTAGGCGAGGCTGCCGTCGCGGTCGTCCTCGAGCTCGTCGACGACGCTGTCGAGCAGGCCCTGCAACGCACCGCCCCAGGGAAAGTAGGCCTGCGAGACCGCCGCGGCCCCCGTCGCGGTCAGCCGCGGGTCCGCGGCGACTGCGAGCAGCGCGTGGATGGCCAGCGACGAGCCCGACGCCGCGGCGCTCTCCCACCACAGCAGGTCGAGTGTCGTGGACGTCTGCTCGGCGGCCCAACGGGCGATCGCCAGCCGGCCGCCGGGCGCGCCGCTGGTGTGCACGTGCGCCTGGCTCTCCATCGCTCGCACCGCAGCGACGCGCAGGCAGGGCGCCACCAGCTCGAACGACGGC
The DNA here is from genome assembly GCA_963846505.1 of uncultured Thermoleophilaceae bacterium. Lineage (GTDB taxonomy): Bacteria > Actinomycetota > Thermoleophilia > Solirubrobacterales > Thermoleophilaceae > JACVRW01. The sequence continues at coordinate 1,140,062 of CAWJWD010000001.1, read as the reverse complement.
AGGGCGGCGCAGACCGTCCGGCAGACCTCGATCTGCTCGCGCAGGTAGCCGCCGTCGTCGTCCTCGGTGTGGAACGCGTAGTAGTCGATGTGGGAGGAACCCGGATCCAAGGCCGTCACCAGCGCTCGGTGCAGCTGGCGATTGTTCGAGAAGGCGTTCGCGCACGGTTGCTCGGAGATCGTGTCGAGGTAGTCGTACATCGCTTGGAAGGCCACCAGCGCGCGGACGACGCCGGCACGCTGCGCGGGACCGACGAGCGTGGCGAAGGCGGCGGCGCCCTCGCAATGGGCGCTCTTGCCGCGGTGCGTCGCCAGTGCGTGCTGGCGAAGCACGGGGTCGGGGATCTCGCTGGCCCGGCGGCGCCAGTAGCGCAACTCGGCGACCACCTGCGGGAAGACTGTGAGCCAGTAGCGCCGGGCGGCGGTCGCAAGCGCTAGCGCGACGTCGTGGGACGCCAGCTAGCTGCCGCCTTCGAACGCGGCGCTCATCGGCGTGCGCGCGACGGCGTAGCCGGGCAGCGCCGTGATCACGTAGGCGGTCCCGGCCACCAGGGACACCGTCAGCAGCAGCTGCCCGCCGCCGAACGCGAACGGCGCCGGAAAGCCCGTCGTGAGCTCGAGATAGCGCGCCGCCAAGTAGTGGCCGTAGGTCCCCAGGGCAGCGCCCACGACGCAGCTGACGCCGATCACGAAGCCCGTCTCCCAGAGCAACGTGCGCCACAGCTGACTCGGGACGAAGCCCTGGATCTGGTACGCCGCGAAGCGGCGGCGACGGTCCCAGACCGCGGCGCCCATCGCACACGCCATCGCCAGCGCCGCGGCGAGCAGCAGCAGCAGCGAGATCTGGCTCAGCCGCGCCAACCCCTGACGCTCGGCCCGGCGGTAGTCGTCGATGCGCTGCGCCTGGGTTTGCACGACGAGCCCGGAGCTCGGCCCGAGCGCGGCTGCGACCGCGCGGCTGGCGTTCGCGGGCGAGCTGCCGGGCGCGAGCTCGAGCTCCCATGCCGTCGGATCGTCGGCCCGCCAGGCGCGGCGGTAGTCCTCGCCGTTGACGATCACCGTGCCCGGCGGCCAGCCGAGGTTGGTGGTCAGGGCGGCGATGCGAAACGCGACCTCGCCGTCGGCGGCCGGCAGGACGATGCGGTCGCCGAGCCCGAGCTTCCGCGAGCGCGCGAGCGCGGCGGAGACGGCGGCCCACCCCCCACGCCGGATCAGGGCGTCCGCGCGGCGCGCGTCGCCCTCGACGACCTGGCTCGGCGGGACGAGCGACGCGTCGGCGGCCGGCTTGCCGGTCACGTAGATGCGGCGACCGTCCGCGTCGAAGAGGCCGCCGCGGTAGTCGCGCACGCCGACGACCTCGGGCACCGCGGCGAGCGCGGCCTCGTAGCGCGTCCCGTCGAAGCTGCCGGTCGTGAGCGTGTCGCCCGTGCTGCGCACCCACAGGTCGGCGTTGCCCACGTGCTCCTCGAAGTGCTGGTCGAGACCGCGCACGAGGTCGGCGTGGGCGCCACCGATCGTGACGCTGCCGTAGATCGCCAGCGCGCCGACCGCGGCGAGCGTGATCGAGCGCGTGCGGGTGTTCTCGAGCTGGCCGAGCGCGAAGCCGAGCAGGCTGGCGTGGGGCGAGCGGCTTGCCACGCGCGCGAGCGCATGCGCGGTCAGCACGAACAGCGCCGGTACCACCAGGCCGGTCGCGAGCGCGAGCGCGAGGGCGCCCACGATCGTGGCGCTCGGGATCACCAGCACGAGCGCGGTGACCCCGGCCAGCAGGCCGACCCCCGCCAGCAACAGCGTCCTGCGCGTCCGCGGGCTGACCGCCTCGCCCGGCTCTCCGCCCTCCTGGAAGACGGCGTCGAGCGGGCGCTTGCGACGCAGGTCGAACAGCGGACGCAGCGAGGCGAGCAGCGCCGCGAGCAGGCCGAGGCCGAAGGCGAGCGCGACGCTCGAGAACTCGATCACGCGCTGCCCACCGATCGAGAACGCGAAGGCGAGGTACTCGGGCCGGTCGTCGAACAACAGCCGCGAGAGCACGTCCCCGAGCACGAGCCCGAGCGTGGAGGCGATCACGCCGAGCATCAGCGCCTCGAAGCAGACGATCACCACCAGCTGGCTCGGTCCGAAGCCCTGGATGCGCAGGTCGGCGATGAAGCGTCGCCGCTCTGCGGTCGTGACGAGGATCGCGTTGAAGGCGAACAGGAAGCCGACCATCGCGCTGATCGCGGCGAACAGCGTCGTCGACTGGTCGTTGGGTCGCGAGGCCTGCCGCAGCAGGTCGAGCTCCGCGTCCGCGTCCGCGACGTTCGCGCTGCCGCCGGCGATGCGCTCGAGCTGGCGGCGCACCGTCAGCTCCCGGCCGGGTGCAGTGGCGACGACCAGCTGCGTCAGCCGACCCTCGTGCCCGCTGAGTCTTTGGGCCAACGACAGCGGCGCGAGCGCGGTGTGGCTGTGCGCGATCGGACCGATGATCTCGGAACCGAGCACCGCGCCGACGGTCGTGCGCCGCACCCGGCCGCCGGCCGCCAGGGTCAACTGCTGCCCGGCCTCCACGCCGAGCGCCTTGGCGACGTCGGTCGGCAGGGCGAGGCCGGAGCTCAGCTGCAGCCCGTCCTCGCCGAAGTCGCGCATCAGGCGGCCGCCCAGCTCGCCGATGCTGGACGTCCCGCCGAGCAGCTCGATCGCCTGCGTGCCACTCGGCCCGCGCAAGGCGACGCGCGTGCGCAGCAGCGGCGCGGCGTGCGTGACGCCGGGCAGCCGCTCGACGCGGTCGAGCAGGCGCTCGTCGAAGCCCGCGCCCGTGCGCGCCGAGAGTTGGACGCTCGCCGAGCCGGTGATGCCGCGCACGAGCTGCTCGGCGGAGCCCGCGATGCTCGTGTTCGCGATCAGGACCGCGAACACCAGCGCGACGCCGACGGCGATGCCGGCGGTCGCGAACAGCTCCTGACCGGGGTGCTTGCGCACGCGCCGCCAGTAGAAGCGCAGCGGCACGCTCGGCCGCATCCCGCAGACCGTCAGCCTCATGCCGGCTCCGCGACGCGCAGCATCGGTGTGAAGCCCTCGCTCAACGTGCCGTCCAGCAGCGTGCAGACGCGGTCGGCGACGAGCCCCCGCAGGCCGAGCGCGTTCACGACACTGATGGCCCGTCGAGGTCGGGGTGCGGTGGCAGGACGACGACGCGGCCCGGCCGTGCGGCGGACAGCAGCCTGCGGCCACCCGCCGTGTAGCTGCGCGCCAGGCCGGACAGCATGTGCGGGTCGGCCGAGACGGCCAGCAGCGCCAGCGAGCGGTCGGCGGCCAGCGAGCCCAACACGTCGCGGATCGCGTCGCGCTCGCGGCTGCTCGTCGTCAGCGCCGGCTCGTCGACGAGCAGCAGCGCCGGCTTGCGGACGAGTGCGCGGGCGATTCCGACCCGCGTGCGCTGACCCGCCGAGAGATCCCCCGGCCGCCGGTCGGCACAGTCGAGCGCTTCCACGCGCGCGAGCGTCGCCACCGCGCGCTCGCTCGACTCGAGCTCCGACCAGCCGTCGCTGGTCAACGGCGACGCGACGAAGCGCAGCACGTCATCGCTGCGATCGAGCCCGGCGGGCATGCGCTCGCCGAAGGCGGGCGCGAAGCCGATCGAGGAGCGCAGCAGCGACGCGCGTTCCCAGCCCGCAAGCTGGGAGTAGTCCCGTCCCTGGAAGCGGACCGTGCCGGCGTCCGCGAGCTCGATGCCGCCGGCCAGCCGCAGCAGCACCGACTTGCCGGTGCGCGGACCGCCCCAGATGCCGACCGAGTCCCCCATGCGCAGCTCCAACTCGAGCGAATCGAAAACCACGGGTTCCGGTCCACCGTCGGGGTGGTGCTTGCGGACCTTGTCGAACGCGAGGAGGCTGACCACCGGGATCGGATGCGTGAACCAGAGATGGGTACGTGTCTAATCCAGCGTAACGGAGCGCTCCCTGTGCGCGCAACAGCACATCAGGACTCATTGGTCCTAATGCCAGCCCTGTTTGAGGTCATCGCTATAGAGCCCGTGACCGGTCGCGAGCATGCGCGCGGTGCGGGCCAGGATGCGCAGGTCGAGAAGCAGCGATCGGCGCTCCACGTACCAGACGTCGAGCTCGATCCGCTCCGGCCACGGCAGCGAGGCACGGCCGTTGACCTGTGCCCAGCCGGTGATGCCGGGCTTGACCTCGAGCCGCCGGCGCTGGCGGGGGGTGTAGTTGTCGACCTGGTCCTGGATCGTCGGGCGCGGACCGACGACGGCCATCTCGCCGCGCACGACGTTGATCAGGTTCGGCAGCTCGTCGAGCGAGAAGCGGCGCAGCAGCCGCCCGACGCGAGTGATGCGGGGATCGCCCTCGAGCACGTAGATGCCGGCGCCCATCGTCGCCGCGCCGGGGACCATCGTGCGCAGCTTCCAGAGCTCGAACGGCTCGCCGTCGCGACCGACGCGGCGCTGGCGATAGAAGACCGGCCCGCGGCTCTCGAGCTTGATCGCGAGAGCCGCCAGCGCGAGCAGCGGCGCCGTCAGCGCGAGCGCGACCGCGGCGAGCGCGGCGTCGAGGGGGCGGCTCACGGCGTACCGTTCCGGCCCGGCGAATGCGGATCCTCTACCTGCACCAGTTCTTCATCACCCGCGCGGGCGTGGGCGGCACGCGCTCCTACGAGCTCGCACGCAGGTTCGTGGCGCGCGGGCATCGCGTGCGCATGGTAACCGCGGGCTCGGGGCGCCAGCACGTCGACGGCATCGAGGTGGTCGGCGTACGCGGCGGCTACGCCGACTACGTGCGCGCGACCGCCACCTCCTACCCGCGCCGCATGCTCGCCTTCGCGCGCTTCGCCGCGGCCGCGTGCGTCGCGGCGCTGCGCGGCCCCCGCCCCGACGTGGTCTACGCGACCTCCCCGCCGCTGACGATGGCGCTGCCGGCGCTGCTGGCCGCCGCGCGCTGGCGGGCGCCGCTGGTGTTCGAGGTGCGCGACCTCTGGCCCGAGGCGCCGATCCAGATGGGAGCCCTGCGCAACCCGCTGCTGCGCCGGCTGGCGCGAGGGCTGGAGGAGCTCGTCTACCGCCGCAGCACGCGGGTGATCGCACTCTCGCCGGGAATTCGCGACGGCGTGCTGGCCACGGGCGTACCGGCGGCGAAGCTGGCCCTGGTGCCGAACGCCGCCGACCTCGAGCTGTTCTCGCCCGCCGTCGACGGCGTTCCGGCGCGGGCGCGCTTGGGCATCGAGCCCGGGTGCTTCGTCGTCTCCTACTTCGGCACGATGGGCGAGGCCAACGACCTCACCCAGGTGCTGGCCGCCGCGGCGCTGCTGCCCGACGTGACCTTCGTGCTGCAGGGCGACGGCAAGCGGCGGGCGCAGCTGGAGGCCGGCGCGCCGGCGAACGTGCTGTTCCCGGGGCCGGCGCCCGACAAGTCCGAGGTCGCGCAGCTCGCGGCGGCATCCGGCTGCTGCCTGACGATCTTCAAGGACGTGCCGATCCTGGCCACCAACTCACCCAACAAGCTGTTCGACACGTTCGCCGCCGGCCGCCCGGCGATCGTGAACATGGACGGTTGGATGCGCGAGCTGGTCGAGCGCGACGAGGCGGGCCTGTACGCGCGCGCCGGCGACCCGGAGGACCTCGCGCGGCAGATCGCACGGCTGCGCGACGACCCCGAGCTGGCACGGCGCTACGGCGAGAACGCGCGGCGGCTGGCGGAGCGCGAGTTCGACCGCGAGCTGCTGGCGGCACGCGCGCTCGGGGTGCTGGAGGAGGCGGCCCGGCGATGAGCACCGAGGCCGACGCGCCGCTGCTCTCCTACTGCGTGGTCAACACCAGCGACCGCGAGCACCTCGTCGCCTGCCTGGAGGCGATCCAGCGCACGCACCCGCCCGGCGTCGAGCACGAGCTGCTCGTGCTCGACAACGCCTCCGCCGACGACTCGGCGCGGATCGTGCGCGCGGGCTGGCCGGAGGTGCGGCTGATCGCGCTCGAGCGGCGGGCGGGCAAGGCCGCCAACGACTCGCTGCTGCTGCAGCGAGCGCGGGGGACCTACTGCCTGCTGCTCAACGAGGACTCGGAGCTGCAGGAGGGCTGCACGCGCGCGTTGCTCGACGCGCTCGCGGCCGATCCCGGCGCGTCGGCTGCCGGCGCGCGGCTGCTCACGAGCGAGGGCGAGCCGACCGACTGCGCCTGGCGGCTGCCGGACGTGCCCTGGGCGCTCGCGGCCGCCGTCTTCTGTCATCGGCGGGTGGCCGTCGAGAGCACCGGCACGGCGGTGCGAGCGGTCGGCTGGGTGCAGTCGAGCGCCATGCTGGTGCGCCGCGCGGCGGCCGAAGCGGTCGGCTGGCTCGACCCGGACTTCTTCGTCTACTCGGACGAGACCGACTTCTGCAAGCGCCTGCACGACGCCGGCGGACGGATCCTGTTCGTGCCCGCCGCCCGCGCGATCCACCACGACCAGCTCTCGACCGACCCGCTGGCGATGGAGCGCCGCATCGTCGAGTTCCACCGCAACCGCGAGCTCTATTTCCGCAAGCACGGCATGCCACTCGCGCGCTGGGCCTGGCGGATCTGCTGGACCTGGGCCTACGCCGTCCGCGCACTCGGCGCCGTGGTGCTGCCCGGCCACGACCCACGCCGCTACTGGCTGCACGCGCGCCAGCAGCTGCTGCCCGGGCGCGGGGAAGGCATTCGGGAAGCGGCCGAGCGCCACAACGCGCGCCTGGCCGCCGGCTGACTCGCGCGCCATCCGAGCAGTCCTCCGCGAGGCCCACGGGGCGCCGCGCGCAGCTCGAGGGCCGCGAGCCGCGTCCGCAAGGACCGTCCCCGCGGGCGGAGCGGGCCGTGCGGCCGGATACGCTGCCCGCCGTGGAGCACGCGGACACGGCGCAGCTCGCGGCGCTCGGCGGCGCGCTCGGATCGGTGCTCGTCCTGCTGGGCCGCGGCCGGCTGCTGCTCCTGCTCGGCCTGACGGCCCTGGCCGCCGCCGAGGTGGCGCTGGCGGCGGCGCTCGGCACGGGGCCGCTCGACAAGTTCGGGTCGGCGGCCGGCCTGGGCGCGGCGGCGCTCGGCCTGGTGGTGCTGTGCGCAGCTGCAGCGGTGCTCGTGCGCTGGCCGGCGCTGACGCCATTGGCGGTACTCGTAGCCGCCCCCTTCCGCCCGCCGCTGGACTTCGGCTCCTCGAACACGTTCCTGGTCTCGATCGCCACCGACGGGCGACTCGGGCGGCTGCTGCCGCTCTACTTCGTGCTCGGCGCCGCCGGGCTCGCGCTCGCCTGGCGCGCGCTGCGCGGCGAGCCGCTCACGCCGCTGCCACGAGCGATCGCGCTGCCCGCCGCCGTCTTCTTCGCCTTCGCCTGCATGTCGCTGCTGTGGGCCAAGGACGTCGAGGCCGGGACGAACCTGCTCGTCTTCTTCACGCTGCCGTTCGCGGCGCTGCTCGCGATCGTCGCGCGCTCGCCGTACCCGGCGTGGCTGCCGCGCGCGCTCGGGATCACGGCATTGGGCCTGGCGACGATCTTCGCGCTCGTCGGCCTCTCGCAGGCGATCACGCACAAGCTCTTCTTCTACGCGCCCAACCTCGCGGTCTCGAACGCGAACACCGACTACTTCCGCGTCACGTCCCTGTTCGGCGATCCCAGCCTCTACGGCCGCCACGTGGTGCTCGGGATCTGCGTCGTGCTCGCGCTGCTGGTCGCCCAGCGCGGCCCGCGCTGGCCACTGATAGGGCTGCTCGCGCTGCTCTGGGCCGGGCTGCTGTTCTCGTACTCGCAGTCGAGCATGGTCGCGCTGGTGCTGGTGACGCTGGTGATCGCCGTGATCACCGGCGACCGCGCGATCCGCCGGGCCGCCGCCGGCGCGGCGCTGGCGGTGATCGTGGTGGCCGCCGGCTACGCGACCGTGAAGCTCGTCGACGGGCAGACGCTCGACGACCTCACCAGCGACCGCACCAACCGCGTCGAGTACACGCTGCGGGTGGTCGAGCACTATCCGATCGCCGGCGTCGGGCTCGGCGGTCAGGCGCGCATCGCGCGAGACCTCGCCGGCAGCGACCGGCCGACGCCGCTGTTCGTCTCGCACACCACGCCGCTGACCGTCGCCGCAGAGCTGGGGCTGATCGGCCTGCTGCTGTACGCCTGGCTGATGGTCGGCGGCACGCGTGCGATCGTCGACGTCGGCCGCCGCGAGCGCGCGCTCGGGCTGGCGCTCGGCGCCTGCTTGCTTGCGTTGTTCGTGCACGCGTGCTTCTACAGCGGCTTCCTCGAGGACCCGATCACGTGGCTCGTGCTCGGCGTCGCGGCCGGTTGGCTGGCGACGCACCCGGTGCGCGAGCCGACCGCGGAGGAGCGGGCGGCGGCGCGGCGCGAGGCCGCCGCGAGCACGTGAGCGAGGAACGCCGATCGGACTCGCCGGGCGCGGACCGCGACGCGTCCTGGCGGGAGGCGCTCGACCCGCTCGGCTCCTGGGGGCTGCTGTTCGTCCTCTTCGCGCTCGTCGCGGTCGCGCTGCCGGAGCTCGGCTCCGACCCGTGGCGCTTCCGCCCGCCGGCGGTCGACCCGCAGGGCATCCTGGCACCGCTCGTGCGGGCGGCCGGCGAGGAGTGGGACCTCGGCATCGCGCGCGCCGGCGCCTTCCTCGCTGCGCTGCTGATCGGTGCCGCGGCGATCCCGCTGCTGCTCGGTCGGCGCTGGCCGCGAGCGACCGGGCCGCTGCTCGTGCTCGCCGTCGGGCTGCTGCTGATGCTGCCCTCGACGCTGCTGCAGCTCGGCCTGCGCCAGTCGACCGAGCCCTGGTTCTTCACCAACGACTCGACCTACCAGATCGAGCTGGCCGGAGACCTGATCCGCGACGGCGACGACCCCTACGGCCACGACTACCGCGGCTCCGGCCTGGAGCGCTTCTACACGCGCGACGGCAGCGTCTCGCAGCGCGTGCTGGAGCGCGAGGTCGCGCTGGACCACTACGCCTACTTCCCCGGGACCGCGATCACGTCGGTGCCCTGGGGCCTGCTGCCGCATCCGTTCGACGACTACCGCCTGTTCGTGCTGCTCTGCACGCTCGCCACGCTCGGGGCCGCGCTCGCCTTCCGCGCGCCGCTCGGTTGGCGGCTGGCGCTCGGAGCGCTGCTGGTCTGCAATCCGATCGCGGTGCGCTCGGCCTGGTTCGGGCAGAACGACGCCCCCAGCCTGCTGCTGCTCGTGCTCGCCTTCGCGCTCGTGACCCGGCGCCGCTTCGGCTGGGCCGCCGCCAGCCTCGCCGGCGCGATCCTGCTCAAGCAGTTCGCGCTCGTGGCGCTGCCCTTCCTGGCGCTGATGCTCGTCCACTCCGGCGCGACGCGCAAGGAGCTCAAGCGCGCCGCGTACGCCTTCCTCGGCGTGATCGCGGTCGGGGTGTTGCCGTTCCTGGCCTGGGATCCGGTCGCCTTCTACGAGGACACGATCAAGTACGGCGCCGGCACGTACAAGATCGTCGGCTACGGGCTGTCGGCGATGCTCGTGCGCGCCGGCATCCTCGAGGACCGCGACGGCTCGTACCCGTTCGCGATCATCGCGCTGCTGACGTGGCTGCCGCTGACGCTCTGGCTGCTGCTGGTCCAGCGGCGCTCGGCCGCGCTCTGGACCGGCGCCGTCGGCTTCGCGCTCTCGATCCTGTGGCTGATGTTCATCGGCCGGACCTTCAACAACTACTACCTGATCTGGCCGCTGACCGGGGCGGCTATCGCTGCGCTGCTCGCTGGCGCGGCTTCAGCGCGTACTGGTGCGAGCGACCCGTGACGTAGACGCGCTCCTCGTCGGCGACCACCGGGTTGGCGTACTTGCCGTCGCGGAAGGCCCAGACGCGCTTGCCGTCGCGCGCCCGCACGGCGTATGTGGCGTCGCGGCCACGCGCCACCGTGCGCTGCGCCGCCGAGCCGCAGCTCGAGCAGATCGCGTAGTAGACGAGCCCGTCCATCACCGTCGGAGCCGCGTGCACCGCGCCGCCGGCGGCGATCTGCCACCTGACGTCGCCGGTGGCCGCGTCGAGGGCGTAGAACTGGCCGTCGTAGGTGCCGACGAAGACCTTGCGCCCGTAGACCGCGGCGGCACCGTAGATGTAGGTGCCGAGCGGACGCGCCCAGAGCAGCTTGCCGCTGCGCGCGCCGAAGGAGTACATCTCGCCGTTGGTGTTGCCGATGTAGACGCGTCCGTAGGCGACCGTCGGCGTGGCGTACCAGAACTCGCGCGAGCCGAAGCGGGCGTTGGACTGGGCGCTCCAGCGCAGCTTGCCGGTGCCGGCGTCGAGCGCGTAGAGCGTGCCGCCGTCGGAGGCGATGTAGATCGTGCCCTTCCAGTAGGCGGCTGAGGTGTTGACCTGCTCGTCGGCCTGGAAGCTCCACTTCTGCCGGCCCGTGCGCGCGTCGAGCGCGTGGACCTTGTGATCCCAGGTGCCGACGTAGAGCGTGTCGTTGCGCAGCAGCGGCGAGGACTCGATCGGCAGCGTCTTGAAGCGCCAGCGCTCGCGACCGGTGTCCGCGTCCCAGGCGACGAGGAAGCCGTCCGAGCCGGGCTTGCCCTCGTCGCAGGGCACGGTCGCCATGTAGGCCTGGTAGATCACGCCCTTGCCGATCGTCGGCGAGGAGGCGGCGCAGCGGTCGAGGCTCTTGCGCCAGTCGACCTTGCCGGTCTTGGCGTCGAGCGCGAAGAAGAGGCCCTTCTGCTGAGCGAGGTACACGCGGCCGTAGCCGATCGTCGGCGGGAACTCGAGCGTGTCGTGCGCGTCGATCTTCCACAGCCGCCTGAAGCGCGGACGATGGTCGTAGGGAGAGACGTGCGTGCGCCCGACGTCGTAGCCGTAGGTCGGCCACGGGCGAGCGGCCGCCTGCTTCGGCGGAGGCTTGGGCGCAGGCGCCTCGGTCGTCACGAACTCCTCCGTGGCGGAGCCGCGCTTCTCGATCGGATCGTCGGTGTCGCGCAGGACGTAGTAGGCGGCCGCCGCGACTACGAGCACGGCGAGCACGCCCAGTACGAGCATCGGGCCTCGTCTCATCGGGCGTCAGGATGGCAGAGAGCTCAGCCGCCTCCGGCCAGCAGCTCCCAGATCCGCTCTGTGGCGCGCGGGACCTCGACGTTCAGCTGGGACAGACGCAGCTCGCGCGCCCACTGGGGCGTCCCCGTGCGCAGCACGAGACCCTCGCCGAGGTCGTAGCCGACCAGCGCGGGCTTGGCCTCGTCGCGCCCGGCGCTCTCGCGGGCGCTCGTGCCGTCCGGCAGCCCGAGCGACTCCTCGAACAGCGTGAAGTCGCCGAAGAAGCTGTCGAGGCCGGCGAACAGGCCCAGCTCGTCGCCGAACACCTCCATCGGCGCGCCCTCGCCGCCGGTGGTGCGCACGAGCTCCGTGCGCTCGCCGAAGACGTTCACGCGCCGGCGCCGCGACGGATCGAACAGCTCGTCGCCGCGCAGGCGCACCGAGCGCTTGAACGAGTCGGCGCCGAACGCGGCCACGCGGCCGCCGCCCTCGACGTAGGCGCGCAGGCGGCGCAGCAGGTCCCGCGTCAGCCAGCGGGCGTCCCCGGCGAACGCCACGCCGGGCGCGTTGCCGAGCGCCGGCCCCGTGCCGCGCGCGAGCGCGACGTCGGTGGTGAGGTCGTAGGGATGGCGCGCGCGCTCGAGGAAGTCGAGCAGCGGCGCTGCCTGGGTGCCGAGGGCCGTCGGCAGCCGCCCGCCGGGGAACGGCTGCGCGAGGCTCGTCGCACGCGAGCGGTCGAGCGTGTCGGCGAAGCCGTCGTGATCGTGGTCGACGGGGTTGTCCCCCTGCCAGGTCATCGCCGGCAGGATCGCCAACGGCCGCGGACGCTCGGCGCCGCGCTTCGAGGGCAGGCCGGCGACGGCCAGGGGCCAGACCGCTCGATGCGAGCCGGCGCGCACCCGCACGAGGTAGACGCCGGTGCGGGCGTTCTCGGGCACGTGCACCCGGAACTCGCCGCCGATGCGCTCGCCGCCGCGCAGCGGCGCCGGCGAGCCCAGACGCGAGAGCACGAACTGCAGCGAGCGGTCGAACGGCCCGGCGGTCATGCGCGCCCCCTCGCCGGCGGTGACCACGCCGAGCGGACCGGTGAGCGAGAAGCCGCGCACCGTGACGCCCGTGTTCGGCCGCGCCGTGCGCGCCGTCGGGACCTCGGCCGGCGTGACCGCGAGGTTGCCGGCGCTGTCGCGCACGCTGAACGTGAACGCGTAGTCGCCGTCGGCGGCGGGCCTGCCGCGCACCGTGCCGTCCCAGGTCGCGCCGCGGTTGCGGTCGCCGCGGAAGCGCTCGACCACGCGCGGCGGCCCGTCGTCGGTGCGAAAGACGCGCACCTCGGGCGAGCCGTTGCGCGGGCCGGCGTAGCTGATGCGCACGCGCGGGCGCTGGCCCGGCTCGCCTGGGGCGATCACGTTCGGCGCCGCCCGCGTCAGCCTCGGACGCGGCGGGACGGTGTCCACGCGCAGCTCCTTGTACGAGTCGATCACGCGACCCTCGTCGCGGCGGATCACCCGCATGCGGTAGGTGCCGTCGGGGACGTCGTTGCCGTCGTCGTCACGGCCGTTCCAGCCGAAGCGGTGCTTGGTGTCGCCCGCGAGGCGGCGGTCGTCGACGATCGTGCGCACCTCGTTGCCGTCCTGGTCGACGACGATGAAGCTGACGGTCGCCGGCTCGGAGAGGTCGAAGCCGATCCGTGTGCGGTCCTTGAAGCCGTCGCCGTTGGGCGACAGCGCGATCGGCTGCGCGGCAAAGCGCAGCACGAGCGGAAACTCGCTCTTGAGCTGCTGCGTGACGAAGAAGGCGGCGATCGTGGCGAGCACCAGCACGCCGAGCACCACCCGGACCAGGGCGCTCCCCATGACCGGCGGGAGGGTATTGCAGCCGCCGGCCCGCGAGAATGCCCGGCGATGCGCGTGCAGCTCGTCGATCCGTCGGGAGACGTGACTCCGTACGACCAGGCGCTGGCCGCAGCGCTGGCGCGGCAGGGCGCGAGCGTCGAGCTGGTCACCTCGCACTTCGTCCACGGGCCGCGCGCGACGGTCGACGGCTACGTGCTCGACGAGTCCTTCTACCGGCTGGCAACCCGCGTCGGCGAGCGTCGGCCGCGCCTGCGTCGGGCACTCAAGCTGGCCGAGCACGTGCCCGACCTGCTGCGCTACCGGCGCCACGCGACCGACGCCGACGTGTGTCACTACCAGTGGCTGCCGCTCGAGCCGCTCGACGCGCTGCTGCTGCCGCCCGCCCGCCCACGTGTCTGGACGGTGCACAACGTCGTTCGCCGCGAGCGCTCGAGCCGACGACTGGCGCAGGCGATGGACGCGCTCGTCGTACACACGCGGCGCGGTGCCGAGCTGCTGGCGCAGCGCACCGGCGTCGACCCCGAGCGCGTGCACGTGATCCCGCACGGCGCCTTCACGCACCTCGCCGCGCAGGCCGACGAGGCACCGCTGCCGCCCGAGCTCGCGGCCGTCGAGGGTCCGGTCGTGCTCTGCCTCGGCGTCGTGCGGCCGTACAAGGGCGTCGAGGTGCTGCTGGACGCGTTCCGCGCGCTCGACGCCGACGCCGAGCTGTGGGTGGTCGGCCGGCCGCTGGGCGTGTCGATCGACGACCTGCGCGCTCGTGCGGGTTCGGCACGGGTGCGCTTCGTCAGTCGCTACGTCGCCGACCGCGAGCTGCCGGCGCTGCTGCGCCGCGCCGACGTGCTCGCGCTGCCGCACCTGAACGTGGACGTCTCCGGCGTGCTGTTCGCGGGCCTGGCGTTCGGCAAGGCGATGGTCCTCTCGGACGTCGGCGGCTTCGGCGAGCTGGGACGCGAGCACGGGATCGGCCGGCTCGTGCCGCCCGGCGATCCCGACGCGCTGGGCGCGGCGATCGGCGAGCTGCTGGCACGGCCTCGGCCGCGCGAGGCGCTGGAACGGGCCGCGGCAGCCGCCGCGGCCGGGCCGTTCTCCTGGGACCGCATCGCGCAGCAGACGCTGGCCTTGTACCGAGAACTGGGAGCCTGACCGCATGAAGGTCGTCTTCATGGGCAAGTGCAAGCGCTCGGCGGCGCGCGCGCTGCAATGGCTCGTCGAACAGGGCGTCGAGGTCGTGGCGGTCGTCGCCGGCGAACCCGATCGCTTCACGGTCGAGTCCCAGCGGCTCGACGTCGTCGCCAAGCGGCACGGCCTGCCGCTCGTCGGCGACGACGACCTCTACGCGGCGATCGAGCGCGGCGAGGGACCCGAGGTCGACCTCGTGCTCTCGTTCCTGTTCTGGAAGCGGATCCGGCGGCCGCTGATCGAGCTCGGCCGGCGCGGCTGCCTCAACTTCCACCCGGCCCCGCTGCCCGACTACCGCGGCCTCGGCGGCTTCAACGTCGCGATCCTCGAGGACCTGCCCGAGTGGGGGGTGTCCTGCCACTTCGTCGACGAGGACTTCGACACCGGCGACCTCGTCGACGTCGACCGCTTCCCGATCGATCGCGAGCACGAGACCGCGCTCTCGCTCGACCTCGCCAGCCAGGAGCGCCTGCTGGCGCAGTTCCAGCGCGTGCTCGGGAGCGTCCTGCGCGGCGAGGAGCTGCCGCGCGCGCCGCAGGGCCCCGGCCGCTACGTCACGCGCGAGGAGTTCGAGCGCTTGCGCGGCGTCGCGCCCGACGCCGACGTCGCGCGCGCCGTGCGCGCCTTCTGGTACCCGCCCTGGCCCGGCGCCGAGCTGGTCGTCGACGGGCGGCGGGTGCCGATCGTCGACCCGCTGCTGCTGAAGGAGCTGGCGGGCGTGCTGCGCACAGCCGGCCAGGTGCCCTAGGGCCTACGGCGTCGCGTTCTGGTCCTGGCCGGTGATGACCACGACCGTGGCGTCGCCGGCGAGCTGCTGGACCTCGGAGTCGATCGGCTCGCGCTGGCCGATCGACAGCCGGCGACCGACGGCCATCGCCTCGCGGCGGTGACCGCTGGCGAACTGCACCACCGACTCCGCGCGCTGCTGATCGGAATCCGGGCTGTTGTCGACGTTGCCGACTCTGAAGCCGCGCTGCTCGAGCTCGTCGCTGACCTTCGCCGCGAGTCCCGGCACGGTCGTGCCGTTGAGCACGGCGACGGTGACGCTGGCCGGATCGACCGGCGGCTGCCGGCGCTGACCACCGTCGTCGCCGCCGCTGTCCTGGCCGCCGTTGCCGGCGCTCTGCGAGGGCTGGGAGCCGCCGCCCCCGTCGTCGCTGCCGAGCTGGGTGACCGCGGCCGCCGCAGCGCCGCCCACGACGAGCACCCCGACGACCGCGAGCACGACGTAGCGCGGCGTGCGATACCACGGCTCGGCGGGCGGTGACGGCGTCTGCGTAGTCGTCGGCGGAGCGGGACGGTTGGGCAGGCGCGTCGTCGAGGTCGGCGCGCGACCAGCCGGGACGACGGGGCTGCCCGGGCGCGAGCCCGCCGGCGTCGAGGGCTTGCCCGGAACGACCTGTGTCGGCGCGGCGGCCGCCGCGCCGGCTGTGCCCTGGGCGTTCGCGTCCTGGGTCGGAGCGCCCTTGCCGTCGTTCTCGTCTCGCGCCGGCGCCTGCGTCCCTGCTCCCGCCGCGGAGGCGGGGGCGGCCTGGGCGGCGGGGGTCGACGCTGCCGGGCGGGCGCCCGTGGCCGCCGCGGCGGCAGGCTGAGCGGCGCCCGGCACGGCGGGGCGCTGCTGACCGGGCACGACGGGTGCCCCCGGCCGTTGCTGGCCGGGCACCGGCGGGGCGCCTGGGCGTGCCTGCTGCGCCTGAGGCTGGCCGGCGCGCTGGGGCTGCGCGACCACGCGCTGCTGCTGGGGCTGGGGCTGCCCCGGGAGGCGCTCCGGGGCACGGCCGGCCCACTCGCGTAGCCGCTTGACGTCGCGCGCCTGCGAGAAGTAGAGGGCCGACAGCACCGCTAGCCCCAGCACAGAGGCAAGGCCGGCGTAGGCCCCGATCTCCTGAACGATCTCGGGCAAGTCACGGAACTCTAGAGCGGGAGCCGGCCGCGAGCTCAGCCAGCGGCATCCGCGGGTCCCTCGAGCCGGATCGTGACGGTGCCGGGGTCCGCGTCGGCGAAGCGGTTCTTGTAGGCCTCGTCGCCGCGCAGCAGCCGGTATTCGCCGAGCCCGTCCGCGAACGCCTCGCGGATCGCGGCGCAGAGCAGCACGAAGCCCGGGGACCAGCGATCCCAGGCCGGGTCGCGACCAGCCTGGTAGTACCACTCCGCGCCCGCGTAGCGGAACGCGTACAGCGCCGCGACCGGACGGCCGGCGCACTCCAGCAGCCGCAGCGCGAGCCAGCCGCGCGCGAGCGCGGCGCGCGCGAAGTCGCGCTGCAGCGCCTCGCGCGGACCGCGCAGGCTGCCGCTGCGACCCTGCCAGCGCGCCTCGTGCAGCGCGACCAGCGCGTCCATGTCGGCGTCCAGGTGCGCGGCGTCGGTCAGGCGCACGCGCACGTCATGGGCGCGCAGCAGGCGTCGCTCGCGCGCGCGGGCCTGTTCGCGGAAGTTGCGGCTGCGACGCGCGAGCCAGCCGTCCCAGTCGAGGTCGCCGAGGCGCACCAGGGGCGTCGACGTCCGTTCCAGCGGCTGCGCCTCGAGCAGCTGCGGCCACTGCTCGTCGCCGGGCAGGTCGTCGGCGATCAACGGGCCGTCGGCGCGCGCGACGCGCAGCAGCGCGTCCGCGGCGCCGGCGCGCGCGGCGGGAGCGCAGACCGGGCCGAGCCGGTCGCCGTCGCGGTAGCCGACGAAGCGCAGCTCGCCGGACGGCGCGCGGCAGAGGGGCAGCAGGAAGCGCCCTGCGGGGTCCTGCTCGACGCGCAGCTCGTGCGCGGTGCCGAGGTGACGCCACCAGGCGTCCGCCCACTCCCAGGTCGCAAAGAGGTTGCCGGCGCCCGCGGCGAGCGCCTCCCATGCGGGCCTCAGAGCCTCGAGCTCCGCCTGGCCGCTGCGATCTGCGATCTGCGACGCCATCCGGCGGGTAGTGTGCCCGACCGGCGACGCCGCATGGAACTCCTCTTCGCGTCCGAGTACCTGCTGCCCGCGCGCGGCGGCGCCGAGCGCTTCGTCGCCGAGGCCGCGACCGGGCTGGCGCAGCGAGGGCACCTCGTGCGGGTGCTGTCGCTCGGCGGCGAGGAACCGGCGGCGGCAGACGGCGACGAGGTCCCGGCTCCCGGCGCGGGCGCCCCCGGAGGACGGCGACTTCCAGGGCCGGCCGGGTGCGGCGGCGCCGTCGAAGCGCGCGTGCTTCCCGATCCGGCGCCCCGCGACCTGCGCTGGCGCCGGCGCGAGCACTGGCGGGCGACGCTGGAGCGGGCGCTGGGGGACAAGCTCGCACGCCGGCCGGCCGAACTGGTGGTCGGCCAGTTGCATACGGGACCGGCGGCGGTGCGGGCCGCGCACGCGGCGGGGGTGCCGGCCGCGCTGTTGCTGCCCAGCCACGAGGCGTTCTGTGCCTGGGCGTTCGCCGCCGACACGCGCTGCCGCCCCGAGTCCGGCTGTCGCGCCTGCCCGCGCTTCCTCGCCCAGCCGCCCGCCGAGCAGCGGCGCCAGCTCGCCGCGCGGGCCGAGCAACGGCGAGCGCTGGCGGACGCGGAGCTGCTGCTGGCACCGAGCCGCTCGCTGGCGGCGACCTGCGAGGGCTGGTGTGGCCGGCGACCGGAGGTGGTCGCACCGCTGGTCCTGCCGGAGCACTCCTGTGCGGCACGGACGACGCCTGTCGGTCCGGTGGTGCTCGCCGCCTCCCAATGGACTCCCGGCAAGGGGGTCGACCTGCTCGCGCCGCTCGCGCAGGCGCTGGCGCCGCGACGCGTTCGCGTGCAGTGGTCGGCGCTCGCGCCGACGCCGGCCGTGCTGGCCGCGCTCGAGCGGGCCGAGAACGTGGAGCTGCTGCGCCCGCCCCTGCCGCTCGCAGACCTGCTCGACGACGCCGGCGTCGTGCTGGTCCCCTCGCAGGCACCCGAGGCGTTCGGCCGGCTGGCGGTCGAGGCGATGGCGGCAGGCGTGCCGGTGCTCGCCTCTGCCAGCGGCGGCCTGCGGGAGACCGTGCCCGCCACCCAGCGCGTACGCCCCCATGACGACCCGGCCGCCTGGGTCGAGGCGGTGCGGCTGCTCGAGCAGCCGGTCGCCTGGGAGCGCGCTCGCGACGCCGGGCTGGCCGCCGCCGAGCAGCTCCGCGCGACACGACCGCTCGAGCGGCTGGAGCAGCTCCTCGTGGAGACCGTCGGTGGCGGGCGTCACCGCCGAGACGGCCCGGCGCCGAACAGCAGCGGACAGGGCGCTGCGGCGCCGAGGGCCCAGGACGGCCTCCCGCGGGTGCACGCCGCCCGGCCGAGCATCGTCTGGATGCTGCCGCACGCCTATCACCCCTCGGGACTCGCCGACGAGGCGCGCTCGGCGGTGCGTGCACTCGAGCGGGCCGGACTGCAGCCGGCCGCCCGCAACGTCGACGAGCTCGGCGACCCGGCCTTGGTGGCGCCGGCCGACCGCGAGCTGCTGCGCACGGCGCTCGGCCGCCCCGTGCGTCAACCAGCGCTGGCGGTGCACCACTACCGTCCGCTGCCCCACCGGCGCGAGCGGCCGGGCGCGGTCAACGTCGCCCGACCCGAGTGGGAGACCGACACCCTGCCCGCCGAGTGGCTCGAGTGGCTGCTGGAGATGGACGAGGTCTGGGCGACCTGTCGCCGCAACGCCGACGCCTTCGAGCGCGGCGGCGTCCCGCCGGAGCGCCTGCGGGTGCTCGGGCAGACGATCGACTTCGACGCCCTGCGCCCCGGTCTCGAGCCCTGGCCGGTCGCCGCGCCCCCCGGGCGGATGCTGTTCCTGTCGACCTTCGACTTCTCCGAGCGCAAGGGCTGGCGCCAGCTGCTGCTGGCCTGGGCGCGTGCCTTCGAGCCGCACGACCCGGTCGCGCTGCTGCTCAAGACCGGCTCCGTGCGCGAGCTGGCCGACGAGCAGGTCGACGCGCGCATCGAGGACTTCCTGCGCCGTGAGCTCGGCGGCGCACCGCACGCGCCGGTGCGAGTGCTGTCGCGCATGCTGCCCGCGGCGGCGATGCCGCGCATCTACGCCGCGGCGGACGCCTACGTCTCGGCCTCCCGCGGCGAGGCCTGGGGGCGGACGTGGATGGAGGCGCTGGCCTGCGGGCTGCCGGCGATCGGGACGCGCTTCGGCGGCAACGAGGAGTGGATGGCGGACCTGCCGGGCGTGCGGCTCGTCGGGGGCGAGCTGGTGCCGGTGCGCCCCGCCGACGAGGTGCTCAACCCGCTCTACCACGGCCAGCGCTGGGGAGAAGCCGACGTCGGCGAGCTGGCCGGCGCCCTGCGCGCCGTCGCCGCCGATCCCGCCGGCGAGCGCGAGCGGGCCGCCGGAGCACGGCCGTTGCTGATCGAGCGCCACGGCTCGACCCGGTTCGCGCAGGACGTCGAGCAGCTCGCGCGAGCGGCACTCGGCGCCGAGCGAGCTACACCAGCGCAGCCTCCGCAGACCGCCGGGGGACCCCGCCCTCGAGCACGTCCTCCAGCTCCCGCTCCAAGGCGCTGACGAAGCGCTCCTCCGAGAAGCGCTCCGCGCTGGCGCGACAGCGGTCGGGATCCCATGCCCGCGCGCGCACTGCCCGTACCGCCGCGGCGATCGCATCCGGCGTGCCGCCGCGCAGCAGCAGGCCGGTGCGCTCGTGCTCGACGATCTCGGCCGAGCCGCCCTGGGCGCGGGCGACCGCCGGTGTGCCGCAGGCCAGCGCCTCGGCGACGACGATCCCGAACTCCTCCACCGACGGGCACAGCAGCGCGTGGCTGGAGCGGTAGAGCTGGCGCAGGCGGGCATCCGACACGAAGCCCGCGAAGCGCACGTTCGGCGGGGCGAGTGCGCGCAGGCGCTCGAGCGAGCGGCCGACGCCGACGATCACCAGCCGCTCGCCGGGCAGCGAGCGGAACGCCTCGACCGCGGCCTGCGCGAGCTTCTGCGGTCCCAGCCGAGCGACCATCAGGAAGCCCGACCGCGGCTCCGTCCCGGCCCCCGGCGTGAAGTAGTCGGTGCGCACGGGCGGGTGGATGACCCCGGCCCGCACCCCGCACGCCCGCTCGAGCCCCGCGGCCGAGAAGGCCGAGTTGGTCAGCACGCGCGCCGGGCCGCGCAGCTGGCGGCGGTGGTGGGCGCGCAGCGCCGGCAGGGCGGCGCGGATCAGCGGCCGCAGCGGCGGCGCGTAGCCGGGCAGGTAGGACGCGGTCTGGCCGTAGAGCGCACGTGGCAGGCCGGCGCTGTAGGCGACGTGCGGCACGCCGGCCGGTGCCGTGGCCGCCAGCGCCCAGCCGGAGCCCGGCAGGCTCAGCACGAGGTCGGCCGGCCCGAGCGGCGTGGCCGCCACCCGGCGGGCGTAGCGCGGCCCGAGGAAGTGATTGCGCCGCCCCCCGAGCGCGATCTCCACCGCCGGGCGCCCCATGCGCCCGGTCGGCGGGTCGGCGGCGAAGCGCGGCGCGACCGTGCGCGCCTCGGGCCAGCGCCGCAGCACGGCCTCCAGCACCCGCTCGGTCCCGCCGAACTCGCTCGACTGCTCGTGCACGACCACGAGCCTCACGGGTACGGCCTGCCCTTCAGCTGCAGCGACACGGTGGTGTTGTATCGGTGGCGGGCGAACTGGTCGGCCGAGCCGCTCATGCGGTCGAAGGGCGAGCGCCGGGCGCGCAGCCGTCGGGCCCAGTCGCGCGGACCCGGCACCGCGGTGCGACGCAGGGACGTCGCGATCGCCCGCCGCAGCGGCCCGTCCGGCAGCACGCGCCAGACGTCCATCCAGTCCGACAGCCCCTCGAACAGCGAGTGCCGCATGCGCGCGACGCGACCGACGTCGACCGCGTCGGGGAACGTCGGCGCCTGCGTCAGCGCACCCGCCGCCTCGAGCGCGGCCATCGTGTGCAGGCACTTGCCGCAGCGGCCGCAGTTGCCGTCGGCCTGGAGGAAGCAGACCTCGAGGTGCTCGAGCAGGTCGGGCCGCTCGTGCGCGATCCAGATCGTCTTCTGCGTGCGGCCGAGCAGCATGTCGTGCTCGATCTCGACGGCCTCGGTCGAGTAGAGCGGGTCGCTCATCGGGCCCGAGCCCATCGGACCGACGTTCGCGGGCGAGTGGGTCGAGGGCACGACGAAGTGGCGCACGCCGCCGCCCAGCGACTGCGCGATCGTCGCCAGCGCCGCACCGTGCACGTCGCCCCAGGCGATCAGCCCGTCGAGGCACTCGCGCAGGTTGGTCCGGCAGACGGCCAGCGGCAGGCCGAGCGCCTCCGCACCCGCTCGCGCCCGGGCGACGTCGCGCGCGCGGTCCTCGTCGCCGTGGCCCGGCTCGAGGCCGTCGACGAACACCAGCAGGTCCAGCGGGCCGGGCCAGCCGCGCTCGCACACGGCGCTGTAGGTCGAGTCGATGCCGCGCGTGAAGCAGGAGGCGACGGCGCGTCCCGGGGCGGACGCTGGCGCGTGCGTGCCGGCCACGCGCAGCTCGCAGCGGCGCAGGCCGAGGTCCCAGCCGTGGTAGAGCGTCTGCAGCTGATCCACGCGGGCGAGGAAGCGGGCGGACACCAGGCCGTCGACCTCGATGTCCTCGTAGCGGCGCATCGACTGCAGCAGCGCCAGCGCGAGGAACGGCGTCGCGTCGTCGGGCGGGCCGGCGAGCGCCGTCGGCAGCGCGACGCGCACGCGCAGCTCGCCGCCGTCCCAGCGCAGCCGCGCCGAACGCTCGACCTCGGCGTCTTCGAGCTGGCGGGACTCCAGGCTGTCGACGATCACCGCTGGCGAACGCTCAGAGGACCTGCTCGGCTCCGCCGCTGACCGTCAGCGAGCGCTCCGCCGACAGCTCGGCGACGGTCTGCGCGAGCGCGGCGGCGTCGCCGGCGTAGACCAGCTCCTCGATGCGCAGGAAGGCTGTCTCGACCCATTCGGCGTCCATGCGCGGGCGCGTCGCCGCGACGATCTTGTCCGCGTGCGTGGGCTGCGGTCGCTCGCCGGGATTGAAGAGCTCCTCGTGGATCTTCTCGCCCGGCCGCCGACCGACGACCTCGATCGCGATCTCGGCGTTCGGCTCGTAGCCGGCGATGCGGATCATGTTGCGCGCCAGCTCGACGATCTTCACCGGCTCGCCCATCTCGAGCACGAACACCTCGCCGCCGGTGGCCATCTCGCCCGAGCGGATGATCAGCTGCACGGCCTCGGGGATCGTCATGAAGTAGCGCGTCATGCGGTCGTCGGTGACCGTCACCGGTCCGCCCGCGGCGATCTGGCGGCGGAAGATCGGCACCACCGAGCCCGACGAGCCGAGCACGTTGCCGAAGCGCACCGCCGCGTAGCGGGTCCCCTTGTAGCGGTGCTGCGCCGCCTCGATCGCCCACTCGGCGAGCGCCTTGGAGGCGCCCATCACCGTCGCGGGGCTGACGGCCTTGTCGGTCGAGACGAGCACGAAGCGCTCGGCGCCGGCCTCGCCCGCCGCGGCGGCCACGATGCGCGTCGCGACGGCGTTGTTGCGGACCGCCTCGACGGGGTTCTCCTCCATCAGGCCGACGTGCTTGTAGGCCGCGGCGTGGAAGACGACCGACGGCTCCTGCTCCTGGAACACCTCGCGCACCCGGGTGGCGTCCTTGCAGTCGGCGAGCACCGCGACGGCCCGCGTGAAGTGACGTTCCTCCTCCAGCTCGCGGCGGATCTCGAAGAGGCTGTTCTCGGCGTTCTCCATCAGCACCAGCCGCTTCGGTCCGACGCGGGCGATCTGGCGGCAGAGCTCGGAGCCGATCGAGCCGCCGGCGCCGGTGACGAGCACGGTGCGACCGCGCAGGTAGGCGCCGACGCGATCGATCTCGACGCGCACCGGCTCGCGGCCGAGGACGTCCTCGACGCGCACCTCGCGCACCTGGCGCATGAGGTTGACGCCGCCCGAGAGCAGCTCGAACGTGGTCGGCAGGGTGCGTACCTCGATCCCGCGCGAGCGACAGGCGGTGACGACCTTCTGCCGCAGCATGCCCGGCGCGGAGGGGATCGCGATGATCACCTCGTGCGGGCCGGCGTCGTCGAGGATGCGCGGCAGCTCGTCGGTCGTGCCGAGCACCTTGTGGCCGGCGACGCGCATGCCCTGCTTGCGCGGGTCGTCGTCGACGAAGCCGATCGGGACGCTGTGCAGCCCGGGGTTGCGGCGCAGCTCGGAGGCGACCTGCTGCCCGCCGTTGCCGGCGCCGACGATCAGCACGTCGCGCGCGGCGCGGTCGAGCATCTGCCCGCGCGTCGGTCGCTCGACGGCATAGCGGACGGCGAAGCGCACGCCGCAGACGAACACGAGCGTGAGCAGGAAGTCGAAGGCGACGACGCTGCGCGGCGGGTCGTGGCGGCCGATCGAGAACAGGAACAGGACCCCGATCAGCATGAAGCTGGAGACCAGCACCGCCTTCAGGATCGACTCGAAGTCCTTCTGGTCGACGAAGCGCCAGAGCTTGGAGTACAGCCCGAAGAGCGCGAAGATCACGAGCTTCATCGCGACCGCGATCACGATCGTGTCCTCGATCAGGTTGTCGTAGCGGCGCGGGATCTCGCCGTCGAAGCGCAGCAGGAAGGCGAGGTAGTACGCGAGCGCGAGCAGGCAGGCGTCGACGCCGACCTGTCCGAGGCGGCGAACGCTGACTGAGGACCCGAGCTTTCTCATACGGCGGCGGCTGACAGCAGCATCGTGACGAGTTCACGCGGGTCCCGGCGGACCCGCGAACCGCCCTGCGCGGCGCGCCGCTCCAGGCGCACCGCGTCCGGATCGTCGAGCTTGCGCAGGCGCCCCTCGCGGAGCAGCCCCTCGTCGACCGCGCCCAGCTTGCCCTCGAAGGTCGTGTAGACCGGGGTGCCGAGCGCCACGGCTTCGCGGTTCATGGTACCGCCGGCGGAGATCACGAGGTCGGCGAAGGCCACCAGGCTCTGCGCGTCCACCACGTGCTCGGGTACGACGAACGACCCGGCGGCGGCGAGCTCGGTGCGCTGGGCCGCCGTGCGGGGCAGCACCACGGTCTGCGCCCCCGAGGCCGCCAGGTGCTCCAGCACCTGCCCGAAGAGCGGGTTCTCGAAGCGGTGGTAGAGCGACACGTCCGGCGGCGTGCGCACGACCACCACCAGCCGCTCGCGGACGAGCCCGAGCTCGCCCAGCACGCTCGCGTCCGGCTCGAAGTCCGCCAGGTAGTACTCCTCCTTGAGGCCGGCGTAGCGCGCCAGCTTGCCGCGCGCCCCGTACGGGTCGAGCCGCTCCGGCGGAATCGCCTCGGGCACCATCACCACGCGCGCCAGGCGGCAGTTGACGTGATGTTGGACCTTGGCGAACTCGTAGTCGAACGCCGTCGCGCTGGGCACGCGCAGCAGCGCCGCCGCGACCGCGACGTCGTTGGACCCGTGACCGATCGCGACGTCGAACGGCCGGCGGCGGCGCGCCCAGCGCACGAGCGCGCCGCTGCGCTGCGCCAGCCCGACCGCCTTGTCCGCGAGACGGCCGCCGCGGTGGCGCCCGACGGCGGTGTGGTCGATGCCGAAGCGCTCGCACAGCTCGAGCGTCTGGGCGAAGTCGCGCGCGGTCACCTCGACCTCGTGGCCGTCCGCCCGCATCAGCTCGATCAGCGGGCGCAGCACGAGCACGTGGGGGCTGTTGGTCAGGTCAACCCAGATGCGCATGCGTCCACGACCTCGCGGACCTGCTCGTCGCCGAGCTTCGGTCCCATCGGCAGCGCGAGGTGCGTGCGCGCCGCCTGCTCGGTGCCCGGCAGCTCGGTCGCGCTCGCCAGCGCGGGCTGGCGGTGGATCGGGGTGCGGTAGTAGCCGCTGGCGGCGACGCCGCGGTCGGCCAGCGCCGCCTGCAGCTCGTCCGCGCGCTCGCTGCGCACGACGTAGAGGTGGTACACGTGCTCGGCGCCCGGAACCGGCGTGGGCAGACCGACGTGCTCGCCGAGGCCGTGGCGCTCGTAGGCGGCTGCGACCGCCCGGCGGGCCTCGTTCCAGCCGTCGAGCTCGGGCAGCAGCACGCGCAGCACGGCCGCCTGCAGCTCGTCGAGGCGCGAGTTGTAGCCGACCTCCGTGTACGTGCGCTTGTCCTTCGAGCCGTGGAAGCGCAGGATGCGCGCGCGCTCCGCCACGGCGGGGTCGCTGGTCGTGATCGCGCCGCCGTCGCCGAGGCAGGGAAGGTTCTTGGAGGGGAAGAACGAGAACGTCGCGGCGCTGCCGAGCGCGCCGGCCTTGACGCCCTCGAGGGACGCGCCGGTGGCCTGGGCGGCGTCCTCGAGCACCGGCAGCCCCAGTGCCAGCAGCTGTCCGATCGGGGCGAGGTTGCCGAACAGGTGCACCGCCACGATCGCCGTGGTGGCGGGCGTGAGGGCGGCCGCGACCGTCTCCGGCGTGACGAGGAACGTCTCGGGGTCGACGTCGCAGAAGACGGGTCGCGCCCCGATCGCCGCCACCGCCTCGGCGCTCGCGTAGAAGGTGAAGGAGGGCACCACGACGTCGTCGCCGGCCCGCACGCCGAGCGCCCGCAGGGCGATCGAGATCGCGTCCGTGCCGTTCGCGACGCCGATCGCGTGGTCGGCCCCGACGTAGGCCGCGAACTCGGACTCGAAGGCCGCGACCTCGGGGCCGAGGATGTAGCGGCCGCCGGTGGCGACGTCGGCGAGGCGCTCGGTCAGTCGCGGCATCTGCTCGTCGAGCGAGCTGGCGAACAGCGGAACGGCCATCGGAAGCTCGCTACCCTACCGCCCTCCTATGACCGTGGTCGCTTCGATCACGGACCCGCTCGTGAACGCGGCCGTGGACGTGGTGGACGCGTTGGGCCTGCCGGGCGTGTTCGTGCTGATGCTCCTGGAGAGCGCTTGCATCCCCGTGCCGAGCGAGGCCACGATGCTGTTCGCCGGCTTCAACGTCTCGCGCGGCGAGTACAGCCTGTTCGCGGCCACCGCGGTCGGCTCGCTGGCGAACCTCGTCGGCTCCTGGATCGCCTACTGGATCGGCTACGCCGGGCGCGTGGACATCCTCGAGAAGCACGGCAAGAAGCTGCACATCAAGAAGAGCCACCTGGAGTGGGCCGACCGCTGGTTCGAGCGCCACGGGGACGCGACCGTCTTCTTCACGCGCATGCTGCCGATCGTGCGCACGTTCATCTCCCTGCCCGCGGGCGTCGCGCGCATGCCCTTCTGGCGCTTCTCCGTGCTGACGCTGCTCGGCTGCATCCCCTGGGTGCTGATGCTGACCTTCATCGGCAAGCAGGCGGGCGACAACTGGGAGAAGTGGAAGGACAACCTGCACTACATCGACTACGCGGTGGCCGCGCTGCTCGTGGTCGGCGTCGTCTGGTTGATCGTGCGAGCCCGCCGTCGCCGAGGCGGGGGCGGCGAGACCGCCACCGAGTCGGTCTGAGCACGCCCGCGCTGTCGGTGCGCCAGGCGCTGCTGCTCGGCGCGCTGCAGGGCCCGGCGGAGCTGCTGCCGATCTCCAGCTCCGGCCACATCGCGCTCGTGCCGCGACTGCTGGGCTGGCGCGCGGCGAAGCTCGACGCGGGCACGCGCAAGACGCTGGAGGTGGCGCTGCACACCGGCTCGGCCGGCGCGCTGGCGCTGCTCGCGTGGCGCCGGGGCGGGTGGCGAGCCCGACCGCCAAGCGGCGACGAAGGACGGCGGGACCCAGCCGGGGCGCCGCCCGGCGTCGCGGCGCTGGCGCGCGAGGGCTGCCTGCTCGCACTCACCTTCCTCCCGCCGGCAGCGATCGGGCTGCTGCTCGAGCGGCCGATCGAGCAACGACTGGGGGATATTCGGACCATTGCACTGGCCCAGATCGGTGCCGGCGCGACGCTCTGGCTCGTCGACCGCCGCGGCGGCGACCGCGCCGATCCGGACCTCGGCGACCATCTGGCGGTCGGCGTCGGGCAGGCGTTCGCGCTCGTTCCCGGGGTCTCGCGCTCGGGCGCCGCGCTGACCGCGGCGCGAGCGCGCGGCCTCTCGCGCGACGCGGCGGTACGGCTCTCATTCCGCGCTGCGCTGCCGGTCACGCTCGGCGCGAGCCTGCTCAAGGGCGTGCGCTCGCTGCGCGGAGAGCTCGCGCCGGAGCTGCGCGCGACGCTGGCCGTCGGGGCGTTGGCAGCGCTCGCCACGGGCGTCGCGGCGGCCCCGCTGGCGGGTCGGCTCGAGCGCGCGCGGACGCTCGCGCCGCTGGCCGCGTACCGGGTCGCGCTGGGCGTGGCGGCGCTGGCGCGATCTGGGGATCGCACCTAGGGTGAGCGCAGGCGGGGGGCCACCATGGTCGCCCGCTTTCCAATTCCCGATCAGGGGGCCGCTGGCCCCGTCCCCGAGATGCTTACCGAGCCCGGCACGCGCTGGCTCCAGCGCACTCTCGATCGGCTCGTCGAGCACGTCCGATCGCTGCTGCGCGCGGACGCCGTCGCCCTCACCGTCGTCGACGCACACCAGCACCCCGCGCACGCGGCGGCGTGGTCCGACCGCGTCGAGTTGCGCGAGCTGCTGGCGGCGCGCGGACGACCCTCGCTGGCCGAGGCGGTGCTCGCTCGCGACCGGCCGCTGCTGCTGCCCGCCGTCGAGGCCTGGGAGGCCGCGGCCGATCTGCGCGCCGGGGCCGCGGCGGCGCTCGGCGGCGCCCGCGCCGACCGCGCCTGGGCGCTGTTCGGGCGCGCCTCGCTGGCGGCGGCGCCGGTACGCGGCGAGACCGGCCGTGCGCTCGGCGTGCTCACCGTCCTGTCGCTCGATCCCGGCCAGCCGCTCGACGGCGACGACCTGCACACGGTCGAGGTGCTGGCGGACTTCGCCGCGATGGCGCTCGAGCGGGCGGAGCTGCTCGACGCAGAGGCCGGGCGGGCGCGCACCGAGCTGCAGCTCAAGCGTGCGGCCGAGGCGATCTCGGCCTCGCTCGAGCCCGCCGCGGTGCACCGCGAGGTGGCCCTCGCGGCGGCCGAGCTGACCGGCGCCGGCAAGGCGCTCGTCACGCGCCTGCACGCCCGTGCACGCGAGCTGCGGGTGGAGGCGAACGTCGGCTTCTCGGACGAGCTGTCGCAGATGCGGCTGTCGATCGACCGGCGCGCGATCGGCCAGGTCGCGCGCACGCGGACGCCGGCGCGGACCGAGCGCGAGGGCTCGACGCCCTGGGATCGCGAGCTGATGCAGCGCGAGGGCATCGGCTCGGCGATGCACGCCCCGATCGAGCTGGGGCCGCGGCTCTACGGCGTGCTGAGCGTCGGCCACGACCAGCCCGGCGCATTCGACGAGAACGACCTGCAGCTGCTGGCGCAGCTCGCCCGCTCGTCGGCGGCGGCCGTCGCGAACGCGATCGACTACCAGCGCGAGCGGCGCATCGCGCGGGCGCTCACGCTCGGCTTCGTGCCCGAGTCGCTGCCGGCGCTGCCGGGCTACGAGACCGGCCTGCTGTACGCGCCGGCCGCCGACGAGCCGACCGGCGGCGACGTGTACGGCGCCTGGCCGCTGCCCGGCGGCGAGCTCGCGGTGCTGATCGGCGACGTCGCCGGCAAGGGCGTCGAGACGGCGGCGCTGAGCGCGATGGTGCGCTTCTTCATCGAGGCGCGCAGTTGGGACGAGGGCGCGCCGGAGAAGGTGCTCGCGCAGGCCAACCAGATGCTCTGCTCGCGCCTGCCGCGCGACACGTTCGTGACCGCCTTCCTCGGCGTGCTGCACCCCGGCGGGATGCGCTTCTGCAACGCCGGCCACCTGCCGCCGCTGCTGCTCGCCGACGGCGAGGCGCGCGAGCTCGTCGGCCACGGCCTCCCGCTCGGCGTCGACCCCGAGACCGGCTACGACGCCGTCGAGCTGCAGTTGACCAAGGGCGACATCGTGCTCGCCTACACCGACGGCCTGGTCGAGGCCCGCCGCGGCCGCGAGCTCTACGGCAGCGAGCGGCTCGCCCGCCTGGCCGCCGGCTGGGCGGCGACGCTCGGTCCGGACGCGCTCGTGCGCGCGGTGCACGAGGAGATCGCGAGCTGGTCCGAGGGTCTCAGCGACGACGCCGTCGCGCTCGCGCTGCGGCGGCGCACGTGAGCGCCGCCGCATCCGCTTGAATGGCGAGCGTGAGCGACGGCGCGTACGCACGAGCAGGGGTCGACCAACATCAGTCCGGCAGCGCCGTTGCGGCGCTCGTCGGAGTGCTCTCCCAGATCGACAGCGGCCGGCCCTCGCGCGCCGCGCTGCGCTCGGGCCACTACGCCAACGTGCTGCGCATCTCCGAGCGCCAGGGCCTGGCGCTCTCCTGCGACGGCGTCGGCAGCAAGCTGATCGTCGCCGAGCAGCTGGACCGGCTCGACACCGTCGGCATCGACTGCGTCGCGATGAACGCCAACGACGTCATCTGCGTCGGCGCCGACCCGATCGCGGTGCTGGACTACATCGCCGTCGAGGAGGCCGACCCCGCACGGCTCGAGCAGATCGCGATCGGCCTGCGCACCGGCGCCGAGCAGGCCGGCGTCGAGATCCCCGGCGGCGAGCTGGCCGTGCTGCCCGAGCTGATCCGCGGCCACCCCTCGCCGCGCGGCTTCGACCTGCTCGGCTTCTGCGTCGGCCTGGTCGAGCTGGACGCGATCGTGACCGGGGAGCGCGTCCAGCCGGGCGACGCGCTGATCGGCGTGCCCTCGAGCGGCGTCCACTCGAACGGGCTCACGCTCGCGCGCGCCGCGCTGCCCGAGGTCGACGAGCGACCGGCAGCGCTCGGAGGCGCCAGCGTCGGCGACGCGCTGCTCGAGCCGACCGTGATGTACGTGCGCGCGGTGCGCGAGCTGCTCGCCTCCGCCGTCGACGTGCGCGGCCTGGCCCACATCACCGGCGACGGCTTCCTCAACCTGCTGCGGCTCGAGGCGCCGGTCGGCTACCGCGTCGACGCGCCGCTGGCGGTGCCGCCGATCTTCGATCTGATCGCCGAGCGCGGCGAGGTCGAGCCGGCCGAGCTCTACGAGGTCTTCAACATGGGCTGCGGCTTCTGCTGCATCGTTGCGCCCGACGCGGCGGGCGCCGCCGTCGAGCTGCTCGACGCGCACCATCCGGGGACCGCGGTGATCGGCGCCGTGACGGACGTCGACGGCGTCGTCGAGCTGCCCGCCGCCGGGCTCAGCGGCCGCCGCGGCGAGGGCTTCGCGGCCGGCTAGCGCCCCCTCGATCGGCGACGTCGAGCCGCTCGTAGAGCGGGCTGCGGCCCGCAAGGTCGCGTGCGAGGCCGCCCAGCACATAGGTGATCTCCACGTCGTCGCCGAAATCCACCATCATGCGGCGCAGGCAGGGCTCCACGGCCCAACAGGCGGCGGAGACCGGATCGGTGAAGTAGTCCAGGCGTACGCTCACGTGACGGCGGAAAATAGATGACGGTGATAGGCACCCTGATAGGCGGGCGCTACCGACTCGAGGAGAAGATCGGCTCGGGCGGCATGTCGACGGTCTATCGCGCCTTCGACCCCACGCTCGAGCGCTGGGTGGCGATCAAGCTGATGCACCGGGACATCTCCAGCGACCCGGACCAGCTCGAGCGCTTCCGCCGCGAGGCGCGCGCGGTGGCGCGACTCAACCACCCGCACGTGGTGACCGTGATCGACGCCGGCGAGGACGACGGCACGCCCTTCATCGTCTTCGAGTACGTCGAGGGCGAGACGCTCAAGGAGCGCATCCGCCGCCAGCGTCGGCTGCCGGTGCCGGAGGCGGTCGCCTACGCGATCGAGATCGGCCGGGCGCTCTCCTGCGCGCACGCGAACAAGCTCGTCCACCGCGACGTCAAGCCCCAGAACGTGCTGATCGACAGCGACGGCCGGGCCAAGGTGACCGACTTCGGCATCGCCCGCTCGCTCGAGCAGGAGGGTCTGACCGTCGCCGGGCGCGTGCTCGGCACGACCGACTACGTCTCCCCCGAGCAGGCGCTCGGCCAGGACGTGACCGAGCAATCGGACATCTACTCGCTCGGCGTCGTGCTCTACGAGATGCTCACCGGCGAAACGCCGTTCCGCGCCGAGACGCAGGTCGCAGTGGCGATGAAGCACGTGCGCGAGCCGCTGCCCGACGTCCAGGTCCGTCGCCCCGAGATCTCCGCGGCGCTGGCGGCGGTCGTCGACGAGGCGACCAGCAAGGACACCGAGCACCGCTACGCGAGCGTCGACGAGATGGTGCACGACCTCGAACAGGCGCTCGGCATCGAGAGCGCGCGCACCGGCGAGATCAGCGGCGAGGCGACGACCGTCCTGCGCAACCTCTCCGGCGACACGGCCGACTTCGCGCCCGCGCGGCTGCGCCACCCGCGGCGGGCGCTGGTCGTGAGCCTGCTGGCGCTGGCGCTCGTCGCCGTCGCGATCGCCTTCCTCGCGAACCGCACCGAGAAGGGACCCGGCCCCGCGGCGACGCCGACACCACCGGGCTTGACCGCCGTCGAGCTCGGCTCGCGCGCCGCCGAGGACTACGACCCCGAGGGCGACGGCGAGGAGTCGAGCGAGGCGACGCAGTTCGTGCTCGACGGCAACCGGCCCACCAGCTGGGACACCGAGACCTACCAGGGCGGCTTCGAGGGCAGCGACAAGTCGGGCGTCGGGCTCTACGTCGACACCGGCACGCCCGTGGCCGCCAAGGAGCTCGACCTCGTCACCTCCACCCCCGGCTACGAGGCCACGATCTACGCCGCCAACACGGTGCCGGGTCGGCTCGCCGGCTGGACGAAGGTGAGCGACACGGTCGAGGTGCGTCAAGACCAGGTCTTCGAGCTGCGCACGCAGGGGCGGCGCTACCGCTACTACCTCGTCTGGATCAGCAGCCTGCCCGAGGGCAACAAGGCCGACATCCTCGAGCTCTCGCTGAAGAAGTAGCCCGCGACCGGCGCTAGTGCCGGTACGCGCGCTCGCGCTCGTACCGCTCCACGGCCAGCGTCAGCAGGCGGTCGAGCAGCTGCGGGTACGGCAGGCCGCTGGCGTCCCAGAGCTTCGCGTAGACGCTCGTGGCGGTGAAGCCCGGGATCGTGTTGAGCTCGTTGACGAGCACCCGGTCGCCGTCGACGAAGAAGTCGGCCCGTGCCATGCCGCTGCACCCGAGCAGCTGGAACGCCTCGACCGCCAGCTCGCGCACCCGCTCGCGCGTCGCGTCCGAGATCCGCGCGGGCACCTGCAGCTCCATGCCGCCGGGCGCGTACTTGGCCTCGTAGTCGTACCAGTCCGACTCGTGCGCGGTGACGACGATCTCCCCCGGCTGCGAGGCCTCGGGCGTCTCGTCGCCCAGCACCGAGCACTCGACCTCGATCCCGTTCGCGAGCGCCTCGACGATCACCAGGCGATCGTGCGCGAAGGCCGTCTCGAGCGCCGCGTCGCGCTCGGCCGCGGTGGTCGCGCGCGAGATGCCGACCGACGAGCCCAGCCGCGCCGGCTTGACGAACACCGGCAGCCCGAGCCGCTCGAGGTCGACCTGCTGCCCGTGGCGCACCGCGGCGTAGTCGACCTGCGGCACGTCGTGCGCGGCGAGCAGGTCCTTGGCGACGACCTTGTCCATCGCAACCGCCGAGGCCATCACGCCGGAGCCGACGTAGGGCACGTCGAGCGCCTCGAGCACGCCCTGCACGATGCCGTCCTCGCCGTAGGGCCCGTGCAGCACGGGGAACACGACGTCGGCGCCCAACAGCCCGCAGCTCGGCTCGAGCGTCAGCGGCCGGCCGGCCGTGCTCCAGCGACCCTCGCCGTCGATGCGCACGTCGATCGGCTCGTGCCCACCCCGCTCGAGCCCGGCGCGCACCGAGGCGGCCGAGGACAGCGAGACGTCGTGCTCGCTGGAGCGGCCGCCGGCGAGGACGGCGACCTTCCGCGAGCGCACGCTCACGGCGTCGTCTCCGTGCCGTCCGAGGGCCGGTCGGGCGTCAGCTCGCCCGGCGCGTCCGGCGGCTGCTCGGCCAGCTCGCCGACGATCAGCACGACCGAGTCCCCGCGCTCCAGCTCTCCGCCGGCGGGTCGCTGCTCGACCACGATCCCGTCCTGCGCGGGATCCGTGACCGTGCGCGTGCGCTCGACCGCGACCAGTCCCGCCTGACGCAGCTGCGAGCTCGCCAGCCGCGCGCCGAGGCCGGTCACGTCCGGCACCTGCACCCGCTCGACGCCGGTCGAGACGACGATCGTCACCGTCGAGCCCTCGTCGACGTCGGTGCCGCCCGGCGGGTCCTGGCTGACGACGTCCCCCTCGTCGACGTCGGCCGACTCCTGCTCGCGCACCGCCGCCTCCAACCCCGCGTCGCGCAGCTGCTGCTGCGCAGAGTCGCTCGAGAGTCCGGTCACGTCGGGCACGCTCACCTGCTCGGGTCCCTCGCTCACGAGCAGTCGCACGCGCGTGCCCTTCTGCACGTCCTCGCCCTCGCCCGGCACGGTGCGGATCGCCTGGCCGGCCTCGACCTCGTCGGAGTTCTGGCTGTCGATCAGCACCGCGAGCCCGGCGCGGTTGAGCGAGCGCACCGCCTGCTTCTCGGTCTGACCCGCGACCGCCGGCACGCGCACGGTGCCGGGGCCGGTCGAGACCTCGAGCGTGACCGTCGAGCCCTTCTCGGCCTCGACCGCCGGATTCGGGTCCTGGTCGATCACCTGGTCGAGCGGCTGGGCGCTCTGGACGCGGCTCTCCTGAACCTCGAAGCCGCGCTTCTCGAGCGTGGCACGCGCCTCCAGCAGCTGCTTGCCGACCACGCGCGGCACCTCGACCTCGTCCTCCGACAGCAGCCCGCTGAAGGCGAGGAACGCCAGCACGCCGGCGAGCAGCAGCGTCAGCAGCCCGAGCGTGAACCAGGGCCAGCGCCGCTTCCTCTCCTCCTGCGGCGACCCTTCGTCGGCGGGCGGGTCGGCGTCGGGCGGCGGCAGCGGTGCGAACACCGCCGTGTGCTGGACCTCGCCGTTGCCCTGCCCGAGCTGCTCGCGCGCCGCGACGAGCGCGTTCGAGAAGTCGTCGGCTGACTGCCAGCGCTGCGCGGGGTCCTTGGCCAGCGCTGCCATCACGACCGCCTCCAAGGCCGGGCTCACGTCCGGCCGGAACGTCGAGATCGGCGGCGGCGGCTCGGACAGGTGCTTGAGCGCGACCGAGACGGCGCTGTCGCCCTCGAACGGCAGCCGCCCCGCCAGCAGCTCGAAGAGCATCACGCCGATCGAGTAGAGGTCGGAGGCCGGCGTGACGGCATGGCCCTGCGCCTGCTCGGGCGAGAGGTACTGGGCGGTGCCCATGATCGAGCCGGTCTCGGTCATCTCCGAGGCGCCCGCGCGGGCGATGCCGAAGTCCGTGACCTTGGCCTGGCCGTTCTCGTCGACGATCACGTTGTGCGGCTTGAAGTCCCGGTGGATGACGCCGTGGCGGTGGGCGAAGGCGGCCGCGGCGAGGATCTGCAGCCCCAGGTCCACCACCTGCTGCTCGGGCAGCGGCGCCTCCTTGGCGACGACGTCCTTGAGCGTGCGGCCGCGCAGGTGCTCCATCGCGATGTAGTAGGTGCCGTCGTGCTCGCCGCGGTCGTAGACGCCGACGACGTTCGGGTGCTGCAGGCCGGCGGCGGACTTCGCCTCGCGGCGGAAGCGCTCGACGAACTCCTGGTCCTGCGCGAAGCGCCGGTGCAGCACCTTCAGCGCGACCTCGCGCCCGAGGTGCGTGTCCTCGGCGCGGTAGACGTCGGCCATGCCGCCCGAGCCGATGCGCTCGGCGACCCGGTAGCGACCGTCGACGAGGGTGTTGTCGGCGACTTCGGTCATTGCAGCAGGCTCTCCATGACCGCCTTGGCGATCGGGGCAGCGACGGTACCGCCCTGGCCGGTGGTGCGCTCGAGCACGACCGCGACGGCCACTTGCGGGTCGTCGACGGGCGCGAAGCCGATGAACCAGGGGTCGGTCAGCTCGCGGTTGGCGCCGACCTCGGCGGTGCCGGTCTTGCCGGCCACCTGGATCCCCGAGAGCGCGGCGGCGGTACCGGTGCCCTCCTCGACCACGCGGCTCATCATCGCGGTCAGCTGGTCGGCGGTCTCGGGCTTCATCACGCGCGACTGCCGGTCGGGCTCGACGCGCTCGCTCACGCGACCGTCCTTGCGCACGATGCGGTCGGTCAGGCGCGGCTTCATCAGCACGCCGCCGTTGGCGACCGTGGCCGCCACGAGCGCCATCTGCATCGGGGTCGCCTGGACCTCGCCCTCGGCGCCGCCCTGGCCGATCGCGACGCGCGCGACGTCGAAGCCGTCGTCGCCGCGAACGTAGCGGCCATCGCTGTTGCGGATCCCGCTCGGGATCATCTGGTCGTCCGGGTAGTCGAGCTTGGGGTCCTCGCCGAAGCCGTAGCGGTCCATGTACTCGACCAGCGTCTCGCGCCCGACGTCCTCGCCGACCTGGGCGAAGACGGTGTTGACGGAGTTCGTGAGCGCGTCGGTGAAGGAGACCGGCCCGAAGTTCTCGCCGCCGAAGTTCGCCAGCGGCACGCCGCTGAAGGTCTTGGGCGAGGAACCGTCGATGATCGACTCGGGGCTGACCTTGCCGGTGTCCAGCGCCGCCGTCGCGGTCACGACCTTGAACGTCGAGCCCGGCGGGTACAGCTCCTGGGTGGTGCGGTTGAGCAGCGGCTGGTCCGGATCGCCGTTGATCGCCCTGAAGTTCGACGGGATCTGATTCGGGTCGTAGGAGGGATCGGACGCCATCACGCGCACCTTGCCGGTCTGCGGCTCGATCGCGACCACCGCGCCCTTGCGCCCGCCGAGCGCCGCGTAGGCGGCCTGCTGCGCGCCCACGTCGAGGTTCGTGACCACGTCCTGGCCCTCGCGCTGCTTGCTCTCCAGCCCGGACAGGATCGACTCGAACTCGTCCTCCTCGCCCGCGAGCGCGTCGTTGCGCGACTGCTCGAGGCTGCGGCGGCCGTTGCTGATGAACGAGTAGCCGATCGGCTGGGAGAACAGGCTGCCCTCCGGGTAGGTGCGCGTGTACGTCCGCCGCTCGCCGCGCCCGCGCGGCACGCTGCGCGCGAGCTGCGTGCGCCCGTCGCGCGCGAGGATCAGTCCCCGCGGAACCTGCTGCTCCTCGATCAGCTGACGGCGGTTGCTGGAGTTCGCCTCCAGGCCCTCGGCGTCGAACACGCTCCAGTAGGACGTGAACGCCACCAACAGCCCGAAGAGGACCACGGTGAGGCCGAACAGCTGTGCGATCTGGCGGTTCACACCAGGCCTCCGCGGCGCATGCGCTCGGCGCGCGCACGGTCGGAGACGATCATCAGCAGCGCCAGCAGGACCATGTTGGCGAGGATCGAGCTGCCGCCGTAGGAGACGAACGGCAGCGTCACGCCGGTCAGCGGGATCACGCGCGTGACGCCGCCGACGATCACGAACACCTGCAGCGCGAAGACCGTCGTCAGGCCGGCGGCGAGCAGCTTCGAGAAGCCGTCGCCCGCCAGCTCGGCGGTCTTGAAGCCGCGGTAGGCGAACAGCAGGTAGACCGCGATCAGCCCGGCCGCGCCGAACAGGCCGACCTCGTTGACGATCACCGCGTAGATCAGGTCGGTGTGCGGGGCCGGCAGCAGCGTCCCCCCGGCCGGGGACTCGAGCAGCGCGTTGCCGAAGCCCTTGCCGAACAAGCCGCCGTCCGCCTGCGCGTAGAGCGATTGGGCGATCTGGTAGCCCTGGCAGTTGACGAACTCCGTCACCTGGCCGGTGCTCGGGCAGGTCACCTCGTGGGTGGAGAAGGTGTCGGTCCAGATCAGCACGCGGTCGTGCACGTGCGAGAGGTGGTTGGCGAAGTAGACCGCGCCGCCGAAGAACATCGTCGCGCCGACGCCCACCAGCGACAGGCGCGCCGTCGCGACGTAGAGCAAGCCGAGGAAGCCGCCGAAGAACATCAGCGAGCTGCCGAGGTCGCGGATGAAGATCAGCATCAGCATCGCCAGGCCCCAGACCAGCAGCAGCGGGCCGAAGTGCTTCGGCGACGGGCGCTCGCGCAGCACCGCCACCAGCGAGGCGACGAACACGACCAGCAGCGCGATCCCCGCCGGCGAGAGGTCGGCGACCAGGACGATCAGCAGCGCCAGGACGCTCGGCAGGCCGTAGAGCAGCAGCTGGCGCTGGTAGGGCAGCGGGCGCAGCCGCGGACGCACGAGGATGTCGCCGGTCTCGCGCAGGTAGCTGGCGAGGAAGATGATGATCCCGAGCTTCGCGAACTCCGCCGGCTGGAACTGGATCGGCCCCAGCTCGATCGCCAGGAAGGCGCCGTTGACCTGACCGCCGAGGCCGGGGATGCGCGGCGCCATCAGCAGCGCGATCGAGCCCAGCGCGATCAGGTAGCGGTAGCGCTCGAGCTTCTGGATGTCGCGCAGGAAGACGATCGTGGCGCAGAAGAACGCCAGCCCGACCACGAACCACTGCGCCTGCTCGCGCGCCAGCTCGGGATCGATGCGGTAGATCTCGACGAGGCCGACCGCAGCCAGCAGCGCCGCCAGCGGGAACATGTACGGGTCGGCGTCGGGCAGCCGCGCCCGGATGAACAGGTGCGCGAACACGCACAGGCCGAGAAAGACCAGGCCGTAGGTGAGCGTCGCGTCGCTGACGTCGTCGCTGCGCGTCGAGAGCACGGCGGCGAAGCCGGCGGCGACCAGCAGCGACACGGGCACGAGCCCGAACAGCTCTCGGGTGCGCGCCGACATCAGCCGGCGGACCCACCGGCGTCGAGCTGTCCCTGCTCGAGCTGGCGGACGAGATCCTCGGCGTCCTCGCGACCGCGCCACTCGTGGTCGAGCACGCGCCCGCGACGGCTGGCGGGGATCGCGCGCGCGGGCACCGCGCTGGCGTACTCCGCCTCGTAGAGCTCGAGCCCGAACGGCAGGTCGTACGGCACGCCGCGGTAGATCGTCACGAGGCCGGCGTCGTTGGTGCCGACGAAGTAGACCTGGCGGCTGAGGGCGTAGAGACCCGCGACGACTGCGGCCGCCGCGACGAGCGCGACGAGGCCGCTCAGCAGCGCACGCCCACGGCGCCGGCGCTCGCGGCGGGAGACGGGGCGTGGCGGGTCGCCTCCCGGCGGTCGCACCACCGTGGCGTCCGCCGGCGCGTCGCCGAAGCGCTCGGCGAGGGCTGTGCGAGCACCTCCGGCACGCTCCGCCGATCCGCTCCGCGCGCCGCGGTCGAAGCGGCCCGCAGGCGTGCCGGCGGCTGATCGCCCGCTTGCGGCAGGAGCCTCGGTGTCCGCCCGCTCGGCCGCCGCCCGCACGTCGTCGGCGTGCAGCGAACCGGCGATCGTCTCCTCCCCGCCGAGCGTGTCGGGGTCGCCCGCGGCGCCGCCGTCGTCCTCGAGCCGGAACAGGACGACGGTGATGTTGTCTCTGCCACCGCTCTGGTTGGCGGCGTCGACGAGCTGCTCGGCGGCCACGTCGAGCGCGGCGGCGGCGCGCACGATCGCCTCGACGTCGGCGTCGGCGAGCATGCCGGTGAGACCGTCGGAGCAGATCAGGTAGACGTCGCCGTCACGGCCGGGCACGGTGTAGGTGTCGACCTCGACGTCCGGCTCCGGGCCGAGCGCGCGGGTGATGATCGAGCGCTGCGGATGGTGCTCGGCCGCCTCGGGCGAGATCTGGCCGGTGCGTTCGAGCTCCGCCACCAGCGAGTGGTCGCGGGTGAGCTGGCGCAGCTCGCCGTCGCGCAGGATGTAGGCGCGGCTGTCGCCGACGTGGCCGAGGCTGACCTCGTCGTCCTGCACCTTCGCGGCGGTCAGCGTCGTGCCCATGCCGCGCACGGACTCGTCCTCGACCGCGCGCTCGTAGATGCGCCGGTTGGCCTCGCGCACGATGCGCGTCAGCTGCGCCTCCGCCGCCTCGCCGGCGTCGCGCTCGTCGTCGAAGACGCTCGCCGCCAACGCGGACGCCACCTCGCCCGCCTTCGCGCCGCCCATGCCGTCCGCGACCGCGAAGAACGGCGGCGCCAGCACGAGCTGGTCCTCGTTGGCGCTGCGCTGACGACCGACGTCGCTGCGCCCGGCCTGCTCGGCGATGCGAAGGGCCATCGCCTACTCCTCGTAGCGGTATTCGCTGTCGCCGATGCGGATCACGTCCGCCACCTTGAGCCGCTCTGCCGCCTTGACCTGGCGGCCGTTGAGGTAGGTCCCGTTGGTCGAGCCCATGTCCTCGAGGTACATGTACTCCCCGCGAGGGAAGATGTGCGCGTGCGCCGACGACGCGAACGGGTCGTCGACGAGGATCTCCGCGCTGTCCGCACGCCCCATCGTGGCGCCGGCGCCGATGTCGAGCACGGTGCCCGGCTCCATCCCCATCGCCGCGACCACCTCCAGCCGCGGAGCGACGCCGGCGCGCAGGTCCGGCAGCGCGGTCTCGCGCCGCCGCGGCGAGCTCGGCGGGGCGGCCGGCTCGGCCGCCTCCACGGCCTCGTAGCCGCGCAGATCGCGCATGGCGCTGCGCGCCACCCAGAGGAGGAACAGGTACAGGACGGCTATGAAGCCGAACTTCAGCGCGACCGCGAGCGGCTCGTCCATCGGCGGCCGCCTAGTCCAGCTCGAAGGTCAGGTCGGTGACGCCGAGCGTGATCCGGTCGCCCTCGCGCAGCGGCGCGTGGTCGACCCGACGGCCGTTGAGCTTGATGCCGTTGGTCGAGCCGAGGTCGGCGACCGTCCAGCCCTGTTCGTCGCGCCGCAGCTCGGCGTGGCGCCGCGAGACGTTGGGATCCGAGACCACGACGTCGCAGTCCCGGCTGCGGCCGAGCACGACGCGGCTGCCGCTCAGCACGCTGCGGCGGCCCTGCCCCACCAGCAGCGGCTGTCGACGGGCGGCCACGCCGCCCTCGGGCTCGAGCCGTCGCACGGCGCTGTCGGGCGAGTAGACCATCGTGTGGCCGAAATCGCCGGCCGACGGAGCCGGGCCGGCGCCCTCCTGCTCCTCGGCCTCCTCGTCGTCCTCCGCCAGCAGCTGCGCCTGGATGCCGAACTCGCCCAGCTGCAGCCGGTCGTCGGTGTGGAACTCGATCTGCGGCCGGCTCGTGAGCGCGAGCCGCTCCTGGCGCGCGTGCTCGAGCAGGTAGTCCGACAGCTCCTTGCGCAGCGCCGGCTCGTAGGAGCTGAACTGCTCGCGGTCCTCCTCGGAGAGGAAGACGCGGTAGAAGTTCGGCACGTAGACGCGCGAGACGGAGACCATCTGGTTCTCCTCCATCTCCTTGGCGAGCTTGTGCGCCAGCTCCACCGGCTGCACGTTCGTCTTGAAGGCTCGCCCGAAGGCGCCCTCGACGAGACCGCCGATCTTCGCCTCCAGGTTGCGCAGGACGCTCATCGTGGCCTCGCAGGGTAGACCGAAGGCAGGGCGCCCGGCACTCCGCGCGCGGGTCGCGCGACCGCCGCCAGCGCGACCGCGGCGAGCGCTCCCAGGATCGGCCCGGCCGCTGCGCCGCGAGCCTGGTCGAGGGCGGTCTGGCCGGCGAGCAGGTCGCCCAGCGCGGCCTGGGCCACGATCAGCCCGGCCGCCCACACCGCGGCGCCGAGCGCGTCGAACTCCAGCCGCCGGCCGCGCACGAGCAACGGCAGCAGCGCCGCGAAGCCGGCCCAGACCAGCGCGGTGACGAGCACGCCCGAGCTCAGCAGCGGCTGCAACGCGTCCGTGGCGGCGCCGTCGAGCGAGCCCTCCCAATCGCTGCGCGGCAGCGTCCCGTCGCCGACGCCGAACAGCAGCGAGCTGCCGCTCAGCAGCTCGACGGCGGCCAGCCAGAGAAAGCCCGCCGCGCCCAGGCCGGCGCGGCGCAGCGAGCCGTCGAGCAGCAAGCGCGAGCGCTTGGGCAGCGGCGCGAGGGGGTCGACGGGGGCACGCAGCCGCGGACGGCGGGCCGGCACCGAGCCGGCGATCGCCACGTAGGCGGGGCCGAGCGCGATCGCGCCGAGCAGCGGGGCCAGCGCCGGCAGCGACCAGAGCGCGCCGGCGCGCGGGAGCAGGAGCGGCACCGGGAGCGCCGCGGACGCCAGCACGAGGGCGGTGCCCTCCCGGTTTGCGTCGGGCGAGGCGAGCCAGCCGCAGACGCCGAGCACCATCGCGAGCCAGCCGATGCGCGGCAGCAGCGCGACGGTCAACGCGGCCGCACCCGCCGCCGCGGGCACGCTGAACGGCGGCGTCGGGCCGAGTTGGGTCAGGGCGAGCAGCACCAGCCCGCCGGCGGCGACGCCGGCGGCAGCACGGATCGCCAACAGGCGCGGGAGCGAGTCCGGCTCGCGTGCTGGCGCCAGCGCCGCATCGTGCTCCCGGGTGCGGCGGCCGAAGAGTCCGGGTCCATTCTGCTCGCCGGCGGCGAAGCGATCCCGTTCGTCGCGGACGTCCTCCGGCTCGCGCTCGAAGCGGCCCGGTTGCGCAGCCGGGCCGGCCCAGAGCCCAGCCGAGGCGACCGACGGCTCGACCTCCGGCGGCTGCACGCGCGTCGCGGCGGCGCTGCCCCGCCCCAGCAGGCTCCTGCGGCGGCCCGTCGTCAACCCGACGCGCGCGAGGGTCTCCGGCTCGACCAGGCCGCCCTCGTCCTCCAGCGCGCGTTCGGCGCGGCGCAGCTCGCGGGCGAGCCTGGCCGGCGGGGGACGCAGCGCCGGGTCGTGCTCGAGCGCGTCGTCGAGGGCGTCGACGAGCTCGGCAGGCAGCTCCGGACGCTCGTCGCGCAGCAGCGGCAACGGGCGGGCGAGATTGCGCGCGGTGGCCGCGGGCGTGGGGCCCTTGACGGGGTTGGTGCCGGTCCAGGCCTCGAACAGCGTCAGCGCGAGCGAGTAGACGTCGGCGGCCGGGTCGACGGCGGCGCCCTCGGCCTGCTCGGGGGCCATGTAGGCGAGCGTGCCGACGACGTCGCCGGTGCGGGTGATCGGGTCGCCGCTGGCGACGTGCGCGACGCCGAAGTCGGCCAGCTTGGCGAAGCCCGCCCCCACCGCGGGGTCGGCGACCACCATCACGTTCTCCGGCTTGACGTCGCGGTGGATCACGCCCTGGGCGTGGGCGTGCTCGAGCGCATCGCACAGTGCTACGCCGATTCGGGCCACGTCCCGGTCGGAGAGCGCGCCTGCACGCATCAGCTCGCGAAAGGTTCGGCCATGAACGAGTTCGGAGACGAGATACGTGTCGTGCTCGTCGGAGGCCAACTCGTAGAGGCTCACGATCCCGGGGTGGTTGAGCCGTGCCGCGGCACGCGCCTCGCGCTCGACCCGCTCGTCCTCGCCCTCGCGCGGGATCGCCTTGACCGCCACCTCCCGCTCCAGATGCTCGTCCCAGGCCAGCCAGACGACGCCGAAGCCGCCTGCCCCCAGGCGCCGCTCGAGCCGGTAGCGGCCGAGCACCGTGCGGGCCCCGCCCGGCACGCCCGGCAGCGGTCCGGTCGCCTGCCCGTGGCCGGGCAGCGCACGCGTCGCGTCGCGATGCTCGACGCGACGCTGGGTGCGCGGGGTCACGGAATCTCCCCTGCGCTCGCTGCGCGGGGGATCGTCCGTGGACGACCCGGAACGGGTTGCAGGGGGTTTCATCTCGGATTCGTGTTCGGGCCTCCGGGGCGGCTCCCTGCCGGCGGCCGGGTTTTGCCAACCGCCCCTAGAGTCATACTCCCACCCCGAAGCGTGCCAGGCCCGCGAAAGCCTGCAGCCGCCTAGGAGCGATTTGTCCTTCCTCGACGAACCGGACGAGCCAGTACGCCGCACCCGCAACCGGTCGCCCCGGCGCCCATCGACCGACCGTCAGACGCTGATGGCCCGTCGTACGGTAGCTGTGGGAGCCGGGCTGGTCGTGCTGATCGTGCTCGTACTCGGCGTGCGCGGCTGCCTCGGCGCCCGCAACGACCGCGCGATCACCGACTACGTCGCGGACGCGAGCTCGCTGATCGACGAGTCCAACCAGCAGAGCCGGGCGTTGTTCGACCTGCTCAACGGCCGCTCGGACGTCAGCGACCCGGTCACCGTCCAGAACGCCCTCAACGGCTTCCGCGTGCAGTCCGCGCAGCTGGTCGACCGCGCCGAGGCGCTCGACACGCCCGACGACGTCAAGTCCGCGCAGGACTACCTGCTCGAGGTGCTCGAGTTCCGCCGCGACGGCCTCGCCTCGATCGCCACCCAGCTGCGGGCGGCGCTCGGGGACCAGGGGCGCCGCGAGGGCACCGACAACGTCGCCCTGGCGATGCGCAACTTCCTCACCAGCGACGTGCTCTTCGAGACTCGCTTCAGCCCCCGGCTGAACGATGCGATCGAGAAGAACGACCTGACCTTGCAGCAGCCGCGGAGCGTCTTCCTGCGCGACACCCAGTGGCTCGACCCGAGCTTCGTCTCCGAGAAGGTCGACGCGCTGCGCGCGGGCGGCGGCGGGACCGACGAGGAGGCCGCCCCCGGCCTGCACGGCAACGGGCTCGTCTCCACCAGCCTCGGCGGGGTGGCGCTCACGCCGGGCGGCTCCTCCACCGTCACGCTCAGCGACGACACGAGCTTCGAGATCCAGGTCGCCAACCAGGGCGAGAACACCGAGACCGACGTCAACGTCAGCGTCAAGGTCGGGACCGGGGACGACGCGATCAACCTGGAGAAGCCGCTCGACGAGATCGCCGCGGGCGAGACCAAGACGGTCACGATCCCGCTCGGCGAGCAACCCCCGACCGGGCAGAGCGTGCCGGTCGAGGTCGAGGTCGAGGCGGTGCCGGGCGAAGAGAAGACCGACAACAACGGCGCCACCTACTCGGTCATCTTCACCCGCTAGCGCGGACCGACCCCCGCGCTAGGCTGACGACTCGTGGACCACCTCACCTCCACGCAGGGCGTCGTCGCCCTCGCCGCGGCCGGCGGGGCGCTGATCGCCCTCGTCTGGGCCGGCGTCCTCGGCCTCAAGCTGCGCCGCCTGCGGGCCGCCCAGCACACGGTGCTCGGCGACGCGGGCGCCCAAGACCTCGTCGCGCACGCCGCCGGGCTGCAGGAGGCCTTCGTGCAGCTGCGCGACTGGGTGGAGGAGACCGCCGCCGGGCTCGATCAGCGCGTGGGAGCGGCCGAGGGTCGCATCGACGGCTGCGTCGCCTACACCGCGCTGATCCGCTACGACGCCTACGGCGAGATGTCGGGCCACCAGTCGAGCACGATGGCGCTGCTCGATTCGAGCCGCACGGGCGTCGTCGTCTCCTCGATCCTGCACCGCGACCAGGCACGGGTCTACGTCAAGCAGCTGCATGACGGCGTGCCCGAGCTGGAGCTGTCGCCGGAGGAGCAGGAGGCCGTCGAAACCGCGATGCGCGGCGCGCCGGCCGGAGCCTGAGGCCGCCGTGCGGGTCGCCTACCTGGGTCCCGAGGGGACCTACAGCGACGAGGCGCTGCGCGCCTACGCCCCGGCTGGCGCCACCGGGGTCCCGTACGCCGGCGTCCACGAGGCGGTGATGGCGGTCCAACGCGGGGAGGTCGAGCGGGCGATCGTGCCGATGGAGAACTCGCTCGAGGGCGGCGTCTCGGCGACGCTCGACGCGCTCGCCGGCGAAGCGGACGCGGTGCGCATCGCGGGCGAGCTGGTGCGACCGATCCAGCACTGCGTGATCGCTGCGCGAGAGCTCGCGCTGACCGAGGTCGAGCGCGTGCTCTCGCACCCCCAGCCGCTGGCACAGTGCGCGC
Organism: uncultured Thermoleophilaceae bacterium; assembly: GCA_963846505.1. Classification (GTDB taxonomy): domain Bacteria; phylum Actinomycetota; class Thermoleophilia; order Solirubrobacterales; family Thermoleophilaceae; genus JACVRW01. Next base: position 1,095,560 of record CAWJWD010000001.1, on the reverse strand, counting down.
GCTTCCTGCGCGAGCGACTGCCGCAGGCCCAGTTGGTGGCCGCGGCGTCGACCGCCGACGCCGTGCGGTCCCTGCGCGCCGCCGAGGAGCCGCTGGCCGCGCTCGGCTCGCGCTTCGCCGCCGAGCTCTACGGCTGCGAGGTGCTGGCGGAGAACGTCGCCGACGAGCCCGGCAACGTGACCCGCTTCGTCTGGCTGGCGCCGGCGGGCGAGGCGACCGCGCCCGCCAGACCCGGCGAAGACCTCGATCGTCTTCTGGGGCGCGGGGGACGAGACGCCGGGCTGGCTCGTGGGCGTGCTCGGCGAGCTGGCCGAGCGCGGCGTCAACCTCAGCCGCATCGAGTCGCGGCCGCAGCGGGTGCAGCTCGGGCACTACATGTTCTTCGCCGACCTCGCCGGCGCGGCCGAGCGCGAGCCGGTCGCGGGTGCGCTCGAGGCCCTGCGGGAGCGCGTCGAAGTGCTCCGGGTGCTCGGCTCCTACCCGGCCGCGGCGAGCTAACGAGAAGCTCGCCGGCGCGGGTTGACCGGTGAGTACACTGAGCCGCTGTGGAACCCGAGGTCTACCGGATCGAGCCTGAAGCGGAGGACTCCGAACCAGGGCCTCCCCCCGCGCTGCCCCGGTCCGGTCGCCCGGAGCAGCGCCCAGGGTCCCGCGGCCGAGTGCTCGTCCTCAACGCCTCGTACGAGCCGATCAACGTCTGCACGGTCCGTCGCGCGGCGATCCTGATCCTCAAGCAGCGCGCCGAGATGCTGGAGCGCAGCGACTGGGTCCTGCACGCCGAGAGCTTCACCCTGCCGCGCCCGGTCGGTGATCAGGCTGCTGACATACGTGCGCATCCCACGGGACGCGCACAGACGCAAGATCACCCGGCGGGCCGTGTTCGCGAGGGACAGGTGGACGTGCCAGTACTGCGGCCACGAGCGCGGCAACCTGACCGTCGACCACGTGATCCCGAGATCGAAGGGCGGCCCCTCGACCTGGGACAACATCGTCACCTGCTGCGCGCCCTGCAATCGGCGCAAGGGCGACCGCCTGCCGACGCAGGCGAACATGGTCCCCAAGCACACGCCGACCGCGCCCAACCCGACGATCTTCATCCACGTCGCCGCGCCGACGATCCCGGCGGCGTGGGAGCAGTACCTCGCCTACGCGGCGTAGCTGCCGCGTCCGCGCCGCTCCACCGCACTCCGGAGCAGCCGACCGGCGCCTTCACGACCGCGGCTCCTTGACGACGAAGGGCGCCCCCGTCGGGGCGCCCTTCGCGTGCTGCATGTACTGGACCTGACCGGCGGCGCATCGCTCGAGCGCTGATCGGGCGCTAGGGCCGGCGGGACGAATCCCGGCCTGCGCTGGCCGGCGGTACCTCGGTTGGACTCCGCTGTACGGGGTCCAGCTCGTACTTAGCGGCCGGGTACCTCCAGGGTCCCGAAACGTTTGTCAGACAGTGTGGACCACCCCCTTTCTCTGGTCCGTCAATTGAAGCAGACGCGGCGGAGGAACTGAACCTATTCGTCCGAGGATTCCTCGCCGGGGGCTCCTCGGCCGGCGCGTCCACGTACGGCGGGCCTCGCCGTCGAGCGACGCTCCCTCCAGCTCCTCGTCGACGACCGCGGCCGTGTCGGTCGCCGTCTCCATCACGAGCGCGACCGCGCTGACCTCGTCGTCCTCGCGCAGGTTCATCAGCCGCACGCCCTGCGCCGGCCGGCCCTGCTTGGAGATGCCCTTGACGCTCGTGCGCTGGACCATCCCGTTCTGCGAGATGAACACGAGCTCCTCGTGCTCGCGCACGATCAGCGCCGCCGACAGGCCGCCCTTCTTCTCGGTCAGGCCGATCGTCTTGACGCCCATCGTGCCGCGGCCCTTGACCGGGTAGTCCTCGATCGGGGTGCGCTTGCCGTAGCCGGCGTCGGTGACGACCAGCAGCTCGGTGCCGGGGCGCACGACGTCCATCGCCAGCACGTGGTTGTCGCCGCGCTCGACGTTCATGCCGCGCACGCCGCCGGTGTCGCGGCCCATCGGCCGCGCCTGGTCCTCGGAGAAGCGCGAGGCCTGGCCCGAGCGCGAGACCATGATGATGTCGTCGTCGCCGCTGGTGCGGCGGACGGCGACGAGCTCGTCGTCGTCGCGGATCTTGATCGCGATGATGCCGTCGGCCTTGATCGGCGTGTTGTAGGCGAGGAACTCGGTCTTCTTGATCTGGCCCTTGCGGGTGGCGAAGACGAGGTACTTGTCCTCCTTGAAGTCGCGCGTGGCCTGCACGGCCTGGACGCGCTCGCCCTCGCGCAGCGGCAGCAGGTTCACGAGCGCACGGCCCTTGGCGGTGCGCGAGGCCTCGGGCAGCTCGTAGACCTTCTGGCGATAGACCTTGCCGCGGTTGGTGAAGAACAGCAGGTAGTCGTGCGTCGAGCAGACGAAGAGGTGCTCGATGTAGTCCTCGTCCTTCATGTCCATGCCGGTCACGCCGACGCCGCCGCGCTTCTGGCTGCGGTAGGTGGCCAGCGGCAGCGACTTGATGTAGCCGGACTTCGTGATCGCGATCACCATCTGCTGGTCGGCGATCAGGTCCTCGATGTCGATCTCGTCCTCGGAGTGCGTGATCTCGGTGCGCCGCTCGTCGCCGTAGCGCTCCTTGATCTCGAGCAGCTCCTCCTTGATCAGGCCCATCACGCGCGTACTCGTCGCCGAGGATCGCGCGCAGCTCGGCGATCCGCTCGACCACGTCCGCGTGCTCGCGCTTGATCTCGTCGGTCTGCATCGCGGTCAGGCGCTGCAGGCGCAGGTCGAGGATCGCCTGGGCCTGGATGCGCGTCAGCTCGAAGCGCTCGATCAGGCCCTCGCGCGCCTCGTCGGCGTCGGCGGAGGCGCGGATCAGCTCGATGACCGCGTCGATGTTGGCGATCGCGATCAGCAGGCCCTCGAGGATGTGCAGCCGGGCCTCGCGCTCGCGCAGCTCGTGCTTGGTGCGGCGGACGATCACCTCGCGCTGGTGGTCGACGTAGTTGCGGACCACCGGCAGCAGGCCGAGCGTGCGCGGCACGCCGTCGACCAGCGCGACCATGTTCACGCCGAAGGTCGTCTGCAGCATCGTGTGCTTGTAGAGCTTGTTCAGCGCGACCTTCGGGATCGCGTCGCGCTTGAGCTCGATGACCAGGCGGATGCCCATCTTGCTGGACTCGTCGCGGAGGTCGGAGATTTCCTTCAGCCGGCCGTTCTGGACCTGCTCGGCGATCTTCTTGATCAGGCCGCTGCCGTCGTTGCGCGCGTCGCCCTTCGACACCTGGTAGGGCATCTCGGTGACGATGATCGCCTCCTTGCCCTGGCGCAGCGGCTCGATGTGCGCCCGGCCGCGCACGACGACGCGCCCGCGGCCGGTCTCGTACGCGTCCTTGATGCCGGAGTGGCCGACGATGATGCCGCCGGTCGGGAAGTCCGGGCCCTTGATGTGCTGCATCAGCCCGCCGACCTCGATGTCGGGATCGTCGATGAAGGCGATGACCGCGTCGATCGCCTCGGTCAGGTTGTGCGGCGGGATGTTCGTCGCCATGCCGACGGCGATCCCGGTGGAGCCGTTGACCAGCAGGTTCGGGAAGCGAGCCGGCAGCACGACCGGCTCCTGGCGCGACTCGTCGTAGTTGGGGACGAAGTCGACCGTGTCCATGTCGATGTCCCGCAACATCTCGGTGGCCAAGCGGGCGAGCCGCGTCTCCGTGTACCGCATGGCGGCGGCGGGGTCGCTGTCGATCGAGCCGAAGTTGCCCTGCGGCTCGATCAGCGGATAGCGCATCGCGAAGTCCTGGCCGAGGCGCACGAGCGTGTCGTAGACGGCGGAGTCGCCGTGGGGGTGGAACTGGCCGAGCACGTCGCCGACGACGCGCGAGGACTTGCGGAACGGGCGGTTGGGCTGCAGCCCGGCCTCGTGCATCGCGAACAGCACGCGGCGGTGGACCGGCTTGAGGCCGTCGCGTACGTCCGGGAGGGCGCGCCCCACGATCACGCTCATCGCGTAGTCGAGGTACGAGGAGCGCATCTCCTCCTCGAGCCCGCGGGGCTCGATGTTGCCGCCGGTGAGTTGGTCGATCGACATTCAGTTCACCTCAGACATCGAGGTTGGTTACTTCGCGCGCATGGGTCTCGATGAACTCCCGTCGCGGCTCCACGTTGTCGCCCATCAACATCGAGAAGGTCTGGTCGGCGCCCGCGGCGTCGTCGATCGTGACGAGCTGCAGCGTGCGGCGCTCCGGATCCATCGTGGTGTCGAAGAGCTGGTCGGCATTCATCTCGCCGAGACCCTTGAAGCGCTGCAGCGGGACGCCCTCGCGGGCGACCTCGAGCACCTTGCGGCGCAGGTCCTCGAACGACAGCGCCCGGGCGTCCTTGCGGCCGAGCACGATGTCGAACGGCGGCGAGCCGGCGAGCTTCTGCAGCTCGACGTGCACCTTCACGAACGAGGCGAACTCGGACTTCTCGAACATCGTTCGCTGCAGCTTGAAGGTCTGGGCCGTGCCCGTCTTGCGCTCCACGACGCGCGCGGTGATGACGTCCGCGTCCTCGCCCACGAGCGCCGTCTCGTAGGGCTCGCTCTCCTTGTCCGGCCCCTTCAGCAGCGCGATCACCCCGCCCGCGTCCGTGACGGCCTCGTCGAGCAGCGACGACTCCTCCAGGAAGGTGATCGTGTCGTGGCCGAACTCGGCGCGCAACGCCGAGGCCCAGCCCTCGTACTGCTTGAGCAGCCGACCGAACTTCTGCCAGCGCGCATGGGTGAGCGCGAACTGGTTGCGATCCCTGTCGTGCACCTGCATCGTCTCGAGCTTGTCGCGCAGCAGCGCCTCCTCGAGCTCGGACTCCTTCTCGATGTAGATGTCCTGCTTGCCGTTCTTCATCTTGTAGAGCGGCGGCTTGGCGATGTAGACGTAGCCGGCGTCGATCAGCTCCGGCATCTCGCGGTAGAGGAAGGTGAGCACGAGCGTGCGGATGTGCGCGCCGTCGACGTCGGCGTCGCGTCATCACGATCACCTTGTGGTAGCGGGCCTTCTCGATGTCGAACTCCTCGCGGATGCCGGTGCCGATGGCGGTGATCAGCGCCTGGATCTCCTTGTTGGAGAGCACCTTGTCGATGCGGTTCTTCTCGACGTTGATGATCTTCCCGCGCAGCGGGAGGATCGCCTGGGTGTGCCGGTCCCGGCCCTGCTTGGCGGAGCCGCCGGCGGAGTCGCCCTCGACGATGAAGATCTCCGACAGCGCGGGGTCGCGCACCGAGCAGTCGGCGAGCTTGCCCGGCAGCGTCGAGTTCTCGAGCGCCGACTTGCGGCGGGTGAGGTCACGCGCCTTGCGGGCGGCGTCGCGGGCGCGGGCGGCGTCGACGGCCTTGCGGATGATCTTGGTGGCGTCCTGCGGGTTCTCCTCGAGGAACTCGGCGAGCGCCTTGTTGACGACCGACTGGACGAAGCCCTCGACCGGCGGGTTGCCGAGCTTGGTCTTGGTCTGACCCTCGAACTGCGGCTCGGCGATCTTCACCGAAATGATCGCGGTGAGACCCTCGCGCACGTCCTCGCCGGCGAGGTTGGGGTCCTTCTCCTTCAACTCGCCGCGGGCGCGCGCGTAATTGTTGACAGTACGCGTGAGCGCCGAGCGGAAGCCGGAGAGGTGCGTGCCGCCCTCGTGCGTGTTGATGTTGTTGGCGAACGAGAGCAGCGACTCCTGGTAGGAGTTGTTCCACTGCATCGCGACCTCGACCTCGCCGATGTCGGCGGAGTCCTCCAGGTAGACGACCTTGGGGTGCAGCGGCTCCCGCGTGCCCTGCGAGTGCAGGTAGTTGACGAAGTCGACGATGCCGCCGTCGTACTGGAAGGTGGTCGAGAAGCCCTCGCCCCGCTCGTCGCGGAAGTCGATGCGCAGGCCCTTGGTGAGGAACGCCATCTCGCGGAAGCGCTGCTCGAGCGTCGAGCGCTCGTAGTCCATCGACTCGAAGATCTCGAGGTCGGGCAGGAATGTGATGCTGGTGCCGAGCCGATCGGTCTCGCCCCCCTTGACCAACTCGGTCTGGGGCGCGCCACGCTCGTAGTGCTGGGTCCACTCGTGCCCGTCGCGCCAGATCGTGAGGTCCAGCGACTCGGAGAGCGCGTTGACCACCGACACGCCGACGCCGTGGAGGCCGCCGGAGACCTTGTAGCCGCCCCCGTCGCCGAACTTGCCGCCCGCGTGGAGGACCGTGAGGACGACCTCGGCCGCCGGGCGCCCCTCCTTCTCCATGATGTCGACCGGGATGCCGCGACCGTCGTCGGTGACGGTGACGCTGTTGTCCGGGTGGATGGCGATCTCGACCGCCGTCGCCTCACCGGCGAGCGCCTCGTCGACCGAGTTGTCCATGACCTCGTAGATGAGATGGTGCAGACCACGTACACCGGTCGAGCCGATGTACATGCCAGGGCGCTTGCGCACCGCCTCGAGGCCCTCGAGCACGGTGATGTCCTGCGCGCCGTAGCTGGACTCGGCGCCCTTGTCGGTGTTGCGGCTATCTGCCAAGAGGTCCCTTCCGGACTGCGTCAACCATGGAAAGGCCCCAACGCCATGCCGCCAAGCGGCCGGGGTCGGGGCGGTGCGTACAACCACCGGTAATGGTAGCAGGCTACCCCCTGCGCCGGACGCTCATACGTCTCAGAAAATCCCCGCAAATCGGCACAAAAATGGTTCCATAAGAACCCGTCTGTCACACCTGTCGCTCAGGCGTCGGCATCGGACCCGACGACGAAGCGCAAGCGCTCCACCCGACCGGCCCTCTCGAGCTCGGGCCGAGCGCTCAGACGCGCCAGCAGTTCGGCCCCCAGCAGCTCCAGCTCCTGGGCCCAGACGGCCGAGCTGCAGGACACCGTGACGACACCCTCGCGCTCGGCGACCGGCCGCGCCTCGGCGGCCATGCGCACGCCGACGACCTCGCTCCAAACCGCCTGCACGCGCGCAAGCGTCGTGGCTGGCCGGGCACGCCCGCAGCGCGCGCTCGAGAGCCGCGCTGAGCGGCCGCGGAGCCCGTCGCCTCATGCCGAGGCCCCTGCGCGGACTCGCCAGCACCTGACCGTCGCGCACCGTGATCAGCTGCTCGGGCTCGCCCGGGACGTGCTCGATGTCCGTCGCGGTCACGATCGCCTGGACGCCGTCGCGCAGCAGGTCCGCGAGCAGCGCGCGACGCTCGGCATCGAGCTCGGACATCACGTCGTCGAGCAGCATCAGCGGCGGGCGAGCGCGCCGCAGCGCCAGCAACTCGCGTTCGGCGAACAGCAGCGCCAGCAAGGCGGCTCGCTGCTGGCCCTGGGACCCGTAGGCGCGCAGCGGAGCAGCCTCGAGCAGCAGCTGCAACTCGTCGCGGTGCGGCCCATGGGCAGTGAAGCCACGCTCGAGGTCGGCGCCGCGTCGCTCGGCCAACTCGGCCACCAGACCCTCGACGTCGGTCGCGGGCGACCTGCGGCCGGTAGCGCAGCTCGGCCTCGCCCGGCAAGCCCAGGCGCGCGGCCAGCGCGGCAAAGGGCGCGGCGAGACCGTCGACCGCCTCGCGTCGATCGGCCATCAGTGCGATGCCGCGGGCAGCGAGCTCGGCGTCCCAGGCGTCCAGTGCAGCCTGGCCCCGCCACGCCGCCGCGGATGCGCCCCAGCAACGCGTTGCGCTGAGCCAGCGCGCGGGAGTAGGCCGTGCGCGTCTCGGCACGGGCAGGCCAAAGCGCGGCGACGAGCTGATCGAGGTGGGCCCGCCGCGCGGCCGGGGCTCCCTTGACCAGCTCGAGGCGCTCCGGCAGGAAGACGCTCAGCAGCGGGCGCACCGTCGTCATCGCGAGCGAGTCGACCGGCGCGCCGTCGACGCTCAGGCGCTTGGGCTCGCGCGGATCGAAGCCGACCTCGATTCGGTGCTCGGCGTCTGCGTCGCGCGTCACCAGCGCGATGCGCGTGAGCGGGGCGCCGCGGCGGACGAGCTCGCGCTCGTTCGACGTGCGCGGCGAGCGGGCGGTGCAGCCGAAGTAGACCGCCTCCAGCAGGTTCGTCTTGCCGGCGCCGTTGGCGCCCGCGATCACGGTCAGGCCCGGCGCGAGCTCGACGGCGGCGTGCTCGTAGTTGCGGAAGTCGCGCAGCTCGAGGCTGGCGACCACGAGCGGCGCGCCCTCGCCCCGCCGGCTGCGCCGCCGCGGCCATCGGCCTAGACGTTGAGGCGAATCGGCATCACGAGGTAGATGAACGCGGAGCCCTCGTCACCCGACTCGATCAGGCCTGGCCGCAGCGGGCTGATCAGCTTCAGCAGCAGCTCCTCGGACTCGCCGCTCTCCAGGCCCTCGCGGAAGAACTCGGGGTTGAAGCCGATCTCCAACGGTTCGCCAGCGAACGGAACCGGCAGGGACTCGCTGGCCTCGCCGACGTCCGGGGTCTGCGCCGAGACCTCGAGCGAGCCCTCGGAGAAGCGCAGGCGCAGGGGCGCGTTCTTCTGCGCCAGCAGCCCGACGCGGCGGACCACGTCGAGCAGCTCCTCGCGGCTGATCCGCAGCTCGTGCTCGTACGACTCGGGCAGCAGCTGCTGATAGTTCGGGAAGCGCCCCTCCACCAGACGGGACGACAACACGACGTCGGAGACGCTGAAGATGACCTGGCTGTCGAGCGCGGCGACGCCGATCGTCTCGGCCTCGGCGGCGGTCGTGATGCGCGCGAGCTCCTGCAGCGTGCGGGCCGGAACGTTCGCCTCGAGGCCCGTCGGCAGCGCCTGCTCCAACGTGGTCTCCTTGACGCTCAGGCGGTAGGAGTCGGTCGCCACCATGCGGAGCGCGTCGCCCTCGCCGGTCACGAGCACGCCGGTCAGGTGCGGGCGCGTCTCGTCGCGCGAGGCCGCGCGAGCGACGCGAGCGATGGTGTCGACGAAGGCACCGGCGGGCATGCTCAGGATGCCGTCGACGGGGAGCTCGGGGAGCTTCGGGAAGTCCTCCGCCGGGAGCGTCCGCAGGTGGAAGCGTGCGGAGCCGGCGACGACTTCGACGTCCTGCTGCGCACTGCGGTACTCGAGCGAGAGGTCGTCTCTGCGGGAGCGAGCGCACGACGTCGAGCAGCAGGCGGCCGGGGACGACCGCCTCGCCGTCGGTGGCGCTGTCGGGCTCGAGCGTCACGCGCAGACCGAGCTCCATGTCGGTCGACTGGAGCTCGACCTTGCCGTCGGCGACCCGGATCAGGACGCCCGAGAGCGTCGGGATGGAGCTGCGCGTGGAGGCACCGCGGACGGCGATGCCGAGCCGAGCGAGAAACGTTTCACGGGAAACGGTGAGCTTCAACGGATGACTGCCTATCTCGTCTTTCTAGAGACGTTGTAGGGGGTGTCGATAGGTGGACATCTAGGGCAACGTGGCTTTGGGAGCGGAGACGGCGTTGTGCACGGAGCCGTCCAAGCGCTGTGGATTGTGTCAGCCCTTCCGGCCATCACGCCGGATGCCCAAGCCGACGACGCAGGTTGTCGACGGCGTTGCGCACATCCGGATCGCTGCGCACGGCGGCGCTGACGCGGTTGACGGCGTGCAGGACGGTGGTGTGGTTGCGGTTGCCGACGCCGCGACCGATCTCGGGCAGGCTGCGGTCGGTCAGCTCGCGGGCGAGGAACATCGCGACCTGCCGAGCGGTGGCGACGGCAGGGCGGCGATCGCGGGCGAGGAGCGCGTCGTGGTCGACGCCGAACTCCTCGGCCGCCGCAGCGAGGATCTCGGGGATGTCGCAGGCGGTCGCGGGCGCTTGACCGAGCCGCCGCAGGACGTGGCGTGCGAGGGCGGGAGTCAGGGACTCGTCGCGAAGGGAGGCGTACGCGACGACGCGGATGAGCGCGCCTTCGAGCGCGCGCACGCTGCTGGTCACGAGCTGGGCGACCTCCTGCAGTACGTCGTCCTCGACGAGGATGCCGTCGAGGCGAGCGCGGGAACGCAGGATCGCGAGCCGCACGTCGAGCTCGGGGGCGTCGAGCTCGACGACGAGGCCGGAGCGGAAGCGCTCCGCGAGCCGGGCCTCGAGATCCGCGAGCTCGTCCGGGCTGCGATCGGAGGTCAGCACGATCTGGCTGCCGCTCGCGACGAGGGCGTTGAAGGTGTGGAAGAACTCCTCGCGCGTGCGTTCGCGGCCGGCGAGGAACTGGACGTCGTCGAGCAGGAGGACGTCTGCGCCCCGGAAGCGCTCCTTGAAGTCGGCGGTGTCGCCACGGTCGCGGACGGCGCCCACGAACGCGGACGTGAAGTCGTCACTGGTGGCGTAGCAGACCTCGAGCCCGCCGCCGAAGCGCTGGACGTAGGTCCCGATCGCGTGCAGCAGATGGGTCTTGCCAAGGCCCGGCTCGCCGTGCAGGAAGAGCGGGTTGTAGGCCTGGGCGGGGAGCTCGGCGACTGCCAGCGCGGCTGCGTGGGCGAAGCGGTTGCCCTCGCCGATCACGAACTGGTCGAAGGTGTAGCGCGGGTTGAGGCGGGCGGGCGCGTTCGTGGTGGCGGTACCCGCGCTCTCGGCGCCCGGGGCGTCTGCGGCCGGGCTGCCGGGCGTCCAGTCGAGCCCCACGATCTCGACCGTCGCGCGCTCGTGCAAGACAGCGCCCGCGGCGCGTCGCAGCAGCGGGAGATAGCGCTCCGCGACCGACGTCCGGATGTGCTCGGGGGCGCGAATCACGAGCGTGCGTCCCTCGACGGCGGCGAGCTCCAGCGGGCTCAGCCAGATGTGGAACTTGAAGTCGGGCGTCTCGCGCCGGAGCTCGGCGCGAACGGCGTTCCAGAGCGATTCGAGGTTGGCTTCGGGCACAGGCGAGAGCGACCCCTCCGGGGTCGGAGCAGAGCGGATCGGAACGTGGGGAGGGACCGGCGGGACGACACCCGCTGCCCTCGGGGGAGGCGAGTGTACACCGGTCCCTCGGAGCCGATTTCCAGGGTCGGCACGGCATGCCGGAAAACGCGGGAAAAGCAATGCGGTGGGTTGTGAACAGGGTGGTGGACAGCGCGTCGTGTACCCTGGCCTCCGCGCGGTATCCATCTCGCCGCCACCTCTCCACGATGAAGCGCACCTACCAGCCAAAGAAGCGCAAGCGCGCCCGTACGCACGGCTTTCGCGCACGCATGAGCAGCAAGGCCGGTCGCCGGCTGCTCAAGCGTCGCCGCGACAAGGGCCGCACGCGGCTCACCCCGTAGCCGCGATGGCGGATCGCGCGCGCCGCAAGCGCCGCCGGCTGTCGCGCAGCGGAGAGTTCGAACGCGTCTACCGCGAGGGTCGCTCGCACGCGAGCCGGCACCTCGTCGTCTACGCCTTCCCGCGGACGGAGGGCGACCCCGAGCCGCGGCTGGGGGTGTCGGTCGGCCGCAAGCTCGGCGGTGCCGTCGAGCGCAACAAGGTCAAGCGCCAGCTGCGGGACGCGTTCTGGAACAACGCCGAGACGCTGAGGGACGGGCACGACTTCGTGATCGTCGCGCGCCCGGACGCACGCGAGCTGGCCGACCAGGGCGAGGGTGCGATGGAGGCGGCGCTGCGCTCAGTGCTGACGGACTCGGGCCTGGCCGCCAAGGACCAGGCATGACGGCGCTGCGCTCGATCGCGACCGCGCCGGTGCGCTTCTACCAGCGGGCGATCTCGCCGGGGCTGCCCGCGCGCTGCAAGTACCATCCCAGCTGCTCCCATTACGCCGTCGACGCGGTGCGTCAGTACGGCATACTGCGGGGCGCGGTGCTGGCGGCCTGGCGGCTGCTGCGCTGCAACCCCTGGAGCCACGGCGGGGTGGACTTCGCCGAGGACCAGACCCTCTTCCGCGCCCGCCCGCGCTCCTAGCCCACCATGTACATCGCCAACGTCCTCCAGCCGCTGATCGACGCCTGCCAGTGGGTGCTCGAGTTCTGGCACGACCTGATCGGGGACTTTCCCGGCAGCTGGGGCTGGTCGATCATCCTGCTGACCTTCACGGTGCGGCTGTTCATCCTGCCGCTGACCTTCAAGGGCGTGAAGTCGATGCAGCGCCTGCAGCAGTTGCAGCCGGAGATCAAGCGGATCCAGGAGCGCTACAAGGACGACCGCCAGCGCATGAACCAGGAGGTCATGGCCTTCTACCAGCGCGAGAAGGTCAACCCGCTCGGGTCCTGCCTCCCGCTGGTGCTGCAGATCCCGTTCTTCATCGCGTTGTTCTCGCTGCTGAACTCGGATTCGTTCCAGGCGGACATCGCCGACAACCCGGGCTTCCTGTTCATCGACGACCTGGCGGAGAAGGTCACCGATCCGGTTCTGCTCGGAGTGTTGATCGTGCTGTACGTCGGCACCCAGCTGGCGGCCAGCCTCGTGACCGCGATCAGCGCCGACCCGACGCAGCGCAACATCATGCTGGCGTTGCCGTTCGTGTTCGCGATCTTCATCGTGAACTTCCCGGCGGGCCTGATCGTCTACTGGATCACGACCAACGTCTGGACGATCGGCCAGCAGCTGGCGGTCAAGAAGCTCTACCCCAAGCCCGAGCCGCGCGAGTTCTCCGACGAGCCGGACAAGGACAAGCCCGCCCGCGGGAAACCGCCGGCGGCCGAGAAGGCCGAGAAGGCGTCCCCCGCGGCCCAGAGCGGCGATGGAAAGGGCGGCGGGAAGCGCGGTCGTGCCAAGGAGGCCGCGGAGGGCAGTGGCAACGGCAGCGGCGCGGCGGCCGGCCCGCCGCCGAACCCGCGCAAGAAGAAGAAGCGCTCGGGCCGCCGCCGCTAGGTAGGCTGCCCCACCGGAGGGCTGATGGAAGAGGGCTCGCAGCAGATCGAGGAGGAGTCGCTTCCCAGCGAACCCGTCGCCGAGGGCGAAGGGGAGACGCTGGGCGAGGCGAAGTGGGTCGCGATGAAGCGGCTCGAGCCACGCTATCCCGGCGTGACCGGCGACTGCGTGCGCTTCGAGGTGCTCGCCGAGCCGGAGAGCGGGGAGCAGGCTCGGGTGCGTGGCGAGGTGGACCTGGAAGCCTGGCGCGAGGTCCGCGACCTCATCCCCGACGAGCCGACCGAGCGCGTGCGCGCGATCGTGGCACGTGTGGTGCACGGGCTTGGCCTGCGCGCGACCGTCGACGTCGAGGAGACCGACGACGAGATCCGCGCGACCGTCAACGGCGACGAGCTCGGGCTGCTGATCGGCAAGCACGGCGCGACGATCGACGCCCTGCAGCATCTCGCCTTCCGCGCGGCCTTCAAGGGCGAACCGGTACGCAAGCAGGTGACTGTCGACGCGGCCGGCTATCGCGAGCGGCGCGAGACCGCCTTACATCGAATGGCCGATCGCGCCGCGTCGGAGGCCCTGCGCTACGACCGGCCCGTGGAGCTGGAGCCGATGCGCCCGGCCGAGCGCAAGATCGTGCACACCTACCTGCACGAGCGCGCGGACGTCGAGACGCACAGCGAAGGCGACGAGCCCGATCGGCGGCTGGTCATCTCGCCCGCGCGTGCCGGCTAGCAGCGGCCGTCTCCTCCGAGTCCGGCGGTTCACGTGAGCGTTTCCCGTGAAACGCTCGCAGCGCTCGTCGAGCGGTACGAGCTCGAAGCCGAGGTCGCGAGCCGCCTCGCGCTGCTGCTCGAGGCGCTGGCCGCGGAAGCGGACCCGCCGACGACCGTGCGTGCACCGTCCGAGGCGCTCGACGTGCACGTCGCCGACAGTCTCTCGGGCCTGGAGCTCGAGCCGCTGCGCTCGGCGCGTCGCGTCGCCGACCTCGGTGCTGGCGCGGGCTTCCCTGGCCTCGTGCTCGCCCTGGCGCTCCCTCTGGCGCAGGTGGACCTCGTCGAGTCGGCGGCGCGCAAGACGGCGGTGATCGAACGCCTCGCGCTGGCCGCCCGCGTGGAGAACGCCCGCGTGGTCACCGCGCGAGCGGAGGAGTGGGCGGCCGCCCCGCCTGCCCTCGGGGGCGGCCGGGAGGCCTACGACGTCGTCACGGCTCGCGCCCTCGCGCCCCTCGCCGTGATCGTCGAGTACGCGGCCCCCCTGCTCGTCGACCAGGGCGTGCTGGTCGCCTGGAAGGGCGCGCGCGACGAGGACGAGGAGCGCGCCGGCGCCGCTGCGGCCGAGCGCGCCGGGATGCGGGCGGAGGAGGTTCGCCACGTGGTCCCCTTCGCCGCGGCGCAGCACCGGCACCTGCATCTGTTGCGCAAGGTTGCGCCCACGCCGCCGGGCCTGCCGCGGCGCCCGGGCATGGCACGCAAGCGACCCCTGGCCCGAGTGCCCGGCGCTACCGTGCAGGATTTCTGAGTTCGGTCCCGAACGGAAGGGGAGAGCGCGGGCGGTTCCGACCGGGAGCGTCCATAGTCTCGCTGTGGCATGGGAAGCGTCATCGCAGTCGCAAATCAGAAGGGCGGGGTCGGCAAGACCACGACCGCGGTCAACCTCGGCGCGTCGATCGCCGACGAGGGCTTTCCGACGCTGCTCGTCGACCTCGACCCGCAGTGCAATGCAACGGTTGCACTTGGGTTGCCCAAGCAGGGCGGCCCGAGCGTCTACGACTGTCTCGCCGGCGACCTCGACCTGACCGCCGCCGCCGTCCCCAGCGGCTTCGACCGCCTCGACGTCGTGCCCTCGTCGCCCGACCTCGCGGGCGCGAACGTGGAGCTGCCGCGCATCGCCGGCTCGGAGACGATCCTGCGCGAGCGCCTCGGCGCCGTGCGCGACCGCTATCTGCTGACGCTGCTGGACTGCCCGCCGTCGCTGGGCCCGATCACCGTCAACGCGCTCGTCGCCGCCGACAAGGTGATCGTGCCGGTGCAGACCGAGTACTTCGCGCTCGAGGGGCTGGCCCAGCTGCTCGACACGCTCTCGTTGATCCGCACCGAGCTCAACCCGCGCCTGACCGTCTGCGGGATGATCCTGACGATGCACGACGGGCGCACGCGGCTCGCGCGCGACGTCGAGCGCGAGGTGCGCGAGCACTTCCCCGACCTCGTCTTCGAGACGGTGATCCCGCGCAACGTGCGCGTCAGCGAGGCGCCCAGCTACGGCTTGCCGGTCACGCGCCACGCGCCGCGCAGCGCCGGCTCGGCCGCCTACCTGCGCTTGGCCCGGGAGGTGGCCGCCCGTGCCTGACACCTCCGGCTGGACGCCCGCGGAGCCGGCCGAGCCCCGCTTCGACAGACGGGGCATGGGCCGTGGCCTGGCCGCGATCCTCCCGCGCAGCACCCAGCAGGAGCAGGGGCTGCGCGAGATCCCCGTCGACATGATCCAGCCGAACGCGCGTCAGCCGCGACGCTCGTTCGACGAGGTGCGCTTGGCCGAGCTGGCCGAGTCGATCCGCGTGCGCGGCGTGCTGCAGCCGGTCGTCGTGCGACCGCTCGCCGGCGGCGCCTACGAGCTGGTCGCGGGCGAACGTCGCCTGCGCGCCTCGCGCCTGGCCGAGCTCGACACGATCCCGGCGATGGTCAGACCGGCCGAGGACTGGGAGCGGCTCGACCTCGCGCTGGCCGAGAACATGGCGCGCGTCGACCTCAACCCGATCGAGGAGGCGCGTGCGGTCGCGATGCTCGTCGACGACCTCGGGCTGACCAAGCAGGAGGTCGGCCGCCGCGTCGGCCGCAGCCGCGTCGCGATCTCCAACCTCACGCGCCTCCTCGAGCTGCCTGAGGAGGCGCTGGAGCTGATCGAGGCGGGGGAGCTCTCGGAGGGCCACGGCCGGGCGCTGCTGCTGTGCAAGGACCACGCCGCCCGACGCCGCATGGCGCTCGATGCCCGCGACGGCGGCTGGTCGGTGCGCGAGACCGAGCGCCGGGCGCGCGAGGCCGAGAACGGCCCCGGCGCGACGCCGCGCACCAAGGTCGTCGTGCACCCGGACCTCGCCGAGGCCCTGGCCGCGGCGGAGGATGCGCTCTCGGCTGCGTTGGGCTGCGAGGTCAAGGTTCGCGCCCGCGGCGACGGCTGCGTCGCCGAGCTCGCCTTCGACCGCCCGGCCGAGGCCGTCGAGTTGGCCGAGCGACTGCTGCGGGCGGGCCGCCGAGCGGCCTGAGCACCGCCATGAGCGAGGCCGCCGCCACCTCGCTGACGACGTTCGCCGGCGGTCGCTCCTTCACGACGCTGCTCGCCGACCCGCCCTGGCGCTTCCAGCACCGCACCGGCAAGGCCTCGCCGGAGCATCGGCGACTGTCCCGCTACGGCACCCTGACGCTGGAGCAGATCGGCGCGCTGCCGGTGCCGGAGCTGGCGGCCGAGCCGGCGCACCTCTACCTCTGGGTCCCGAACGCGCTGCTCGCCGACGGTCTCGAGGTGATGGCCCGCTGGGGCTTCGCCTACAAGACGAACCTCGTCTGGTTCAAGACGCGCAGGGACGGCGGCCCGGACGGCCGCGGGGTCGGCTTCTACTTCCGCAACGTCACCGAGCTGCTGCTGTTCGGGGTGCGTGGATCGCTGCGCACGCTCGGCCCCGCGCGCCGGCAGGTCAACCTGCTCGCGACCCCCAAGCGGGAGCACTCGCGCAAGCCCGACCAGCTCTACGACCTGATCGAGCGCTGCTCCCCGGGCCCCTACCTCGAGCTCTTCGCGCGCCATCCCCGCCCCGGCTGGGAGCAATGGGGCGACGAGCTCGAGGGCGACTGCCGGCCGCGTCGCGAGGCGTCTACAATGATCGCCGCGGGCGATTAGCTCAGCCGGTTAGAGCGCGTCTCTGATAAGGACGAGGTCCCTGGTTCGAGTCCAGGATCGCCCATCCGCATGGCCGCCTCGAGCGTGTCGTGTCCGCTCTCTCGCAGCAGCCGCTCGAGCCCGCGATTGAGCCGTCGAGCCCACAGCGGGCCGCCGTAGACGAAGCCGGTGTACGCCTGCACGAGCGTCGCGCCCGCCCGCAATCGCTCCCAGATGTCCTCCGCCGTCTCGACGCCCCCGACCGACACGATCGCGAAGCGCCCGTTCGACGCCGCGTGCAATCGCTGCAGGACCTCGAGCGCCCGCGTCCGCAGCGGCGGGCCCGAGAGCCCGCCCGCGCCGGCGGTCTCGACCTCCACGGCGTCGCTGTCCAGGCCCTCGCGCCCGGTCGTCGTGTTGACGGCGACGATCCCGTCGAGCTCGAGCTCCACCGCCAGCGCCGCGATCGCGTCGACCTGCTCGTCCGGCAGGTCCGGCGCGATCTTCACCAGCAGCGGCGGCTGCCGGCCGACCTCGGCGCGGATGCCCGCCACGAGCTCGCGCAGCTGCTCCTCGGTCTGCAGGTCGCGCAGCCCCGGCGTGTTCGGCGAGCTGACGTTGAGCACGAGGTAGTCGGCGTGTTCGGCGAGGAGCCGCGCGCCGGCGCGGTAGTCGCCGACGGCCTGGTCGGCCGCGACGGCCTTCGTCTTGCCGATGTTGACCCCGACGATCGGCGCCCGCCCGCCCCGCCTCCGGCCGGCGAGCCGCGCCGCCGCGGCCGCGGCGCCGCCGTTGGGAAAGCCCATGCGGTTGACCAGCGCGCGGTCGGCCGGCAGCCGGAACACCCGCGGTCGTTCGTTGCCCGGCTGGCCCGTGGCGGTCACCGTGCCCACCTCGACCGCGCCGAAGCCGAGCGCGCCCAGGCCGGCGAAGGTGCGCGCCTCCTTGTCGAAGCCGGCCGCCACGCCGAGCGGGGAGGGGAAGTCGAGCCCCAGCGCCCGTACGCGCAGCGCGCCCCCGCGCGGAGCGCACAGCCGCCACAGCAGCGCACGCAGCGGCGCCACCGCCGCGACGGTGCGCAGGACGGCCGAGCCGAGGGCGTGGGCGCGCTCGGCGTCGACGCGCCGGAGCAGCTTCAGGAGCAGGCTGTACACGAGGTGACCGCGCGCAGCGTACAGCGCGCGGCGCCCGGCTCCAGGGGCGCGCTACCCCGCTCCCGGCCGCGTCTAGACTGTCGAGAGCCCATGCAGGAGATGGTCATCTACGGGGTCAGCTTCGACATGGTCGGCAAGCAGCCGATCGTGCTGCTCAAGACCCGCGACGGGAACAAGTTCCTGCCGATCTGGATCGGACATCCGGAGGCGGCGGCGATCCTGATGAAGCTCCAGGGCGCCAACACGCCGCGGCCGATGACCCACGACCTGATCAGCGAGATGCTCTCAGAGCTCGACGTCTCCTGTACGCGCGTGGCCGTCACCGAGCTGCGCGAGAACACCTTCTACGCCGAGGTGACGCTGCAGCTCAACGGCCGCGAGCTGGCGATCGACTCGCGTCCCTCCGACGCGCTCGCCCTCGCGGTGCGCACCGGCGCCCCGATCTTCGCCGCCGAGGACGTGATCTCCGAGTCCGCGATCGAGTTCGAGCACGAGGTCGAGGACACCGAGGAGGTCGTCGAGAAGTTCAAGGACTTCCTCGACAACGTCACGCCCGAGGACTTCGAGCGCGGCGAGGACAGCTGAGCTAGCGCTCGCCGAGCGCCAGCTCGACGATCCTGCCGACGAGCTGGTCGAAGCTGATCCCCGCGGCCTCGGCGGCCTGCGGCAGCAGGCTGGTCTCGGTCAGCCCCGGGATCGCGTTGGCCTCCAGCACGGTCAGCTCGCCGTCGCCGTCGAGCAGCAGGTCGACGCGCGCGAACGCCTCGCAGCCGAGCAGCCGGTACGTGCGCAGCGCGAGCTCCTGCGCCCGGGTCGTCAGCTCCGGTGGCAGGTCCGCCGGGCAGACGAAGTCGGTGCGGCCGATCTCGTAGCGGGCCTCGAAGTCGTAGAACTGCTCGTCGCGCGGGACCGCCTCGACGACCGGCAGCGGCTCGTCGGCGAGGATCGAGACGGCCAGGTCGCGCCCGGCGACGTAGCGCTCCAGCAGCACCTTCGAGTCGTAGGAGAACGCCGCCACCAGCGCGGCGGGGACGTTCTCGGCCGCCGCCGCGAACTTGATCCCGAGCGCCGACCCGCCGTTGGCGGGCTTGACCACGATCGGGAAGTCCAGCCGCTGCTCGATCGCCGGCAGCGCCCGGCCGGCGCCGAGCTCGCGGAAGGCGGTCTCGTTGAAGGCGAAGAACGGCGGCGTCGGGATGTCCGCCTCGAGCAGCAGGTGCTTGGTCAGCACCTTGTCCATCGCGCGCATGCAGGCCAGCACGCTCGAGCCGGTGTAGGGCACGCCGACGATCTCGAGCAGCTCCTGCACGGTGCCGTCCTCGCCGTCGCGGCCGTGCAGGGCGACGAAGGCGACGTCCGGCTCGGTCTCGTGCAGCCGCGCGATCAGGTCGGCGCCGACGTCGATCGAGAGCACCTCGTGCCCGAGTCGGGCGAGGGCGTCCTCGACGCGCGCCCCCGAGCGCAGCGAGACGTGACGCTCGAGCGAACGGCCGCCCTTGAGCACGGCGACTCGGCTCACGAGCCGGCGGACTTGCGCGCGTCGGTGGTGCGGCGAGGCAGCGGCAGCACCTGGGCGCCGGGCTGCGCAGCAGCTTCGGGGGCCTGCGCCGGCTGCGGCTCCGCCTGCCGTCCTGTGAGCGTCCCGTAGAGCTCGACCTGCTCGGTGATCACCTCGCCGATGCGGCGCACGCCCTCGCGCAGCTGGGCGTCGTCGCAGCCGGAGAAGTTGAGCCGCATCGAGCTGGCGCCGCGCCCGTCGAGGAAGGCGGCGCGGCCCGGCACGAAGGCGACGTTCTCGCGCAGCGCCCGCGCGAGCAGGTCCGTCGTGTCGATGAAGTCGGGCAGCGTCGCCCACACGAACAGCCCGCCGGCAGGCCGCGTCCACTCCGCCTGCGGCGGGAAGTGCTCGGCGAGCGCCTCCAGCAGCGTGTCGCGCCGGCCGCGGTAGAGCTCGCTCAGCGACTCGACGTAGTCGCGCCAGCGGCCGTGCTCGAAGTAGGCCTGGACCATCAGCTGCGAGAGCGTCGAGGTGCAGAGGTCGGCGGCCTGCTTGCCGAGGTTGATCTTCGCGATCACCGGCGGCGGCGCGACCACCCAGCCGAGCCGGATGCCGGGGGAGAGGATCTTCGAGAACGTGCCGAGGTGCATCACGTAGACGCCCCCGTCGAGCGCGTGCAGCGGCGGCAGCGGCTCGCCCTCGTAGCGCAGCAGTCCGTAGGGATTGTCCTCGAGCACGAGCAGCTCGCGCTCGTGCGCGACCTCGACCAGGCGCTTGCGCCGCGGCAGCGACATCGACACGCCGGCGGGGTTCTGGAAGCTCGGAATCGTGTAGATGAACTTCGGTCGGCGTCCCTCGCGCTCGAGCCTGTCGAGCGTCTCCTCGAGCAGGTCCACGCGCATGCCGTCGGCGTCCATGTCGATCTGCACCACGTCGGCCTGGAAGGAGGAGAACGAGGGCACCGCGCCGGGGTAGGTCGGTCCCTCGGCGATCACGACGTCGCCCGGGTCGATCAGCGTGCGCGTGATCAGGTCGATGCCCTGCTGGCCGCCGGTGGTGACGAGCACGTCCTCGGGATCGGCCTTCATGCCCTCGGCCGCCATCACCTCGGCGATGCAGTCCTTGGTCTCGGCAAGGCCCTCGGTCGGCCCGTACTGCAGCGCCTTCGCGCAGGACTCGGTGGCGATCCGCTGCGCGACCGCGGCGAACGTGTCCGGCGGGAACGTGCTCGTGTCGGGGAAGCCGCCCGCGAGCGAGATCACCTCCGGTCTGGCGGTGATCGACATCAGGTCGCGCATCGCCGACGACTTCATGACCTTCGTGCGGGCCGCGAACAGCCCGGCGTAGCGCTCGAGATCGCGCGAGACGCTCATGGACGCTCGTTCGCCCTCCGGGGCCTGTGCCCTGCCGGCTGGTCTATCGTCATGCGCTCGGAGGGTACCGCCCCCTTCGCGCAGCGCAATGAGCCTCTTCGTCGACATCGGACAGGGCGTCGGCCTCGCCGGCGCCACGGGCGTCCGCCCCTACCTGCCGCCCCTGCTCGCCGGTGCGCTGGCGCGTGGGGACGTGGCGATCGACTTCGAGGGCAGCGGCTGGGACTTCCTCGAGTCGCCGGCCTTCCTCGCCGTCGTGCTGGCGCTGGCGGTCGCGGCCTACATGTTCGAGCGCGGCGGCCCCCGCCAGCGCACGGAGGGCACGCCCGCGCCGGAGTCGAGCTCCGGCTGGCTGCCGACGCGGCGCCCGGCGGACCTCGCCTTCGGCGTCGCCGGCCTGGTGCTCGGCGGCCTGTTGGCGGGCGGCTCGCTCGCCGAGGGCGGCGAGTCGGGCGCGCTCGGCGTCGTGATCGGCGTGCTCTGCGCGACGCTCGGCTGGGTCGCCGTCGGCGGCCTGGTCGACCGTGCTCGCAACCGCCTCGACGCGGGTGCCGCCAGCCTGCTGAGCGTCTACGCCGACGCCGTCGCGCTGCTGCTCGCCGCCGTCGCGATCTTCGTTCCGCCGCTCTCGTTCCTGGCCTTGGTCGGCTTCGTCGTGCTGCTGGCTGGCGGGCGTGGCCGGGGCGACGAGAAGTACGCGGGCCTGCGAATCCTGCGCTGACGTGGCCGCCGGCCGCAAGAAGGTCGTGCTGGCGGTGATCGACTCGCTCAAGCCGGCGATGCTCGACGCCACGATCGCGGACGGCCGCGCGCCGGCTCTGGCGACGCTGGTCGAGCGCGGCAGCTACGTGCGCGACTGCGTCTCGACCTACCCGTCGGTGACGCCCGTCGCGTCGGCGACGATCGCCACCGGCTGCAGCGGACCTGCCGAGCACCTGATCCCGTCGATGAACTGGTTCCACCGTGGCGAGGAGCGCTACGTCGAGTACGGCTCGTCGCTGTCGGCCACGCGCGCCTTCGGGATCGTGCGCTCCTTGTACGACACCGTCTACAACATGAACATGGCGCACCTGGCGCGGGGGCGCCGCACGGTCTTCGAGCAGCTCGACGACGCCGGGCTGCGCACCGCCTGCACGACGTACCTGATCTATCGCGGCCGCACCCGCCACGAGCCGTCGGGCGACAGCGTCTACCGCCGCATCGCCGAGGCGGCCCAGTTCCGGCACCCCGTCTACGGCGCACGCGAGCTGTTCTACGCGGACCTGTTCGACTCGCGCAACACCGGCTGCACCTCGGCGCTCGGGATGCCCGGCCAGCGCGACCAGCACACCGGCTGCGTCGGCGCCTACCTGGTCGAGAACGACCTGTTCGACTTCCTGCTGTTCTCGCTGCCGGACAACGACACCTACTCGCACAAGCACGGCCCGGACGCGCAGCCGGAGTCGATCGCGGCGGCGGACCGCGCGCTGACGCGCCTGTTCGACGCCGGCGGGGGACTCGAGGCGTTCCTCGACGAGCACGCCGTCGTGGTGATCTCCGACCACTCGCAGACGACCGTCGAGCAGCGCGTCAACCTGGCGGAGGCGTTCGCCGACTGGCGCCTGCTGACGCCTGGCGGCGTGGCGCCGACCGAGGCCGAGGTGGCGGTCTGCCCGGCAGCTCGCTCGGCGATGGTCTACGTGCTCGACGAGCAGCGACGCGAGCAGCTCGTGCCGCGGGCGCTGGAGACGCTGCGAGGGGTGGACGGGGTCGACCTGCTGGTCAGCCACGCGGACGGCCGGGCGCGCGTCTGGTCGCCGCGCGGCGAGCTGCGCTTCGCGCCCGGCGGCGAGCTCGCGGATCGCCGCGGGGGACGCTGGAGCGTCGAGGGCGAGCTGGCCGCCCTGGAGCTGGAGGCGGGCGCCGGGCGCGTCGGCTCCGCCACCTATCCGGACGCGCTGCCGCGGTTGTGGTCGGCGCTCTCGTGCGTGCAGAGCGGCGACGTGCTCGTCTCGGCCGCCGCCGGCTACGAGTTCGCCGACTGGGGCGGGGCCGACCACGTCGGTGGCGGCAGCCACGGCTCGCTGCACCGCGACGACTCCGAGGGCGTGCTGCTGGCGACCGGGCTCGAGCTGCCGGAGCGGGAGTCGTGGTCGCTCGCCGACGTGACTCCGCTGATCCTCGAGCATTTCTCGGTACCGTGGGAGCGGTGATCGAAGAGCGCGATCCCGCGATCGCCGAGTCCCCGGTCGCGATGCACCTGCGCGTTCGCTCCGGCCTGCGCAAGCCGGGCAACTGGGTGCAGCTGCTGAAGTTCTGCGCGGTCGGGGCCTCGGGCTACGTCGTCAACCTGTGCGTGTTCGCGCTCTGCGTCGAGCTGCTCGACTTCCACCACCTGCAGGCCGCTACGGCGGCGTTCGTGGTCGCGGTTACGAACAACTTCTGGTGGAACCGCCATTGGACCTTCAGCGCCTCAGAGGGCCACGCCGGCTTCCAGGCGGCGCGCTTCTTCGCGGTCAGCGTGCTCGCCTTCGTCGTCGCGGCGGGGGTGCTCGAGCTGCTGGTGAGCTCCGCCGGGCTCCCGGGCCTGCTCGCCCAGGCGATCTCGATCGTGGTCGCGACGCCGCTCAACTTCGTCGGGAACAAGATGTGGAGCTTCGCGATCGAGCTCTCGCGCGACTAGCGCTGCCGCTCGCCCTCGCGGTCTTGCTGTCGACCGCCGCGCCCGCCCTGGCGGCGGAGTTGACGACCCCTGCCTCGGACGCCAAGCCGCCGAAGTTCTTCAAGCGCAGCGCGCAGCAGGTCAAGGCGATCGCCGCGCGCACGACCACGGTGCGCGAGGAGCGCCGCGAGGGTCCGATGCAGCCAGCCGCCTACACGAAGGGCTACGGGCGCTGGCAGGTGAGCTACTTCCGCGACGGCGACGAGGTCGCCCAGGTGCAGCTCGACGACGCCACCGGGGCGGTGATCGAGCAGTGGAACGGCTCGCAGGTCGCCTGGTCGATGGCACGCGGCTACGAGGGCGCCTTCGGCCGCAAGCTCAACGCGCCGTACGTCTGGATCCCGTTGTGCCTGCTGTTCCTGGCGCCGTTCGTCGACTGGCGCCGCCCGCTGCGGCTGCTGCACCTCGACCTGCTCGTGCTCGTCGGCTTCGGCGCCTCGCACGTCTTCTTCAACCGCGGCGAGATCGGCGTCTCGGTGCCGCTCGTCTACCCCGTGATGCTGTACCTGCTGCTGCGGGTGCTGCTGGCCGGCTTTCGGCCGCGTGGCGCCCGCGGTCCGCTGATCCCGCACGTGCCCGTCGCCTGGCTGCTGGTCGGAATCGTGTTCCTGGCCGCCTTCCGGATCGGGCTGAACGTGACCGACTCGAACGTGATCGACGTCGGCTACGCGGGGGTGATCGGCGCCGACCGGATCGTCGACGGCGACCCGCTGTACGGACCGGGGTTCTCGCAGGACGTCGAGCGCGGAGACACCTACGGGCCGTTGACCTACCTGCTCTACGTCCCCTTCGAGCAGGCGCTGTCCTGGAGCGGCCGTTGGGACGACCTGCCCGCCGCCCGCGGCGCCGCGATCACGTTCGACCTGCTCGCCCTCGCCGGTCTGTTCCTGCTCGGCCGCCGGTTGCGGCCGGGTCGCGACGGCCTCGTGCTCGGCACGGCGTTGGCCTGGGCCTGGGTCGCATATCCCTACACGGCGTTCGCACTCGAGACGAACTCCAACGACACGCTGGTCGCGCTCGCGTGCGTCGCCGCGCTGCTCGCCCTGACGGTGCGCCGCGACGCGCTCGGAGGGCTGGCGCGGTGCGCCGCGATCGCCGCCGGCGCGGCAGCGAAGTTCGCCCCGATCGCGCTGGCGCCCCTGTTCCTGCGAGGCGTCTCGCCGACCGCCGACGTTCGACTGCCGGCTGCTCCGGCGGACGCCCCCGGGCGAGCATGGCGTGGACCGCTTGCCTTCGTCGTCGCCTTCGCTCTCGTGCTCGCCGTCCTGGTCCTGCCGTTCCTCCCCGACGGCGGCCTGCGCGAGCTCTACGACCGCACGGTCGGCTACCAGGCCGGGCGGCCCTCGCCGTTCAGCGTCTGGGGCCAGGTGCCCGCGCTGGACTGGCTGCAGACGGTGGTCAAGCTGGCGGTCGTGGGCCTTGGTCTGCTGGTCGCGTTCGTGCCCCGCCGCCGCGACGCCCGTCAGGTCGCCGCGCTCGGGGCGGCGGTGTTGATCGTGCTGCAGCTGACGATGACGCACTGGTTCTACCTCTACGTCGTCTGGTTCGTGCCGTTCGTGCTGCTGGCCGTCCTCGGCGCCTACGGCTCGCGGCGGCCGGAGGCGCCGCCGCCCGAATCCACGCCGGCGCTCGAGCAGGAGCCGGTCGGGCCGTTGGCGCAGGCATGAGCTCGGGCCGCCGCGACACGCTGCCCGCCCTCGGCGTGCTTGCGCTCACCTGCGCGGCGACGCTGTGGCTGCCGCCGTTCGACAACGACCGCGTCAACGACCTCTACGTCTACCGCGTCTTCACCGAGCCGGTGCTCGACGGGCAGCTGCCGTACCGAGAGGTCTTCTTCGAGTATCCGCCGCTGGCGGCCCCGGCGATCGCGTTGCCCGGCCTGGTCGGCGTCGGAGAGGAGACGTTCCGCTGGGCCTTCGCCGGCTGGACGTTCCTGCTCGCCGCCGTCGTGATGCTGCTGGGCGCCGCGCTCGCCGCCGCCAGCGAGGGCAGCCGCCGCCGGGCGTTGCTGGCGCTCGCGATCTCGCCGCTGCTGCTCGGCGCGATGATCCGCACGCACTTCGACTACGCGCCCGTCGCGCTGACGCTCGCCGCGCTGCTGCTGCTCTGCCGCGAGCGACCGCGGCTCGGCCTCGCCGTGCTCGGCCTGGGGGTGATGACGAAGGGCTTCCCGCTCGTGGCGGCACCCGTCGCGTTGGCCTGGCTGGTCGGCCGCGGGCGCCGCCGCGACGCGCTCGAGGGTGGCCTGGCGCTGGCCGCGGTGATGGCCGTGGTCGCGCTCGGCGCCGTGGCGCTGTCGCCACGCGGCGCGCTCGACGCGGTCGAGTACCACACCGGTCGCCCCGTCCAGGTCGAGAGCGTCCCCGCCGTTGTCCTGCGCGCCCTCGACGGGCTCGGGCTGGGGGAGACCGCGCGCGACTGGAGCCACCGCTCGGACAACCTCGTGCACCCGGCCGACGCGGCGGTCAGCGCGCTGTTCGCCCTCGCGCTGCTCGTGGTCGTCGCCGCGCTCGCCGCCGGAGTCGCGCTGCGCGCGCGGGCAGCAGCCCGCGGATGTGCCACGACGTTCGAGGAAGGCGCCCGCGTCCCCGGCCGCGCGCCGCCGGAGACGCCACCCGCCGCGCGCGAGCTCGTGCTCGGCTCCCTCGCCGCCGTGCTCGCCTTCGCCACGCTCGGCAAGGTGCTCTCGCCCCAGTACCTGATCTGGATCGCGCCGCTCGGCGCGCTCGCCCTCGCCTGGCGGATGCACGGCCTCGCGGCGCTGGTCGCGCTCGCCTGCGTGCTGACCCAGGTCGAGTTCCCCGCCCGCTACTTCGACCTGCTCACCGGCGATCCGTTCCCGGTCGCCGTCGTCGTGGTGCGCGACCTCACGCTGCTCGGCGCGCTCGCCCTCTGCCTGGCGGCGCTGGTCCCGCGGCGGATCAGCTCGCCGGCACGAGCAGCTGCTCGATCCGCGTAGCGCGCCCGTCCTCGCCGGCCTCGATCAGGACGCCGTTGACCCATGGGTCGTCGTCGGAGGTCTCGAAGCGCACGTTGGTCTGCTTGACGAAGCGCTCCAGCGCCTGCTCGCGCTTGACGCCGATCACGCCGCCGCGCGGGCCGGTCATGCCGACGTCGGTGATGTAGGCGGTGCCGCCCGGCAGCACGCGCCCGTCCGCGGTCGGCACGTGCGTGTGCGTGCCGACGCAGGCCGTCACGCGACCGTCGACGTGCCAGCCCATCGCGACCGCCTCGCTGGTCGCCTCGGCGTGGAAGTCGAGCAGCACGTGGTCGGCCTTGCCGCGCAGCTCGGCGAGGACCGCGTCGATCTCCGCGAACGGCGTCCGCGCGGCTTGCAGCATCACGGTGCCGGAGAGGTTGACCACGCCCAGCCGGATCCCGTTCCGCTCCACGACGGTGTGTCCGTTGCCGGGGCTGCCCTTCGGGTAGTTGGCCGGCCGCACGATCCGCGGCTCGCGGTCCAGGAAGCCGTAGACCTCGCGGTGGCGGTAGGCGTGGTTGCCGAGCGTGATCGCGTCCGCGCCCAGCTCGAACAGGTCACGGGCGGTCTTCTCGGTGATCCCGACGCCGCCCGCCGCGTTCTCGCCGTTGACCACGACGAAGTCCGGCTGGTGGCGCTCGACGAGCTCGGGCAACACCGCTCGCAGCGCGCGTCGTCCGCAGCCGCCGACCACGTCGCCGATGAAGAGCAGCTTCACGAGGAGCGATTCTGCCAAGCTGAGCGACCATGGAGGGCAGCACCGCACGCCTCGAGCAGTTGCAGCAGGCGGCGACCGGGCCGGTGCTGGAGGCGCACGGCCTGGTCAAGCGCTACGGCGAGCGCGCGGCCTTGCGCGGCGTCTCGCTGCGCGCGGGCCCTGGCGAGCTGGTCGCCGTGATCGGTCCCAACGGTGCCGGCAAGACGACGCTGCTGTCGATCCTGGCCGGGATCCAGAAGCCCGACGAGGGCAATGTCAGCCGCTCCCCGCGCGAGATCGGCTGGGTGCCCCAGCAGGCGGCCCTCTACGGCAAGCTGACCGTCGCCGAGAACCTCGCGCTGTTCGCCCGGCTGGAGCGGGTGGCGGACCCGGACGCGACCGTCGAGCGCATGCTCGACCTGAGCGATCTGCGCGAGCGTGCCGACGACCAGGTCTCGACGCTCTCGGGCGGCAACCGCCAGCGCGTCAACATCGCGATCGGCCTGCTGGCCGACCCGGAGGTGCTGCTGCTCGACGAGCCGAGCGCCTCGCTCGACCCACGCCAGCGCGAGCGCCTGTGGGGCTTCATCCTGCGCCTCGCCGACGCAGGCACAACGGTCGTCTACGCGACCCACGACGTGCAGGAGGCCGAGCGCCACGCGCACCAGCTGATCGTGCTGGCCGACGGCGAGCGGCTGTTCGACGGCTCGCCGGGCGAGCTGGCCGAGGTGGTCGGCGGCACCGGACTGGACTTCGAGGGCGCCTTCGTCCGCTTCCTGCATCAGCGCGGCCACTGAGGGTGCGCTGGCTGCTGCTCAAGGATCTGCGGATCCTGCGCCGCTCGCCGTTGCTGGTGGCGCTGCTCGTGCTGTACCCGGTCGTGATCGCGGTGCTGATCGGGTTGGCGCTGTCGGGCGGGCCGGACAAGCCGGCGGTCGCGGTCTACAACGGGCTCGCCGGGCAGCCGAGCGAGATCGAGCTCGGCGGCCAGCGGATCGACCTGCAGCAGGAGGGCAAGCGGCTG
Organism: uncultured Thermoleophilaceae bacterium; assembly: GCA_963846505.1. Taxonomy (GTDB): domain Bacteria; phylum Actinomycetota; class Thermoleophilia; order Solirubrobacterales; family Thermoleophilaceae; genus JACVRW01. The sequence continues at coordinate 1,067,561 of CAWJWD010000001.1, read as the reverse complement.
ACCGACGCCGTCGATCCGATTCAGGTCGACAGCCGCCAGGAGGCGATCGACAAGGTCCAGGACGGCGAGGCGCTGGCCGCGGTGATCATTCCGGAGGACCTCTCTCGCACCCTCCAGTCGACGCTGCGGCCGGGGCAGGTCGAGGTCTTCTACAACGCCGAGGACCCGGCCAAGCGGGCGTACGTCGAGAACACCATCCGCGCCCAGATCCAGCTCGCCAACGCGGCGCTCACCAAGCGCGTCGCGGCGGAGTCGCTGCGGCTGCTCAACCTCGTCAGCACCGGTGGCGCCTACACGTTCCTGGGCCGGGACTTCGACGTCCTCGGCCTCGAGCGCGCGGAGCGCATCCTGCGCGAGGTGCGGCGCGAGCTGCCGCCCGGCTCGCGCGGCCGCGAGCAGCTGGACCGGACGATCACCTTCGCCCGCCTGGCGCTCAACAACCTCTCGTTCTCGGACGACGTGCTGAAGGTCGTCGGCGAGCCGATCCGCGTCAAGGCGACCGCGCTGGACGGTGACGAGACCTCGCTCAGCGCCTTCGCGGTCGCGCTTGCCACGGCCGTCTCGCTGATGTTCATCACCGTGCTGCTGGCGGCCGGCGCGCTCGCGCTCGAACGGGAGGAGAACGCGTTCCCGCGGCTCGTGCGCGGGCTCGTCTCGCACACGGGCCTGCTCGTCGAGAAGGCCGGCCTGGCGGCGCTCTGCTCGCTCGCCGTCGGTCTCGTGCTGCTCGCCGGCCTGGGCGTCTTCGTCGACCTCGACTGGAGCCGACTGCCGCTGTGGCTGGTCGCGTTGGTCGCCGCGGCCCTTGCCTTCGCCGCGCTCGGGCTCGCGATCGGCGCGCTCGCGCGCGAGGTGCGCGCCGCCTCGCTGCTCGCCTTCATGCTCGTGCTGCCGCTGGCCTTCCTCGCGCTCGTCCCCTCGGGGACGGTCGCCCCGGCGCTCTACGACGCGACGCGCGTCGTCTCCGCGCTGTTTCCCTTCAAGCCGGCGCTCGACGCGCTCGACGCGGCGCTCAACGACAGCGGTGGCCTGGGCGGACCCCTGCTGCACCTCGCGGCGCTGTTCGTCGCCTTCGGCGCCATCAGCCGGCTGGCGCTGCGCCGCTTCGCCTAGCTGCGGTAGTCCTTGCGCCGGAAGACGTCGCGCGAGAGCGAGTCGACGCGATCGAGGAACAACAGCCCGTCGAGGTGGTCGAGCTCGTGCAGGATGCAGCGCGCCTCGAACCCGTCGGACTCGACCTCGAACCCGCCGTCGGCGACGACCTCGATCCGCGTCGCCCGCCGCACGTTGGCGGTCAGGTCGGGGATCGAGAGGCAGCCCTCGCGTGCGACCTCCGCCCCCTCCGCACGCACGACGCGCGGGTTGACGAGCACGAGCCGACCGTTGCAGGCGGTCGCCTTCTTGTGCCCGGTCACGTCGACCACGGCGATTCGCACGAGCTCCCCCAGCTGCGGGGCGGCGAGCCCGACGCAGTGGCCGAAGGAGTCCATCGTGTCGAGCAGGTCCGTCGTGACGCGCTCGACCTCGGCGGCGTCGGCCTCGCCCAGCGCGCGCGCGACGGTCTTCAGCGCGCGGTGCGGGTAGAGCAGGATCTCGCGAACCGGCACCGGGCGTCTCTCGCGCTACAGCTCGTGCCGCTCGAGCTCGCGCAGGCTGAGGTCGACGGTCTCCAGCTCGGCGGTGGTGGCCAATGCCCGCTCGACCTCGCCGACGTCCGCGTCTCCGGGGACGACGACCTCCATCAGCAGCACGTACAGCGGCTGTGTGTCCGGCGCGGCGACGAGCTGGGTGTTGAGGTCGGTCACGTTCACGCCCAGCTCGGCGAGCGTGCGCGTGGCGGCGTGCACGATGCCCGGGTGGTCGACGCCGTAGATCGAGACGAGATGGGTGGGCTCCGGCGCGGCCTCGGCGACCGGCTCGACGCCGCTCAACGCCAGCGCCTCGAGGCCGAGCGCGGCCGCTTCCTCGTCGAGCTCGCGGGCGAGCGCCTCGCGGTCGACGCCGTCCGGCGGGGCCAGGATCAGCGTCATCGCGAAGTGGCCGCGCAGGATTGCCATCTGCGAGTCCTCGATGTTGACTCCGTGGCGCAGCAGGACCGCGGTCATGCCGGCCACGATCCCGGGCCGGTCGCGTCCGATCGCCGACAGTGCGAGGCGCGCCATCGTTTGAGCATAGGAGCCGACGCACGGCGCTCGACGCAGCCGCGCTCCTACACTCTGGGCGATGGCCTTTCCCGCCACTCGCCTGCGGCGGCTGCGCAAGACGGGCGTCCTGCGCGAGCTGGTCCGCGAGACCGAGCTCGCTGCCGCCGACCTCGTGCTGCCCCTGTTCGTCCAGCTGGGCGAGGACGCGCGCACCCCGATCGAGGCGATGCCCGGCGTCGACCGGCTCTCGATCGCGCACGCCGTCGACGAGGCCGGCGAGGCGCTCGGGCTCGGCATCCCGGCGGTGCTGCTGTTCGGCCTGCCCGCCGGCAAGGACGAGCAGGGCTCGGGTGCCTACGACGACGAGGGCGTCGTGCAGTTGACGGTGCGGGCGCTCAAGGAGGCGCACCCGGAGCTGGTCGTGATCACCGACGTCTGCCTCTGCGAGTACACCTCGCACGGCCACTGCGGCGTCGTGCTCGACGACGGTCGGGTCGACAACGACCGCACGCTCGAGCTGCTCGCGCGCACCGCCGTCTCGCATGCCCGGGCCGGCGCCGACGTGGTGGCCCCGAGCGACATGATGGACGGCCGCGTCGGCGCGCTGCGCGCACGGCTCGACGCCGAGGGCTACGAGGACCTGCCGATCGTCGCCTACTCGGCCAAGTACGCCTCGGCCTTCTACGGCCCCTTCCGCGAGGCGGTCGACTCCGCGCCCGCGTTCGGCGACCGGCGCAGCTACCAGATGGATCCCGCCAACGCCGAGGAGGGCGTGCGCGAGGCGCTGCTCGACGTCCAGGAGGGCGCCGACGTGGTGATGGTCAAGCCGGCGCTGCCGTACCTCGACGTGATCCGCCGCGTCAAGGACGCGACGCGGCTCCCGGTTGCCGCGTACAACGTCAGCGGCGAGTATGCGATGGTGAAGGCGGCCGCAGCGGCTGGCTACCTGGACGAACGCGCCACCGTGCTGGAGGCGCTGACCGGCATCCGCCGCGCCGGTGCAGACATCGTGATCACCTACCACGCGAAGGACGTTGCCCGATGGCTTCGGTAGCCAAGGTCCGCAGCCGCAAGGACGGCGCGGCGATCCCCCTCGACGATCTCGACCGCAAGCTGCTGAACCTGATGCAGGGCAAGTTCGGCCTCGCGGAGCGGCCGTTCGCGCACGTGGCCCAGCTGGCCGAGGTCGGCGAGGACGAGGTGCTGCGCCGCGCGCAGCGGCTGGTCGACGGGCGCATCATCCGCCAGGTCACGCCGATCTTCGACACGCGCGTGCTCGGCTACCGCTCGATGCTGGTCGCCGCCAAGGTCGATCCCGAGCACCCCTGGCGCGCCGCCAAGATCATCAACTCCCATCCCGGGGTCTCGCACAACTACCTGCGCAACCACGACTTCAACATCTGGTTCACGATCGCCACCGAGCCGGACTCGAAGCTCGGGCTCGAGGGCACGCTCGACGTGCTCGCCGAGCTGACCGGCGCCGAGTCGGTGCGCCAGCTGCCGACGTTGCGGCTGTTCAAGATCCGCATGGACCTCGAGATGGAGCAGGGCACCGAGGCGCTGGCGGCCGAGGGCGTCGCCGAGGAGCCGAAGGAGCCCGAGGTGATCGAGCTGTCGGAGCTCGACTACGCGGTCATCCGCACGCTGCAGGGCGACATGCCGATCGTCTCCGAGCCCTACGCGCCGGCCGCAGCCGAGATCGGCATCACGGTGCCGGCCCTGCTCGACCACCTCGAGTCGATGCGCGAGCGCAAGGCGCTGCGGCGCGTGGCCGCGATCCTCTTCCATCGCCGCGCCGGCTTCTCGGCCAACGGCATGGGCGTCTGGAAGGTGCCGGAGGAGCGCGTGATGGAGCTGGGACCGCGCATGTCGGCCTTCCGCGGCATCTCGCACTGCTACCAGCGCCCGACCTACGCGGACTGGCCGTATTCGGTCTTCACGATGGCGCACGGCCGCTCGAAGGAGGAGTGCGACGCGATCCTCACCTCGATTGCCGAGCACACCGGCATCCACGAGCGCAGCACGCTCTACTCGTCGACCGAGTTCAAGAAGATCCGCCTGCTCTACTTCACCGACGAGCACGCGCGCTGGGAGGCCGAGCACACGTGAGCGGCCGCCTCGTCCGCGCCGGGCGGGTGCGCCGGTCTCGACCGCGCCGGTGAGCTCGCCGCTCGCCGACGAGCGCTCCGCGGCGCTCTACCGCCGCGCCGTGGCGCTGCTGCCCGGCGGCGTCAACTCGCCCGTCCGCGCGATGCGCTCGATCGGGCGCGACCCGCTGTTCGTCGCGCGCGGCGAGGGCGCCGAGCTGGTCGACGTCGACGGCAACCGCTACGTCGACTGGGTGCTGTCCTGGGGGCCGCTGATCGCCGGCCACGCGCATCCCGACGTGGTCGGCGCCGTGACGTCCGCGGCGCAGGCGGGCACGAGCTTCGGCGCGCCGACCGAGGCCGAGGTCGAGCTGGCGGCGGTCGTCGCCGAGCGGATGCCGTCGGCGGAGATGGTGCGCATGACCTCGAGCGGCACCGAGGCCTCGATGAGCGCGATCCGGCTCGCGCGGGCCGCCACCGGTCGCGAGCTGCTGGTGAAGTTCGCCGGCGCCTACCACGGGCACGTCGACGGCCTGCTCGCCGAGGCCGGCTCGGGCCTGGCGACGCAGGGCATCCCCGCCAGCCCCGGCGTCCCGGCGGCACAGGCCGCGGCGACGATCGTCGTGCCCTGGAACGATCGCGACGCGGTCGCACGGGCGCTGGACGAGCACGAGGTCGCCGCGCTGCTGTGCGAGCCGTACCCGGCGAACATGGGCCTCGTCGCGCCCGACGACGGCTTCCTCGCCTTCCTGCGCGAGCGCACGCGGGCCGCCGGCACGCTCTTGGTCTTCGACGAGGTGATCAGCGGCTTCCGCGTCGCGCGCGGCGGCGCCCAGGAGCGGGAGGGCGTCACGCCCGACCTGAGCGTGCTCGGCAAGGTGATCGGCGGCGGCGTGCCGGCGGCGGCCTACGCCGGCCCGCGCGAGCTGATGGAGCGGATCGCGCCTGCCGGCGACGTGTACCAGGCGGGGACGCTCTCGGGCAACCCGCTCGCGACCGCCGCCGGCCTGGCGACGCTGGCACTGCTGGACGGCGACGCCTACCTGCGCCTCGAGACCGTCGCGCGCACGCTCGCGGACGGGTTCGAGGAAGCGGCCGCCGAGGTTGGCGTGCCGCTCGTCGCGGCACACGCCCCGGGCCTCGTGACCCCCTTCTTCTCCGAGCGCCCCGTGCGCAGCTACGAGGACGCGAAGGCGTGCGACCTCGACCGCTACGGCGCCTTCTGCCGCGCGCTGCTGGCGCGCGGCGTCTACCCGCCGGCGTCGCAGTTCGAGGCCTGGTTCCCCTCGCTGGCGCACACCGACGAGCACGTCCGGCGCACGCTGGAGGCCGTACGAGCGGCGCTGGAGGAGATCGCGTGACCGCGTCGCGCGCCGGTCGGGAGTCGTTCTGTGAGCCTTCTCACAAAGCCGCTCGCCGCGGCCGCTGAGAGACTCCTCTCGTGAGCGTCCTCGACCAGATCGCCGCGGCTGCGGATCCGGCTCTCGCCGAGCACGCCACGAACGCCCTCGCCCCCGAGCGCTTCGCGGGCGTCGAGCTCGATCCCACGCGCCGCTTCGTGCTCGAGGCTGTCTACGAGGGACACCTGCTCCACCACGGCACGCCGCGGCTGTTTGCCGCCATGGACGAGGATTTGCGGCTGCTCGGCGGCGACGCGCTCTACGCGCTCGGGCTGGCGCGCCTGGCCACGCTCGGTGACATCCCCGCGGTGTCCGAGCTGGCGGCCTTGATCTCCGCCGCGGCTCAGGCTCAGGCCGAGGACCGGGGGGCCGAGGCAGAGCGTCTTTGGGACGTCAGCGCAGGAACCCTGGCATGCTGAGCGAAGGGGTCGTGCGCTCCGTAACCAAGTTGGCACTAGTCTTCCCGCCGCTGTAAAACCCAAGAGAACCCCCGTGGCCAACTCGCCCAAGTCGAAAAGGAAGTCTCCCTACACCGAGGATCGCGGCATCGCCGGTGCCTTCGCGGGGGAGACCGTCACCCGTCGTCGCCTGATGGAGGGCACCGCGCTCGCCGCCGGCGGCATCGCCACCGCTGCCTTCGCGCTGCCCGGGCTCGGCTTCGCGCTCGGGCCGGTGTTCGAGGACGTCACGCCGACGCGCTGGCAGGACGTGGGCGCGGAGGACGACTTCAACCCGGACAGCTACGTCCCGCGGGTGATCAACATCGTGCCCCAGATCGGCGACCCGGGGAAGACGACGATCTACGTGCGCACGTTCAACCCCAAGCGCGACAAGGTGATCGAGGGCGAGGACCCGCAGCCGTACGTCGCGATCTCGACCCGCTGCGCGCACCTCGGCTGTCCCGTGCGCTACGTGCAGGCCTCGCAGAAGTTCATCTGCCCCTGCCACGGCGGCGTCTACGGCTTCCAGGGCCAGGTCGAGGGCGGCCCGCCGGTGCGTCCGCTCGATCGCTTCTACACCCGCGTGCGCGCCGGTCAGGTCCAGGTCGGGGATCGCTTCTCGCTCGACAGCGAGCTGCACCGCTTCTCCCCGCGCGACCCGTCGAACCACCTCGACGGGCTGTGGCAGTACCTCTATCCGTCGAGGCCGACGACGTGAAGCTGCCCTCGCCCCCCAAGGCCCTGCGTCCCGCGCCCAAGCGGCCGGACGAGAAGCACAACGGCAACGGCAACGGCGGCCCGGCCACCAAGCCCACGCCCGCCGACCACGCAGTCGAGGGCACGGCGACCGCCGTCGGCTGGCTCGACGAGCGCACCGGCGCGAGCCCGTTCCTGCGCGGCTTCCTCTACCGCAAGGTCCCCAAGGGCACCAACTGGTTCTACACGCTCGGCTCGGCGACGATGTTCGTCTTCCTGTCGCAGGCGGTGACCGGCGTCTTCCTGGCGATGTTCTACGAGCCGGACACCACGCGCGCCTACGAGTCCGCGGCCCACATCACCAACGAGGTCTTCCTCGGCGAGTTCGTGCGCGGCATGCACAAGTGGGGCTCGTCGATGATGATCATCCTGATCTTCCTGCACATGGGCAGGACGTTCTTCTTCGGCGCGTACAAGTACCCGCGCGAGCTGAACTGGATCATCGGCGTCGTGCTGATCGTGCTGACGCTGATGATGGGCCTGACCGGCTACCTGCTGCCGTTCGACCAGCGCTCCTTCTGGGCGACGGTCGTGGCGGTCAACATCAACGCGTCGGGTCCGATCGTCGGCCCCTACCTGGCGGACTTCCTGCGCGCCGGGGCGGAGTTCGGCCCGACGACGATCAGTCGCTTCTATGCGTTGCACATGCTCGCCGTGCCCGGCTTGATCGCCGCGCTGATCGGCGCCCACCTCTACCTCGTCGCCAAGCTCGGCACCACCGCGCCGCCGTGGCTGAAGGCCGAGAAGAAGGAACTCCTCCGCGAGGAGATCTGAGCCGTGGACGCACGCGAAAAGGAGCAGTACCTCCGCGAGTACTCGATCCTGAAGAACCAGGGCAAGCCGTTCTTCCCGTATGCCATCGCCAAGGACGGGCTGATGGCCACGGTGGTCCTGATCGTCATCATCCTGATGTCGATCTTCCTGGGCGCCGAGCTCGGCCCCAAGGCGGACCCGACCACCACCACCTACACGCCGCGGCCCGAGTGGTACTTCTTCTTCCTCTTCGAGCTGCTGCGCGTGGTCAAGCCGCCGGCGCTCGTGTTCGTCGCGACGATCGGCATCCCGACGCTCTGCCTCGTGCTGCTGCTGGCGCTGCCGTTCATCGACCGCAACGCGGAGCGCAACCCGCTGCGTCGCCCGATCGCCACGATCTCCGGCATCGCGGTGATCGCCGCGATGGCCTACCTGACGGTGCTCGGCGCGCTCGCCGGCGCTCCGACGGAGATCGACATCGACGTGGCGCCGCAGTACAAGGAGGGCGCGGAGGTGATGGCCTCGTCGGGCTGCCTGGGCTGCCACAAGGTCGGCGAGAACGGCAACACGCTCGGCCCGAACCTCACGCACATCGGCGACAAGCTCGGTCGTGACGCGATCGCGCGCACGCTCGTGAACCCCACCTCGCCGATGCCGTCGTACGCGACCCTGCGCGAGCAGAAGCCCCAGGAGTTCGACGAGCTGGTCAACTTCGTCGCCTCGCTGCGCTCGGAGGACTGATCCATGAGCGCCACTGGCGCCCCCGCTTCCGGCACCCTGCCCGAGACGCAGGTGCAGGACATGTTCGACCGCATCGCGCGCGTCTACGACCTCCTGAACTCGGTCATGACGGCCGGGATGCACCATCGCTGGCGCGAGCGTGCCGTCGACCTGGCACGGATCGGTCCGGGCAGCCGCGTGCTCGACGTGGCGACGGGCACGGGCGACCTGGCGATCGCGCTCGCGGCACGTGGCGCGGAGGTCGTCGGCTCGGACTTCTCGGAGGGCATGCTCGAGCTGGCGCGCAAGAAGGCGCCGGGAATTCGCTTCGAGACCGGGAACGCGCTCGCGCTGCCGTACGCGGACGCCGAGTTCGACGCCGTCACGGTCGGCTTCGGCGCACGCAACTTCGAGGACCTCGACAAGGGCCTGTCCGAGCTGGTGCGCGTGACGCGTCCCGGCGGGCGCGTGGTCGTGCTCGAGATCACCTCCCCGCAGCGCCCGCCGCTGTCCTGGTTCTTCCGCCTCTGGTTCGACCGCGTGGTGCCCACGCTCGGCCGGCTGGCCGGCGACGCGGACGCCTACACCTACCTGCCGAGCTCGGTGCGGCGCTTTCCCGGCCCCCAGGAGCTCGCAGCGCGCATGGCTGCTGCCGGCCTCGTCGACGTGCGCTGGATCCTCACCGCGGGCGGCATCATCGCCCTGCACGCCGGCGCGCGCGGGTGAACAGCCCGCAGGCGCAGCTGGCGCCGGTGCTGGCCGCGGGCGGCCCTCAGCTCGCCGAGCTGCTCGAGCGCACCGAAGCGCACCTGGCCACCGTCGCGGCCAGCCACGGCGACGAGCTGGCCCGTCACGCCGGCGACACGCTGACGGCCGGCGGCAAGCGCCTGCGGCCGATGCTGGTGTTCCTCTGCGCCAGCGGCGAAGGGCGGGCGGATGCGCTCGCTGCCCCGGCGGGCGCAGGCGACGCCCCCTCCCCGCTCGCCGACGGCTCCCCGCCGAGCCTGCTGCGCGCCGCCGCCGCCGTGGAGCTGCTGCACATGGCCTCGCTCGTCCACGACGACGTGCTCGACCGCGCCGACCTGCGCCGCGGCCGCCCGACCGTGTTCGCGGCCGCCGGACGCGCCCTGGCCACCGCGACCGGCGACTTCCTCTTCTCCCGCGCCTTCGGCGAGCTGGCCGCCACGGGTGACCAGGCGGCGGTGCGGGCGCTCTCCGACGCCGCCTCCGCGCTCGCGCACGGCGAGCTGATGCAGCGCGCCGACGCCTGGTCGGCGACGGTCGACGGCGAGCGCTACCGCGAACGCTGTCGCCACAAGACCGGCAGCCTCTTCGAGGCTTCCTGCCGGCTGGGCGCGCTGCTGGGCGGCGACCCGGCGCACGCCGACGCCCTCGGAGACTTCGGCAGCCGTGTCGGGCTCGCCTTCCAGCTGCTGGACGACGTGCTCGACGTCTCCGGTCCGGTCGAGCGCACGGGCAAGCCTCGCGGTGCCGACCTGCTCGACGGCACCGTCACGCTGCCGCTGATCGTCGCCCGCGAGCGCGACGCGCACTTGCGCGCGCTGGACATACGCGGCGAGGTGACCGACGCGGCGGCAGCGGCGGCGGTGTGCGATCGCATCGAGGCGACCGGGGCGCTCGCCGACGTGCGAGCGGAGGCGCTCGCGGAGGTCGCGAGCGCGAAGGTCGTGGTGCAGCGGCTCGAGCTGCCCGAGCGGCGTCTGCGCGCCCTCGAGCTCGTGGCCGACGGCGTCGTCGACCGCTACGCCTAGCCGGCCCGAACCGCGGGCGCCTAGAAGTCTTCGGGCAGGATCGCGTCCGAGCCGAGCGCGCCGACGAAGCGGTCGATCTCCTCGGCCATGTTGGCGCGCATCAGGCGCTTGTAGTCGCGCGCCAGCGCATCGGCGCCGCGGTCGAGCTCCTCGTCGAAGCACTCGACCGTGTTCTGGGTGAACACGCCCTCGCGGTAGAGGTCGCAGTTCGGGCAGTGGAGCAGCACGCTCCAGTTCTCGGGGCCCGACTCCTCCCACTGCACCGGGTAGACGAGCTGCGAGTCGCAGTCCAGGCAGCCGTGCAGGTCCTGGTGCGGCTCGGCGGGGGGATGGACCTCCGGGGCGAGGGCAGCGGCCGGAGCCTCGGGCTCGGGCTGCTCGTGCTCCTTGAAGTAGACGACCTCGATCGTCTTGCCGCTCGGCAGCAGCACGCGCTTGACTTGGTGGCTGTCGTGCTCGGGATGGTCCATCTCGTGCTCCATCGCTCAGTCCCGGTATCGGCACTCCGCGAGGGAACTTGAACCCGAGTTAGACTCCGGCGCCTCGTGGTGCTCAGCGACCGCACGATCCGCTCGGAGATCGAGTCCGGACGGATCCAGATCGAGCCGTACGACGAGGGCCTGATCCAGCCCTCGAGCGTCGACGTGCGCGTCGACGGGAAGTTCCGCGTCTTCCACAACGGCCGCTACCCGTACATCGACGTGCGCCAGCCGATGGAGGGCCTGACCGAGCTCGTCCAGCCCGAGCCGGACGAGCCCTTCATCCTGCATCCCGGCGAGTTCGTGCTCGGCCAGACGCTGGAGCGCGTGACGCTCCCGAACGACCTGGTCGCGCGGCTCGAGGGCAAGTCCAGCCTCGGCCGCCTGGGCCTGCTGATCCACTCCACCGCCGGCTTCGTCGACAGCGGCTTCTCGGGCAACCTCACGCTCGAGCTCTCCAACGTGGCCAATCTCCCGATCACGATCTACGAGGGCATGCCGATCGGGCAGATCTCGTTCATGCGCATGGACGGCCCGGTCGAGCGACCGTACGGATCGCGTGAGAACCGCAGCAAGTACCAGGGCCAGGACGAGCCGACGCCGAGTCGCTTCTACCTCAACTTCGACAAATAGTCGTCGCAGCGCAGCAGCCAGTCCTTTAGGCGCGCGGCCCTCGCTACGATGGGTCAACCATGTGGACCCCAGGCCCCCTCGAGATCATCATCATCCTCGTGATCGTGCTGGTGGTCTTTGGACCCAAGCGCCTGCCCGACCTCGGCCGTTCGCTGGGCAAGGGCATGCGCGAGTTCAAGGACTCGGTCACGGGCAAGGACGACAAGGAGCTCCCGGAGGTGCAGCACGTGACCCCGGCCGACCGTCCCGAGCCCGCGCCCACCACCACGACTGCGAGCGAGCCCAAGCCGTAGAGGCGGCGTATGCCGAAAGGCAGTGGGCGGCGCGTCCGACCGATCTCCCACGACGATCGCCTGTCGATCGTCGAGCATCTCGATGAGCTGCGCTCGCGGCTCATCGTCTCGATCGTGGCCTTCGTGGTCGCCTGGGCGATCTGCGGCTGGCAGAACCACCTCGTCCTGAAGATCCTCAACGCGCCGCTGCCGGACGGGCTGCATCCGATCACCCTGGGGCCGGCCGAGCCCTTCTACGTCACGCTGACGAACTCGGCCTACGCGGCGATCCTGCTGGCGCTGCCGGTGATCCTCTACCAGCTCTACGCCTTCGTCCTGCCCGCCTTCAGCGCCAGCGAGCGGCGCGTGGCGCTGCCGCTGCTGCTGCTGGTCCCGGTGCTGTTCATCGCGGGCGTGGTGTTCTGCTACTTCATCGTGCTCACGCCGGCGATGCAGTTCCTGCTGAACTTCAACTCGGACCAGTTCAACATCGAGGTGCGGGCGCGGGACTACTACTCGTTCGTGACGATGCTGCTGCTGGCGATGGGGATCGGCTTTCAGATCCCGATCGGGATCCTGGCGGCCTGTCGCATCGGCGTCGTCACGCCTCAGAAGCTGCGCCAGTCGCGCGGCTACGCGATCGTCGCGATCGCCATCCTCGCGTCGCTGCTGCCGACGCTCGACCCGGTCACGCTGCTGCTCGAGATGGCACCGCTGGTGGCCCTCTACGAGCTCAGCATCTGGCTCGCCACGATCTTCACGCCGAAGCGCTCGGACGTGCCCGATCAGGTTGCCTCGGCCGAGGGCTAGCCGACCTACTAGCCTTCGCCACCATGCTGTTCGATCTCGGAGGCCGACGCAAGAACGTCGTCAAGGTGGTCTACGCCTCGCTGGCGGTGCTGATGGGCGGCGGCCTGGTCTTCTTCGGGGTCGGCGGCAGCGTGTCGGGCGGCTTGCTGGACGCGTTCACCGGCGGCAGCAGCGACAGCGGCAACGACCAGATCGAGGAGTCGATCGACAAGCGCGAGCAGACGTTGCAGACCCAGCCGCGCAATGAGGCGGCGTTGCGGGGCCTCGTGCGCGACTACTACCAGCTGGCGTCTACCAAGATCCCGGAGGGCGCGGCGCAGTTCCCGCCCGAGGCCCAGGCCGACTTGCAGCGCGCCGCCGCCTACTGGCAGCGCTACCGCAAGCTCGCCGACGACAAGGTCAACGTGTCCCTGGCGGGCCTCGCCGGTCAGCTCTACGGCGTGGACGCGCTCAACCGCCCATCGGACGCCCAAGAGGCATACCGGATCATCGCCGAGCGCACCGACGACCTGAACGCCTACCTGCAGCTGGTCTCCGCGGCCACGATCGCCGGCGACAAGAGAACGGTCGACCTGGCGACGATCAAGGCCCTCGACCTCGCTCCGAAAGGTCAGCGCAAGGCGCTCGTGAAACAGATCAAGGAGATCAAGAAGCAGTCGAAGGTGACGGCTGCGCAGGCCGCCGCCGGCGGTAGCTGAGTAGATTGTCGGGGGCTCGCGCGCCAGCGAAACACCCGACACACTGAGGAGAGAAGTGAACTTCCACATCGAAGACGAGGCGATCGACGACGTCACGCACGTGATCGAACTCGGCGGGGAGGTGGACCTCTACACCGCGCCGGAGTTCAAGGAGCGGATGGTCGAGCTGATCGAGTCCGGCAAGAAGCAGATCGTCGTCGACCTCTCGAAGGCGACGTTCATCGACTCCACCACGCTCGGCGTGCTGGTGGGCGGCGTCAAGCGCCTGCGCCCGGCCGGCGGCTCGTTGGCGCTCGTCTGCACGGACGACAACATCACCAAGATCTTCGAGATCACGGGCCTCGACCGCGTCTTTCCGATCCACAGCTCCCGGGACGACGCGCTCGCGGCGGTGGCCGCCGGCGCGGCGGACTGACGCTCCGCGTCGAGCCGTCTAGAATCGCAGCTCGCTGCGGGCCGTTAGCTCAACTGGTAGAGCAGGAGACTCTTAATCTCAAGGTTGAAGGTTCGAGTCCTTCACGGCCCATCACCGCGCAGCACGAAAGCCCCGCTCCGGCGGGGTTTTCTCGTTCTTGACCTCGATTGGCTCGACGGGCGCTTGCCACGCGCCCAGCACCCCTGTTGCCGTTCGCTGCCGGTGCGTTGGCGTCTGGTGGTGTAGAGCCTGGTAGGGTGGAGTCTGGTGGGCTGGAGACTGAAAGACTGGAGCCGTGAGGTCTGTAGACCTTCTGTCTAGACGCGTCGAGCATGCCGGCCGTGACCGAGCTCGAGCGTTTCGCCGCGAACCTGCGCAGAGAGCGCGAGCGGCAAGGAATCTCGCAAGAGGCGCTTGCCGAGCTTGCCGGGTTGCACCGCACCCAGGCGAGCAAGATCGAGCGCGGGCTGCGCGAACCCAAGCTGAGCACGATCGCGAAGCTCTGCCGGGCGCTGAACGTCACGCCGAACGACTTGTACGACGGCATCCTGTAGCCGTCCCGAGCACCCACCAGCCCGCTGGGCGGCAAGCGGGCACCTGAACGATGCCGGGCTCCCCCAAGCGGGTCGCGGCGACGCTGGCGGTCGCCGCCGCGCTGTTCTGGTACTTCACGGGCAACCTCGACAAGCCGCTGTCGCAGATCCACCTGAACTGGACCGACTGCATCGAGGTGTTCGGGAGCACGTACTGCGCCGACGACGCCGAGCGGATCAAGCAGCGCCTGCGCGAGCGGCACGAGGATTTGCGCTAGGTTCGAGGCCTTCACGCCCATGACCGCGCCCTACACCTCTCCGCTCGCCGAGGAGCTGGCGCCGGACCTGCTCGAGCGCTTCCTGCGCTACGTGCGCGTGGACACCCAGTCCGCCCGCGCCCGCGAGCGTTCGCCGAGCACGCCGGGCCAGCTCGAGCTCGCGCGCCTGCTCGTGGAGGAGCTGCTGGCGCTGGGCCTGGACGACGCCGCGGTCGACGACAACGGCTACGTCACCGCCACGCTGCCCGCGACGGTCGCGGGCGAGCCGCCGACGATCGGTCTGCTGGCCCACCTCGACACCAGCCCGGACGCGCCCGGTGGCGGCGTCGAGCCGATCGTGCACCGCGGCTACGACGGCGGCGTCATCGAGCTGCCGCGCGCCGGCACCGTGCTCGACCCCGCCGAGATGCCGGTGCTCGCAGGGAAGGTGGGGCACGACGTCGTCACGTCCAGCGGCGACACGCTGCTGGGCGCCGACGACAAGGCCGGCATGGCCGAGATCATGGCCGCGGTCGCGTACCTGCAGGCGCACCCGGAGCTGCCGCGCCCGACGCTGCGGGTCGGCTTCACGCCGGACGAGGAGATCGGCGAGGGCGCGACGCTGTTCGACGTCGAGGCGTTCGGCGCCCATTGCGCCTACACGCTCGACGGCTCGCAGCCGGGCGAGCTGCAGGACGAGACCTTCAGCGGCGTCGCGATCACGCTCGAGATCGAGGGCGTCGAGGTGCACACGGGCTGGGCCTACGGCAAGCTCGTCAACGCCGCGGTGGTGGCCGCCCGGGTGATCGCGGCGCTGCCGACCGACAGACTGACGCCGGAGACCACGCAGGACCGCGAGGGCTTCGTGCACGTGTACTCGGTCGAGGGAGACGCCGGCCGGACGGTCGTGCAGCTGATCGCACGCGACTTCGACGACGCGCTGCTGGCCGAGCACGTCGAGCTGGTGCGTCGCACGGCCGAGCAGGTGGTGGGGTCCGTGCCGGGCGCGCGGCTGCGCTTCGACTCCAAGCCGCAGTACCCGAACATGCGTTGCTACATCGATGCGGCGCCCGAGGTCACGGCGCTGGCCGAGCGGGCGCTGCGGGCCGAGGGCTCGAGCCGCGTGCGCGAGCCGATCCGCGGCGGGACCGACGGCTCGATGCTGAGCGCCAAGGGCCTGCCGACGCCGAACATCTTCACCGGCGGCCACGAGTATCACTCGCCGCGGGAATGGGCCTCGCTGCAGGACATGGCGGCTGCGAGCGCCGTCGTCGTGCGCCTGGCGGCCGAGTGGGCGCGGCCGCCCGCGCAGCGATCAGCGACTGCGTAGCCTTACGGCATGCCTTCCACGACCACCGTGGAGCTCGGCTGCCTCGACGGCCGCATCGCACCGGCCTCCGAGCTCACGATCCCGGCCACCGACGAGGGCCTGCTGCGCGGCGACGGCATCTTCGAGGTGCTGCGCGTCTACGGCGGCAAGCCGTTCGCGCTGCGCGAGCACCTCGACCGGTTCGAGCGCTCGGCCGCGAACCTGCGGCTCGGCGACGTGCCGCGGACGGAGCTGGAGGCCGAGATCCCGCGGCTGCTCGCCGAGCGCGGCACGGACGAGGACCGCCTGCTGCGGCTCGTGCTCACCCGCGGCGGCCATCGCCTGCTGCTGACCGAGCCGGTGCCGGACTACCGGGAACCCACCAGCGCCGGCTTCGTCACCTACTCGCCGCCGCGCATCCTCGACGGGGTCAAGTCGCTCTCCTACGGCGGCAACATGCTCGCCACCCGCCTCGCGCGCGAGCGCGGCTTCGACGAGGCGCTGCTCGTCACTCCGCACGGCCGGGTGCTCGAAGGGCCGACGATGTCGTTGTTCTGGGTCGACTCCCAGGGCACGCTCTGCACGCCGCCGCTCGAGGACCACATCCTCGACTCGATCACCCGCCGCTACGTGCTGGAGGTCGCCGAGGTCGTCGAGCGCCCCTGCACCACCGACGACATCCTCGCCGCCCACGAGGCGTTCTTCGCGTCCACCAACCGCGAGGCGCAGCCGATCGTGCGCATCGAGCAGCATGCGCTCGAGCACGGCGAGCGCACGCGTGCGGTGGCGGGGGCGCTGCGCGAGCGGATCGAGCAGGAGCTGGCCGCCGTCTAGACCCGCTGCCGGACCCCGCCGCTCGCGGACACCCGGCCACTCGCCATGCGCATCGTCACCGTCATCGGAAACCGTCCCCAGTTCGTCAAGGCCGCCGCCGTCTCGCGGCTGCTGCGCGAGCGCCACGAGGAGCTGCTCGTGCACACCGGACAGCACTACGACGACGAGCTGTCGCGGATCTTCTTCGACGAGCTCGGCGTGCCGGCGCCCGCGCGCGAGCTGGGAGCGGGCACGGGCTCGAACACCGCCCAGACCGCGCGCATCCTCGCTGCGCTGGAGCCGCTGCTGGTCGAGCTGGAGCCCGAGCTGGTGCTGGTCTACGGGGACACGAACTCGACGCTCGCGGGAGCGCTGGCGGGAGCGCAGCGACGCATCCCCGTCGGCCACGTCGAGGCCGGCATGCGCTCGTTCGACCGCTCGATGCCGGAGGAGCTCAACCGCGTCCTCACCGACCACGCCAGCGACCTGCTGCTGTGCTCGACCGAGACCGCGCTCGCCAACCTCGAGCGCGAGCACGTGCTCGGCCGGGCGCACCTCGTCGGTGACGTGATGGCCGACGTCTCGCTGGCGTTCCGCGACGTCGCCGAGCAGCGCTCGCGGGCCGTCGAGGAACGGGGGCTGAGCGAGGGCGGCTACCTCGTCGTCACCGCCCATCGTGCCGGCAACGTCGACGACCCCGCACGGCTGAAGCGGCTGGTCGAGCTGATCGAGGCGCTGCCGGACCCGGTGGTGCTGCCGCTGCATCCGCGCACGCGCGCCCGGCTCGAGGCCGCCGACCTGCTCGGGCGCTTGGAGCGCGCCGACGGCGTGGAGCTGGCGCCGCCGCTCGGCTATCTCGACTTCCTGCAGCTCACGCGCCACGCCCGCGCGGTGCTGACGGACTCCGGTGGCGTCCAGAAGGAGGCCTACCTGCTGGGCGTCCCCTGCGTGACGCTGCGCGACACGACCGAGTGGGTCGAGACCGTCGACGCCGGCTGGAACGTGCTCGTCGACCTCGACCGGGATGCCGCGCTGGCGGCGCTCGAGCGGCCGCTGCCCGCCGCGCGGCCGCAGCTGTACGGCGACGGCCAGGCGGCAAGGCGCGTATGCGACGTGCTCGCGGCCTACACTGGCGGCCGATGAGAATCGGGATCGTCGGTCTCGGCTACGTCGGCCTCCCGCTGGCGGTGGCCTTCTGCGAGGCGGGGCACGAGGTGGTGGGCGTGGACACCGACGCGCGCGCCGTCGAGGCGCTCGCGCGCTCGCAGTCGCACATCGAGGACGTGCCCTCCGGGCGCCTGGCCGCGATCGCGGATCGCTTCCAGCCGACGACCCGCTACGCCGACCTGGCGCAGGAGGAGGCCATCGTCATCGCGGTGCCGACGCCGCTGACGCGCAACCGCGAGCCGGACCTCGGCCCGTTGCTCGCCGCCGGCACGTCGCTCGCTCGCGTGCTGCAGGCGGGCCAGCTGGTGGTGCTCGAGTCGACGACCTACCCCGGCACCACGCGCGAGCGGCTGGTGCCGCTGCTGGAGGAGTCGGGACTGGCCGCCGGGCGAGACTTCAACGTCGCCTTCTCGCCCGAGCGCATCGACCCTGGCCGCACCGACTACGCGATGCGCAACACCCCAAAGGTCGTCGGCGGGTTGACCGAGGACTGCCGGGCGCGTGCGGTCGCCCTCTACGAGACCGTCTGCGACGAGGTCGTGCCGGTCTCGACACCGGAGGCCGCGGAGCTGACGAAGCTGCTCGAGAACGTCTTCCGCTCGGTCAACATCGCGCTCGTCAACGAGCTGGCGATGCTGTGCGACCGGATGGGGATCGACGTCTGGGAGGTCGTCGAGGCGGCGGCCACCAAGCCCTACGGCTTCATGTCGTTCAAGCCGGGTCCGGGGATGGGGGGCCACTGCCTGCCGGTCGACCCGTTCTACCTGGCATGGCGAGCGCGCGAGTTCGACCAGCCGACCGAGTTCATCGAGCTCGCGGGCGAGGTCAACCAGCGCATGCCGTACTTCTGCGTCGAGAAGATCGGCCGTGCGCTAAACGAGCACGCCAAGCCGATCAACGGCTCGCGCGTGGCGATCGTCGGCGTCTCCTACAAGCCGGGCGTCGGCGACCTGCGCGAGTCCCCGGCGCTGAAGATCATGCGGCTGCTGCGCGAGCAGGGGGCGCAGCTGACCTACCACGACGACTTCGTGCCGGAGCTGGCCGACTTCGACCTGACCTCCGAGTCGCTGCCCGATGCGATCGACGAGGCGGACTGCGTCGTGATCGTGACCGCCCACCCCGGGCTCGGGCTCGAGCGGATCGTGCGCGACGCGCGGCTGGTGGTCGACTTCCGCGGCGTCACGCGCGGCATCGAGGCGACGAACCTCGTGCGCCTGTGAGCTCCGAGCCCGTACGCGTCGGCGTCGTCGGGCTCGGCTACTGGGGGCCGAACCTCGCGCGCAACTTCGACCGGCTGCCGGAGGCCGAGCTCGCCTGGATCTGCGACGGCTCCGAGCAGGCGCGCGAGCGCTGGGCGACGGCGTTCCCGGGCGCGCGGGCGACAGCGGAGCTCGACGACCTGCTCGCCGACGACGCCCTCGACGCCGTCGTGGTGGCCACCGACGTGCCCAGCCACGCGGCGCTCGCCGAGCGCGTGCTCGCCGCGGGCAAGCACTGCTTCGTCGAGAAGCCGCTGGCGATCTCGGTCGCCGACGCGGAGCGGGTGGTGGCCGCGGCCGAGCGGGCCGAGCGCGTGCTGATGGTCGGGCACCTGCTCGAGTACCACCCGGGCGTCGAGCTGCTCAAGCAGATGGTCGACGGCGGCGAGCTCGGCGACGTCCGCTACGTCTACTCGAATCGGCTCAACCTCGGCAAGCTGCGCGCGGACGAGAACGCGCTCTGGTCGCTCGGCGCGCACGACGTGTCGGTCCTGTTGCGGCTCGCCGGCGAGGAGCCGTACGAGTGCCGGGCGGTGGGCGAGAGCTACATGCGCCCCGGGATCGAGGACGTCGTCTTCTGCTACCTGCGCTTTCCCTCCGGGCTCGCGGCGCACATGCACCTGTCCTGGCTCGACCCGCACAAGGAACGCCGGCTGACGGTCGTCGGCTCGCGCAAGATGGCGACCTTCGACGACACCGAGCTGGAACGCAAGCTGACCGTCTACGACAAGGGCTTCGACGAGGACTACGCCTCGTATGGCGAGTACATCGCGCGCTCGGGCGACATCTTCAGCCCCCGCGTGCCCAACGAGGAGCCGCTGCGGATCGAGTGCCGCCACTTCGTCGAGCGGGTGCGCGACGGGCAGCCGCCGCGCTCGGGACCGCGCTCGGGGCTCGCGGTCGTGCGCGTGCTGGAGCAGCTGCAGGCGTCGCTGGAGGGGAGCAGGCGTGGGACGGGGGCATGACCCCGCCGCGCCGGCCGCGCCGCGGCTGACGTCCTCGGAGCGCGCCCCCGGGCTGCTGCTCGGCGAGGGCGTCGTGCTGCCGGCGAGCACGATCGTCGGAGCCGGCGTCGTGATCCACGCAGGGACTCGGATCGGCGAGCGGGCGGTGCTGCAGGACGGCTGCGTGATCGGCAAGCCGGTCGCGCTCGGCCCGGCGTCGAGCTCCCCGCGCGAGCTGTCGCCGCCGGCGGTCGTGGGGGAGGGTTGCGTGGTGGGAGCGCAGGCGGTCGTGGTCGCGGGCGCCCGGCTCGAGGACGGCTGCGTCGTGGCCGACCAGGCGCACGTGCGCGAGCGTTCCGTGATCGGGGCCGGCAGCGTCGTCGGGCGGGCGGCGTCGGTGGAGAACGACGTCACGGTCGGCGCGCGCGTGCGGATACAGACGGGCGCGTACGTGACCGCGCACACGCTGGTCGAGGACGACGTCTTCGTCGCCCCGCAGGTGACGACGACCAACGACCCGACCGCCGGGCGACGTCTGCGCGGCGAGGAGCTGCGCGGGCCGACGCTGCGCCGCGGCTGCCGGATCGGCGGCGGCGCCGTGCTGCTGCCCGCGGTGGAGATCGGCGAGGGCGCCTTCGTCGCCGCCGGCGCGGTCGTGACGCGCGACGTGCCGCCGGGCAAGCTCGCGCTGGGCGTGCCGGCGCGGATCGTGGGCGAGGCGCCTTGACCGCCGCCGCGCACCAGTCGGCCCGGAGCGAACGGGACTGCTCGGTGTTGGGGTTGCCATGAGGCCACGGCTCCCGCACCGCCGCCGTCCGCTGGCGGCCGATCGGGCCACGGTCGTCCTCGGCGTGGCGGCGGCCGGCTCGCTCGTGGCGGTGATCGCCGCCGAGATCGCCCGCGTCTGGCGGCGCGGGTCCGCGCCGCTGCCTGCCGAGACCGACCGTCCGCTGGCCGCCGCCGAGGAGGCGGTCGCCGAGACGGCCCAGGTGGTGCGGGCCGGCTACCGGGACGTCTCGACGCGTGAGAACGCGATGTTCAACCTGCTGACGTCGTTCTCGGTCACGTTCCTGCTCGCGCGCACGATCACCTATGGCCTGCGTCGCCGTCGCCACGTGGGGCCGTTTCGCAACCTGCGCGTCGGCCACCGCCACATCCACCACTTCGTGCCCGGGATCGCGCTGGCGTTCGGCTCGGGCGCGGCCGCGATCCTGACCCGCAACGAGGCGCTCGAGCCGCGGCTGGCGGTGCCGTTCGGCGTCGGCATGGGCTTGACGCTGGACGAGTCGGCGCTGCTGCTCGAGCTCGACGACGTCTACTGGACGCGCGAGGGCATCCTCAGCGTGCAGATTGCGCTGGCGGTGATCGCCACGCTCGCGTCGGCCGTCCTCGGCCTGCGCTTCCTGCGCCGGGGCGAGCAGGTGGTCTTGGAGACCGACGGGCCGTAGGGCCGGCAGTCGCCTGCTCGGGTACATTCGCGCGATGGAAAGCGGACCGCCTCCCACCGACCGACCCGGCGACGGCGACCAGAGCGAGGCGCCTCCTCCGGGAGGCCCGCCCGGCCCGCCGCCGGTCGGACCCCAGGCACCCGGTCCCGGCGGGCCGCAAGCGCCTGCCCCAGGACCCCAGGCGCCGCAGTTCCCAGCGCCGCCGGCGCGGTTCTCCCTGCCCACGGATTCCCCGGAGGAGCCCGCCGCGCTGCGCTACGGCGGCCCCACGCCGCCCGGGGGCTGGCAGGCGCCGCTGTCGGATCCCCGGTCGGCCTGGGCCGGCCGTCCGCTCGCGAGCTGGGGCAGCCGCGTGGCGGCGTCGCTGCTGGACTGGCTGATCGTGACGGTTCCCCTGTTCGCCGTCGGCGTCGTCGTGGCGATCATCGCGGCGTCGGGCAGCGGCGTCGGCGCGGTCGTCTTCTTCGTGATCGCCGGCCTCGCGGTGCTGGCTGCGGCGCTGCTCTACGCCCCGTTGCTGATGGGGCGGCAGGGGCCGCACAACGGACAGACGTGGGGCAAGCAGATCATCGGCATCGCCGTGATCCGGAACGCGGGACAGCCGGTCGACGTGGGCTTCGCGTTCCTGCGCGAGTTCGTCGTGAAGGGCCTGCTCTTCGGCGGGCTCGGCAGCCTCCTGTTCTACATCCCGACGCTGCTCGACGTGCTCTGGCCGCTGTGGGACGACGAGAACCGCTGTCTGCACGACATGGTCGTCTCGACCCACGTCGTCAGGGTCGGCGACTAGCCGGTCAGGCCGCGGCGGGGCGGGCTCGGATGCTGTCGGCCGCGCTGGTCCAGATCATCTCGTCGCGCGCGGGGCCGACGCCGATCATCACGACGGGGATGCCGAGGAAGTCGCTGATGTACTCGAGGTAGGCCTGCGCGTTCGCCGGCAGCTCGTCGAGCGTGCGGCAGGCGCGGATGTCCTCCTGCCAGCCGGGCAGCTCGACGTAGTCCCCGCGCACCTTGTGCAGGATCGACTGGTGGTAGGGGAAGTCGTCGAAGCGCGCTCCCTCGGGCCCGAGATAGCCGACCGCGACATGCAGCGGGTCGAGGCCCGTGAGCACGTCGAGCTTGGTCAGCACGAGCCCGGTGAGCCCGTTGACGCGCACGGCGTACTTGAGCGCGACGAGATCGAGCCAGCCGGTGCGCCGGGCGCGACCCGTGGTGGTGCCGAACTCGCCGCCGGCTTGGCGGATGCGCTCCCCGAGGTCGTCCTCGAGCTCGGTCGGGAACGGTCCGGCGCCGACGCGCGTCGTGTACGCCTTGGCGATGCCCCAGACTTCGTCGATCGCCTTCGGCCCGACCCCGGCGCCGACGCAGGCCGAGCCCGCGACGGGGTTCGAGGAGGTCACGAACGGATAGGTGCCGTGGTCGATGTCGAGCAGCGTGCCCTGCGCCCCTTCGAAGACGACCAGCTTGTCGTCGTCGAGCGCGCGCCAGGCCAGCGGCGGCGTGTCGGCGATGTAGGGCTCGAGCCGGTGACCGAAGCTGAGGTACTCCTCGGTCATCGTGTGCA
This sequence comes from uncultured Thermoleophilaceae bacterium, assembly GCA_963846505.1. Classification (GTDB taxonomy): domain Bacteria; phylum Actinomycetota; class Thermoleophilia; order Solirubrobacterales; family Thermoleophilaceae; genus JACVRW01. The sequence continues at coordinate 1,044,891 of CAWJWD010000001.1, read as the reverse complement.
GGTCCAGCTCGGGGTCCTTGGCGAACGGGCGCAGCTGCAGCCGCTTGGGCTCCATCGCCGCGTAGATCTTGGTGCGCAGGATCTTCTCGTCGAGCAGGTCCTGCATGCGGATGCCGAGTCGGGAGGCCTTGTCCGAGTAGCAGGGCCCGATGCCGCGCCGGGTGGTGCCGATCTGCAGCTTGCCGAGCTTCGCCTCCCCGGCGTGGTCGAGCAGCTTGTGGTACGGCATGATCAGGTGCGCGTTGGCCGAGATGCGCAGGCCGGAGATGTCGATCGATTTGCGCCGCAGCCCCTCGATCTCCTCGGTCATCACCTTCGGGTCGACGACCACGCCGTTGCCGATCGCGCACAGCTTGCCGGGGTAGAGGATGCCGGAGGGGATCAGGTGGAACTTGAACACCTCGTCCCCGCGCACGATCGTGTGCCCGGCGTTGTTGCCGCCCTGGAATCGGATCACGAGGTCGGCCTGCTCGGCGAGCAGGTCGACGACCTTTCCCTTTCCTTCATCGCCCCACTGGGCGCCGACGATCACGAGTCCGGGCATGTCCGAATGCGAGTGTAGGGCCGCGCGACGCTAAGCGCCGTGTGCGGACATGCGCAGGTCAGGGCCGTGGATCGGGATCGGGTCGTCGCACATCTCGACCAGCCGCGAGACCGTGCGCGAGCCGATCTGCTGACGCAGTCGACTGATCGGGTCCATCGTGTTCGCCAACTCCAGGTGCTCCAGCCGTCCGACCGCGGTCTCGAGCCGCTCGACGACCTGCGACAGCCGCTCGAGCGAGCCGGACTCGCGCATGCGCTTGAGCAGTGACGCTTCCTCGCGCAGCGCCTTCAGCGGCTGGTCGGCGTCCCCGTCGGGGACGTTGGTCGTGACGATGAGCGCGCGCTCGTCCTGCCAGCGCTCGTTGACGACCGAGAACATCTGCTCCAGCACCCACTCGGTCTGCTTCTCCGCGCCGAGGTCGTCGAGCACCAGCAGGTCGACCGAGCAGAGCCGTTGGAAGACCTGCAGGTAGCCCTCGGTCGAATCGCGGTCGTAGGTGCGCTTGAGCTCGGCCAGCAGGCGTGGGACGGGGTAGACGGCGTAGGAGCGCCCGGCGTCCCGGGCCGCCTTGGCCACCAGGATCGCCAGCGAGGTCTTGCCCGTCCCGACCGGCCCGTCGAACCACAGCCCGCGACCCTGTTCGAGGTTCGACTCGATCGAGCGGATGTAGCCGCGCACGTGGCGCACGATGTCCGGGTCCAGCGATGCGATCGGCTCGCGTTCGAAGGAGACCTCGAGGAAGCGCCGGCCGATGCCCATGCCGACCCCGGCCGCGGCCGCGCGGCGGATGCGCTGACCGCGGCACGCGCAGGGGCGCGCGGTGTTGGTCTGCTCCTCGACGAGCCAGCCGCTGCCGTCGCACTCGCCGAGCGGGCAGCGCTGCTCGCGCGCCGCGTCGGGCTCGTCGCGATCGGGAACGGGGCGAAGCGCGGCCACGGTCAGAATCCTCCCGGTCCGGTCGGACCGGGATCGCCTTCGGACGGGAAGCCGCCGCCGCGCTCGCGGAACATGTTCGCGAAGCGGGGGAAGCGCGGCTGGAACACGAGCGCGATCTGGTCGATCGGGCCGTTGCGGTGCTTGGCGATGATGATGTCCGCCTCTCCCGGCCGCTCGGACTCCTTGTTGTAGTACTCCTCGCGGTAGACGAACATGACCACGTCGGCGTCCTGCTCGACCTGCCCCGACTCGCGCAGGTCCGACAGCATCGGCAGCGGCGGGTTGCGCGACTCGACCGCACGCGACAGCTGCGAGACGGCGATCACCGGCACCCGCAGCTCACGGGCGAGGATCTTGAGGCCACGGCTGATCTGGCCGACCTGCTCCACGCGGCTGTCCGAGCGACCGTCCGCCCGCACGAGCTGGAGGTAGTCCACGACGATCAGCCCGAGCTCGTTGCGCATGTGCAGCCGCCGCGCCTTCGCGCGCAGCTCCAGCACGCCGATGTCGGACGAGTCGTCGATGTAGATCGGCGCCTGCGCGAGCTTCTCGACCGCCTTCAGCACCTTTGGCCAGCGGTCGGCCTTGACCCGCCCCTTGCGCAGCTCGTCGCTGGAGACCTTCGCCTGCGAGGCGATGAAGCGGTGCGCCAGCTCGGTCTCCGACATCTCGAGCGAGAACAGCGCCACCGGCCGGCCGTGCTCGATCGCCGCGTTCTCGGCGATGTTGGTGGCGAGGGTGGACTTCCCCATGGACGGCCGCGCCGCCAGCACGATCAGGTTGCCGGGCTGGAAGCCGCCGGTGAGATCGTCGAGGTCCTTGAAGCCGGAGGGGGTGCCGGTGAGGCCGACGTCGGTGCGGGAGAGCTCCTCGAGCTTGTCGATCTCCTCGTGGAGGACGTCCTCGATCGAGCGCATCTCGCCGCGACCGTCCTCGTGGCCGATGCGAAAGAGCTGGGACTCGAAGCGCTCGATCAGCTCGCGCGCCTCGCCGCGGCTGCCCATCACCTCCTGCTGGATGTCGCGCGAGGTGCTGAGGATGCGGCGCAGGAGCGCGTGCTCCTTGACGATGCGCGCGTGGTGGAGGTAGGCACCGGGCGCCGGCGCGATCGTCGGCAGCGAGTGCACGTAGCTGTCGCCGCCGGCCGGCTCCAGCTCCCCGCCGCGTCGTAGCTCGTCGCAGACGGTGACGACGTCGACCGCCTCGGGCTCCGCCTTCTCCTTGAGGCGGATCATGGCCTGGAAGATCAGCCCGTGACGGGGACGGTAGAAGTCGCCTGGCTTGAGGCCGGCCTCGAGCAGGACGCCGTCGAGCGCCTGCTCGGTGAGCAGGATCGCCCCGAGCACGGAGGCCTCGGCCTCCTCGTTGTGCGGGGGGACGCTGCCGGCCGCCTCGGGCGGGACGGTGACGGCCACGGGTGTGGTCTCTGACTAGGCCTGCGGCGTGACGATCGTCTTGATCTCAGCCGTCACGCCGTCCGAGACTTCGACGAGCACCATGTGCGTCCCCGTGGTCCTGATCGGCTCTTCGAGCAGGATCCGACGCTTGTCGAGCTTGACGCTGCGCGCCTGACGGATCGCATCCGCGATCTCCTGGGCGGTGACCGAGCCGAACAGCCGGCCGTCGTCACCCGCTTGGTGGGAGATCGTGAGCACGGTCTTGCGCAGCAGCGCAGCCGTCTCCTCGGCCTTCGCCGCGGCTTGGGCCACGGCGCGCTCAGCGGCCTCACGACGGCGCTGGGACTCCGCGATGGCACCCGCCGTTGCCGGCGTGGCGAGATCGCGAGGCGCGAGATAGTTGCGCAGGTAGCCGGACGAGACGTCGACGACGTCGCCGCGCTCTCCGAGCTGCTCGACGTCCTTGAGCAGGATGGCCTGGGCCATGGTGTCCGTCCTTACCGTTCCCCGACGTACGGCAGGAGACCGAGCTCGCGAGCGCGCTTGACGGCGTTCGCGAGCTGGGACTGGTGGCGCCGGCAGGCGCCGGTCACGCGCGACGAGCGGATCTTGCCCTTGTCGCTGATCGCCCGGCGCAACGAGGCGAGGTCCTTGTAGTCGACGATGTCGACCTTGTCCCGGCAGAACGGGCACGGCTTGCGCCGGCCGCCTCCGACCGGGCCCTTGCCCCCGCGCCGTCGCCGGTCACGGGTCTGAGTTCCACCTCGCTGCTTCGCCACGTCTGTGCTCCCACGTACCTCGAATCGGGGTTCCTAGAACGGAATGTCGTCGTCCGCCGTGGAGTTCCCGGCGGCGACGGGCGCCTGCTGGAAGTCCCCGGTGTCGGCCGGAACATCGCTCTGGGGCGCGAATCGGCCGCCGTTCTCGCCGCCCTCGCGGGAACCGAGAAACTGGACGGAATCGGCAATGATATCCACTGCTTGGCGCTTATTGCCATTCTGGTCGTCCCACTCGCGCCATTCGAGCCGTCCGTCGATCGCCACCGGCCGGCCCTTGGAGAGGAAATTCGCGCAGTTCTCGCCCTGCGCGCCCCAGACCGTGACGTCGAAGTAGTTCGGCTTGTCGACCCACTCGCCGGTGCTGTTGTCCTTGCGGCGGGTGTTGCACGCGACGCGCAGGCTGCACACGGACATGCCGCTCGGCGTGGTGCGCAGCTCCGGGTCGCGGGTCAGGTTCGCCGTGAGGATGACCCTGTTGATGTTCACCGATGCCATCTACGTCTCCTTTTTCTCCGACACGATTGTCCGTTCCGGCGGCATCCACAAGAGCTACCGGTCCTCGAAGTTCGCTATCTCCGACAGAACTGCCCGTTTCCGTCGCATCGACACGGTGCTTGCAGCGAGGAGGATCTGAGCGGCGACAACCGCCTTGGATCCGTAGAGCACGAATGCCCAGATGCCTCCTCGATGCGGCCGTGCGCTCGGCCTTGGTCCCTCGAATCCCAGCCGCTCGCGCCAGAACTGCTCGCATTGCTGCATGAGGGGCACCGCTCCGCTGAACACTAGCCGTGGCGCGCGCCCCTGCCGGTAGATCCCCAGGGAACCATCTCCGTCGAGCAGCCCCAGCCAGACCGCAGGCCGTTTGCTGGCTTCGACGCTCAACGTCATGGATTCGGTCTTACGGGGGACCACGCCATGCCGCGCCAACGCGGCGACGATGCGCTTCGAGAAGATGCGGGCTTCGGCGGCTGGTTGGCGCGGCCACTGTCGACGTCGCGCGTCCTCCGAGAGCCGCAGCATCGTGAGCGGCCGGTCAGGGCACCCCACGTAGCGATAGAACGCACGCAGGACATCCTCGTCGCGTGTGGACTGACAGAGCGACACGCGATGCTCCCGAGCGTTGATCGACCCATCGGCCGCAAGTAGCCCGATCAGCCACCAGCCAATGCTCGTGGGCCGGTCGAAGGCCGCTTCGTCGAGCGGGTAGCGCCGCTGCCAGCCGGACCGAGGGGGCAGTCCTGCCCGGGCAGCGACGACTCGCACCCGAGAGCGGCTGATGTGATGCATGGCCGCGATGCGGTGGATGCGCTCTCCACGGGCGTATGCCTCCACGATGGCCCGATCCCGCTCGGGCTGTGGAGGCTTCCTGGGCGGAAGGCCTCGGCGGCGTGCCACGTTGCGGACGGTCTTGGTGCAGACGCCCGTGCGATCGGCGATGCATGCGACCGGAACTCCAGCGCCGTACAACTGCTCGATCAGCGCATCCCTGGAGGATGAACCCGTCATCTGGTGCGGGGGTTCGATCGTCATCGTCGTTCTTCTAAGTGGCTGCCGAAGAAAGTTCGCCCCCCTTTGCGGAAGGCAACCAACAACGGTCCACTACGGGGCGGACAGAACGAGAGGGACGACCCGCGGTCAGTCGTCGCTGGGTGGGGCGTCCGCGGCGGCGCGGGCGGCGACGCGGGTGTCCTGCGGCTCGCGGTCGTCCCGGCGGCGCGGCGACTGTTGCTCGGGCGGGGGCGGCGTCGGCTGCCCCTCCTTGAACTTGATGATCCGGAAGCGGATCACCGCGTCGATGATGCGCAGTCTCTGGTTGATGCGCTCGAGCAGAGCCGGCTCGCCGCGAAACTGGTAGAGCCGGTACTCCGCGTCGGGCCGGTGGTCGATCTCGTACGCCATCCGGCGCGTGCCCCAATCGTGCTCGCCCAGCAGCTCGCCCTCGCTCAGCAGCGACTCCACCTCGGAGATCACCGCGGCGCGGGCCTCGTCCGGCGCGTTCGGGTCGAGCAGCAGCATGAGATCGTACGTGTCCGACATCGGCGGGGCACGATAGCAACCATCCGCAGCTGCGGACGGGGGGCGAGTTCGCGGTCGAGCGCGCTTAGGACGGTGTGAGGACCAGGCGGGCGACTCCCACGACGGCATTCCTGCGCCGCGTCCGCTGGGGCAACGTCACGTTGCTGCTCGCGACCGTGGGTCTGCTGGGAGCGCTGACGCAGCAGGAGCGGTCGACGGGGCCGGCACCCGCGATCGGACGCGTGCAGCCTGCCCCGCCGACGCGTGCTTCCGCGCCGCGGACGGGACGGGAGCCGGTGTGGAGGACCCATGAACGGCTGGAGCCGCAGACGTCGCCGCGGTCATCGCGCGGGCGGAGCCGTCCCGCACAGCGACCTCGGCGGGCTCGGACTGCGTCCGAGAGGCCGGCTGAGTCAGGGCAGGAGCCCCAGGTGCGCGACGCGACGGCGGCACGGGGGTCGGTCGAGCCGGAGCTCCCAGCCGCAGGGGCTCCACCGCCGGCGACCGGCGAGTTCACGCCCGACCCCGGTCCGCCCTGAGAGCCCGTTCAGGCGACGGGCGTGCGACCGGCGCGCTTGGCCTCGATGTCGGCCAGCTGGTCGTCGACCCAGTCGCCCGGGTCGCGCGCGGTCACGATCCGCTTCAGCCCCTGTGCACGCCAGCTGCGCTCCTCGGCTCCCATCGTCAGCGCGCGATGGATCGCGTCGGCCTGCTCCTGCACGTCGAAGGGGTTGACCGAGAGCGCGAACTCGGCCAGCTCCTCGTGCGCGCCGGTGTTCTCGCTCAGCAGCGACACCCCGTTGCGCTCGTTGACGAGCGGTCCCTCCTTGGCGATCAGGTTCATGCCGTCGAACATCGCGTTGACCATCAGCAGGTCGTAGTGCTTGTAGGCCGCGATCGCCTCCTCGAGGTTCTCGCGCAGGCGCAGGTCGATAGGCATCCAGTCGGTCGTCCCGTGGCGGTGGTTGACGACGGCCACCAGCGCCTCGATGCGCTCGAGGTACTCCGCGTACTCGGGCACGTCCTGGCGCGAGGGGATCAGGTGGGCGATGAACGTCACCTGCTCCCGGAACTCCGGGTGCTGCTCGAGGAACAGATCGAAGGCCGAGAAGCCGCGCAGCACGTTCTTCGACAGGTCCGCGCGGTCGACGCGCAGGATCAGGTGCTCGCGCCGGCGCCGCAGGATCTCCCGCTCGTACTCGTGCACCGCCGGCCGCTGAGCGGTGCGGTGGAACGTCTCCGCGGAGATCGGCAGGGGGTAGGAGCGCACCCACACGTCGCGTCCGTCGAAGCGGACCACGCCAGCCTCCTCGTCGACGTCGAGGTCGAACAGCTCGCGACAGCAGAGCAGGAAGTTGCGCCGGTAGGAGCGCGTGTGGAAGGCGATGATGTCGTTCGAGAGGATGCCCTCGTAGATGTCCTCGCGGATGTCCGAGGGCAGCACGCGCCAGGCGTCCGGCTGGGTCCAGGGGATGTGGACGAAGTGGTGCAGGAACAGGTCCGGCCGCGCTCGGCGGATGTACTTCGGCGCCAGGTAGAGGTGGTAGTCGTGCAGCATCACGACGGCCTTCTCGTGGCCGGCGAGCTCCTCGAGCACGGCGCTCGCGAGATCCTCGTTGACGGTGCAGTAGCCCTGCTCGTAGGCCTCGACCTCGTGGCGGCGGATGTCGGGCGCGTTCGAGAGGTCCCAGAGGTAGTGCTGGATGAACCACAGCATCGGGTTCGCGACCACGTTGTAGAAGCGGTCGTAGGCCTCGGGGTCGCTGGCCACCAGGCGGATGCGATAGGTGACGTCGTCGAGCTCGACCGCGAAGCTCGCGCCGTCGTGGGCCTCGCTGGCCTCGACGTCCCCCTCGGTCATCGCCGAGGCGACCCAGATCGCGTCCCGATGGTGGACGAGGCCCTTGAGCGCGGTGACCAGGCCGCCGCCGCCGCGCTGCGGCTTGCCCTCCTCGAAGGTGGCCGGACCGCGGTTGCTGACGAGGACGAGGGGAAGGTCTGCGTTCATCGGTGTTGCTTGAAGATATTCAGCCAGTCGCGCAGCAGTCGTGGCGTGAGGAAGTGCTTGCGCACGTGCTCCTTGCCCGAGCGGCCGAGGCGCTTGCCGAGATCCGGCTCGCGCAGGATCTGGAGCGACCGCTCGGCGCACTGCTGCGGGGAGGACACCAGGTACCCCGTCTCGCCGTCCTGAACCTGGAGCGGGATCCCGCCGACGTCGCCGCCGATGAACGGCCGTCCCTTCCAGAGCGCCTCGGAGACCGTCAGCCCGAAGCCCTCGCGGGTCGACTTCTGGATCATCACGTCGGCCTGGGACTGGAAGGCGTTGACCTCGATCGCGCCGACGTTGTTGAGGTTGTTGAGGATGTGGATGTCCGGGTCGGCGTCGGCGTAGGCCATCGTCGAGTTGAAGAACTCCCAGCCCTCGGGGTCGTCGGTCGCCATCGAGCCGACGAGCGCCAGCTGCACCTCCGGCATCTGCTCGGCGACGCTGCGGTAGGCGTCGATCACGCCCATCGGGTCCTTCCAGGGATCGAAGCGCGAGACCTGGCACAGCAGCGGACGGTCGACGTCGATCCCGAACTGGTCGCAGACGTAGGCCGCGTCCTCGGGCGAGAGCGCCATGTTCTTCGGCGACAGCGGGTCGATCGCCGGCGGGCAGATGTGCACCTGTGTGCCGTCGAGACCGGGTGGGACGTACGCCTGGAGGTGGAAGACCGAGGCGTCGTAGCCGTGCACGTGCGGTACGAGCCGCTCGATCGCGTCCGGGTTGGGCGCCGAGAGGTCGATGTGGCAGCGCCAGATCCAGGTCGATGCGCGCTCGGGAACGTGGGCGCGGATCCCGGCCGGCTGCGGGTCGTGGGCGATGATCACGTCCCAGTCGCCCTCGACCTCGCGGGCGTTCAGCTCCTGATAGCGGTCGAAGATCTCCCACTCCGGGCCGCTGAGCGAGTCGGGGTTGCCCTGGAGCGCGTTGTGCAGGCGCTTGGTGACGTTGTAGAACTCCTCGCGGCCGAGCATCACCTGCCACTCGGCCTCGATGCCGACGTCGTTCATGAGCGGGATCAGCGTGTAGAGGATCTCCGCCACGCCGCCGCCGAAGGCCGTCGCCGAGAGGTGGAGGACGCGCAGCCCCCGCAGATCCTCGGCGAGCTCCCGGACCTCCTCGACCAGCGGCCGCCCGGCGAGGTGCGTGTAGTCCGCGAGACTCTTGCTGCCTACAGGGACCGGCTGGAGCACGAGTGGAGGGTAGCCCTTGCCCGTGGGGCTAGGCCGACGCCCCGAGGTACTTCACAAGCAGCGTGCGACCGCCGTCGAAGGTGCACTCGTCGACGGTCGCGTCGATGATCGCCCGGCTCAGCTCGCGCTCGACCTCGGCCACCTCGCCGGGGGGTCCGTCGAGCTCCATCAGCAGCTTGTCGTCGGTGAGCCGGAAGGCGAAGTCGACCCGGCCCTCGTCCTCGGGCGGGCGCGAGTCGTCGACGAAGTCGTTGGCGGCCTCGGTGATCGCGAGCTTGAGGTCGGCGATCTCCTCGGGAGACAGCGGCGTCAGGCGGCAGACGGCCGCCAGGGCCAAGCGCGCGAGCACGAGGTAGTCCGGCCGCGCCGGGATCGTCAGCGATACGTCCCGGCTGTCCTGCTCGGTCGCCCGTTGGGCCTCCACCACGCTTGCACCCTACCCGGAACCGGCGCTATCTCGACTCGCGCTCCGCGAGTTCGACCGCGATCGTTCGACGCTGGCCGTCGCGGAGCAGTTGCAGGCGCACCTTGGACCCGGGCTCCTTGGTCGCGATCACGTCCGCCAGATCGTCCGCGCGCGTCAGGCGCTGCCCGTCGACGGCGACCACGACGTCGCCCCCGACCGGGATGCCGGACTGACCTTGGAAGGAGATCGTGTCGTCGGCGGCCCGCAGCCCCGCCGCTTGGGCCGGGCTGTCGTTCTCGATGCGCTGGACCATCGCCCCGGCGCGCGCGGGCACGTCGAGGCGGCGCGCGAGCTGGGGCCAGAGTGTGAAGGTGCTGACGCCGAGGTAGGCGTAGTCGACCTTGCCGTCGGTGCGCAGCTCGCGCAGCGAGCGTCGCACCGTGTCGACCGGGATCGCGAAGCCGACGCCCTCTCCGCCGCCGGACTGCGACTTGATCTGGGCGTTGATGCCGAGCACGCGGCCGCGTGCGTCGAGCAGCGGCCCGCCGGAGTTGCCCGGGTTGATCGCGGCGTCGGTCTGGATCGCGTCGCCGATCTTGAACTGCGTCAGCGACTCGATGTTGCGATCGATCGCCGACACCACGCCGACCGACAGCGACTGACGCTCTCCGAAGGGGCTGCCGATCGCGGCGACCGGCTCGCCGACGTCGATGTGGGAGGAGTGGCCGAGGCGCAGCGGGGTCAGTGCGAGGCCGCGCGGGTCGACCTTCAGCAGCGCGACGTCGGCGTTCGGGTCGGCCCCGACGATCTCCGCACGCACGCGGTTGCCGTCGAAGAGCTCGACGTAGACCTGGTCGGCCTGCTTGCCGTCGCCCTCGCCGCCCTCGAGCACGACGTGGGCGTTGGTCGCGATGAAGCCGTTGCCGTCGAGCAGGAAGCCCGATCCCTGGCCGCCCTCGCCACGCTGGTCGGGAGCCGCGCCCGCGCCGCCGTCGAAGATCGAGATCACCGTCACGACGCCGGGCGAGAGCCGGCGGTAGATCTCCTCGGGGTGGAAGCCGCCGCCGCGCCCGACGTGCTCGACGACCTGCACGCGCGTGGTCGTGACCTTGGTCGGTCCCTGCGACTGCTGGTCGTCGTCGCTGCAGCCGGCGGCGAGCGCGGCCATGCAGGCCAGCGCGGTCAGCGTCGCGCGCCTCACCCTCCGTGTCCGTTCGCGTCGGGCGGGAGCTCGAGCGTGAAGGCGGTGCCGCCCGGCGCGGACGTCATGCGCAGGTCGCCCTCCATGCGCTCGGCCAGCTCGCGGGCGATCGCGAGGCCGAGGCCGGCGCCGCGGGTGGCGTCGCCGGTGTAGAAGCGCTCGAACGCGCGCGACTGCACGCCCGCGGTCATGCCGGGCCCGCTGTCGGCCACGGTCAGCTCGGCCGAGCCGTTGTGGCGGTCGGCGCGCACGGTCACCGGCGTGCCGGTCGGCGTGTGGCGCAGGGCGTTGTCGAGCAGGATGCGCATGATCTGGACCACTCGTTCACGGTCACAGCGTGCCAGTACCCCGTTGCCGGGAAGCTGCACTTCCAAGTCCGTCCCGTGATCGGCGATCGCGGGACCGAACTCTCCCACGACCGAGCGCGCCAGCTCGGACAGGTCGACCGGCTCGGTCTGCAGGCGCAGCGAACCGGCGTCGATGCGCGAGAGGTCGAGCAGGTCGACCGAGAGCTTCTGCAGCCGCTCGACCTGCTCGCTCATCGTCTCGATGAACTCGCGGCGGGTGGCCTCGTCGAGATCCTCGTCCTGCAGCAGCTCGACGAAGCCGGCGAGCGAGAAGATCGGCGTGCGCAGCTCGTGCGAGGCGGTCGCGATGAAGGCCTTGCGCGCCACGTCGAGTTCGCGCAGTCGCTCCTGCATCTCGTTGAAGGTTCGCGTGAGCTGACCGAGCTCGTCCTCGGAATCGACCGGCAGCGGCTCGATGAAGCGACCGCGCGCGACCTCCGCGGCGGCCAGCTCCAGCCGCCGTACCCGGCGGGCCAGGGCGCGCGCGACGAGGTAGCCGCCGACGAGTGCCAGCAGCAGCGCGACGCCGGTCGCGATCAGCACGCGCTCGCGGGTGAAGGCGACGGCTTCGGTGACGGTCTCGAGGTCGCGCGAGTAGAGCGCCACGCGCGGCAGCCGGTCGCGGCTGTTCTCGAGCAGCGGCTGGGCGACCTGCACGTACTGCTCGCCCTGGAAGCTGCCGAGGCCGTTCTGGGGGCGACGCGTGCGCACGGCCTTGCGCGCCAGTGCGTCGTTGCGCGGGTAGGCGCGCTGTTCGCTGGAGTCCGTGCGGATGTCGAAGCGCAGATCGCGCCCGCCGTTCTGTGGGCCGACGACCGAGCGGCGCGTGTTGAAGAGCGTCACGCGCGCGTCGGTGGAGTCGGACACCGCGCGCACGAGTCGCACGATCGCGCCGGCGCGCACGTCGCCGCGCAGGCCGCGCTCGAGCTGCGGCTGGACGTCGGCGGCCTGGCGCGCGAGGTCGTCGAGCGTGCGGTCGCGCAGCTTGCTCTCGAGCTGCGGCACGACGTAGAAGAAGATCGCGGCGAAGGCGGTGGCGGTGATCGCGAAGAAGACGAGCGCGAGCTTGTTGCGCAGCGAGCGCAGCCGCGGACGCGGTCTCATTGCTCGTCGCGGAAGCGGTAGCCGACCCCTCGCACGGTGAGGATCAGCTCGGGCTGCTTCGGCTCGAGCTCGAGCTTCTCGCGCAGGTGCCGGATGTGCACGTCGATCGTGCGGGGATCGCGGTAGGCGGCGTCGCCCCAGACGCGCTCGAGCAGCATCGTGCGCGTGAACACGCGTCCCGGCGTGCGCGCCAGCGCGGCCAGGATCTCGAACTCGACGTAGGTCAGCTTGACCGGCTCGTCGCGCACCTCGACCTGACGGCGCTCGAAGTCGATCACGAGGCCCTCCTGGCGGATCGGCTCCTCGAAGCGCTCCTCCTGCGGCGCCAGCGCCGCCCGGCGCAGCACCGCCTTGACGCGGCTGCGGAACTCGCGCACCGAGAACGGCTTGGTGATGTAGTCGTCGGCGCCGAGCTCGAGCCCGAGCACCTTGTCGATCTCCTCGGCCTTCGCCGTCAGCATGATGATCGGGACGGTGCTGCGCGAGCGGATCTGACGGCAGACGTCGAAGCCGTCCACGCGCGGCAGCATCACGTCGAGCACGACGAGGTCGAAGTCGTCCTCGTTCAAGCGCTCGAGCGCCTCGCGGCCGTCCATCGCCGGGATCACGTCGTAGCCCTCTTTGCGCAGGGGGTAGGTCAGCAGCTTCTGGACGGAGACCTCGTCGTCCACCAGCAGAATGCGGGGGGCAGTGGCTGCCACCGTGACAATTGTAGGTTGAGGCCAGATGATCGAGCCACGGATCTACCGGGCGGCGTTCGTCCCCGCGATCTTGGCCGTCGTGCTGACGATGTTCTCGTTGGGCAGCCGCCCACGTCCGCTGCCGCAGGGGCTGGCCGCAGACGTGCTCTTCGACGGCCGAATTGCGCGGCAGACCGCGATCGACATCGCCGAGCGCGCACCCGACCGCCGCCCCGGCAGTCCCGGCGATCGCGCCGTCGCCGCCGACGTGGCCGAGCGCCTGGATCGGCGCGGCTTCGCCGTCGAGGTCGACCGCTTCGAGCACGCCGGCCGCTCGCTCGTCAACGTCGTCGCGCGTCGTGCCGGCTCCTCGCGGCGCCAGCTCGTCGTGATCGCCGGCCGTGACGCCTTCCGCGTGCCGGACGCCGACGGCAGCGCCTCCGACACCGCCGCGCTGCTGGAGCTGGGGCGCGTGTTCCAGGGGCGGCCGTCTCGGCGCACGCTCGTGCTCGCGTCCGTCGACGGCTCGACGCTCGGCGACGTCGGCACGACGCGCCTGCTCGACTCGCTCGGCAACCCCGGCCTCGTCGACGCGGTGCTGGCGATGTCCGATCTCGGCGCCAAGCGCCGGGGCGCCTCGCTGCTGCAGACGTGGTCGAACGACTCGAGCCGGGGCGGCATCGGGCTGCAGCGCACCGTGGCGGAGTCGATCCGCCGCGAGTTGGAGCTGCCAGCCGGCGGCACCGGTGCGCTGGGGCAGCTCGCACGGCTGTCGTTCCCGATCGGCATCGGCGCTCAGGGGGTGCTGCTCGAGCGCGGCTTCGAGGCGGTGCGGATCTCGGGCAGCGGTGCCCTGCCCCCGGATGGAGCCGGCGAGCCGGCCGACGTCGACGAGGACCGGCTCGGCGGGCTCGGCCGCGCGACCTTGCGCACCCTGACCGCGCTCGACCAGGCGCGCACACCGCCCGAGCACGGCCCTGCGAGCTACATCACGATCGCCGGCCAGGTGCTGCCGGGCTGGGTGCTGCAGCTGCTGGCGGGAGCGCTGCTGCTGCCGGCGCTGGCGGCCTCGATCGACGCCTTCGCCCGCGCGCGGCGGCGCCAACTGGCGGTCGTGCCCTGGCTGCGCTGGGTCGCCGCCTGGGTGGCGCCGTTCGTGGCGGGGCTGGCGCTGGCGGAGCTGCTGGCGCTCGTCGGGGCGACGCCGACCCCGCCCGCGGCGCCGGTCGCGCCGGCGGTCGACCCGCTCGACGGCGCCGCCCTCGGGGTGCTGGCCGGCGTGGGCGTCGCGATGGCCCTCGCCTGGTTCGCCGCCCGGCGACTGGCGCTCTGGCCCGACGCCGACCTGCGCGATCCGTCCGCTCCCGGCGCGGGCGTCGCGCTGATGCTCGTCGTGAGCGTGGCCGCCGTGCTGCTCTGGCTGCTGAACCCCTACACGGCGCTGCTGACCGTGCCCGCGGTGCACCTCTGGCTGCTCGGGTGCCTGACCGACCCGCCCCCGCCCCGCCGCTGGCGCGTCGCGCTCGTGGCCCTCGCCGCGCTGCCGCTGCTGTTGGTGGCGATCTACTACCTGTTCGCGCTCGACCTCAACCCGCTCGCCGGCGCTTGGTATCTGCTGCTGCTCGTCGTCGGCCACCAGGTCGGGCTGGTCGAGGCCGTGGTGGCGAGCACGCTGCTCGGGGCGGGGCTGGCGGCGTTGCAGATCGCGCGGGGCGCGCAGCCCGAGCCGGAGGGGCCGGAGGAGCAGGCCAAGCCGCGCGTCTTCGGGCCGGGCGGGTTGGCGGGGCCGGGGGCGCTCGGCGGGACCGAGTCGGCCCTGCGCCGCTGAGGTCGGCGCCGCTGGCGGCGCGCCGTCTTCGCGCCGGCGCAGGGCGAGCCGGTCGCTCCGACAGGCGTCCAGCTTCCGCTCCCACGGCTCGCGGACGCACGTCCACATCCTTCGCCCGCGGCTGGCGGCCGGCCGTCGCGGCTGCCGATACGCGCAGCGCATGGTGGGAAGACCGATCACGCCGTCCGACCTCGGCACGCTGGTGCGCGCGGGCGGCTACGTCGTCGACGAGCACGCGGTCGCCGAGGCGATGGTGCGCTCAGGGGTGCTCGTAGCCACGCAGCCCAGCGACCGGCTGCCCGTCTGGACCCTCGAAGATCAGCTCGGTCCCGGCTCGGACCTCCCCTAGCCAGCTGAGCGGCGTCGCTCGCTGCGCCTCGTCGCGGCGATCGGACGGCACGGTCACGAGCAGCTCGTAGTCGTCGCCGCCGCAGGCCGCGAACGTCGCCGGATCGTCGGCCACGCGCTCGACGCCGGCGGCGACCGGGACGTCGTCGAGCCGCAGCCGCAGCTCGACGCCGCTGCGCTCGACGAGATGACGGGCGTCGGTGGCGAGGCCGTCGCTGAGATCGATCAGGGCGGTCGCGCCCGCGGCGGCCAGCGCGGCTCCGGCGCGCAGCTGCGGCTCCGGACGCAGGTGGCGCTGCGCGAGCGGGTCGTCGCGGGCGACGCCACGGGCGAGCAGCAGTCGCCCTGCCTCCGAGCCGCCCAGCGCGCCGGTGACGCCCACGAGGTCGCCGGGACGAGCGCCGTCGCGGCCGACCAGCTGACGCGCGTCGTCGGCCCAGCCGTTGATCGACACCGTCACGGTCAGCACCGGGCCGCTGACGACGTCCCCGCCGGCGATGGTGATCTCGCACTGCCGCGCCAGCTCCTCCATGCCCTCGACCAGCTCCAACCCACCGTCGAAGTCGGGCGGCAGCACCAGCGCGACGTAGGCCTCGCCGGCGTCGGCGCCCATCGCCGCGAGGTCCGAGACGGCGGTCGCGAGCGCCTTCCAGCCGACGTCGCCCGGCGAGTGGGTGGCGAGCTCGAAGTGGACGCCGTCGACGACCGTGTCGATCGAGGTGACCGCGAACGGTCGTGCCCGAACGACGGCCGCGTCGTCGCCGGACGGTCGCACGACGCGCGCGTCCGGGGGCCGCAGCGCACGCCGAATGGCGTCGATCAGGTCGAGTTCGGCCACTACGACAGTCTTACCCGCCGGCGCGGGAAGCGCCGGCTACTGGCCGGGCGGCGTGCCGGCCCCGCCCTGCGGCGTGCCGGTCTGCGGCGTGCCCGTGTCGGGCGTCTGGCCGGTGTCCGGCGTCGCGGGCTGCTGGACCTGCGGCTGCTCCTGTGGCGGCTGCTCGTACAGCCGCGGGTCGTAGCCCGTGTAGTCGTCCCCGCCGGCGGAGGTGCTGCCGGTGCCGTCGCTGCCCGAGCCGCTGGAGCCGGTGCGCGAGTACTTGCCGAAGAAGGGCTGGAACTGGACCGGCTCGGTCGGCTGCGGGAACGAGTCGCAGTCGTCGCCCTTGGCGGCGTTCATGTAGTCGTGCCAGATCATCGCCGGCCAGGTGCCGCCGGCGACCGCGCCGATGCGCGTCGAGCTCATCGACACGAGCGCGTTCGGGTAGCCGACCCAGACCGAGGTCGCCAGATGCGGCGTGTAGCCGACGAACCAGGCGTCGTTGAAGTTGTCGGTGGTGCCCGTCTTGCCCGCGGCCGGGCAGCCGATGTTGGCGGCGGTGCCGGTGCCGCCCTGGACGTTCTGCTCGAGCACCTTCGTGACCTCGTAGGCGACGCCGTCCGAGAACGCGCGCGTGCGCTCGGGCTTGCCGAGGTCCTCGGACTTGCCGTCGGGGAACACCACCTTGGTGATCGCCTTGGGCTTGTTGCGCATGCCGCCCGAGGCGAGCGTCGCGTACGCGTCCGCCATCTCGAGCGGCGAGACGCCCAGTCGCAGGCCGCCGAGCCCTTCGGCCGGATAGCAGTCGAGCTTCGTCGTGACGCCCATGTCCTTGGCCGTCTGGCAGACGGCCTTCGGGCCGATGTCGAGGATCAGCTGGGCGTAGACGGTGTTGTCGGAGGACAGCGTGGCGCGCGTGAGGCTCATCGAGCCGCCGTAGGTGCCCGCGTAGGTCTTGACCGACCAGTGGCCGTAGTCGGGCGTGTCGAGGTCGAGCGGCTTGGACACGTACGAGGTCGAGTCCGGGTCGACGCCCTTGCGCACGGCCGCGGTCAGCACCATCGTCTTGAACGCCGAGCCGGGCTGGCGGTGGCCCTGCGCGGCGAGGTTGAAGGTGCGGTCCTTGTATGTGCCGCTGGAGGCCATCGCGCGGATGTAGCCGTTGGCGGGATCGATCGAGACGACCGCCGACGAGGGATCGCCCGAGTCGTAGAGCTGGCCGGCGATCGCGTTGCGGGCCGCGTCCTGCAGCGCCGGGTCGATCGTGGTGTGGATGCGCAGCCCGCCGCGGCGCACGACGCCGACGCCGTACTTCTCGATCAGCTCCTCCTGCACGAAGTCGAAGAAGTACGGCTCGCGGCGGGTGGTGTAGCGCGTGCCGTGCTCGAGCTCGAGCTTCGCCTGCGAGGCCTCGTCGGCGTCGGCGCGCGAGATGTAGCCGTTTTCGGCCATCTTCTGCAACACCTCGTTGCGCCGCTCGAGCGCCGCCGTCGGGTTGCGGAAGGGGTTGTACTGCGACGGCGCCTGGGGCAGCCCGGCGAGCAGCGCCGCCTCGTCGAGGTCGAGGTCCTTGACGTGCTTGTCGAAGAACGTCACCGCCGCCGCCTCGACGCCGAGCGCCGTGCGACCGCCGACGGTGCCGTAGGGGATGTCGTTGAGGTACTGGTGGAGGATCCAGCGCTTGGAGTGCTCGTCCTCGAGCTCCTGGGCCAGCTTCGCCTCGCGGATCTTGCGCGAGTAGTCGCGCTTGGGATCCTTGATGTAGAGCGCGCGCACCAGCTGCTGGGTGATCGTCGAGCCGCCCTGCACCGTGTTGCCCGACTCGAGGTTGCGCACGCCGGCGCGGATGATCGCGTTGAAGTCCACGCCCGAGTGCTCGTAGAAGCGCTCGTCCTCGATCGCGACGGTGGCCTGGCGGATCACCGGCGGCATCTGCCGGAACGGCACGACCTTGCGGATGATGTCCGACTGCACGTAGCCCAGGCGCGAGCCGTCGGCGGCGAAGATCACCGAAGTCTGACCCTTCTCGTCGGGCTTGAGCGTGCGCAGGTCAGGCGTTGTCGCGGCGATCGCCAGCACGTAGCCGACCGCCGAGAGCGCGCCGATGATCGCCACGAGCGCCAGGACGCCGACGCCGAGCAGGAACTTGCTGCGCGGTCCGCCGCCGTGCCGGCGTCGCCTCTGCTTTCGCTGCCGGTAGGTCATGGGAGAACTGGGGGTCGACGGCCCTGCGCCGTCACGATGCCTCGACCGAGGATAGACCGTGCTCGCGGAGCTCTCGCAGCCAGCGCTGGCGCAGCTCCGCTGCCGCCTTGCCGCGCTCGCGCGGGCTCGTGACCCAGGTGGTGGCGCTCAGCCGCACGCCCTCCTTGTCGGATTCCGCCACGGTTGCTCGTACGCCGTCCGCTTCGGAGGAGATCAGCGCCAGCGCCTGCTCGAGGTCGATGTCGGGCTTGACCCAGACCGAGACCTCGACCTGGACGCGAGCGTCGACGACCGTGTGGTTGGTGATCGAGCTCTGGGCCAGGCGCTCGTTGGGGACCACCAGCCGCCGCCCGTCGTCGAGGCGGATGTAGGTGTAGGTCAGCTGGACGTCCTCGACCTCGCCCGTCTCATCCTCGAACGTGACGAGGTCCCCGATCCGGATCGGCTGGGTGATCGCGAGCAGGATGCCGGCGATCGCGTTGGCGAGGGTCTGCCGCGCCGCGAAGCCGACGACCAGCCCGACGACGGCGGAGGAGGCGAGGATGCCGGTGGCGACGGACTGGACCGCGTCGAACTTCGACAGGGCGAAGCCGAGGCCGATGACGATGATCGCGGCGAAGATCAGTCGCCGCACGAGCCGCAGCCGCGTCGTCGCGACCGGCGACAGGTCGCCCCCGGCGACGGCCTGCCCGAGGCGCTTCGCGCGGCGGGACAGGATCCGGTCGACGACTTCGGCGACGACGAACGTGCCCACCAGGATCGCGGCAGCGGTCAGCGCGTTCTCGTGATCGCCGACGAACGATGCGAGCGGAGCGTGCGTGATGGCATCGTGTCCGGCCATGGCGGTTGAGGCTAGCCCCCGGCGGCTCGCGTCCCTCTGGCGTTCGGAGGCGTTCCGAACGGCACTGGGCATCGTCCTCTGGACCCGCGGCGCGGTGCTGCTGGTTGCCGTCTTCGCCGCGCTCTCCTTCGGTCCTGCGAGCGGCGGCCTGGCTGCCGTCAACGAGCGCTCCTATGACGAGCCCGCGCTGACCCAGGCGCTCGGCGGCTTCGGCGACGTGCTGCTCTCGCCGCTGGCGCGCTGGGACGCCGTCTGGTTCCTGCGCATCGCCGACGACGGCTACGACGGCAGCGACTACCGCGCCGCCTTCTTCCCGCTCTACCCGCTGGCGGTGCATGCCGGCGGCTGGCTTGGCGGCGGCTCGGACGGCGCCCGGCTGATCGCCGCCTTCGCGCTGTCGCTGCTGGCGTTCCTGGCGGCGCTGACGCTGCTGGCGCGGCTGGTCGAGCTGGAGCTCGGGCGCCGCCACGCCGCCCCGGTGCTGCTGCTGCTGGCCGTCTTTCCCGGGGCGCTGTGGTTCGGCACGCCCTACTCGGAGAGCCTGTTCCTGCTCGGCGCGGTCGGCGCCTTCCTCGCCGCGCGCACCGACCACTGGGCGCTCGCCGGGCTGGCTGGCGGGGCAGCCGCGGCGACGCGCAGCGCGGGCGTGCTGCTGCTCGTCCCGCTCGCGATCCTCTGGTGGCAGTCGCGCGAGCGCCGGCTCGCGGACGCCGGCTGGCTGCTGCTCGTGCCCGCCGGCATCGGCGCGTACGCGCTCTGGCTGGCGCTGTTCGGCGACGGCGCCAACTTCGTCGACGGGCAGGGCGACGCTTGGTATCGCGAGCTGAAGTTCCCGCTGGTCGGCTGCTGGGACGCGCTCGCGGCGGCGTGGGACGGCGCGCGCCAGCTGCTCTCGGGGGGACGCGCCCCGGTGTACTTCGAGCGCGCCGCCGGCGACCCGTTCCGGATCGCCGCGATCAACGTGATGCTGTTCGGCTTCTTGGCGTTCGGCATCTGGGCCTGCGTCGGCGTGCTGCGTCGGTTGCCGCTGGCCTACGGCGCCTGGGTCGCCGTCTCGCTGCTGCTGCCGCTCTCGTTTCCGGTCACGCCCCAGCCGCTGATGTCGCTGCCGCGCTTCCTCGCCGTGCTGTTCCCGATCTTCATGTGGCTGGCGCTCGTCTGCGAGGAGCGCCGCTGGACCGAGCGCGCGGCGGCCGTCTCGGCACTCGGCCTGGGGCTGTTCACGGCGCAGTTCGCGACCTGGCACTGGATCGCCTAGCGGTGGTGGCGCGGACGGTCCTGCTCGATGCGCTCGGCACGCTCGTCGAGCTCCAGCCGCCGGCTCCGCGGCTCCGCGCGCTGCTGGCCGCGGAGGGGCACGAGCTCACCGCCGATCGGGCCGAGGCCGGCTTCGCGGCCGAGATCGGCTACTACCTCGCCCATCATCTCGACGGTCGCGACGCCGCCTCGCTCGATGACCTGCGCGACCGTTGCGCCCAGGTCCTGCTGGACGCGCTCGCGCTGCCGGATCTCGACCACGCCGGTGCCCGGCGGGCGCTGCTCGGCTCGCTCTCGTTCGAGCCCTACCCGGACGTGGTCCCGGCCCTGGCCGCGCTGCGCGAGCGCGGCGTGCGGCTGGCGATCGCCAGCAACTGGGACTGCTCGCTGCCGGAGTTCCTGGAGCCGTCCGGGCTGCTGACGCTCGTCGACGGGGTGGTCACCTCGGCCGAGGTCGGTGCGGCAAAGCCCGACCCGGCGGTGTTCGCGGCGGCGCTGCGGGCCATGGAGGCCGAGCCGGCGTCCGCGCTGCACGTCGGCGACTCGCTCGAGAACGACGTCGAAGGGGCCCGCGCCGCGTGCGTGCGGGCCGTCCTGCTCGTCCGCGACGGGGCACCCGCGGCGGGCGACGTCGAGACGATCCGCTCGCTGACCGAGCTCTCCTCCCTACTCTGAGGCCCTCGATGCAGCCCGAGGCGCCCAGTTCGCACGTCATCCCATCGCCGCCGCCGATGCCGCCGGAGCTGCCCGAGGGGGCCGCTCCGCGCTGGCCCGCCTGGTACGCGCTGGCGGGCTTCGTCGTCGGGCTCGTGGGCACGCTGGTGGCGGTCGGGATCGTGATGGCGATCACCGGCACGGATCCCGACGACGCCAGCCCGAGCTTCACGATCCTGGCGACGCTCGTGCAGAGCGCCGTCTTCATCGGCACCGCGGTGCTGTTCGCCTCGTTCACGCGCACGCCGCGGCCGTGGCACTTCGGCCTACGGCGCACGCCGCTGTGGCCGGCGGTCGGCTGGGCGGCCCTCGGGATGGTCAGCTTCTACGTCTTCGCGGCCGTCTACGGGGTGCTGCTGCATCCCGACGTCGAGCAGACCGTGGCCGAGGACCTCGGCGCCGATGAGGGCGGCTTCGCGCTGGTCGCGGCCGGCTTCATGATCATCTGCGTCGCGCCGGCGGCCGAGGAGTTCTTCTTCCGCGGCTTCTTCTACCGCGCGCTGCGCAGCAAGTGGTCGCCGCTGGCGGCGGCACTGATCAACGGCGCCTTGTTCGGCTCGATCCACTGGGACGGCTCGGCCGAGGGGCTGTTGATCATCCCGCCGCTCGGGGCGCTCGGCTTCATGTTCTGCCTGGTGTTCGAGCGCACCGGATCGATCTTCCCGGTGATCGCGCTGCACGCGCTCAACAACGCGATCGCCTTCAGCGTGCAGGCCGACGGCGGCGAGGTCGCAGCCATCCTCGGACCGCTGATGATCGCCGCCTGCGTGGCGGTCCCGGCACTGATGCACCAGGCGCCTCCGCTGGCGGGTCGCCGGGCGCCCGTGGCATAGTTCCCGCCTCATATGACCCCGCGCGTACTCGCTCTTCCCTCGCTCCTGGCCCTGCTCGCACTCGCCGCCCCGGCCGCCGTCGCCCAGACGCCGACCACCCCGGCGCCCCCGGTTCCGCCGCCTCCTCCCGCGCCCACGCCGCAGCCCGGCAAGGCGACGGTGAAGCTCGCGGGCGGCATGGCGACCAAGAACGCGCGCTACGCGGCCCCGTTCCAGAAGGTCAAGCTGAGCGGGCGGGTCAAGCCGTACGTGGCGGGCCAGAAGCTGCGCCTCGAGGTCGTGCGCAAGGGCAAGGTCAGCAAGGTCGTGTCGCGGCCGGTGCGCCGCGGCGGTCGCTACGCCTTCCGCGTGCGGGTCGGCAAGCCGAGCGAGCTGCGCTTCGTCGTCAAGCACCTGGCGACGCCCGAGCAGGTCGCCTTCCGCGCCAGGAACCGGCGGCTGCAGGTCGTCGACTGGAGCGCCGACGTCGGCGCCCGCGGGCCGAAGGTCGTGCTGCTCCAGCGCGCGCTCGCCCGCGAGCACTTCGCCGTGGGGCTGACCGGCTACTACGACGACGCGACCGCCCGCGCCGTGCTCGCCTTCCGCAAGACCAACGACATGGGCCGCACCGGCTACGCCAGCACCTCCGTCTACGCCTGGCTGTTCGCCGGCAAGGGGGCGTACAGGCTGCGCTACCCGAAGGCCGGCAAGCACGTCGAGTTCGACTGGTCCAAGCAGGTGGTCGTGCTCGCCGACAAGGGCCGGCCCTACCGCACTTACCACACGTCCTCGGGCGCGCCGGTCACCCCGACGGTGTTCGGCACCTACCGCTTCTACATGAAGACCCCGGGCACGAACGACAAGGGCATGGTCGACTCGTCCTACTTCATCCGCGGCTACGCCATCCACGGCTACCCGTCGGTGCCGACCTACCCCGCCAGCCACGGCTGCCTGCGGGTGCCGATCCCCAACGCGCGCCAGATCTACGACTGGATCGACATCGGGGATCCCATCTACCTGTACCGGTAGGGCGACCCCCTAGGGCGCGGTCGGCGCCGCCTCCTGCGGGGCGGTCTCGACCGGGGCCGGCGCAGCCGTAGTCCCGGCCGGCGCGGGAGTCGGGGCCGGTTGTGCTTCGACGGGTGCGGGCGCCGGGATCGCCTGAACGGGTGCCGCGTCGGTCGGCGCGGGCTGGACCGGGGCGGCTTGGACCGGCGCTTGGACCGGAGCCGCCTGCACCGGCGTCGCCTCGACGGGCGCGGGAGTCGGGGCCGGTTGCACGGGTGCAGCTTCGATGGGGGCCGGCGCCGGCGTCGCCTGGACCGGTGCCGCGTCGGTCGGCGCGGGCTGGACCGGGGCCGCTTCCACCGGAGCTGCCGCCTCGGGCGCGGGCTGCGCCGGTGCTGCTTGGACCGGCGCGGTCTCGGTTGGAGCAGGCGCAGGGGTCGCCGCGACCGGGGTCGCCTCGGCGGCAGGCGCCGGAGCTGCGGGCGAGGGGACGGGCGTCGCTTGCACCGGAGCAGGGGCGGCTGCCGCGTCGGCCGGGGCGAGGGCGGCGTGCGCGGTCTCGGCCGGGATCGGGGTCGCGGCCGCGCGCTTCGGGTTCAGTGCTGCGCCTCCCGAGGACTTGGTACTGCCGCCGCTCCAGGCGGCGTTGGCCCGCTCGACGCTGCGGCGGACGGAGGCGCGGGTCGTCTTCGGGGCCGTGCCGGCGCCGGCCTTGGCTGCGCTGGCGCTCGACTTGCCCGGAATCGCCGCACCACCGAGGTAGCGGCGCGGGTCCTGCGCCTGGCCGCCGACGCGCGTCTCGAAGTGCAGGTGCGGACCGGTGCAGTTGCCGGTACAGCCGACGTAGCCGATCGTCTGGCCGACCTCGACCCGCTGGCCGCTGTTGACCGCGAAGCCCGACAGATGTGCGTAGCAGGTGGCGAACGAGCTCGTGTGCGTGATGCAGATGATATTCCCGTAGCCGCTCTGTTGGCCGCGCACGGTCACCGTGCCGCAGGCGGCCGCACGCACGGGGGTGCCGGAGGCGGCGCCGATGTCGACTCCCTCGTGCATCCGGCCCCAGCGCATGCCGTAGGGCGAGGTCTGCACGCCCTTGACCGGCGCGGCGAGCGTGGCCGAGCTGCAGTTGCCACCGACCTTCGTGCCCGGGAGCGGCTGCGGCTGAGCGGGTTGCTCGGCCGCCGGCTGGTGCTGGTCGTCGGCGTCGGGCGCCTGCCCACCGCCGGCCTCGCCGCCGTCGCTTCCCGTCGGCGCGGTGGCGTCGGCCGGAGCTCCCGTGCCGTCGTCTCCGACGGGGAGGTCGTCGCTGCCCGTGGCGTCGTCGCGGCCAGGGGACGCTCCGTCGTCGGCCACGGCCCGCAGCTCGCCGCTCCCCGCGGCCGGTGCGCCGGCGTGAGCGACGCCCTGCGACTCGAGCGTGCTCGCGAGCGCGTCCTTGACGTCCTGCCCGACGTCGCCCCCGACGCCGCTCGCCTGACCGCTGCCGGCGGCGAACAGCGAGGACCAGGTCAGCGGCCCGACGACGCCGTCCACGGCCAGCTTGGCCGCATACTGGTAGCGGCGCACGGCGGCGTCCGTCTCGGGGCCGAAGACGCCGTCGGTGCCGACGCCGAGCGCGCGCTGCACGTGGGCCACGAGCTCGCCGTGGCTGCCGAGCTTCAGCGGCAGGCCGCCCTCCTTGACCTCGATCGCGCGATTCGCCGGCGAGGCGGTGGCGACCGCCTGGCGGGCAGCGCCTGCGGTGGCGGCGAACGCCAGGGGCGCCCCGGTGCTGGCGAGCATCGCGGTCGCCATCGCCGCCGAGATGCCCTTGCGCCTGCCGATGTCGCGGCGGGCTTGGGCCGCGAGCACGCGGCGTCGGCGGGAACGTTCGAGCGAGTGCTCCCAAAGGTCGTGGGCTGCCAGATCCCGGCGAGCGGTGGTCATCAGCTTGGGTTCCCTTCCTGCCTACGGGGTTAGCTGACGGGCTCGCGCCGGAACTGCGCTACGCGGTGCTTGGACCGCGATTCGCCCCAGGAACGTGGTTCCCCCGCTCTTCGTGCTGGGAGCACGAAGACTCGGCGCTTCGTTCGTGGTTCTGATCTCTCGAGACACCCGCTTGCACGGGATGTTGCGGGAGTCAGGCTAGCGGAGCGTCAGGCGGTGCGCCAGTCGCCACCGACGTGGCGCTGCTTGGGCAGGAAGTTGGCCAGCATGCCGAGACCGACGCCGTAGAGCAGCAGTCCCAGCAGCGTCGGCACCCCGTGCCGGACCCAGGCGTTGGTCGAGTCGACCAGGCCGTCGAAGGGATCGAGCAGCACGTCGTTGGCGTCGTCGATCGCCTCGCGCAGCGTGCCGTGCTGCTGCTCGCGTGCCTCCTCGCCGACTGGGAGGGTGCTCGCCGCGACCGAGGACCCCGTGCGTCCCTCGAGCTCGTTCGACAGCGCTTGCTGCTGGGTCTGCGAACCCTCGTGGAGTTCTTCGACGGCGAACGTGACGAAGCCGAGCGCCACGATCGCGGATGCCACGATCGCCATCAGCCGGATCAAGGTGCCCACGCCATTACTATCGGCACGCGCATGGCATCCCTAACCCGGAACGACGGTTCTTCGCTCGATGGCTGAGAGCGCCCGCGAGCGGCTCGTCGCTGCGCTGCGCGAGCACGCGCTCGTGATCGGCGAGGTCACGCTCACGAGCGGTCGCACCGCGCAGTACTACGTCGACGCCAAGCGCGCGATCCTGCTGCCCGACGGCTTCCGCGCGCTCGGCGAGTTGGTCGCTGCCGAGGCCCAGCGGGTCGGCGCGACGGCGGTCGGCGGCCTGACGATGGGGGCGGACCCGGTCGCCTGCGCCGCGCTCGCCGGCGGTGCGCCGGTGAAGGGCTTCTTCGTGCGCAAGGAGCGCAAGGACCACGGACTGCAACGCTGGATCGAGGGGCCGCCGCTCGACGCGGGCGAGCGCTGCCTGGTGGTCGAGGACGTGGTCACCACCGGCAGCTCGACGATCGCCGCGATCGAGCGCATCCGCGAGGAGGGCCTGACGATCGCCGGCGTGGTCAGCGTGCTCGACCGGCTCGCCGGCGGGCCCGAGGCCATCTCCGCCGCGATCGACGGCGCCCCCTACACGCCGCTGGCGACGATCGACGACGTCTACCCGGACCGTCCCGACCGCTAGCCGGCTACAGCCAGCGGTCGATCAGCTGGCGGGCGATCGAGAACGCGGGCGGCAGCAGCAGCTCGCCCTCGCCTCGAGCGGCGGCCCGCACCTGCTCGCGGGAGAACCAGCGCACGTCCTCCAGCTCCTCGTCGCCGACAGCCGGCTCGCGGCCCGGCAGCGCCGTGGCCTCGAAGCCCAGCATCAGCGAGCTGGGAAACGGCCAGGGCTGGGAGGCCACGTAGCGGACGTCCTCGACCTCGATGCCGGACTCCTCGAGCACCTCGCGCCGGACCGCCTGCTCGAGCGTCTCGCCGGGCTCGACGAAGCCCGCCAGGACCGAGTAGCGCCGTGCCGGCCACTCCGGCTTGTGGCCGAGCAGGAGCTGGTCCCCGCGCGTGACGCGCATGATCACGACCGGATCGGTGCGCGGGAAGTGATGTGCGCCGCAGGCCGGGCAGCGGCGCTCGTGGCCGCCGTCGGCGATCTCGGTGGCGTGGCCGCAGACGGCGCAGAAGCCGTGCCGGCGGTGCCAGTTCAGCAGCGCCGCGGCGTAGGCGACGAGACCGAGCTCGTGCGCGGGCAGCTCGGTCGCCAGCTCGCGCAGGCCGAGCGCCACTCCGGGCAGCCCGTTCCCGTCGACGTCGCTGACGTCGAGTGCGAACAGCGGCCGCCCGCCGTCGCCGAGACCCAGTAGCAGCGGCTCGCCCTGGAGCTCCGCGGGCGGCGCCAGCAGCAGGCGGGCGCCATCCCTGTCGCGCTCCACCCGCACGCCCCGATCGGAGACGAGCAGCGTGCCGGCACGCTCGTCGCGCAGCTGCTCGGTCAGCCACTCGCTCCTGCGGCGCTGGACGGGCGCGCGGTCGAGCGCTGCCCCCGTGAACGTGATCGAGGGCGGCTCCTCCACGTGCGCAATGCTAGGCGTCGGGCGTGGCCTCGGCCTTCGCCACCGCGGGTCGCGGCGCTGCGAGCAGCCTGGAGGTGCGCGTGCCGAGGGCCATCTTCGAGACCGTGTCGCTGAGCGTAGTGGCGAGCGCCTGCGCGGTGGTGGCGCCGAAGAACAACGCCAGGTAGTCGCCCGTCGTGCCCCACGACTTGCCGAAGTAGACGGCCACCAGCGCGGCCACGATCGTGGCCGCCGCGGCCAGGCCGAGCGTGAGCCAGTCCGCCAGCATGCCGAGCGTCTTGCCCAGCAGCGGAGCTCGAGCCGCGCGGACCTTCAAGCTCCTGGCGAAGCCCAGCGGATCCCCGGCGTCGAGCCCGGCGCCCCCACGCCGCTCGACGGCCTGCGCATGGAAGCCCAGCGTCCGGACCTGCGGCTCGTCCTCGTCTTCTTCTTCTTCCTCCGGTTCCAGCGGGACGTCGTGGCGATCGCCGACCACCGCGAGGGCGCCATGGGCGGCGCCGAGGTCGTGATCCGCGTCCAGTCGCTCGAGGTCCGCCGCGTCGGTGGCGTAGAAGAGCCCGTGCTCCGCCTCCGCGATCTTCGAGGAGCCTTCGGCCAAGAGCTCGAGGTCGGCATCCGTCCAGGCGCCCGGATTGGCGCGTGCATGAGCCCGCAGCCGCTGCGCCCACTGCTCCAGCAGCGCCAGGCGCTGCATCAGGGCCTTGAACGTGCCGATCAGCCCGACGTACTCGCCGGCGAGCTTGCCTCGGGCCAGCGCCTCGCCGACGGCGAGCTCGCCCTTCGACTCGACCGCCTTGGCGGCCGCGACGAGCGCCGGCTCGCGCCGAGCGGGAAACGCAGGCAGCTCCGCAAGCGCCCTTCGCAGCGCGACGAGCCGCCGGCTGAGGCCCTCCTCGGAGCCAAGGAACCGGGCGTCGTCCTCGGCCTGCTCGATCGCCTCGACGATCGCCTTGTACGCGTCGCTGGAGGCGTCGAAGTACATGCTGCTGCGCATGTCCACGTCGATCGCGTCCACGACGTCCTGCACGTACTTCGCGATCGCGTCGTCGGACGGACCCTCGATTCGCTCGGAGTCCGGACGCAGGATGTGGAAGTCGTCCGCCGCCTCGGCGTAGGCCGCGTAGAGCGCGCCGAGCCGCTTGTAGAGCTTGCGTCGCACCCGGCAGCGGCGAAGCCACAGCTGGCCGAGCCAGGAGGCGAGTGCACCGAGCACGACGACGATCAGCGGACACCACCAAGCGTCCGTGACGCTGATCGCCAGCTTGACCGGCTGTTCCTTGGCGCCGCTCTTCGCGAGGTTCAGCGTGCCGCTGTAGTCCCCGACGTGGTCGATGCCCTCGACCTCGATCGGGAGCACTCCGTAGCCCTTGCCGGGCACCGGCTCGGTGGCTCCGGCCGCGTACACGCTGCCGACGTCCACCCCCTTGCTGACGAGCCCCAGCGGCGTCTTCGGCTCGCCCAGCTCCTTGCCGTCCGGCGCGCCCTTCAAGGGCAGCCGGCCGTCGTCGTCGAGCGAGGCGCTCGCCCAGGGCCAGGGCCGCTTGGCGGTCATCGAGACGCTGTCGCCGGCGACGGCGGTCACCGGCTCGGCCTCCTGCCGGGTGACCGTGATCGCCCGCTCGACCCGTCCCGCGCCGGCGGCGAGCACGACCAGTCGCCCGGCGTACGCGCCGCCGTCGACGTCGTCGAAGTCCTTCGTCTGCACGAGCAGGTCGCCGCACGTCCCGGCCGCAAGGGCCTTGGGGGCCTCGGGGTCGAGCCAGACGCGGTCGTCGGAGAGCGCGTGCCCGTTGCGCACGAAGCCGAAGCCGATCAGCGACGCCCGCGGCTCGAGCACCGCCTGCGCGCCCACGTTGCAGACGCGGACCTCGATCCCGTGGGTCGCCTGGTCCCAGGTCAGCGCGATCGGTCGCGTGTCCTCGAACACCAGGCTGTCCGCCCGCGCGCTGGACGCGAGCAGGGAGCTCGGCAGGAAGGCGAGCGCGCCTGCGAGCAGGGTGACGGCGGTCCGTCCGATCGGCAAGCCGCGACCCTATGGGCACAGCCACCGTCCAGTCAAAGAAGACCATACGAACAGCGACCTTTTGCGACTGCCTCAGTGCCCCGAGCAGGATTCGAACCTGCGGCCTATCCCTTAGGAGGGGATCGCTCTATCCGACTGAGCTATCGGGGCTCGCTGAGCGAAGCGTAGCTCGCCCCGGCACGGCGCCGTTCGCGTTCAGCCTGTCGCGCCGACGAGCTCGGGCGTCATGAGCGAGCGCTCGTGGCGGGGCTCGAGCAGCTCGGCGCTCTCGACGAGCCCGTCGACCAGCTCGGCCACGTCGGCGGTGCGTTCGATGCGTCGCAGCCGCTCCGGGTCGCCGCGCGTGACCACGAGCTTCGAGGCGAACAACTGACAGCAGTCCTCGTCGGGCATCGTGGAGATCTCGTAGGTGCCGAGCGTCCGCGCCGCGGCGATGATCTCGGACTTGTCGTGGGCCACCAGCGGGCGCAGCACGAGCAGCTCGCTGGCGTCCTCGACGACGCCCATGTTCTGGACCGTCTGGCTGGCCACCTGGCCCAGGGAGTCCCCCGTCACGAGCGCGTCGGCACGCTCGCGACGACCGAGCTCGGACGCCACGCGCACCATCAGCCGCCGCTGGGACAGCACCTGCAGCTTGCCGGCGCCGGCGCTCGCCAGGCGCCGCTGCGCGAAGCCGAACGGCACGACGAACAGGCGCGAGCCGCCCTGGAAGCGGTCGAGCCGGGCGGCCAGCGCGAAGGCCTTGTAGATCGACTCGGGTCCGGTGAACGGCTGGCCGCTGAAGTGCACGAAGTCGCAGCGCAGGCCGCGTCTGAGCATGCGGTGCGCTGCGACCGGCGAGTCGTAGCCGCCCGACAGCAGCACCAGTGCGCGCCCGCTCGAGCCGACCGGCAGCCCGCCCGGCGCCGGCAGGCGCTCGGCGGAGACGAGCACCTCGCTCGGATCGACCTCGATCGACAGCTCGAGCTCGGGTGCGTCGAGGTCCACGCGCAGCCCGAGCTCGCGTCTGACCGCGTCGCCGACGATCCAGTCCAGCTCTGTGGAGCGCAGCGGGAAGGTCTTGTCGCGCCGGCGCGAGCGCACGGCGAAGCTCTCGCCCGCCCGGCCGTGCAGCAGCTCGATCGCCGTCGCGGCGATCGCACTCGCGTCGCGCTCGCAGCGCACCGCCGGCTGCACGACGCTGAGCCCGATCAGGTCCTGGCACCGCCGCTCGAGCTCGGTCTGCGCGGCCTCGCCCTCGGCCCGCGCGATCAGCACCCCGCCGCGCCGCTCGACGGCCACGCGCGGCAGGTCGGAGGTCAGCCGCTGCAGGTTGGCGACGAGGGCGTCCACGAAGCGGCCGCGGTTGCGCTTCTTGAGCGCAAGCTCACCGAACTTCAACGACACGCAGCGATCGCCGGACGCCATGGCCTCCGGCAACGTAGCGCGATCAGTCGTCCTCGTACAGCGATTCGCGCGCGAGTTCGGCGCCGCGAGCGCCGAACAGGCGCACCTCGACGTAGTCGCCGGTGTAGGCGTCGAGCGAGATCAGCGTGAAGCGGTCGTCGACCAGCTCGCACTGGTCTGTGGTGGTCGGCCCCAGCTCGACCGTGGCCGCAGCGCCGTTGGGAACCATCGCCACGCCCCAGACGAGCGTGATCACGCCGCGCCGGCCCTGCGGCCCGCGCCAGTGGCCGATCTCCTGGTCGGAGAGGTCGAGCGTCCAGTCCGGATTCTCGGCCGCGGTCTCGTCGGTGTAGTCGGCGACGGCTTCGAAGGCGACGGCCTGCGCGCCCTCGTGCTCGCGGGTGTAGGAGACGTAGCCGAACACCTCGCCACCGTCGGCGGTCGGCGCCGTCACCGGCACGTAGGTCCGGCCGCTCCACGTCCGGTCGGGAAACCAGACCAGCACGCCCGGCTCGGAGTCGGTCGTCTCGCGGGCACGGTCGAGGAAGTGGCCGGCGAGGGCCTCCTCCCAGCGGCCGTAGGGCAACGGCTCCTGCGGCGGCTCGGCGGCGAACTGCGGGATCGCACGGGGGGAGGGCGGCATCGAGCGCGGCACGCTACACGAGCGCGACCACGAGTCCCCACACCAAGGTGATCGCCGTGGTCCAGGCGATCAGGGCCGCCACGAGCTGGCGATCGAGGCCGTACTCCTGCGCCACCGCCAGGCCGTTGATGCCACTCGCCATCGCCGCCTGGGAGACGTACGGGTCGGGCACCTTCAGCACCAGCGTCGAGAGCGCGAGCACGATCGCCGGGGCGACCAGCACCTTGATCGCCACGCCGACGGCGACGGGCGGCGTCAGCGGCGGCGGGAAGGGCAGCATCCCCTCCTCGGCCACGTGCGCGAGCGTCACGCCGACGGCGAAGAAGCCGAGCGGCACGATCGCCAGCACCACGCCCTGGGAGGCGTCGATCAGCCACTGCGGCGCCAGCGCGTGCGGCGCGACGAAGGCCGCCGCCGTCGCCCACAGCGGCGGGTTGCGTACGAGGAACGCGACCGCGCGTTCGCGTGGGCGCGAGGCGACGGTGCCGAACGCCGCCGCGACCGAGAAGCCGACCGTGACCAGGCTCACGGCGCTGACGAGCGTGTCGTAGGCGATGCCGCTGGGCAGCTGGTCGCGGCCGAACAGGGCGACCGTCAGCGGCAGCCCGAGGTAGCCGGTGTTGGCGATCGTCGAGGAGAGCATCAGCGCCCCCGTCGAGGGCCGCGGCAGCTGCAGCACGTGCTTGCCGACGACGTAGGCGAGCGTCATGCAGCAGGCGAGCGCGATCCAGCCGTAGGCGATGCCGGCGCCCACCTTCACCTCGAGCTCGAGCGCGTTGAGGTTGACGAAGGCCACGAACGGCACCGCGACCCACAGCACCAGCCGCAGCAGCCGCCCGACGGCCCGCAGCGCGGCGTCCCCGTAGCGGTGCTCGGCCCCGACGCCGACGGCGACGGAGGCGCTGATCGCGAGCGCGAGCGGGATCATCGGGCGGCGACCACGCGAGGCGAGCGCGAGTGCGGTCAGCCGGCCGTGGCGGCGCGCAGCCGCTCGGCGGCGCGCTCGGGCGGCAGCACGTTGAGGTACACGCCGGTGCCGAGCTCGAGCCCGGCGAGCTGCGCCAGCCGTGGCAGCACCTCGATGTGCCAGCAGAAGCGCTCGGCGTCGCGCGGGGCGGTGCGCACCCACAGGTTGAGTGGCGGCAGGCCGCCGAGCGCCGTCTGCAGCCGCCGTAGCGTCGCGTGCAGCAGGCGCGCCCCCAGCGGGCCGTCGTCGGCGAAGCGGGCACGCGGTTCGCGCGGCACGATCTGGAAGTGGAACGGCACCCGCGCGGCGAACGGGCAGAGCGCCACGGCCTCGTCGTCGACGGCCACGATCCGCTCGCGGTTGCGCACCTCCTGCTGGGTCAGGTCCTCGAGCAGGTTGCGACCCTGGGTCCGATCCGAGTACGCCGTGAAGCGCTCGCGCTCGCGCGCCACCGCGGCGGGCACGAACGGCAGTGCGTACAGCTGTGCGTGCGTGTGCGGCAGCGACGCTCCCGCGTCGCGCCCCTCGTTGACGAGCAGGTGCGTGTAGGCGGCGCTCGCGTGCGCCCGCGAGCGCTCGCGCCAGAGGCCCATCGCGGCCTCGACCTGTTCGGCCTCCAACTCGGCCAGCGACCAGACCGACGCGGGTGCGTTGACGATCACCTCGTGCCCGCCGGTCGCCGGCTGACTCGCGAACAGGTCGGGCTCGCCGCGGCCCGATCCGAGCGGGTCCCCGCTCGCCTCGCCCGCGCCCGACAGCGCCGGGTAGCGGTTCGGGACCGCCCGCACCGCCCAATCGCCGCCGGCCGCCTGTCGCTGCAGCTCCGGCGGCGTCTGCTCCTCGTTGCCGGGCGCGAACGGATCGTCGACGGGGTCGATCGGCGGGCGCGGGGCCGGCTCGATGAACGCTCCCGGCCGCCCCTCGCGGTCGCCGGCGATGATCGTGCGCAGACCCGTGAGCGGATCGATGCGCAGCTCAGGCATCGAGCCGCTTCTCCATCGAGACGTGCTCGATGCCCTCTTCCATGAAGGCGGGTCCGCGCTCGACGTAGCCGTCGGCGAGGTACAGCTCGATCGCGTACGTCTGCGCATGCAGCGTGATGCGGCTCGCGCCGAGCGCTCGCGCGAGCTGGTCGGCCTCGACCAGGATCGCCCGGCCGATGCCGCGCCCGCGCCGCTCGCGCTCGACGGCCAGGCGGCCGAGTCTGGCCACCGCGCCGCGCAGCAGCAGGCGGCAGGTCCCGGCCACGCGTCCGTCCTCGATCGCCACGACGTGGGTCGCCTCGTCGTCGCGCCCGTCGCGGTCGGCGGCCGGGGTGACGCCCTGCTCGCCGCAGAACACCCGCTCGCGCAGCGCGAGCGCCGCGTCGAGCTCGACCTGCGTCTGTGCCTCGCGAACCTCCAACGAGTCAGCGAGCGTACCGGCGGATGTCGCGCGCCAGCTTGGACTCGTCCTGGTAGGCCCCCTGATGGGTGTAGACGAGCTCGCCCCGTGCGTCGTAGAAGGCGGTCACCGGGGTCGCCTGGACGCCGTTGAACGCGGCCGAGATCGACTGCTCGGGGTCCTTGTAGCTCGGGTAGCTGACGGGCAGCTTGTCCATCAGCTCGCGCGCCCCGCCGTCGGAGTCGACCGCGTCCACGCCGAGGAACGCGATCCGCTTGCCGTGCGCGACCGACTGGCGCTGGAAGTACGGCAGCTCGGCCCGGCACGGCCCGCACCACGAGCCCCACTTGTTGACGACGATCGGATGGCCGCGCAGCTCGTCGAGGCGAGCGTCGAACGCGTCGACGCCACCGTCCAGGAGCTCGTTGGCCTGGTCGTGCAGCGCGGCCAAGGGCGCTGGTGCCCCGGCGAGCGCGCGCAGGTCCGCCGCGGGCCGCGCGGCGCTCTGCGGCGTCGAGTCGTCGGAGCTGCATCCGGCCAGCAGCACGGCGACGGCGAGAGGGAGCACGAGACGGCGCATCGGCGACCTACAGACTGGCAGAGGACGTTTGCCCGGTCGTGTGCTGTAATAGGACGCACGCCGTTGGTCCCAGGGGACGCGGCGTTACCCCCCGCCGCTCGCGGATTTGGACTGAGAGCGGCGACTTCGACGGGCGGACCTCGCTGACCCCGCGACGGACCGTCTTCCGCCGCGACAGCTCGGCCCGTCTCTTTCTACGAGAACGCCTACCGTGGCCGACACCAGTTCCATGGTCGAATCCGCGCCGGTCTCCGGCGACGACCTCAAGCGGGCCGAGAACTTCGCCCGCGAGCCCTTCGTGCTCGAAGGGGAGGATCACGACACCGCGCTCGCCGAGGGCACGGCGCGCCGTGCCGCGCTCGACCACGCGCTGGCCGAGCTGGACGCCGGCCGCGACGAGCCGTCGCTGGAGTGGCGTCGCGACTACTCGCTGATCCTCGGGCTCGAGCGGCTGCTCAACGAGGACGACGCCGCATCTCGCCGACGGCACGACGCTCTCCGCGCACCAGGTCGACGCGCTCTCCGGCACGCTGATCGCGCTCACCGCCGAGGTGCTCGACGAGGGTCGCGAGGGCACCGCGTCCGCCCCGGCGGCACCTGCCGAGACGAACGGAGAGGTCGAGGAGCTGCCGTCGGGCGAGGTCGAGATCGAGGGCGACGAGCTCGACAGAGGAGGAGCCGCTCGACTGGGACGCCGCCGAGGAGGCCGAGGACGAGGAGGTCGTCCCCGAGGCCGACCTCAACGACCCGGGCGCCGACCGTCGCTTCTGGTTCGAGCACGCCACCGG
This sequence comes from uncultured Thermoleophilaceae bacterium, assembly GCA_963846505.1. Classification (GTDB taxonomy): domain Bacteria; phylum Actinomycetota; class Thermoleophilia; order Solirubrobacterales; family Thermoleophilaceae; genus JACVRW01. The sequence continues at coordinate 1,010,602 of CAWJWD010000001.1, read as the reverse complement.
CGCCGGCAAGACCGTCGCCGCGCTCGGCTTCGTCGAGGCCTCGCGCACCGGCGGCGTGCTGATCCTCACCCACCGCCGCAACCTCGTCGACCAATTCCTCGGCGAGCTGCGCGAGCGCGGCTACAAGAACCGCATCGCCCCGCCGCTGCTCAACGACAAGAGCGAGCCGAAGGCGGGCGGTCCGGTGACCGTCGAGACCTACCAGTGGTTCGTGCGCAACGCGGGCAAGATCTCGGACGCGTACACGATCGTCATCTGCGACGAGGCCCACACGGCGCTGGGCGAGAAGACGAGCGCCTCGATCCGCCAGTGGCTCGGCCCGGTGTTCGTCGGCATGACCGCCACCGGCGCGCTGATCGCGCGCCACGTCACCGACCTCTTCCCGACGCAGACCTCGCGCTTCGACCTCGCCCAGGCCGCGCGCCGCGGGGTGATCGCGCCGCTGCGCTGCGTGCGCATCCCGCCGGGCGTCGGCGTGCGCTCGATCTCGAAGGTGCCGCTGCGCCGCGGCGAGGTCGACCAGGACTTCGACCAGGAAGAGCTGGCCGCGCTGCTCGACCAGACGCCCTTCAACGTGGCGATCGCCGATCTCTACAAGGTTCGCTTCCGCGATCTGCCGGGCGTCGTGTACTCGGCTGGGGTCAAGCACGCGCACAACGTCGCGCTCGCCTTCCAGGACGCCGGCATGAAGGCCAAGGCGGTGTCGGGCGAGACGCCCAAGCGCGAACTGACGCGCATCCTCGCGGCCTACGAGCGCGGCGAGATCGACGTGCTCGTCAACGCGCAGCTGCTCGCCGAGGGCTGGAACTCGCCGCGCGCGACCGTCTGCATGCACCTCGCGCCGACCGCCTCGAAGCGCATCTACCAGCAGCGCGTCGGGCGCGTCACCCGCCGCACGCCGGGCAAGGAGGCGGGCATCGTCGTGGACTTCGTCCACCCGGCCACGCCGAACGACGACCCGGTCGTGACGCTGCACTCGCTGCTCGACCGCGACGTCTACCGCGGCGGCGCGATCGTCGTCGGCCCGGTGCGCCGCGGCCGCGGCCGCCGGCTGCGGGTCGAGCGCCGCGTGGTGCCGGTGACGGCCGACGAGGAGCGGCGGGCACAGGTCTTCGAGCGCGAGCTGTGGCGGATGGCCGTCGAGCACCTGAGCTGGGGCCAGCAGCAGGCGTGGGCGATGCTCGCCGGCGCGCGTGTGGCCTCGAACAACTGGCGCCGCGCGAAGGCGATGCTGCACTTCGACTCGACCGGCGAGCTGCGGCGTCAGTTCCTGCTCACATGCCTCAAGCGCAACCGCAACTCGCAACTGCGCCTGCGGGCGCTTGGCGAGGTCGGCGCGCTGCGCGACCCGGAGGCCTTCGACGAGGCGGTCGAGATCGTCGGCGGCTGGGCGCGCGAGGAGCGCCGCGAGGGCGTCAAGGTGCTGCTGCAGGCCCTGTCAGAGCGTCAGATCGGCCGGCGCGATCAGGCCGCCCGCTGGCTCTGGCACCTGGCCGAGTACAGCCGCGAGGTGCACGAGGAGTACGCCGTCCAGCGCTGGCCGGAGACCAAGCGCCTGCTCGGCCTGCTCGTCAACTCGTCCGGTCAGGCACACGCGCGCAACGCACGCCGGCTGGTCCAGGCCGCCCGCAAGCACGACCGGCGCCTGTCCGCCGCGCTGCTCGCCGCCGCGCTTGCGCACACGCCCGAGGCGCAGCAGGTGCTCGACGGCGCGCGCATGCGGCTGGCCCGCAAGCCCTCCGCGCTCGCGCGCGAGCTGTTGCGCAACTTCCCCAAGGGCAAGCGCCGGAGGGGTGGCCGGCGGCGCCGCAAGAAGGGTGCCGACGCAGACGCGCAGACCCAGCAGGGCAAGAAGCGCCAAGTGCGGGCCAAGCGCGGCGCGGCGCGGGACGTCGACGACGATGACGACGACGATCTGGACGACGACGACACCGGCGAGCACGACGCCGTCGACGAGCAGGACACCGACGAGCGCGACGCGGTCGCTCGACGACGCGCCCGACACCGGCGGGGACGACGACGATGGCGACGGCTCCTCCCCGAGCGCCAAGGGCGATGACCAGACAGGCGACGAGCCCGGCTCGGGCGACGTGCAGGACCAGGCTGCCTAGCGCAGCTGCCTGTCGCCTCCGCGATGGACGATCGTCGTCGTACGGCGACAGTGCAGTCCTGAATGCGTACGGCGACACCTTCATATTGTCGCCGTACGTTGACATTACTGTGATGTAAGCGTACGGTGACATCATGTCCGCCCGGATCGGCTCGATACGCGAGTTCGCCGCCACCGCCCGCGGCCGGCGCCAGGGCCTTGGGCTCAGCCAGGCCGAGCTGGCGATCCGGGCTCGCGTCTCCAGGCAATGGATCAGCGAGTTCGAGGCGGGAAAGCCGACCGCCGAGCTCGCGCTCGTGCTCCGCCTGCTCGACGCGCTCGAGCTTCGTCTCGACGTCGACGAGTGCGGTGCGGACGCCGGCGCCGGTGAGCCGGCGAGTGGCGCGTCGGTCGACTTGGACGCCCTGCTGGACGACTACCGCGAGCGATGACCGATTCGCTGCTGGTCGTCTTGCGACGACTCGTCGCCGGGACGGTGAGCCGCCTGCGCGGGGGCAGGCTGCGGTTCGACTACAGCGATGAGTACCGGCGGCGGCCCGGCTGCACGCCGCTGTCTCTCTCGATGCCGATCCAGGTCCCGTCGCATCCCGATCTGAGCGTGACGCCGTGGCTGTGGGGCCTGCTGCCCGACAACGACGCGGTCCTGCGACGCTGGGCCCGCGAGTTCCACGTCTCGCCGTCCTCGCCCTTCTCGCTGCTGGCCACCTCGATCGGCGAGGACTGCGCCGGCGCGGTCCGCTTCGCGGTGCCCGAGCAGGTCGACCGGGTGCTGGGACGATCGGGCGACGTCGCGTGGCTCGGCGGCGATGACGTGGCCGAGCGGCTGCGGGAGCTGCGCGAGGACTCGACCGCATGGCTGGGCCGTTCGTTCACCGGCCAGTTCAGCCTCGCCGGCGCGCAGGCCAAGACGGCACTGCTCTTCCAGGACGGACGTTGGGGCGTTCCCTCGGGCTCGACGCCCACCACGCACATCCTCAAGCCGGCGCTCAGCGGCCTCGACGACCATGACCTCAACGACACCTCTGCCTCGATGCCGCGCGCCGCGCCGGCCTGCTTGCCGCTCACACCACCGTCTCGCGGTTCGGTGACGAGACGGCCGTCGTGGTCGCCCGCTACGACCGCCGCGAGGCGCCCGACGGTGAGATCGCACGCGTCCATCAGGAGGATCTCTGCCAGGCGCTGGGGGTGCCCCCGAGTCGCAAGTACCAGAACGAGGGCGGCCCGCGGGCGGCGCAGATCGCCCAGCTGCTCCGTGACGCGATGCCCTCCACCGTCGCCGAGCGCGCCGTCTGGCGCTTCGCCGATGGGCTGATCTGGAACTGGCTGATCGGCGGCACCGACGCGCACGCGAAGAACTACTCCCTGCTGCTCGCCGGAGACCAGGTCCGCTTCGCTCCGCTCCACGACATCGCCTCCGCACTGCCATACGGCATCCACGAGCGCAAGCTCCGCTACGCGATGAAGATCGGCGGCGACTACAGGGTGTCCCTCCAGCGCCACACCTGGCCTGTCGCCGCTCGCGAGCTCGGCCTCGATGCCGACGCGCTGGTGGATCGCGCGAAGGAGCTGGCCACCGTCGCGCCCGCCGCCTTCGCGGACGCCGTCGAGGCTCCCGACGTCGTCGCGTTGGGACGTGATCTGCCGAGCAGGCTCCTGGAGCTCGTGACCGCCCGTGCCGCGCGCTGCCGCACGCTGTTGGCGCCCTCCGCAAGCAGCGCCGGACCTACGGCTTGACGAGTTGCCTCAGCGCAGCAGGTGCACCTCGCCGGCGCCGAGCGTGACGCGTCCGCCCGCGGTCTCCACCAGCAGCGCACCGGTCTCGTCCACGCCCGCGGCGGTGCCCTCGCCGTCGGCCCAGCGCACCGGCTGGCCGCGCAGGGCGTCGCGCTCGCGCCACGCGGCGAGCACCTCGGCCGTGGGCGCGACGAGCCATCTGCCCAGCGCGGCGAGCATGGCGTCGAGCACGGTCTCGACGTCGGTCTCGACACCCGCGAGCCGCAGCGAGGTGGCGATCGCGGCGAGCTCTTCGGGGAACGCCTCGGCGGTCACGTTGAGGCCGATCCCGAGTACCGCCCAGCCGGCCTGGGGGCGTCCCTCGACGAGGATGCCCGCGAGCTTGCGTCGCTCGACCCAGACGTCGTTGGGCCACTTGATCGCGCACTCGACCGGCATCGCCTCGCAGATCGCGACGGCGGCGGCGAGCGGCAGCACCTCCTCGAAGTCGCGCAGCACGAGCGACATCAGCACCGCCGAACGGGGCGGGGCGGTCCAGCTGCGCCCTTGGCGGCCCCGGCCGGCGGTCTGCTCGTCGGCGGTCACGAGCGTGCCGTGCGGCGCGTTCGCCAGCGCCAGCTCACGGGCGCGCTCGTTGGTCGAGCCGGTGCGGCGATGGTGGACGCGCGGACTGCCGAGCGGCGTGCTCATCGGGCCCTCAGCCGGACCTCGGTGTCGGGCGCGAGACCGAGCGTGGCGGCCGCGTCGCCGCGGTTGATCGCGATCGCCAGCGCGCGGGAGGCGTCCTCGTAGACGATCAGCTCGCCGGCGCTGACGTCGGCGAACGTCTGCGTGCAGGTGGCGAGGTAGCTCTCCTCGTCGACCACCAGCTCGACCGTCGCACCGAGCGTGATGTCGCTGTCGGCGAGATCCTCGTGGCCGACGTCGAGGGCGGCGTTGCCGAAGCGGTCCACGAGCAGCACGTGGGCGACGAGGGCGTCGCCCTCGCTGCGTGGCCGCGGCAGCTCCAGGACGGTCAGGGTGTCCGGGTCGAGCGGGTCGCCTGCGTCGCGCAGCTCTGCGCCGGCGGCGAGCTGCGCCGCGACCGGCGCGAACACGTCGCGGCCGTGGAAGGTGGCCGAGACCGGCTCGAGCCGGTGGGGCGAACGCGTGACGTCGACGGCGATGTCGACGCCGCCGCAGTGCTCCCAGGCGAGGCTCAGCAGGCCGTTGTCCGGTCCGACGAGCAGGCGCCGGTCGGCTGTGCGCACGGCGATCGCGCGCCGCTCGGTCCCGACCTGCGGGTCGACGATCGCGACGTGCACGCCGACCGGCAGGTACGGGAGCGCGTTGCGCAGCACGAGCGCGCCGTGGCGGACGCCGTAGCGCGGGATGCCGTGCGTGACGTCCACGATCCGCGCCTCGGGGTGGATGCCGAGGATGACCCCGTGGCAGATCCCGACGAAGTCGTCGTCGTGACCGTAGTCGGTCAGCAGCGTGACGATCACGCGGGCTGTCGCTCGGCGGCGTCGCGCACGAGCGCCTCCACCAGCCCGTCGACGTCGTGGCGCTCGGCCTCGACGTCGACACGCAGTCCATGCTCGCTCGCCGTCGCGCTCGTCACCGGGCCGATCGAGACGACCCGCGCCTCCGCGGGCACCTCGCCGCCGGCTGAGAGGAAGAAGCGCACGGTCGAGGACGAGGTGAAGGTGACGTGGGTGACCCGCCCGAGCGCTTCCAGCTGCTCCGGGGACAGGTGCTCGGCGACGGTGTCGTAGAGCGGCAGCAGCTCGACCTCGGCACCGCGTTCGCGCAGCGCGTCCGGCAGCACGTCGCGCGCCTCGGCGGCGCGCGCGACCAGCACGCGGCGGCCTTCGAGCGGCATGTCCTCGAGCGCCTCCAGCAGCCCCTCGGCCACGAACCTCTCCGGCACCACGTCCGCACGCACCCCGCGTTGCTCCAGCGCTCGCGCGGTGCCCGGCCCGATCGCCGCGACCGTCGTGCCGGCCAGCGCACGCGCGTCGAGCCCGGCGTGCGCCAGTGCGTCGAACAGCAGCCGGACGCCGTTCGGGCTCGTCAAGCACAGCAGCGCGAGCCCCTCCAGCGACGGCAGCTGCACCGGCCGCGGCTCGATCCGAATCGCCGGCGTCTCGACCACCTCGGCCCCGAGCCCGCGCAGGCGGGCGGCCAGCCCGCTCGCCTGCGCTCGCGCCCGCGTGACCGCGACGACCTGCCCGTACAGCGGCCGCCGCTCGACCCAGGCGAGCGTCTCGCGCAGCGAGGCGACCTCGCCGATCAGCGTGATGGCCGGCGGCCGTATGCCCTCGTCCCGCACCCGCTCGGCGATGTCCGCGAGCGTGGCGACGACCGTGCGCTGTCCCGGCAGCGTCCCGCGCGCGACGACCGCCGCGGGCTGCTCGGCCGGCCGCCCCGCCGCCATCAGCCGCGCGGCGATCAGCGGCAGGTTCTTGACGCCCATGTAGAGCACGAGCGTGCCGGGAAAGCGCGCCAGGGCGTCCCAGTCGAGCGCCGACGCGGGCTTCTCCGGATCCTCGTGCCCCGTCACGAACGCGACCGCCGAGGCCGCGTCCCGATGGGTCACCGGGATGCCGGCGTACGCGCTCGCCGCCACGCCGGACGTCACGCCCGGCACGACCTCGAACGCCACGCCCGCCTCGCGCAGCGCCTCGGCCTCCTCGCCGCCGCGCCCGAACACGAACGGATCGCCGCCCTTGAGCCGCACCACCCGCTTGCCCGCCAGGCCCAGCTCCACCAGCAGCGCGTTGATCTGCTCCTGCGACATCGCCGCGTCCCCCGGCTGCTTGCCGACGTAGCGCAGCTCCGCGTCCTCGCGGGCGCCCCCGAGCGCGTCCGCCGGGATCAATCGGTCGTAGAGGACGGCGTCCGCTGCCGCGATCAGCTCCAGCGAGCGCCGCGTCATCAGTCCCGGATCCCCGGGACCCGCTCCGACTAGATGGACGATCCCGTCAGCCACGCCCGCACACGCTATCCGTACGCGAGCGGCCGCCGAAGCCGCGGACGCGCTCCAGCTTTCTCGAAGCGCTCATCGCCCGGCCGGCGGCCAGTGTCGACTCAGCGTCCGACTGCTCGAGCCTCGGCTTCGGCGAGCAGCTCGCGTGCTCCAGCGCCGAGGAGGCGACCGGCCACGCGCTCGCCGAGCGCGGTTGGGGCGCCGGGTTCGCCGTCGAGCGCGTCGGCGATCCAGTGGGAGCCGTCGGGGAGGCCGACGTAGGCACGGAGGTGGAGGCGTCCGCCGTGCTCCTCCGCGAGGGCTCCGACCGGGGTGTTGCAGGTGGCGTCGAGTGCGCCGACGAGGGCGCGCTCGGCGGTCAGGGCGCGGAGGGCGCCCGGGTCGATGATCGCGGCGGCCGTGGCGGCGACGGCTGCGTCGTCGCTGCGGGCCTCGAGCACGAGGCAGCCCTGGCCGGGGCAGGGGACGAGGTCGTCGAGCGGCAGTGGCCGGCCCTCGCCGGTACGGCCCAGCCGCTCCAGGCCGGCGACGGCGAGCACGATCGCGTCGTAGCGACCCTCGCCGAGCTTGCGCAGGCGCGTGTCGACGTTGCCGCGCAGCTCCCCCACGTCGAGGTCGGGGCGGCGGGCGAGCAGCTGGGAGCGCCGCCGGACGCTCGCGGTGCCGACGGTGGCGCCCTCCGGCAGCTGCTCGAGCGAGGCTCCGGCCACGGGGTGCTCGGAGGAGCCGCCGGTCGCGGGAGCGGCCTGGAGCGGCAGGCAGAGCGCGTCGCGGGCGTCGGCGCGGCCGGGGACGCCGACGATCGAGCAGCCGTCCGGCAGCTCGGCGGGCACGTCCTTGGCGGAGTGCACGGCGAGGTCGATGCGGTCGTCGAGCAGCGCCTGCTCGAGCTCCTTGACGAAGCGGGCCTTGTCGCCGACCGCGCCCCGGTCGCCGGAGGTCGTGATCTCGACGAGCTCGACCTCGTCGTCCAGCAGCGAGGCGACGTGGCGGGCCTGCGTGAGCGCGAGGGCGCTCGCGCGGGTGCCGAGGCGGATCACCTGCGGCGTTGGCGGCGCGACTCGAGCTGGGTGACCTCGGCGGCCGGCGCCGACTCCTCCAACCCCGGGTCGAGCGCGAACAGCTCGCGCAGCGCGTGCACGTGACGGTAGGAGGGGTCGCCGTCGCCCTTCAGGCGCAGGGTCGGCTCGTGCAGCAGCCGGCTCACGACCGCCCGCGCCAGCACGCCGACGCGCTCGCGGTCGCCGGGCGAGAGCGACTCCCAGCGCGAGTCGTTCTCGCGCAGCACCTGCTGGACGATCTGCTCGCCGCGCTCGCGCAACGCCGAGATCGTGGGGACGACGTCGAGCGAGGACAACCAGGCGTCGAAGCGCTCGGCCTCCTCGGCGACGACGCTGCGGGCGCGCGTGGCCTCGGCCTCGCGACCGCTGAGGTTGCGCGCCACCTCGCGCTGCAGGTCGTCCATGTCGTAGAGGGCGATGCCCGGCAGGTCGCGCACTGTCGGTTCGATGTCGCGCGGCACCGCGATGTCGATCAGCACCAGGGGGCGCCCCTCGCGCGCCTCGGCGACCAGCTCGAGCTCCTCGCGGCCGACGATCTGGTGCGGCGAACCCGTGGAGCTGACGACGATGTCCGCCTCGACCAGCTCGCCGGGCAGGTCCTCGAAGCGCACCGCGGCGCCGCCGAAGCGCTGGGCCAGCCCGATCGCCCGGTCGCGGCGGCGGTTGGCGACGAAGATCGTCTCGACGCCCCGCTCGCGCAGCGCCCGGGCCGTCAGCTCGCCGTTCTCGCCGGCGCCGATGATCAGCACGCGCCGTCGCGCCAGGTCGCCGAGCATGTCGGCCGCGAGCTTGACCGCGACCGACGAGACCGACACCTGGGAGCGGCTGATGTCCGTCTCGGTGCGGGCGCGCTTGCCGGCCGCGAGCGCATCGCGGAAGAGCCGGTTGGTGACCGGGCCGGTCACGCCCTCGACCAGCGCCAGCTCGTACGAGCGCTTGACCTGACCCTGCACCTCGGCCTCGCCGACGATCATCGAGTCGAGCCCGGCGGTGACCGAGAACAGGTGTCTGACGGCGTCTGTGTCGCGCAGCGAGTAGAGCGCCCCGAGCAGCTCGGTGGGCCGGATGTCCGCCTGGCGCGAGAGCACCGTCAGCGCCACGTTCTCGGCCTCGACCGCGTCGGCGACGAGCAGGTAGAGCTCGGTGCGGTTGCAGGTCGAGATCGCGACCGCCTCGTGGATCGAGGGCGCGGCGGTCAGTTCGGCGAGCACGCGCGCGGCGCGTCCCTCGGGCAGCGCGAGCTTCTCGCGCAGCGCCAGCGGCGCGGTCTTGTGCGAGGCGCCGATGACGAGCAGCGCGCCGTCCATCAGTCCTCCTCGGGCACCTGCTCGAGCAACTCGCCGACCTCGCGCTCGACGCGCGCGATCTTGGCGCCGATGATCGCGACGTAGATCAGGATCAGCGCGATCAGCACCACGTAGGCGCCGGCGACGTACTTGCCGGCCTCGTCGAGGGGCAGCGCGGGCATCAGGCCATCGCCGCCGGTTCGCGTTCGGCCTCGTGCCGCTCGGCCAGTCGGCGCTTGAGCCGCTTGAGCTGCATCGACGCGTTCTTGGCGGTCAGCTCGAGCTTCCAGAGCGTGACCCACAGCAGCGCCATCGCGAGGATCGAGATCAGGAACGTCAGTCGCATCTCGCCCGGCATGCTGCCACCGGTCTGCGAGAGCACGCGCGGGTGGGTGAAGGACTCGGCCAGCCGTACGGCCGCGTAGTTGAGCGGCACGAAGGCGCCGGCGACGATCGCGAACACCGACGAGTAGCGGGCTTGGCGGTCCGGGTCCTCGATCGAGAAGCGCAGCGGGTAGTAGACGCAATAGAGCAGCACCACGACGAGGAACGAGACCAGCACCGGCTCGTCCCAGACCCACCAGTGGCCCCAGGCGGCGCGCGCCCAGATCGCGCCGGTGATCAGCACGCCGACGCCGAGGATGATCGAGAGGTGGATCGCGACGTACGAGCGCAGGTCCCAGGAGCGGTCGCCGGTGCGCAGGTGCCTGATCGCGAAGACGCCGCCGACCACGAAGCCGCACAGCGCCACGATCGCCATCGGCACGTGCACGTAGAAGATCTTCTGGACGAAGCCCTGGTCGGCGTCCAGCGGCGCGTAGAAGAAGACGAGCGCGAGCGCCGCCGTGAGCGTCACGGCGGTTGCCACGGACAGCGGCTTGAGGCCCTTGGAGTACATCTAGTCCTCGAGGAGGTAGTCGAAGACCGCTACGGAGAGCAGCACGAACACGACATCGTAGAGCGTGAGCAGCCCGAGCCAGCGCCCGAGGTCCTCCGGACCCTGCTGGAGGCGCAGGAACGGCTCGCTCGCCTGGGCGCTCGCGATCAGCACCGGCACGAGCAGGGGCAGCAGCAGCAGCGGCACGATCAGCTCGTGCGCACGCGTCTCGGCGGCGAGCGCGGAGACGAGCGCCCCGACCGCGGCGATGCCGAGGTCGGCGAGCAGCAGGATCGCGATCAGCTCCGGCAGCGCGCCGCCGAGGCCGGGGCCGAGCAGCAGCAGCGCGAAGGCCGGCACGGCGACGATCTCGACGGAGACGAGGAACAGGAACAGCGCCGCGCCCTTGGCGAGGAACAGCGCGGTGCGGTCGACGGGAGCGAGCAGCAGCGCGTCGATGCCGCCCTGTTCGCGCTCGGTGGCGAACAGGCGCGAGACGCCGATCACGGCTGCCAGCAGCAGCGTCACCCAGAGCACGCCCGAGGCCAGCGAGCCCTCGAGCGAGTCGCGGTCGAGCCCGAAGTGGAACAGCACGAAGACGGTCAGCGTGAACAGCGTCATCGCCGGCACCGACTCCTTGGTGCGCCACTCGAGGCGGAGGTCCTTGCGCAGGATCGCGCGCGTGGCGGAGAGCATCGACGGCGCCTTCACGCTGGCCGCCGGGCCTGCGTCGAGTGAGCCGCCCTCGTCGCGCTCGACGCTCGCGGCCGACCTCATCGATACAGCTCCCGCGCCGCCGCCGCGTCGGCCGCACCCACGAACAGTTGTCGCCCGCCCTTGAGTCCGAGCGCCAAGTCGGACTCCCCGAGCGCCCCGTCGACGTCGTGGCTCACGAGCACGCGCGTGCGGCCCGAGGCGCACCCGATCAGCGGCTCGAGCAGCTCGGCAGCGGCGGGATCGAGGTTGGCGCGTGGCTCGTCGAGCAGCAGCAGCGGCGGGTCGTGCAGCACGGCCCGGGCGACGGCGAGCCGCTGCACCAGCCCGCGCGACAGGTCGCGCACCGGCTCGTCGGCTCGGCGCTCCATCCCGACGGCGCCGATCGTCTCCTCCACCCGCGCGGCCCCCACCCCATGCAGGCGTGCGTGGTAGGTGAGGTTCTCGCGCCCGGACAGCTCGCGGTAGAGCAGCGGGTCGTGGCCGAGGTAGCCGACCTTGCCGGGCACCTTCCAGCGCTCGCGCGGCAGCTCCGCGCCGAGCACCCGCGCCGAGCCGCCCTGTGGACGCAGGAGCGTCGCCAGCACCCGCAACAGGGTGGTCTTGCCGGCGCCGTTGGCGCCCAGCACGGCGAGCGTCTGCCCCTCTTCGACGCGCACGCTCACCCCGGCGAGCGCTCGCCGCTCGCCGTAGCGCCGCTCGACGCGCTCGAGCTCGATCGCGGCCATGGCGCTAGCCGCGCTCGAGCGTCTGGGCCGCGTGCTCGAGCGTCGGCTCGACGATCGGCCAGGACTGCGCGATCGCTGGCGGGTTGCCGGGGAAGTTGACGATCAGCGTGCGGCCGCGGATGCCGGAGACGCCGCGGGTGAGGATGCCGAGCGGCGTGTGCTGGCGCGAGTCCGCGCGGATCGCCTCGGCCCAGCCGGGCGCTTCGCGGTCGATCACGTCGCGGGTGGCTTCCGGGGTCACGTCGTCGGGCGTCATGCCCGTGCCGCCGGTGGTGAAGATGAAGCGCGCGCCCTCGTCGTCGGCCAGGCGTCGCAGCGTGGCGGCGATCTGCTCGCGGTCGTCGCCGACGAGCTCCTGCGTCACCTCCAGCCCGGCGGCGGCGCACAGCTCGGCCAGCGCGGGGCCGGACGCGTCCTTGCCCTCGCCGCGGGTGAGCGAGCTGGAGATCGTCACCACCGCCGCCTTCACGAGCGCCGCCAGTCGTGCTTGCCGCCGCTCTTCTCGAGCAGCACCACCTCGGCGATCTCGACGCCGCGCTCGATGCCCTTGACCATGTCGTAGACGGTCAGCGCGGCGACCGAGGCGGCGGTCAGCGCCTCCATCTCGACGCCGGTCTGGCCGCTCGTGCGCGCCTCGGTCTCGATCTCGACGCGATCGCTGCCGACCTCGATGCGCACGTCCACGAACGACAGCGGCAGCGGATGGCAGAGCGGGATCAGCTCGGCCGTGCGCTTGGCGGCCTGGATGCCGGCGATGCGGGCGGTCGAGATCACGTCTCCCTTGGGCGCGTCGCCACGCGCCACCGCCGCGGCCGTCTCGGCGGACATGCGCACCACGGCCCGGGCTACGGCGCGGCGATCGGTGGCCGGTTTGGCGCCGACGTCGACCATGCGGGCGCGACCGGACTCGTCCAGGTGCGTGAGGGCGTCGCCGTCCACGGGCGCAGCGTACCGCCGCGACGTATCGCTCAGGCCGGCGTGTGCGTGCGCTGCGCGGCCGCGATCAGGTCGCGTACCGCCGCTTCGTCGTCGCCGCGCAGCAACTCGACCGGGTCGGGCTCGCCGTTGACGATCTCCTCGAAGAAGACCTTGCGGTCCTGGTAGGTCGGCAGCGTGCCCTTGGCCCAGCCGCGCACCTCGTTGAGCAGGATCGCCAGCCGAGCGTAGGGCTCGCCGTACTCGTCGGCGATCTGGTTGCGGATGCGCTTGGCGAGTGCCGGCGAGGCGCCCGCCGTCGAGATCGCGATCGCCAGCGGGCCGGTGCGGATGATCGCCGGCAGGATGAAGTTGCACAGCGGCGGCACGTCGACCACGTTGACGAGCATCGCCCGACGCTCGGCGTCGTCGTAGATGCCGATGTTGACGTCCGTGTCGTCGGTGGCCGCGATCACCATGAACGTGCCCTCGAGGTCCTCGGGCCGGTACTCGCGCCGCTCCCAGCGGATCGAGCCCTCGGAGGCCAGCTCGCGCAGCGGGTCGATGGCGTCCGGCGCGACCAGCACGACCTCGCCGTCGCAGGCGAGCAGGCCCTCGACCTTCTCGAGCCCGATGTCGCCGCCGCCGACGACCAGGCAGCGCCGGCCCGAGAGCTTCAGGCAGGCTATGTAGAACGGCGTGTCCAGCATCCCCTGCACGCAGCTCTGGTCGCAGATCCCCTTGCGGAGCTGGCAGACGCACTCCTTGCCGGCATAGGCTTGAGCAGGCATCGTCCTCGAGAGTCTAGGGCCCGTACCCTGGACACTGTGGAGAGCTATTTCAGCGACGACTCGATGCTGCGGCGCGTGCACCGCGAGCGGGCGCTGGCGCTCGCAGGACCGCGCGCGCTGCTGATGCAGGCGGCCCATCCGCTGGCCGTCTCCGGGCTGCTGGCCCACTCGACCGGATTCGACGAGCCCTACGACCGGCTGGCTCGCACGGCCGAGGTGATGAGCACGATCGGCTTCGGTTCGCGTGCCGACGCCGACCGCGTGACCAAGCACGTGCGCGCGATGCACCGGCGCGTGCAGGGCACGATCAAGCGGCCCGCGGGCGCGTACCCCGCCGGCACGCCGTACCGCGCCGACGATCCCGAGCTGCTGCTGTGGGTGCTGTTCACGCTCGTGGACTCGGGGCTGGTCGTCTACCGCAAGTACGTCGGGCGGCTGACGCGCACCCAAGAGGCCGCCTACTGGGAGGACTACAAGGTCGTCGGCAAGCTCTTCGGCCTGCGCAAGGCGGACATGCCGGACACGCTCGCCGACCTCGACGACTACCGCCGTGAGATGCTCGAGGGCGACGTGCTGCACGTGAGCGACTGGGCGCGCGAGAAGGCGCGCGCGATCGTGCTCGAGCCGCCCGTGCCGCTCTACTTCCGGCCGCTGCTGGAGACGGCCAACTTCGTCACGATCGCGCTGCTGCCCGACCGCATCCGCCGCGAGTACGGCTTCTCGCCCTTGCCCCCGGTCTTCGTGCGGCGTGCGCTCGTCGCGGGCGGCGCCGAGTACATCAAGCGCGCGGTGATGCCGTTCCTGCCCGAGCGGCTGCGGTTCGTCCCGTCCGCGCGCTCAGCCCGCGCCGCCGCGAGCGCCGAGCGGGCGGCCTAGCGCGGCGGCCGGCGGCGCAGCGAGCGACCGCCGACCTTGAGCAGCGGCAGCAGGCCCTTGCGCAGCGCCTTCGGACGATCGGCGTCGCGGCCGTAGAGCAGGTGCGCGGAGGCGTGCATCGCCTGGCCGAGCGACTCGTCGTAGTGGTGCCACCAGAGGTTGCGCGTGCGCGACGGCTCGAAGGCGAGCTGCTTGATGTTCACGCACTCGTAGAAGCCGAACTTCGAGTGCGAACGACCGAGGCCGGACTCCTTGACGCCACCCCAGGCACAGGAGCAGGCCCCGTGGCTGAACATGTGGTCGTTGACCCAGACCATGCCGGACTCGATCCGCCGCGCGATGCGGTCGCCCTTGGGCCGGCTCATCGTCCAGACCGAGGCGCCGAGGCCGAACTCGGAGTCGTTGGCGAGCGCGATCGCCTCGTCCTCGTCCTCGACGGTCACGATCGGGATCACCGGACCGAAGATCTCCTCGCGCATGATGCGCATGTCGTGCGTGACGCCGGTCAGCACGGTGGGCGCGAAGAACTTCGCGCCCGGGTGGCCGGAGACGTCGACCGGGCCGCCGCAGCGCAGCTCGGCGCCGTGGGCGACGGCGTCGTCGACGAGCTCCTCGACGAGCTCGAACTGCTCCGCCGAGGTCATCGGGCCGATCTCGGTGTCCCAGTCGAGCGGATCGCCGACCTTCAGCGCCCGCGCGCCCGCGACGACGCCCTCGACGAAGCTCTCGGCCACCTCGCGTACGACGTAGACGCGCTCGATGCCCGAGCAGGTCTGGCCGGCGTTGGCGAAGCCGCCCCAGAGGCAGCCGGAGATCGCGTTCGGGAGGTTCGCGTCGGCGCAGACGATCATCGGGTCCTTGCCGCCGAGCTCGAGCACGGAGCCCTTGAGCCGCTCCGCGCAGGCGATGCCGACGCGCCGACCGACGTCGACCGAGCCGGTGAAGAAGATCTTGGACGCGCTCGACTCCACGAGCGCGTTGCCGACCGCCCCGCCGCCGTGCACGACGCGCACGAGCCCCTCGGGCAGGCCGGCGCGGTCGAACACGTCTTGGATCCGCTGGCCGATGAGCGGCGTCAGCGAGGCCGGCTTGAGCACGACGCCGTTGCCGCACATGAGCGCGATCGCGACCTCGGACAGGGGGATCGTCCAGGGGTAGTTCCAGGGTGCGATCACGCCGACGACGCCGAGCGGCTCGTAGGTCAGCCGGGCGCGCTTCTGCTTCATGAAGATCGGCAGCGAGACGCGCTCGTCGGCGAGGATGCCCGGCCCCGCGTCGGCGATCCAGCGCAGCGCGTCGATCGACGGGATCAGCTCCATCACGTACGCCTCGTTGCGCGGCTTGCCCTGCTCGCGCGCGAGCAGGGCCGACAGCTCGTCGAGGTCGTCGATGATCACCTGCGCCGCCCGCCGCATCGCGCGGGCGCGGTCGGTCAGGGGCAGCTGCGCCCAGAACGGCTGCACGCTCGCGACGTCGTCGACGATCCCCTGCACCTGGTCGGGCGTGATCGTCGGCACCGCCCCGACGCGCTCACCGTCCAGGGGGCTGAAGGACTCCAGCTCGGCGGTCTGCTCAGGGGCTGCGGCGGTCTTGATCGCGGCTTCCATGCTCGCGATTGTGAAGCATCGAGCCGCTACGAGCGACCGCGCGCCTTGCGTATCCGCTCCAGCCGTTCCTTGAGCTCGCGCTCCTCGCCGTGCTCGGTCAGCTCGAGGAAGCGCTCACCGGCTGCGCTCTCGGGCAGCAGCTCCTGCTCGGCGACGCCCTCGGCGTGATCGTGGGGGTAGTCGTAGCCCTCGCCCCGGCCGAGTTGCTTGGCGCCTGGGTAGGCCGCGCTCTGCAGGTACGACGGCGGCAGCGGCGTGCCGTGCTCGCGCACCCAGGCGCGGGCGCGGCCGATGGCCTCGTAGGAGGCGTTGCTCTTCGGCGCCAGCGCCAGGTACACCGCCGCCTGGGCGAGGTTGAGCGCGCACTCCGGCAGGCCCACGTGCTCGACCGCGTGCGCGGCGGCGACGGCCACCTCGAGCGCACGAGGATCGGCGTTGCCGACGTCCTCGGAGGCGAGGATCACCATCCGCCGCGCGATGAAGCGCGGGTCCTCGCCGCCCTCCAGCATCCCCGCCAGGTAGAGCAGCGAGGCGTCCGGGTCCGAGCCGCGCGTCGCCTTGATCCAGGCGCTGATCAGGTCGTAGTGCTGGTCGCCGCCCTTGTCGTAGAGGACCGCCCGGCGCTGGAGCGCGTCCTCGGCGACCTGCAGGTTCACCCGCCCCTCGGTGCCGACGGTGTCGCAGGCCAGCTCCAGCGCGGCCAGCGCGGTGCGGGCGTCGCCGCCGGCACGCTGGGCGAGGAAGGCGAGCGCGTCGTCGTCGACCCGGGGCGGAGCGGCGATGCCGCGCTCGTCGTGCAGCGAGCGCCGCAGCAGCTCCAGCACCTGCTCGTCGCCGAGCGCCTGCAGCTCGTAGACGCGGCAGCGCGACAGCAGCGCCGAGTTGACCTCGAAGTACGGGTTCTCGGTCGTCGCGCCGACGAGCACGACGAGGCCCTCTTCGACGGCCGGCAGCAGCGTGTCCTGCTGGGCCTTGTTGAAGCGGTGGATCTCGTCGAGGAAGAAGATCGTGCGCTCGCCGCTGGTCTGGCGGCGGTGGCGCGCGCGCTCGAGCACCTCGCGGACCTCGGCTCGGCCGGCCTGCACCGCCGACGCCTCTTCGAACGCGGCGCGCGCGTTGACGGCGAGCAGCCGCGCGAGCGTCGTCTTGCCGGCGCCCGGCGGGCCGTACAGGATCATCGAGTGGGGGTGGCCGTCCTCGAGCGCCGTGCGCAGCGTCGAGCCGCGCCCGAGCAGGTGGTCTTGGCCCACGTACTCGCCGAGCGAGCGCGGGCGCATGCGCGCCGCCAGCGGCTGGTCGGCGCCGGGCACGGACGTGCGACCGCCGGGCGGCTCGCGGTCGTCGGAGTCGAAGAGCTGCTGCTCCAGGGCTCAGAGTCTGGCAGCGAGGAAGGCCGTCACGGCCTCGGCGCAGCGCTCGGGCTCGTCCTCGAAGACGAAGTGGCCCGCGTCCTCGAGCACGACCAGCTCGACGTCGGGCAGCTCGCGCTGGAAGCGGTGCGCGCCGGCGACCGGGGCGAACTCGTCGTTCTCGCCCCAGAGCACGAGCGTCGGCACGCCCAATGCGGCGAGCTGGCCGTCGTAGGCGCGCAGGTCCTCGAAGTCGCCCGAGCGGTAGAGCTCGAGCTGGCCGCGCCGGCGCGGCTCGTCGGCGTAGGCCTTCCAGTACTCGTCCACGGCGTCCTCGTCGATGCCGGGACTGATGCGCTGCATCAGGCCGCTGAAGGCATCCCGGGTGAGGCCGTCGACGAGCTCCTCGCCGGTGCCGGGCGTGCGCAGGCCCTGAGCCATGCCATGCCAGCGCCCGTCGGGAAAGAAGCCGGTGGCGCTGAGCACGAGGCCGGCGATCGCCTCCGGGTGCTCGCAGGCCCAGCGCAGTCCGATCAGCCCGCCCCAGTCGTGCACGACCAGCACGCAGCGCTCGATGCCCTGCGCCCGACGGAACGCCTCGACATGCTCGACGTGTCGCTCCCAGGTCGCCGGCGGGTCGGCCGGCGAGTCGCCGTAGCCGGCGAAGTCGGGCGCCAGGACGCGCCAGCCGGCGTCGGCCAGCGGTGCCATCAGATGGCGCCACATGTACGAGGACTCCGGGTAGCCGTGCAGCAGCAGCACCGCCGGGCCGTCGGGGGGTCCGGCCTCGCGGTGCGCAAGCGTGACCTGGGGCGGGGCGGTCACGTCCGTCCGGGTGCCCGTGTCGGTCTCGTTCACACCTGTGCGCGCTCGGACGCGGTCAGGCTGCTGAACAGGCGCTCGAGCGCCGGGCGAAAGATGCGCTGCTCGAAGTTCGGCTGCGGGTGGGCGAGCTGGCCGAGCAGCATGCCGCTGATCGCGCCGACGACGACGCGTGCGTCGCCGCGCGGGTCCGGGGAGCCGCAGGCACGCAGGCCGAGCTCGGCGAGCAGGACGTGCGCGCGGTCCCAGCGCTCGACCTCCTCGCGCAGCGCCGGGCGACGCGTGCCCTCGATCACCAGCTCCACGAAGGCGACGTGCTTGGCGGGATCCTCTTCGAGGTCGCCCGCGAGCACCGCGGCCGCCGCGCGCGCCCATTCGGAGGCGTCGAGCTCGCGTGGCGCCAGCTCGAGCACCAGCCGCTCCAGTCGCGCCGTCTCCTCGCGCGCAGCGAGCAGGAGCGCCTCGCCGAGGAGCTCTTCCTTGGACTCGAACCAGTAGGTGGTCGCTGCCAGCGGCACCCCGGCGCGCTCGGCCACCGCTCGGTGGGTGACGGCGTCGAGCCCGCGCTCGCCGATCAGCGCCAGCGACGCTCGCAGGATGGCGTCGCGCCTGGCCTCACCTCTTGGTACATTTGTACCCATGTCTGGTACTAGTGTACCGCTAGCGCGGATCCCGGCAGATGCAATCTCCTACGACGATCTCTATGCGCGCTGGGAACAGGGCAACTGGAGCGCGACCGAGATCGACTTCAGCGAGGACGCCAGGCAGTGGCGCGAGGAGTTCACGGACTTCGAGCGCAAGGCCGCCCTCTGGAACTACGCCCTGTTCTTCTGGGGCGAGGACGCGGTGGCAGACGGTCTGTCGCCGTACATCGATGCCGCTCCGCGCGAGGAGCAGAAGTACTTCCTCGCCACCCAGCAGGTCGACGAGGCCCGCCACGCCGTCTTCTTCAGCCGCTTCATGTCCGAGGTCGTCGGCATCCCCGGCGACGGCCACGGCGCACGGCTGGCGGCGATCAAGCCGCAGCTGACGTGGGGCTTCATGCAGATCTTCGACCGGCTCGACCGCATGACCGTCGAGCTCAAGAAGGATCCCTCGCGGCCGCGCCTCGCCGCCGCGGTGACGCTCTACCACATGGTCATCGAGGCGACGCTCGCCCAGCCGGGCCAGCACTTCATCACCAGCTATCTCGAGGAGCGCGACCTGCTGCCCGGCTTCCGCGCCGGGATGGTGAACGTCGCGCTCGACGAGCAGCGCCACATCGGCTTCGGCGTCAAGCTGCTGGCCGACCTCTGTCGCGAGGACCCGCGCTGCAAGCAGGCCGTGGCGGAGCTGCTGCGCGAGGTGATCCCGTGGGCGGCGGCCGTGCTCGTGCCTCCGGGCTGGGACCGCGGCTACACCGAGGCGTTCGGCTACACGCTCGAGGAGATCGGCGCCGAGGGGGCCGCCTCGCTGGAGACCAAGCTGCGCAGCGCCGGCATCCCGATCGACGATCTGCCCGGCCCGAAGCTGTTCGCGACCGACCTGGAGCCGCTCGAGCGCGCGACGCTCGGGCGCATCCTCGTGCAGGGCCGCGTGCTGGGCGAGAAGCTCGGCGCGCCCGAGCGCGACGAGGAGACGATGCATGCGCTCTTCAAGCTCGTGCACGGCAGCCTCGACCACGGCGCCGCGCCGCGCACGCCGGGCACGATCCAGTGGGCCTTCCCGGACGCCGATCCCTGGCACCTGGTCGTCTCCAACGGCGACACGCGCGTCGCGCCCGGCCGCGCGCCGGACCCGACCGTCACGCTCGAGGTCGGCTACGAGGACTTCACCGACCTGATCGCCGGCCGCGTCAGCGGCCCGGCGCTCGCGCTGCGCCGTCGCATGCGCCCGCGCGGAGATCTGCGCTGGCTCTGGCAGGCGCGCAACATGTTCCCCCACTAGTCCGCCCCGGGTACGCGAGGCGCCGGTACGCTCCGACGCGTGCCTGAGCGAGCCGACCTCGAGCGCTCCGCCGTCGAGCTGCTGCAGCGGCTGATCCGCTTCCGCACCGTCAACCCGCCGGGGCAGGAGGAGGCCGCGCAGGGCTTCCTCTACGACCTCCTGCGCGAGGCCGGCTTCGAATGCAAGCTGCTGGCCGCGGTGCCCGGCCGCCCGAACCTCGTCGCGCGCCTGCGCGGCCGCTCGGACGGCCCGCGGCTGTGCCTGCTCGGCCACGTCGACACGGTGCTCGCCGACCCCGAGGACTGGAGCGTCGATCCCTGGGCCGGCGAGCTGCGCGACGGCTACGTCTGGGGCCGCGGCGCGATCGACATGAAGTGCCAGGTGGCCGCCGAGATCGCCGCCGCCACCGCCCTCGCGCGCGAGGGCTGGCGCCCGGAGGCGGGCGAGCTGCTGGTCGTCGTCACGGCCGACGAGGAGACCGGCGCCGCCAACGGCGCGCAGTGGCTGACCAGGACGCATCCCGACGAGGTGCGTTGCGACCTGCTCGTCAACGAGGGCGGCGGCGCGCTGATCGAGCTCGGCGACCGCCGCCGCTACGGCGTCTGCGTGGCGGAGAAGGGCGTCTTTCGCTTCACGCTCGCGGCCGAGGGCACGCCCGGCCACGCGTCGGTCCCGCGCATCGCCGACAACGCGCTCGTGAAGTTGGCGCCCGCGCTCGAGGCGCTCGCCGCGGGCCGGCCGGTGTGGCAGCGCTCGCCCGAGGGTGAGGCGCTGCTCGCCTCGCTCGGCTTCGACGGCGGCGACCCGGTGGCAGCGCTGGAGCAGCTGTCCGAGCGTGACCCGCGGCTCGGCACCCTGCTCGAGCCGATCTTCGGCATCACCTGCAGCCCGACGATGGTCTCCGCCTCCGAGAAGATCAACGTGATCCCGGCGCGGGCGCGGCTGGACGTCGACTGCCGGGTCCCACCCGGGCTCGGCGAGGACGAGGCGCGCGCGGCCGTGCGCGAGCTGCTCGGCGACGGCTGGGAGCCGGACTTCCACGACACCGTCAGCGGCAACCGCTCGCCCTTCGACACGCCGCTGATGGACGTGATCCGCGGCTTCGTGCAGCGCGAGGACCCGGGCTCGGACGTCGCGCCGATCGTGCTGGCGGGCTTCTCGGACTCGCACTGGTGGCGGGCGGCCTTCCCCGACTGCGTCGCCTACGGCTTCTTCCCCCAGCGCGCGATGGACGCCTGCGAGGCCTACGGCCTGATGCACGGCGTCGACGAGCGCGTGCCCGTGTCCGACGTCGGTTGGGCGGCGGCCTTCTACGCTGAGTTGATGGAGACGATGCTGCGATGACCGCACGGATGCCGAGACTCGCTGAGCGTGGAGGCCTGGGGGTGCGCCCATGACCGCCCCGGTTCCCGAGGACAAGCTGCGGCTGGGGGGCATGGCGCTGCGCAACGGCCTGCTCGTGCACGGCCCGACGCATTGGGCGGCGGCGGTGCGCACGAAGGAGGGCGAGGTGCGGATCGCCTCGGGGCGCAAGCCCGATCTCGGCGGCAGAGCCTCCGAGCGCATTCCGGGCGTGCGCGGGATCACCAAGCTCGCCGAGGCGATGGTCGTGATCCCGCTCGTCAAGAGAGCGCTGCCGCAGGCGCGGCTGCCGATGCAGGACGTCAGGACGATCGGCGCGATGGGCGCCGCGGCGCTCGGCGGGCAGCTGCTGCGCAAGCACAGCACACGCGTGGTCGTGCGCGAGGCGGGCTCGGCGGTGCTGAGCATGGCCCCGGCCGTATTGTCCCTGCGCGGCGGCGACTTGGCCGCCTACCACGGCGTCGAGCACAAGTCGATCGCCGCCTACGAGGACGACGGCGAGGCGGCCGCGGCCGACAAGGAGCACGACCGCTGCGGTTCGCACCTCGTCGCGCCGATGATGGCTGCCGCCGCCGTCGGCAACGTCGCCGCGCGCAAGGCCGGGCTCAAGGGGCCGGCCGCGGAGGCCGTCGTCGGGCTCGGCAGCGCGGCGGTCGCGGTCGAGATCTTCGCGTGGTCCGAGCGGCATCCCGAGAGCGGGCTGACCCGGCTGCTGCGGCTTCCCGGCTACGAGATCCAGCGCGTGGTCGGCACGCGCGAGCCGACGACCGAGCAGCTCGAGGTCGGCCGTGCCGCGCTCGACGAGATCCTGCGCGTGGAGGGAGCGGCGGCCTGAGCGTCTCGACGCGCTCGCGTCTCGATCCGTCCGTCTTCGGCCTGCCCGTCGAGCGCATGCGGGCCGGCTACTACTCCGACGCCTACTTCGTCCAGACCAAGGAGCTGCTGGAGGGCGAGGACCGTCATCCGCGCGTGCTGATGCAGGTCTTCCAGCGCGAGCAGGCCGTGCTCGGCGGCATCGACGAGGCGATCGCGGTGCTGCGGCTGTGCTCCGGGCGCCAGACGCCCGACGGCTGGCAGGACGGCTGGGACGAGCTCGAGGTGCACGCCCTGTACGAGGGCGACGGGGTCGCGCCCTGGGAGACGGTGCTCACGATCGAGGGCGACTACGGCCTCTTCGCCCACCTCGAGACCGTGTACCTCGGCACGCTCGCCCGGCGCACGCTCGTGATGAGCAACGTGCGCGAGGTCGTCGACGCCGCCGCCGGCAAGCCGATCTTGTTCATGCCCGCCCGCCACGACCACTGGCTGGTGCAGACCGGCGACGGCTGGGCGGCGCACGTTGCGGGAGCGATCGGCGTGTCCACCGACGCCCAGGCCTCGTGGTGGGGCGGCCGCGGCGTCGGCACCGTGCCGCACAGCCTGATCGCCGCCTACGACGGCGACACCGGCGCCGCCGCGCGCGCCTTCGCCGACCGCTACGGCGACGAGCTGAACGTGACGGTGCTGGTCGACTTCCACAACGACTCGGTGCGCACCGCGATCGAGGTCGCCGACGCGCTCGGGCCGCGGCTCTGGGGCGTGCGCCTGGACACCTCCGGCACGCTCGTCGATCGGTCGCTGTGGGAGGGCATGGGGAGCTTCGAGCCCACCGGCGTCAACCCGGAGCTGGCCGGGCGCGTGCGAGCCGCGCTCGACGCTGCCGGCCACCGGCACGTGAAGATCGTCGCCTCCGGCGGCTTCGACGCTCCCAGGATCCGCGAGTTCGAGCGGCTCGGGGCCCCCGTCGACTCGTACGGCGTCGGCTCCTCGCTGCTGCGCGGCAAGAACGACTTCACCGCCGACATCGTGCGGGTGGACGGGCATCCGCGCGCCAAGGTCGGCCGGCGCGAGCACCCGAACCCGCGGCTAGCGCTCGTCGGTTGACGCTCATGTCACGCCGCCAGGCGGCCGATGGAACGGGTGAAGTGAGAGCGTCCCGGACTCCGCCCGCCGCGACGGCGCTGCTTGCGCTGCTCGTGGCCCTGCTCTGCGCCTGCGCACCGACGGCCGCCGCCCAGGGCGGCATGGCCGACTGCGCCGCCCGGGTCGACGTCGCCAGAGACGGTCATGCCGGGCCGCTGCCGATCGAGGCCGGGCGCTACCGGGTCACGCTGCTCGACAGCGCGCGCCTGACCTGCGCCGAGGCGACCGAGCAGTTCCGCCGCTTCCGCGCCGCCGGCGAGAAGCCGCTGCCGGACCCCTGGGAGGTGAAGGTCCGCACGAGCACCTTCAGCGACGGCCCCGGCGGTCCAGCCTTCCGCGTGGCGCGGGAGCCGGAGCCCGGCGGCGGGGGCTTCTCCTGGGACAGCATCGAGACCAACCTCCAGCTCTGGCTGCCGATCGTGTTCATGGGCCTGATCGGCTTCGTGCTGCTCTACATGCTCAAGTACATGCCGCGCACCAAGCCGCAGGAGATCAAGCCCGCCTCGGCCGGCTCGGTGCGCTGGGACGACGTGCAGGGCGTCGAGGAGTCCAAGGACGAGCTGCGCGAGGTCGTCGAGTTCCTGCGCGACCCCAAGCGCTTCCGCAAGCTCGGCGCGCGCGTGCCCCGCGGCATCCTGCTGCACGGCCCGCCCGGCACCGGCAAGACGCTGCTCGCCAAGGCGGTCGCCAACGAGTCGAACGCGAAGTTCTTCGCCCAGTCGGCGGCGTCGTTCGTGGAGATGTTCGCCGGCCTCGGCGCGGCGCGCATCCGGCGGCTGTTCCGCGAGGCGCGCAAGGAGTCCCCGGCGATCATCTTCATCGACGAGCTGGACGCGGTCGGTGCCACGCGCGGCAACGACGTCTCCGGCGAGAAGGACCAGACGCTCAACCAGCTGCTGGTGGAGCTGGACGGGTTCTCCGGGCGCGAGGAGGTCGTCGTGATCGCGGCCTCGAACCTGCTCGAGAAGCTCGATCCGGCGCTGCTGCGCCCCGGCCGCTTCGACCGTCAGATCCTCGTCAACGCGCCCGACCTCAAGGGCCGCCAAGCGATCCTGCGCGTGCACACCCGCGCGATGCCGCTCGAGGGGGACACCGACCTCGACCTGGTCGCCCGCCAGACCGCGGGACTGACCGGCGCCGACCTCGCCAACATCTGCAACGAGGCGGCGATCTTCGCCGGCCGCGAGCAGCGCAGCGCGATCGGCACGCGCGACTTCCAGTCCGCGCTCGAGCGGGTGATCGCCGGCGTGCAGTCGCGGCGGGTCATCACCGAGCACGAGAAGAAGGTGGTCGCCTACCACGAGGCCGGCCACGCGCTCTGCTCGGAGCTGCTGCCGTCGGTGGAGAAGGTCCACCGGATCTCGATCATCCCGCGCGGCAAGGCGCTGGGCTACACGCTCAACCTGCCCAATGAGGACCGCTACCTGAAGACGCGCGACGAGCTGCTCGACTACATGGTCGTGCTGCTCGGCGGCCGCGTGACGGAGCGGATCGTGTTCGGTCAGATCACCACCGGCGCCTCGGACGACCTGCGCAAGGTCCACGAGATCAGCCGCGCGATGGTGACCCAGTACGGCATGGGGACCGAGCTGGAGTCCAAGCAGCTGCCCTCCGACGACTACTCGATGTCCGACCACACGCGCCGGCTGATCGACGAGGAGCAGCAGTACCTCACCGACCTCGCGCACCGCCGCGCGACCCAGCTGGTGTCCGAGAACCGCACCCTGCTCGAGGCGTTCGCGTTCACCCTGCTCGAGAACGAGGTGCTCGAGCGCGAGGACATCGAGCAGCTGATCTCGCGCTACCGCGGCGAGGACGGCGACTCGCCGTCCGATCCCGGTCACGGCCCGGCGAAGCTGGCCGCGGCCGAGCGTGGCGAGCGCCCGCGCGGACGCGTCGAGCGCCCGGGCGACCAGCCGCCGCCGTCGTAGCCGGCGGCGCGCGCCCTCTAGACTGCCCGGCCCGTGTTCGGACGCATCGACCACATCGGCGTGGCCGTCGAGGATCTCGACGCCGCGATCCCGCTCTACCGGGACCAGCTGGGCATGCCGCTGCAGCATCGCGAGACGGTCGCCGAGCAGGGCGTCGAGGCGGTGCTGCTGGGCGTCGGCGAGAGCCACGTGGAGCTGATCGCGCCGCTCGGCCCGGAGACGGGCGTGGCGCGCTTCATCGAGCGCAACGGGCCGGGGCTGCACCACGTCGCCTACGGCACCGACGACATCGACGCCGCGCTCGAGGCCGTGCGCGCCGCCGGCCTGCGCCTGATCGACGAGCAGCCGCGCGTCGGCATTCGCAACAGCCGGGTGGCGTTCCTGCATCCAAAGTCGACGGGCGGGGTGCTCACCGAGCTGGTGCAGCCCGCGGAAGGGCACTGAGGTGGCCAAGACCTACAAGCGCATCGACATCGGCTTCGAGGGCGGGCAGGTGCTGTCGGCCCGCGTCGAGTCGGACGACTACGAGGCGCTCGCCAAGGCGCTCGCCAAGGGGTCGTCCGACCGCTGGCACGAGCTGGCGAGCCAGGACGCGGAGGTGAGGATCGACCTTTCGAAGGTCGTGTACCTGCGCGTGGACAAAGAAGAGCAGCGGGTCGGCTTCTAGTGCCGTCGACCGGCGGGCAGGTGCCGCCGGTCGCCGGGACGCCGGTCGTGGTCGCGACGCGCCGTCGCGGCCTCCGCGGTCGGCTGGTCGCCATCGACCTGCGCGTGCTGCGCCTGCTGCGCACCCGCGGGCACCCTCCTGCGCTGGAGGCCGCGGTGCTCGCCTACAGCCGTCTGGGCGAGCACGGAGCGCTCTGGCACGGCCTGGCGCTCGTCGGCGCGGTCGCGGACGCTCCGCGCCGGCCGGTCTACCTACGCGCAATGCGCGCGATCCTGCTCACCTATGGAGTGAACACCGCGATCAAGCAGCTGACCCGCCGCGCCCGCCCCGACCTCGACGACCTCCCGCATCTGATGCCCACGATCACCGGCCGCTCCTATCCCTCCGCCCACGCCTCGATGTCCTTCGCGGCCGCTCGCTCGCTCTCGGCTGCGCTGCCCGGTCCGCCGCTGTACGCGGCCGCCGCGGCGATGGCGCTGTCGCGGCCCTATCTGGGCGTGCACTACCCGTCGGACATCGCCGCCGGGGCGCTGCTCGGCGACGCACTGGGACTGCTGACGCCATGAAGGTCGGCATCGTCGGGCTGCCCAACGCGGGCAAGTCCTCGCTCTTCAACGCGCTCACCCGCGCCGGCGCCCAGGCCGCCAACTATCCCTTCACGACGGTCGAGCCGAACGTCGCCATCGTCGGCGTCCCGGACGAGCGGCTGGATCAGGTCGCCGCCACCGTCGGCGCTCGGCCGATCACCTACGAGACGATGCAGTTCCACGACATCGCCGGGCTCGTGCGCGGCGCCCACCAGGGCGAGGGACTGGGCAACAAGTTCCTCGGCAACATCCGCGAGACCGACGCGATCGTCCACGTCGTACGGGCGCACGACGACGCCCAGGTCGTCCACCCCGAGGGGCGCGTCGATCCGCTCGCGGACGTCGACACCGTCGAGACCGAGCTGCTGTTCGCCGATCTCGAGCAGGCCGAGCGGCGCCTGGATCGGGTCGCCAAGCAAGCGCGTTCGCTCGACAAGGAGGCGATCGCCGAGCAGGCCTGGCTCGAGGAGGTGATCAAGGCGTTGCAGGCAGGACAGTGGGTGCGCACCGTGCCCCCGCCCGACGGCGCGCCGGAGGCCCCCATGCGCCTGTCCGCGCTCACCTCCAAGCCGGTGTTGTACGTCGCCAACGTCGCCGAGGGGGACGCGCTCGAGCCGCCGCCGGCGCTGGTCGAGCACGCGGCCGCCCGCAGCGCCCGCGCCTGCGCGGTCAGCGCCCGCATCGACGCCGAGCTGTCCGAGCTCGAGGACGACGAGGCGCAGACGATGCGCACCGAGCTCGGCGTCGAGGAGTCCGGTCTGACGACGGTGATCCGCGAGTCGTTCGCCCTGCTCGAGCTGATCACGTTCTTCACCGCCGGGCAGGACAAGGAGGCTCGGGCCTGGGCGATCAAGCGCGGCACCGTCGCCCGCCGCGCCGCCGGCTCGATCCACACCGACATCGAGCAGGGCTTCGTCGCCGCCGAGGTCGTCTCCTGGGAGGACCTCGTCAAGGCCGGCGGCTACGCCGCGGCCCGCGAGCAGGCGAAGCTGCGCATCGAGGGCCGCGACTACGTCATGAACGACGGTGACGTGATGACCGTCCGCTTCACGCCCTAGAGCGCAACCAGATCCAGTCCGGGCACGCGCTCGAAGTGCCGGCCGTTCTTGGTGGCGAGCCGATGGCCATGGGCGAGTGCGGTTGCCGCGATCCAAAGGTCATGCGGGTCCAGGGCCTCCCCCCGGCGCTGGAGGACGGCCTTGGTCTCGGCGTGGACGCGGGCGATCGGCGTCGTGAGCGGAAGCGGCTTGAAGTACGCGATCACGTGCTCCGCGAAGGCTCGGCGGCGTACCGCGAGGTGGTCGCTCGGTGCGCGGTGGACGCCAACGAGCAACTCGCTCGCCGTCACGATGCTCACCACGCCCTTCGCCTCACCGGTGATGGCGTCAAGATGGTGGCCGCGACGCTCGACCTCGATCAGGATCGACGTGTCGATCAGGACTGCCACGGATCCCGGTCCTCGAACAGCGCGCTCTCGCGGCGAATCGTCTCCAGGTCGCGCGCGAAATCCTCGTCGACGGGTGGCGCCGAAGCGATCATCTCCCGCCAGCGCTCGCCGGAAAGGCTGGCCGCCGGGGCTGGAGGCCGCAACTCCGCGACGACCACGCCGTTGCGCACGACGCCGATGGTCTCGCCGTCCACGACTCGATTGAGGACGGCGGAGAAGTTGCGGGCGACCTCGGTGGCGGACAGCTCGACCATGGCGCCGGACGGTATCAGATAAATCAGAGTAGATCCTGTAGCGGCTTCCACGCTCATAGGAGTCCGCGGGCGCGCGATCTCGCCCCCGTCCTCGGAGGCATTGGCAGAAATCGTCCCCTACGTGTCCTTGCCGCCATCAGCGGCAGCCGGCACCATGAGGCCATGCGACGCATCGCCATCCTCGTCTACGACGGCGTCCAGACGCTCGACGTCATCGGCCCGGCGGAGGTGCTCGGCACGGCCGCGCGCTTCGCCGACAAGCCTGCGTACGACGTGCAGATCGTCGCCGCGGAGGCCGGGCCTGTGCGCACGTCGAGCGTCGGGATCGTGGCCGAGCGCGCGTTCGACTCGCTGCGCGGGCCGCTCGACACGCTCCTGATCGCCGGCGGCGCGGGCGTGGCCGTGGCGGCAAGGGACGAGCGCACCGTGCGCTGGGTCCAGGCCGCGGCGAAGCGCTCGCGGAGGTTGGCCTCGGTCTGCTCGGGCTCGTTCCTGCTCGCCGAGGCGGGTCTGCTCGACGGACGGCGCGCCACCACGCACTGGGCCTACTGCGACCTGCTGCAGCGCATGTACCCGCAGGTCGAGGTCGACCCGGATCCGATCTTCGTGCGCGACGGCAACGTCAGCACCTCCGCAGGCGTCACCGCGGGCATGGACCTCGCGCTCGCCTTCGTCGAGGAGGACTTCGGACGGGAGGTCGCGCTCGAGGTCGCGCGCCAGCTCGTGTTGTTCCTCAAGCGCCCCGGCGGTCAGGCGCAGTTCAGCGCGCAGCTCGCCGCGCAGCTGTCCGAGCGCGAGCCGTTGCGCGAGCTGCAGCTCTGGATCGCCGACCATCTCGACGCCGATCTCTCGGTGCCCGCGCTCGCCCAGCGCGCGCACATGAGCGAGCGCAACTTCGCGCGTGCCTTCCGTGCCGGCACCGGCATGACGCCCGCCGCCTTCGTCGAGGCGGCGCGGGTCGAACGGGCGCGGATCGCGCTCGAGGGCGCCGACACCCCGGTCGAGGCGGTCGCCCGCGCGGCCGGCTTCGGCACCGTCGAGACGATGCGACGCGCCTTCCGGCGCAGGTTGGGCGTCGCCCCGGCCGACTACCGCAGCCGCTTCCGCTCGCGGGCGGCGGCATGACACCAGCCTCGAACCAAGGAGGACCCACCATGGAGATCGCAATCCCCCTCTACGACCGCTTCACCGCCCTCGACGCGATCGGGCCCTACGAGGTCCTCTCGCGCCTGCCCGGTGCGCGGGTGCGCTTCCTCGGACCCGAAGCCGGCCCGGTGCGCGCCGACACGCGCATGCTCACGATCGAGGCGGAGGGCCGCTGGGAGGACTCGCCGGCGCCGGACGTCCTGCTCGTGCCCGGCGGCACCGGCACGCGCGCGCTGCTCGACGACGAGCGCATCCTCGACTGGATCCGCTCCGTGCACGAGACCTCGACCTGGACCACCTCGGTCTGCACCGGCTCGCTGCTGCTCGCCGCCGCCGGCGTGCTCGACGGCCTCGAGGCGACCTGCCACTGGGTCGAGCTCGAGACGCTCGAGGGCTACGGCGTGCGCCCGACCGAGCAGCGGGTGGTCGAGCAGGGCAAGATCGTCACCTCGGCGGGCGTCTCGTCGGGCATCGACATGGGTCTCGTGCTCGCCGGGCGGATCATGGGAGAGGACGTCGCCAAGGTGATCCAGCTCGCGATCGAGTACGATCCGCAGCCGCCGTTCGACGCTGGCTCGCGCGAGAAGGCGGGCCCGGAGCTGGTCGAGTTCACGCGCGCGGCGATGGCTCAGCTACGCGAGGCGAACGTCTGACGAGGGCAGGCGGCGCGGGCCGGGCTACGATGTGCGGGCCGATACGCCCGTACCCCATCTGGGAGGAACCTTCACCCATGCCTCGCCCGCTCCGCGCCGCCACCGTCCTGCTCGCAGCCGCCGCGCTGCTCGTCGTCCCGCTGGCAGGTTCCGCCTCCGCGAGCGACGGCGGTCCGGTTGCCCAGGCGTCCAAGAAGTGCGGTCTGACGCTCTCCCAGCAGCGCAACATGGGCACCACCTACGTCTTCTCGCTGAGTGCCAAGAACGTCAAGTGCAGCTCGGCCCGCTCGCTGGCCAAGGCCTACCACGAGTGCCGCCACCGCAACGGCAAGGGCGGCAAGTGCGGCGGCGTCTCGGGCTACTCCTGCAGCGAGAGCCGCTACAACAAGAGCCGCTTCTCCTACGACGCCACGGCCACCTGCACCAAGGGCTCGAAGAAGGTCGTGCAGAAGTACCAGCAGAACACCTGACCGGCCTCGACCCCGCCGCCCGCCATCATTGGCGGCCGGTGCGGGTTCGCAGCCTCTTCACGGTCGCCGTCGCGGCGGCGCTCGCCGGTCCCGTGCTCGGGACGGGTAGCGCCGGCGCCAGCGTGCTCGTCGTGGGCGACAGCCTCTCGATCGGCACGGGGCCGTACCTCGCCCGCGACCTCGGCGGCCTGCAGGTGGAGATGGACGCGGAGGTCGGCCGACCGAGCTCGGCCGGCGTGCCGGTGCTGGCCGAGCGCCTGCGTCCGGAGCACGAGGTCGTCGTGTTCGACCTCGGCACCAACGACGGCACGCGCAACCCGGAGGTGCTCGCCGCCAACCTCGCCCGCGCCGACGAGCTGACGGCGGGCCGCTGCCTGGTGATCGCGACGATCTGGCGCCCGGCGACGGGCGGCGTGTCGGTCGAGGGGCAGAACGCGGTCGTGCGCGACTTCGCCGCCTCGACCGGCGCGGTGGTCGTCGACTGGCGCGCGGCTGCCGGCAGCGAGCCCGGCCTGATCCAGCGCGACGGCGTCCACGGCACCCCCGCGGGCTACGCGTTGCGCGGCAGCCTCTTCGCGGAGGCGATCGGCAACTGCCTCTCCGGCGTCGCCGGCATCCCGGCGCCGCGGGGCGACGGCCAGCAGCCCGCCGGCCCCCGCGATCGCCCCGCGAAGCCCAAGCCGCCCAAGCGCAGAGCGGCCAAGATCGACTGGTCCGCGCTCGCGGCATGGGCGCCTGCTCGGCTGACGATCGCGGCGCTCGGCAACGCCATCGACGACGTGCGCGAAGCTGCGAGCGGTCTGCGCGCCGCCTTCGCCGGAGCCGCTCCGGAGGCGGTGCTGGGCGCCCCGGAGCGCTGACGGGCACCGCTCGCCGCCGTGCTCCGCCCAGGGACGGCCGCGTCGGCCTACTCGCCGTAGTCGCGCCGCAGCGCCTCGGCGACCTGCTCGGCCGCCAGCTCCGCGCCGGTCTCGTTGAGGTGGATGCCGTCGGGCTCGCGCACGATCTTGCGCTCGCCGTCGACGTCCAGCGCCGAGCGGTAGCGGTCGTCGGGGGTGAACAGCGACTGCATGTCGAGCACCCGCACCTGGGCGCGGAACGGGCTGGCGGCCACGTCGATCGCGGCGTTGACCGCGCGCGCGACCTCCTGGCGCTCGTCGTCGCGAGGCAACGGCAGCGTCAGCCAGTAGACGCGCGCCGCGCCGCGCTGGCGGTAGACGGCCATCATGCGCCGCACGCGGTTGGCGTACTCGGCCGCCCACTCCGGGCCGCAGCAGCGGGCCGTGGCGCCGCCCGGGACGGGCATGTCGAAGCCCTCGTTCGCGCCGATGAAGACGACGATCGCGTCCGGCTCGTCCTTGGACACCTGGCTGGTCGAGAGCTTGCCCCAGTCGACGAAGCCGCTCTTCGAGATGCCGGTGCCGAGCTGTGGCTGGCGCAGCACCTGCACGTCGCCGTCGCTGTCTGCGAGCCGGCGCGCCAGCTCGACGTCGAGCGGCATCGACATCGAGTCGCCGGTCACCAGCAGCGTGTCGAGCTTGCGTGGCGGCGTCGGCTTCGCGCCGAGCGTGGCGGGGTCGAACGAGTCCGGCGTGACCGGCGCCAGCGCGCCGCCGCGCGCGGCGCGGACGGGCTGGTCGAAGCCGCCCGCGTCGCCGACGCCGTCGTCGCTGCCGATCCAGTCGGTCGCCTTCGCGCCCCACTCGTCGAAGGGCAGTTGGTCGGCGACCCAGCCGGTGGGGTGGCCGATCGCCAAGACCACGTCGCGCTGGACGCCGGGATCCATCTCCTCGCCCGCGTCGCGGATCGAGGCGCCCTCGAACAGCACCAGCAGCCCCACGGCGAGCAGCACGACGCCGATCGCCGCACGGGCGCTCAGGTGCCGGCCGGGCGGCGGCTCGGGGACGGCCTCCTCCGGAGGTGGGGCGACGGTTTCGTCGACGGTGGCCACGTCAGAACTGGAAGTAGATGAACGGGGGCACGGCGTTGCTGGGAACCGTCGCGCCGACGAGCGCGATCGTCACGGCCAGGACGAGCCCGAGGGTAGCCGGCTGCAGCTGCGCGACCTGCACGCGCGCCGCCTCGAGCGGCTTGGCCGGCAGCAGCTGCAGGCCGATCGTCAGCACGATCGCCGCGACGACGGGGAACGAGTAGAGCGTCGCCGGGCCGGGGTCTGCCAGGCGCGAGAGGAACTCGCCGGCGAGGTCGAGGTTCTCCGCGCGGAACAGGATCCAGCCGAACGTCACGACGTTGAACACGATCGCCCAGCGCAGCCACACCGGCGGCGACGGCACGCGGCCGCGCAGCAGATGCTCGGCGGTGAGGCAGAGGCCGTGCAGCGTGCCCCAGAGGACGAAGCCCCAGGCCGCGCCGTGCCAGAGGCCGCCGAGCACCATCGTGATCATCAGGTTGCGCGCGGTCCTCCACTGCCCGCCGCGGTTGCCGCCGAGCGGGATGTAGAGGAAGTCGCGCAGGTAGCGCGAGAGCGTGATGTGCCAGCGGCGCCAGAACTCGCGGAAGCTGAGCGCGCGGTAGGGGCAGTTGAAGTTCTGCGGGAAGACGAAGCCGAGCAGCAGCGCGACGCCGATCGCGATGTCCGTGTAGCCGGAGAAGTCGCAGTAGATCTGGGCGGCGTAGGCATAGGCGGCGAGCAGCACGTCCGGCGACGAGTAGGCGCCCGGAACGCCGAAGACGGGGTCGACGACCGTGCGCGCGAGGTAGTCGGCGATCGCGACCTTCTTCACCAGCCCGATTCCGATCAGCACGACTGCCGGCCCGACGGCCACGTCGCGCGGGTCGCGCGGCACCGACAGCTGCGGGATGAACTCGCGCGCCCGCACGATCGGCCCGGCGACCACGTGCGGGAAGAAGGCGAGGTAGACCATCACGTCGATCGTCTTCGCGGGCGGCAGCAGCCCGCGGCGGACGTCGACCACGTACGAGATCGCCTGGAAGATCCAGAAGCTGAGGCCGATCGGCAGCGCCAGCTCGAGCAGCGGCAGCGGCATGCCGAGCCCGATCGAGCCGAGCAGCGTGCCGAACTCCTCGGTGAAGAAGCCGTAGTACTTGAACAGGCCGAGCACGCCGAGGTTCAGGACGACGGTCACCGCCATGATCTGCGTCTTGCGCCGCTCGCTCGGCGCCCGGTCGACGAGCCGCGCGCCGAGCTGGTTCGCGAGCGCGACGCCCGCGAGCAGGAACGTGAAGGTGACGCTCGCCGCCGAGTAGAAGACGTAGCTGGCTGCGAGGATGAACGGCTTCCACAGCGCTGGCCGGGGCATGAGCGCCCACGACAGGACCAGCACGATCGGGAAGAAGATCGCGAATTCGAACGATGGGAAGACCACCTGCGATCCGCACGCTACTGGCCGCGCTGGCGTTCCTGACGCTCGGCGCGGCGCCGGCCCACGCGGCCTGCGGCGGCGTCGAGCGCTTCGCCGCCGAGGCTGACGAGGCGCCCGGCCCACCGCCGCTGGCGGTGGGGGACTCGGTGATGCTCGGGGCGGCGCCGCAGCTGGCCGCGGCGGGCTTCGACGTCGACGTGCGCGGCTGTCGCCAGATGGGCGAGGGCCTGAGCGTGCTGCGCGGCTACGCCCGTGCGGGACGGCTGCCCGCCGTGGTGGTGGTCGCCCTCGGCGCGAACTGGACGATCTCGACGGGCGAGATCAGAGCGGCGCTGCGCATCCTCGGCCGCGAGCGCACGCTCGCGCTCGTGACGCCCCGCGAGTCGGGCAATCGCGCCGGCGGCGACGCGCTCGAGATCCGCGCCGCCGGCGAGCGCTGGCCGGCGCGCGTGAAGGTGCTCGACTGGGTCGCCTACAGCGTCGGCCACCCCGAGTGGTTCGCCGGCGACGGCCTGCACCTCGGCCCCGGCGGCGCCGAGGCGCTGGCGCGGCTGTGCAGCCAGGCGTTCGGCCTCGTCGAGCGGCGCGGGGAACGCTGGGAGGCGGACCCGCAGCCCGAGGCGGTCAGTCAGTTTGCGCCGGGCACGCCCGTCTGAGCAGCGCGGTAGCCGCGCAGGCGGGCCAGCGGTCCCAGCAGCGCGAACAGCGCGCGTTGCACCGGCCAGGGCGGGCTGGTGAGCTGGATCTCGTCGGCGAACGCCGGGCCGAGGGCGACGAAGCGCAGCAGCGAGGGCTTGCCGTGCTCGTCGAGCTCTCCGCGCTCGGCGAGCGCGAAGTACGTCTCGAAGAACTCGGCCAGGCGCAAGGCGGGGCGGGCCTCCTGGATGGCGACGGCGTCGACCTCGCCCTCGTTGACGAAGCGATGGGGCACGCCGGCGGGGATGACGATCGCGTCTCCCGGGCCGAGCTGCCGCTGCTCGCCGTCCACGACGAATCGCAGCGCGCCGGAGACGACCTCGGCGCGCGTCTCCTGAAGCGGATGGACGTGCATCGGCTCACCGGTGCCGGTCGGCGGATTGACCGTCTCGATCCGCAGCAGCTCGCCGCCCGTGTCGGCGCTGGTCAGCAGGAAGCGCATGCGCTGGCCCGTCCGCGGGTTGACGATCTCCCGTCCCGTCTCTTGCACCGCCGCTCCGATCATTACGCTGGGGAAACTTCAGGAACCTAAGCTTAGGCTGCCGAAGCTTCTCATGTCAACCTCGCCGCCACAGCGTCTGCACGTCGGCCAGCTGCTGGCCCAGCTCATGCGCCTGTTTCAGACGGAGCTGTTCGAGCGGCTGCAGGAGGCCGGCCTCGCCGATGCCCGCGTGCCGCACACCCACGTGACCGCCTACATCAAGGCCGACGGGTCGCGCCTCACCGAGCTCGCCGCGCAGGCGCGGATGACGCTGCCGGCGATGTCCGAGCTCGTGGACGACCTGCAACGGCTCGGCATCGTCGAACGCCGCCCCGACCCCAGCGACGGGCGCGCGAAGCTGATCTGCCTCACCGACGCAGGCTGGGAGGCGATGCGCACCGCCCGCCGCCAGATCGCCGAGATCGAAGCCGGCTACGCCGAGCTCGTCGGGACCGACCGCTTCGAAGACGCGGCCCAGACCCTCGACGCGCTGCTCACGGGCCTGGGCACTCGCAAGGGCGGAGGAGCCTCGGGCTGACCGACGCCCGTCGTCCGTCCCGTCGTGCTCAGCACTGCCCCACGTCGAGTTCGCTCGCGTCCGGGAGGTACGCCAGCAGCAATGCTGCACCGGCGAGCAACGCCACGGTGAGCGCCATGAACGGCCACGAGCGCCGGCGGTTGAGGCTCTGGACCAGGGACGCGAGTCCTCCGGCCAGGGCGGCACCACCCACCGCGAGCATCGCCACCCCGTGCACGGGGTGGCCGCCACCGACGCAGAGGTCGCCCTCCTCCGACACGGGATCGCCGGTGAGCCACACATAGCCGATCACGCCCGCGAGTGAGGCGGCGAGCGCGCACACGAGCAGCACCGCGCTCACAGCGACCGCCAGTCCCTGCCGGTCGTGCGTCGAGTCGGGCGAGGCCATCTGCCGAGGCGGTTCGGGCCCTACCGAACGCCGGCGCCGTGCAGCTGCTCCAGCATGAGCGATGCGGCGATGTCGGCGCCTGCCGGCGAGAGGTGGATGCCGTCGCGCTGGCGCACGGTCACGCGCTTCCCGCGCCACGTCATCGTGTCGCGGTAGCGCCCGCGTGGGGTGAAGACCTTGTTCAACCGAATCAGGGTCACGCGTCCAGGCTGGGTCCGCGCGGCCCGGCGCAGCGCCGCGTTGACGGCCGGGTAGACGCGCCGGAAGAAGCCCTCGCGCGCTTGCGGCAGCGTCAGCCAGAACACCTGCGCCGCGTCGCCGCGGGCGTATGTGCGCATCATGGCCGCTGCCCGGCGGGCGTACTCGATCCGCCAGGCGCGGCTGCAGCACGGTGCGCGCTCGCCCTCCGCCGTGCGCATGTCGAAGCCGTCGTTGGCGCCGAGGAAGACGACGGTCGCGCCCGGGCTCCAGCGACGTACCTGTGCGCCGGCGTGCTGACGCCAGTCGAGCTGCAGCGGCTTGGAGATGCCCGTGCCGATCTGCGCGTCGCTGACCACCCGGGTCGACAGCTTGCGGTCGAGGGCGGTGTCGACGTACTGGATCATCGAGTCGCCGGTGGCGAGCAGCGGGCCGGCGGCGACGGCAGGTGCGGGGAGGGGGAGCAGGAGGGCGGCGAGCAGCAGGCCGCCGGCGGCGCGAAGCCTCAACGCAGGCGCACGCCCGGGCCCGCCACGGTGCCGGAGCGCACCCGGTAGAGCCCTGTCCGATCCATCGCGGCGCGGTACCTCCCGCCACGGCTCACGCCGATCCGCTTGACCAGTCGCCACGTCCCGTCGACGCGACGCTCCACGCGCAGCTTGTGTCCGCGCGGCGCGGGCTGGAACGTGCCCGCGAGCAGCGAGGGCATCACGCGCGCACCCCAGGCGGCCGGCCGCGCCGAGCGGGCGCCGCGGGCGGAGCTCTTGACGCTGTAGATCGTCAGCCAGCTGTCGCGCAGGCCGAGCCGGGCGCGGATGGTAGGACCGGTGATGGTCGTGGTCCCGCGGCTGCCGTAGACGCGCGCGCTGATCACGCGCGGCGACGTTCCGCGGCTCAACACCTTCAAGCGCTTGAACGTGCCCTTGCTGCCGAGCGCGGAGGTCAGGCGCGCGGTCGAGACCGTCAGCTGCCAGCGGTGGTAGGGCGACTGCGTGTCGTACGGATCGTCCACGCCCACCAGCCACGGCTTGGAGAGCGAGCCGAGGAACGAGTTCTGCACGTCCTCGGTGTGACCGCCGGAGGTCGAGTGGTAGTACGTCACCGCGGGCACGCCGCTGTAGGTGAGGATCTGCCCGCTGGTGTCGTCGACCGCCTTGCTGCTGCGCACGCTCTCCCCGGTCACGCCGCGGTAGACCTGCGAGCGGGTGTCGGGGTACTGGTCGAACGTGCCGGTCGTCTTGCGCGTGGCCAGGGCATAGGTGCGTGCGGCGACGGCCTGGACCTCGAGCGCCTCGAGCGGCCAGGAGGACGGCATCTCTCCGGCGACCACGCCCTTCACGTAGGGGTCGAGGTCGATCACGTTGATCGCGCTCACGCCGCCGCCGGGCCGGACCTCGATCGCGCCGCGGTAGCGCCCGTCGCGCACGAAGTTGAGCGCCGGGCCGAGCAGGCGCACGATCCCGCTCGAGCTGGTGAAGCGCACCGGGCCGGGGAAGCGTCCGACGAGCTTGCCGCCGACGGTGCGCACGGTCAGGCCCGCGCCCGCTGCGCGCGTGACGTAGGTGGTGCCCGCCTTCAGGGCCTTGCCGCCGACCCGGGTCGCTCCGGAGACGCGGATGTAGGGGTCGTTCGGCTGCAGCAGCACGCGCACCGGGCGGCTCGGGGCGCTCGTCATGCTCGTGCCCTCGTAGTAGTGGGCCAGGATCTGCTTGTAGCCGGTGCCCTGGAGCGCGTAGCCGTAGGCGCCGTACTGGCTCATGCCGATGCCGTGGCCGAAGCCGGCGCCCTTGATCACGTGGCGGGTGGCGGCGTTCGCGCTGGCGGGGACCAGGGCGAGCAGGCCGGCGAGGGCGAGGGTGGGGAGTAGGCGGCGCACGAGGGTCCTAAACCTTTCTCGGCCGGAAGGTAGCGGTCCTTCAGCGGACCGAGAACAGGCGCCACTCGCCCGGGACGCCGCGCAGCTCGCGCTCGCCGCGGTCGGCGAAGTCGATCCCCGAGCCGGCGACGAGGTCCTTGACGGTGCTCGACACGAGCACCTCGCCCGCGTCCGCGGCAGCCATCACGCGCGCGGCGATGTGCACCGCCAGGCCGCCGAGATCGCCCCCGCCGCGCACCTCGCACTCGCCCGTGTGCAGCCCCGCCCGCAGCTCCAGGCCGAGCGATTCCATCGCCTCGGCCACCGACGCCGCGCAGCGGATGCCGCGCGCGGGACCGTCGAAGGTCGCCAGGAAGCCGTCGCCGGTGTGCTTGACCTCACGTCCGCGATGGCGCGCGATCGCGGTGCGCATGAGGTCGTCGTGGCGCTCCAGCGTCTCGCGCCACCGGCGGTCGCCGAGCGCCGCGGCGCGCTTGGTCGAGCCGACGATGTCGGTGAACAGCACCGTGGCGAGCATGCGGTCGGGCTCGCGCTCGGGCCGCGAGCCGGTGAGGAACTCCTGGACCTCGCCGAGCAGCTCGTCGCGATCGCCGGCGCTGAACATGTTGTCGACGCCCTCGAGCTCGACGTGTCTCGCGCCCGGGATGTGCTCGGCCAGGTAGCGCGAGTGGTCGGGGTTGACGGCGGTGTCGCCGCGGCGGTTGAGGATCAGGGTCGGCACGCGGATCGAGGACAGCACGTCGCGTACGTCGATGCCCTCGTGCTCGAAGATCCGCCGGGCGGTGGCAGGGCTGGCCGCCAGCCGCTCCAGCCGAGCCGCCCACGCGCGGAACTCCGGATCGGCCACGCGGCTCGGCGCCACGCGCATGACGGCGCGTCCCTCGCCCCAGTGCGCGATCACCTCGCGTCCCTGCGCGGCGCGCTCCTCGACCGTCCAGGCGAACGGGTAGTCCTCGGCCCAGGTACTGCGCGCGAAGGTGCCGACGAGGATCAGCGCGCCGGTGCGCTCGGGGTGGGTGGCGGCGAACAGCGCCCCCATCGGGCCGGCCTCGATCGAGGCCGCCACCGCCGCGCGCTCGGAGCCGACGGCGTCCATGACGGCGAGCACGTCGTCCATCTGCTCCTCGAGCGTCGGCACGCGCAGCAGCGGGTCCGAGAGGCCGGCGCCGCGCCGGTCGAACGTGATGACGCGGGCGAAGCGGGTCATCTGGTCCATGGCGGCACGCAACGTCGGCTCGGTCCAGAGGTACTCGACCTGCGAGATCCAGGGCGGCACCCAGACCAGGTCCAGCGGGCCGTCGCCCTCGACGACGTAGGCGATGTGGACCCCATCGCTGCTCTCGGCGTAGCGGGCTACGGGCGCCACGACGTGGACGTTACAGTCAGTGCGCGAGTGGCCAAGCGCAAGGCATCGGACGTGTTCGTGGAGTGCCTGGAGGCCGAGGGCGTCAGGCACGTGTTCGGCATCCCCGGTGAGGAGACCCTCGACCTCAACGAGTCCCTCTCGCGCTCCTCGATCGAGTTCGTCCCGGTGCGCCACGAGCAGGGCGGCGCGTACATGGCGGACGTCTACGGCCGGCTCACCGGCCACGCCGGCGTCTGCCTCGGCACGCTCGGCCCGGGTGCGCTGAACCTCGTCACCGCGATCGCCGATGCGTACCTCGATCGCGCGCCGCTGGTGGCGCTGACCGGCCAGGGCGACCTCGAGCGCATGCACAAGGAGTCGCACCAGTACATCGACCTGCTGCGCGTGATGCGTCCGATCACGAAGTGGAACGCGCGCCTGTCCGACCCGGCGATCATCCCGGAGGTCGTGCGCAAGGCCTTCAAGGTGGCCGAGGCCGAGAAGCCGGGCGCGACCCACATCGAGCTGCCCGAGGACGTGATGGTCGCCGACACCGACGGCGAGCCGCTGCCCCGTCGTCGCCAGGCCGCCCCCGAGCCGGCCGCTCGCGAGCTGCTGAAGGCGGCGGAGCTCGTGCGCGGCGCCGTCCACCCGGTGGCGCTCGCGGGCAATGGCGTGATCCGCACCGGCGCGGTCGCCGCCCTGCGCGAGTTCGTGCGCGCGACGGGCATCCCGGTGGCCGAGACGTTCATGGGCAAGGGCCTGCTGCCGCCCGACAACCCGAAGGCGTTGGGGACGGTCGGCCTGCAGGCGGGCGACTACACGATGGCCGGCTTCGACGAGGCCGACGTCGTGCTGGCGATCGGCTACGACCTCGTCGAGCACTCGCCCGAGCATTGGAACCCGGGGCGCGACAAGACGATCATCTGCATCGACTCGGTGGCGGCCGAGATCGACGCCTACTTCACGCCCGAGGTCGAGCTCGTCGGCGATCTCTATTCGGTCTTGACCCGCCTGGCCGAGGAGTGCCGCCACGTGCCCCATCAGGGCGGCTCGCCGCGCCTGCGCGAGGTCGAGCTCGGTCGCTTCGAGGCGGCCAAGGACGACGACCACTTCCCCGTCCAGCCGCCGCGGGCGCTGTACGAAATTCGGAAGGCTCTGGGTCGCGACGACGTGCTGATCTCCGACGTCGGCCTGCACAAGCTCTGGATCGCGCGCATGTTCCCGGCCTACGAGCCCAACACCGTGTTGATCGCCAACGGGCTGGCGGGCATGGGCTTCGCCGTCCCCGCTGCCGTAGCCGCCAAGCTCGTCTACCCCCAGCGCAACGTGGTGACCGTCAACGGCGACGGCGGCTTCCTCATGAACTGCCAGGAGCTCGAGACGGCGGTGCGGCTGAAGACCCCGTTCGTGAACGTGATCTGGGAGAACAGCCAGTACGGCTCGATCGTCTGGAAGCAGGACAAGAAGTTCGGCAACCACTTCGGCGTCGACTTCACCAACCCCGACTTCGTCAAGCTCGCCGAGTCCTTCGGCATGCCCGCCTGGCGCTGCACCTCCGCCGACGACTTCGGCGACCGCCTCCAGCACGCGCTGACGCTCGACCTCCCGTCGCTGATCGTGCTGCCGATCGACTACTCGATCGACGTCGCCATCGCTGCCGAGCTCGGCAGCGAGACTGTCGCGACCTAGTCGTCCAACGGCGCTCCTAACCGGCAGCGCCCGACAACGAAGCGGCCCCGGCGCTGCTAGTACAGCCCGGGGCCTGGCACAGGAAGGCGAGTTCCAATGCGCGATCAGCGTATCCCGGTCTGCGTGTCCTACGACCCGCCCCCTCGAGGAGGCTCTGTCTCATCCACCGCCTCGGTCAGTACGTCTCCGCTATCCGTGCCGCCGACGAGGCGCACCGCCTCGTCGGCTAAGAGAACCGGCGTGACTTGGACAGAAAGAAGTAGCCGAGCCCATTCGTGGGTCTCGCAGGGAGTGGTCGTGCGGCAGGGAGGCCGGCGACCACTCTCTACCACCCGCTCGTAGACTCGCCGGCCGCTCATGCTGCTGGTCTACCTCGACGAGTCCTTCAAGCGCCACCGCGACTACTGGCTCGCTGCCTGCGTCGTCCACGAGACGAAGGTCGCGGAGCTGTGTGCCGGTGTTCGCGATGTGGTCGCGCTCATCCCGTCGGAGTTCGGGTTGTCGGCCGACGTCGAACTCCACGGCCAGCTTCTCTACCACGGCGACGGGGAGTTCGACCCGATGAAGCGGGCGGTGCGCACCAGGATCCAGACATACCGTCGCGCGCTCGAGGCTATCTGTGCGACAGAGCCGGGTTTCTTCTTCTCCGGT
The DNA here is from genome assembly GCA_963846505.1 of uncultured Thermoleophilaceae bacterium. GTDB lineage: Bacteria > Actinomycetota > Thermoleophilia > Solirubrobacterales > Thermoleophilaceae > JACVRW01. The sequence continues at coordinate 969,147 of CAWJWD010000001.1, read as the reverse complement.
GTTGATTGGAACGACGAGCTTCCGCCCAAGCAACGCATGTCGTCTCATCGCCTGGCGGCGTTTCGACAGCTTCTACCGAAGCTGGAGGCGTACTGCGCAGCCCGTGATGAACGCTGCCTGGTCATTGCGGACGAGGAAGAGACGACGGCAGAGGAGGTCGTCGCTGTGGTGCGAGAGCACCAGGTGCGCATCGAAGATGGCGACGACGTCTCGCGGATCCTGGACGTTCCGCTGTTCACGCCGAGCTTTCACAGCCGAGGCATCCAGGCGTGCGACATCGTCGCGTTCCTGCGCAGCCGCCGAGCGTTCGCTCGCCCTGATGAGGATCTCCGAGCCAGCAGAGTGCAGGACGAGTGGTGGAGCCTGATCGCTCCTCGCGTCGTGCTGGACGCGTGTTCCTCGGCACCGACAGAGGTAGACGACTTGCTCATCCCGCTCGGGTTGACTCAGCCCTAGACGCACGAAGAGCCGCGCTGGGCGGCTCTCCGGCTAGGTGAGACACGAGTGGTTACGTGACCTCAGGCCGCGAACGATACCACGCCTAGGCTGGCTGCGGTTTCTCGCCCACGCCGCGCGAGTAGTCTGGACTGACCGGGTATCGAAGGGGATGAGATGGCTATCGCGACGCAGGAACAGCAGATCGTCGACAAGGTCCGCAAGCAGCTGTACATCGGCGGCGAGTGGCGCGACGGGAGCGGTGGCGACACGATCGCGGTGATCGATCCGGCGACCGAGGAGTCGCTGGGAGAGGTCGCGGACGCGACGCCCGAGGATGCGAAGGGCGCCCTCGACGCGGCGGTCGCCAAGCGCCAGGAGTGGGCGGCCTCGACGCCGAACGAACGCAGCGAGATCCTCTGGCACGCGTTCGAGCTGCTGCTCGAACGCAAGCAGGAGCTCGGCACCTTGATGACGCTCGAGATGGGCAAGCCCGTCGCCGAGTCGGTGGCCGAGATCGTCTATGCGGCTGACTACTTCCGCTGGTTCTCCGGGGAGGCGCTACGCCTCGACGGCTCCTACAAGGCCGCGGGCAACAACCTCAGTCGCGCGCTCGTGATGAAGCAGCCCGTCGGCCCGAGCCTGATGATCACCCCCTGGAACTTCCCGATGGCGATGGGCACGCGCAAGATCGGCCCGGCGATCGCGGCCGGCTGCACGATGGTCGTCAAGCCCGCGCAGCAGACGCCGTTCTCGATGCTCGCGCTCGCCGGGATCCTCGAGGAGGTCGGCCTGCCCGGCGGCGTGCTGAACGTCATCACCGCCTCCTCGGCGAGCAAGACCACCGGTCCTCTGATCGCCGACCCGCGCTTGCGCAAGCTGTCCTTCACCGGCTCGACCGAGATCGGTCGCAAGCTGCTCGAGCAGGCGGCGCCGAACGTGCTCAAGACCTCGATGGAACTGGGCGGCAACGCGCCCTTCCTGGTCTTCGAGGACGCCGACCTGGACGAGGCCGTCGAGGGTGCGCTGCTGGCGAAGATGCGCAACATCGGCGAGGCCTGCACGTCGGCCAACCGCTTCCACGTCGCCGAGTCCGTGCAGGAGGAGTTCGCGACCAAGCTTGCCGAGCGCATGGGCGCGCTCAAGCTTGGGCGTGGCACCGAGCAGGACGTCAAGGTCGGCCCGCTGATCGACCAGCCCTCGCGCGAGAAGGTCTCGGAGCTGGTGCAGGATGCGCTCGACAAGGGCGCCAGCTGCGTCGTCGGTGGCGAGATCCCGGACGGCCGCGGCTACTTCTACCCGCCGACCGTGCTCGCCGACGTGCCGCACGAGGCGCGGGTGCTCAGCGAGGAGATCTTCGGCCCAGTCGCACCGATCACGAGCTTCGCCTCCGAGGACGAGGCGATCGCCCAGGCCAACGACACCGAGTACGGCCTCGTCGCCTACGTCTTCACGCGCGACACCAAGCGCGCCCTGCGCGTCTGCGAGGCGCTCGACACCGGCATGATCGGCCTCAACCAGGGCATGGTCTCCAACGCCGGCGCCCCCTTCGGCGGCGTCAAGCAGTCCGGCATCGGCCGCGAGGGTGGTAACGAGGGCATCGAGGAGTACCTCGAGACGAAGTACGTGGCCGTCAATCTTTGAAAGGCTCGTTACGAAAGTCACGTGGGTGTCGATGAGCTTCGAGAGGATGGGCTCTGCCCTGCTGTTTGTGGCTGGCGCAGGAATGGTTCTGCTTGCCGTAGTCCTTGAAGAGCGGGAAAGCGTCGCGGTGGCTCTGGTCGGCTTTGGAGCGGCGCTTATGTCCCTGGGGGTCTTGCTTCCGAGGCTTGTGGGCCCATTGAAGGTCTCTGCGGGAGGCCTGGAGGGTGAACTTGCCGCAGTGGTTCAGGAACAAGCTCGGGCCAATGGGATCTCGGCTAGGGCGACGAAGAAGGTGCTGAACTCTGTGAAGACTGAGACCGAGATCACGCTGCGGGAGTGGGTGGAGGACAAACTCCTCGATGCAGAAGAAGAGGTGCGAGCGGACGGAACGCTGGGAATCAGCGAGGAGAAGTTCCGGGCGGCACTGCGTGATCCTCGTGTTGAGCAGTTTCTCAGGAGAGCTCATGAGCACCATGTTCCAGGCGAGCGCAGGGACGTCGATGGTCTCGCCTGAGTTTTCCTCCTTTAGTCCCAGCGAGGAGCGGTGGCATGTCTGGTCTCCCCACAAGGCTGCCGACAGCGCGAACGTAGCTCTCGTCGAAGCCGTCAGGAGCTTTCAGTCCACTGACACCGAGGCAGGTAAGGCCGCCACGCTATGGCTCAGGGAGCGGTCCCTTGAGGCCCATCCTTCGGTGGTTACGCGTCTCTTAGTATCAGACGGGATCGTTCAAGGCTTCTATACGTTGGCCTCTTCCCAGGTCCGTCTCACGCAGCGGCAACGGAGGGGTTTGACGGATTCAGCTGTGGTGAACGCCGTTCAGCCAGCGAGTTTCATTGAATGGATGGCGAAGCATCGTGACGCTGAGGCAGGTGTGGTGGATGCGATCTTGCTCCACGCCGCCTACACGGCGATCCAGGTCACGCAGCTTCAGGGCAACGTCGCCCTTGTTGTTGACCCAATCGACGAGGAGACGGCTGCGCTATGGCAAGACCGGTACGGGTTCCGACGTTCGCTGTCGGACGACCCAAACGAGCTTAAGCGGCTGTGGATTCCCCTGGGCCTGGCGTTGGACCGTCCTCTCGAATGACGCCCACCATGGTCGCGCTCATCGCTCCTGTTCGCTGCCTCCCAGCGTCGGCATGTTCACGTAGAGGCTGCTGACCGCCGCGAGGCAGGCGGCGTTGCCGGTCAGCAGCGCGCCGAGGAACTGCTCGTCGGTGAGCAGGCCGTCCGCACGCGCCCGATGCAACGTGTAGAGGCTCGCGGGAAGCATGCCGAGCACCGCCGTCACCACGCCCGGCGAGTACTCGCGAAAGAGGGCGGTGGTGCCGACGTGGTAGACGGTGTTGGCGACCATCACGCCCGCCGCGGCCGAGCCGGCGAAGGCTCCCTTCCAGCCGCCTGCGCCCTTGGCTCCGGCGGCGGCGCAGGCGACCACCGCCGGTCCCAGCACGAGGTGGCTGGCGACGTAGAACTCCTTCGTCGTGGTGCCGAAGTGGCGCGTGGCCCACTGGGGGAAACGAGGCAGCTCCTCGGCGATGTGGGCGGCGAAGGCCGCCGGGACCAGCCAGAAGAAGCCGGATTTGGCCTTGCCTCGGCGAGCGCGGGACATGCGTTCCTCTCGATCGGTGGACGTGCGGCCGGGCGAGTCTAGGCGGCCTGCAGGACTCCATGCAAGCCCTTGCAATAGTGGGCGAGAGCTCCACTATTGGGGCGCATGAAGCGACACGTCCGGTGCAGGGCCGGCGTGGTCGTCGTTGGGTTGGCGATGCTCACGCTGGTGGGACCACGAGAGGCCGCTGCGAGCAGTGCGAACGTGGCGGCGCTGCAGGTGGCGCTGAAGAGGTCCGGGGTCTACGCCGCCTCGGTCGACGGCATCCGGGGGCCGCAGACCCGCCGCGCGGTGCGGCGCTTCCAGCGCCGCAAGCGACTGACGGTCGACGGGGTCGTCGGCCCGCAGACGCGGCACGCGCTCGGTCGCCGCGGGCGGCCGCGGCTCGGCAGCCGGCTGATCGCCGCCGGCCGGCGCGGCTGGGACGTCGCGGCGCTGCAGTTCCTGCTCGCCAAGCACGGCTACTCGCCGGGCGGGGTCGACGGCGTCTACGGCCCCGGCACGCGCGCGGCCGTGCTGCGCTTCCAGCGTGCCGCCGGCCTGGCGGTCGACGGCGTCGCCGGCCCGGCCACGCTCGGCGCCCTGCGCGGCGCTACGACCGGCAGCGGCCAGACCACGCCGGTGTCCGCCCCGGTCGGTCCGGTGCGCTTCTACCGGCCGGTGCCGGGTGGGCTCGGCGACGGTTTCGGCGCCCCGCGCGACGGCGGCCGACGGCGCCACATGGGCCTCGACTTCCCCGTCGGCGCGGGCACGCTGGTGCAGGCGTCGGGCGTCGGCACGACGGCCTTCGCCGGCTACAACAGCGGCGGCTACGGCAACCTCGTCGTCGTCGCCCACCGGCTCGGCTACACGACCTACTACGCCCACCTCTCGCGCATCACCTCGTGGGTGGGGGAGAGCGTCGTCGGCGGCACGCGGCTCGGCTACGTCGGCTCGACCGGCAACGCCACAGGACCGCATCTGCACTTCGAGGTGCGACTCAACGGGACGCCGATCGATCCGGTGCCGTACCTGCTGCCGAGCACTGCCGTGCGGGCGGCTAGCAGCGTCTGGCGCTGCCCGCCGGGGAAGCCCGGGAGGACGATCGACTATCGGACAGTGAAGAAGGGGCGCTGCTGAGGAAGCAGGACAGCGCCGCGCTCGCCGGAGCGCGTCGCCGAAGGCCGCGGCCTAGGCCTGCGACCCGCGCGCCATCTGGCGCAGGTCGAGCGCCTTGTCGAGCGTCTCCGCGTCCACGCCCTGCTCCAGGGCCACGTCGCGGATCGTGCGCCGCGAGGCGACCGCCTCCTTGACGATCTCGGCCCCACGGTCGTAGCCGATGTGCGAGTTCAAAGCCGTCGCGATCGCCGGCGTGGACTCCGCGTGACGCTGCAGCGCCTCCTCGGCCGCCTCGATCCCGTCGACGCACTTCTCCGCCAGCATGTGGCTCGCCGAGGTCAGGATGCGGATCGACTCGAAGACGTTGCGCGCGAGCATCGGCACGCGCACGTTGAGCTCGAAGTTGCCCTGCGTGCCCGCCACGGTCACGGCCATGTCGTTGCCGATCACCTGCGCGGCGACCTGCAGCACGACCTCGGGGATCACCGGGTTGACCTTGCCCGGCATGATCGACGAACCCTTCTGCAGCTCGGGCAGCAGCAGCTCCCCGAGCCCGGTGCGCGGGCCGGAGCCCATCAGCACGAGGTCGTTGGCGATCTTGGTCAGCGACACGGCCACGACCTTCAGCGCGCCGTGCAGTTCCACCAGCCCGTCGCGATTGGCCTGCGCCTCGAAGCGATCGAGCGGCGCCTCGCCCAGTCCTAGCTGCTCGCGCACGCGCTCGGCGAACTGCGGGTGGGTGTTCAGGCCGGTGCCGGTTGCGGTGCCGCCCAAGGGAATCTGCGCGGCGCGGCCGAGCGCGTCGCGCACGCGGTCGCGACCGAGGGTGATCTGCGCGGCATAGCCGGCGAACTCCTGGCCGAGCGTGACCGGCACCGCGTCCATCAGGTGCGTGCGGCCGGCCTTGACCACGTCGGAGAACTCGTCGGCCTTGCCCGACAGCGAGCCGGCCAGGCGCTCCAGCGCGGGTAGCAGCTCGCGCTGCACGGTGTCCACGGCGGCCAGGTGCACCGCCGAGGGGAAGACGTCGTTCGAGGACTGCCCCATGTTGACGTGGTCGTTGGCGTGCACGCCCTCGCCGGCGAGCGAGGCGATCACCTCGTTGGCGTTCATGTTCGACGAGGTGCCCGAGCCGGTTTGGAAGACGTCGATCGGGAACTGGTCGTCGTGCTCGCCCGCGGCGATCTCGTCGCCCGCCCTGCCGATCCGCTCCGCGAGCTCCGCGTCGAGCAGGCCGAGATCGGCGTTCACGCGCGCGGCGGCCGCCTTGATGCGACCGAGCCAGCGCACGACCGGCACCGGTACTCGCTCTCCCGAGACAGGGAAGTTGTCAACTGCCTTGCTGGTCTCGGCTCCCCAGAGCTCCTGCTGAACGGCCATCCGGCTCCTTCGTCGCTTGCAGGTTCCAGGCTATCGGAGCGGCCGTGCAGCTTGGCCGCGGCGATCTCGTGCAATACCCGGCAGGCAGCGGCGCTCGCGGCGCTTCCGTGTTGTCATCGGCCAAGCACCAGCGTGCCCCACCATCCATGACGGCTCTCATACGCATCGATCGTTCCTGGACGGCTCCCGGCTCCGGCGAGCGGGACAGGCCGATCCGGTTCTGCTCCCGCTGCGGCCAGCCCGCGGAGGAGCCCCCCGGCCGCTTCGACCGGCAGCGGCGGGTCTGCGCGCACTGCGGCATGGGCATGTTGCTGTCCTGCTCGCGCGAGGCGCTCCCGGGCGAGGCTGCCGCCTTCGCGATCGTCACCTTCGAGCTCGCCATCAGCGCGATCAGCGACGCGGGCGAGAAGGTCTTCGGCAAGGAGGACGCGCTCGTCGGCAGCCATTTGCTCGACACGCTCACCAGCCCGCTCGGCGACGACGCGCTCGAGCGTCACGTCGGCCAGGCGGCGCAGCGCCCGTTCGACCCGCTCGTGATGCCGGTGCGGCTGGCCGGCGACAACGCCGGCAAGGTGGGCACGATGGCCGCCCGCATCGCCACATGCGAGCCGCCGCGCGCGGCGCTCGTGACCGTCGAGCCGAGCGAGTTCGGCCGCCGCTAGCCCGCCCGGAACGCCCGACGTCGGCGTTCCGATCTCGTGCAAGAACGTCTGCACCGCTTGCGAACGCACGGTCGAGCAGGCAGAACCTCCATCAAGGTGTTCGCCCAGCTGCCGAAAACCTATGCATGGACGCAATTCCCCTTCAAGGGGCGCTGGCAACGTGGAAAGTAACGGCGGACTGCTGTTGCGGTTCACGAAAGACGGAGGCGACGTGAGCGGGATCAGGACCAATGCGGCCGCGGAGCTCTTGGGGGTGAGTCCGAACACGCTGCGCAGCTGGGAGCGGCGCTTCGACTATCCCAAGCCGCGTCGCACGCAGGGGGGTCATCGCCAGTACGACCTGACGGAGCTGGAGGCTCTGCGCCGGGCGCTGCTGGAGACGCACAACATCTCGTCGGCGATCGAGCTCGCGCGCCAGCGTGGCGAGGGGCCGAGCTCCCCGAGCCGGCTGCTGGACGCGTTCGACCACTTCGACGAGGGCTCCGCCGACCGGATCATGGAGGAGAGCCTCGCGGTGCGCTCGGTCGAGCGGACGGTCGAGGAGGTGCTCCTGCCCGCGGTCGACATGGCCGAGCAGCGCGAGAGCCGCGAGGCCGAGTACGAGCTCGCCTGCCGCTGGGCGACGGGTTGGCTGCACGCCTCGCGCAGAGTCGTCGCTCCGGCGAGTCGCCCCCAGGGCGTGCTGCTGTTCGACTCGAGCCCGCGCCTGGACGTCGAGTCCCTGCACGTGCAGGCGCTCGAGCTGGGCCTGCGCCGCGCCGGCTTCCGCACGCTGCTGCTCGCCTTCGACCTGCCGCCCGAGCGCGTCGTGCGCGCCATCCGCGCGCTCGACCCCACCGCGTTCGTGTTCTGCGGCGGCGAGGCCACGCTCGACGTCGTCGGACGGCTCGTCTACACGGTGCGCCAGGTCGGCTCGGCCGCGCCGGTGTTCGAGTACCGCGAGTCGATGCCGGTCACCGGCGACCACGGCATCCCGTCGCTCGGCTCCGCGCCGATCGAGGCCGTCGACCGCCTCAAGGCCTACGTCGACAGCGGTCGCATCGAGCAGGTCGTGATGGTGCCCGAGGAGGTCCCCCAGTCGGCGACCGCCAAGGGCCCGATGCGCATCGCCGCACGCTAGCCGCACGTCCGCCCCCGGCCGTACGATCGCGCGGGTATGTCCCTGCCCGTGCTCGAGCTCGGCGATCCGCTCGCCCACCGCGCCCTGCAGGCGCTGCTGCGCGCCGAGGCAGCCGTGCGCAAGCGGCTCGCCGCCGAGCTGGAGCGCGAGGGCGTGACCGCCGCCGGCTTCTCCGTGCTGGTCGTGCTGACGACCGCCGGCGGCACGCTCGAGCTGAGGACGTTGCGGCGACGGCTCGGCTGGAGCAAGGCCAACGCCACCGAGGTGACCGCGACGCTGGAGACGCGCGACCTCGTGCTGCGCCGTCGGTCGCCCCACGATCGGCGGACGGTCGTGATCGACCTGTCCGCCAGTGGCCGCCGTCTCGTCGAGCGCCTGTTCCCTGCGCATGCGGATCGGGTCGAGCGGACCTTCGGCGTGCTCGACGCCGACGAGAAGCGCGAGCTCGCGGAGCTCTGCCGCAAGCTGGCGGCGTAAGCCTGGTCGATAGGGGTGGTCACGACCACCCCTAGGGCCTCCAGACCCAGCGCCCCTGCGCTGGGACCGTGGATGTCGGTCGCAGTCAACCCACATCCCACAGGAGGAATCACCATGATCAGCATCAAGCGCTTCCAGCCCACCCCCGCCTTCGTGATCGCCATGATCGCGCTGCTGGTGGCAATGAGCGGCACCGCCGTCGCGGCGGGTCTCGCAGCCAACTCCGTCAAGTCCAAGCAGATCGCCAACGGCCAGGTCAAGAACAAGGATCTCGGCGCCAACGCCGTCACCGCCGGCAAGGTCAAGGACGACTCGCTCAGCGGCCTCGACCTGCTCGACGGCAGCGTCCTCGGCGCCGACGTGCAGGACGGCTCGCTGGCCGGCACGGACGTCGAGGACAACTCGCTCACGGGCACCGACGTGCAGGACGGCTCGCTGGCCGGCACCGACGTGCAGGACAACTCGCTCACGGGCGCGGACGTCCAGAACGACTCCCTCACCGCCGCGGACATCCAGGAGGGCACGCTCGGCCTGATGTCCAACCAGGTGCGGATGGTGTCCAACACCACGGCCGCCCTGGCCAGCGGCACCGGCACCTCGATCTCGGTGTCCTGCCCGGCGACCGAGAAGGCGATCGGCGGCGGGGCCGCCTGGATCCAGCCGGGGAGCAACACCCCGACGGGCCTGGAGGCGCCGATCACCGCGTCGATGCCGATCCCGGCGACCGGCGGCGTCAACAACGCCACCGGCTGGACCGCCGCGGGCCGCAACCTCACCGGCAACCCCCGGCAGCTGCGCGTGTACGCGACCTGCGTGCCGAAGTAGCCCGCAGATCACAGCTCGCGCAGCACGGACCGGCTCCCATCATGGGAGCCGGTCCTCGTTGCACGCCTAGAATCGACCGCCGTGGCCCGCTACCAGCCAGTCGATCCCGCACAGTCGTTCCCCGAGCTCGAGCAGCAGGTGCTCGCACGCTGGCGCGAGCGCGACGTCTTCCGCGAGTCCATCCGCCGTCGCGAGGGCCGCGAGCTGTACAGCTTCTACGACGGCCCGGCGACCGCCAACGGCCGTCCCGGCTCGCACCACGTGCTCGCTCGCGTCTACAAGGACGTCTTCCCGCGCTACCGCACGATGCGCGGCTACTACGTGCCGCGCAAGGGCGGCTGGGACACCCACGGCCTGCCGGTCGAGCTCGAGGTCGAGAAGGAGCTCGGCTTCCACTCCAAGGAGGACATCGAGCGCTACGGCGTCGCGGAGTTCAACGCCAAGTGCCGCTCCTCGGTGATGCGCTACATCGACGAGTGGAACGAGCTGACCGAGCGCGTCGGCCACTGGATCGACACCGACGACGCCTACGTCACGCTCCAGGACGACTACATCGAGTCGGTCTGGTGGTCGCTCAAGCAGGTCTTCGACAAGGGCCTGCTGACCGAGGGGCACAAGGTCGTCCCCTACTGCACGCGCTGCGGCACCGCGCTCTCCTCGCACGAGGTCTCGCTCGGCTACAAGGACACGCTCGACCCCTCGGTCTACGTCAAGTTCCCGCTGCGCGACGACCCGAGCGTCGCGCTGCTGGCCTGGACGACGATGCCCTGGACGCTCGTGCCGCAGGCGGCGCTGGCGGTCGACCCCGAGGTCACCTACGCGCGCGCGCGGCTGCGCGAGGACCGCCTGATCCTGGCCGAGGCGCTGGTCGAGCGCGTGCTCGGCGAAGGCGCCGAGATCGAGGAGCGGATGCCCGGCTCGGCGCTGCTGGGGCTGCGCTACGAGACGCCGTTTCCGCCCGTCGCCGACTACGGCGAGCGCGGGCACACCGTGCTCGCCGGCGACTTCGTCTCGATCGACGACGGCACCGGCGTCGTGCACACCGCCGCCGCCTTCGGCGAGGACGACTACCGCCTCGCGACTGAGAACGGCCTCACGATTCACAACCCGGTGCGCCGCGACGGCACGTTCGACGAGCGCGCCGGCCAGTTCGCCGACATGTACGTGCGCGACGCCGATGCGCCGATCATCGAGGCGCTGCGCGCGTCTGGGCGACTGTTCAAGGCGACCCAGTTCGAGCACTCCTATCCGCACTGCTGGCGCTGCGACACGCCGCTGATCTACTACGCCAAGACCAGCTGGTACGTGCGCACGACCGAGCGCAAGCAGGAGCTGCTGGCCGCCAACGAGGCGGTCGACTGGCACCCCGAGCACATCAAGCACGGCCGCTTCGGCAAGTGGCTGGAGAACAACGTCGACTGGGCGCTCTCGCGCGAGCGCTACTGGGGCACGCCGCTGCCGATCTGGCGCGCCGACGACGGCGAGGTCGTCTGCGTCGGCTCGCGCGAGGAGCTGCGGGAGCTCGGCGCCGAGGTGCCGGACGACCTGCACCGCCCCTACGTCGACGAGGTCAGCTTCGAGCGCGACGGCAAGACGTTCCGGCGCGTGCCCGACCTGATCGACGTCTGGTGGGACTCCGGCTGCATGCCGTTCGCCCAGTTCCACGCGCCGTTCGAGAACCAGGAGCTCTACGAGCAGCGCTTCCCGGCGGACTACATCTGCGAGGCGCTCGACCAGACGCGCGGCTGGTTCTACTCGCTGCTGGCGATCTCGACCCTGCTCGAGGGGCGCTCGTCGTTCGAGACCGTGCTCTGCCTCGGCCTGATCCTCGACGAGGAGGGTCAGAAGATGTCCAAGAGCAAGGGCAACGTCGTCGTGCCCTGGGACGTGCTGGACACCCACGGCGCCGATGCGTTCCGCTGGTACTACTTCACCTCGAAGCAGCCCTGGGACGGCTACCGCTTCTCGCTCGACGCGGTGGGCGAGGGGGTGCGGCAGTTCCTCAAGACGCTCTGGAACACGTACGGCTTCTTCGTCCTCTACGCGAACGTCAACGACGTCGAGGGCGAGGCGGAGCTCACCGACCTCGACCGCTGGATCCTGTCGCGCCTGCACGCCACCACCGAGCACGTGATCGAGCGGCTCGACGACTACGACACCACCTTCGCCGGCCGCGCGATCGCGGAGCTCGTCGACGATCTCTCGAACTGGTACGTGCGCCGCTCGCGCCGGCGCTTCTGGGACGGCGACCCGGCCGCCTTCGAGACCCTGCACACGTGCCTGGTCACGATCGCCAAGCTGCTGGCGCCGCTGACGCCGTTCGTCGCCGACGCCATCTACGAGAACCTCGACGGCTCCGAGCCGTCGGTGCACCTGACCGACTTCCCCGAGCCGGGCGAGCGCGACGAGCTGCTCGAGTGGCAGATGGCGGTCGCGCGCGACGCGGTCGAGCTCGGTCGAGCCGCGCGGGCGCACGGCAAGCTGAAGGTACGCCAGCCGCTGCGCGAGGCGGTCGTGGTGGCGGCCGACCGCGAGCACGAGGCGATCGAGCGCTTCGAGGCGATCGTGCGCGAGGAGCTGAACGTGAAGTCGGTGCGCTACGTCTCCGAGGCGAACGAGCTCGGCCGCTTCGAGCTCAAGCCGAACTACCGCACGCTCGGTCCGCGCTTCGGCAAGCTGATGCCGCAGGCCGCGGCGGCGGTCGCGGCGCTCGACCCGACCCGCCTGCGCACCGGCGAGGAGGTCGGCCTCAACGTCGAGGGCCAGGAGCACGTGATCGGTCCCGACGACGTCCAGGTCGTGCTGCAGCCGCTCGAGGGCTACCAGGTCGAGCGCTCGGGCACCCATGCCGTCGCGCTCGAGCTCGAGCTCGACGACGAGCTGCGCCGCGAGGGCCTCGCGCGCGAGGTGGTCCACGCGATCCAGGCCGCACGCAAGTCGGCCGGGCTGAACGTCGAGGACCGGATCGCGCTCACGCTCGGCGGCGACGAGGCGCTGCTCGAAGCCGCCCGCGCACACGAGGACTACGTCACGCGCGAGACGCTCGCGGTCGAGCTCGAGTACGACGGCGCGAGCGGAGACCTCGCGCGGACGACGGTCGAAGGCCGCGAGCTCGCGGTCGGCGTCGAGCGCGTCGCGGACTGACGCTCCTCCAGCCGCCGGCTTTGCGTCGGGGGCGCTCGGGAGTAGGCTCGACGCACAGATGAGGATGCAGCCGCTCTTCGACGACCGGCCCGTCGCCGTGCAGCTGATCGGCGGCATCGTGATCCCCGTCGTCTTCGGCCTCGTGACCGGCTTCGCGCTGGCCTGGAACGAGATCGTCTACTACGTCCTCGCCGTGCCGATCGGCATCGGCGGCGCGTTCTTGGCGGGCAGCGAGCACGTCGGCTCCGACGAGGGCTTCGTGCGCGGTTGCATCGGCGGGCTGCTGTTCGGCAGCTTCGTCCTGCTGGGGCTGGAGATCGTCAACGACGAGCCCGAGGCCTACCTCGGCGACCCGCGCGCCGGCCTCGTGGTCGTGACGATCGTCGTGGGCGGGGTCGCTGGCGCCTTCGGCGGCGCCTGGCGTCAGCGGCGCGAGCCGGCGGGCACCGCGCCCGCCGCTCGCTGACTGACCAGTCCTTCGCCGTGCGCCGCTAGGCGAGCGCCGGCTCGAGCTCCTGCACGAGCCGGTTCTTCGGCAGCGCGCCGACGATCTGATGCGCCACCTGACCGTGCTTGAACAGCAGCAGCGTCGGGATCGACATGACGTTGTACTTGCCCGCGGTCTCGGGGTTGTCGTCGACGTTCAGCTTCACGATCGTGAGATCGTCGCGCTCGCCGGCGAGCTCCTCGAGGTGGGGCGCCACGATCCGGCAGGGACCGCACCACGGTGCCCAGAAGTCCACGAGCACCGCGCCCTCGGCCTCGAGCACCTCGGCCTGGAAGTTGTTGTCGGTTACCTCGTTGATGGCTCCTGCCACGGTCGCTCCCTTGGTGTCGTCGCTGAGTCGCTTCAAAAAGTATAGCGACCCCTCTTGAGGCCTCGACCCTACGCCCTGAACCGGAGGGCAGGAACCTTCCAGACAGCCTCGAGCGCGATCTTGGCAGTCATCTTCGAGGTACCCACCTGGCGCTCGCGGAACCAGATCGGCACCTCGGCGACCGTGAAGCCGGCCTGCGCGGCGCGGTAGGTGAGCTCGATCTGGAAGCCGTAGCCGTCGGCGTGCACCCCGCCGAGGTCGATCCCCTCGAGCACGCGCCGGTTGAAGCACTTGAAGCCGCCGGTGAGGTCGCGCACGGGCACGCCCAGCACCCAGCGCGCGTACGCCGAGCCGCCGCGCGACAGCGCCCGCCGCAGCAGGCCCCAGTCGGTGACCCCGCCGCCCGGCACGTAGCGTGAGCCGAGCACGAGGTCGGCGGCCTCGGACGCGGCCAGCAGCCGTGGCACGTCGGCCGGTGCGTGGGAGAAGTCGGAGTCCATCTCCAGGACCTGCTCGGCCCCCGCCTCGAGCGCAACCTCGAAGCCCGCGAGATAGGCGCGCCCGAGACCCTCCTTGCGACTGCGATGCAGCACCTGCACCGGCTCCAGCTCCTCGGCGAGCCCGTCGGCCAGCTGGCCGGTGCCGTCGGGCGACCCGTCGTCGACGATCAGCACGTGGTGCTCGAGCCCCGTCGAGGCGAGCTCGGGGAGCACCGCCCGCACGAGCGGACCGATGTTCTCGGCCTCGTTGTAGGTCGGGAGTACGAGCCAGGCGCCGGCCATCGAGGCGCGTACCCTAGTCCGGCGATGCGCAACGGAGAGATCGCGGACGCCTTCGAGGAGCTGGCGAGCCTGTACGAGCTCGACGGCGCGGTCGTCTATCGCGTGGTCGCCTACCGCAACGCCGCCAAGGCGATCCGGGAGGCCGGCGTCTCGGTCGCCGAGCTGGCGCGCCAGGGTCGCGTGACCGAGCTGGCGGGCGTCGGCAAGACGATCGCCGAGAAGATCGACGCGCTGCTGGAGACCGGCTCGATCCCGTCGGCGCTGAAGCTGCGCGACCGCATCCCGAGCGGTCTGATCGAGATCACGCGCATCCCCGGCCTCGGACCCAAGCGGGTGCGTCAACTGCACGACGCGCTCGGGGTCGAGTCGCTCGAGGACCTGCGCCGCGTCGCGGAGGCGGGGCAGCTCGGCGAGGTGCCGGGCTTCGGCGTCAAGGCGCAGCAGAACGTGCTCGACGCGCTCGCCGCCGGCCACGACGGCAGCCCCAAGCCGCGGCTGATCCTGTCCAAGGCGCTGGCGATCGGCGAGGCGCTGGTCGAGGGCCTACGCCCGCACGCCACGAAGGTCGAGCTCGCCGGCAGTGCACGGCGCATGGTCGACGCCTGCAAGGACCTCGACATCGTCGCCGCCACCGACGATCCCGCGGCGCTCGTGGAGGCGTTCGGCGAGCTGCCGGAGATCGACGTCGTCAGCGGCCCGGGGATCGCGGGTGCCAAGGCGATCACCCACGCCGGCCTGCCGGTCGACCTGCGGATAGTGCCGGAGGCGACCTTCGGCAACCTGCTGCAGCACTTCACCGGCTCGGGCAAGCACAACGAGGCGCTGCGCACGGCGGCGGTCAAGCGCGGGCTGCACGTCAGCGAGCACGGGATCGTCGACGACGAGGCCGGCGCGACCTACGCCTGTGCCGACGAGGTCGAGGTCTACGAGCGGCTCGGGCTGCAGTTCGTCGAGCCGGAGCTGCGCGAGAACCGCGGCGAGCTCGAGGCGGCGCGCAAGCACGAGCTGCCACAGCTGGTCGAGCTCGACCAGATCCGTGGGGACCTGCACTCCCACACGATCGCCTCGGACGGCCGCAACACGATCGCCGAGATGGCGACCACCGCCCGGGACCACGGCTACGACTACCTCGCGATCACCGATCACTCGGCCACCCACGGCTTCGGCAACGACGTCCAGCCCGACGAGCTGCGGCGCCAGATCGAGCGCGTGCGTGCGATCGACATCCCCGACTTCACGCTGCTGATCGGCACGGAGACCAACGTGCTGCCGGACGGCAGTCTCGACTACGACGACGCGCTATTGGGCGAGCTGGACTGGGTCGTTGCCAGCGTGCACACGTCGTTTCGGATGCCCGAGGAGGAGATGACGGCGCGCATGGTGGCCGCGCTCGAGCACCCGCTGGTCGACGCGATCGGCCACCCGACCGGGCGCATGCTCGGCAAGCGCGAGGGCTACCGGATCGACCTGGACGCGGTGATCGAGGCCGCGGCGCGCACGGGCACCTTCCTCGAGATCAACGCCAACCCCAACCGACGCGACCTCTCGGACACCTACGCCCGGGCGGCCGCGCAGGCCGGCGTCACGCTCGTGATCGACTCCGACGCCCACGGCGTCGACACCCTGGTCGAGAACATGCGCTACGGCGTCGCGACCGCGCGCCGCGCCTGGCTGACGCCCGCGCAGGTCGCGAACACGCGCCCCTGGCCGGAGCTGGACCAACTGCGCAAGCGCTCGCGCTGAGGCGGGTTCCTCGAGGGGCGCGCCGTAGAGCGGTCGCTAGGTCGGCTCGATCTTGCGCAAGCCGGGCAGCCGCAGCAGCTTCGGCGCGCCGAAGGGCGAGCCGCGGTCGAACCAGAACTCGACGCCGTCTCGGCCCTCGATCGCCTCGACCGCGCTCGACTGGCGCCGCCACAGCAGCGCCATCAGCAGCGCGTAGCCGGTCGCGATCGGCGGCACCTGGGGGACGAAGAAGCCGATGGCGCCGCCAGCGACCGTCAGCACGACCAGCGGCCAGAGGCGGTTGAAGATCACCGTCCCCGGCTCCAGCTCGGGCAGCGTGTTGGCCTTGCGCGCGTCGGCGAGCAGGCTGGCGACGCTGGTGGCGGCGACCGGCTTGCGTCCGAGCCACAACCCTGCGGCGGTGGCGAGCAGCCACCAGCCGAGGGAGACGTAGAGCAGCGCGCGATCGTCCTCACGCACGACGCCGGCGATCGACAGCACCGCTAGCAGGGTCGCCGCCGCGGCGAACAGCAGCACCGCGATGCGCAGGAAGTCTCGGAAGCGCATCAGGCCTCGGCGAGCGCCGCCAGCACGGGGATGAAGCCCTCGGGGCCCTCGACCACCAGGTCGGCCCGCTCGACGATCGCCGCGGGACCCTCGTCGGAGCGGATGCCGATGCGCAGCGCGTGATCGAGCTGTCCCTCGCCGACGAGCCGGTCGAGCGCGTCGAAGGCATCGAGGTCGGTGGCGTCGTCCCCGGCGTAGAGGGCGACGCGCGGTTGCGTGCGGATCACGAGGTCGCGCACGGCCTGGCCCTTGTCGATGCGCACCGGCGGACGGACCTCGAGCACCTTGCGGCCCCAGTGGATCGCGAAGCCGGCGCCCTCGGCTTCCTGGGCGAGTCCCTCCAGGTGGGTGCGCGCGGCGTCTTCGTCGGGTACGCCGCGCCAGTGGAAGGCGGCGATCGGACCCTTGTCCTCGATCCGTACGCGCAGTCGGCGCAGATCGGGCGTGTCGTGCTCGCCGGCGAAGCGCCGCACGCGCCGCTCCCAGCTCTTGAAGGCGGGCACCACCCGCGGCGTGGCGGCGCCAGGCTCGAGCAGCTCCGCGCCGTGCGAGCCGGCGTAGGCGATCCCGCCGACGCCGACCAGCCGCCGCGCGTCGGCCACCGAGCGGCCCGAGATGCAGGCGACGCAGGCGTAGCGCCGGGCCAGGCGGCCGAGCAGCATCGGCACGTCCTCGCCGACGCGCGCCTCCTCGGCGCGCTGCACGATCGGCGCCAGCACGCCGTCGATGTCGCTGAAGACCGCAGCGGCGCCAGGATCGACGGTCAGCGGCCGCAGCGTCTGCGCCAGCGCGTCTGCGGTCGGGGCGGACACGCGGCACAGTATGCCCTCGGGCGCATGTCGGGATGTGGCGTGCGCGGGACTTTGCACGCGCCGCACGACCCGATAGCGTGCATCCCAGTGCAGATCCTCGACCTCGAGATCGAAGAGCAGGACGGACTCGCACGTCTGGTCTTCAAGGGAGAGCTGGACCTCTCGACCGTGACCAAGGTGCAGGATGCCCTCGACCGCGTCGAGGTCACGCCGCCACCCGTGATCGTGCTCGACCTGTCGAAGCTGACGTTCCTCGACTCCACCGGCCTCCGCTGCCTGGTGACGGCTGACCGCCGCGCCCGCGACGCCGGCCGCCGCGTGGTGATCGTGCGCGGACCCGACGCGGTCCAGCGCGTGTTCGAGATCACCCGTCTCGACGAGCGCCTGGAGCTCGTCGACGACGCCTCCGCCGCCGGCTAGACGACCCCAACCGGGGTTTGGGCGCTCGCCCAAAGGGTGATATTCGGGAGTACGAACTGCAAGGAGGTGGCACTGCGTGGCCGTAGCCATGACGGCTCCGATGCCGGGGGCCACGGACAGTCCGGAGCAGCGGCACGAGGGAGATTTGCAGCTGCTGCGCCGGTATCACGTGGATGGAGATCTGGAGGCGCGCGAGCAACTCGTGCTGCGCTTCATGCCGCTGGCACGGCAGCTTGCCAACCGCTACCGCTATGCGGGCGAGCCGCACGACGACCTGGTGCAGGTCGCCTGCGTGGGGCTGCTGAAGGCCGTCGACCGCTACGACGTCGAGCGTGGCAGCGGCTTCGCCAAGTACGCCGTGCCGACGATGCTGGGCGAGCTCAAGCGCCACTTCCGCGACAAGGGCTGGTCGGTGCGGGTGCCGCGCTCGACCCAGGAGCTGGCGCTCGAGGTCGGGGAGGCGATGGCGGAGCTGTCGGGCAAGCTGGGCCGCTCCCCGCGTCCACGCGACGTGGCCGCAGCCCTCGACCTGCCCGTCGAGGACGTGCTCGAGGCGATGGAGGCCGCGACCGCCTACGAGGCGACCTCGCTCGATGCCCCACGCCCCGGTACCGATGCCGACGACGACTGGACCTACGGCCAGGCGCTCGCGGCAGAGGAGCTCGGCTACGAGCGCGTCGAGCTGGGCGAGAGCCTGCGCGGGACGCTGGAGGCGCTGCCCGCCCGTGACCGGCTGATCTTGCACCTGCGCTTCGAGCGTGACCTCACCCAGGCCGAGATCGCCGAGCTCGTCGGCATCTCCCAAATGCACGTGTCGCGCCTGCTGCGCCGCTCCCTCGACCGGCTTGGCGCGTCGGGCGTCGTGGCGGCGTAGCATGACTGTCGTGGCGCTCACGACGAGGCCGGAGGTTGCGTCGCTGCTGGCGCGAGCCGAGGAGCGCGGGTGCATCGCGCTCTCGGAGCTCGACGAGCTCGCCCAGTCGCTGGAGCTCAGCGACGAGGACGTCGAGTCGCTCGAGTCGCACCTCGAGAGCCAGGGGATCGACCTCTCCGACGACTGCGGCCGCGAGGACGCGGAGCCGTCGACGATCTACCGCAACGGCGAGCTGGCGGCCGTCACCACCGACGCGCTGCAGCTGTTCTTGAACGAGATCCGGCGCTACCCGCTGTTGACGGCCAGCGAGGAGATCGAGCTGGCCAAGCGCATCGA
The DNA here is from genome assembly GCA_963846505.1 of uncultured Thermoleophilaceae bacterium. Classification (GTDB taxonomy): domain Bacteria; phylum Actinomycetota; class Thermoleophilia; order Solirubrobacterales; family Thermoleophilaceae; genus JACVRW01. The sequence continues at coordinate 950,418 of CAWJWD010000001.1, read as the reverse complement.
GGCCGGCGACCTCGAGGCGAAGGAGCGCATGATCAACTCGAACCTGCGCCTGGTCGTCTCGATCGCCAAGAAGTACCAGGGCCAGGAGCTGTCGCTGCTCGACCTGATCCAGGAGGGCATCTTCGGCCTGATCCGTGCGTCCGAGAAGTTCGACTGGCGCAAGGGCTACAAGTTCTCCACCTACGCGACCTTCTGGATTCGCCAGGCGATCCAGCGCGGGCTGGCCAACAAGGCCCGCACGATCCGCATCCCGGTGCACATCGGTCAGCGCGAGCGCAAGATCGTGCGCGCCGAGCGCGAGCTGCAGGCCAAGCTCGGCCGCGAGCCGAGCGACGCGGAGGTGGCCGCTGCTGCGGAGCTGCCGCTGGAGCAGGTCGAGGAGGTGCGCGAGGCCGCGAGGGCGGTCACGAGCCTCGACCGACCCGTCGGCGAAGAGGGCGAGACGGCGCTCGGCGACCTGCTCGAGAGCGGTGCGCCGCCGCCGGACGAGGAGGTGCAGGTCAGCCTCGCCGAGGAGACGCTGCGGCGCACGATCGAGCTGCTGCCCGAGCAGGAGCGCAACGTGATTCGCCTTCGCTACGGCATGGGCGGCCAGGACCCCAAGCCGCTGCGAGAGACCGGGCGCCAGCTGGGCCTGTCCGCCGAGCGCGTACGGCAATTGGAGTCGAAGGCGCTCAAGCGACTGGCCACGGCGCGCGAGCTGGAGGCGCTGCGGGAGGTCGCGTGAGCGAGCGGCTGGCCGCGGTCTCGAACGGGATCGTCGGCATCTTTCGGGAGTACTACGGGCGCGGGCCGACCAAGGCCAAGAGCTACCAGGTCGACGACTACGTGATCGTCGTGCTCGAGGACATCCTCACCACGGTGGAGGAGACGCTGATCGAGCGCGGCGAGGAGGATCTCGGTGCGCACCGTGCGGCTGACCTTCCAGGAGGCCGAGTCCGAGCGCTTCAAGGCGACAGTCGCCGAGGCGATGGGCCGGAACGTCGTGACCTACCACAGCCAGGTCACCTTCGATCCGCCGATCGGGTTCGAGATATTCGTCCTCGAGCCGGAGCCCGAACCAGACAACTGAATCGGGCCACCGTTTCCCCTAGACGTCCCCGCAGATCCGTCCAAGGACTCCGGTGGCCCTTTCGTGACGGCTACCCGGCGGGGTCGGGACGAAACTCACCGCGCTCGCGCTCGGCGACGTCGGCGCCCCCGTCGAACGCCGGCAACGGCGCGTCGGGCGTGCGCGACAACAGCGCCGCGAACACGATCAGATGGGCTCCTGGGGTGAAGCGCGGGCGTTGCTCGGTGGGCGGCGGCACGTAGTTGGCGCCGGCCTCGATCAGCGTCAGCAGCGTTCGGAACAGCTCGCTGCGCCCGTTCTCGCTGCCGACCTCGCAGGCCAGGCCCGCGAGCGCCAGCGTCTCCTGGGCGTCGTGGCCCTGGGACATCTGCCCGAACGCGCTGGTCAGGAACGCGTGTACGCGATCGAGCAGCGGGTCGACCACGAGCTTGCCCGGGCCGACGGCTGGGCCGAGGTCGAGCGAAGCGTCGCCCGCGACGATCCGCGCCATCTGACCGCCGATCACCGAGCGGATCTGGTCGGCGTCGAGACCGACCTGGAGCGCGTAGCGCAGCGTCGCGGTGGCGCCGAAGCCGATGCTGCCGTACGGCGCGTCGCTGGCCATCAGGATCTGACCCGGGGGCACGAGCGTGAACAGCGCCAGCAGGTCGCTCGGCGACCACCAGGCGGTGTCGAAGTAGAGGTTGGGCAGCCGCGCCGCGTCGTGCCAGATCCAGGCGAGGTCGCAGATGCCGGCGTGGGCGAGGATCAGCTTCAGGTCGGGACGCCTGCTGCAGGCGTCGACCGCGTGCCGACCCAGCGCGGGTATCCCGCGCCCGGCGTGCACGAGCACCGGGACGTTGCGCTCGGCGGCGAGCCCGTAGAGCTGGTCGAGGGCCGGATGGTCGAGCGTGAACTGCTCGGCACGTGGATGCAGCTTGATGCCGCGCGCGCCGGCGTCGAGGCAGCGGCTTGCCTCCGCGACCGGGTCGGCGCTCGGATCGATGCGGCAGAAGGAGACGAGCCGGCCATCCGACTCGGCCGCCACGGCCAGCACGCGGTCGTTGGCGGGCGGGTAGCCGTCGGGCTCGTGCATCGGGAACACCGCGGCGCGTGCACCGACGGCCTCGAGGCTGGCCAACAGCTCCTCGGGCTCGCAGCGAAAGCCGTCCGGATCGTTGCGCCCGATGTGGGTGTGCGCGTCGAACAGCTCCGTCCCCGGCACGTCCTGGCGCAGCCGGTCGAGCCAGGGGAGGAGGGGAGCCTCGGACAGCACGGGGCCAGACTATCGGCCGCGGGCGGTCGCTAGGGACGCTCGACTGCGAGCAGGAAGTGATCCGGCTCGCCGTCGGCGCGCACGAGCGCGATCGTGCCGACGATCGGCACCAGCAGGCCCTGCGCGTGGACGTAGCCGGTGTTGATCTCGGCCTCGCTGAGCTCGCCGGCCAGCAGCGCACGCATCTGCTCGCGATGCTTGGAGAGGTTCTGGCGATCCATCACCGGCGGCCAGCTGGCCTGCTTGAAGTCCTGCTCGCTGTAGCCCACGAGCTCGCTGAAGGCCTTGTTGAGCTGATCGAAGTGGCCGTCGAGCGCGATCGTCGCCAGCGCCTGGTCCGAGTCGTCGAAGCCCTCGCGTAGCTCGCGCTCGGGACCGTCGTCTTGCTTGCGCCCGAACAGCGGCGCACGCGCATCGTCCACCGGGGCCGCCTCGCGTCGTGGCCGTGGCGCTGCGCCGCCCGCCCCGCGGCGGGTCGCCCGCCCCTCGATCTCGACGCGCGCCATCTCGGCTTCGAGCGCGGCCTGCTCGGCCGCCATCCGCGCCTCCGCGAGGTGCTGCTCGGCCGCGGCTGCGGCCTGCTCGGCGCGCTCGGCGGCTTGCTCGAGCGTCTCGTTGGCCGTCTGCAGCGCAGCCTCCGCTGCCTCGGCACGACGGGTCGCCGCCGCCGCGGCCTCCTGGACCTCGGCGATCGAGCTCTCGACGGCGGCCGCCGTCTGCTCGGCGGTGGCCGCTGCCCGTTCGCTGCGAGCGGCGGTCTCGGTGGCTTCCTGCACGGCTTCCACGGCCTGCTGTCCGGACTCCTGCAGGGCGGTCGCCGTCTCGTGTACGTCCTTGGCGCTCACCTTGGCCTCGGCGGCGGAGTCGAGTGCGCGGCGAGCTGCCGCGTCGGTCTCGGCGGCCACCTCCTGTGCGCGTCCCGCAGCGTCTGCGGCCGTGCTCGCCGCCTGCTCGACCGCTTCGGCTCGAGCCTCGACGCTGGTGGCGGCACGCTCGGCACGGGCAGCGTGGCTCTCCGAGCCCTCCGCGGCGAGTCGCACCGAGTCCGCCCGTCGTTCGGCGACGTCGGCCGCTTCCTCGGCGCGTACGGCGTGCTGTTCGATGATCGTTCCCGCCTCGCGAGCGAGGTCGGCGTGACCGGCGGCGTCGGTCGCCGCCTGGTCGGCGCGGTCCACCTGGCGTACGACGGCGTCCGCGGCTTCGCGCACGGTGGCGACGTGGGCGCGCACCGTGGCCTCGGTCTCCCCGACGCTCGCAGCCTGTTGCTCGCTGCGCTCGGCGAGCGCGCGCGCCGTCTCGGCATGCGCGCCGGCACGGGCGGCGGCCTCCTCGACCTTGCCGAGCCGGCTCTCCACCTCGCCGATCAGCTCGTGCAGCGTCTCCGCGTCGGGCCCGCCGCTCTCGCCCGCGTTGGCGCGCAGCACCGTCAGCTCGGTCTTCAGCTCACCGACCAGTCGCCGCGTCTCCTGCGCCTCGGGGTCGTCGGCGCGCTGCTGCTCCAGCTCGCGGCGCAGTTGCTCGACCACCGTCGCGATCTCCGCGCCGGGTCCGTCGCCGACGCGTTCGCGCAGCCGTTCGACCTCCTGGCGCAGCGCGGTCGCGTCGTCGCTCTCGACGCGTTCGCGCAGCCGCTCGAGCTGCTGCTGGAGCTCGTCGTCGGGCGTCCGCTGCTCGAGCTCGGCGCGCAGCTGCTCCAGCTCGCGGCGCAGCTTCTTGGTCCCGCCGCTCTCGAGCTGCTCACGCAGCTGTGCGACCTCGGCACGCAGGTCGTCGCCGCCGACCTCGCCGAGCTGTTGCTTGAGCTGCTCCACGTCCGCGCGGACGTCCGTCGTGTCGCCGCCCTCGATGCGATCGCGCAGCTCCTCGATCGCGGCGCGGGTTGCCGCGCCCTCCTCGACCCGCGCCCGTAGCTCCTCGACGGCGGCGCGGGTCTCCGCCAGCGCCTCTGGGTCGCTGAGCTCCTCTCGCAGCTGCTCCACCAGCACGGCCGGCTCGGGCGCTTGGGAGAGCTGCTGGCGCAAGGACTCCACGAGCGCCTGGGTCTGCTCGAGCTGAGGCCGGAGGTCGGGGTCGGCGGACTCGTCGAGACGGCTGCCGAGACCGTCGACGAGCGCCCGAGTCTGCTCGAGCTCGCCGCGCAGCTGCTCGCCCTCGGCCTGCAGCTCGGCGACGCGAGCGGCCGCAGTGGCCGCCTCCTGGCGGGCGACGGCTGCCTCGTCGCGGGCCTCGTCGATCGCGCTCGCCGTGCCGGGGTCGTCGGACAGCGGCTCGAAGTCGTCGTACTCGCCCCCGGGGTAGTCGGAGACGTACTGTTCGTGGCTGCCGTCGAGGGCGCGGAAGGTGACGATCGTGCCGGCGGTCTGCTCGTCCTCGGCGAGGACGCCCTGGCCGGCCATCGAGGCCTCGATCCAGTCGACCACGCCGTAGTGGCCGCTGCGCAGCCGCTCGACCGAGAGCGCGTCGACCGACATCTGCTCGAGCGCGGACAGGAAGCCGTTGAACTCGAGGCTGTGGTTCATGCGCACGGGGATGAACACCAGCTCGGCCTCGACCGTGCGGCTGCCGCGCAGGCGCACCGTGGAGGTCAGCCGGCCCCCGTGCTCGGGCGGCTCGGCCGCGACGCCGAGCGTCTGCAGCAGCGGACGGCCCAGCATGGCGTGGGGATCCCAGCCGAAGAAGGCGTGTGCGGGGCCGCTCCAGCGAGTCACTGCGCCCTCGCGGTCGGTCAGCACGAAGCACGACTGGACGAGTTGGCGCAGCAGCGCATGGACGGCACCGCGCGGTACGGCTGGCGCGGATTCCATGACGTGATCGGACACCACACATGGTCTCGACGCATCCCAGGTGACGCGCGACCGGACCCCAGAACGGGTGGACGAACGTCGAGCGGGGCCTAGCTCGGCAGCCCGTGCTCGAGCGCGCCCTTGACGGCCGCGTCGACGGCGTTGAGGCGGTAGAGCGCGAGCGCCTCGGCGGAGCGGAAGCGACGCCCGGGCAGGGCCTCCGGCCCGTGGTGGGCCAGGATGCAGTGCGAGACGGCGTTCAGCTTCTGCTCGGGGAAGCCGTCCAAGCGCGCCGCCCGCTCGGCGACCAGCTGCTGGCCGAGCGTCACGTGGCCGACGAGCGCGCCGGCGTCGCTGAGCGCGATCTCCGCGCCGATGTCGAACTCGCGGATCTTGCCGACGTCGTGCAGCAGCGCGGCGCAGAGCAGCAGGTCGGAGTTCAGGCGCGGGTGCAGGGTGCAGGTCTCGAGCGCCAGCGTGCCGACCGCCACCGTGTGCTCGATCAGGCCGCCGAGGTAGGCGTGATGGCCGCCGCGGGTGCAGGGGGCGCGCCGGAAGTCCGCGCGGAAGCCGGCGTCGCCGAGGAAGGCGTCCAGCAGCGCGCGCAGCTGGACGTCGTAGACCTCGCGGGCGAGGTGCTCGAGGAAGCCGTCGAGCTCCTCCATGTCCCGGTAGGCGACCGGCAGGAAGTCCGCCGGATCGGCCTCGCCCTCGACCCGTCGGATCTCATGCAGCTCGAGCTGGAGCTCGTCCCGGAAGCGCTCCACGCGCCCGCTGACGCGCACGAGGTCGCCACGCTCGAACTGCGAGCCGAGGAAGTCCGCGTTGCGAAACGCGCGCGCCTGGATCGCACCGCTGCGGTCACGCAGCTCGACGGCCAGGTAGGGGCTGCCGCTCTTGGCCATCAGCCGCTCCTTGCGGCTGCAGGCGTAGATGCCCTTGACCTCGCTGCCCGCTCGCAGCTCGGCGACGCTGACACGCTCCTGAACGGCGGTTTCCACAGGCCAATCGTGACCGTCGACCCGGACGCCGCGGACGGCGTCGAGTACCGTGGAATCGATGCAGGACGTGATCTGGCGGGAGAGGCCCGAGCTGCGCGCTCCGGTGATGGTCTGCGCGTTCAAGGGCTGGAACGACGCCGGCGAGGCCGCGTCGGCCGCCGTCTCCTTCATCCAGCAGCACTTCGACTGCGCCTCGGTGGCGGAGATCGATCCGGAGGAGTTCTACGACTTCACGGCGGTGCGACCGACGGTGAAGATGACCGACGGCGACGCGCGCGAGATCGAGTGGCCGCAGAACACGCTCGCCGGCGCGAAGGTGCCGGGGGCCGAGGGCGACCTGCTGCTGTTCCAGGGCGTCGAGCCCTCGCTGCGCTGGCGGCGCTTCACCGAGAACGTCGTCGAGGCGGCGCGGGCGATGAACGCGCGCATGGTGCTGACGCTCGGAGCGCTGCTGGCCGACGTGCCGCACAGCCGCCCGGTCGCGATCACCGGCATCGCCCACGACCAGAGCCTGGTCGACCGGCTCGGCTTCGAGCGCACGAGCTACGAGGGCCCGACGGGGATCGTCGGCGTGCTGCACCACGCCTGCTCGGTCGCGGGCCTGCCGTCGGCGAGCCTCTGGGCCTCGGTGCCCCACTACGTCGCCGCTGCCCCCAACCCCAAGGTCGCGCTCGCACTGGTGCGCGCGTTCGAGGGCGCGGCGGGCGTCGCGGTCGACGCCGGCGAGCTGGAGGAGGCCGCCGAGGACTACGAGCGCCAGGTCAGCGCCGCGGTGGCGAGCGACCCGGAGGTCAAGGCGTTCGTCGAGCGGCTCGAGAGCGCGATGGACGAGGTCGAGGCCGAGGGCACGTCGGAGGACCAGATCCCGTCGGCGGACACGATCGCACGGGACTTCCAGCGCTTTCTACGCCAACGAGGACCAGAGGAATAGGGCCGGGCGGGCCTATTTCTCCGCCGCCGGGCAGATGATCCGGTAGTCGCAGAAGCGGCAGATGTCGTACGACGGCTTCGGCTCGAACTCCTGCGCGAGGATGCCGTCGGCGATCTCGGCCACGGTCGCGCTGACCCGCTCGAGCTCCTCGGGCGAGTGGGTGACCGGCACCTTCTCCCCGGTCAGCACGTAGAAGTAGCTCTGCGCCGAGGTCTCCAGCCGCCAGGACTCGCGCGCACCCATCTGGTAGAGCGACAGCTGCACGTCCTCGCGCAGCTCCTGCTCGGTCTTCGCCTTGCCGGTCTTGTAGTCGATCAGCTCGTAGCTGCCGTCGGGGAGGCGGTCGACGCGGTCGACGCGCCCGCGCAGCAGGTGCGGGCCGAGCTTGAAGGAGAAGCTGCGCTCGAACCAGACCGGCTCGGCGTTCGAGTCGCGTTCGGCCTCCCAGTAGCGCTCCAGCGCCTCGGCCCCGCGGCGGCGGAACTGCCGCTCGTCGTCGGAGTCGCCCAGGCCCGAGCGACGCCAGGAGACGTCGTAGAGCTCCTGCAGCTGCTCGAGCGAGCTCGGGCCGCCGGTGTGGAAGCGCTCCAGCACCTGGTGCACGACGATCCCGAAGCGCTGGTGGATGGTCGGCTCCTGCGGGATCCGGAAGACGCGCGCGAACTTGTACTTGAGCGGGCAGATCCGGTAGGTGTCGATGTCCGAGGCGGACAGCATCAGTCCCTCGCCACGGCGCGGGATGAACGGGTCGAGCGACGGCTCGGAGCCGTTGGTGGCGGCGCTCGGACGGCGCTCCGGGTCGCGCTCGGTGTCGCGCAGCCAGCCGTCGAGCGCGCGAGGTCTCGAGGATCTCGCGCTGATGGTCGGTGGCGACCTGCAGCAGGATCTCGTTGACCTCCGGCAGCGCCGCGGTCGAGCGACTGGCCCGTCGCGGCCGCGCTCGATCAGCGCGGCGACCTTGATCAGCTCGAGGTAGCGCGCGACCGCCTGGTCGACGTCGAGGTAGGTGTCGAGCCGCATCTCGCTCAGCCGGCTGCCGGCGCTGGCGACGCTGTCGAGCAGCTCGTCGCGCATGATCCGGAAGGTGGAGTGCAGCCCCTCGGCGGGCCCGAACAGCTCCTCCTCGTAGAGCTCCTCCTCGGCCTCCAGCGCCTCGCGCGCCTCCTCGTAGAACGGCGACGGTCGGGGCGTGGCGCCGGCGCCGGCCGGACCGCGCGCGCCGTTGTGCATCCCGCCGCCCTCGGGCCAGGCCAGCACGAGCCCCTTGCGGGCGCGCGTCATCGCGACGTGCAGCAGCCGGCGCATCTCGGCCTCGTGCGCCTCGCGGTCCCCGCCCGCCGGCAGGCGCTCCTTCAGCAGCTCGTCCGGCACGCCGTCGGCCGGGCGCCGCCACGGGCCGGGCATGCGCCCGGCGGACAGCCCGAGCACGAAGACGTGGTCGAACTCGAGGCCCTTGGCGGCGTGCATCGTCATCACGCGCACGGCCGGCGCGGCGCGGGGGCGCGAGCGCCTCCTCCTCGCGCAGCCCGGACTCGGCGACGGCGGTCAGGTAGCGCGTGAACTCGCGCGCGGTCGCCTGCGGCTCGCGGCGCATGTAGGCGGTGGCCAGCTCCGGCAGCTTGGCGATGTTGCGCAGCCGCTCGACGGTGTCGGCCTGGGTGGCGAAGATCTGCTGGCGGCGCAGCCCGATGCGCTCGATCAGGCGCAGCACGAAGGCGTCGGGACGGCGGTCCTCGAAGGCGCTCGAGGCCGAGCGGTAGAGGCGCAGGAACGACTGCGCGCGGTCGCGCCCCTCGGGCGACAGCTGCGGTCCCTCGAGCGCGGCGACGATCGCCGACGGCATGTCGAGCTTGCGCCGGCGGGCGAGCTGCGTCAGCCGCGCGACGTCGACCGAGCGCAGCTCGATCGGCGGTCGCGAGAGCGCGCGCACGACGGCGCCGGAGTCGTTGCGGGTCGGCCAGCGCGCGCAGCCAGGCGAGCACGTCGCGCACCTCGGCGCGCTGGAAGTAGGCCGCCGAGCCCGTGAGCCGGAACGGCAGCGCGCGCTCCTCGAGCGCGGCGCAGATCGCCGTCCCCTCGCTCTTGGCCGAGCGCACCAGCACGCAGATCTCGTCGGCGGGCACGCTGCTCCTGGCTGACCAGCCGCTCGACCTCGGCCGCCATCGCCTGCGCCTGGGCGCGCTCGGAGCGGCAGCGCCAGAAGCGCACGCTGCTCGTCCCGCGCCCGGTCAGCTTCTTGTCGATCCGCTCCGGGCACGGCGCCGACCACCGCGCGCGCCGCCTCGAGGATGCGCGAGCCGGAGCGGTAGTTGCGCTCCAGCTTGCACCACGGTCGCGTCCGGGAACTCGCGCTGGAAGTCGACGAGGTTCTTCTGCGAGGCGCCGCGGAAGCGGTAGATCGCCTGGTCGTCGTCGCCGACGACCGTCAGCTCCGGCTCGCGCTCGTCGACCAGCAGCCGCAGCAGCATGCCCTGGGCGAAGTTCGTGTCCTGGTACTCGTCGACGAGCACGTGCTGGAAGCGGCCGCAGACGCGCTCGCGCACGTGGGGATGCTCGTGCAGCAGCCGGAACGAGCGCAGGATCAGGTCGCCGAAGTCGAGCGCGCCGCGCTCGGCGAGCAGGCGGTCGTGGTCGGCGTAGAGCTGCGCGAACTCCAGCTCGCGCGCCGCGGCGGCGCGCTCGGCGTCGTCGCTGCCCTGCAGGCCCTCGGCGTGGGCGAGCAGGTCCGCGGCGCCGATCATCTCGTCCTTGAGCCGGTCGATGCGCGAGACGAAGCTGGCCAGCAGCGGGGCGGGGTTGCCGCGGATGTCGTGCTGGCGGATCGTCAGCTCGTCGAGGCGCTCGAGCAGCAGCGCCAGCCGGTCGGCCGGCGTGACGGGCGCGAAGAACGGGTCGACGCCGGCCTCGAGCGCCTCCTCCTGCAGCAGCCGGATGCAGAAGGAGTGGAACGTGGCGACGTGCAGCTCCTCGTAGGGCCGCTCGAGCAGCGTCTCCAGCCGCTCGCGCATCTCCGCCGCGGCGGCCGAGGAGAAGGTCAGCGCGAGCACCTCGTCGGCCGGCGATGCCCTGCTCGACGAGCCACGCGAAGCGGCGCGTGAGCGTGCGCGTCTTGCCCGTCCCTGCCCCGGCGAGCACGAGCAGCGGCCCGCCGGTGTGCGTGACGGCCGCGCACTGAGCTGCGTTGAGGCCGTCGATGCGTTCCTGCATGCCGGCCTAGGATACGCCGCCGATGGCGCTTCCAGAGGCAGATTGGCAGGGCTTCTGCCGTGCCGCCGCCGAGCTCGGCACGCAACGCGCTCGCGCGTTACACGACGACCGCGGAGCGCGCGGTCGAGACCGGGCGCGGCGAGGGCGGCGACATGACGCTCGCGATCGACCGCGCCGCCGAGGACGCGATCTTCGCCGAGCTCGAGGCGCTGGGCGTCGGCCGCTGACCGCCGTCTCCGAGGAGCGCGGCGAGGTCGAGATCGCCGGCGGCGGGCCGACGCGGGTGGTGATCGACCCCGTCGACGGCTCGCTGAACGCCAAGCGCGGGCTGCCCTACTGCGCGGTCTCGATCGCGGTCGCGTCCGGGCCGGGGATGCTCGACGTCGAGGCTGGGCCTGGTGGCCGAGCTGGGCAGCGGGCGCGAGTGGTGGGCCGCCCGCGGCGAGGGCGCCTTCCTCGACGGGCGGCGCCTGGAGCCGCTCGAGCCGGGACCGCTGGAGCTGATCGGCCTCGAGGGCGCCACGCCCGCGCGCGTGGCCGCGGCTGCCGCGGCGCTGCGCGAGCTCGAGGCGCACCGGGTGCGGGTGCTCGGCTCGGTGGCGCTCAGCCTCTGCCTCGTCGCCGCGGGCCAGCTCGACGCGATGGCCAGCCTGCGCCCGATGCGCTCGGTCGACGCCGCCGCCGCCCAGCTGCTGGTGCGCGAGGCGGGCGGCGCGGTCGCCTTCCCGGCCGTCGGCCCGAACGCCGCGCTCGACCTCGAGATGCGCTCGCAGGTGGTCGCGGCGCGAGACGAGACGCTGCTGCACCGCCTGGTCTCCGCCGAGATCTGCTGAAGCTCGGCCGGGGTTAGCGCCCCGCACCGCGGGGAACCAGAGCGGCGTGGCCCGCCTGCGACGCGTCGACTGCTCCGGCCCCGGCATCCGCCGTCGGCGGCGCGGCAAGGGCTTCGAGTACCTCGACGGCGACGGGCGCCGCGTCACCGAGCCGAGCGTGCTCGAGCGCATCCGCGAGCTCGGCATCCCGCCGGCGTGGGAGGAGGTCTGGATCTGCCCGTACCCGATGGGCCACATCCAGGCCACCGGCACCGACGCGGCCGGGCGCAAGCAGTACCGCTACCACGACCTCTGGCGCGAGCGACGCGATCGCGAGAAGTTCGAGGAGATGGAGCGAGTTCGCCCGCTCGCTGCCGCGCCTGCGCAAGCGGGTCGAGCAGCGACCTCGCGCTCGAGGGCATGCCGCGCGAGCGCGCGCTGGCCTGCGCCGCGCGCCTGCTCGACCGCGGCTTCTTCCGCATCGGCTCCGAGGACTACGCCGAGGAGAACGAGACCTACGGCGTGGCGACGCATGCAGAAAGCGCCACGTGACCGTCGACCGCGACGACACGGTCGTCTTCGACTACGAGGCCAAGGGCGGCCAGCGGCGGATCCAGACGATCGGCGACCCCGCCGTCGCCGACGTGGCGCGCACGCTCAAGCGTCGGCGCGGCGGCGGCGAGGAGCTGCTGGCCTACAAGCGCGGCGCGCGCTGGGCCGACGTCAAGTCCGCGGACGTCAACCAGTACGTCAAGGAGGCCACCGGCGGCGACTTCAGCGCCAAGGACTTCCGCACCTGGAGCGGCACGGTGCTCGCCGCCGTGGCGCTGGCGGTCTCCGGCGAGGCGGCGGCCAACGGCTCGAAGACCGCCCGCAAGCGCGCCAAGACGCGCGCGGTCAAGGAGGCCGCGCGCTACCTCGGCAACACGCCGGCGGTCTGCCGCGCCTCCTACATCGACCCGCGCGTGTTCGACCGCTTCGACGGCGGGCTGACGATCGGCGGCGTGCTGCCGGAGCTGGCCGAGGACACCGGCGCCTGGCCGGACGTGCAGGGGGCCGTCGAGGCGGCGGTCCTCGACCTCATCGAAGGCGATCGTTCCTCGGACGCGATCGAGAAGGTCGCCGGCCGGGCGGCGTAGCTGCTCAGCCGCGGGCGCCGAAGTCGGTCGCGTAGGTGCCGCCGGGACCCGCGTCCGCGACGGGCGCGTCGGGCGCGACGCCGATGCCGATCTCGTGGAACGAGCCGCTGAGGATGTTGGCCCGGTGCCCGGCGCTGCGCATCCAGGCCTGGACGATCGCCCGCGGGCTGGCCTGCCCGCCGGTCGCCCAGGCGATGTTCTCGCCGACCGTCCAGGTGCCCACGCCCTTGAGGTAGCCGGTCCGCTTGATGCGGTCGACGAAGCTCGCGCCCGACTGCGAGTCGTGCGAGAAGTAGTCCTTGCGCGCCATGTCGCGGGCGTGGCCCTGGGCCGCCTTGCCGAGCCGCGCGTTCAGCTTCAGCGGCGGTTGACCCTGCCTGTCGCGCTCGGCGTTGAGCAGGCAGAGGGTCGCGCGCACGAGCGTGCGCTTGCTGAGATCCGCCGGAGCGGCGCTCGCGCTCTGGCACGGCTTCTGGGCGCCGGCGGCAGGCGCGCAGGCGAGAGCCAGCGCGCAGAGCGCGGCGAACACCACGGCGTGGATGTGCGAACGGGAAGCGCGCATGGACGACCCCACTTCCGTCTCTCACTCGGAATCCCAGGAGCCGACTTGAGTCGACTGGACGACTGTTTGGTGCCTGGCGGGTGGGCGCCGCGCCGGGGTTCTACGCTCAGGGCAGTGGCCGACCGGCTGAAGAGCTACCGCGCCAAGCGCGACTTCGACTCGACCGCCGAGCCGGCCGGGGGCGACCGCGACGCGGCGGGCGGCGAGGCCCGCTTCGTCGTCCAGGAGCACGACGCCCGCCGCCTGCACTGGGACCTGCGCCTCGAGCACGACGGCGCCGCCGTCTCGTGGGCGCTGCCGCGCGGCGTGCCCGCCCACCCTGACGAGAACCGGCTCGCCGTGCACACCGAGGACCATCCGCTCGAGTACCTGACCTGGGAGGGGGAGATCCCCAAGGGCGAGTACGGCGCCGGCACGATGCGCGTCTGGGACAGCGGCACCTTCGAGGCCGAGAAGTTCCGCAAGGACGAGGTGATCGCGACCTTCCACGGCGAGCGCGTGCGCGGCCGCTACGCGCTCTTTCAGACGCGTGGGAAGGACTGGATGATCCACCGCATGGATCCGCCCGAGGATCCTGGCTACGAGCCGTTTCCCTCGGGCCTGGTCCCGATGCTCGCCAGCACCGGCCCGCTGCCGCGCGACGAACGGCGCTACGGCTTCGAGGTCAAGTGGGACGGCATCCGCGCGCTGCTCTACGCCGATCACGGCCACTGGGAGCTGCAGGGCCGCAACGGCACCGACTTCACGCCCCGCTATCCCGAGCTGCGCCAGCTGGCGCACGACCTCGGAGCGCGCCGGATCGTGCTCGACGGCGAGGTCGTCGCCTTCGACGAGGAGGGCCACCCGAGCTTCGAGCGGCTGCAGACGCGCATGCACCTCGCCTCCGACGCGCAGGTCAGACGGCGCATGAAGGACACCCCCGTCACGTACGTGATCTTCGACCTGCTCTACCTCGAGGGTCGCTACACGCTGCCGCTGCACTACGAGCAACGCCGCGAGCTGCTCGAGCGGCTGGAGCTGGCGGGCCCGTCCTGGCGCACGCCGACCTACCACCGCGGCGAGGGCAGCGCGCTGTTGGCCGCCACGCGCGAACACGGCCTGGAGGGCGTGGTCGCCAAGCGGCTCGACTGCCCCTACGAGCCCGGGCGACGTTCGAGCGGTTGGGTCAAGGTCAAGAACGTCTCCGACCAGGACGTCGTGATCGGCGGCTGGACGCCCGGCGAGGGCAACCGCAGCGGCTCGCTCGGCGCGCTCGCCGTCGGGGTGATGGAGGGCGACGAGCTCGTCTACGCCGGCAAGGTCGGCACCGGCTTCACGAGTGCGACGCTGGCGCTGGTGCAGCGCGAGCTGGAGCCGCTGCGCCGCGACACGTCGCCGTTCGACGGGCGCCAGCCGCCCAAGGGCACGATCTTCGTCGAGCCGCGGCTGGTGGCCGCCGTCGAGCTGCGCGAATGGACCAGGAGCGGCACCCTGCGCGCACCCTCGTTCAAGGGGCTGCGACCGGACAAGGATCCTGCCGAGGCGGTGCGCGAGCCGCAAGTTCCCGCCCGCGAAGCAGGGTAAGCGCTCCGACCCCGGTACCTTTCTAGAACGATGCCCCGCGCAATCTGGAGTGGTGCGATCAGCTTTGGTCTGGTCAACATCCCGGTCAAGCTCTACAGCGCCGTCCAACGCAAGACGGTTCGCTTCCACCAGCTCGACCAGGAGGACAACGGGCGCATCCAGCAGAAGCGCGTGAACCCGCGCACCGGCGAGGAGGTCCCCTACGAGAAGCTCGTCAAGGGCTACGAGATCGGTCCCGACCGCTACGTCGTGATCACGCCCGAGGAGCTGGACTCGCTCGCCCCGGAGAAGACCCGCACGATCGACATCGAGGGCTTCGTCGACCTGCACGAGATCGACCCGATCTTCTACGACCATCCGTACTACCTCGTGCCCGCGACCGGTGCGCAGAAGCCCTACCAGCTGCTGCTCGACGCGATGGAGTCATCTGGCAAGGTCGCCATCGCACGCGTGGTGATCCGCTCCAAGGAGAGCCTGGTCGCGATCCGCCCGCGCGACGGCGTGCTCGCGATGGAGACGATGCTGTTCGCCGACGAGGTCGTGCCCCGGACCACGACTTCGACGAGCTGCAGGAGGACGGCAAGGTCAAGACGAGCAAGAAGGAGCTCGACATGGCCCAGCAGCTGATCGACTCCCTCAGCGGCGACTTCGACCCGGACCAGTACCGCGACGAGTACCGCGACCGCGTGCTCGACATGATCGAGCGCAAGGCGCAGGGCGAGGAGATCGTCGTCGAGGCCGAGGCGCCGGCGCCCAAGGAGGTCCCCGACCTCATGGCCGCGCTCGAGGCGAGCATCGCGTCGGCCAAGAGCCAGGGCGGCTCGACGAGCGAGGACGACGGGAACGGCAAGCAGGAGACGCCGAAGAAGAAGGCGGCGCCGCGCTCGCGCAGCGGCGCCAGCAACGGCAAGAAGAAGACCGCCGCCAAGAAGTCCTAGCGCGTGGCGCCACGCGTCGAGGTCGACGTCGAGGGCCGCACGCTCTCGCTCTCGAACCTGGACAAGGTGATGTACCCGGCCGTCGGGCTTCACCAAGGGCCAGGTGATCGACTACTACACGCGTGTCGCACCGGCTCTGCTGCCGCACTTGCGCCAGCACCCGCTGACGCTCAAGCGCTATCCGAACGGCGTCGACGACAAGTACTTCTACGAGAAGCAGTGCCCCTCGCACCGGCCGGACTGGGTGGCCACCGTCGCCGGTCGAGGTCCGCAGGCGCACGATCGACTTCTGCCTCTGCGACGACCTGCCGACGCTCGTCTGGCTGGCCAACCTCGCGGACCTCGAGCTGCACCCCTCGCTGTCGAAGGCCGAGGACGTCGATCGCCCGACCGTGCTGGCGTTCGACCTCGATCCCGGTCCGTCGGCCGGCATCTCGGAATGCTGCGAGGTCGCGCGCATCCTGCGCGACGCGCTCGGCCAGATCGGGCTGGAGTGCTTCCCGAAGACCTCGGGCTCGAAGGGGATCCAGGTCTACGCGCCGCTCAACGACGAGGGCGTCAGCTACGACGACACCAAGCCGCTCGCCAACGCGCTCGCACGGCATCTGGAGAACGAGCATCCGGAGCTGATCGTGTCGAGCCAGAAGAAGGAGCTGCGCCACGGCAAGGTGCTGATCGACTGGAGCCAGAACGACGCGCAACAAGACGACCGTCTGCGTCTACTCGCTGCGGGCGCGCGAGCGGCCGACGGTCTCGACGCCGGTTCGCTGGGAGGAGCTCGACGACCCGACCGCGCTCAGCTTCGAGACCGCAGACGTGCTCGCGCGGATCGAGCGAGCACGGCGATCTGTTCGCGCCCGTGGCGGAGCTGCAGCAGGAGCTGCCGAGCTTCTCAGCGGCGCCCGCTAGCGTGAGGGCGATGGTCGACTGGGGTCTCGCCGGACAGGTCGCTCGCCTCGCGGCGGGCTCGGAGGAGCCGGTCGACCTCGGGCTCGACCTGGCGGCCGTCTGTCGCGAGCTGGAGGAGCCGCTGGGCGAGTACACCGGTCTCGAGCCGTCCACGCCGCTGCCGGCGCCCGAGTTGGTCGAGCGCGCGCAGTGGGCGGAGCTCAACCTCGTCTCGCTGCGGCCGCTGCTCGACCCGGTCGCCGAACGGCTCGACGGTGGGCTGCAGCGCGCCGGGCCCCTGGCGGGCGTGCTCAAGGCCGGCGCGGGGGCCGCCATCGGCGCCGAGACGGGGCTCGTGCTCGGCTACGTCGCGCGGCGGGTGCTGGGCCAGTACGAGCTGTCGCTGCTCGGCGCCGACGTACCGCCGCGGCTGCTGCTCGTGGCTCCGAACCTCGACCGCGCCGCGACCCAGCTCGAGGTCGACCGCGACTCGTTCCTGACCTGGGTCTGCGCGCACGAGCTGACGCACGTGTTCCAGTTCCAGGGCGTCGGCTGGCTGCGTGAGCACCTCGGCGGCCTGTTGCGCCGCTACCTCGAGACCGTCGACGTCCAGGTCGCCGGCGGCGGCCTCTCGGCGCTCGCCAACCCTGGCAAGCTGGTCGAGACCTTCCGCGAGGGTGGCTTGGCGGCACTGATCCAGTCGCCCGCGCAGCAGGTGCTGCTGGACGAGCTGCAGGCGGCGATGGCCGTGATCGAGGGTCACGCCGAGCACGTCATGGACGCGCTCGGCAAGCAGCTCCTGCCCGCGCACGCCGAGTTGCGCGCCGCCCTCGATCGCCGCCGCTCCAGCCGTTCGGCACCGGAGCGCATGCTGGAGCGGCTGCTCGGCTTCGACCTCAAGCTGCGTCAGTACGCGCTCGGCAAGCGCTTCTGCGACGGGGTCGTGTCGCTGGCGGGGATGGAAGGACTCAACCGCGTCTGGGCGGCTCCCACCGCGCTCCCCTCCCTGGCCGAGCTCGACGACCCGGCCGCGTGGCTGGGCCGCACCGCTCCGCCTGCTGCCGCCTAGGGAGACCGCGGTTCCAAGCCGTAACCGTTCGGCCGCCGTGGTTTACGTACATGTGTTCGGTGGTATAGTTCTACCGAGCTTAGATCTAATAAGATTCAAGTTTCGGCCACCCCGAGCCGAGAAGGAGACCCATAGACATGGCAGCCCAGACCGAGCAGCAGCGAAAGGCGACCGCAAGCAAGGCCGCCGCGACGCGCAAGCGCAACGCCGCCAAGCGCAGCCAGTCGGCCAAGAAGGCCGCTGAGACGCGTGCACAAGCCGAACTCACCACCCTCGAGGCCCTCCAAGCCCAGGCCGAGCGCGCTGTGCTGATCCCCGTCGGTGCCGCGCTGATCGCGCGTGACGTCGTCGTCGACGCCGTCGAGCCCTACACCTCGCGCGAGACCGCCGAGAAGAAGCTCACCGGCCTCCAGGACCGACTCACCACCGGCCTGAAGAAGTCCGAGCGTCGCGGCAGCACCGCCCGCAACCGCGCGGTACGCGAGGTCAAGCGCACCCGCACCCGCGTCGAGCGCGAGCTGCGTCAGCGCCGCACCAAGGTGACCAAGACCGTCCAGAGCAACCGCCGCGACCTCGAGCGTCAGGTCAAGGCCACGCGCCGCGAGGTGCAGGACCAGGCCGAGAGCCTCGTGAACCGGGTGACCGCTCTGGCGTAGGACCGCCCTTACCCCCGACCGGCTCGGAGAGGCCGGCTCGGGACGAGTCTGCCGACCTCATAACCCCGTCGGCAGAGAAGTACCTCTCCTCCCTCAGCTGACGGCGCCCCTCGGGGCGCCGTCAGTTCTTCTCAGGGGCGTCTGCGACAATCGCAGGCGTGCTCGAAGAGGATCTGATCCGGGACGCGCTGCGGCGCGTGATCGACCCGGAGCTACGCAAGGACATCGTCTCGCTGGGCATGGTTCGCTCGATCGAGCAGCCCGAGCCGGGTCGTGTCGACGTGATCGTCTCGCTGACGACCGCCGGTTGCCCGATCCGCTCCCACTTCCAGCAGGCGGTGGCGCAGAACGTCAGCGCCCTGGAGGGCGTCGAGCGCGTCAACGTCAGCTTCGACGTGCTCTCCGACGAGGAGAAGCAGGGGCTGCAGCAGCGCCTCGGCCGCCAGGGCGGGCTGCCCCAGGGTGCGCTGGCCGCGGTCAAGAACGTGATCTGCGTCGGCTCGGGCAAGGGCGGCGTCGGCAAGTCCACGGTGACCGCCAACCTCGCCGCCGCGCTGCAGGCCGAGGGCAAGCAGGCCGCCGCGCTCGACGCGGACGTCTGGGGCTACTCGATGCCGCGCATGCTCGGCGTGCACGGCCGCCCGATGGTCTCCGGCGAGCGCAAGATCCTCCCGCTCGAGGCCCACGGCGGCGTGAAGGTGATCTCGATCGAGTTCTTCCTCAACGAGCAGGACCAGGCGATCACCTGGCGCGGCCCGATGCTGCACAAGGCGATCCGCCAGTTCCTCGAGGACGTCGACTGGGGCGAGCTGGACTACCTGCTGATCGACCTGCCGCCCGGCACCGGCGACGTCTCGATGACGCTCGCCCAGCTGCTGCCGCAGGCGAAGTTCGTCGTCGTCACGACGCCGCAGCCGGCGGCCCAGCACGTCGCCAAGCGCGCGGCCGACAGCGCGGCGCGCTTCGACCTCGACGTGCTCGGCGTGGTCGAGAACATGTCCGGCTTCACGACCCCGGACGGGCAGCGCTTCACGATCTTCGGCGAGGGCGGCGGCCAGGAGCTCGCCGACGAGCTGGACGTGCCGCTGCTCGGCAAGGTCCCGCTCCAAGAGGAGCTGCGCGTGTGCGCCGACCAGGGCCGCCCGCTCGTGATCGAGGATCCGGACGCCCCCGCGGCGCAGGCGCTGCGTCACACCGCGCGCGGCATCATCGCCGCCACGCCGCAGGAGCTGGCCGTGTTCCAGGCCGCCTCCGGGCCGCCCGTGCCCGAGGTGACCGGCACGGCGCTCCCGATGGCGCCCTAGCTCGGGCTCCCGGCACTCCTAGCTGGGACGTGGCCAGGTGAGCCCGCCGTGGTCGTCGATCGCGGTGCCGGGAATCCAGACGACCTCCCAGGGCGTGCCCTCGGGATCGGCGAAGTAGCCGGACCGCCCGCCGAAGGGCCGGTCGACGGCCTCGGAGAGGATCGTGGCGCCGGCCTGGCGCGCGACGTCGAGGCCGGCGTCCACCTGCTCGCGATCCTCGACCGCGATCGCCAGCGTGTAGCCGCGCAGGTCGTGCCCGGCGCCACGCAGCGGCGCGCCGATCTCCTGCTCGGCCTCGGACGCCGTCCACAGCGTCAGGTGGGCGCCCTGGGTGCCGAGACGAGCGAAGTCGTCGCGGGACTCCATCATCGACTGCCAGCCGAGGGCCTCGTAGAAGCGCCGGCGCGCCTGGACGTCGCGGGACACGAGCGTGGTGACGTTGAGTCGTGCGGGAACCATGCCTCGATCGTCGCTCGAGGCCGCGGCCCCGTCTTGAAGGTTTCGGCCAGGTTCAGGCGGTGGCGAGCAGCTCGCGCGGCGTGAGGCCGGAGAGCTCGCGCACCGAGCGCGTGAGGTGCGCCTGGTCTGCGTAGCCGAGCTCGGCGGCCCAGAAGGCCAGCGAGTGCTCCTCCCCGGGTCTGCCGGTGCTCGCCAACGCCAGGAAGCGGCGGAAGCGCAGGATGCGATCGAGGCGCTTCGGTCCGTAGCCGACGGCGCGACCGAAGCGGCGGCGCAGCTCGCGCTCGCTGACGCCGAGCCGGTCGCCGAGCGCCGCCACGCGGGTTCCGTCGCTTCCGAGCGCGGCGATCGCCGCCCCGACGAGCGGGTCGCCGCGGGCGCCCTCTCGCTGGCGGGCGTGGACGGCCTCCTGGAGCAGCCGCAGCCGCCCTTGGCCGTCCGCTGCGGCGAGACGCTCGCCCAGTACCTCGCCCGCGTTGCCCCAGAGCGCGTCGAGCGGCACGCGCTGGTCGCGCAGCTCGCTGGCCGGCAACCCCAAGCCGGCGCCGGCCGCGCCAGGGCGGAAGCGCAGCCCGACGACCTTCAAGCCGCCCGGCGTACGGTGGAGGACCGGCCCGGTGTCGGGGCCGGCGACGAACGACTTGCCGTCGTCACGCCAGACGAGGTCGACGCAGCCGTCCGGGAGCACGCGCGTCTCGGCCGTCGGGCCGGGCGCGACCTGCCGCTCCCAGACGCACGCCACCAGCTCGCGCAGCGCAGGCGCGGGCTCCCACTCGTGGTAGGAGCCGCTCATCGCCGCGCCGCCACGGGACTAGGTCTGCTTGAAGTAGTCCGCGTTGATCTGGATGAACTTCTGCCACTCGTCGGGGATCTGGTCCTCGGCGAAGCAGGCGTCCACGGGGCAGGCCTCGACGCAGGCGTCGCAGTCGATGCACTCCTCGGGATCGATGTACAGCTGCGTGACCTGGTCGTAGTCAGGCTCGTCGGGCGTGGGGTGGATGCAGTCGACCGGACACACCTCGACGCACGAGTTGTCCTTGGTGTCGATGCACGGTTCGGCGATGACGTAGGCCATGGTCTCCTTCTGTGTTGCGGGTACGTCGGTAGCGCGAGGCGGCGCGGATTGTATCGGCGTCTCCCACGACGGCGCGTCCCTGACGCGCCGCGACCGGATGAAATTGCACTGACTATTGCTAGGTAGCGGCTCAAAAGCTCAAGCCAGGGGCTAGAAAGCCGACAACTCTGGCATGGCCGCAACTGGCTCCTGGCTTTGCCCGACGGAGGAGGATCGGGCCCGCGCCCTCGAGGCGGGCGACCGCGTGCGCCAGGCCCGCACGATCGCCGCGGTGGCGATCGCCGTCGCGCTGGTGGCCAGCGCGCCCTGGGTCGGCTGGTGGACGCTGCCGCTGATGGGACTCTGTGCGCTGGAGCTGCTCAGCCTGGACCGACGCATGGCCAAGGCGAAGAAGCCCGAATGGCTGGCCGCTCGCGCGCAGCTCTCGATCCTGCTGTTGCTCGCCGTCGGCGTCGCCCTCGACAAGGGCGTCTACGGCGTGGCCCTGCCGTGGCTGGTGATCCCCGTAGCGATGTCGGCGACGCGCTTCCGCGGGCAGGTCGTGATGGTCGGCGCGCTCATCACCGCGCTCGCGATGATCCTGGCCACCGTTCCCTTCGATCCCCAGGCCTTCCTCGACGATCCGACGCCGCTCGGCGCCGCGCTCGTGCTGCTGATCGCCGTCACGGCCATCACGAACGCGCTCGCCCGCGGTGAGATCAAGAGCCGCAGCCAGGCGATCCTCGACCCCCTCACGGGGCTGCTCAACCGCGCCGCGCTCGAGACGCGCGTGCTCGAGTTGGAACAGCAGGCGCAGCTGACGGGCGGCGCGGTGGCGCTCGTGCTCTGCGACCTCGACCGCTTCAAGGACATCAACGACACCTTCGGCCACGATCGCGGCGACGCCGTCTTGCGCGACGTCGCCTACGAGATCCGCAAGTCACTGCGCAGCTTCGAGCTCGTGTACCGGATCGGCGGCGAGGAGTTCCTGATCGTGCTGCCCGGCATCCCCCTCGACGAGGCGACCGAGATCGCCGAGCGGGTGCGCCGCTCGGTCCGCGACGCGCGTCCGGGCGACGTGGAGCTGACGCTGTCCGCCGGCATCGCCTGCGCGGCCGGCGAGGCGATGAGCTACGACGAGGTCTTCCGCGCCGCTGACGCCGCCCTCTTCGAGGCCAAGCGCGAGGGTCGCGATCGCGTCAAGCGCGCGGACGGCCTGGTGCCGCTGCCCGTGCTCGACGCGCGCAGCTACGACGGCGACGCCACTGCGGCGCCGCTGCCCTAGACGCAGCCGCCGCGCAGTCGTGCGCCGCGCCGACGGGCGCCGCTTTGCCTAGGCTGGTGGCGTGCACGAGGCTCAGCTCCGATGATCCTGCTTACCGGCGCGACCGGCACGATCGGCTCCGCGCTGCTGCGCCGCTTGACCACCGCGGGCGAGCCCGTGCGCTGCCTCGTGCGCGATCCGCGCCGGCTGGGCGATCAGCGCGTGCGCGTGCAGATCGCGCTCGGCGACCTCGCCAACCCCGCCTCCTTCCGCCACGCGCTGCGCGGCGTCGACACCGTCGTGCACCTGGCGGCGACGATCCGCGACCAGCCGCGCACGTCGATCGAGGACGTCAACGCGGTCGGCACGCTGCGGCTCGTGCGCGCGGCCGAACGTGCCGGCGCGCGCCGCTTCGTCTTCTTCTCGGCGCTCGAGGCGCGCCATCACTCGCGCACGCGCTTCTTCCGCGCCAAGGCGCTGGCGCGAGACGCGGTCGAGGGCTCGGGGCTGGAGACGGTCGTCTTCAGCCCCTCGATCGTCTACACGCCGGGCGATCCGTGGCTGACGTTGCTCGAGCGGCTCTCCTGGCTGCCGGCACTGCCGGTGTCCGGTTCGGGCCGGGCGTCGTTCCAGCCGATCTGGGCAGAGGACGTCGCCGACTGCGTCGTCGCCGCGCTCGGCGACGGACGGTGCGCGGCGGCGCAGCTTCGACCTCGCCGGCCCGCAGACGCTCACCTACGACGACATCGTCCACCTGGCGCTGCGCTCGGCCGGACGTCGGCGCCCGCTCGCGCACGTGCCGCTGCCGCTCGTACGGGCCTCGCTGCACGGCCTGGCGCGCGTCGTCGGTCCGAAGGTGTTCGCGACCTGGGACGAGGCCGAGTTGATGGAGGAGCCGATGACGACGGCGCGCGGCAGCGCGGACGCCGAGGCGCTCGGGGTCAGGCCGTTGCCGATGGCCGCGGTGCTCGGCGCCGCCTGAGCTCGGCGCGGCCGGGCCGAGAACGAGCGAGGGCCCCGCCGGAGCGGGGCCCTCACAAGGACTCTGCCTTCGCGCGCGGTGCGCGCGATTGCGGAGCGGCTGGCTACATCATGCCGTCCATGCCGCCCGGCATGCCGGCGGGCATGCCGCCGCCGTCCTTCTCCGGCATCTCGGCCACGATCGCCTCCGTGGTGAGGATGTTCTTGGCGATCGACGCCGCGTTCTGCAGCGCGGAGCGGGTCACCATGGCCGGGTCGATCACGCCGGCGGCGACGAGATCGACGATCTCGCCGGTGTCGGCGTTGAGGCCCTGGTTCTTGCCCTTGGTCTTGCGCACGTCGTTGACGACGACCGAGCCCTCGAGCCCGGCGTTGTCGGCGAGCTGACGCAGCGGCTCCTCCAGCGAGCGGTGCACGATGCGCGCGCCGGTCTGCTGGTCGCCCTCGAAGGCGTCGACCTGGATCGCCTTCTGCGCCACGAGCAGCGCGGTGCCGCCGCCCGGCACGATGCCCTCCTCGAGGGCGGCGCGGGTGGCCTGCAGCGCGTCCTCGACGCGGTGCTTCTTCTCCTTCATCTCCGTCTCGGTGGCAGCGCCGACCTTCACGACCGCCACACCGCCCGCGAGCTTGGCAAGCCGCTCCTGCAGCTTCTCGCGGTCGAAGTCCGAGTCGGTGTTCTCGATCTCGGCCTTGATCTGGTTGATGCGGCCCTTGATGGCGGTGGTGTCGCCGGCGCCGTCGACGATCGTGGTGGTGTCCTTCGCCACGACGACGCGACGGGCGCGACCGAGCTGCGAGAGCTGCGTGTTCTCGAGCTTGAGGCCCATCTCCTCGGTGATCACCTCGCCGCCGGTGAGGATCGCGATGTCCTCCAGCATGCGCTTGCGGCGATCGCCGAAGCCCGGTGCCTTGACCGCGACGCCGGTGAAGGTGCCGCGCAGCTTGTTGACCACGAAGGTCGCGAGGGACTCGCCCTCGACGTCCTCGGCGATCACCAGGATCGGCTTGCCCGACTGGATGACCTGCTCCAGCACCGGCAGGATGTCGCGCACGGAACCGATCTTCTGGTTCGCGATGAGGATGTACGGATCCTCGAGCACGGCCTCCATGCGGTCCTGGTCGGTGACCATGTAGGGCGAGATGTAGCCCTTGTCGAACTGCATGCCCTCGGTGAACTCGAGGTCCATGCCGAAGGTCTGGCCCTCCTCGACGTTGACCACGCCGTCCTTGCCGACCTTGTCGATCGCGTCGGCGATCACGTCGCCGATCTCGTCGTCGGCGGCCGAGATGGCTGCCACGCGGGCGATCTGGTCCTTGCCCGAGATGGCGGTGGCCTGCTTGCCGATGTTCTCGACGACCTGGTCCACGGCCTTCTCGATGCCGCGCTTGAGCGCGAGCGGGTTTGCACCGGCGGCCACGTTCTTGAGGCCCTCGCGCACCATCGCCTGAGCCAGCACGGTGGCGGTGGTGGTGCCGTCGCCCGCGACGTCGTTGGTGGCGGTGGCCACCTCGCGTACGAGCTGCGCGCCCTGGTTCTCGAACGGATCCTCGATCTCGATCTCACGCGCGATCGAGACGCCGTCGTTGGTGATGGTGGGTGCGCCGAACTTCTTGTCGATGACGACGTAGCGTCCCTTGGGACCCAGGGTCACCTTGACGGCGTTGGCGACGGCGTTGACGCCGGCCTCCAGCGCGCCACGTGCCTGGGCGTCGTACTTGAGCTCCTTGTGAGCCATGTCTCTCCGATTCCTTCCTTAGCCCGCGACCTTGGCGAGCACGTCCGACTCCCGGAGCACGAGCAGGTCGTCGCCCTCCACCTGGATCTCCGTGCCGCCGTACTTGGAGTAGAGGACCTCGTCCCCTGCGCTCACGTCGAGCGGGATGCGCTTCTCGCCATCCTCGTCCCACTTCCCGTCACCGACTGCGAGGACGGTGCCGCGCTGCGGCTTCTCCTTCGCGGTCTCCGGGAGCACGATGCCGCTCGCGGTCGTCTCCTCTTCCTCGATCGCCTTCACGATCAGGCGATCACCCAGAGGCTGAAGCTTCATGGGCAGTTACCTCCGTCTGCACTCTTAGGGGATTTGGCACTCTCAACTCGAGAGTGCCGACCGTTGGCACTCTAGCGAAGAGAGTGCCAACCTCCAAGGGCGGTGTGGTTACTGCTCCGTGAACGGGCGGGGGACTAGTTCTGCGCGGGCGCGTCAGGGCGCATGCGCTCGCGAATCTCGGACGGCCGGTCGGAGATCTGGGAGAAGCGCACCACGGTCACGGCGTCGTCGAGCGCGACCTTGCGGCCGTAGATCTGCTCGAGGAAGTGGACCATCTCGTCGAGGCGGCGGAACTCGGGGTTGTCGTGCTCGATGTCGCGCCGCGAGAGCTCCTCGACCTTCTTGACCTCGACGGAGTCGATCACGGCCTCGAAGATCTTCTCGCGCGGCGAGTGCTGGAAGCCGACGGTGATCATCACCACCTCGCCCTTGCGGTACTTCTTGCTCTTGTCGCCGAGACGGATCGTCGCCGTCTTGCGGCCCCGCTTCAGCTGGTCGATGAAGACGGGCGAGTAGAAGTTGAGCACGAACACGCCGGGCAGCCTATCGGCCGGGAGCCAGCTTGGACAGCGCGGCCTTGGCCATCTTGCGCTCGCCGGAGTAGGCCAGCAGCCGCGGTGCGTCCTCGAGTGGAATCCATTCGGCCGAGAGGACCTCGTCGTCGTGGTCGCGCACGCTGCCGGAGCGGTAGCGGAAGAGGTAGAAGCTGACCACCTTGAAGATGCGCTCGCCCTGCCACTGGTACCAGTAGCGCACGTCGCCGAGCTTCTCGGCCGGCTCGGCCACGACGATGCCGGCCTCCTCGCGCACCTCGCGCCGCGCGGCGTCGACCATCGACTCGCCCTCGTCGGGGTGACCCTTCGGCAGCGCCAGCCGGTCCTCGCGCACGCGCACCACGGCGGTGAAGGGGCGCCCGCGCATGCGGCGCACGACCACGCCGCCGGCGGAGAACTCGCGCTTGACCGGCGGCCGCTCGCTCATGCGTCGTCTCGCTCTCCCTCCTCCACCAGCGGTACGAAGCGGACCGGCACGATCGGCTCTGCGTGGCCGTCGCGGTAGCGCACCAGCAGCTCCTCCCCGTCGCGCTCGACGGGGCACACGAGCGTGCCCCGTGGCCGGAGCTGCTCGAGCAGCGCAGGCGGCGGTTCGCCGGCCGCCGCGGCGCTGACCGAGATGGCGTCGAACGGCGCCTCGTCGGGTGCGCCGAGCGAGCCGTCGCCGACGCGCACCGCGACGTTCTCCAGGCCGAGCCGTGCCAGCAGCGCGGCTGCGTCGCGCGCGAGCGACTCATGGCGCTCGACCGTGATCACCTCGCGGGCGAGTACCCCCAGCACCGCGGCCGCGTAGCCCGAGCCGGTGCCGACCTCCAGCACGCGCTCGTCGCCGCGCAGCTCGAGCAACTCGGCCATCCGCGCCACGATCCACGGCTGCGAGATGGTCTGGCCGGCGCCGATCTGCAGCGCGCCGTCGCGGTAGGCGCGGCGGCGCAGGTGCTCGGGCACGAACAGCTCGCGTGGCACCGCGCCCATCGCCTCCAGCACCCGCTCGTCCTCGATCCCGCGCCGCCGCAGCTGGCGCTCCACCATGCGCGCGCGAAGATCAGTGGATGTAGTTCCGGAGCCGATCGGGCTCATGCACGGTCACCTTCCCGCGACCGAGGCTGACGACGCCGGCACGCTCGAGCGTGGCGAGGAAGCGGCTGGCGCTCTCGCGCGAGGTGCCGGCGAGATTGGCGATCTCGGCCTGGGTGGCGCGGATCAGCACGTCCTCGTCGGGGGCCCCCTCCGCCTGACGCGACTCGGCCTGCCCGAGCAGCGCGCTGGCCACACGGCCGGCGACGGTCTGGAAGGACTGTTGGAAGAGACGGTCGTTGGTACGGCGCACGCGCTCGGAGAGCACCGCCAGCAGCTTCAGCGCGATGTCGGGATTGCGGCGGATCAAGCCCTCCATGTCCGGCCCCAGCAGCGCGACGGCGGCGGTCTCCTCGATCGCCTCCGCGGTCGCCGAGCGCGACTCGTGCCGGAACAGCGCCAGCTCGCCGAACATGTCGCCCGTGCGCAGCTCGGAGAGGGCGATCGTGCGGCCGTCCTGATGGTCCCGGGTGAGCACGACCGCGCCGGTGCGGATCAGGAAGCACGTGTCCCCCTGGTCGCCCTCGCGGAAGATCACCTCCCCGCGCTCCCAGTTGCGTGGGACCGCCACCTGGGCGACCGCGCTCAGCTCGCGTTCCTCGAGACCGCCGAAGACCTCGGTGCGCGCCAGTAGGCGAGCCGTCTCCTCCCCGTTCGGCATGGGGCGCATAATCTCACGGGACATGGCCGTCGTCCCAGAGGCCGTCACCGCGCACGACGTCGAGGAAGCTGCCCGGCAGCTCGCAGGCAAGGTGCGCGAGACGCCCGTCCTCGGCGCGGGAGAGCTCTCCCGGCGTGTCGGGGCACGCGTTTCGCTGAAGGCGGAGAGCCTGCAGCTGACCGGTTCGTTCAAGGCGCGCGGGGCGTCGTACATGATCGGTCGCCTGTCGGAGCAGCAGTTGGCGCGCGGCGTCGTGGCGCCGAGTGCCGGCAACCACGCCCAGGCGGTCGCGTTCGCGGCGCGCGAGGCCGGCGCCCGTGCCGTGCTCGTGATGCCCGCGCACGCCCCGCTGGCGAAGGTCGAGGCGGTGCGCCGGTACGGGGGCGAGGTGCGGCTGGTGGAGGGCGCCTACGACGAGGCGGGAACGGAGGCCAAGCGGCTGGCCGAGGCGGAGGGCCTGACGCTCGTGCCCGCCTTCGACCACCCGGAGGTGGTCGCCGGTCAGGGGACCGTCGGGCTCGAGCTGGCGCGCCAGCTGCCGCAGGTGCGCCTGGTGGTGGTGCCGCTCGGCGGCGGCGGCCTCGCGAGCGGCGTCGGGATCGCGCTCGCCTCGGTGCTGCCCGACGCGCGCGTGGTCGGCGTGCAGGCGGAGGCGTGCGCGCCCTACATCGACTCGCTGGCGGCGCACCGGCCGGTCGGCGCGCGCTCGGCGAACACGATCTGCGACGGCATCGCCGTCAAGCGGCCGGGCGACTTCACGCTGCCGCTGGTCGACCGCTACGTCGACGAGGTGGTGACCGTCACAGACGATGAGGTCGCCCAGGCGATGGTGCTGCTGCTCGAGCGCTCGAAGCTCGTGGTCGAGGGCGCCGGCGCGGTCGGCGTCGCCGCGCTGATGGGCGGTCGCATCGCCGCGCCGGCCAGCGGCGAGGTCTGCGTGGTGCTGTCCGGCGGCAACGTCGACGCGACGCTGCTGGCCGAGTGCATTCGGCTCGGCGAGACCGCCGCGGGCCGGCGGCTGATCATCTCGGCAGTGATCCCGGACCGCCCCGGGGCGCTCGCGACGCTGCTGAGAGTGGCCGCCGACGAGGGCGCCAACGTCGTCGACGTCGAGCATCTGCGCGACGGCCTCGACCTGCACGTGCGCGAGACCGCGATCAAGCTCGTGCTGCAGACGCGCGGCGCGGCCAACAACGAGTCGCTGCTCGCCGCGGCGCGCAAGGAGGGCTTCTCCGTGCGCGTCGAGCGCGAGGCCTAGCGGCTCTGCCCGGCCGCATTCCACGCCGGTTCCCATCGCGCCCTGAAGGGGCAAGGGCAGTTCGACGCGCTCAGGCGAGGGCGGACTCGCGCCGGCGACGCCGCAGCGCTCGAGCCGGCGACCACGCGAGCAGCGCGACGAGCCCGAGCGGCAGCGCGACGCCGAGCAGCCGCAGCCCGAGGTTGAGCGCGCCGACGAGCGAGCCGAGCGCGTCGTCGAAGGCGTCCTCGGTCGAGCTGGGCGCGGCCGTGCCGGCCTCGTCGTCCGGCGGGCTCAGCGTGACGTCGACGGCGGCGTAGTTCGTACGCAGCCGCAGCTGCCGCAGCTGGTCCCGCAGGCCGCCGATCTCTCGCGCCACGAGGTCGAGCCGGGCGCGGATGCTCTCGGCCTCGGCGTTCGTGTCGGCCTGCGCCAGGCGCCGCAGCAGGCCCACCCGCTCGGCGCGCGCGGCGTCGAGGCGATCGCGGGCGCTGACGAAGCGGCCGGTCACGTCCTCGCCGCCCTGGGTGCTGGAACGCACGGTGGCGAGCTTGGAGAGGTCGCCGATCGCGGCGCGCAGGTTCGTCGCGGGGATGCGCAGCTCCAGCGTGCCGCCCGCCTCGTCCTCGTCGCCGGCGGTCACGGACGAGCTCAGCACGTAGCCGCGGTAGCGGTCGGTGACGGCGGTCACCCGCTCGGCGAGCGTGTCGAGCTCGTCCGCCGGGGCCTCGAGCGCGAGCGCTGCGCTGCGCGCGATGCGCTGCTCGCGTCCGGGGCTGAAGCCGCTTCCGCCACGAGAGGGGGGAACGGCCGGTGCGATCGAGCGGGCGCTGTCGCCGGACGGCGCGGAGGGCGCCAGCTCGGCCGCGCCCGTGTCCGGGGCGGCCCCTCCGCCCGCGTCGCCGGGCGCCTGCAGCACCGCACCGTCGTCGCGCGTGCCACCGCCCGCACCGTCGTTGCTCGACGTGTCGCCGGTGAAGGACACGGCGATCACGATCGCGACCAGCAGCGCGGCGACCATGCCGCCGCCGGCGAGCAGGTCGCTCGACGACCACGCCCCCGATCGGAGGAGGAGGCTCTGGAGGCGATCCTTCACCGACGGGGAGGCGGATGGGAAGTCCGCCGCGACTCGCTCGTGCAGCTTGGCCGAGAACGCGGGATCGGGTTCCGCCGCGCATTCCAGCTGCAGCGCCAGCGCCAGCTCCTGCAGCTCGCGTCGGTCGGGATCGGTCGCGGTGACGGCGTGCGCGGAGAGCGCTTCCTCCACGCTCGCGAGGTCTCGTTCGGCAGTCATGTCAAGCTCGGTCATCGCAGGCCTCGCGCAGTCGGGTCAGTGCTCGGTGCAGACGGGTGCCGACGTTCGACTCGGACACGCCCAGCACGCTGGCGATCTCGGCGTTGGAGAGCCCGCCGCCGAACTTCAGCGCGATCAGGTCGCGCGCCTGGCCGTCGAGGTCCGCGAGCGCCGCCCGGACCGCCTCGCGGCGTAGCGTCAGCTCGACATGGTCGTGGGCCCCGGGCGCGGCGAGGTCGGCCGGTTCGACCTCGAGCGTGGCGCGGCGCTTGCGGCGGCGCAGCTCGTCGAGGGCGGCGTTGCGGACGATGCCGAACAGCCAGGCGTCGAGGCTGCCGCGGCTCGCGCGGTAGCTGCGGCGCTTGCGGTAGGCCCGCTCGAAGGCCTGAGCGGTGACGTCCTCGGCCGCGGCCCTGTCGCGCAGCAGCGACAGCGCGTAGGCGTAGACCTTCGGGAAGGTGCGCTCGTAGAGGCTGGCGAAGCTCTCGGACCGTGACCTCGCCGCCATCGGCACGCGCTCGGCGATTGCGTCGCTCACGTCCTCACTACGCGCGGACGCAGGATCCGTCACAAGGTGGCGAGTCTCGCATGGCACGACTCAAGCAGGCGGGGGTGGTGGCCGATGACCCGGGGCAAGTGGGCCGATTCGCACGTTCGCCGCTGCTGCTCCTCTGCGCCGCCGCTCTGGCGGGGTCCGTGCCCGCTGCCGCAGCGGCCGCGCCGGACCTGCCTCCGGGCGCCGGCGCTCCTCCCGTGCTGCCACCGGGCGTCAAGCCCGCCGACGCGCCCGTGCACACCACCACGCCGCAGGCTCCGTCGTCCGCCGGCCGGCTGCTTGCGCCCGGCAAGGTCGCGTCCGCCTCGGCCGCCACCTCCGAGCCCTGGGCGACCGTCAACATCTGCGACACCGAGAAGACCCCGAACGGGCTCGGCGTGCGCGCGAGCATGCCCGGCAACGGCCGCGAGCAGCTGATGTTCATGCGCTTCATCGCCCAGTACTGGAGTCCCTCGCGCGCAGAGTGGATCACCGTGCCGGGCGGGGGCACCTCGCGCTGGGTCTACGCCGGATCGGCTCGCTTCGCCGCGCGCCAGACGGGCTGGACGTTCTTCTTCGACCAACCGCCCGCCGGCACGACCTTCGTCATGCGCTCGATCGTCGAGCAGCAGTGGCGCGCGGAGGCGAGCGGCACGCGTGCGCTGAAGCGCGGCGCGAAACAGCAACAGCGCAAGCGCACCGGCGCCAAGCGCCTCGCGCGCAAGCAGGCGGCGAAGAGGCACGCGGCCAAGAAGCATGCGGCCAAGCGAGGCGCGAAGAAGCAGGTGGCGAAGCGGCACCTCCGCAAGCGCGCCGCCCGCAAGCGCAGCGCCGCGCGGCGCGTTCACGAGAAGCATGCGTCGACGGGCAAGCAACTGGCCAAGCGCAAGGCGGCCGCGAAGCGAAAGCGCGCGGCACACCAGCGCAAGCGCGCCGCCCAGCGCTCCCGCGCGAGCGGCAAGCGCGCCCGGCTGGCCGTCGTCAAGTCCGAGACGCTGCTCACCAAGACCGGCTACGAAGGAGTGGACGGAGGGGACCCCGTGGGTACCTCGAAGGCCATGTGCCTCATCTGGTAGTCGCGACGCGCTAAGGTGCCTCTGCGGGAGGTGCCAAGGCGCTCGATGACAGCCAAGGTCGCACGAATACTGATTCCCCTGACGCTCGTCGGGGTCTTCGTCGTGGCCGCCGTCAGCCAGGCCAACGCCGGCGACGACGCCTCGCTGACCCCCTCCTGGGCCAACGCGAACGTCTGCAACTCGACACAGCTCGGCGTGCGCGCCCAGCTCGCCGGTGACGGCAGCTCCGGAACCATGCGCGCCCGCTTCAGCGCTCAGTGGCTCGACGGCGGCTCCTGGGTGCCGCTCCCCGGCGCCAATGCGCCGTGGCAGTCCGCCGGCTCGGCCACGTACACCTGGCAGCAGGTCGGCTGGACCTTCCAGCTCACCTCGCCGGCTGCGGGGCAGAGCTACCAGGTCCGCGGCGTCGCAGAGCTGCAGTGGCCAGATGGACGCAGCGAGACCCGCGTGACGGGCTCCTGCTCGATCGCCGGCTAGACGCCCGCGTCGAACAGTCGCGGGTCGTTGGTGATCACCGCGTCGACCCCCATCGCCTCGAGGCGCCGGATCGTGCGTGCGTCGTCGACCGTCCAGACGTAGACCGTGCCCCCGGCGGCGTGGACGGCCCTGACCAGGCGCGGACTCGCCAGCAGATGGTGGGACATGATCGCCTCGCAGCCGCCGGCGCGGATGCGGGCGGCCGCCTGGCCCGGCAGGCGGACCCGCCAGTAGCGCGCGACCCCGTAGGCGAGCGGAGCCAGCGGAGAGCGGGTGTAGTCGCGCCGCACGCGCGGCACCGACCAGCCGCGCCGTAGGTCCGGCGCCAGTTCGCCGAGGCGATCGAGGCTCTCGATCTCCATCGTCGAGACCAGCGCACGCTCGGCCAGCCCACGCGCGCGCAGACCGTCGACCACCTCGCGCTCGTAGCCGGGCAGCTTGAGGTCGACGTCGAGCTGCACGTCGGCGTAGGCCTCGCCGGCGAAGTGGTCGAGGCCCTCGTCGAGGGTGAGCGCGTCCGGGCGCGTGGCGTCCTCGTAGTCGTGGGCGAGCAGCAGGCGCCCGTCGGGGGCGCGCAGCACGTCGAACTCGATCATGTCGACGCCGTGCTCGAGCGCGGCCTCGAAGCTGCCGATCGTGTTGCCGGGCGCGACGTGCGCCGCCCCCTTGTGGCCGACCCGGATCAGGCCTGGCATCGCGGACACCAATAGGTGGTGCGGTTGTCGTCGCCCTGCCCGCGGGCGCGGATGGGCGTGTCGCAGACCCGGCAGGGCAGGCCGGCGCGTTCGAACACCCACATGCGCACGTCGGCGCGGCTGCCGTGGCGCTGCGGCTCGTGGGTGACGATCCGCCCGCCCCGCTCGACCGACAGCCGCATCAGCGGCCGGATCCCGCGCACGAGCGTGAGCGCCTCGTCGTCGGACACGCTCGCGAGCGGCCGCCAGGGGTCGATGCGGGCGAGGAAGCAGCCCTCGGACTTCCAGACGTTGCCGATGCCGGCGCAGGTGCGCTGGTCGAGCAGCGCGTCGCCGACGCCCCGCGTCTGGTCGTCGTCGCGCAGACGGCGCAGGAACTCGCGCTCGTCGAACTGCTCGCCGAGCAGGTCCGGTCCGAGCGCGGCGAGCTGCCTGTCGAAGCGGGTGCGCGAGTCGGTCATCAGCTCCAGCACGGGTCCGTCGAACTGCACCACCTCGTGCTCGGCCGTGCGCAGCACCAGCCACGCCCGCCGGCGCGAGCGCCGCCAGCGCTCCCCGCGCGGCTGGATCTGCCAGCGGCCGCTCATGCGCAGGTGCGAGTGCAGCGTCAGGTCGCCCTCGAAGCGGATGAACAGGTGCTTGCCACGCGCGTCCACCGCCCGCACGTCCCGCCCGGCGAGCCGCTCCGGCCAGCGATCGAGCGCATGCCGCGGCTGCGGCGTCTCGATCTCCTCGATCTGCTTGCCGACCAACGCCGCGCCGATCCGTCGCGCCGCACTGTGGATCGTGTCGCCCTCGGGCATCTTCCTGATGCTAGGTACGTGCGTCGCTCGGCGCAGGACTCAGGGCTTGCGGGCGCGCAGGGAGAACATCAGGGGGAAGCGGACCATGCCGTCGGGGAAGGTCCAGAGGCGGTAGCCGCGCTCGACGAGGAAGGGGAAGCGGGCGAAGGGGATCTGGTCGTGCTCGCGCAGCTCGCGAAGCTGGAGGCCGGCGCCGATCACGGCGTTGACGACGTCGGCGAGCGGGTGCAGCCAGTTGACGATCCGGTCGTGCTCGGTCGGTGCGTCGCGATCGGAGTAGCTGCCGGGTGCGTCGATCTCGACGGCCTCGGCGTCGAAGTAGTCGTACTCCATCGTCAGGTCGTCGTCAGCGAAGACGTCCGCCACGGGGTGCGTCTCGCTGAGATAGAGCATGCCGCCCGGCTCGAGCAGCTCGACCACCGTCTGCGCCCAGCGGTCGAGGTCGGGCAGCCAGCAGAGGGCGCCGATGCCGGTGTAGACGATCTCGAAGCGGCGCTCGCCGAGGGTCTCGACCGCGTCGTAGACGTCGGCCTCGACGAAGTCCGCGGCGATCGCGGTCTCGGCTGCGAGCGTTCGCGCCCGCTCGATCGCCGCGGCGGAGAAGTCGAGCCCGGTGGCGTTCGCGCCGTGGCGCGCCCAGGACAGCGTGTCGAGGCCGAAGTGGCACTGGAGATGGAGCAAGCTGCGCCCGCGCACGTCGCCGATCTCCTCGAGCTCGAACGGACGAATCGTGTCCTGACCGGCCTTGAAGCCCTCGACGTCGTAGAAGTCGCCGCGCGCGTGCAGCGCGACGCGCTCGTCCCACCAGGCTCGGTTGACGTCGTTCACCGCGAGCAGCATAGGGTGGTGCGAGGCGACTGCCAGCTGGCGACGTAGAGGTCAGGCGCTCAACGTCAGGCGGCGCGGGCCGCGGGCGAAGCCGGCCTCGACCAGCAGCGGCTCGACGGGCGAGCCGATGATCGAGCTGCCGTCGAAGCGCTCGATGCCGAGGCGCTTGACGCGGCCGCGACGGACGTACTCGACGAGGGCCTCGAGCGCGGCAGGCAGCCAGTCGGCCGGGGTGCCGTCGGCGTCGAGCGGCTCGCGTAGGGGCAGCAGCCCCTTGCCGCCGCGCTCGACGTAGAGGACCGGCTCGGCGTCGAGCATGACGACGTAGGCGCCCGGCACGCGGGAGGGACGACGGCCGGACTGGTCGTCTGCGCGCTTGGGCCAGGGCAGCGTCGCGCCGTACGGGTTCGCCGGGTCGGTGGCGGCGAGCACCAGCGCGTCGGCGGTCTCGTCCGCACGCAGGGCGCGCAGCCGCTCGATCGCGGCGGGCAGCGCGAACTGGGCGCCACCGAGGCCCTCGACGAAGTAGCCGCGGCGGGCGGTGCCGAGCGTCTCGAGGTTGGTCAGCTCGCCGTAGAGGCCCGAGAAGCCGCCGGGGATCCCCTCGCCCAGCACCGTCTCGCGGGTGACGATGCCGTAGCGCTCCAGCAGCACCTCGGCCAGCGCGCGCATGCGCGGACCGTGCGCGGGAGCGTCGACGAACAGCGGCGCGGTCAGCGACCAGCGGCCCTGGACGTGCGGCGCGCCCGGCCGGCGCCGGCGGGCGAAGCGCCGCCCGGCGAGTCGCTCGCGCTGGGCGAGCGTCAACTTGGGCGCGCGCAGCGGCGCGAAGGCGTCGTTGGTGACCTCGCCAGCCCAGACGAGGTCCCACAGCGCCTCTTGGAGCTCGAGCGGCTCGATGGACAGCTCGGCGAGCAGGTCGCTCCAGAAGGCGGCGCCGTGAGCCAGGCGCTCGCGGATCGCATCGTGGATCGGTCCCTCGGGCCGGTCGGTCTTCGACGGCGGCGGGCCGAGCCAGCGGGCGTCCTCGCGGAAGTAGAGCGCGACGCGGCCGGAGTTGCGCCCGAGCGCGCCGGCGCCGACCCAGACCAGCTCGCCGCTGGCGCAGAGTTGATCCATCCAGGTCGGGGAGTACGCGCCGACGCGGCGCGGCAGCACGTCGCGCTCCCAGACCTCGGCCGCGAGGGCGACGCCCTGGAGCGGCACGAGCTGCTCGCGCAGGCGGTCGACGCCGGCGCCGCCGGCCGGCGCGGAGTCCACGCCCTGCCAGGCGGGCAGGAAGCGGGCGAGCGCGCGCTGCTCGGCCGGCTCGACCTCCTTGCGCAGCGTCGCCAGCGAGGCCCGGCGCAGGCGGCGCAGCACGTCGGTGTCGCACCACTCGCGCTCGCTCCCACCCGGTCGCAGTTCGCCGCGAACCAGCCCGCCGAGTCGTTCCAGGCCCTTCAGCACCGGGCCGAAGTCGAGCCCGTAGCGCTCGCTCGGGTCGCGCGTCGTGAACGGGCCGTGGGTGCGCGCGTAGCGGCGCGTCAACCGCTCCAGCGGCTCCTCGACCTCCTCCAGGAACGCGTCCGGCAGCCCGCCGGGCGGCACCGCGCCGAGCGCGTCGCGGTAGAGGCCGGCGTCCTCGGCGGCGATCCAGCGCTGCTCGCCGCCGATGCGCATCCCGATCGCGCGCCGCTCGCGTTCGAGCTCCTTCAGCATGCGCAGCGCGGAGATCGCGCCGAGCGTGCGCTCCTGCGCCTCCTCGGTCGAGAGGTCCCCGACGGCGCGCAGCACGTCGTGCATGGAGTCGGCGTTGGTGGCGCGCGTGCGTTCGCTGGTCCGCTGCAGGTCCGCCTCGACCTCGGCGAGCGCGTCCGGATCGATCAGCTCGCGCAGCTCCTCCTGGCCGAGCAGCTCGCGCAGCAGCTCGCGATCGAGCGACAGCGCCGCCGCGCGCCGCTCGGCGTTGGGCGTGTCGCCCTCGTACATGTAGGTGGCGACGTAGTCGAACAGCAGCGACGAGGCGAACGGCGAGGCGCGCTGGGTCTCCACCTCGACCAGCGACAGCTCGCGCGAGTGCAGGCCGCGCAGCAACTGCTCGAGCCCCGGCAGGTCGAGCACGTCGCGCAGGCACTCGCGGTAGGTCTCGAGCACGATCGGGAACTGGCCGTAGCGCTTGGCCACCTCCAGCAGCGACTGCGCCTTCAGCCGCTGCTGCCACAGCGGCGTGCGCTTGCCCGGGTAGGCGCGCGGCAGCAGCAGCGCCCGTGCGGCGTTCTCGCGGAAGCGAGCGCCGAACAGCGCGGAGCTCGACAGCTCGCGCACGACCACCTCCTCGAGCGCGTCGGGCTCGACGAGCACGAGCTCGGCGCCGGGCGGCTCGTCGGCGTCGGGCAGGTGGACGATGATGCCGTCGTCCGACCAGATCGCATCCGACTCGAGGCCGAACTCGTCGCGGATGCGCGCCGAGAGGGCGAGCGCCCAGGCGGAGTGCACGCGGCCGCCGAACGGCGACAGCACGCACAGGCGCCAGTCGCCGATCTCGTCGCGGAAGCGCTCGATCACGATCGTGCGGTCGCTCGGCACCACGCGCGTGGCGTCGCGCTGCTCGCGCAGGAAGGTCGAGAGGTTGCGCGCGGCGCGCTCGTCGAGGTCGTACTCGGCGGCCAGCTCGGCCGGGTCGCGCTCGACGTTCTCGCGCGCGAAGGCGCCGATCGCCTCGCCGAGCTCCTTCGGCCGACCGATCCCGTCGCCGCGCCAGAACGGCAGCGCGCCCGGGGCGCCGGGCGCCGGCGTGACGATCACGCGGTCGCGCGTGACCTCCTCGACGCGCCAGGTCGAGGCGCCGAGCAGGAACGTCTGGCCGGCACGCGCCTCGTAGACCATCTCCTCGTCGAGCTCGCCGACCCGCCGCCCGTCGGGCAGGTGGACGCCGTAGAGGCCGCGGTCGGGGATCGTGCCGGCGTTCGTGACCGCCAGCTGCAGCGAGCCCTTGCGCGCGCGCACGCTGTCCTCGATGCGGTCCCAGACGATCCGCGGGCGCAGCTCGGCGAACTCCTCGGAGGGATAGCGGCCGTCGAGCATGTCGAGCACGCTGTCGAGCAGCTCGCGGCCGAGGTCCGAGTAGGGGTAGGCGCGGCGGACCACGTCGTGCAGCTCGGAGACCTTCCACTCGTCGCCGACGGCGGTCATCGCGACGATCTGCTGGGCGAGCACGTCGAGCGGGTTGCGCGGCACGACCGTCGGCTCGATCTCGCCGTCGCGCATGCGCCGTGCGACCACCGCGCACTCGAGCAGGTCGGCCCGGAACTTCGGGAAGATGCGCCCGCGCGAGACGTCGCCGACGTTGTGGCCGGCGCGCCCGATGCGCTGCAACCCGGCGGTGACCGACTTCGGCGACTCGACCTGGATCACGAGGTCGACCGCGCCCATGTCGATGCCGAGCTCGAGCGACGAGGTCGCGACCAGGCAGGGCAGCTGGCCCGACTTCAGCAGGTCCTCGACGATCAGCCGCTCCTCGCGCGCGAGCGAACCGTGATGGGCGCGCGCGACGAAGACGGCGTCGTCGGAGCCGTCTCCGCGCGGATTCCAGGCCTGCTCGGCCGCCAGCTCGTTGAGCCGCACCGCCAGCCGCTCCGCCCCGCGGCGGCTGTTGACGAACACGATCGTCGAGCGGTGCTGCTTGATCAGCTCCAGCAGCTCGGGATAGATCGCCGGCCAGATCGAGCGCGCCGTCGCGGCCGGAGCCTCGCCGAGCCCGGTGCCGATCAGGTCGCCGCCGCCCGCAGCGGTGCCGACCGTCTCGATCGCCGGGTCCCCGATGTCGTGGGCGTCGGGTTCGGTCATGCTCTCGACCGGCACCTGGATCTGCAGGTCGAGCTGCTTGCGCACGCCGGTGTCGACGATCCGGCACTCGCGTTCGGCACCGGCGAGGAAGCGGCCGACCACCTCCAGCGGACGTTGGGTCGCGGACAGGCCGATGCGCTGCACCGGCCGCCCGACGAGGTGCTCGAGCCGCTCGAGCGTCAGCGCCAGGTGCGCGCCGCGCTTGGTGCGCGCGACGGCGTGGATCTCGTCGACGATCACCCACTCGACGTCGGTCAGGAACTCGCGCGCCCTGCTGGTCAGCATCAGGTAGAGCGACTCCGGCGTGGTGATCAGCACGTCGGGCGGCGTGCGCAGCATCGCCCGGCGTTCCTTCTGCGGCGTGTCGCCGGTGCGGATCGCGACGCTGATCTCGCCGCCGATCCCCTTCAGCGGCGCGCGCAGGTTCTTCTCGACGTCGTAGGAGAGCGCCTTCAGCGGCGAGACGTAGACCAGCCGCGTGCGCCGCTCGCCCTCAGGCGCGGGGTCGGCCACGAGCCGGTCGAGGCCCCAGAGGAAGGCGGCGAGGGTCTTGCCCGAGCCGGTGGGCGCGGACACGAGCACGTTCTCCCCGGCCGCGATCGCCGGCCAGGCTTGCTCCTGCGCGCTGGTCGCATGCTCGAACGAGCGCGTGAACCAGTCACGGACCTGGGGGGTGAAGGCTGCGAGCGGGTCTTGCGCCATGTGACCTTCGAGCGTACCGAGCCGCTGCTCTCGGCTTGGCGCGCCGGCTCCCTGCGCGCGGCTAGGCTGCCGCCATGCACCGACTCAGCAAGCCCCTCGCCGGAGCCCTCGCCGCGGCGGCCATCGCGATCGCCCTGCCGGCGTGCGGCAGCGACGACGTGGAGGACGCCGCCAACGACGTCAAGAACCAGGCGACGGAGCTGCAGGACAAGGCCAACCAGGCCCGCGACGACCTGCAGCAGAAGAGCAAGGAGCTGCAGAAGGCGATCGACGACGGCGCTCCGCAGGAGGAGATCGACAAGAAGCGCGACGAGCTGCGCAAGCAGCTCGAGCAGACCCAGAAGGACCTGCAGGGCAAGGGCAAGGAGCTCCAGGACAAGGCGGAGGACCTGAAGGACCAGCTGCCCGGCGAGTAGCGCGCAGCTGCGCGGCCGCTTCGAGGCGGCCGCGCCGTCGTTCGGAGGCCGGCTCCTAGAAGCCGGCGGGGTGGGTGCCGCGGTA
Source organism: uncultured Thermoleophilaceae bacterium (assembly GCA_963846505.1). Lineage (GTDB taxonomy): Bacteria > Actinomycetota > Thermoleophilia > Solirubrobacterales > Thermoleophilaceae > JACVRW01. Next base: position 911,164 of record CAWJWD010000001.1, on the reverse strand, counting down.
GCCGCGAGCGGAGCGCATCTCGTCGCTCCAGCGGCTGCCGCCGACCTTGCGCGCGCTGGTGTCGAAGCGCAGGCCGGCGACGATCATGTACGCGTGGCCGGGGTTGGAGCGGATCGTGATCCAGCTGCCGCGGCCGCGCTGGCCCCAGCGCGAGAAGCCGCTGGAGTCGAGCGGGCTGGAGAGCAGGCCGGCGGCGTGCAGGGCGTAGCTGACCGAGCCGGAGCAGTCGTAGCCCGTGTCGACCCAGCGACCGTGTCCGCCGCCGTACTTGTAGGGCTTCTTGGCGATCTTGTTGCCGGCCGCGATCACGTCCTTGACCTCCTGCGGCGCCGAGGCGGGCGCGACGGCGAGTCCGCCGGCGGTCAGCGTCGCCTCCTCGCCCGGCGCCTCCGCGACCGGCTCGTCGGCCGGGTCGTCGCCGACCCCGTAGCCGCCGTACTCTCCGCCGCCGGTGCTCGAGCCGGTCGCGACGAGGCGCTTCAGCACGCGGGCGTCGGAGCGGGAGACGACGCCGTTCACGCGCCGGTCCTGGCCGCTCTCGAAGCTCTGCACGCTGCGCCTGGTGCCGCTGCCGAACTGGCCGTCGGCGACGGTGTCGATCCCCATCCGGTCCAGGTAGCGCTGCAGCACGCGCACGTCCGAGCCGGACATGCCGGTGCGCAACGTGCGCTTGCCGAAGCTGGCGGCGACCGCTTGGGCGGGCAGGACGAGTACGGCAACGACGGCGACGACGAGCGCCGGGTACTTCCGGGGCATGCGTAGGTGCTCCTTCTCTTCTTCAGCGCCTACGGGGTTAGCTGTCGGGCTCGCGTCAGAAGAGTGCGCTACCGGCTACACGACGCCGGATTCGCCCCTACGACCTTGGGTCCCCCGCTTCCCGACCGCGTGACGGCCGGGAACTCGGCTATGGATCAACCGCCGCGGGACTGTAGCGCAGCCCGCGGTTGTTATGGAGACACGGCGAGGCCGGCCAAGTTGCGCGCTCGCGTGAAGATCTCGTCGAGCATCGGCTCGGTGAGGCGGCCGGTGAAGGTGTTCTGCTGGCTGGGGTGAAAGCAGCCGAGCAGCGTCCGGCCGCTCGCCGTCGCCGCCTCCGCGCCGTGGCCGAAGCGTGGCTTGGGCCGGGCCGGGATTGCCTCCAGCCGCAGCGCGGCGTCCCAGGCGAAGGCGCCCAGGCAGACGACCACGCGCACGTCGCCCAGCAGCTCCAACTCCTCCCGCGCGTAGGGGAGGCAGGTGTCGCGCTCGGTCGGCGTCGGCTTGTTGGCCGGCGGCGCGCAACGCACCGCGGCGGCGACCCAGGCGCCGTGCAGGCGCAGGCCGTCGTCGCGGCTGACCGAGGTCGGCTGGTTGGCGAAGCCGGCGCGATGCATCGCCGCGAACAGCCAGTCGCCCGAACGGTCGCCGGTGAACACGCGCCCGGTGCGGTTGGCGCCGTGCGCGGCCGGCGCGAGGCCGAGCACGTAGACGCGCGCGGCCGGGTCGCCGAAGCCGGGTGCGGGTCGACCCCAGTACTCCTCGTCGCGAAAGGCGGCTCGCTTCTCGCGCGCGACCTGCTCGCGCCACTGGACCAGGCGCGGGCACAGCCGGCAGTCGACGACGCGCTGCTCCAGCTGCTGCAGCGGCGTGGTCAGTCCTTCAGTCGCTTCCCGGTCGTGAACAGGTACTGCGCCCAGGCAAAGCGACCTATTTCCTCCGGGCGGCTGCACATGGATCGAATCACCGTACCGCTGGCCGAGCGACAGTAGGATGCCGAGCGGGGCCGTCCTCATTCTCCGCCTGGGACAACGTCGCAATTGCCTCAGTAGCGGGTCACGGGGCGGCCCTGCATCAACCGCCGGGCAGGTGGATCATTTCCATCTGTCCGTCGCGCATCGTGAGGCGCACCGCAACGGGTGCATCCCTTAACGAGACGCCCGCGGCATTGTTCTGGATGGGATGGCTCGTGGTGGTGCCGTCAGCATGGACGATGCCTCGCTCCGCGATACCGTCGCGGACGTCAGCTGAGAAGTCCCAGTGCCGGTCAGTTCCCTGCCGCCCGTATCCGATGATTGCCCCGCGCCGGGGAGGGGCCGGTGATCGTTGCTCATGGCCGCCCGCACCCCGTCATGTCCGCTGCGCTCGTCGGCACCGCCCGTCGCAGGACGATGCCGCCGAGCCTCGATTCGGATGGAGATCCGCATGGTCGAGGCGGCAGCGTCACCGTCACCGTGCCCTAGCCCTCACCGCCGCCCCGGTTGCCGCCGCTCTCCTCGCAGTCTCCCGCCGCCCCGGCCGTCCGCTCTCTCGATCGCCGCTCCTGTCCACTCCCCCGCAGTCCTTCTGCGCCCAGCTCACGCTCCGCTTCGCCTACTTCGAGCACACACATGCACCAAGGATGCGGCCCTATCTCGTCTGCCCCAATGAGACATGCTCACGATCGGCAAAATCGGCGGACGCGACGGGGGCCAGTGGCGCAACCCGAGCTACTACACCCAACAGGTCGCCCAGGGCACTGAGGACTACTACAGCGGCGAAGGCGAGGCCGCTGGCACTTGGACCGGACGCGGCGCGGCAGCGCTCGGTCTGCACGGCACCTTAAACGAGGGCGACCTCGAGACGTTGCTGGACGACCGCCGCCATCCGACGACCGGCGCGCAGATAGGCCGACCGCCGGGCGCAAGGTCGGTGCGGGGAATCGACTCCAGATGGCCGTGCCGAAGTCGGTCTCGACGCTCTGGGCTCTCGCCGATGACTACGGACGTGGCGATGTCGCCGGCACGATCTGGGAGGCGACGCATGGTGCGAGCTCGGCGACGCTTGAGTACCTAGAGCGGCACGCGTGTACGTCCCGTGCCGGCCGTGGCGGCCACCTTCGTCTGCGTGGCGAGGGGTTCATCGGGGCCGTGTTTCCGCATCGCTTCTCCCGCGAAGGCGACCCGCAGATCCACGTCCATGTGCTCGCGGTCAACACGACCATGGCCGGCGACCCGGCACAAGAGGTCGACGCCGCATGGCGGACCCTCGACGCGCGCGACCTCTACCAGCACAAGCTCGCCGCCGGCTATCTGTTCCAGGCCGAGCTTCGCCGCCGGCTGACCGAGTCACTCGGCGTGAGCTGGACCGATGTCCACAAGGGCTCGGCAGAGATCGACGGCGTTCCTCGTTCGCTCGCACTCGCGCTGTCTCAGCGGCGCTTGCAAATCATGCGTGAGCTCGGTGTCGACGGCCGGCGCGGCAGTGCGCGGGAGGCCGAGATCGCCGCGCTCAAAACGCGCAAGGCAAAGCAGAACTTCGACCTCCCGGCCCAGCGAGAGCACTGGCGTACGCTCGCCATCGAGCACGGGTTTGGACCGGACGAGTTCGCCGCGGCTCTGAGCCGTGTCGAGTTCGCCGAGTTGACCAGGGTCGAGACCCTGATGGCGACCGAGTCGGTCATCGAACCCAACGGCTTGATGCGCGACCGGTCGACTTTCGCGCGCCGCGACGTCGTGCGCGAACTCGCCGCTGAACACGGACGAGGTGGAAGCGTCGCGCGGATCGAGGAGCTTGCCGATCGGCTGATCGATTCCGACCAGATTGTGACCCTCGATACGTCTGAAGACCGGGTCTCCCTCGCCCGCTTGCCAGCCCGCCCGCCGTGGTCGGGCGAGGTGCTGTTGACGACGCCGGACATCCTGGCCGTCGAGGCGAAGATGCTCGACGAGGCAACTGGGCGCCGCGCTGCCGGTGCTGGGGTCGTCGGTCTGAGCCAGAGCAGTGACATTGAGCGACGCCCTACGGGCCTGGTCTTGTCCGACGATCAGCGCGACGCCGTCCTTCAGCTCGTGACGTCGGGTGCTGGCGTTGAGGTACTGCGCGCCAAGGCCGGGACCGGCAAGACCACCGCGATCGACGCCGCACGCCAGCTGTGGCAGGACGCCGGCTACCGCGTCATTGGCGCGGCGCTCGCCGGCCGTGCCGCAGACGAGCTGCGGGCACGGGCAGGCATCGAGAGCTGGACTGTCCACGGCCTGCTGCTCGACCTCGACCGCCGGGGAGATTGGGCGCTGGACCCCAACACCGTCCTCGTCGTCGATGAGGCCGGCATGGTCGACACCCGCCGCCTCGCTGCTCGAGCACGCCGCAGACGCGCATGCCAAGGTCGTGTTGGTTGGCGACGAGCGCCAGGTCCCTGCCGTCGAGGCCGGAGGGGCGTTCGCCGCACTCGCCGACCGACTCGGGGCGATCGAGCTGACCCAGGTCCACCGCCAACGGCACGCGTGGGATCGCGATGCTCTCGACCACCTCCGCCACGGCGACATCTCCGAGTGGGTCGCTGCCTACGAACAGCACGGCCGTCTCGTCCCGACCGCAGGCGCAGACGCCCAGGTCCGAACGCTCGTCGAGGACTGGTACGTCGCAGCCCAGGCCCACGGTTTCGAACAGGTGATCATGCTCGCCCCGAGGCGCGACGAAGCCGAGGATCTCAACCAGCTCGCACGCGCCGCTCGCGTCGCCGCCGGCGAGTTGGACGACAACAACGGGATGGTCGTCGGCGATCGCCTATTCGCGCCCGGCGACCGGACAATGGCGTTGCGAAACCAGTGGGTTGACCGCTCCGATCGGAGCGGCATGCAGCAGCTGCGAAACGGACACCGCGGAACGATCACGCATGTTGATCATGACAACGGGTGCCTCGATCTTGCGCTGGATACAGGCCCGGCCGTAACGCTGCCGGCCGACTACCTCGCCGATGGGCATTTCACCCACGGTTATGCGATGACGATCCACAAGAGCCAGGGCATGACCGCGACCAGCTCGTTCGTCCTCGCGTCGCCCGACCTTGCACGCGAGCTCGGTTACGTCGCAGGGTCGCGCCACACCGACCAAGCACGCTTCTACATCAACGTCGGCGCCGACATCGACCTTGACCGCCCCCAGATACCCGGCCTTGAGGGCCACTCGCTCTACGAGGAGCTCGAACGCGCCCTAGGACGAGAGCGCGCAAACATCTCGCTATCGACTCCACCGAGCTCGACCCGACCTCGCCTCGCTCACCACCGCCGAACTGCTCGAGATCACCGACCAAGGACACCGCCGCCTGACCACTATCCCCGCCCAAGCCCGCCGAGCCAAAGACGCCGAGCTGCTCGCTCGCGCCGCACGCACCGTCGAGGACATTGACCAACGCCTAGCCGCTGCCTACGCCGAGCGCGCCGACCTCGGTCCCCGCGACACCCGAACCAGGGCGACCGTCGACAACCGAATCTGGGGGCTCGAATCCTCCCTCGAGGCATCCCGCCGCGACCTTGCTGACCGTACCGACGACGCCGCAGGCGTCGACATCGAGCGCTGGCTGTCTGACCATGAAATGGAGCTGGTCGAGGCCACCGCCGCCGAGAACGAAACTCGCCCTCCGTCGTGCGGACGCCCACTGGCGCGCGACGCGGAGCGCTGCCCTCGACCCAGATCCGGCAATCGAGCAGATCCTCGGTCGCCGCCCAGAAGCACCCTCGCAACGCGACGTCTGGGAGCGGGCCGCGGCCGCCTACGAGTCCTACCGTCTCCGTTACGGCGCTCTGCCGACCGCAAACGATCTACCGGACCTTCCCGATCGCCAAGCCGCAGACTGGATCGCCGCGACCCGTGTGCTTGACCCGCTATCTACGAGTCGCAATCGTGATCCTCTCGCTCCTGCTGGACCGCGACCCCGCCGCTAGTCTCTTTCTCGCGCTAGCCGACTCCTGTCCTCGCCGCTGCCGTTGCCCCTTACTACAAGTATTTGTCATAAGGGGCATTGCTGGATTGTCATAGTTCGGTTTAGCTTCGACGTGTGCTTACGAACTACCCACCCAGCGTCGCCGAGCTGCTGGCCGAGACGGGAGAGAACCTAAGCGCCGTTCAAGCGTGCGTCCAAGCGGTGGATCAGCACATCACGTTGTGCCTTGCCCCGACCGGAGCCGGGAACCCTCGTCGGCTGCCGCCGGCACGAATCCGCATGCTCAACGACGACGCCTTGTCGTTGGAGCGATCGATCTTGCGCTTCCTCGCGATTCCATCGCTCACGCTGAGTCGCACTGCGCAGCAGTCCGCCGATCTGGCGCGAGCTGACTGGGCGTCCGAACTCGCCACGTATCTCCGGCGCGACGCGTGTCCAACGGGGGCTTGATGGTTGGCGACCGGAGTCACGAGCCACTCGACCGCATGCCCCCGCTGGATCTCGGCGAGAAGCCGGAGCTGATCGATCGTTTGCTGCGGATCGGGAGCGCCCTCAGCGACCCCGTTACCGCTGGTTTCCTCGCGACACTGCTCGCTGTCGGGCGATGCTCAGCGCGCGTCTCAGCGCAGATCCTGAATGAGGCGCCCGACGATGTCCTACAGGCCGTGCGTCGTCTGCTGGAGCACGGCGCCGTCCAGCTCCACGGCGGGGTGCCCGATTCTCCCGCATTGGACACGCTCGTCATGCTTACGCCGGGACTTAGAGAGTCGCTGCCCCCAGTCGTCCGCGAACTCGGCGGGATTGGAAGCGATCGTTGAACAACACGCATTCTCCGGTGGCGAACGATCGCAAAGCTCTCGCCAAGAGACTGTGGCGCCCATCCAGCGTCGCAGGCAGGCTCCGAGCGCCGCGCGAGGAGGGGCGATGCCCCCAGTCCCTTACCGCCCCGCGTAGCCTCGGAGCCAGGTGGGGGAGCAGGGCGCCGCAAGGGGTGTGGCGCCGGGGATCCCCGAGCCATGCAATGCCGGGCGGTGGGCGTGCTGCGAGTCCGACCCACCCCCGGCAGCGTGCCTCTGGATCCTCACACGACACAGGCGGGCCGGGGTTTTCTTCTCCCGCCTCGGCTCGCCCGTGTCGCTCCAGGCTGCTCCGATGAGCCCCCGCTTCCTGAGTCGTCTGCGGCGGTCGTCCCCGCCGCCCCGCTCGCACGATCCTGTCTGGGAAGTGGCGCTTGTGTGGCAATTCGGCTGCAGGCTCCGCGCGCTCCGCAAGCGACAAGGTCTGACAAGAAGTGAAGTGTCAAAAACTGGGATCGACGAGGAAGACTTGACTCTCATGGAAGCCGGTCGCTTGGAACCCACTCTGTCCGCCCACCTAGTGCCGCTGGCGCGAGCGCTCGACGTATCGCTCAGGACGCTCTTCGAGGGGGCTGGGCGCGACGTACCTCCGGTCAGTCCGGACACGGGAACGGTCCTGCGAGCTATGGCAACGGAGGTCGGGAACTGTTGGCTTGGACCCGACCTCTCTGACGAGACGGATTTGCCCTCCGGTCGTCTCTATCCTGCGCTGGCGACGCTCGAACGTGGTGGGATGGTCGCGTGCTCGACGGCTGACCCCAAGAATCCGATCGTTCCCGACCTGTGTCGCTATGTGTTGACGCCCTTAGGCGAGGAGATGGCCCGGTTCGTACCGCCGGCCTGGAGACACGGTTGAGGGCTCGCAAGTTCTACGTAGCGTTCTCGGCCTCGCGAGTCTCCGTCATAGGAGTCGGCAGGGGTGGTGCAGTGATCTCACACCCCTCGGGACTCTTCGTCGCGCCATAGAGAGTGCCCCCTGAGCATGCTCAATGGCTGCGGTCTCGCACTATGACCGATCCATGTGGCCTCACCAGCGAACGTTTGGAGGCGGACGTCATGGACGCGGCGGATGCCGCCGCAGTGGCTGCGCTCTGCTCCACGTCTTCAACCGTTCCTCGGGTTCGCGTCCTGTCCCTTCTCGCTCACTCCTTGGAGTCCACCCGGAAGGACATGGCGGAGAGCATCGGAGAGCCCCCGGACTCGATGGGATACAGCATCAAGGTGCTCGTGGCCGCTGGTCTGGTTGAGGAGGCTCGAACAGAGCCCGGGTCAACCTTCGTCGAGCGCTTCTATCGCCTCACTGACCACGGTGAGGCGTTCTACGAGGTGCTCCAAGTCCTCGCCCACATTGCGCGCTCGCGCGACCGCGACGACACGGGGCAGGAGCCTCGCCTGCGATTGACCGAGTGACCGCCGAAGGCACCGGCCGCGCCTAATCACTCAGCGGTTATCGCTGTAAAAGAAACATTTGTCTTTGTGTTGTGCTCTACAACCTTTTAGGGTGGCCTGAGCACCGCGTCTCGCAACTGTGCAGCCACCCCCCGCTAGGTCGTTGCGCTGGACTTCGCATTGATACCTACCCCGGCTAGGAAGTGGCCGGGAGCGCTAGGAGTTTCGTGAACAAGCTCAGGTTTGTCGTTGCTGTTGTCGCCATCGCCTTGCTGGCTCTCGTCTCCCTTGTTGCGGGCGGCTCCATCAGCGCGCAGAGTCCGGCTGCAGGTGCCTCCAGCTCGACTAAGTCTGAGAATATGCCGGGTGCCCTGCCCCCTGAGCTCGCCGTTGTCGCTCGCGAGGACGTCGCCGAGCGAACGGCTGAGCTCGCGAAGCCGGAAGCGGTCACAGCACGTCGTGTGAGCCGGACTCGATTCTCTGCGTTTGGGCCAGTAGAGGCGAAGGATTTGGCTCGGGACACGTTTGGCGAGGCGGTGACGGGGTCGCGGGCGCCTGGGCCGCGGTTGGGGAGAGGTGAGCGTGTCGATCGGTACCTGAGCGATGTGTGGGCGAAGGTCGATCGTGGCGAGGGAAAGCAGCCGGCGGTGGTGCGGTCGATGCTGCCGATGCTGGCCAAGGGTGACTCGGGCGAGAAGGAGCCGGTCGATCTGGAATTGGTCGATGCTGGGGCGTTTGTCGAGCCGCGCAATCCCTTGGTGGACATCCAGCTCGAGCGGGATGCCAGCGCTGGGGCGCGGCTGGTGAAGTCGGGTGTGAGCGTGCGTCCGTTGGCGCCGATGGCCGCGAAGTCCGAGCTGCAGCTGCTTGCTGGGGAGAAGGCGTGGTGGTCGGATGTTGATGCAGACACGGACTACATGGTCGCGCCGACGCCGGGCGGGTTCGAGAGCTTCGTGCAGGTGCGCTCGGAGGCGGCGCCCGAGCAGTTCTCGTTTGCGGTGGATCTCCCGCAGGGCGCTGAGCTTCGCGAGGCCGGTCGTGCGCGCGGCGGCCTAGAGGTCGTCGATCCGGCTCGTCCTGAGAAGGAGCAGGTGCTTGCGCGGATCTCTGCGCCGATGGCGTGGGATGCCGATGGCACTCCTGTGGGGGTGACGTACGCCGTCGAGGGCACGACGGTGGTGGTGCGCTACCCACACCGTGATCAGGATCTGCACTATCCGTTGCTGGTCGATCCGAAGGTCGACGAGGACTTCCTGGCCGGGTGGATGCTGCCCGAGTTCAACTGGGTCTATGGCACCAACCACCCGAATCTCTACGGAGGGTTCGGCGACCCTCTGGTGTTGCTGGGCGACCACGTGTCCTACCCGGCTGGAGCGATACACGGCTTCACCTGGCGCGCGCCAGGTGACTCGTTCATCTACCGTGCCGACTTCGCGTTTGTAGACCATGTCCAGAGCACCCCGGCAGCGCCGGAGGAGATGGTCATCGAAGGGCTCTATGACCCCACTGGCCAGCAGTGGAACCCAGGTGTCGGGGGCGTTCGCGAGCCGCCGAACTTCGCCAACCAGGGGCTCAACAACCCGTGGATCACCACCGCCGCGCTGACCGACAAGTACAAGAAGATCTGCCAGAACTGGAACGGCACTCCCTATGGCAACCCGCCTGTCCCGGACTGTTCGCCCGGGAGCGCCGGAGCGCCGGCAGGCACGCCGGGGAACACGTTCGTGCTGCAGCAGTATTGGCCGACTGCTGCCGCTCCGGGCCTCAACGATCCCATCGTTCAGATGAACGGCGCGATCATGTCGCTGAGCGAGTTCAACCCGCCGACGGCCGTGCAGGCGGGACAGTTGGACGCTGGGTGGTCCGACGACACCGGTAGTCCCGCTCATGGCGAGGTGTCCGTTTCCGGTGAGGACGGCGGATTGGGCATCAACCGGTTCGAGCTCGACGACGACGCCTCGCGCGTGGACGGCAACGGCAACGGCATCGACGACGACGCGCTCGATTGGGCCGAGTACTCCTGCACGGGCTCGATGGCCAGCTACTCGCCTTGTCCGCGGGACGAGAGCGAGACGCTGTCCTACAAGACCCGCCAGGATGGGGATTTCGGGACGGTGCCCAACTTGCCGGAGGGCATCACGCGCTGGTGGGGACGGGTCATCGATGTGGTCGACAACGTCGCAACGACGCAGTTCCCGGTTCGCATCGACCGCTCCGCTCCGACAGTCGCTCTCTCCGGCCCGCTCTTTACCAACCCGAACTCCCCGAGCACCGACAAGAACCTGCGCATCACGGTGACCGATGGCGTGCGCGGCGGGACCGACGCCCAGCAGCGCGCAGGTGTCGACCGCGTCGATGTGCTGGTCGACGGCAAGCGTGTCCAGCGCTTCGGTCGCGACCGCAACGAGTGGCTGCTGTCCAACTCGCTAGGAAGTACCGCCACGGGCTCAGATCTTGCTTTCCGCTATGGCGACGCGGTCACCCACCAGGACCTTCCGGTCGCGGGCGACTGGGACGGCGATGGCGACGACACGATCGGGGTCTTTCGCAAGAGCACCGCGGAGTTCCTGCTGCGCAACTCCAACAGTGGCGACGACGCCAACGTGACCGCGTCGGTTGCGCTCAACGACGACATCCCGCTCGCCGGCAACTGGGACGGCGATGCCGACGACACGACGGGGTTCTACCGGCCTTCGAACAACACCTTCTACCTGCGCAACTCCAACGCGCCTCAGGGATGGGCCAGCGCCGACCTCACGATCCCCTACGGCGCGGCACAGAGCCCCTACAACGACGTGCCGCTCGTGGGCGACTGGGACGGCGACGGCGACGATACGATCGGCGTCTACCGTCGTCAGACGGCGACGTTCCTGCTGCGAAACAGCAACACGGTCGGTGGCCCGGACATCTCCGTCGCGTACGGCGTGCCGTCGAGCCCGACCGATGACGTGCCGGTCGTGGGCGACTGGGATGGCGACGGGGACGACACGATCGGCGTGTTTCGCCGTTCGACCAACACCTGGTTGCTGCGCAACAGCAATACCGCCGGATCGGCCCAGATCACCACGCCCTACGGCTCCGGGGTCGGCCCGGATTACCACCAGATCCCGGTTCCCGGCGACTGGGACGACAACAACACCGACACTCCAGGACTTCAAGAAGCGGCGTGCGGCGGCGACAGCTGCCCGCTCGCGCGCGATTGGACCTACCGCCTGACCGACCAGTACGGCGACAACCAGGAGATCAAGGTCGTCGCCACCGACAAGATCGGCCACCAGTCCTCCCAGGTGCTGAACGTGACGCGCCCGACGCAGGGGACGCTGCTCGACCCGACCGACGGGGCACGCACTGCCGCGAAGCTGCCGCTTCGCGCTCAGCTCGCGGGCGGCGGCGCGACGACGGTGAAGTTCCAATACCGCCGTCCGCTGCAGCCATGGACCGACATCCCCAGCGCCGCGCTCAAGGACGCCGCCACGGGAGCCAACGCACCCTGCGTGTCGGGCACCCCATTGAGCTGCACGATGAACCTCACCGGCGGGCTCTCCCCGGCGCTGACGGTCGACTTCACGGCTCTCTCGAGCTCGTTCCTGGACGACCGCTCGGGCAGCTACGAGGTCCGGGGGCTGTTCCCGAGCTTGGGGGTCACCAAGGCGGCCTCGGTGCTCGTTGACGAGCGCGGCCTGGACACCAACGACGCGCAGGCCGACATCGGCCCCGGGCGCGTCAACCTCGCGACCGGCAACTTCTCCTACAGCTCCGACGATGTCTCGTTTGCGACGCCCGGTTCGCCGTTGACGGTCTCGCGGACCTACAACTCGCGCGACGCCGACGGCAAGGCCACGGGCACCGACATCACCACCGCTGGTGGCGGACCCCTGGGGCCGGGGTGGGTGCTGACGTCCCCAGTCGATGAGGCCGGCGCCGACTACGCGCTTCTGCGCGAGCTGCCTGCCGATCCGATCACCGGCGAACGTGTCGAGCTGCAGACCTCCGACGGGTCGACGATCTCGTTCTGGAGGAACGCAGGCGACTTCGACCCCGAGGACGGCTACGAAGGCTATGCGCTGACCAAGCCCGCGACCGATCGCTACGAGCTCACCGATTCTGCGGGCAACACGGTCGTGTTCACCAAGACCAACGGCCAGTTCGTCCCGACCGAGGTCAGGCCGCCGTTTGCCGAACAGACCTCGGACTTCAAGTACCTGTACTCCTACGAGCCGGGATTGAACGGCCGTCCGCGCGTCAAGCAGATCATCGCTCCGCGCGAGCCCGGAGTGACCTGCACCCCCGGCCTGACTGACCCGGGGATGGGGTGCCGGGCGCTGAACTTCACCTACGCTGCCACGACCACGGCTAGCGGATCCACGATCGGCGACTATGCCGGCCGGTTGAAGTCGGTCGCGACGATCTCCAAGGTGCCCTACGCGGCTCCGGACGAGATGCGATCCGAAGCTGTCGCCGAGTACCGCTATGACAGCACGGGTCGTCTGCGCGAGCAATGGGACTCCCGCACGCCCGGTCTGAAGGAGACCTACACCTACGAGACCGACGGGCGGTTGAAGACCATCACGCCGCCGGGCGAGCAGCCGTGGAACATCGCCTACCAGCAGCTGGCCACCGGGGGAGGGATCTTCACGCCGGACACCGACGCCGGCCGGTTGCTAAGCGTGAGCCGCACTCCGTCGGGTGGGACGGCGATGACGACGACGATGGCCTACCGGCTGCCGTTGACGACCGGTGCTGGTGGGCCGTGGGCGATGGGCAAGACCGACGTCGCCAGCTGGGATCAGATCAAGGACTGGCCGATCGACGCCACGGCGATGTACCCGCCCGGCGTGCCTTCGACGCAGCCGGCGACCAAGGCGGTCGTGCACTACCTCGGCCGGCGTGGCAAGGAAGTCAACACCGCCAACCCAGCACCAGCAGGTCTTGGTCGGATCAGCACGTCCGAGTACGACGTCAAGGGCAACGTGATCCGGTCGCTGACGCCGGTCAACCGCCTTAGCGTGATCGGCGGGGCTGCGAACTCGGACAAGCTGGACTCCGAGATGACGTACTCGCCGGACGGGCAGCGGCTGCTTGAGCAGCTCGGCCCGGTACACGAGATCCGGTCGGGGTCGACCTTCGTGGATGCGCGGGTGCGGACGGTCACCACCTACGACGAAGGCGCCCCACCAGCCAGGTACGGCGAGCCCCCACCGAACCTTGCGACGACGGTCACGTCCTCGGCTCAGCCCGCCTCCGGGGGTGCGGACTTCGACGCGCGGACGACCAAGACCGACTACGACTGGAAACTGCGCAAGCCGATCAAGACGATCGCCGATCCGACCGGAGAGAACATCGTCACGACGACGATCTACGACAAGGCCACCGGCCGGGTGATCGAGACCCGCACGCCGGAGGCCCCATCACACGATCCGACCGTCGCCGCGACTACCGCTCACGCGACCAAGATCTTCTACTACCACGCGACCACCTCGCCGTACCCGGAGTGCCTCGGGTCGAGCCGGGCGGGGATGCCGTGCAAGGCCGTGCCCGCCGGGCAGCCTGCCGGCGCGGGTCTGCCCGAGCTGCCGGTCAAGACCTACGACTACAACTTCCGGCTGCAGCCGACGACCACGACCGAGACGGTCGCCGGGTCGACGGCCCGCACGACGACGATCACCTACGACACCGCCGGACGCAGGAGCAACGAGACGACTACCGCGACGGCGAAGAAGCCCGATCTGGTGGTGGCCTACAACTTCGACCAGTCCGGCACGCCGGCGACCGACCGGTCGATGTACGCCAACAACGGCACCGTCAGCGGCGCCACTTGGACCGCAATCGGCGCGGGCGGGGCACTGAGCTTCGACGGTGTCAACGACAAGGTCACAATCCCGAACTCGTCTTCAACGCAGGTCGGCGACAAGTTCACCTTCGAGGCAAGGATCCGCCCGGCCGCGCTTCCCGCGAACACCAGTAACTACATCTGGGGCAGCGGCCCGAACGGCCCCCTGGCCCACATCTACAACGGCAAGCTGACCTTGCGCAAGGGCGGCGCGTCCGACCTCGTGTCGTCGACTGGCTCGCTTACGACCGGCCAGTGGTACCACGTCGCGCTCACCAAGAACGGCTCCACCAACAAGCTCTACATCGACGGACAAGACGTCACCGGCAGCGTCACGAACCAGACGATGGCCGCGGTGACCACCGGCTTTACGCTGGCAAGCAACGGCACCTACGCCGACAAGTGGTTCAACGGCTTGATGGACGATGTGCGGATCTACAACCGCGCGCTCGGGGCGCAGGAGATCCTCGACAACTCCACCACGCCCGTCGCCGCTGCGGAGACCTCGACGGTCACGTCCACGACGACCTACAGCCCCACCACGGGCAAGCCAGTAAGCGTCTCGGACGGGTCGAGGACCGTGACCTCAGCCTTCGACAGCGTTGGGCGCATCAGCAGCTACACCGACGCCGATGGCACTCAGTCGAGCTACACCTTCGACACTGCGGGGCGCCTCTCGACGGTCAACGACACCAAGGGCACCCAGACCCGCTCCTACGACGCCACCACGGGCGACCTGACCGGGCTGAACGACACCCAGGCCGGCTCGTTCTCGGCCACCTACAACGCCGACGGGGCGATGCTCACCCAGGCCTATCCGGGCGGCATCCAGGCCGTCACGACCTACGACCAGGCCGGGGTGTCCGTCGAGCTCAACTACACCAAGACGACCAACTGCTCGTCCAACTGTCTGTGGGTGCGCGACAAGGTCCGCGAGAACATCCACGGCCAAGCTCTGTGGCGAGACAGCAACCAATCCCACCAGGACTACAGCTACGACAACGTCGGACGGCTGCGCAGTGTCTTCGACACCGTTGCCGGGCAGTGCAGCAGCCGGATCTACACGTACGACAAGAACTCCAACCGTCTCTCCAAGAAGGTGCGCTCTCCCGGGGCCGGGGGCGCGTGCCCGAGTTCTGGCGGGACCGTTACGAACTCTGACTATGACGCCGCCGATCGCTTGAGCACCAGCGGCGTCACCTACGACACCCTCGGCCGGATCGCCGCGATCCCCCCGTCCCACGCCTCGGCGCTGGCGGGCGGTGGCGGTCTCTCGACCACGTACTACGCCAACGACATGATCCGCACTCAGACGCAGGACGACGTCACCAAAGCCTGGCTGCTCGACCCCACTACCACCCGCCACCGCGCGAGCATGCCCAACGGCAACGCCCAAGAGATCCTCCACTACAGCGACGAGTCCGACAGCCCCGCGTGGAGCGAGCACAAGGTCGGCAGCACCGTCGCGAGCTGGACGCGCAACATCGAGGGCATCGACGGCGGTCTCGCCGCCGTCTACGACAGCCAAGCCGGCGGGACGATCGCCCTGCAGCTAACCAACTTGCACGGCGACACGGTTGCGACTGCTTCCAACAGCAGCACCGCGACCGGCCTCACCGCGAGCTTCGAGGCTGACGAGTTCGGCAATCCCCGAAGCTCGAGCACGCGCCGCTACGGCTGGCTAGGCGGTAAGCAACGCCGCACCGAGCTCGCCAGCGGCGTCATCCAGATGGGCGTGCGCTCCTACGTCCCAGCCATGGGACGCTTCACGTCCGTCGACCCAGTTGACGGAGGCTCGGCAAGCGCCTACGACTACGGCAACGCCGATCCGATCAACAACCTCGACCTTGACGGCCGGTGTCCCACCCCGCACATCCATAACTTTGCCGAGCCGACGGCCGCCTTCTACTTCTGCAAGGGCCAAACGAAGAGCTTCTATCGGCAGATCAAGCGAGGAGTCAACCCGGCACAGGTCATCGCTACGGCCATTTGTCCTTTGCTCGTCGCTGCCGCCGGGAAGATTCCGGGCGCGATCGGAAAGGCGGTTGGCGTGGCTCTCGGCATCGCGTGCGGCGTGGGCGGCCTGATCTACAGTGCGTCCTTCGCGCGCAACGTGAAGAAGGCTGCAAAGCGCGACAAATGCCTCACGTTTACGTATCAGATCACCTGGGGTCCCCCAGTGGGCATCGAGACTAATCCACCGCCGCACTTTGGTGCATCCGGCCACAAGAAGTATTGTCACTAGTCGATGCTGCTGCGATTCACGATCTACTTGATCGTCTTTGCCGGGCTCTTCCTCTGGTGGAAGCCCTCCCCACTCGTTGGCGGAGCGGCCCTGCTCGTGGTGTGCGTGCTGCTAGAGGTAGTGCTCATCCCCCGGCTCAGTAGGACGCGAGATCCTCGAGGCGTGAGCTTGTAGGGTTTCATCGGCGCTGGCCGCAACTGGCGGAATCGGTATCCTGGCGATCCGCCTCTAAATCCAGGGCTCCACGACGCCCGTTACCTTCGAGTTGCATCGTGACTTGCCTTGCACCTTGTCTACAGCCCTTCCGGGTGTGTGGCGACGAACCCAGCGTTTGGTTGCTCGCCGTAGGCGGGGCCGTGAGCGTAGTTGTGTCTGCTGGTGCCCCAGTCTTTGCCGTTGATGGTGGAAGATGTGGGCGGAGCTTGACCAGATGGTGACGTAGCGCCCGGTCGTTGCTCACCTGCCGATAGCGGGCGGTTGGGAGTGTTCCGGGCCTCCGGCTCTGCCCGTGGCGCGCTGCCGGACTCGAAAGAGCAGGAGGGTGGGGGCCATGAGGCTTCCTAACGCTCTGGTGACGGCATCGGTGGCTGAGCGAACTGGGGGAAGCGCGGCTTGGGAGGTCGAGAGGTAGTAGCTCGCCATCCCGATCAGGATCGTGAGATGCCGCCTCCCTTGTGGCAACCCGCGCGTGAGGGATCGGGAGCGGTGGGCGATTAGTCCCAGGCGTTGAGCGTTCTCGCCTTCGGACGCGTAGTGGCTGACGAGATTATGGTGGGCGGCCTGCTCGTCCTCGGCTTGATCAACGAGGCTGTCGAGCAGGCTGTGCAAGGCCCCAATCCATGGGAAGTACGTCGCCTCGAGAGCCGCTATGTCGTGCGGTCGCGTCCTCGGATCGGCGGCCGCGGCGAGTAGTGCGAGCACACCGAGCGAGGATCCGGTCGCGGCGGCCGTTTCCCACCAGCGCAGCGACGCGTTGGCAGGAGCCTGTTTCGTTGCCCAGTCGGCCAGCCGATCGGTCTCAGACGCCGCGCCGCAGCTGAGGCTCTGGTAGGTGACGATCAGGCGTGCCAGTCGTCGGGCCGGTTCGCTGACCATCGAGAACGACGGGAGGGAGGTGCTCGCCTCGCGGCACGTCGCTACCAGAGCTTGCAGGTACCCGCCGTCGTCCTGCTCCGGGTTGAAGGCGTAGTAGCTGGGTTCCTCGGCGTTCGGGTCGAGCGCCGCTACGAGCGCTTCGTGGAGTCGGCGCCCATTCGCAGCCGACGCCCCGCCCGGCCGTTCGGAGACCAAATCCAGGTAGTCGTAGGCGACCTGCCACGCGACGAGAGCCCGCACGAGGTTGGTTCGATGCGCGGCGGGAGCGAGCGTCGCGAATGCGGCTGCGCCCTCTGGGTGGCCCCGCTTGAACGAGAGCGCGATCGACGCATCGCTGCGCAGGGTCGAGTCGGGAATCGCAGAGGCGCTCCTCGACCAATGTCGCAGCTCCCGACTCACCAACGGATAGACCCCCAGCCAGTACCGTCGCGCCGTGGTCGCAAAGGTCGCGACCAGCGCAACGCGATGGGCCGCGTCGCTTCGCATGGGTGAAGCCTGCCCGGACGATCTGCTCGAGCTGGAGCGCCGTTACTCCTGAAAGCTTGCCCGTGCCGGCACCTGCGCCGCTGCGTAACCGGGAAACGCGGCCACCGCGAGTGCGATCCCGACTACTAGCGCGACCGCCGTAATCACATTCCAGACCCCGAGCACGAATGGCGTGGGGTAGCCGGTCGTCACCTCGAGATAGCGGCTGGCGAGGACGTGACCGTAGACGCCGGCCGCCGCTCCTACCACCGATCCCACGGCCAGCACGAAGCCCGTCTCCTCCATCAGTGCACGCCAGAGCTGACGGTGGTCGAATCCCTGGACCTTGAGCGCAGAGATCCGCCGGCGGCGCTCCCAGACGGCGGTACCCATCGCCGATGCCATCGCCAGAGCCGCTGCAATTAGCAGCAACGTCGCGATCTGATCCAGCCGAGCCAGTCCCTGACGCGTCAGCTCGCGGTACTGAGCCTGCCGCTCCCCGGCCGTCTGCACGAGCAGCGCCGAGTCGAGACCGAGCGCCTCCTGCACGATCTGCTTTCCTTCGGCAGGCGTTACGCCAGATGCCAGGTCGATCTCCAGCGCGGCCGGCTCATCGCCCCAGGCGCGCGCGTAGTCATCGCTGTTCACGATGACTGCTCCCGGCACCCACCCGAGATTCGTGGTGATCGCCGCGACGCGGTAGCGCACGCGGCCCCCAGGCGACGGAAGGGCAACCTTGTCACCGATCCCGACATCGAGATCCTTGGCCAGGTTGTTCGAGATGGTCGCCCATCCGCCACGGCGCAGGCGTTCGTTTGCGCTCGACAAGTTGCCGTCGAGGAACTGGCTCGGCGGGATCATCTCGTGGTCCCCAGTGGGTCGCCCGATAACCCAGAGCCGCCGGCCGCGAGAATCCAGCAGCGAGCCTCGGTACGCCCTTAGGTCCGCGATCCCGCGCGCGGCGCTGATCGCAGCTAGCTGCCCGCGTGTGGCGGGGAAAGGGTCGGTCGTCAGGTCGATCCGGCCGGTCGTCACCCAAAGATCAGCCGTTCCGAATCGCTCGTTCGTGTTGCGGTCGAGTCCACGCAGCAGGTCGCTGTGCGTCCCTTCGACCGCGACGCTTCCGTAGATCGCCAGCGCGCCGATCGCAGCCAAGGCGATGGCGCGGGTCCTCGCCTCGCCTAGTTCCATCATCGCGACCGAAAGCATCTTGAGGCGCCGGCTTCGGTCCCCAAGCCGTTCGGCGTACCGCGCGGCGACGGAGAACACCGCCGGGGTAACCAGCATTGCCGCGGCTGCCAGAAGGACGCCGCCGATGATCGTCAAGCTTGGTGCCATGAGAAGCACGGCCGTCGTGCCGGCTATGAGTGCGAGTCCACATGCGAGCATGACCAACGCGCCGGTGGCGGTCAGGCCTTCGCCTGGCTCACCGTCGTCTTGGAAGACCGCGTTGATCGGAAGGCGAGGCCGTAGATCAAGCAGCGGGCGTGCGGATGCTAGAAGGGCTGCGAGCAGTCCTCCCGCGAGGGAGTAGACGATCGTCGATGGCTCGACGACGCGCTGCGTGCCGATCGGAAAGGCGAACGCGAGGTACTCCGGCACGTCGTGAAAGACCAGCCGCGAAAGTGCATCGCCGAGCACGATTCCCGCGAGCGACGCCGCCGTTCCGAGCGCTAGCGCCTCGAATCCGAGGATCGTCGCCACTTGCCGCTGGTCGTACCCCTGAAGGCGAAGATCGGCTATGAACCGTCGCCGCTCCGGCGTGGTCACGAGCATCGCGTTCGCGGCGAAGAGGAAGCCCACGGTCGCCGCGATCAGAGCGAAGAGTCCCGTCGACTGATCGTTCGGCTTTGCTGCCTGCTGGAGCAACCCGAGCTCAGCGTCCGCGGATGCGACGCTCACCCGATCGCCGGCTAACCGTTGAAGATCCCGCGTCAACTGCTCCGTCGCTCCCGGTTTCGGAACGATCAAGAGCTGCGACACCCGCCCACGGTTGTCCGTGAGCGTTTGCACGAGCGGTAGCGACGTCACCGCGGCCTGACTGTCGGCGAGGGGGCCGATGCTGTCCTTGCCAAGGATGACGCCGACTTGCATGCGGTGCACACGCCCGCCGACGAAGATCCGCACCCGCTTGTCGGCCTTCGCCCCGATCGCGTCGGCGACGCCAGCCGGCAGCCCGATTCCCGCGGTGAGCGCAAAGGCGCCACTGCCGAACCTGCCGGTCAAGGCGCCGCCCAGCCGTGGCAGGTCCGGAGTGCCGCCGACTAGCTCGACCGACCGACGGCCGAGCGGGCCGACGATGGTCACCCGTTCGCGCAACAACAAGGCAGAGCGTTTGACACCGGGAAGCCGCGCGGCACGGTCTGCCAGTCGACCATCGAACCCATTGGACGACCGCGCCGAAAGTTGCAGCGTCGCGTCGCCGATCAGTGCGTGGACGATCTGATCGGCCGAACGAGTGAGCGAGGTGTTCGCGACCTGCACGCCGAACAGCAACGCCACGCCGACTGCGATCCCCACCCCGGCGAAGATCTCTTGGACGGGATGGTTGCGGACTCGCGAGGCGTAGAAGCCGACCAACACACCCGGTCGTAGCCCGAAGATGGTCATCTTCCGGTACTTACTAGCGATGAGGGAATGTCGAGACCGTCCTTGACCCGTCCGTCGCGCAGCGTCTGGACTCGGTCAACCAGCTCGGCCGCCTGCGGGTCGTGCGTCACCAGCAGCACGGGGATCTGTCGCTCATGGCACAGGTCGCGGAGCAGCTCGAGGACGTCCAGCCCACGCGCCGTGTCGAGGTTGCCGGTTGGCTCGTCCGCGAGTACAAGCCGCGGTTCTCCCACGAGTGCCCGCGCGATCGCCACCCGCTGCCGCTCGCCGGTCGATAGCCGCCCCGCCTTCTCGTCGGCGCGATCTCCTAGTCCCACGCGTTCGAGCCACGGGCGAGCTCGCTCCCGAGCCTCCACCTTCCTCAACCCGCTCGCGAGCAGCTTCAGCGTCGCGTTGTCGAGAGCCGACGAGCCGTTCATCAAGTGGAACGACTGGAAGACGAAGCCGACCTTGAGCCTCCGATAGTGTGCCGCTTCCATCGCGGTCAGGTCGCTTAGATCACGTCCGCCGAAGCGCACTTCGCCTTCATCCGGGCGTAGTAGCGCTCCCGCAAGCTGTAGCAACGTGCTCTTCCCCGAGCCGCTCGGCCCGTAGAGCGCAACGAACTCCCCAGCTCCGACGATCAGCGATGCGCCGTCGACAGCTCGGATCGGCTCCCCGCCACCTGCATAGTGCTTGGTGACATGGCGCAGCTCTAGGGTGCTCACGAAGCCGGCGACTCCCTACGGCCGGCTGTCGGAAACGCAACCACGCTGCCCGGCTGGTCGGTGGTGAGCAACCGGCCGTCGTCTAAGGAGACGATCCGCTTGGCACCCACAAGCATCGCCGGCTCTTCCGACGCAACGATCATGGTCAGTCCGCTCATACGCGCGAACGACGCGAGCAACTCACGAATCTCGTCTTGTTCACCCGGGCTCGGACTCGCCCCAGGCTCGTCCACCAACAGCAGGCGCGGCTCACGGATCAACGCTCGGGCCAGACTGACCCGCGTCCGCTCCCCGAGCGCTAGCTCGTGCGTCCGCAACTCGGCGCAGTGTGCCGCACCCACGCGCGCGAGCATGCGCCGCGCAACGGGTGCAGCATCCTTCATGACCCATCCGCTGGCGAGCAATGGCATTGCGACGTGCTCAACGACCCGCTTCCGGCGAGTCGCTTCCCAGAGATCGTGCGTCGGTGCGCAGGCGAGACCGATGCTTGTGCGAAGCAGACGACTGCGCGCGAGCCGCGATTGCCTAGCGAGATCGCCACCGTCGAAGCGCACGACCCCCGAGTTCGGCCGTTCGATACCGGCCGCGAGCTGCAGGAGCGTCGACTTCCCACTGCGGCGCTCACCCCACACTCCGATCCAGTCCCCTGGATCGACGGTCCACCATACGTCCTCCAACACGACGACTTCCACTGGTCCGCGATGGTCGCGCCTGCCCACGCCTTCAAACGAGAGCAGCGCCACGCTCAGCCACTCTCGTCCCGATGCTCCATGATCCGTCGCTTAGTGCGAATGGCCCACTTCCGTTCAGCCTGCAACGCCGCAGTCACCCCGTCATCCAACGCGGCCATCATGACGCCCGTCAGGCCTGGCTCACGTGGGCGCTCGTCCCGGCCATACTCCTCCAACCCACGCAGGATGTCGCGCTCGTACTCGTCAAGCGCGGCTAGGATCAGCGGCTCGTCCCCTGGACGCGCGCTCCCAAGCTTCGCCATGATCTCCGAGCGCTGTGGCTCCCGCTTGGTCTGACGCGTCAGCCATGCCTTACGCGCCTCCTCAGCCAGCTCCGTTGCGTAGTGCATGACGCGAGTCTCCGACTGTCGGGGCGAGCTCCCCGGCGTGACGATGCGCTCGCTGCGCACCAGATTTCGTTTCTCGAGCCGGTCGAGCAACCCGTACACCGTCGACACATTCACGTCTCACCCAGGTCCCAAGCGCTCACGTATTCGTACCGCTATCTCATAGGCGTATCCGGGTCGCTCCAACACGGCAGCCAGCACCGCATTCAGCAGCGGCGAGGGGCGTTCGGGGGGCTTTTTCGACTGAGCGGCCATCGCTGAGCAGCTGACGGACCTGCGACTTGCGAGCGTCTCCAGCATCCACAAATGGAGGCGTCTCCATTCAAAGGGTATCCGACCACTCGCGCTCGGCGCAAGCTGTGCCAGGAGCCGCTCGCCGCGCCGGTCCAGCCCCCCAAGCGGCCCCGAACAGACCACGCTGCTCCGGCGCGAGCGCAGTGCGCTCGCCGGCCGTGTCGCCGCTCTCCCACCACGGAGACGTCCCGACCACGACCGGCGGCAGCTTGCCGGCGAGGACTAGCGCTCGTTCGCCGAACTGCTGCAGGTCTTGAGCCGCTCCTTTTGGCGCGAGGGTGGAGTGATCGTCAACCTTCGTTGGGACGTTCCCGAGCACTTGACCCAGATACTCCAAGGTCAGCTGATCGCTCACCGGGCCAAGGAAGACCTTGGTCGTCGACGCCGCGAGGACAGCGTGCATGGCCTCGCCGTAGCGCTCTTTGATCTGGCCCAGGGACTGCCAAACGGTCGCGATGATGATCCTGAACTCCAACAACTCGGACAAGTGCTTGGGGAGCCCGTGCAGTGGTGCGGTATTGGCGGTCGCGTCGAGGAGCAGCCGCAGGTCGAGAGGTAGCGACCCGCCGCACGCGCGCGCCCTCTCGATGGCCTCGTGGATGACGGACGAGATCAGCGCCACGATCACCGGCGTGATGAGCTTCTGGTGCATCGAGCTAGCAGTGATGTAGAGCGTGTTGGCGCCACCGTCCAGTAGCTGCTTCGCGGTGAATCCCGGCCGCGCGGTCGCCTCAACCTCGGGGTACCGGTAGGCCTCGAGCAGCTGCGCTGCGGTGGTATAGGTGCTGCTGCGGTTGCGGCTCTCAGACGCGAGCACGGCTTCGAGCTGAGTTAGGGCGCGTGGATCCCCGTCGCTCTTGAGCACGGCGCCGCGGTTCACGCTCGTTCTCCGCGTCGAGCCACCGCTGCGAAGAGGGCATGTACTCGCACACCAACTCCCGAACCGGCGAGCGCTGGTACGTCTGCCGCAACGTCCACAACGGCGAGATCGCCAACGATTGCGGCCTCTGCGATCAGCCTTGGATCGACGCTGCCCGCGTGGACGCCGCCATCCTGGCGCACTTGGATCACCTGTTCGTCGACTTCGACGCCTGGCTCGAAAGCATCAGCGAAGCGAACACGGGCCACCGGGCAGGCGTCGAGGCCGACCGAGACGCCGCCGACGAGCGTGTGCGCCAACTACAGGAAGCCCTCGCCGCCATCCCGGCAGAGCCGCCCACCGACGCCATGCTCGACGTGTTCAACGGTCTCGCCCGAGCTGTTCAAGCCGGCGACCACAGCGACAACCTCGCAGACCTCAACGAGCGGCTACGAGCCGTCTTCTCCGAGTTCCGTCTAGATGCCATAGACGAAGACGTGGCCGGTGTGATGCCCGTGCTCCGCGAAGACGCCATCGCCCGCCATTGGGCCAGCGGCGCCACCCCGGCCATGTTCGACAACGACGGCGCCATGCCGATCGACACCCTGCCCGAATGCATCCCGGCCATCGTCTGGGCCACCACCCCAGACGACGATTCCGAGGGTCAGTCCTTCAGTCGCTTCCCGGTCGTGAACAGGTATTGCGCCCACGCGTACACGGGGATCGCGAGTGCCGCCAGCACTCCCAGCGAGAGCCAGATCGAGACGTCGCTCTGACCCAGGAAGCCGAAGCGCACCGCGTTGAGGAGGTAGAAGATCGGGTTGACGTGCGAGAGCTCGTGCCAGGGCGAGGGCAGGACGTCGACGGAGTAGAAGACGCCGCCCACGAACGTCAGCGGCAGGATCACGATGTTGGCGATGAACGTCGTGTGATCCCAGGTCTCGGCGTAGATGCCGACCACGACACCGAGCGCGGCGAACAGCACCAACAGCAGCGCCAGCGACGCGATCAGCGCGAACGGTCGCTCGATCGGCACGTCCACGAGCACCACCGCCAGCACCAGCAGCAGCGCGCCGATCGCCACCGCGCGGAAGATGCCGCCGAGCGTGTAGCCGAGGGTCATCTGCCAGGGCCGCATCGGCGCGGACAGCACGTCGTTGACGTAGCGGTCCGAGCGCGCCTGGAAGATCGTCGAGGCGTTGTTGGCGTAGGCGGCCTGGACCATGCCCATCGCGATCAGGCCGGGCACGATGAAGACCTCGTAGTCCACGTCGCCGACCTGCTTGATGCGCCCGCCGAGCGACAGTCCGAAGACGAGGATGAACAGCATCGAGGAGACGACCGAGGCCAGGATCGTCTGCGTCCACAGCTTCGAGACGCGCAGCACCTCGCGCTTGGACAGCCACAGCAGCGGGGTCACGAGGCCATCGCCTTGAGGTAGACGTCCTGCAGCCGCTCGACCTCGAAGCGCTCGCGCAAGCCGTCGGCGGTGTCGCGTGCGAGCAGGTGTCCGCCGCGGATCAGCGCGATCTCCTCGCAGAGGTGCTCGGCCTCCTCGAGGTAGTGCGTGGTGAGGAAGATCGTGGTGCCCTCGGCGTGCAGCTGGCGGATGTAGCGCCAGAGTTCCGTTCGCAACTCCACGTCCACGCCGGCGGTCGGCTCGTCGAGGATCACCAGCCGCGGGCGGTGCATCAGCGCGCGGGCGAGCAGCAGCCGCCGGCGCTGGCCGCCGGAGAGCTTGGGTGCGCGCACGTCGCGCTTGGGGCGCAGGCCGAAGGCGTCGATCATCTCCTCGGCGCGTTCGTTGGCCTCGGCCTTGCTCATGCCGAAGTAGCCGCCGTGGTAGACGAGCGTCTCGCGCACGGTCAGGAAGCGGTCGAGGTTGATGTCCTGCTCGGCCAGGCCGGTCCAGCGGCGCGCCTGCAGCGAGTCGGCCGGCCGGCCGAACACCAGCACCTCGCCGGCGGTCACGCGGACGAGGTTGCAGACGGCGCTGATCAACGTCGTCTTGCCGGCGCCGTTGGGGCCGAGCAGGCCGAAGAAGGCGCCGGCGGGAATCTCGAGGTCGAAGTCCTCGAGCGCGAGCGTGCCGTCGTCGTAGCGCTTGGTCAGGCCACGCAGCTGCAGTGCGGGAGCACCGTCCTGGTACACCCGTTCGACACTACCGACCGCTCGACGGCCGGCCTTGGAGCTAGCGGCCGAGCGAGCGGCCGTAGTGGCGCTCGTAGTACTCGCGGTACTCGCCGCTGCGAATGGGGCTCCACCACCACTCGTTGTCCTCGTACCAGCGCACGGTGCGCTCCAGCCCCTCCTCGAAGCCGACCCGCGGCTCCCAGCCGGTCTCCTCGCGCAGCTTGTCGCTCGTGAGCGAGTAGCGGCGGTCGTGGCCGGGGCGGTCGCGGATGTGCTCGATCAGCGACTCGTCGGCGCCGGTCAGCTCGACGATCCGTCGCACGACCTCGATGTTCTCGGTCTCGCTCGGCCCGCCGACGTTGTAGGCCTCGCCCGCGCGACCCTGCGTCAGCACCGCGTAGATCCCGCGGCAGAAGTCCTCGACGTAGAGCCAGTTGCGCACCTGGCGGCCGTCGCCGTAGACCGGCAGCGAGTCGCCGTGGAGCGCGTTGAGGATCATCAGCGGGATCAGCTTCTCGGGGTACTGGCGCGGGCCGTAGTTGTTCGAGCCGCGGCAGATCACGGCTTCGAGGCCGTAGGTGTGGGCGTGGGCGGTGACGAGCAGGTCGCCCGCGGCCTTCGTCGCCGAGTAGGGCGAGGAGGGATCGAGCGGCGAGCGCTCGGTGAACGAGCCCGACTCGATCGAGCCGTAGACCTCGTCGGTCGAGACCTGCAGATAGCGGTCGACGTTCTTCTCGCGAGCGGCGTCGAGCAGCACGCTGGTGCCGATCACGTGCGTGCGGGCGAACGCCTCCTGGTCGGCGATCGAGCGGTCGACATGCGTCTCGGCGGCGAAGTTGACGATCGCGTCGAAGTCGTCGACCAGCTCGAAGACCAGCTCGCGATCCTCGATCGCGCCCTGGACCAGCTCGACGTCGGCCGGCAGGTTCTCGGGCCGGCCGGCGTAGGTGAGCTTGTCGAGCACGACCAGCTCGTGCTCGCCGCCGTAGAGGCGCGCGAAGGTCGAGCCGATGAACCCGGCCGCGCCGGTGACGAGCATCCTCACGCGCTCAGCCCCGCTCCGCCATGTACTCCTGCAAGCCCTGTTGCCACGCCGGAAGCGTAGGGACTCCCGCGTGCTCGCTGCCGAGCACCGACCACGCCGGACGCGGCGCGGGGCGTGGAAACTCGTCCGTGGCGCAGGGCTGCAGGTCCACCTCCAGCCCGGCCGCGTCGAAGATCGCGCGTGCGAAGTCGTGCCAGGTGACGGCGCCGCTGCCGGCCAGGTGCTGGACGCCGGTGCGGTCGCCGGCCGCCAGCTCGAGCAGGCCGGCGGCCAGGTGCCGGGTGTAGGTGGGACAGCCGACCTGATCGTCGACGACCCGCGCCGCGCCGCGCTCGCCGCCGACGCGCAGCATCGTCTCGACGAAGTTCGGCCCGTGGACGCCGAAGACCCAGGCGGTGCGCACGATCAGGTGGTTCGGGTTGGCCGCGGCCACGGCGCGCTCGCCCGCCAGCTTCGTGCGCCCGTAGACGCTGACCGGGCCGACCGGATCGGACTCGAGGTACGGCTCGCCGGCGCTGCCGTCGAAGACGTAGTCGGTCGAGACGTGGATCACCCGCGGCGCGGCGGCGGCGACGATGCCCGCGCCGTCGGCGTTGACCCGCTGCGCGGCGTCGGACTCGGACTCGGCCCCGTCGACGTCGGTGTACGCGGCGCAGTTGACGACCACGTCCGGGCGCTCGCGCTCGACGGCGGCGGTCACGGCCGCGGCGTCGGTGACGTCGAGGTCCCCGCGCGTCAGCCCGACCGCCCCTGCGCCGGCGGCCTCGACGAGGTCGCGGCCGAGCATGCCGCCGGAGCCGGTGACCAGGACGCGCATCAGAGGATCTGCACGTCGGCGCTGTCGCCGACGACGAAGCGGTAGGCCTTCGGGAAGGCGGGGCCACGGCGGATGCGCACGTCGCGGCCGATCAGGCTGGCCTCGACGCGGTATTCGAGGTCGCAGATCGACGAGCCCGAGAGCACGATCGAGTGCTCCAGCTCGGCCTTCTCGATCCTAACGTTGTCGCCGATCGCGGTGTAGGGGCCGATGTAGGCGTCGGTGACGTGGGTGTCGCGGCCGATGATCGCCGGGCCGCGCACGGTGGCGCGCTCCAGCCGCGCGCCGGGCTCGATCGCGACGCGCCCCTCGACGCGGGAGTCGATCAGCTCGCCCTCGACCCGCTCGGCGATGTCGTCGAGGATCAGCCGGTTGGCCTCGAGCATGTCCTGCACCTGACCGGTGTCCTTCCACCAGCCGTGCACGATGTGCGGGTCCACGCGCAGCCCGCGGTCGACGAGCGTCTGGATCGCGTCGGTGATCTCGAGCTCGCCGCGCGCGGACGGCTCGATCGCCTTGGCGGCGTCGAACACGGCGGGCGTGAACATGTAGACGCCCACGAGCGCGAGGTCGCTCTTGGGCTCGGCCGGCTTCTCGACCAGCCGTGCCACGCGGCCGTCGCCGTCGAGCTCGGCCACCCCGTAGCTCTGCGGGTCCGAGACGGGCGTGAGCAGGATCAGCGCGTCCGGCTGCTCGCTGCGGAAGGTGTCGACGAGGTCGACGATGCCGTCGCGCAGCAGGTTGTCGCCGAGGTACATCACGAACGGCGAGTCGGCGAGGAAGGCCTCGGCGGTCAGCACGGCGTGCGCGAGGCCGCTCGGCGCGTCCTGTTCGATGTACTCGATCCGCACGCCGAAGCGGGAGCCGTCGCCGGCCGCCGCCTGGATCTCGCCGCCGGTCTCGGGCGCGATGACGATCCCGACCTCGTCGATGCCGGCAGCGGCCATCGCCTCGATGCCGTAGAACAGCACCGGCTTGTTGGCGACCGGCACCAGCTGCTTGGCGCTCGTGTGGGTCAGCGGCCGCAGGCGCGTGCCCTTGCCGCCGGACAGGATCAGGCCCTTCATCAGTACGCGCCTCCCAGCTTGCGGTGGTCCCAGCTGACCGTGCGCGTCGGCCGGAACGTCAGTCCGACCCGCTTCTGCGCCTGCGCGGCGATCAGCTCGTCCAGCTCCGGCGTGATCTCGCCGGCGTAGCGGCCGAACAGCGCCAGCCCGAACTGCTTCACCCGCTCGGGCTCGCGCTCGAGCTCGACGTCGCATTCGAGCATCACGCCGCGCAGCTCGTGGTACTGCACGCCGTCCTCGATCCCGATCGTCGCGCGCGGGTCGCGCTCCAGGTTCTTGGTCTTCTGCGACTTGGCGTAGGTCCAGCCGCGCAGCTGCGTCCCGTCGGCGACGAACCAGAGCGGAACCATGTGCGGCAGCCCGCGCGGCCCGACGGTCGCGCACTGCATCACCATCTGCTCGGCGAGGAACGCGCCCAGCTCGGCGTCGCTCATCTCGATCTGGTTGCGCCGCGAAGGCATGGCGCGGGACGCTATCGGCTCGCGGCGGCGTCGGAGCGGCGCTAGCGCTGGACGACGCCGGCGAGCGTCTCGGCGGCGTCGAGCACGGCTCGACGCGCGTCCTCGGGCTCGAGCACGACCGCGTCGCCGGCCTCCTTGAGGATCTCGCGTGCCAGCCACTGGTACGACGCGAAGGTGCGCTCGACGACCACCGCGCCGTCGCGCAGCTCCTCGACCACGCGCCGGTCCTCAAGCGCCCAGCGCGCGCGGTCGGGCGAGATCCAGATCCGCGCCGTCGCCGAGGACGGCACCTCGCCGGTCGCGAGCCAGCCGTGCACGTCGGGCTCGACGCCCTCGCGCGGCTCGAACTCCTGCTCGAGCACCTCGACCTCGCGGATGCGGTCGAGCCGGTACGAGCGCGGGCCGTCGCGGTCGAGGTCCCAGCAGTGCAGATACCAGCCCTCCTGGCCGTTGGCGAGCTTGTACGGCTCGACCCTGCGCTCGGTGAACTCGTCCTCGTTCTCCTTGTAGTACTCGAGCTTCAGCAGCCGGTGGCCGACGATCGCGGTCGAGCACGCGCGGGCGATCTCGGAGTCGTCGCCCTTGGCGGTGGTGATCTGCAGCACCTCCGCGGCCGGGTCCTGGCCGAGCGCGTCGACGATCTTCTGGCGTGCCGAGGCGAGCGAGCCCTCGGGCAGATGCTCGCCGATCAGGTCGATCGCCGCCACGAGCGCCTTGGCCTCGAGCGGAAGCAGGCGGGCGGGGCGGGCGAAGTTGTCGCCGTAGGGCTCCGGGTCGACCTCGATCGTGTCGCCCTGCACCTCGGCGTAGAGCACGTAGCTGCCGCCGCCGAAGTTGACGACGTTCAACACGTCGATGTCCTGGCGCAGCTCCTGCTCGGTCACCTGCAACGACTCGCGCAGCTCTGCGAGCTCGAGCTTGCGGCCCTCGCGCGCGGTTTCGATCAGGATGCCGGCGAGCGTGACCAGCCGCGCGAAGCGCTCCGGCCGGATCGGCGACTCGCCCTTCGCGTCGCTGTCCTCGTCCTCGGGGCGGCGCGCCCGCCGGGGGGCGGTGGCCGCCAGCTCGAAGCCGCCGTCGTGGCGCTCGACGACCAGCTCGATGCGCCGGCGCGCCTCCTCGATCAGCTCCTCGGGGCCTTCGATGCGTGCCTGCTCGCCGAGACCGAGCACCCACGAGACCATCTGGCGCGCGTCCGCGTAGTCGGTCTCGAAGATCACGCCGTCGTCGGTGTCGCGCACCTCGCCGGCATGGCCGAAGTGGCGCAGCGCCAGCCAGTCGATGCGGTCGGAGAGCCAGATGGTGCCGCGACCGACCGGGTCGCCGAGCTGCCAGTCGGTGCGCGTGGCGTAGACGCGTGGATCGAAGTCCTCGGGGCGGTTGAAGTCGTGCTCGGCCTTCGACGAATAGCCCACCTTGCCACGGATGCGCGAGACGCGGAACACCCGCACGTCCTCCCGCTCGTGGGAGTAGCCGATCAGGTAGAACTGCCCGCCGCGGTAGAGCAGGTGGTAGGGGTCCACCTTGCGCCGCTCCTCGGCGTCGCGACCGATCGTGTAATAGTCGAACAGGATCGTCTTGCGGCGGAAGATCGCCGTCTCGACCTTGGACAGCCGTGCCGACAGGTCGCGGCCGCCGGCGCCGGCGGTCACGGCCAAGGCGACCGAGCGCTGCTCGGGCGCGTCGATCGGGTTCGGCTTGCCCCACGACAGCTGCTGCAGCGCCAGGCGCAGCGGCTCGGCATAGGCGAACTCGCCGTCGAGCAGCGACAGCGCGGTGCGCAGCGAGCCGAGCTCGCGGTCGGTGAACTTGATCGACGGCAGGTAGAAGTTCTCGGGCGGCAGCGAGTAGTTCTCCGCCTCGTAGTAGCCCTCGGCCGGCTTGTCGACCTTGAGCTGGATCCCGAGCGACTCGAGCTCGGCGCGGTCGGCGTAGAAGCGCCGCGCGAAGGCCTCGTCGTTCATCTGCGAGTAGCCCTCGACGTCCTGCTTGATCTCGAGCGCCGAGACGGGCCGGCGCTCCGCCATCAGGAACGAGATCAGGGACAGTTGCCGGATCAGCTTCTCGGTGTCCTTGGCCATCGAGCCCCGAGGATAAGCGGGAAACCCCGGAGTCGCACGGCAGTTCCCTCCATCGCGGGGTTCAGCCCCGCTATTTGCGGCGATCGACCGAGGCTAGGCGGCCTCGCGCGCGTCCTCGACGCGGGGCGCGAAATACGCAGAGGCTGAGATGCCGCGGTCGAAGTCGGACCAGCTGGCGCCCTCGGCGAGCGTCTTCTCGATGCGGTCGAAGCTGCCCAGGTTGCCGCCGAGGTTGTCGATGAAGTGGACCAGCGTCGCCTCGCGCGTGCAGGGCACGACCGGGCTGCCGTGCTCGAGCTTGCCGTGGTGGCTGAGGATGATGTGCAGCAGCGCCTGTGCGTCCGCGGGCGGGAAGCCCTCGACCTCGTCGAGCGAGCGGCGCACGAGGTAGTAGCCGAGCGGGATCTCGCCGAGCAGCTTGCCGGCGTCGGTGAGCTCGATCGCGCCGTTGACGCTCGCGTAGGCCTGGACCTTGCCGATGTCGTGCAGCAGCGCGCCGGTGACCGCGACGTCGCGGTCGATGCCGGGGAACGTCGCGGCCAGCGCGCCGACGCCCTGGGCGACCGAGAGGCAATGCTCGAGCAGCCCGTGGCGGTAGGCCTGGTGGTACTTCTTGGCGGCCGGGGCGCTGTGGTAGACGCGACCGATCCGCGTCGCCGGGTCGAGCAGGCGTCGCAGCAGCTCGCGCAGGTGCGGACGCTGGACCGTCTCGATCAAGGCGTCGAGGTCGGCCGCCATCTGGTCGTACGGCACCGGCGGCGCCTCCATCAGGTCGACGAGGTCGTACTCGTCCTCGCCGGCCGCGCGCAGGCTGCGCACCGTGAGCGTCGGCCCCCAGCGCTCGTGGACCGAGTAGCGGCCGGCGGCACGCACGACCGAGCCGGGCTCGGTGAAGGCCATGACGTCATCGCAGTCCTCCCACAGCACGGCCTCCAGCAGGCCGCTCTTGTCGCCCAGGCCGAGCTTGAGGAACGCCTCGCCGTCGCGCTTCTCGCGACGCGCACGGGAGCGCACGACGAAGAAGCAGTCGACCTCCTGGCCGTCCACCAGCTCGCGGACGAGGGACTTGGTCGAGATCAGGGCGGGCTGCTCCATCGCCCACCTGACGGTAGATGTGCATTCGGACGGTTTACCCTGCGTCTCCATGGATTCGGGGGCGTGGCGATGAGCGTGTTGGTGGCAGGCGGGACCGGTGCGCTCGGCACCGCCGTGGTGGGCGAGCTGTTGTCCAGCGGCTACGCGGTCGCGGCGACCTGGGTGGCCGAGCGGGAACGCGAGCGGCTGGCAGGCTCGGACGCGCAGCTGGTCGAGGCGGACCTGCTCGATCCGGACGGCGCCGCGGCTGCCGTCGCCGCCGTCGACGACCTGGAGGCGGTGGTCAACCTGGTGGGCGGCTTCGCCGCCGGGCCGCGTGTGCACGAGAGCGAGCTGGCGGACTTCGAGCGCCTGCTGCGGCTCAACCTCGTGCCCGGCTTCAACCTCGCCCACGCGGCGATGCCGCGGCTGGTCGAGCGCGGCGGGGGCGCCTACGTCGGCGTCTCGGCGCGCGCGGCGCTGCGGCCGTTTCCGGGTGCCGCCGGCTACGTCTCGGGCAAGGCGGCGGTGCTGGCGTTCGTGCAGGCGCTCGACGCCGAGTACCGCGCCGACGGCGTGCGCTGCAACGCGGTGCTGCCGAGCACGATCGACACGCCCGCCAACCGCGCGTCGCAGCCCGACGCCGACTTCTCGAAGTGGACGGACCCGGCGGAGATCGCGCGCGTGATTCGCTTCCTCGTCTCCGAGGACTCGGCCGCCACCAGCGGCGCGGCCGTGCCGGTCTACGGCCGCGGCTGATCCGTTCGCCGCAACTCGTCGGTCGACGGGGTGCTTACAGTGATGGAGATGAGCTTCGAGGACGACATCGAGCCCGTCGCCGGAGCGGTCCTGTTCGACCTCGACGGCGTGATCGTCGACTCGACCGGAACCGTCGCCGACATCTGGCGCGAGTGGGCGCTGCAGCGGGAGATCGATCCCGAGCGGCTGATCGCCTACTCCCACGGTCGTCCGACCCGGGCGACGCTGCAGCGCTTCGCCCCCGAGCTCGATCCGCGCCAGGAGGGGCTCGAGCTCGAGCGCGAGGCGGTCCGGCGCGGCGCCGAGACGATCGAGGGCGTCGCCGCGCTCTACCGGGCGTTGCCCGACGCCGCCCGCGCGGTCGCCACCTCGGCCTCCCGCGAGACGGCGCTGGCGCGCTTCGAGGCCGCCGGCCTGCCGCTGCCGCGCGTGCTCGTGACCGCGGACGACGTCGCCGCCGGCAAGCCCGCGCCCGACTGCTACCTGCTCGCCGCCGCGCTGCTGGACGTGCCGCCCGTCGACTGCATCGTCGTCGAGGACGCCCCGGCGGGGATCGACGCGGCGCGCGGCGCCGGCATGCGCGTGATCGCGCTGACCACCACGCACCCGGCCTTCGAGCTGGTCGAGGCCGACGTCTGCCTGACCGACCCGGGCGACCTGACGCGGGCGGTCGAGCGTCTGCGCCGCAGCGAGCCCGTCAGCCGCTAGCCGCTTCGCCGCCGCCGTAGTACGCCAGCACGCGCTTGCCCATGTCCTTCGTCGCGCCCGCGTTCTGCAGCGCGCCGATCGGCGCGCCGATCAGTGGCACGAAGCGGCCGGCGTAGTGCTTCATCGTGCGCTTGGCGAGGTACTTCGCGAGCCGCCGGTGCAGCGCGTCGTTGTCGCGCAGCAGCGCCCGCTCGACCATCGCCTGGGCCATGTGCTTGCCGACCCCGTCGAGCGCCGACCGGGCTTCGGCCGGGGTCGGGTAGACGCCCTGCAGCGCCAGCAGCTCGGCGGGACGCATCGGGTGGGCCGGGTCGTAGCCGTAGGCGGCCGCGACGTAGAACGTCATGCGGCTCTGGATCCAGAGCAGCGCGACCATGTCGGGCGCCGCGGTGAAGATGCCGCCGATGCCGAGCGCCCCGCCCTCGAGCCGGGCGATGCGCACGTGCTTGCGGTAGGCGATCTTCGCCAGCTTCGCGGGGGTGTGGCCCGGACCTGCGATCGACACCCACTCGGCGGCTTGTGGCGCGAAGCGCTCGGAGGCGGCCAGGGCGATGTGCTCCGGCGCCCGCTCGGGCTCGGCCAGGATGCGGTCCCAGAGTCGCTTCGGCGGGCGCTCGAGGTGCTGCAGGTGGGTGGTGTCAGACACGGCCGGGCATACTGGCAGGAGGGTGTTTGACTCCATACCCCAGGAGGTACCAATCCACCATGGCGACTGAGACTTCCAGTACCCCGCGACAGGGCATCCTCAGCGAGGAGATGCGCGCAGAGCGCGAAGAGCTGATCGGCATGCTGACCAAGGCCTATTGGATGGAGATCGAGACGGTGATGAGCTACATCGCCAACTCGATCAATCCGGACGGCGTCCGTGCGCAGGAGATCATCGAGTCCCTCGAGGAGGACATCCAGGAGGAGCTCGGGCACGCGCGCCAGTACGGCGCGCGCATCAAGGAGCTCTACGGCGTGGTCCCCGGCTCGCTCGACTTCAGCGCCGAGCAGTCCTACCTGCAGCCGCCCGACGAGCAGACCGACATCGTCCACGTGATCAAGGGCGTGATCGAGGCCGAGTCCGGCGCGATCGAGCACTACAACCGCATCATCGAGTGGTGCGAGGGCAAGGATCCGGTCACGCAGGACATGGTGATCTCGATCCTGCGCGACGAGGAGGGCCACCGCCGCCTGTTCGAGGGCTTCCTGCGCGAGTACAAGGCCGAGGGCCTGGCGTAACGCTGCCGTTGCGGAGCTTTGGCGCCATTGTTACGCCAGTAGCGTCAATTTGGCGCTAGCCTGGCGAGCATGGCGACCATGCAGATCAAGAACATCCCTCCGGACGTTCATCGGGTCTACCGTCGCCGGGCCGCCGAGGCGGGCCAGTCGCTGCAGGAGTACATGCTCGGTCGGCTGATCGAGGAGGCCAGGCGACCCACCCAGGAGGAGATCTTCGCGCGCATCGCTCAGCATTCTGGCGGCCGACTGACGGGTGAAGAGGCCGCCAGGCTCATCCGAGAAGAGCGCGACGAGCGTGGCTGATGGTCGTCCTCGACGCATCTGCTGCTGCCGTCGCGTTGATCCGGGACGATCCGACGGGCGATCGCGTCCGAGCGCGCCTGGTCACCGAGTCGCTGTTCGCGCCGGACCTGCTCGACGTCGAGGTGCTGTCGACGTGCCGGCGAATCGTCCGGAGCGGCTTGCTGGACGTCCGTCGTGCCGAGCAGGCACTTGCCGACCTCGATGCGCTGCACCTCATTCGCACCCCGCATCGGCTGCTCGTACCGCGGATCTGGGAGCTGCGCGACAACCTGAGTGCGTACGACGCCGCGTACGTCGCCCTCGCCGAGGCGCTCGACGCACCGCTGGTGACGACGGACGCACGGCTCGCTCGTGCGCCGGGCATCCGTTGCGATGTGGAGGTCCTGGCCGCCTGAGGGCGGAGGCGGCTGCGCCAATGCGCCACCGCCGCGAGCAGGAGCCGGAGGCTCGCTCGGCGGCGGCGGGACGCTGGCCGGTCGAAGAAAGCTCGACCGTCGTAGCGCGGTGGTGCTGGGGTCCGTCGGGTGGGGTGCGACGTGCCTACCAAGCTCGACGCGATAGAAATGGTACAGCTATGTCCCATTTGAGACCAAGCGCACAAGCCGGCGACGCTCCCCGCGCGGATGCGCAGCGCAATCGCGAGGCCGTGCTGCAGGCGGCGATTCGCCTGCTGGCGGAGCGACCGGGAGCGAGCATGCGCGCGATCGCCCACGCCTCCGGTGTCGGGCGCAGCACCGTCTACCGCCACTTCCCGACGCGGGAGGCACTGCTGCGGGCGCTGTTCGCGCGGGTGCTCGAGGAGTCGGCCGCCCTTGCTGCCGAGACGGCCGCGAGCGAGCGCTCGGCGGCCGAGACGCTGCGCGGCCTCGGCCATCGCATCGTCGCGATCGGCGAGCGGTACCGCTTCCTGAACGCCCACGGTCATCTGCGCGACGAGTTCCTTGCCGCGGATGCGGCTCGCGATGACCCGCTGGAGCCCTGGCTTGCCGCTGCGCAGGTACGCGGCGAGCTGCGGGACGATCTGCCGGTCGGCTGGATCCTGGCGATGATCCGCGGCCTCGCCGTCGCCGCGGTGGACGAGCTGATCGCCGGCCGGGTGGACGTGGAGGACGCTGCGCGCCTGCTGGGGGACACGCTCGCAGAGGCCTTCGCGCCGGCGCCGCGCTGATCCCGTCGCCCGCTGGCCCGGAACGGGTAGACGGCCGGGTGGCTCCCGAGGGGCAAGAGCCACCCGACCCGTCTTCACGTCAGTCGGCGAACGCCTCGAGCGCGTCGGCGAAGCCGGCAGTCGTAGAGGCCGCCGCTCGACGCCGAGCTCGTCTGCGCGCCGGCGTCGCCGTTCGCATACCTGCTGACGCTCGGGCTGACCAGCGGTGCGCTGGCCGTGCTGCACGGACTCGACTCGGCACCGCCCCCTGGCTCGAGCTGGCCGTCCTGGTCGTGGCCGGCGTCGCGGCGACGGTCAGCCGCTATCTCGCCCTGCGCTCGTGGGTCTTCGCGCGCGAGCGCCGCGGAGCGCAGGTCCTGACGGACCGCCCCGCGTTCCCAGCGCGTCCGCTAGGCGCACGAGGCGCCCAGCGCGCCGTCGAACCGGAACGCCGGGCGTCGGAGCGTCACTACGCGCGCGCGTCCGCCGGTGCGGCGCCGTCGGGCAGCCGGACGGTGAAGACCGCGCCGTCGCCGGGAGCGTTCGCCGCCTCGACGCGACCGCCGTGGGCCTCGACGATCGCGAGGCCGAGGCCGGGCCCGTGGTCGCGGACCTCCAGCACGAGCTCGCGTCCGGCGTGGCGCAGCGTCACCTCGATCGAGCTGGCCGGCGGCGTGTGCACGAGTGCGTTGCGCAGCAGGTTGCCGGTGACCTGGCGCAGCTGGTCGGCGTCCCCGACCATGGCCGACGGCTCGGTGGCGAGCTCGATCACGCGCTCGGGCGCGGTCGCACGTGCGTCGTCGACGGCGTCGCCGACGAGCACGGCGAGCTCGACCGGCTCGCGCACGCGATCGCGCGGCTCCTCCAGCCGAGCGAGCGTGAGCAGGTCCTCGACCAGGACGCCCATGCGCGCGGCCTCGTCCTCGATGCGGCGCATCGCCTTCTCGCTGTTGGCGGGGTCGCGCGCGGCGCCGGTGCGAAACAGCTCGGCGTAGCCGCGGATCGAGGCGAGCGGCGTGCGCAGCTCGTGCGACGCGTCGGCGAGGAAGCGCCGCAGCCGCTGCTCGGATGCACGCCGCTCGGCGAAGGCCTGCTCGAGGCGCCCGAGCATGCCGTTCAGGGCGAGTCCGAGGCGCCCGACCTCGGTCTTGCGGTTGGCCGGACTCACGCGTCGCGACAGGTCCCCGGCCGCGATCGCGCCGGCGGCCTGCTCCATTCGCTCCAGCGGTCGCAGCCCGCGACGGACGAGGAACCAGGCGCCTGCGGCGAGCGCGACCAGCACGCCGCCGATCACGAGCGCCTCGACGAGCAGCAGCCGGTCGAGCGTCTGGTCGACCTCGCGCAGCGGCACCGCGACCATGGTCGTGCCGCTGCTCTTGAAGCTCGGCTCGGCGAGCACTCGGTAGCGCAGGTCGTCGTCACGCCGGGAGGGCACGGTGAGGAGCCGGTCGACGGGCAGGTCGGACGGGATGCGCGGCGGCGAGGGAGCGGCCTGGCCGTAGCTGAGCACGACCTGGTCGACGACCTTGCCGGTCGCGCTGCGCAGCTGACCGTAGGTGCCCGGAGGCAGGTTGACGTCTCCTGGCGGTCCGCCCGGCCCGCTGCCGCGCGGCAGCTCGCCGAAGGCGGCATCGCGATCCTCGAGTGCCCGGCCCAGCGCTGCGGGCCTGCTGGTCGACGCGGTCGAGCAGGAACGAGCGCTGCTCCAAGTAGATGATCGCGGCCAGGGCCAGCAGCCCGACGGCGGGTTGAGCAGCAGGTAGCGCAGCAGCCGGTACTCGGTTGCGGTCAGCTCGATCGACTCGCCGCCGCGCGAGACCTCGTGGGTGTCCTCGTCGAGCTCGAGGTCCTCGAACGAGAGCCGGCTCGACTCCGGCTCGGCGATGCCCGCCCGGCGCAGGATCATGCGGATGCGCGCCACCAGCTCCTCGAGGCTGAACGGCTTGGTGACGTAGTCGTCGCCGCCCATGGTCAGGCCGCGCACCTTGTCCTGGGTCGCGTCGCGGGCGGTCAGGAACACGATCGGCAGCCGGGCTCGCGGGGCGCCGAGCCGGGCCGCGACGTCGAAGCCCTCCATGTCCGGCAGCATCACGTCGAGCACCAGCAGGTGTGGCTTGAAGCGCTCCACGCCGGCGAGCGCCTCCGCGCCGGTGCCGGCGGTCTCGACCTCGAAGCCCTGGTAGCGCAGCGCCATCGAGACGACGTCGGCGATGTTGGGCTCGTCGTCGACGACGAGCACGCGGTACGACTCTCGAGCGGCTGCCCCCATGGCTCCATTCTGGCGTCGAAGCTGGGAATCGCCTGAGAGCCGGCTGAGAGTCCCCGTCGAAGAGGCGCGAGAATGACGCGCGTGGACGGTGTGGAGCAGCACAGCGAGCGACCGGGGGCGTGGTGGCGCGACGCCGTCGTCTACCAGGTCTATCCACGCTCCTTCCAGGACAGCGACGGAGACGGCGTCGGCGACCTGCCGGGGATCGCGGCACGGCTCGACCACCTCGTGACGCTCGGCGTCGACGCGCTCTGGCTGTCGCCGGTCTACCCCTCGCCGTTGGCCGACTTCGGCTACGACGTGTCGGACTTCACCGGCGTCGACCCCGCCTTCGGCACGCTCGCCGACCTCGACGCCCTGCTGGCCGCCGCGCACGCGCGCGGCCTGCGCGTGCTGATGGACCTCGTGCCCTGCCACACCTCGATCGAGCACCCCTGGTTCGCCGAGCATCCCGACTGGTACGTGCGCATGCAGGGCGACGGGCCGCCGAACAACTGGGTCGCGACGTTCGGCGGCCCGGCGTGGTCGCCCGACCCGCTGCGGCCTGGCTGGTGGTACCTGCACTCGTTCTATCCCGAGCAGCCGGACCTCGACTGGAGCAATCCGGAGGTCGTGGCGGCGATGCAGCAGGTCGTGCGCTTCTGGCTCGAGCGTGGCGTGGACGGCTTTCGCCTCGACGCGATCGACCGCTTGGCCAAGGATCCGCAGTTGCGCGACGACCCGCCCCTGCGCGAGCCGCTGCCGTTGCCCGAGGTCGTCGACTCGGGTCTCCAGCCGCTGCACTCGCGCAACGGTCCCGGCATCGAGGCGGCGCTGGCCGCGCTGCGCGCAGCGGCGGGCGATCGCCTGCTCGTCGGCGAGGTCTACCTGCCCACGCCACGGCTGGCGCCCTATCTCGCGCAGGTCGACGCGGCGTTCAGCTTCGAGCTGCTGCACGCGCCGTTCGAGCCGGCCGCGATCGCCGCGGCGATCCGCTCGGCGCAGGCGCCCGAGCTGAACGACGGGGTCGGCTGGGTGCTCTCCAACCACGACTTTCCGCGCCTGCCCAATCGCGTCGGCCCGGGGCGCGAGCGGCTCGCCGCACTGCTGCTGCTGACGCTGCCGGGATTGGCGTTCGTCTATCAGGGCGACGAGATCGGTCTGCCCGACGGCCCGGGCGCCACGCCGCCCTACGACCGCGCCGGCCGCGACCGCCATCGCCATCCGATGCAGTGGGACGGCTCGCCGACGGGCGGCTTCAGCGCCGCCGCGCCGTGGCTGGCGCCGATCGATCCGGCGACCCGCAACGTCGCCGACCAGGAGCGTGACCGCGGTTCGCT
This sequence comes from uncultured Thermoleophilaceae bacterium, assembly GCA_963846505.1. GTDB lineage: Bacteria > Actinomycetota > Thermoleophilia > Solirubrobacterales > Thermoleophilaceae > JACVRW01. Next base: position 871,648 of record CAWJWD010000001.1, on the reverse strand, counting down.
GCTGTGGCTCTACCGCGCCGCGATCGCACTGCGCCGCACGCTCGGGGACGACCTCGAGTTGATCGAGGACGTGCCGGCGGGCGTGGTCGCCTACCGCCGCGGCGAGCACGCCGTGGTGGTGCTCAACCTCGGCGAGGAGTCCGTCGAGAGCCCGGTGCGCGGGGAGCTGCTGCTCGACACCGCCGGTCGGACGGGCGGCGACGCGCCCGCCTCGCTTGGTCCGCGCAGTGGCCACGTGGTCGCGACGGACGCCGGCTGAACGCCGGCTCGAGCGGTCGCACGGGCGGGACCGCCGGCGCGGAGGAGGTCAGTGCGCGCGCAGGAACGCGTCGAAGGCCTCGAGCGCGGGCTCCGGATCGAGCCGTCCCACACCGACGCGGAAGCGGTCGGTGGGGAGCTCCGCCAGCTCGGAGCGGTAGACGCTCGCAGGCAGCAGCAGCACGCCGGCCTGCTCGACCAGTTCACGACACAGACGCTCCACGTCACCGCCGCGATGGCGCGGGAAGCAGACGCAGCCACCCTGCGGGTGCTCCCAGTCAAACGCCTCCTCCCAGCGCGCGAAGAAGTCGTCGAAGCGCGGCAGGTTGGCGGCCACGATGCCGCGGTTGCGCTCCCGGATCGCCTCGCCGTTGCGCAGCGCGATCGTCGCCAGCGCCTCGCTCGGCCCGCTGTTGCAGATCGAGGTGTAGTGCTTGCGCCGCTCCAGCCGTTCGAGCAGCGCCCGGTCGCGGCAGGCCAGCCAGCCGACCCGCAGGCCCGGCAGCCCGTAGGCCTTCGACATCACGTTCATCGAGATCGCGCTCGGCGACAGGTCGGCCGCCTGTGGCAGCGTGCGCGCCGAGTCCAGCTCGATGCCGCGGTAGACCTCGTCGCTGAAGAGGCGGATGCCGCGCTCCTCGCAGAGCTGGGCCAGCGCGGCGAAGGCGGCGCGGTCGGGCACCGCGCCGCTCGGGTTGTTCGGGAAGTTGACGGCGATCAGCCGGGTCTCGGGTCGCAGCAACCGCTCCACCTCGTCGAGGTCGAGCGCCCAGCCGGCGTCGGGGTCGAGCACCAGCCCGCTGACCTCGGCACCGGTTGCGAGCGGCACGGTCTCCATCGCCTGGTAGGCGGGCAGCGTCACGATCGCGTGGTCGCCCGGGCCGACGAGCTCCTGCATCGTCCAGAACAGCGCCTCCTCGGCGCCGGCGAAGGCGAGCACGTGCTCGGGCTCGACCCGTTCGTAGGTGGCGGCGACCGCCGCGCGCAGCTCGTCGCGGCCCCAGGTCGGGATGTAGCCGAGCGGCAGCTGCCGGAACGCCTCGCGCTCCTCCTCGGTCGCATACGCGAGCAGCTCGTCGACGGTCAGCGTCTGCGCGTCCGAGGCGGTGAGGTTGTAGCGCGCCTCGAACTCCCAGCGCGAGAAGTAGATCTCCAGCTCGAAGTCCCGCATGCTGCCGATGTCGACGCTCATGCCCGCGATGCTAGAGCGGCGTGGTCCCGGCTACCCGGCGGGGTAGCTCGAATGCATGACGTCGAAGACGGGCACGCCGGGCGCGGCGTCGCGCACGTGCTCGCGGAACGGCAGGGACTCGAAGCGGTGCGCCAGCGGCGCGACCGGGTTGACCGTGATGGCGCCGAGCCGGATCGGCTCCAGCGCCTCGAGCGTGATGCCGTGGGCTGTGTAGAAGCGGACGCTGCGGCGTGTGAGGAAGACGCAGCGCGCGTCGTCGACCACGATGCGGAACTCCTCGCCGCGGCGTGCTCGCAGCACGCCCTCGAGGAACGGTTCGCAGAGTGCCCCCTTGATCAGCGCGCAGCTCGACCCGGGGTGCGCGCGCAACACGGCCTCCACCGCCTCCGCGGGACCGTCGAGCACGAGCCGGCGGTCGAGCACGACTCGCGCCGGTGCCTCGGCGACGGCGGTCGCGCCCGTTCCCGGCCAGTCGCTCGTCTGACGGGCGGCGAGTGCTGCGCTCGCTCCCGGTGACGCTGCCGCGCTCGACCTCGGAGCGGGATCGGCGCAGGCGAGCACGCTGGTGCGCACCCTGGAGGCTTCGCGGCGCAAGCCGTGGTCTTCGACCCGAGGAAGCTGCAGCAGCTCGACCGCGTCGGCCGTCCTGCGCACGACCTCGTCCATGTCCGCGTGGAGGACCGCACCGGTCGCGACCACCACGCCGTCGGCAAGCGCGGGCGAGGCGCTGGCGCGGCGATCGAGGGCGCCGTCGATCAGCACGCGCTGGGCACCGAGCGCGATCAGCTCCTCCGTCACCGCGCCGACGTCCTCGGCGGCGACCGGTCCCGCGACCTCGAGCGCCCCGGCCTCGCGCAGCCGAGCGATCACCACCCGGCCGAGCGGGGTGCGGTACGGCGTGCGCCGCAGCTCTTCGACCGGCGCCGCGCCTCGTCGCAGCAGCTGGTCGGTGGTCGCCACCAAGCTGCCGGCCGCGAGCCGGATGGCCGGCTTGTCGATGCGCTCGTCGATTGCGTCGTGGGCCTCGCCGTCGTTGCCGATCGAGGTCACGCCGACGACGTGCCCGGTCGTCTCCAGCTCGCGCAGCATCGTCGCCAGCGCCACGGTCTTGCCCGTGTTCTTCGCCAGCCCGACGACGGCGAGCCGTCTGACTGTCGCGACGGCGTCGGAGAGCAGCATCGCCCTGGCTCAGCCGACGGGCACGGCGGCCGCCTGGCGGGCGGCCAGCTCGCGCACGATGTACGAGGCGAGATGGTTGGGGTAGGTCCCCTTCGAGAAGCCGGCGTCGTAGCCGAGCTCCTTGGCCAGCTCGTCCGAGATGCGCGAGCCGCCGCAGATCAGCAGCAGCCGCTTGCGCAGCCCCTCGGCCTCGACCAGCTCGACGAGCCGCGTCAGGTTGTGGACGTGCAGGTCCTGCTGGGTGACCGTCTGGGAGACGAGCACCGCGTCCGCGCCGAGCTCGACCGCCTTGGCCACGAGCGCGCCGTTGTTGACCTGGCTGCCGAGGTTGTGCGCCTCGAAGGCGTGGTAGGCCTCGAGTCCGTGCTGACCGTCGAAGCCCTTGATGTTCAGCATCGCGTCGATGCCGACGCTGTGCGTGTCGCTGCCGGTGCTCGCTCCGACGACGACGATCGGACGCCCGAAGTGCTCGGCGGCGAACGCTTCGATCTCGTCCTCGGTCATGTGCTCGACGGCGAGGTCGTCCCCGCCGATCGCCGAGTAGTCGACGGTGTGGCTGCAGCGACCGTAGACCACGAAGTACGTGCAGTCGGCGACCACGCGCTGCGCGTGCACGACCTCGGCGCGCTCCAGTCCCATCTTCTCGGCCAGCTCGAGCGCGGCCCGGCGCGAGGCGGGGCCTGCGGGCAGCGGCAGCGAGAACGTCACCTGCACGAGCCCGTCGTCGAGGTGGTCGGCGTAGGGGCGGACGGCCGTCTCGTCGACCGCCTCACGCATGCTGGAGCTCCATCAGCTCGACGAACGGGTTGAGGTAGTCCTCGCCGACCTCGACGATGCCGTCCGCGCCGCGGCCCTCGTCGACCTGGCGCGAGACGTCGCCGAAGACGCCCTGGGCGATCGCGGCGATCACGCCGATGTCGGCCATCTCGGTCAGCAGCTCCTCGGCGCCCCGCAGCACCTCGTCGGCGCGCGTGCGCACGATTCCGCCGGGCTTGTACTCGATCTCGTCGCCGAGGTCGCGCGCGGTGTTGTGGACGTAGCCGGCGGTCTCGATGCCGATCACGCGGTCGTGGATGTGGGGCGTGAAGATGCCCTCGGTGGCGACGCCGACGGTTTGGATCGACTGGCCGGTCGCGACCGCGACGAGGCTGAAGAGCGTGTCGCATGCCTGGGTGCGCAGCGGGTTGCCGTTCATGTGCCGCGTCGGCGGCATGTACTTGATCGGGCACTCCGGGAACAGCTCGCGCGTGAGCTGGGCGTGTGCCAGCTCGTAGAGGAAGCCGTTCTCGACCTGCGGGTCGATCTCGAACGAGTTGCCGACCGCGATCTGCTCCGCCGGCACGCCCGATTCGAGCGCGAGGAAGTAGTTGATCAGCTGCGAGGCGACGACCGAGGGCGCGGCGGCCACGGCGTCCGCGGTGCGCAGGTAGTTGTCCTCGCCGGTGTTGATCACGATCCCGAAGTAGCCGTTGATGCGGCGCGAGAAGCGCTGGTCGACCAGCGTCCGGATCATGTTGAGGTCGCGGTAGAGGATCCCGTAGAGGGCGTCGTTGACGGTGTTGTCGAGTCCCTCGAGCGCGCCCATCGCGGCGATCTCCGGCATGCAGAGACCCGAGCAGAAGCTCGACACCCGCACGTAGCGGCCGTGCTCGGCCGACCACTCGTCCATCGCCTCGCGCACGATGCGGAAGTTCTCCTGGGTGTTGTAGGTACCGCCGTGTCCCTCGCGCGTGGCGCCGTAGGGGACGAAGTCGAGCAGGCTCTGGGCGGTCGAGCGCACGAGCGCGACGACGTCCCCGCCGGCCTCGGCCACCGCCCGCCCGTGCACGACGTCCTCGTAGACGTCGCCGGTGCCGGTGAGCATGTAGCGCAGCGGCGACGGGCTCTCGGTCAGGTTCTCGCGGAAGCGCACGCGCTCCTCGCGACGGGCGCGGATCCGCTGCACGGCGGCGTCGCACTCGGCCGTCACGCGGGCGCGGATCGCCTCGTCGTCCTCCAGCGGCAGCGCGCAGACGTCCAGCTCGCCTGCGCTGACGCGCCGCGCGATCTCGGTCGCGGGCTGGTCGAGCGCGATCATCGCGTTGCCGAGCCAGTAGGCGATGCCGCGCTCCAAGCCACGGGCCTCGCGGACGTGGTCGACGAGCGCGTTCGGCATCGGCACGTCGAGCTCGTCGACGCCGTCCACGCCGAGCAGGCGCGCGACGGTGCGCTCGACCGAAACGGTCGTATGACCGCCGATCTCGCCGACGACGCGGCGTGCGACTTGTGTCGCCGCCGCCCGGCACGCCTCCACCCGCGCGGGGTCGAGACCTAGCTTGGAGTCCGAGAAACCATCCATCGCTCTGGTCGGCTTGACTATATGGAAGCGCCGGGATATGGTCAATCACCGATTGAGCCCCCGTACCATAAGTGGCTAATGGGGCGGCCTTCTAAGCCGACGATCCGGGTTCGAGCCCCGGCGGGGGTACTTCTCAGCTAGACGGGTGGCGCGGCCGGCAGGCCCAGCGCCCCCAGGCCTCGCCCGAGGATCGTGCGCATCAGGCGCGCGACCGCGGGGCTCGGTTCGGCCTCCAGATACCAGCGGCCCAGGTGCGAGTAGAAGCGCACCAGCGGTTCGGGATCGAGGCGCTGCAGCGCGCGCTCGAGCAGGCCCCGGTGGATCTGGGACTGGACGACCAGGTAGCGGTAGCGGACGTCGTCCGGTGCCGGCTCGGGCTTGCCGTCGTGGCGCGGGTGCCAGGCGTCGGCCCAGGCACGAGCCAGCGCCCAGCCGGCAGACGATCTCTCGCTGACGAGCTGGTCGAAGGTCAGGTCGAGGCGCTTGGACAGCGGGTGGGCGAGCACCGCTCCGAGCGCCGTCGTGACCGCGATCGTGTCGAGCTCGACGCGCGCGTGCTCGCCGCGCACGGCGTGCAGCTCGGGACGGCCGATCAGCTGGTCGAGCAGCTCGTCGATCAGCAAGGGGTCGCCGCGGCTCGACTTCACCGCCTCCCCGCCGACGGTGACCATGCCGTGCATGACCGTCGTGGTCGGGTGGATCGGCGCACCGGGCGGCGTCACGGTGCGGATGATGCGCTCGGTGTAGGAGGAGAGCGGCTCCCACTCGTTGCCCATCACGAGGATCGAGTGCGAGCCGGCGAGCATCGGCTGCATCCCCCACCAGAGCGCGATGTGGCGCAGGTGGGCGGTCGAGAGGCCGTCGCTGCGGTTGAGCAGCAGGTGCGGGTAGTGGTCCTCGCCGGTCTCGTACATCACCGCGCCGGTGTCGACCCGCCGCGCGATCCCGTGCGAGAGCGCGAGCTGCTCCAGCTCGGCGGTGTGGTCGACGAAGTCGGTCTCGGTGAGGATGCGGTCGAATGTGACTGTCAGGCGCCGCAGCGTCTCCTCCTGGCCCTCCATCGCCCACTGGCGCGCGGTGTTCCAGAGCGAGACGACCTGGGAGTCCCCGGCCTGCAGCTGCCACTGCAGCTGCGAGGCGCGGTCGTCGACGACGATGTCCTCGCGCGAGAGCGCCGGGTCGACCTTGGCGCCGTTGACCGGCTCGTCGCTGAGCGTGGCCACGTACTGGCGGTAGAGGTGGCCGATGAAGTGGTCGCTCTTGACGCCTCTCTCGCGCGGCGTCGAGCCACCGCCGAAGTGGAGGTAGCCGGCCAGCGCCTCGGCCATGCCGCGACCCATGTCGCCGATCTGCGACTGCTGGGTCACGTTGGAGCCGGAGGCCTCGAGCATGTGCGCGATGCCGTTGCCGACGGCGATGTTGCGCAGGTGGCCGACGTGCAGCGCCTTGGTGGCGTTCGGGTCTGCGTAGTGGACGACGTGGCGCTTGGTGGTCGCGAGGTCGCTGGTCGCCATCGGCGTCGGGTCGCCCGCCTCGAGCGACCAGCCGATCAGCTCGACGCTGTCGTCGGCACAGCGGGCGAGCAGGCGGCCGTCCTCGTCCACGTGGGTGGCCATGCCGACGTCGTGCAGGGCCGCGGCGAACGGAGCGGGGTCGGCGTCGTCGCGGCGCACGACCACCATCACGTCCGCCTGCTCGTTCGGTCGGTGCAGGGGCAGGAGCGTGACGTCCTCGGCAAGACCGCGACCCTCGAGCGCGGCCATGGCGTCGTCGAGCAGATTCCCTTGCATGAAGGGGCAGCTTACACCGGTGACAGCACCTTCAGGAAGGTCAGATTCTCTTATCTGTTGCGACGATGGCCCAGACGCAGGGCGCGAGCCCGGCGCAGCGCCTGCTGTCGGGCGCTCGGTCGCGTGGTCAGGCGGACGACCGCGGCGGTCGCCTGGCGATGACCGGCGTTGTCGGTGGCGACGAGCGCGAAGCGGTGGCTGGCCCCGGTCGGCAGGTGCGTCGCACGGAGCCGGAAGCTGCCCGCGCCGCTGGCGGTCGCGTGCAGCGTGCGCGCGGCCGTCGTGCGCGTGCAGGGCACCAGGCGGCCCGCGCGCAGGCGACAGACGCCGGACTGGCGCGACCGGACGCTGGCCTCGACGCCGAGCACGCCGTCGCTGATGCCGTCGTCGGCGACGCGGATCAGCAGCGTGCAGGCGCTTCGGGTGCAGTTGCTCGCCTGGACGCTCGCCACCGGTGCGGTCGTGTCGGCCGCCGGGGACGGCGCCGAGGCCGGCGCTGTGGTGGGCACGGGCGCGGGAGCGGGGCTGGACGGCTGCGGAGCCTCCGCCGGCGGCACAGGCTCGCTCAGCGCGCCGTCGATGAAGGCGCGGATCGACGGCGCCGCGACCTCCGCGTAGACGCCCGGATAGCCGGGCAGCGCGCACTGGTAGCCGAAGCTCACGACGCCTGCGAGCACGCTCGTGCCCGCCTCGACGAGCGGACCGCCGCTGTCGCCCGCGCACGAGTCCTTGGCACCGCCGGGCTCACCGGCGCAGAGCATCACGGCGGGCGCCAGGGCAACGCCGTAACTGGCGGCGCAGGTCGCGTCGGCGATCGCGTGCACGGTCACCGCGCGCAGCTGGTTGGGGTAGAGGCCCTCGCCGTTGCTCGTGTCGCCCCAGCCGCTGACCGTCAACGCCGTGCCGGCGGCCGTCGGGCTCGAGGCCAGCTCGACGGCGCGAGCGCCGGCGCCGTCGAGCGAGAGCGGCGTCGACAGCGTCAGCACGGCGACGTCGCTCGCCGGGCCGCCGGCGCCGTAGCCGGGATGCGCGCGACGGTCGGTCACCGCCACGACCTGCTGCGGGTCGCCGAGCAGCGTCGTGCCCGCGTAGATCACGTCGGGGGTGAGGCTGTCCGGCTCGGCGACGCAGTGGGCGGCGGTCAGCACGTGCCGCTCGTCGAGGATCGAGCCGCCGCAGAACTGGATCGGGAAGCCGTAGTGACTCGTGTCGACGAGCGCGACCTGCCACGGCACCGCCGCGATCGTCGTCGCCTGGCCGCCGACGATGCCGCGTTTGGCCCGGGCCGCCGTCGGCGGCAGGGCGAGCAGCAGCGCGGCCGCGGCCAGCGCGAGGCGCAGTCGTGTCGACGCCATGCACGTGGCATCGGCACTCCGGCGCCGGAGTTGAGCTCAGCGAGGCTCAGCCGGCCATGCGGGCCACGCTGCGCAGGTACTCGGCCTCGGGCTGGAAGCGGCCGTCGGCGGCGACCATCGGCGAGAACAGCTCCAGCAGCTGCGCGCGCACGGCGTCGTACTCGCCGCTCTCCTGGAGGTAGGCCTTGGTCATGATCGCCGGGCCGAGGGTCTGCTCGAAGTAGTCGAGCCACGACTCGGGCGACTCCCACTCCCACCGTGCCAGCTCGCGCTCGAGGCTCAGCTCGACGCCGAGGTCCGAGAACAGTCCGCGCACGTGATCCTCGACGCCCCACAGGATCGACGGCTGCACCTCCGGCGGAGGCGGTGGCGCGCTCGCCGCCAGCGTCTTCAGCAGCTGGCCGTTGAGGCCCTCGGGCGTCCAGCCGCAGACGCCGATCACGCCACCAGGCCGGCACACGCGCGCCATCTCGTCCGCCGCGCGCTGGTGCTGCGGCGCGAAGATCGCGCCGAAGACCGTCATCACGACGTCGAACGAGTCGTCCTCGAACGGCAGTTCCGTCGCGTCGGCCTCGACCCACTCCACCTCGACCCCGGCGTCCGCGGCGCGGCGGCGGGCGGCATCGAACAGCTCCGGCGTGATGTCGGAGCCGACCACCCGCGCCCCGCGCTCGGCCGCTGGCAGCGCCGCGTTGCCGCTGCCCGTGCCGAGATCGAGCACGTCGTGGCCGGCGCGCACGTCGAGGCGCTCGACGAGCGCGTCCGCGACCGGCTGGATCGTCTTGGCGAAGTCGGGCCAGTCGCCCGCCGACCACATCGCACGTTGCGCTGCCCTGAACTGCGTCGCGTCGAAGCTCATCTCGCTCCTTCGAATCGTGGCCGGTACTCCGCTTGCCGGCCCCTAGTCTCCCCTGCCGTGCCGCTCTCCGTCCAACTCGGCGTGCTGATGGCGATCGTCTGTGCCTTCACGTCGATCGTCGGCTTCCTGCTCAAGCACCGCGGCGCGGTGGCGGCGCCGGACGTCGAGTGGCGTCACCCGCTGCGCAGCACGATCGACCTCTTCCGCTCGCCGATCTACGCGATCGGCTGCCTGGTCGCGGTGGGGTCCTGGGGCTTCCACGTGGCGGCGCTCGCGCTGGCGCCGATCTCGATCGTGCAGTCGGTGATCGCCGGTGGGCTCGTGCTGCTGACCGTGACCGCCGACCGCGTCTTCGGCCACAGCGTCAGCCGCCGCGAGTGGATCGGCGTGGCGCTGGTCGCGGCCGGCCTCGCGTTCCTGGCCGCGACGCTCGAGGGCACCGCGGACTCCGCCCACGCCGACTACGCGACCGGCACGCTGGCCGGCTACGTCGGCCTGGCCGCTGTCGCCGGCCTGGCGCTGGTGCCGCTCGCGCGCTCGCGCGAGGGGATCGTGCTGGCGGTCTCGGCCGGGCTGCTGTGGGGCGGCTCGGACGTCGCGATCAAGGCGCTCAGCGGCCATCACCGACCTCGGCGCTCGGCGTGCTCTGGTCCACCCGCTCGCGTTCGTGATCGCCGACGCTCTCGCTGATCGGGATGCTCGTCTCGGCGCGCTCGCTGCAGCTCGGCCCGGTGGTCGCGGTGATCGCCGTCACGAGCGCGACCGCGAACGTGTTCACGATCGCCGTCGGGCCCGATCGTGTTCGGCGAGCCGATGCCCGACGAGCCGCTCGCGGTCGCCGTGCGCCTGCTCGCCTTCGCGCTCGTGATCGGCGCGGCGGCGCTTACCCCGCCGCCGCTGCCCGAGCCGGCGCAGCGCAGGCACCTTCGGCTCGTATGTCGAGCGTCGCGAAGTGGTCGCGCTCGATCTCCTCGGCGCGGCGGATCAGCTCGACGCTGCCGTCGCGGCGCAGCAGCAGCTCCTGCGGCCGTAGGCGACCGTTGTAGTTGAAGCCCATCGCGTGCCCGTGGGCGCCGGTGTCGTGGATCATCACCAGGTCGCCCTCCTCCAGCCGCGGCAGCTCGCGCTGGCGGGCGAACTTGTCGCTGTTCTCGCACAGCGCGCCGACCACGTCGACGACCTCCAGCGGCCGCTCGCCCGTCGTCCCCGACCAGCGTCAGGTGGTGGTAGGCGCCGTAGAGCGCCGGCCGCATCAGCGACGACTGGCCCGCGTCGACGCCGACGTAGTCGCGCCACTTGCTCATGCGGTTGATCACGCGCGTGACGAGCACGCCGTGCGGGCCGGTGACGTAGCGACCGGCCTCGAGCGAGAGCATCGGCGCGGCACGGTCGGCGCGGGCCGCAGTACGCGCCGAGCAGCGTCGCGGCGCCGTGCGCGAAGCGCTCGAGGTCGAGCTCGGGGTCGTCGGGGCGGTAGGGGATGCCGAGGCCGCCGCCGGCGTTGACGAGCTCGATCTCGACGCCCGCGCTCTCGTACAGCTCCTCGCAGAGCTCGGAGCAGGGCGGTCAGGGTGGCCAGCAGCGGCTCGACCTCGAGCACGTTCGAGGCCACCATCGCGTGCAGGCCGAAGCGCTCGACGCCGAGCTCTCGCGCGCGCGAGAAGGCGTCCATGAGCTGGTCGCGCCGGACGCCGAACTTCGCCTCCAGCGGCGTGCCGATGTGCAGGTCGCCGACGCCCTCGGCGCCCGGGTTGAAGCGGAACGACAGCACCCGCGGCGGCGTCGGCAGCTTGTCGAGCTGCCCGACGTCGTCCACGTTGACGATCGCGCCCAGCGCCAGCGCCTGTGCGAACTCCTCGCGCGAGGTGTTGTTGGAGGTGAAGTAGATCTCGTCGCCCTGCGGCGCCGATGCGGCGCATCAGCTCGAGCTCGGCGGGCGAGCTGCAGTCGAAGCCGAGCCCGTGCTCGTGCAGCAGCCGCAGGATCACCGGATTGGGCAGCGCCTTGACCGCGTAGTACTCGCGGAACGGGATGCCCTCGAAGGCGCCCAGCAGCCGTTCCACGGTCTCGACGATCCCTGCCTCGTCGTAGATGTGGAACGGCGTGCCGAAGTGCTCCGCGATCGCCGGCAGGTCCGGCGTCAGCCGGCGCTCGAAGGCGGGCCTCAGCGGCATCGCGGAGCGGCTGCGGGCGGTGGGCTAGTCAACGCGGCCGGTGACGATCGCGCGCTGGCGGCGGCCGGAGATCGGGCGCTCGTACCAGAAGTCCTGCGCCTCGACGTGGTCGAAGCCGGCATCTCTCATCTCGCTCACCAGCAACGGGATCGACAGCCAGTTGAAGCCGTTGACGCCCGGCGCGGGCTGCGCGCCGGTCGGGCTCGGCGGCGCGTCGTTGGAGACGATCAGCGCACCCGGCGTGGTCAGCCAGGAGCGCATGCGCGCGAGCACCTCGGTGCAGCCGCCCTCGCCGCCGTAGAGGTGGCCGAGCAGGCCGTCGGCGTAGACGACGTCCCAGCGGCTGCCGGGATCCCAGGTGCGGATGTCCTCGCGGATCGCGGGGACTGTGGCCTGCAGCGCGACGTCGACCGCGCTCTGCAGGAAGTCGACGGCGAGCACGTCGTAGCCCTCGTCGACGAGGATCCGCTCGATGAACGCGTTGCCGGCGCCGAGGCTCAGCAGGGAGCCGCCGTCGGCCTTGCCAAGCGCTGTTCGCAGTTGGTCCAGCATCCAGGTGCGGTATGCAGGCGAGCACACCGATGGGGTGGTGGAGTCTCCCCGTGCTTCCCCTCGCTCCCAGACCTGGAACAGGTCTTCCTCGTACTCCTTGCTCAGGTAGAAGTTCCGCAGATCCTCACTGAGCGAGCTGATTGGCATTTCACGGCTCATTCCTCACCTCCGATCCCCGCCGAGGCGACCGCATGAGCCCAAGGCCCGCCGGGCGGTCGACTGGTTGACGACCATCGCGGCGAGCTTACTGAAGGCGGCTCACTCGGTCAAGAACTCTAGTTCGCTCAGGGAACTGGACGTTCCTCGAGGAAGGCGACGGCGCGCTCGACGTCGGCCAGCGGCGGCGTCAGCGCGGCGCGGATGTGACCCTCCCCGCCGGTGCCGAGATAGGAGCCCGGCATCGTGAGCAGCGACCGCTCGACGAGCCGCTCGACCAGGCGCGGATCGTCGGCGTCGGGCGCGCGCAGCCAGAGGAACATCCCGGCCTCGCCGCCGACCGGCTCCAGTCCCGCTGCGGACGCCGCCGGGGCGAGCAGCGCTCGTCGCGCCGCGTAGCGCTCGCGCGCCTGGTCGACGTGCCGCTCGTCGTTCCAGATCGGGACGGAGGCAGCCTGGACCATCAGCGGCGGGGTGGTTCCGGCGACCGCGCGGTGTCGGCTCAACGTGGCGACGATGCGCTCGTCGCCGGCGACGAATCCGGAGCGCAGTCCGGGAACCCCCGAGCGCTTGGAGAGCGTGTTGAAGACGGCGACGTTGGCGCGGTCGGGCAGTTGCAGGGCCGACGGCGGGGGCGTGGCGCCGAACCACAGCTCCGAGTACGCCTCGTCGACGGCGAGGACCGCGTCGTGACGACGGCAACGCTCGGCCAGCTCCTGCAGCAATTCGAGCGACGCCACCGCGCCGGTGGGGTTGTGCGGGGTGGAGATCCAGACGACCGCGACGTCGTTCCAGGGGATCGAGTCGGGGTCGGGCAGCCAGCCGTCGCGCTCGCGCAGCACGAGCTGGTGGACGCGCAGGCCGGCCATGCGCGCACTGCGCTCGGGCACCGGATAGCCCAGGAGTGGCGGCCGCGATCGCGTCGCCCGGGGCGGCGAACAGGCGAGCCATCGTCGCGATCGGTTCCTTCGAGCCGAGCGTCGGCAGCACCTCGCGGTCGGGATCGAGCGACGCCCCGTGACGCCGTCCGACCCAGGCGGCGATCGCCGCACGCAGTTCGGGCAGCCCGGTCGCCGGCGGGTAGGGCGAGAGCGGCACCGCTGGCCGCCGCCGCGACCAGCGCCTCGCGCACGAGTGCCGGCGCGGCATCGGTCGGCTGCCCGAGGCTGAGGTCGATCAGGTTCGGGTCGCGCTCGCTGGCGCGGGCACGCAGCTCGGCGATGCGCAGGAAGGGGTAGGTGGGAGCGGCTTCGACGGCCGGGTTCAGCTGCACAAGAACGACTCCAGCACGGTGTAGCAGTCGGCGAGGGCCGCGATCTCGACGTACTCGTCGCCGCGGTGGGCGAGGGCCGGGTCGCCGGGGCCGAGGTTGACGGCGTCGATGCCGAAGGCGGCGAAGTCCGCGACCGGCGTCCAGGCCTGCTTGGGCTGGATCGCCGTGTCGGTGGCCCTCGCGAGCGCGGCTACCAAGGGGTTGTCGACCGGCGCCCGTACGCCACGCGAGCTCGACAGCAGCTCGAGCGTGCCGTGCGGCTCGCACCAGCTGCGCAGCAGTCGCTCCGCCTCGTCGGGTTCGAGCGCCGGGGAGTAGCGGAAGTTGACGTCGGCGCACCGCGCTGCCCGGGATCACGTTGCGCGCGACCCCCGCCGCGATCGTCGTGACCGAGACGACCTGCGTGTAGCGCAGTCCGTCGAGCATGTGGACCTCGGGCTCGATCGTGTCGAGTGCGAGCACCCCGCGGGCCGCCCGCTCGATCGCGTTGTCGGCCAGCCACGGGCGCGCGGAGTGGCCGCTGCGGCCCGCGAAGGTCCAGCGCGCGTTGACGTTGCCGAGGCAGCCGGCGTGGATGGCGTTCGAGGTGGGCTCGAGCATGATCGCGAGATCCGCGCTGCGCAGTCCCGGCTCGCGTTGCAGCAGCGGTTGGAGCGCGCCCTCGGCGGCCGGCACCTCCTCGCGCCCGAAGAAGACGAAGCCGACGTCCAGCTCGTGCGATCGTCGTGCCAGCGCGAGCTCGAGCATGACTGCGACGCCGCTCTTCATGTCGCTGGCGCCGAGGCCCTGGACGCGCCCGTCGTGCCTGCGTCCCGGCCAGTTGTCCTGGGCCGGCACGGTGTCGAGGTGCCCGGCGAGCAGGATCAGGGGCCGCTCGCCGCGTTCGGTGACGCCGGCCAGCACGCAGGAGTCGCCCGCATCGCGCGCCGGGACGTCGCCGGCGCGCAGCGTCTCGAGCACGTACGAGACGGCGTCCTGCTCGTCGTGGGACTCCGAGCGGATGTCGACGAGCGCGAGCGTTCGGTCGGCGAGCCGCTCCGCGAGGCCCGAGCGGGAAGTGGCATGCGTCTGACCTTGACCCACCGTTCTGCGCACTCTACGGTAGCTCAGCGGTGAGTTGCAATACAACGCTATGGGAAGGGGCGCCGTGAGTCGGACAGCCGTCGCCGAGCAGGCGCCGAGCGCTGCTGAGTTGCAGACCTCGATCGAGGAACTGTGGCAGCGACGCTACGACCTCGGCCCCGCCGACACCGCCGCGCGCGAGCAGGTGCTCGCCGCCGTCGAGCTGCTCGACAGCGGGCGCCGGCGCATCGCCGAGCTCGACGCCGACGGCGAGGTGGTCGTGCACGAGTGGCTGCGCAAGGCACTCCTGCTGCTCTTCCGCGTCTGCGACCTCGAGCCGATGGAGGCCGGTCCGTTCCGCTACGAGGACCGCATCCCGCTCAAGCGGGAGTTCCCGGGCGTGCGCGTCGTGCCCGGGGCCTGCGCCCGCTTCGGCTCCTACATCGCACCGGGCGCGATCCTGATGCCGAGCTTCGTCAACGTCGGCGCGAGCGTCGGCAGCGGCACGCTGATCGACACCTGGGCCACCGTCGGCTCCTGCGCTCAGGTGGGCGAGAACGTCCACATCTCCGGCGGCGTCGGCCTCGGCGGCGTGCTCGAACCGCCCCAGGCAGCGCCCGTGATCGTCGAGGACGAGGCGCTGATCGGCAGCCGCGCGATCCTCGTCGAGGGCGCTCGCGTCGGCCGCGGCGCGGTCGTCGGCGCCGGCGCGATCGTCGGCCCCACGATCCCGGTGATCGACGTTCAGACCGGCGAGGAACTCGAGCGTGGCCGCATCCCCGACTGGAGCGTCGCGATCGCCGGCACCCGCTCCCGCAGCTTCCCCGGCGGCGACTTCGGCCTCGCCTGCATGCTCGTGATCAAGCGCCTGACCGAGGGCGAGCGGCACGACAAGGCGGGACTCGAGGACCTGGTCCGCGCCCACGGCGCGTCGCTGTAGGACCGAGAGGATTCTGACGGCCGGCGGTCCGCCCCAGCCCGAGGGCTAGGGCACGATTCGCACGTTGACCGTTGAGATGGTCTCGGACATTGTGGCCGACCCTCTGGTTCTCGCGCCTCCGAGCGGGCAGTTGGTCGAGGAGGTCACCTCGTAGTTGACGGTGTTCGGCGTGTCGACGACCAGGGTGCCTGTCGTCGCTGGGGAGACGGGGTTGGTGAATCTTGCTGTCAGCGTCTGTGGGAGCCCAACCGTGCCCGGAATCGTGAAGACGCATGAGTAGTTCGGGCTGGCGACTCTGTTTGTGCAGTCGACGGTGACCGGGTTCTCGATTCTGATCTGGCCCGATCCGGTGGTGACGGCGGTCAATGTCCACGCGCCGATGACTCTCACCGTGCAGGTTCCCCCATCCGTGGTGGTGCATCTGGTGTACGTGTTGTTTGCGGCGTCGATTGAGACGGAGGCGGTTCTCGAGAAGGCGGTTGTCGGGATCGTGATGTTGTGGGTGCATCTGATCTGAGGCGCGCCCGCTCTGCTGTCCGTAAAGGTCGTCATGGCCGAGCCGGTCACCGTGGCTCTCGCCGTGACTGACTCGATCACGACTGCACCGGCGTTGGAGGCGCTGGCCAATGCCAGGGCGGTCGTGAGGAGCAGGGTCAGAGCGATGGAGCGCGAGTGGGCCATGAAGCCAGAGTAGGGAGCAAATTCGGAGCGGTCAAGATAACCAGGAAGGTTCTCAGGGGCGATCCTCGCGCTGTTGACTCGGCAAACGCCCGCGTCTATGGTCCGAAGCGGGTGGTGCCAAGGATCCGAACGCCGATGCAGCGGCATACGTCGGTCGTGTGGAGGGCGCTGGCGTCCCTCGCGATCGCGCTGTGGGCATGCACCGGCGTGGCTGCGGCCCAGAGCGGACGGATCTTCGAGATGGTCAGCCCGCCGAGCAAGAACAACGCGTCGATCCTCTCCGCGATGCCAATCGACGCGAGCAGGGTCGAGGTGATCTCCAGCGCGTCCATGCTCGAAAGCGACCCGTTCCACGTCGGGGCTGGGCTGTACGTCGCCAGTCGCTCGCTCACCAGCGGCTGGACGTTCGCCTTCTCGCGGGCTGACACTCGGGGGAATCTGGCGGACTACCTGGCTGGCGGCGATCGGATCTATGAGTCGACCGTCCCGCTGTCGGGAGAGGCGGACGACGGGGTCACGGACGTGTATCGCTGGAGCGCCGGGAGCTTCTCTGCGGTATCGGTCGGCGCAGCCGGCGGCCAGGGCCCGTTCCCGGCGAGCTACGTCATGAGCTCCGCCGATGGCGACCACGTCCTGTTCAGGACCGAGGAGCAGCTCGACGCTCGCGACAGCGGTCGGGACCCAGGAACGAGCATGCTCTACGAGCGGGTCGGCGATCAGACGCGCGCTGTCGGCCTCGACAGCGATGGGCAGTTGCTCGACAGCGGTGGGGCGATCCTCGCGGGCGATGGCCCTGGCGCGCTGACCCCGGTCGGCGAGGGCGGCACGACCCATCCGATCTCGGCGGACGGCTCGCGCATCTTCTTCGAGAGTCCCGATCCGGCAGTCGGAGGAAACACGCAGCTCTACGTGCGCGAGCAGGGGCAGACGACCGTCCAGGTCTCGGCCTCTCAACGCTCCACCCCCGGCAACGGCCCGCTTCCGGTGCGCTTCGCAGGGGCGGCCGAAGACGGTTCGCGCGTGCTCTTCCGCACCGCTGCTCAGCTGGTCGACGGCGACGAGGACGACTACGCTGACCTCTACGCCTACGACCTCGCGACCGGCGACCTCTCGCGTCTGTCTGCCGGGCAGCAGGACGCGGAGGCCGGGCTTTGTCCCGCTGACGGTGTCGAGGGGCTGCGCGGGGTCTGCGGCGTCGTGGCGATCTCGGAGGACGCACGCCGGGTCTACTACCTCTCGACCGGAGCCGTGGCGCCCGGCGGCGTCGCAGGCAAGCTCAACCTCTACCTCCACGATACGGGGAGCGGCCAGACGAGCGCCGTGGTTTCGGTCCCCAACGACCTCGTCACCACCGACGGTACCGTCGGTGGGCTCTACCAAGCCGGTCTCGACCGCCTCCTGGTTCGGGCCGAGACGACGCCGGACGGATCGGTCCTCGCCTTCATGGCAGATTCCGCCCTGACGGGCTTCGACACCTCGGGTCCCGGCTGCCCGGCCGGCACCCAGGGGCGCTGCGCCCAGGTCTACCGCTACGACGCCGACACGGACGAGATCGTCTGCGTGTCGTGCAATTCCACGGACGCGTCACCGCTGGGGCCCGCGGAGGTGCCCGTGATGGGGGCTGTACCCAGTCCGGACCGTCGGTTCCTGTCCCCGGATGGTGCGCGGGTGGCCTTCGAGACGCCCGATCCGCTCGTGCTCGCCGACGTCGACGACCAGGTCGACGTCTACGAGTGGCGCGACGGACAGGTCTCGCTCGTGAGCCCGGGCGACAGCCCGAGACGATCGACGTTCGTGGGCTATGGCCCGGACGCGAGCGACCTCTTCCTCCTGACCGGGGAGTCGCTGCTGCCGCAGGACACCGATACCTTGACCGACCTCTACGACGCTCGCATCGGGAGCGAGCCGCCGGGGCTGCCGGGGCCGCCGAGTCCATGCGTGGAGGACGCCTGCCAGGGTGCGTACCGCAGCCCGCCCTCGGTGCAGGCGCCGGCAACGGTCGCGCCAGACGGGGGCGGCAACGTCGTCTCGCGCTCGCTCGCGCGCGTGGCGCTCGTGCGCATCGCCCCAACCGGCCGAGGGATGCGGGTGACGGTGCGCGTGACGAGGGCCGGCCGGGTGGCGGTCTCGGCGGCGACGCGCCTCGGTGGCCGCCAGCGGATCGTCGCGCGCGCAGTCAAGCGCGCCCGTGGCGCTCGCACCCTGAAGCTCGACGTCGCGCTCGGATCGAAGGCTCGACGGGAGTTGCGGCGCAAGCAGCGCCTGAAGCTGACGGTCACGGCACGGCTGTCGACCGCTGCGCGCCACGTCAGCGAAGCGATCACGCTGCGGATCGGGGCGGCGCGATGAGCCCTCGCCTCGCCTCGCCGGGTCTCCTCGCCCTCGCCTGTCTGGTCGTGCTGGTGTCGGCGCCATCGGCTGGCGCGGCGCTGAGCGTGGTGCCGGCAGGCCTTCCGCAGGGCTTCGAGGTCACCACGTCGACCGCCCAGGCGGGGGCGCCCACCGACTTCGTCACCAACTTCACCCTGACGCGCGACTCGCCCACCCCCTGGCCGGGACGGAACATCCCCGCCGGGGACGAGGGCGGGATCCTGCGCGACGTGATCGTCGACCTGCCTGCCGGCCTGAACGGCGACGGTGAGGCGGTGCCCCAGTGTGCCGAGGTGATCGACGTCTCGCTCTGCCCGATCGAGAGTCAGGTCGGCCTGGTCGACGTGAAGGGCGTGACCATCGTCATCGACCCCGACTTCATCCTGCACAACCGGCTCATCTTGCCGCTCTACAACATGACCCCGTCCTTCGGCGAGGTCGCCCGGCTCGGGTCGTCCTCGGCTCAGATCGGGCTGCAGCTCTCCATAACGCTACGGCCCGGCGACTCCGGTGTGCGGGTGGAAGCACATCGACTCAGCAGCTCCTTCCCCGTCATCTCTGGGAGCTTCATGATCTGGGGCCTGCCCGGCGATCCCAGCCATGACGTCCAGCGCTGCCGGCAGCTGACGCCGATCTCGATGAGCGACGATTTCGAGACCGAGCCGTTCTGTGACGCCGCCACCGGACAGCCCAACGACCAGCCGCAGCCGTTCGAGGGCGAGGTCGAGCCGTTCTTCGTCAACCCGACGACGTGCGGGAAGCCACGGACCACGAGCATCAGCGTCAGCGGCTGGGACGCTCCGGGCCACTTCGAGACCGAGCACGCGAGTGAGCCGCCGATCGAGGGCTGCGATCAGCTGGGCTTCGAGCCGAAGGTCACGCTGAAGACCGACACCGCCGCGCCCGACACGCCGACCGGCTTGGAGTTCGAGCTGAACATGCCTGCGTCCGGCAGCTAGCAGCCGAGGAAGGTGAAGGGCTGGCTGCGCAGGGGCGCCCACGTTGGCTTGGACGCTCACATCAGAAGACCGGCGTCTCGGTGTAGGTGCCGAAGACCTGCTGCAGCGATTCGACGATCTCGCCCTCGCTGACGTGCGCGCGGGCGCAGTCGAGCAGCGGCTCCATCGTGTTGCGCTCGCCCGCGGCCGCGTCGCGCAGGTCCGCGAGCGCAGCCTCGACGGCGGCGCTGTCGCGCCCGGCGCGCACCGCCTGTACGCGGCCGACCTGCTTGCG
Organism: uncultured Thermoleophilaceae bacterium; assembly: GCA_963846505.1. Lineage (GTDB taxonomy): Bacteria > Actinomycetota > Thermoleophilia > Solirubrobacterales > Thermoleophilaceae > JACVRW01. The sequence continues at coordinate 852,236 of CAWJWD010000001.1, read as the reverse complement.
CTCGAGCTCCGGCGGGATGCGCAGGATCTCCGGCTCGGTGTCCTCGGCCTGCTGGTAGCTGTTGACGCCCACGATCAGCCGCTTGCCGGACTCGATCTCCTCCTGGAGCTGGAACGAGGCGTCGGCGATCTCGCGCTGGGGGTAGTTCTGCTTGACCGCGTCGACCATGCCGCCGAGCTCGTCGATCTTGGCGAAGTACTCGTAGGCCAGCGCGCTCCATGCTGTCGGTCAGCGCCTCGACGAAGTACGAGCCGCCGAGCGGGTCGATCGTGGTCGTGACGCCGGTCTCGTGGGCGATGATCTGCTGCGTGCGCAGCGCCACGCGCACGGCCTCCTCGGTCGGCAGCGCGAGCGCCTCGTCGAACGAGTTCGTGTGCAGCGACTGCGTGCCGCCGAGCACGGCCGACATCGCCTCGGTGGCGGTGCGGACGATGTTGTTGAGCGGCTGCTGGGCCGTCAGCGAGACGCCGGCGGTCTGGGTGTGGAAGCGCATCAGCAGCGAGCGCTCGTCCTTGGCGCCGTAGGTCTCGCGCAGCTCGCGCGCCCAGATGCGACGCGCGGCGCGGTACTTGGCGATCTCCTCGAAGAAGTCGATGTGCGCGTTGAAGAAGAACGACAGCCGCGGCGCGAAGGCGTCGACGTCGAGCCCGCGCGCGAGGGCGTGCTCGACGTAGGTGAAGCCGTCCTTGAGCGTGAACGCGAGCTCCTGCGCGGCGGTCGAGCCGGCCTCGCGGATGTGGTAGCCGGAGATCGAGATCGGATGCCAGCGCGGCATCTGCTCGGTGCAGTACTCGACCATGTCGGTGACCAGCCGCATGGCCGGGTCGATCGGGAAGCACCACTCCTTCTGGGCGATGTACTCCTTGAGGATGTCGGTCTGGATCGTGCCCGAGAGCTGCTTCGGCGGGCACGCCGTCGCGCTCCGCGGCGACGACGTAGAACGCCAGCATCACCGCGGCCGGCGCGTTGATCGTCATCGAGGTCGAGACCTCGCCGACGTCGATGCCCGCGAACAGGGTCTGCATGTCGTCGAGCGTGTCGACGGCGACGCCCTCGCGGCCGACCTCGCCGAGCGAGCGCGGGTGGTCGGAGTCGTGGCCCATCAGCGACGGCATGTCGAACGCCGTCGAGAGTCCGGTCTGGCCGTGGTCGAGCAGGTAGCGGAAGCGCTCGTTGGTCTCCTCGGCGGTGCCGAAGCCGGCGAACTGGCGCATGGTCCAGAGCCGCCCGCGGTACATCGACGGGTAGACCCCGCGCGTGTACGGGTACTCGCCCGGCAGGCCGATCTCGTCGGCCTCCGGGAGGTCCTCCTCGGTGTAGAGCGGCTTGATCGGCTCGCCCGAGTAGGTGGTGAAGAGCGCGTCGCGCTCGGGCTTGGCCGCGTAGCGCTCGCGGAACCAGCGCTCGGCGTCGGTCATCGCCCGTGCGCTCGCACTCATCGCAAACCTCTCATCCGATACGCTGTCATCCGAAAGTAGGAGTACCACATATTTTGGAGCGGGGTGGAGGGACAATGCTCGCATGGCATGGGCGCGAGAACCAGCGCAAGCTGACCGAGGCGGTGGTGTGATGAGCGCCGTGAGCGACCTCGAGAGCCAGTACGCCCTGACCCGCGAACAGCGGGACTTCCAAGCCGTCATCCGCCAGATCGCGCGCGAGCGAGTCGCCCCGCGGGCGACCGAGATCGACGCCAAGGGCGAGTATCCGACCGACATCCGCGAGCTGTTCGCCGAGCACGACCTGTTCGGGCTGCCGTTCGAGGAGCAGTACGGCGGCACCGGCACCGGCGCGCTGATGCTGTGCGTCGGCATCGAGGAAGTTGCGCGCGTGTGCGCGTCGAGCTCGCTGATGCTGGCCGTGCAGGATCTCGGCTCGCTGCCGATCCAGCTCGACGGCAGCGACGAGCTCAAGCAGCGCTACCTGCCGCGCTTCGCCAGCGGCGAGTGGATGGCCGCCTTCGCGCTGTCGGAGCCGGACGCCGGCTCGGATCCCGGCGCGATGCGCACGACCGCCGAGCGCGACGGCGACGTCTACAAGCTCAACGGCGTCAAGAACTGGATCACCAACGCGAGCGTCGCGAACGCGTACACCGTGTTCGCGGTGACGGACACGAGCGCGCCCGGCTCGCGCGGGGTGTCGTGCTTCGTGGTCGACGCCGACACGCCCGGCTTCCAGGTCGGCCGGCTCGAGCACAAGATGGGCATGCGCGGCTCGCCGACCGGGCAGCTGCTGTTCGAGGACGCGATCGTGCCGGCGGAGAACCTCGTGGGCGCCGAGGGCGAGGGCTTCAAGGTCGCGATGCGCACGCTCGACCACTCGCGCTTGGGGATCGCCGCGCAGGCCCTCGGGATCGCACAGGGCGCCACGGACGTCGCCGCCGAATACGCGCGCGAGCGACAGGCGTTCGGCAAGCCGATCAACCAGCTGCAGGCGATCCAGTTCAAGCTCGCCGACATGGAGACGCGCACCGCCGCCGGCCGCGAGCTGCTCTACCGTGCCGCCGCCAAGGCGGACGCGCACGAGCCCGACCTCGGCAAGTACTCGGCGATGGCGAAGCTCTTCTGCTCGGACGCCGCGATGGACGTGACCGTCGAGGCCGTCCAGGTGCTCGGCGGCAACGGCTACGTCAACGACTACCCCGTCGAGCGCATGATGCGCGATGCCAAGCTGACCCAGATCTACGAGGGCACGAACGAGATCCAGCGCCTCGTGATCGCGCGCACGCTGCGCTGAGTCGCGCCCAACCGGAGGATCGTCGGCTGCTGGCTAGTTCTCCGGAAAGTCGTCCGCGTGGGCGCGCAGGCGCCCGAGCGTGCGCGCGAGCTCGTCGAGCTCGCCGCGCTCGAGCGGGGCGGTGCCGAAGCGCTCGTCGTTGAGCAGTTGCGTCGCCTGCTCGGCGACCTTGCGTCCCTTGGGCGTGATCTCGGCGAGCGTCGTGCGGCGGTCGCGGTCGTGAGGGACTCGCCGGGCGAGGCCGGACTTCTCGAGTCCGTCGATCAGGTTGGTCACGCTCGTGCGGTGGACCTGCAGCCGCACGCCCATCTTCCCCAGCGGCAGTGAGCCTCGGCGGCTGAGGTAGAGCAGCATCAGCGCCTCGTAGCGCGGGAAGGTGAGGTCGAGCGGCTTCAGCAGCTCGTTCATGCGCGCGAGCAGGATCTGCTGCACGCGCATGATCGAGGTCGCGGCGACCATGGACGGTGCCACCTTCGCGCCCCAGCGCTTGGTCCACTGGCGCCGAGCCTCGGCGATGTGATCGACCCCTTTGGCCTCAGCCACGGGCCGGATGCTGCCACGTCAGGCGGCCGAGACAGCCGCTCGACCTGCCGTCGCACCGACTCGGGCGTTAGGGTCGCGAGTCGCCCATGGACATCGTCCTCGCACTGGTGGCCGCGCTGATGTTCTCGCTCGGCACCGTGTTGCAGCAGCGCGAGGCGGCGAACGTGCCGGACGACGAGGCGATGCAGGCGGGGCTGCTGTTGCGGCTGGCGCGGCGGCCGGTGTGGCTGGCGGGGATCGCGGCCGACGGGCTCGGCTTCCTCGCCCAGGCGGGCGCGCTGGCGATCGGTCGGCTGGTGGTCGTGCAGCCGCTGCTGGCGACGAGTGTCGTGTTCGCGTTGCCGCTGGGTGCGTGGCTCGAGCATCGGCGGGTCGGGCGGCGGGAGTTGACGGCGGCGTTCGCGGTGACGGCGGGCGTCGGCGTGTTCCTCGTGGTGGCGAATCCGACCGGCGGCGTCGAGGACGCGAGCGTGGGCGCGTGGATCGTCTCGGGTGCGATCGCCGCGGTCGTCTGCGGAGCGCTGATCGTCGCGGCGCGCGGCAAGCCGGCGGCGCCGAAGGCCGCCCTGCTCGGCACCGCCGCGGGCATCCTCTTCGGCCTCAGCGCCGGCCTGACCAAGGCCGTCGTGGAGCAGCTCGACGACGGGATCCTGCAGGTGTTCGAGCACTGGCACGTCTACGCGCTGCTCGTCGTCGGCTGGGCGAGCATGACGCTCAGCCAGGCGTCGTTGCAGACGGGCGCGCTGGCGCCGGCGGTCGCGACGCAGATGTCGCTCGACCCGGTGACGAGCCTGTTGCTCGGCACGCTCGCGTTCAAGGAGGAGATCCACGACTCGGCCGGCGGCGTGATCCTTGCGCTCGCCGGAATCGCATTGATGATCGTTGGGCTGGCCGTGCTCGCCCGATCGCAGGCCGCGGCGGAGAAGCCGCCGGCGCCGGCGACGTAGCAGCTCAGGGCTTGGAGGATCAGACCGACTGGACGGTAGCCCAGTAAGCGGCTACCGAACTTCGAGGCCGCGCAGGGCGATGTCGGCGAAGGCGTCCGCCACCTCGTCCGAGCTCATCGGGCCGTTGGGGTCGAACCAGGTGTAGCCCCAGTTGGCCATCGCCAGCACGGCCTTGGCGGCGATCGTCGGCGGCACGTCGACGAAGGCACCTGAGGAGGTGCCCTCGGCGAGGATGCGGCCGACCATCTGCTCGTAGAAGTCTCGCTTGACCACGAGCTCGTTCCAGCGCTCGCCGCTGACCGCGGCGCGCTCGTGCAGGAACACGGTGACGCCGTCGCGGTGGCGCGAGACGAAGCTGAGCGCGACGCGCAGGACGCCCCGGAGCTTCTCCGCAGGGCTGTCGGAGGAGGAGAAGACCGACATCGTCTGGTCGATCAGCTCGTCGATCAGCTGCTCGTGGATCGCGAACAGCAGGTCTTCCTTCTTGCGCACGTGGTGATACAGGCTCGGCTTGCGCATGCCCACGACTTCGGCGATCTCGGTCATCGAAGCGGCGTGGTAGCCGCGCTCGCTGAAGACGCGCGTGGCCGCGGCGATGATGTCGTCGCGCACCTTCGGCGTCGATGCGAGCTCGGGCTTGGTCAGGTTCGCTGCGGTCTTGGCCACTCGGTCTCCCAGGTCGCTGCATCGGTTCGACGGCGGCCGATCCACGGGAAAGCCTATCCATTCGACAGGTCGTATCCACTCCTTCCCCGAAGTTGCCGGCTACCTCCACCGCTGGGCGGTCCTACCTATCGCTAGGTAGGCAAATGAAACCAATGCGGCTCGTGCCCTGCCCTCCTACAACCCCTTGAACAGCTCGTAGATCTCCAGCAGCTCGCGCTTGCTCGCGAGGAAGGCGTCCAGCAGGACCGGATCGAACTGGCGGCCGCGCTCGGGCCGCATCAGGTGCAGGGCGGCGCCCGGCTCGAGCGCCGCGCGGTAGGGACGGTCGGTCGTGAGCGCGTCGAACGCGTCGGCGATCGCGACGACTCGTCCTTCGATCGGGATCGCCGCTCCCGCCAGACCGCCGGGGTAGCCGCCGCCGTCCCAGCGCTCGTGATGGGTGAGCGCCACCAGGGCGGCGGTCTCGACCAGCGGTGCGGGGGAGCCGGAGAGGATGCGATGCCCGGCGAGCGTGTGTCGCTCGATCTGCAGGCGCTCCCATGGCACCAGCAGCCCGGGCTTCTGCAGGATCGCGTCGGGGATGCCGAGCTTGCCGATGTCGTGCAGGCGGCTCGCCTCGGAGACCAACTCGGCGTCGAGCCCGACCTTGTCGGCGATCAACGCGGAGTACCCGGCGACGCGCTCCAGGTGGCCGGCCGTCTCGACGTCGCGGCAGGCGAGTGCGCGCTGGAGGTGCCTGAGCGATTCGAGGTGCGCCTGATCCAGCTCGTGCTGCTTGCACTCGAGCTGACGCGTCAGGTCGGCGACGTGTCGTTTCAGCTCGCTGCGCTCGGTGGAGATCTCGACGTGGGCCAAGGGGAAACTCCTCTGGAGATGGGGGAACTCCGGCCTGGACTGTCTCGACCGCTGGTGCCCGGCTCCACATAGCTCGTTCGGTCCATTCGACGGCCCGTCATCGCCCGAATGAGCCATCAAAGTCTTGGATTTCCTCAATGGTCGAGATGCACTAGACTGCCGTCGGCGTGTGGGAGCAGGGCCCACCCAGCCCCGGCAGGGGATCGACGACGGATGTGCGGGGCGAGCCACCCGACGAGGGCGAGGTCGCTTGGTCGCCCGTCCCGCTCGACGCAGCCTTCGACGCCGTCGTCGAGATGGACTCGGGCGGCCGGATCCGGAGGCTGAACCGCGCTGCCTGCGAGCTGTTCGGCTGCGATCGCGACGACGCCGTCGGCCAGCCGCTGGCGGAGCTCATGATTCCGGCACGCCTACGCGCGGCGCACTGGGCCGGGTTGCTGCGCTTGGCGCAGGGCGAGGAGTCCGAGCTGATCGGACAGCGCCGGCGCGTCATGGCACGGCGAGCCGACGGGGACGAGTTCCCCGTCGAGGTGATGATCGTGCGCATGCCGGGCGAGGCGCAGACGTTCACCGGCTTCGTGCGCGACCTGAGCGCGCTCGAGCAAGCGCGCGACACGGCCGATCGCGCGAGCCGCCTGCGCGACCTGGCCGAGGAGGCGGGCGACATCGGCTCGTGGACGTACACGACGGCGACCGACGTGCTCGACGCCTCAGCCGGGCTCTTGCGGGTGCTAGAGCTCGGCGACGAGGCGCTCGCCTGGGACGCGAGCAGCCGTTGGGCGCTGATTCACCGCGACGACCGGGACGCCGTCAGGCGCACCATCCAGCGCGCGATCAGGGCGGGTGAGCCATGGCTCGTCGAATGTCGCGTGGCCGCTGGCAGCGGCGCGATCAAGCACGTGCTCGGACGCGGCTCGGTGGAGCTCGGCGACGACGGCAGGCCGGCGCGCCTGGTCGGGACCGTCCAGGACGTCACCGAGCGGCATCGGCGCGAGCAGCGCGAGCGGGTGCGCGCCGACGTGAGCGACACGCTGCTCGCGTGGGAGGAGGGTGACGAGACGATCCCCGAGCTACTGGCTCGCCTCGGCACCACGATGGGATGGGCGATCGGCTCGCTGTGGACGCGCGCCGAGGGCACCGGCTTGAGCTGCCGAGCGTTCTGGAACGCCCCGGCGGTGCCAGCCGCCGAGCTCGAGCGGCTGACGCGCGAGCTGAAGCTGCAGCCTGGCGTGGGCCTCGTCGGAATGGCCTGGAGCGATCGGGGGCCGCAGGCAAGCGACGACGTCGGCGACGCTGCGACGGGCGAGCGGCTGCGGATGCTGGGCGAGCTCGGCGTGTGCGCCTCGCTCGCCTTCCCGATCGTCGTGCACGGCAGCACCGCGGCCGTCTGCGAGTGCTTCCTGCGCGAGCCGCGTGGGCTGGATGAATCGGAGCCGGATCTGCTGGAGACGCTCGGACGCGAGATCGGGCACTTCCTGCTGCGACACCGGGCGGAACTCGAGCCGGCGCGGCTGTCGCCGCGCGAGTGCGAGGTGCTGCAGCTGTCCGCCGAGGGCCAGGCCGTCGCGCAGATCGCGCTCGAACTGCACATCAGCCCGATGACGGTCAAGTCGCACCTGCGTCACGTCTACGAGAAGCTCGGGGTGCCGGGACGGACCGCGGCCGTCGCCGAGGCCATGCGCGTCGGCCTCATTCGCTGACCGGCGGTACTCGACGCCGGCCACGACCAGCGTGGCAGGTGCACTGAGCCAATCGCGCAAATAGGGGGCTCGAATAGGGCAGAGCCCCGATGCCCCGGCGTGGGCTGCGCGGGATCGTGGTCGCCATGATCACTGCAGCCACCACCTACGTCTCCCCACTCGCCCGTGCCCTGCGCGATCGGGGCTTCGTCGGCCGCGTCGTCGAGCGCGGCGACCCCGACTACGACGGTGTTCGCATGGGCTGGAACGGGGCGATCGACCGTCGGCCGGCGGGCGTCGCCCATGCGACCGACGCCGATGACGTCGCCGCCGCGATCCGAGCTGCGCGCGACGCCGGCGTGGCGTTCACGATTCGTGCGGGCGGGCACTCGGTGTCCGGGCGCTCGGTACGGGACGGTGCGCTCTGCATCGACCTGCGGGCGCTCAACGCGGTTGAGGTCGATCCGGCGCGAGCGGTGGTTCGCGTCGGGGGCGGAGCGCTGCTGGGCGAGGTCGACGCGGCCACCCAGGAGCACGGGCTGGCGGTGCCGGCGGGGCAGATCTCCCACACCGGCGTCGGCGGGCTGACGCTCGGTGGCGGCGTCGGTTGGCTGATGCGCTACCACGGTCTGACGATCGACTCGCTGGAAGCCGCCGAGGTGGTGCTGGCCGACGGCCGGACCGTGACCGCCGGCGCCGACGAGCATCCCGACCTGTTCTGGGCGCTGCGCGGCGGCGGCGGGGACTTCGGGGTCGTGACGCGCTTCCAGTTCCGCGCGCATCGCGTCGGCCCGATGGTGCTCGCCGGGATGCTGGTCTACCCGTGGGAGCGGGCCGGCGAGGCGCTGCGGGCCGGTCGCGACCTCGCGCTCGGCGCGTCGCCGGAGCTGACGGTCTTCGACGTCGTCCTCACGGCCCCGCCGCAGGAGCCCTTCCCGCCCGAGCTGCAGGGCCGGCCGGTGGCGATCGTCGCCGTGGCCTGGAGCGGCGACCTCGACGAGGGCGAGCGCGTTCTCGCACCGCTGCGCGCCGCATGCCCGCCCGTCGTCGATCTCGTCGGTCCGATGCCGTACGTGGCGCTCCAGTCGATGCTCGACGAGACGGCGCCGTCCGGCGGCCGCTACTACGACCGCCTGCACTACCTGACGGAGGTAGGCGACGGCTTCATCGACACGCTGCTCGCCGGCTTCGAGGACGTTCCGACCCCCCATTCGCACGTCATGACGACGTGGCTGGGCGGCGCGATCGACGATGTGGCGCCCGGCGAGACGGCGTTTGGCCACCGCGGCGCACGTGCCCTGACCTGGATCATCGGCAGCTCGGGCGACGAGCCCGTGGAGCCGGCGGCGGACTGGGTGCGCCGTCTCTGGGAGGACACCGCGCCGTTCGCCGCCGGTGGCGTCTACGTCAACGCGCTCGACGCCGGGCGGTCGGTCCGGGACGCCTACGCCGACGACGTCTGGGACCGGCTGGTGGCCGTCAAGCGCCGCTACGACCCGGACGGCGTCTTCGCCGGCAACGGGATCGGCTAGAGCCCCTCGCGCACGGCGTGTGCGGCCGCCTCGGCGCGGCTGCGCACGCCGAGCTTCGCGAGCACGCGGCCGACATGGTGCTCGGCGGTCTTCGGGGCGATCACGAGCCGCTCGGCGATCGCCGCGTTGGAGAGGCCGGCGACGATCAGGCCGAGCACCTCCCGCTCGCGGGCGGTCAGCGTGTCGCGGTCGCCACGCACGGTCGTGCGGCCGCTCGAGCCAAGCGTCCGCAGCAGCGCGGCGGCCTCGTCGGCGTCTCGTCGTGCGCCCAGACGCTCGAAGGTCTCGCAAGCGGCGTGTGCGCCGGGCAGCGCGAGGGGCGATCCGGCCGTGGCCTGGACGCGTGCGAGGGCCAGCCGTGCGCGGGCCTCCTCGAGCGGAAACCGCAGCTCGGCGAACCGGGCGGCGGCGTCGTCGAGCTCGCGCGTCGCCACCGCCACGTTGCCGCGAACCCCCGCCACGCGGCCGGTGAGCAGCGCCGCCTCGGCGTCGAGGTCGGGCCGCCCGCGCCGGCGAGCAGCCTCGCGCAGCTCCTCGGCGGCGGTGGCCGCGCCGTCCAGATCGCCTGTTGCCAGCGCGACCAGCCCGCGCAGCACCAGCAGGTCGCCGGGGTCCTCGCCGGCGTGCCCGTGCTGGTCGAGCAGCGCCCGAGCGAGGTCGAGCTCACCACGGTCGAGCGCGAGCTCCACGAGCGGGCGCAGGGCGACGGAACTCGCCTGGAGGTCGGTCAGCAGTTGCTCGGCCTCCTCCCTTCGTCCTTGGCGCAGTCGCAGGTCGGCGAGCACTGCCAGCGGCAGGGCGCGGCCACCGCCCCTGCGCCGGTCCGGTCCACGGCGCAGCGCCTCGGCAAGCACCGCTTCGGCCCGCTCCCAGTCACCCGCGCGCACGAGGACGGCGCCGTAGATCCCACGGCACCAGGACTGCAGGGGGACGTAGCGGCGGCGCTCGGTGAAGTCGACGACCGCCTCGCACCACTGCGCGGCCCGGTTCAGGTCGGCGAGCCCGTCGCAGACGACGAGCGTCGTGCAGCAGGCGTCGCCGCAGGCGAGGGGGTCGCTGGTCTCCCCGCCGAGCGCGACGGCCATCGCCTCGTCGAGCAGGGCGACCCCCTCCTGGGTCCGGCCCTGGTGCACGACGGCCCTGCCCAGCTGGGCGAGGGCCATGCACTCGACGTCGGGGTTGGCGAGCTGGTGGGCGATCTCCAACGCCGCGTTCGCATGACGCTCGGCGTCCGCGGCGTCGTCGGCTCGCTTGGCCTCCTCGATCGCCAGCCAGCCGAGCTCGGGGACCGTGCCCTGATCGGCGAGCAGGCGTCGCGCCCGCGCAAGCCAGCCCGCGGCTGCGGCGTCCTGCCCGTCGATGCGGTGCTCGCCCGCGAGGTAGACGGCGAGGCGTCCCGCGCTGCGGGCGTCGCCGCGCCGCTGGTAGGCGGCGTAGGCCTCGCGGCGGCGCTCGATGCCTGCCTCTCGCTCGCCAAGCCACCAGAGCGACTGGCCGAGACCGTCGAGCGCGTCGGGATCGACGGGCTCCCGCGCGAGCCGCGCGGCGAAGGCGTCGCGGGCGGACGCCCAATCCGCGTTTGCGAACTCATGCCACCCGTTCCCGTCAGCGGCCATCGCACCTAAGTCTGACCGCTGAGCGCACGGGCGGCCCGTTCGGCGGTCACCTCCTGGCTAGTCTCGCCGGGCAATGGGCGACTACGGACACGAGCTCGAGTTCGGCGTCTTCGTCACTCCGTCGAACGCGCAGCCGCAGGCCGTCGTGGAGCTGGCCGCGCTCGCCGACCGGGCCGGCCTCGACCTCGTCAGCTTCCAGGACCATCCGTACCAGCCGCGCTTCCTCGACACCTGGACGCTGCTCTCCTACGTCGCCGCCCGGACCACGCGGGTCCGCCTCGCACCGAACGTGCTCAACCTGCCGTTGCGTCCGCCCGCCGTCGTGGCGCGGGCGGTCGCGAGCCTCGACCTGCTGAGCGGCGGTCGGGTCGAGCTCGGCATCGGCGCGGGCGGATTCTGGGACGCGATCGAGGCGATGGGCGGCCGGCGCCTGAAGCCCGGCCAGAGCGTCGCGGCGCTGGAGGAGGCGATCGACGTCATCCGCGCGCTGTGGGATACGAGCGAGCAGCGTGGCGCGCGGTTCGACGGCAGCTACTACCGGCTCGACGGCGCCAAGCGCGGGCCGGCGCCGGCGCACCCGGTCGGCATCTGGATCGGCGCCTATAAGCCGCGCATGCTCGACCTCATCGGTCGCAAGGGGGACGGCTGGCTGCCGAGCCTGCCGTACCTGCGGCCGGGCGACCTCCAGGCCGGCAACGCGGCGATCGACGAGTCCGCCGCCGGCGCCGGTCGTGACCCGGCCGAGATCCGGCGGCTCTTGAATCTGCAGCGCGCAGACGACAGTCCGCTCTCCGGACCTCTCGCGACCTGGACCGACGAGCTCACTCGGCTCGCGCTGGAGGACGGCATCGGCACCTTCGTCGCGATGGCCGACGACCCGGCCGCGATCGAGACGTTCGCCGGCGAGGTGGTGCCCGCGGTGCGCGAGCAGGTCGCCGCGGCGCGAGCCGGCGCTTCGGACCCCGGCGGGCGTGTGCCGCGGACGGCGGAGGAGGCGGATCCCGCGCCGACGGAGGCCGACGCCGACTACGACCGCCTCGGCATCACGCCGACGCCCGACGACGGCAGCCGCCTCGGCGCGGACGTCCCCTGGGACGAGTCGACCCGGCCGCACCGTCCGCACCGTCCGCCGTCCGGATCGGACGTGACCTACACCGACCAGGGTCGCGAGGCGGGCCTCGGACCGGTGATCGACCGGCTCGGCGACGAGCACCTCGTCATCCACCACGCGATCGAGGACGTCGACCGCGCGCTCGTGCACCACATCAACGAGCCGGACGACTTCGACCAGCTCCAGACGGCGATCGACCTGCTCACGGACACCCTGCTCTCGCACCTCTCCTACGAGGAGCACGAGCTGGTCGAGCCGCTCGCACGGCTCGGCTTCTACCCGAACCAGCTCTGAGCCAGCCCGCTCTCGCGGCGTCCGCGGCGATCTCTAGCTTGCCGTTCGGCGCCCATGGCTGAATCGGGGGAGAAGACGTTGAAGATCGCGGGAATGTTCGCCGGCATCGGCGGAATCGAGCGCGGTCTTCACGACGCCGGCCACGAGACGACGATCCTGTGCGAGCTCGATCCCGACGCGCGGGCGGTGCTGCGCAAGCGGTTTCCGACCGTGAAGGACGTGGTCGAGGACGTCCACGACGTGGGAGTCAACGACATCGCCGGCGCGGATCTGCTGGCCGCCGGCTTCCCGTGTCAAGACCTCAGCCAGGCCGGTCGCACCGCGGGCATCACCGGCGCGCAGTCCGGGCTGGTCGACGAGGTCTTCCGGCTCATCGACGACGAGCAGCGCGCGCCCACCTGGCTGCTGCTGGAGAACGTGCCCTTCATGCTCCAGCTCGAGCGCGGCCGGGCGATGCACTACCTGACCGGCGAGCTGGGCGCCCGCGGCTACCGCTGGGCATACCGGGTGGTAGACGCCCGGGCCTTCGGCCGCCCCCAGCGCCGGCAGCGGGTCATCCTGCTCGCCTCGCGCACCGAAGACCCCCGCCCGGTGCTGTTCGAGGAGGACGCGGGACCCGCCGAGCCGCTGCCGCTCGAGGACTCCGTGCGCGGCTTCTACTGGACCGAGGGCCTGCGCGGCCTGGGCTGGGCCGTGGACGCGGTGCCGACCCTGAAGGGCGGCTCCGGCCTCGGGATCCCGTCGCCGCCCGCGATGTGGTTTCCCGGCCAGGAGCTGCCGCTGCGGCTCCCGGACATCAAGGACGCCGAGCGCCTGCAGGGCTTCGAGGCCGACTGGACCCTTCCCGCAGGCGAGACGGGAACCCGTGGGGCTCGCTGGAAGCTCGTCGGCAACGCCGTCAGCGTGCCGGTCGCGCGCTGGGTCGGCGAGCGCCTGTCGGAGGACCGGGGCAGCTGGGCCGACGAGGACCACACCGAGCGGAAGGTCACCCACCCCTGGCCCTCCGCGGCATGGGGACAGGGGGAGCGCGCCTACGCGGTTCCCGTGTCCACGTGGCCGCGCAGCGACGAGTTCGAGCGGCTCAGGACCTTCCTCGCCTACGACACGAAGCCGCTCTCGCACCGCGCCGCCGCCGGCTTCTTCGAGCGCACCCAGCGCAGCGGCCTGCGCTTCGAGGACGGATTCATCGACGCCGTGCAGGCGCACGTCGAGGCGATGGCACCCGCCGCAGCCGTCGCCGCCTAGGTCGCGCCGCCGCTCCCCACGTGGGAAGGTGGGACGCGAGATGCTGCAGTTCGACGACGAGATGTCGCGCCAGGTCGAGGCGACGTACACCACGCCCGACGTCGTCGCCCAGCGCTGCGGCGTGTGCGCACTGCTCGATCCGCAGCCGGGCGAGCGGGTGCTCGACATCGGCTCGGGGCCAGGGCTGCTGGCGCACGAGCTGGCCGAGGCGCTCGGGCCGGCGGGGCGGGTCGAGGGCATCGACGTCAGCGAGGCCATGCTCGCCATCGCCGAACGGCGCGCGTCGGCGCCCGGCGCGGCGCCGGTGGCGTTCCGGCAGGTCGGCGCCACCGAGCTGCCGTTCGCCGACGGCTACTTCGACGCCGCCGTCTCGACGCAGGTCTACGAGTACGTGGAGGACATGCCCGCCGCGCTCGCCGAAGCTCGGCGCGTGCTGCGGCCAGGTGGCCGGCTGCTCGTGCTCGACACCGACTGGGACTCGATCGTCTGGCACTCCTCCGACCCCGAGCGCATGCGCCGTGTGCTCGACGTCTGGGACGAGCACCTCGCCGATCCGTACCTCCCGCGCCGGCTCGGCCGCCTGCTGATCGACGCCGGCTTCGGCGTCACCGAGCGGGTGGTGACGCCGTTGCTCAACGCCGGCTATGACGAGCGCACCTACAGCGCCGGGCTGATTCGCTTCGTCTCGTCGTTCGTCGGCGGCCGCCGCGACCTCACCAAGGAGGACACGGCGGCCTGGGCCGACGATCTGCGCGGGCTCGGCGAGGACTACTTCTTCAGCCTCAACCGCTACCTCTTCCTCGCCACTAGCTGACGGCGATCACCGCGATCGTGCCGCTGATCTCGTTGGTCGTCAGCAGCAGCGGCTTGCCGTTCGGGCTGTCCTTGGCCGAAATGAAGCTCGCGCCCTCCGGACCGAGGTCGCCGGGCCGCGTGTTGACGTAGCCGGCGAAGCGGGCCTCGCCACGGCGGTGCCCCAGGTCGAACGCGTAGACCCCGCCCTGGCGTTCGGCGCCGAGGAACGCGTACGTCTTGCCGCCGACCTTGCCGACGGTCACGCCCTCGGGCTCGGGGCCCTTGTTGTCGCTGCGGTTGTCCAACTCGGCGGGCTCGGCGTTGTCGGCGTTGAACAGCAGCGGCTCGAAGCTCGCCGAGATCCGCTCGAGCTGGGAACCGGTGTCGAACACCATGCGCCCGTCGTCGTCGAGGATCGACATCGAGCGACCACCGAAGGCGTAGAGCCGGTCGTAGTCGCCGTCGCCGTCACGGTCGCCGAGCGTGGTGGTCACGTTCAGCCGGCCGAGCGCCTCGTCCTCGCCCTCGCCGTGCGAGAACACGGTCGGATCGAGCTCGAGGTCCTTGACGCGCGACTCCTCCTCGCAGCCCTCGCGCTCGCGCGCGTCGCCCTCGTTGGCGGTCACGAAGTACTTCCGGCCCGAGATCTCGTAGTCGGCGATCGCGTCTGGCATGTACATGCCGAGCAGGTTCTTCCAGGGTGCGATGTGGATGCCGCCGTCGCGGTCGCTCGGGTCGAGCGCGTTGCGTTCGAGCCCGTGGTCCTTGAAGCCGAGGCTGCGCACGACCTCGAAGCGGGCCTTGCGGACGTCCAGCACGCCGACGGCGTTGGCTTCCTGGATCGTGACGAGCGCCGTGTCGTGTGGGCCGGGCGCGATGTACTCGGGCTCGAAGTCCTGCGACCGGGTCGCTCCGGCACAGACGACGCGCACGGGGCCGGAGGTCGGCACGCCGTGGAAGTCGGCCGTCTCGAGCTGGATGCGGCTCGCGCGGCGGTTGACCTCGATCACCGACACGCTGCCCTCGGGATCGACCGTGCCGTCGTCCGAGGCCTCGCCTTCGTTTGCGACCAGCAGCGTGCCGCCCGCGGTGAACGTGAGCATGTCCGGCAGCGCGCCGACGCCGACCGAGCCCAGGCGCTTGCCGTTGGTGTCGAGGAACTGGACGCTGCCGGGATCGGTCTTGTCCGGCGCCTCGACGGCGACGGCCACCAGGCCGTCCTCGCGCACGGCGACGCTGTTCGGGCCGCCCTGCAGCTGCACGCTCTTCAGCAGCGCCGGCGCGGCGGGGTCGGAGAGGTCGTAGACGTCGAGTCGCTCGGCGGCGGCGTTGGTGGCGAACGCCCGCTCGCTCTTGGGGTCGAAGGCGGCGATCTCGGCGCCGCCCTCGCCGAGTGCCTCGGTGCGCCCGAGCAGCGACATCGACACGTCGTCGGACGAGGCGGCTGCCGCCGCGGGGGCGGCCAGCGCGGCCAGGAGGGTGAGAATGCCTGCGAGTCGTTTCATGGCCGGCGACCCTAAGACCGCCGTTTCGGCCAGAAGTCACGGACTCGTGAAGGGCGGTCCCACCTGTCCGCGTACGCCCGTAGCCTCGCGCCGATGGTGAAGTCGCCAAGCACCACGATTCGCTTCCCCGAGCGCGCGACCTCGCCGGCGCGGGCGCTCGGCTGGCGCCTGCTGCTCGCGCTGATCCTGCTCGCGCTGGTGACCCTCGTCGCGTACCTGGACCGTGGGGGCTACCGGGACATCGACGGCTCGGCGGTCTCGTTCCTCGACTGCCTCTACTACGCCACCGTCTCGATCACGACCACCGGCTACGGCGACGTCGTGCCGGTGTCGGACAGCGCGCGGGCGCTCACCACCTTCATCGTCACCCCACTGCGCGTGCTGTTCCTGATCCTGCTCGTCGGCACCACGGTCGAGTTCCTGGCGTCCGCCACGCGCGCGAACCTTCGACGCAGGATCTGGAGGCGGACCTTGCACGACCACGTCGTCATCTGCGGTTTCGGCACCAAGGGGCGCAGCGCCCTCGGCTCGCTGCTGGGCGCGGGACAGACGCGCGAGCAGGTCGTCGTGATCGACCCGCGCCCGGAGGCGGTCGAGAAGGCGAACCGCGAGGGCGTGACCGCGGTGCTCGGCAGCGCAGAGCACCGCGACGTGCTGCTCGAGGCCGCCGCCGACGAGGCCGCGGCGATCATCGTCGCGACCAGCCGCGACGACACCTCGGTGCTCGTCACGCTGACGGCCCGCGCGCTGGCGCCGGGCGCCACCATCACCGCGGCCGCGCGCGAGGAGGACAACGCGCACCTGCTGCGCCAGTCGGGCGCGAACACGGTCGTCACGTCGTCGAGCGCCGCCGGCCGGCTGCTCGGCCTTGGCACCACCTCGCCCGAGGTCGTGTCCGCGCTCGAGGACCTGCTCTCGTCCGGTAGCGGCCTCGACGTGATCGTGCACCGGCTGGAGCCAGGCGAGGCCTGCTCGCTCGAAGAGGCCGACCGTCGCTTCGGGCCCGTGCTGATGGCGGTGCGCGACGGCCAGGAGCTGCGCCGCGGGGATTCTGGGCTGGAGACGATCAGGGACGGCGATCGGCTCGTGCACGTCGTCAGTCGCGATTCCTAGCGCTCAGCCTCGTGCATGGTCCGACGGCGGACCGGGGAAGAGGCTTGTGTGGTCGAACGGGCGGCGCAGCCGCGGGTCTCCAAGGCGCGGCAGCGTCTGCTGAAGCTCGCGCGCGCGGCGACGACGCCGCTGCTGCCCGACGACTACATCGGCCTGCTCGACCCGCGCTGGTCGACCCGCGAGGCGACCGGCACGATCGAGGAGGTCCGGCACGAGACCGAAGACGCCGCCACCGTCGTGATCCGGCCGAGCTTCCCGTGGCCCGGCCATCGCCCGGGCCAGTACCTGCGCCTCGGCGCCGAGGTCAACGGCGTGCGCCACTGGCGGGCGTACTCGCTGACCTCGGACCCCAGCCATCCGCGGGGGCTCGTGAGCGTGACCGTCAAGCGCGTCGAGGATGGTCGCATGTCGCGGTACTTCGTCGGCCAGGCCGAGCCGGGTTCGCTCGTGTTCCTCGGGGACGTGGAGGGAACATTCGGGCTGCCCGAGCCGCTCCCGCCGCGGCTGCTGCTGATCAGCGCCGGCAGCGGGGTGACGCCGCTGATGAGCATCGTGCGCGAGCTGGTCCGCCGCGACGCGCTCGACGACGTCGTCCACTTCCACTGCACCCGCACCAGTGACGCGTTCATCTTCGGGGACATGCTGCGCGAGATCGCCCGCGGCCACGACGGCTACGAGCTGCACGAGCAGATCAGCTCCGCCGACGGTCGCCTCGGCCCCGAGTTGTTGGGCGAGCGCTGTCCCGACTGGCGCGACCGCGAGGCCTTCCTCTCCGGCCCCCGGGACATGATCGACGCGCTGGAGGTCCACTGGGAGGCCGAGGGCGACCCGAACCGCCTGCACACCGAGCGCTTCCAGCCGATCATCGGCACCGGGGACACCGACGTAGGCAGCGGCGGCACGGTCTACTTCCGCGTCACCGACGTCAAGGCGACCTGCGACGTCGGCGTCTCCATGTTGGTCGGGGGCGAGGCGGCGGGCGCGACGCTTCCCCACGGCTGCCGGATGGGGATATGCCACACGTGTGTCGGCAAGTTGCGCGCCGGGGTGGTTCGGGACCTCCGCACGGGGGAACTGTTCGACGAGCAGGGGCAGACCGTCCGGACCTGCGTCAACGCACCCGAGGGGCATGTCGAGATCGAGCTATGAGGAGCGCCGCATGACCACGAGCACCGCCGCCACGAACCCGCTGCATCGCCTCACTCCCGAGCAGATCGAGGCGATCGGCGACGAGTTCCAGGCGATCGGCGACGAGATCCGCGCCGACCTCGGCGAGAGCGACGCCCACTACATCCGCAGCGTGATCGAGTTCCATCGCCGGCTCGCCGCCCTCTCGCGGATCGTGCTGATGGCGTCGCGCTATCCGCCGGCCTGGCTGCTCGGCACCGCCGGCCTGTCGGTGGCGAAGATCCTCGAGAACATGGAGATCGGCCACAACGTGCTGCACGGCCAGTGGGACTGGATGAACGATCCCAACATCCACTCCTCGACCTGGGACTGGGACACCGCCTCGCCGGCCGCCGCCTGGAAGCACTCGCACAACTACGTCCACCACACCTTCACGAACATCGTCGGCAAGGACAAGGACGTCGGCTACGAGATCATGCGGATCGACCCCAAGCAGCGCTGGCACCCGGTCTATCTGGCGCAGCCGCTCTACAACGTCGTGCTGATGATGCTGTTCGAGTGGGGCGTGGCGGTGCACGACCTCGACTTCGAGGCGATCCGCAAGGGACGCAAGAGCAAGCGTCAGCTGCGCGACGAGCTGAAGGCGATCGGACTCAAGGCCCGTCGCCAGATCGTCAAGGACTACGTCATCTTCCCGGCGCTCAGCGGGCGGCACTGGAAGAAGACGCTGTACGCGAACCTGACGGCGAACGTCGTGCGCAACGTGTGGTCGCACGCGATCATCTTCTGCGGCCACTTCCCCGACCAGACGTACACCTTCACGGAGGACGAGGTGGTCGACGAGAGTCGCGGCGCCTGGTATGTGCGCCAGCTGATCGGCGCGGCCAACATCGAGGGCAGCGACGCGTTCCACCTGATGAGCGGCAACCTCAGCTACCAGGTCGAGCACCACCTCTTCCCGGACATGCCGAGCTCGCGCTACAAGCAGATCGCGCCGCGCGTCAAGGAGATCTGCGAGCGCTACGGGCTGCCCTACAACACCGGCCCGTTCGCCAAGCAGTGGGGCTCGGTGCAGCGCACGATCCTGCGGCTGGCCTTCCCAGGCGGCGCTGAGCGACCCAAGCCCGGGCCCTACGCAGCGCCGCCCGAGCCGCTCGACGCGCCGGCCGCGAAGACCGCCACCGAGCCGGTCGCCGCCTTCCCCTAGGGCGTCACCGCTCGGCTCGTCCCGCTGCACGAGCCCGCAGTAACCTGCGCGGATCGCCCTCCTGTGGTCACGCGCAACCCAGCGTTCTTCCACTCGTTCCGCGGTCCTGCCCACGACCGAGGGCGGCCCGCCGGACTGGGTCACGGTCGCGCTCGAGGAGTACCGCACCCTGCGCCAGGAGTCGTTGGCGGCGATGGAGCAGATGCAGCAGACGCTCCAGATCGGACTCGTGGCGATCGGCGTGCTGACCGGCTTTGGCGTCCAGGCGGGAGACGCGGGGCAGGCGACGCAGGTCGGCCTCGTGGCGGGGGCGGCGATCTTCGCCGGGCTCGTCATGGTGATGTGGCTCGACGAGTTGCAGCGGTCGGTCCGCGCGGGGGCGCACGTCGCGGAATTGGAAGGCCGCATCGCGGACCGTTTCGAGGGGTCGCCGCCGCTTACCTGGGAGACCTCGATCCAGGTGGCTTTCGACCCCGACAGGGGCTATCGCTACATGCGCGAGTGGGCGACGACGGCGGCGCTCTATGCCGCCGCCGCCCCCGCCGTGATCCTCGGTGTGATCCGGCTCGGTCAGGAGAGCGAGTGGCTGCTGTTCGCGCTTGCCTTGGCCGTCGTCTTCCTCAGCGTCGTGACCGTCTGCCTCTACCAGCGTCGCGTGCACAGGATCGTGGGTCGTCTGCATCGCGAAGCGCTTGTGGCGCAGGAGCAGACGCGTTAGTACAGATTCTGTACGCTTACGTACAGCGTGGCTTCGACCGCAAGCACCACTTCCGTGTCACCGCTGCGCGAGCTGCTGGCCGCATCCCCTCGCGGCCGGCTGCTCGAGGCGCTGGCAGCCTGCGTGCTCGAACGCGGGTACGCGGCGACGACGGTGGGCGACGTCGTAGCGCGCGCATCGATGTCGAAGTCGAGCTTCTACGCGGAGTTCGCCGACAAGGAGGCCGCGTTCGTCGCGGCGCTCGAGCTGTCGGCCGAGCTCGTGTTCCAGCGCGTGACCATGGCGATGGCCGAGGGCCCGGAGGCCGAGCGGCTCGAGCGCGGCATCGCCGCCTACCTCGAGGCGCTCGCGTCGGAGCCCGATCTCGCCCGCTGCTTCGTCGTCGAGGGTCTCGCCGCCGGCGATGGCCCTGCGCGCCGCCAGCGCCAGCTCGCCGACCGTTTCGCGGATCTGCTTGATGCGCCCGGCGCCAGCACCCCGCTGCCGATCCGCCGCGCCGTCGTCGGCGGCATCGACGAGGTCGTCCGAACCGCGCTCCGAGACGGGCGCCCCGCCCGCCTCGCCACCCTGCGCAGGCCGCTGACCGAGTTCGCGCGGCGTGCGCTCACCGATCCAGACAGGAGCGATTGACATGGCCATCGTGCCCACCCCCGAGCAGCTCGCGGAGCTGACCGGCTCCACATCTGACGAGCCGATCGTGATGTTGAACCTGCTGCGCTTCAAGGACGAGGCGGACGGCATCGACGCCGGCGTCAGCGGCGCCGAGGCCTACGCTCGCTATGGCGCGGCCGCCGCGCCGTTCCTCGAACGCGCTGGTGGCCAGCTGCTGATCGCGACCGCCGCACAGCAGACCCTCATCGGCCCCGAGCAGCGTGAGTGGGACATGGCGCTGATGGTCCAGTACCCCTCGCGCAAGGCGTTCCTGCAGATGGCAACCGACCCTGACTACCTCGAGATCCACCAGCATCGCGACGCCGCGCTGGAGGACTCGCGCCTGATCGTCTGCGAGCAGGTCTCGATGGGGGCCTAGGACCTCCGCACTGGCGGACGAAGCGCTCAGCGCTTCGTCCGCGGCCCGTGGACTGGCAGCGCGAGCACGAGCACCCGCTCCCGCGCCGCGGCTCCTCGGCCCAGTGGGTAGGACTTCGCCTCGATGTGGAACTGACGCCGGGAGCGGCCGGGGAGGCGGCCTTCTCCGCGCTCGCTCCTGCCGCTGCGAGTGGCTAGTGCGGCCACGGAGTCCGCGGGCACGCGCGCGTTGCGGGGGACGAACAGTGGCAAGCGCTGGACCTTGGCATTGCGGACCCGCAGCTCGCCCTTCGAGCCCTCTTCGAGCACCAAGAAGGCAACCGGCCGATCGCTGCGATCCACGAGCCGCGCCGCGGCCGCTTCGAGGCTGACCTTCGCGGCCCGCGAGAGCGCCTCGACCGCCTTCAGTCCCTGGTCGGCGCGGTAGCTCCAGATCAGCGGCTCAGGCATCAGCAGCATGCCCGCGCCCCAGTCGCAGAGGTGCTCCTCCTCGCTACGGCTGCGTGCGAACAGCGCCAGGGCGAGATCCTCGTCGATGCGGTAGCGCCGCTCGCGCGCGAAGCCGGGGAAGGCGGTGTGGACGAGCTCATGCGCGATCGTGAAGCGTTGGCGGGCGAGCGACTGGCGCTTGTCGACCTCGATCACGACGCCGCCGCGCTCGGCATAGACGCGACCCTCCCAGTTGCCGGCGGCCGTCGCCCGCACCTCGATGCCGCGCAGCGAGGCGATGCCGTGCACGTCGATCGGCAGTCGGTCCTGGCCGGCCTCCTCACGCCAGCCGTCGAGGATCGCCTGCAGCCGTGGGCGGGGGTCGCCGTCGGCGCGGCGGCCGGCGAGCCGCCGGATCAGCGGCTCCGACCAGCGCTCGGCCTCAGCCTTGGTCGAGCTGCCTGCTGGCACGGAGCGAGGTGAGGATGTACTGCCAGCGCTCGGGCGTCTGCGGCGCCTCGCCCCGGCGCCAGCGAATGCTCGCGAGCAGGTCGAACTCGCTCTTGGAGAGCTTGGATTGGTCGGCGAACACGCGCAGCGAGGTGGGGACGTCGACCTCGTCGCCGACGAACTGCGTTGCTGGTGCGCCGATCAGGTCGGCGACGGTGACATCGAGCGCCTCGGCGATCCGGCGCAGCACGTCGAGCGACGGGTTGGTCTCGGGATCGGTCTCGAGTCGCAGCAGGTACGTCTTCGACATGCCGGTTTCCTCGGCGAGCCGTGCCAGCGACAGACGCGCTCGCTCGCGCTCGCGCCGAAGGCGTCCTTGCAACGTGTTCACTTCAGGCTCTGCCACTGTTGCGGGGCAGTCTACGCCTGCGGTCGGTCGGATGTGGTCCTCTGCAGTTGACCGCATGGGGCTTTCTGCATACCGTGATCGCCTGATTCGATGAGCCTTCGCATTCTCCACACCGCCGACTGGCACCTCGGCGATCGCCTCGCCAGCCAGGATCGCCTGCCGGATCAGCTCGCGCGGCTGGAAGAGATCGGCGCGCAGCTGGACGAGCACGCGGTGGACGTGCTGCTGGTGTGCGGGGACGTGCTGGAGGAGACGCGGCGCGAGCGGCTGTCCGAGATCTTCGCGGCGCTCGCGCGGCTGCTGGCGCCACGCATCGAGCGTGGGCTGCAGTGCGTCTTCCTGGCCGGCAACAGCGACTCCGAGCACACCTTCCCGCTGTTGACGAGTGTGCAGAACCTGCTCGGCCCCGAGGCCGCCGCGCGTGTGCGCTTCGTGTCGGAGCCGAGCCTGATCGCGCTCGAGGGCGCCGACGGCGATCGGGCGGCGCTGGCGGCGCTGCCGTTCCCGACCGCGACGCGCTACGCGTTGGACAGCGGCTCGTTCGCGTCCGTCGAGGCTAAGCAGTCCGCGCTTGGCGAGGCCGTAGGGGCGGCGATCGAACGGCTCGACGCCGCGGCCGAGGAGCAGCTGGCCGGACTGCCGAAGCTGCTCGCCGGGCACTTCCTGGTCGCCGATGTGCCGGCGCGCACCGGCGTGCGCGAGCTGGCCGAGAACGAGGACGTGCGCGTCTCGCCGCTGCTGCTGCAGCGCTTCGCCTACGTCGCGCTCGGCCACGTCCACCGCCCGACGGCGCTCGACGAGCGCATGCGCTACAGCGGGGCGCTGGAGCGGCTCGACTTCGGCGAGCGCGACGACGCGCGCGAGACGCTGCTCGTGACGCTCGAGGGATCCGCCGTCCAGGTCAGGCAGCTGCCGCTCGACGCGACGCCGCTGCGTCAGTTGGAGATCGGCTCGCTGGCCGAGCTCGACGAGCAGGCCGAGGCGCTCGACCAGCCGCAGCGCACGATCGTCAAGCTCGAGCTGCGCCTCGGCCCGGCCGACAGCCCGAGCGAGTGGCTGGTCGCCGCCCGCGCTCGCTTTCCCCGCCTGCACGACACGCCGCAGATCATCCGGCTCGACGAGCCAGCCCCGTCGCTGGTCACCGGCGGCGTCGACCGGCTCGACGTCGGCGGCACCGTGCGCGGCTTCCTCGCTGCCGAGCTCGCGCGCGACGACCCGGATCGCGAGGAGCTGCTGGCGCTCGCTGATCGACTGCTCGCCGAGCAGGAGGAGCAGGCGTGATCCCGGTCCGGGTCGAGCTGACGAACTTCCTCTCGCATCGGCGCCCGGACGGCACGCCGGCGGTCTTCGACTTCGAGGGCGCGAAGCTGTGGTCGGTCTCCGGCGACAACGGCGCCGGCAAGAGCGCGATCTTCGACGGCATCACCTGGGCGCTGTACGCGACGCACCGCGGCGGGCGCCAGGACGCGCAGCGGCTGATCAGCCACGGCGCCGACGGCTGCGTGGCGGCGTTCGTCTTCGACGTCGAGGGACGCCGCTACCGGGTCGAGCGCTCGCTGCGCCGCCGCGGCTCGCCCAAGCGCCGCGCCGAGGTCTGGGACGTGAACGCTGGCGCGTGGACCGAGATCCCGGACACCTCCTCGGAGGCGGGCTTCACGCGCTGGCGCGACGAGCTCGTGGCGCTCAGCTACGAGGCCTTCACGCACTCGGTGCTGCTGCTCCAGGCGGGCAGCGACGCGCTGATCCGCTCCGGCGCCAAGGACCGCTTCGAGGTGCTCGCGCAGCTCGTGGATCTGTCTCGCTACCAGCGGCTGGAGCGGCTCGCGCAGAAGCACAACAGCGAGTTGAGCGGGCGCCGCAAGCGGCTCGACGAGGAGCTGGAGGGCTTCGAGCCGGTGCGCAAGGACGAGCGGCGGGCCGCCGACGCCGAGGCGGCGCGGCTGGAGGAGCAGCAGCAGCGCTTTGCCCGGGTGGTCGAGGAGCGGATCGAGGCCGTCGCGGCGGCTCGGCGTCACACCGAGCTGGTGCAGCGGACCGAGCAGGCGCGCGAGCGCATCGCCGCGACCGAGGGACTGGTGGTCGACGCGCAGGCGATCCGCGCCGAGGCGGCCGAGCACGAGCGGCTCACCGCCGCCGGCGCGAAGCTGCGCGACGCGCATCGAGTCGCTGGCCGCCGCGCGGGCGGCGGAGACGTTCGCCGCCGAGACGCGGGCGGCGCGCGAGGCGCTCGACCTCGAGCGGTTGAAGGACGAGGCCGACGCGGCGCGGGCCGCTGCCTCGGCCGCGCGCCGGGCCGCCGAGGAGTCGACGGTGGGGGCGGCGACGCTCGACGGCGTGCGTGCCCGCGATCACTGCGGTCGTGGAGCGCCGCACCGAGCTGGCCGAGGCGGAGGCGGACGTGGAGGCTGCGGGGACAGTCGCCGACCTGGACGCGACGCTCGAGCGCTTCCGCCGCGCGCGTCAGCGAGCTGGAGGCCGCTGCCACGCAGGCGACTCGCCGCGCGTGACCAGGCGATGGCCGCTGCGGGCGCAGCGCGACGCGGAGCTCGAGGAGGCCCGCCGGCAGCTGCGCGAGCGGGAGGGTGCGAAGGACGAGGCCGTCTGCTCGCGCTGCGGTCAGCCGCTCGATGAGGAGCACCGGCTCGCCGAGCTGGCACGCGCCGAGGACGAGGTCTGAGCGCCTGAGGTCGCTGCGGCTGAGGCCCGCGACCGCCATGCCGTGCTGGCCGAGGCGGCGACGCGGCGGTAGGCAAGCGTGACGAGGCGGTCGAGCTCGGCCGCCGGGCAGAGGCCCAGCGGACCGAGGCTCAAGGACGCCGAGAAGCGACTGAAGCGTGCCGAGACCGCAGCGAAGAAGGCTCTGGGCGCGGCGCGCTTCAAGCGCTGGGACGACGCTCGCCAGCAGGTCTTCGCTGATGGCGCCGCCGAGGAGCTCCCTGCGGCACTCGCCGAGCTCGAAGCTGAGCTGGAAGAGGCGAACGGCCGTGTGACCGACTCGAAGCAAGCGGCCGAGGAGGCGGCGCAGCGCGCGCAAACGGCCGAAGACGCGCAGCGCGCAGCGGTCGAGCGCCAGGCCGAGTGCGAGCGCGCGATCGAGATGGCGCAGGCCAAGGCGGCAGCCGAGCACCGGACCGCGGCGGTCCTGCTCGCCGACGTCCCGTCGGAATGGGCCGAGCGGGCCCGCGACGCGAGGACGGGCTGCTCGACGCCTTCGACCAGCGCCGCGCCGCGCTCGCCGGCAGCGTCGCCAAGCTCGCCGCCGTCGAGCAGGCGGAGGCGGAGCTGACCAAGCTCCGCGCGAGCGTCGAGGAGCTGAGCTCGCAGCTGGCGGCCGTGCCCGACGACGAGCAGCTGAGCATGACCTCGGCAGAGGAGGCACTCACGGCCGCGCGCGAGGAGCTCACCGCCACCGAGCGCGCGCTCGGCGACGCGCGCCAGCAGGTGGCCGCGCTGCGCGAGCGCGAGGAGGCACGCGCCGCCAAGCTGGCCGAGCAGGGCCGCACGAACCGCGACGCCCATCTTGCCGCGCGCATGGTGCAGCTGCTCAGCCGCCAGGGGCTGCAGGGCCAGCTGCTCGTCGACGCCACCCGCGCGCTGGAGGCGCTCTCCAACGAGGTGCTCAAGCAGCTGACCGGCGGCACGCTGCAGCTCGAGATCCGCTTCACCGAGCAGCGGCGCCGCGACGAGCTGAGCGTCTCCGCGCGCGACTTCAACGCCGGCGGCGAGCGCACCGACGCGGCGTTCCTCTCCGGCTCGGAGAAGTTCCGGGTCTGCGTCGCGATGGCCGCCGCCATCGGGTCGTATGGCAGCGGCCGCTACAAGGTGGAATCGCTGATCATCGACGAGGGGTTCGGGAGCCTCGACGAGCAGCGACGCGGCGAGATGATCGACGAGCTTCGCCGTCTGGCTGGCCTATTGGAGCGAGTGATCGTGGTCTCCCACCAAGCGGACTTCCAGAATCGCGCGCAGTTCCCGCACGGGTACCGGTTGCGTCGGATCGACGGTGAGACCGTCGTCGAGCGCTACGTCTGACGGTCACCGCTCGACGCGATGGTCGAGCAGCGACGGCACGACCTTGATGTGCCGGTCGACCTCCTCGCCCTCCAGCTCGCGCCAGCCGTCGTCGGTGCGTACGTGGATGCCCGCGTCGGCGAGGCCGGGATGGGTGAGGCCGTGCGTCGGCAGCACGACCGAGACCGTGCCGGGCCGCTGCGAGTAGGCGAGCACGTCGTCGAGCTCGCTGTGCTTGGTCTCCGAGTTCGGGTGGGTGTGCACCTGGGCCAGCCGCACCAGCTTGGAGACGCGCAGGTGCTGCCCGGCGGCGCTCATCTGGCTCGCGTCGACCCACCAGCCGCCGCCCCTGCGGTCGGTCTCGGGGAGGGTCACGGTCGTGACTACGCCGCCGTGCACCGGCTCGGGTCCAAGCGGGATGCCGTCGAGGAAGGCGACGTTCTCGGCCAGGCCCGTCGTCTGGGTGAAGCGCTCGACGATGGTCTGCCAGCAGTTCGCGGGAATGACGATCATGCGTTGTCCCCTCCGGTCGCGCCCACGAACGTCCAGGACAGGCGCGGGCAGTTGCCGAGCTCGAAGTACTCCTCGAGCGTGAGCTCGGAGAACGAGGCGACGTCCTCGTGGTCGGACTCCCAGCGCAGCCGGTCGCCGTCGAAGCGACCGCGTCCGAGACGTGCGTACACCTCGTCGATCAGGTCGGCGATCTTCTCGCCAGCGCTCGCCATGATCGTGATCCGACGCCCGTCGTTCTCGTTGTCGATGGTGATCATGTGGTACGCGCGAGCGGCGAGGTCGTGACCGGAGAGCTGCGTTCCCACGTCGTGCTCCATCAGAGCCATACCGACGGTCCTTTCAGGTCGCTGTTGTACGGCGGTCCTCTACAGAGTACCATGCTCTCCGTAAGGCAACGGACTCTGCCTGGAGCAAGGCAACGGATTGCCAGCGACGAGGCACGGACTGCCCGGAGCGGGCGGGCGCCAACCCTGCGGCGCCCGCCCGCTGCTGTTCGCAGGTGGCGCGTCGTACGCTCGTGCGATGCCATGTCCGGACGATCCGCCGAGTAGCGACGCTCAGCCAGACCGCCCCAGGATTTCGGGGGCGTACGTCCTCGATCGGCAGAGGATCGAAGACCTCCTCGCGGTTCAAGCCGAGCTATTGCGAAGCGAAGGCCTGGACCCGACCTGGCCGGGCTTCGGCGACGACGATCGCTGCGCCAGTCGATCCTACGTTGGGCGTGACTGCGTCGCTAGGACTGCGACTCACTGCGCACCGCCAACTTGGTCGTTGCCGTGAACGGCGGGATTCGAAGTGGTCCAAGGTGCGCGGGCATGGTCTCTTCGCCGCGCTCGGCGAGGTAGAGCGACACTCCCTCTTCAAGGTTCTCCTGCAGTTCAAGGAACGTGTCGCCAGTCGCGAAGACGCCTGGAAGTTCCTCGACGGTTGCCCAGAGGCTGCCTTCGTCAACGTGGACGCGGACATGGAGTTCGTCCGGCATGCGGAGGGATGGTACTTATAGATATCAGACGTGTAGGCACGCTCTGCTCAACCATCAGCCGGCCACAAGCACTTGATGTGGCCGTCGTAGACGCCGTAGATGTAGGGGCCAGGCGTCTGCGCCTGGTGGACGATGCGATCGATGTTGCTCACGAAGCGCGCTGTCTGCTCGGTTGCTCGCAGCTGCGCTTTCGTCAGGCAGAAGGCGCGGACGCGCGCGGCGATCAAGACGTCCCGCTCGGCTGGGCGACGGCGGATCGCGTTGTCCTTCATGAGCACGACCCAGCCGTTGCTCCCGGCGTCGGCAAGCCAGCGTTCGTCTTCGAGACCCTGGCCTCGCTTGTCGCCATAGACCGACGCCAGTGTGTGAACGACGTAGCCCAGCTCGCGAAGCGCCTGCGCGAGGTGCTTCTGACCGAGGCTACGGTCGATGAAGAACTCCGGCTGCTGGGACATCGCCAGCGACTATCCGACGGTCGACCGACCTAGGCGGCGGCGCGGGTGGCGACGCGGATCACGTCTTCGACCTCGCCTTGCGGCACCCCGAAGTCGTCAGCGATGTCCGCCAGCGTGTCGCCGGCGGTGAAGCGGTCCACCAGGTCTTCGACGCGCGCTCCTCCGTTGACGACCAGGGGTAGCCCGAAGCCCCTGCGCGGATCGACGACCACCTTGGCGTGCTCGTACGCGGGCAGGCGGAGCCTCGACGCCCAGCCATCGCTGCCGTAGGTGATCCGCTTGAGGTAGTCGCGAACGACCTCCGCGAACTGCCGCTGGCCGGTGCGGACGACGGTCAGCCCGCGCAGCTCCTCGTCGCCGCTGGCGAAGTCGTAGAGCACCTCGGCACCGTCGGTGTAGAGGCGCTTGGATGCCAGCGCATGGTCGACGCCGATGCCGCTGGTGAGCGCGTCCACCGCCGGCCGGATGCGCTGCATCGGCACCCCGGCGCGCCGAAACGCGGCCAGGACGTATGCCTCGGCGAACCCGATGAACGGCACCGTCGCTTCCTGGCCGCGACGGGGAAACGCCGTGATCAGCGGTTCGCCTCCGCGCCCGGGCCGGACCCAGCCTTGAAGAGTCGAGGACGGCACGTCCAGATACGTCGCCGCCTCGCGCAGCGTGAATACTGGCTGGGCGACTCGAGGATCGTTCTCCTCAAGTATTTGGGGGCTGGTGTCTAGTGTCTTCGTCATGGCGCTGTGGTGTCTCGTGACCCTCGCCGATCCTACTCTCGCCTCTGGCGGTCGCCTCGATCCCGCTGGGGAGCCGAGATGAGCGGGCGAGGCCGTAGACCTCGCCCGCTTAGGTGCGGCTTCGCTCTTGGCTATGCCGCGATCGCGTGCGCCGCCCGCGCGGCGCTCGACGCGAACACGAACTGCCCGACGCGGTGGATCAGCCCGGCGGCATAGAGCCGCTCGACGGCATCTTCGGTGTCGTGACGGGACGGCTCTTCGCCGCAGGTCGTGTGGCCGCTGGACACCAGCGAGCGATCGAGCTCGCTCAGACTCCAGAGGCCGGGATGGTCATGGACGAGAAGGCCGAGCAGCGCCTCATCGATCGGGCTCTCTACATCGTCGGGCACGTCGCCCGGGTTAGGCTGGTGATGCATGGGAGGTCACGCTCCTGTGCCGGGCCCCGGGCTGTTTGCGCAGCGCCGGGGCCAATTTGTAGTCCAGAGCACTCTACGTGAGGGTGCGGACGCTCCACCGAGCGCGAGGCCACTGCCTTTGAGATTCGTTCCCGCTGCGGATCGCTATGGGATGTCGCAGGCTCAGGTGTCCGCAAGTGCCGTAAGCCGTCGTGCATAGTCGGTGGATACGCCTGTGATTACGTGGGTCATCCCATGACTGTCCGGCACCACTCCACACAGACTCCGTCGCTCGGTGAGCTCCGCAGTCATAAGCAACATCTCTAGTAACTCGCGCGTACGCAACAGCCGCAGGCCGAAGCGACGCAGCAAATTGTCCGCACGGTAGATGCCGCGGTCTTCCGTGAGAAAAGCATGGCAACCCTGCGCTAGCGCCGCTGTCACTAAAGAACGATCGACTCCTGCGGGTAGCCGGTTCAACACATCGACCGGAATCTCTCCCCCTCGGACGCTTCTAAGGGTGTCTCGTTGGGATCGCTCGAAGGTATCGGTGTAGAACGCGTCTAGCAACTCCTGCCGCTGTTCGCGACGTTCAATCGTAAGCGTCCGCTTAGCGTCATCGAGTTGTTGCGACTGGATGACAAAGCGGATATCACGCCACGACCACAACGTCATGAGGTCCTTGAGTCCACCGGCGCGACTGTTCCATCGTGTCGGATTCATTGGTTCTGGATCTGCCCATATAAAATTGATGTTATCGATATAATCGATTAGAACATTTGTATCCATACCGACAATGAGAGGGCCGACGCCAGTGCGATGACCGAAAAGTTCTGCCGTATTTTCGAACTCGAACGCCACATGACCTTGATCGTTAGTGCGAATTGGGCCGTGCCCATGTGATCGTTGCAGCATTTCTACAAGATCACGAATGGGCTCCGGAAATGAAGATGGCGACGCATGCTGCCAGTCAACCCAGTTGACTGAAAGGCCCCGAGACCCCTTTGCGGTCATCGGCGCTCTTGGGTCGGACCAGCCCAGCGGGAATCCAAGCAGAGCCTCCCACTCGATCGGCTCTAGCTGGCGGACTAACGAATTGCGTCCGCGGGTTGGATCACAACTAGGGTGATGGGATTCAGATGGCGCCATAATTAATACGCTCTGCCCCAAGGTTAAGGCCGGCAGCGTCGAGGTAGAGATGGGTGCAGCGATGCTACGTCTAAATCTCGATTAGGACGGACATTGACGGCCTAGTCACCCATCGGGCGACCGGTGCGCTGGAGCTCTCTATCGTCCACCGACTGGAGTAACTCGGTTGGAGCGCTCTCGGCTTCGGGAGGCGCAGATGGGGCGTAAGCGCCGATTGCCTCGCGCTCCGTCTTGGCCCAGTCGCGGCGCTCGGTGAGTTGACGAGCCGAGGAGCGGATGAGGACGGGCCAGAGCAGCCACGTGTAGAGGGCATAGAGGTGGCCGAGGAGAAAGCCGACGAGCCAGCCCTTCACGCCGGAGGAGGTGCGGCTGGCGACGCAGCCGAGCACGGTGCCGCCGAAGGTGAGCACGTACATGAGCACCAGCTGCCAGGTCGGGCCGCCGCCCCACAGCGGCGCTTCGCCGGTCGCGGCGAGGATGATCGCGATCACGAGCGCCACCCCGACGATCGTCTGCCAGAGCGGCATCAGGAGGTACAGCAGCACCTCCATGCGCACCGCGAAGGGGAACGGCATGTGGCGGACCTCGTCGGTCAGCGACAGCGCCTGGAGGTTGCCCTGGGACCAGCGGGTGCGCTGGCGGAAGAGCGGGCGGAGGTTCGAGAGGCCCTGCTGGTTGACGGCGCCGCGCAGCTCTTGGCGACCCTCGTAGCCGGCGACCAACAACCGCAGGCCGAGGTCTTGGTCCTCCGTCAGCCGATCGCGCCAAGGACCTGCCTCGTCGGCGATCGCGTCCAGCGCGCTCAGGCGGTTGAACTGGCCGTTGCCGCCCATGCCCGCCGTGCCCCAGCCGTTGCGGCCGGTCTGGAACAGGAAGCCGTAGACGGAGAACTCGACGTCCTGCATCCACGTCAAAAATCGCTGACGGTTGTAGATGCGCACCAGCGATTGAACGCCACCGACGACCGGGTCGACGAAATGTCCGGCGGCGTAGCGGGGGGCCGCGGAATCCAAGCGGCCGTCGGCATCGACGATCACCACGATCACGCGCGAGCGGTCCACCTCGGGGCCGAGCTCGTCGGCAAGCATGCGGTAGGCGTTGTTCAACCCCGCCGCCTTGCCGACGCGAGCGTTCGGCGGGTCGCGGCGGAGCACCACCAGATCCGGATGCGAGATCGAGCGGAGGATCTCGGGGGTGCGGTCGTCGGAGCCGTCGTCGATCACGACGATGCGCTTGTCGCGCACCTCGACCTCCATCAGCCGCTCGACGCTGTCCCTGATCGTCACCTCCTCGTTCAACGCCGGCACGAGGAAGATCCAGGTGAACTCGTCGGCGCCGCCAGCCGGCGCGTCGGGCGCATGCACGCGCGCTCGCTGGCCGCGCACGAACAGCACCGCCGTCCACAAGAACATCGCCACGATCACGGCGAAGCCGACGTACAGCGGCACCGCCCAGACGGCCGGGAGTCCGTCGAAGGGCAGGCTCAGGACAGCCATTGCTCGTCTGCCACCCCGTCCTCGCCGCCCTCGTGGATGCCGAGGTGGATCAGCAGGGACTCGAGCGGCTCGACGAACTTGTTCTGGTAGCCGGCGGCGGCGAGCACCGCACGGCGGTTGTAGCCGGGGCCGAAGGGCGCGGGCGCGACGCCGCCGATCAGGAGGTGCTCGAGCGCCGCCACGATCCGGCGGGCGGCGAAGCCGTCGCCGTAGGGGTTCGGCGCGTTGGCCATGTGCTTGTAGGCCGCGTTGTCGGTCAGCAGCTGCTGACCCTCGGAGAAGATGCGCTCGGGATTGGTGCCGACCAGCCGCAGCGTGCCCTCCTCGACGCCCTCGCCGCGCTCGGTCTCCTCGCGCGTGACCAGCACCGGCTTGTCGAGCGACGGCGCCTCCTCCTGGATGCCCCCGGAGTCCGTGATCACCAGATCGCAGCGACGCAGCAGGCGGGCGAAGCGCGCGTAGCCCAGAGGCTCGGTCAAGAGCACGTTCGACTGCACCGACAGCGGTCCTGTCAGGGTCTCGCGCACGCGCGGGTTGGGGTGCATCGGCACGACGAAGTCGACGTCGTGGTTGGCCTCGGCCAGGCGCGCCACGCCGGCGGCGATGCCCTCCAGTCCTGCGCCCCAGTTCTCGCGGCGGTGTGCGGTGACGACGACCATGCGCCGCTCGCCCTCGACCAGCCGCTGCAGGGCCGGGTCCTCGAACTGCACCGGCAGCTCGCTCGCCCAGCGCAAGGCGTCGATGCCGGTGTTGCCCGTGACGAAAATCTGCCCGGCCGAGATGTCCTCGCGCACGAGGCTCTCCTGGTTGTGCGCGGTCGGCGCGAAGTGCAGGCAGGCGATGCACGAGATCACCTGGCGGTTGAGCTCCTCGGGGAACGGCGAGAGGTTGTTGCCGCCGGTGCGCAGCCCGGCCTCGACGTGCATCACCGGAATGCGCAGGTGGAAACCGGCCAAAGCGGCGGCCATCGCCGACGAGGTGTCGCCGTGGACGAGCATCGCCGCGGGCCAGCGGCCCTCGAGCACCTGCTCGGTCTCGACGTTCTCCGGCGGGATGCCGAACCACTCGACGCAGAAGTCCTCGAAGCGGCGCATCACCGACGACACGCGCTCGTTCAGCTCACGTCGCGTGCCGGCCCAGAGCGTCACGTCGGTGGTGATCCCGGCGAGCTCGAAGATCTCCTGCACCATGCGGTGGTGCTGGCCGGTCGAGATCACGATCGGCTGGTAGATGTCGCTCTCGCGCAGCTCGAGAATGATCGGCACGAGCTTGATCGCCTCCGGGCGGGTGCCGACGACGATCGGGACCGCAAGGCGCGGCGCGGCGGGGCCGGACCTGTGCACGCGCCGGTGCGCCACCGGGGCGCTGGAGTCGTCGAGCTCGACGACCTCGGGCACCGAGCTCGAGGGCTGGCGGTCCTCCTCGTCGTCGACGAGCTCGGTCAGCAGCTCTTCGTACTCGTCTCCGACGGTGGTGGATCCGCCGTTGCGGCTGGGCTCGCTGCTCGGCTTGCTGGAGGGCACGGCTCGGGACTCCTCAGCTGGGAAACGAAGGGGATAGTTCTCAGTCGGCAGGGTTCCCCGGACCTTGAGCTCTCAGCGGCCAGCGGCGCCTTTGCAGCAGTTCCTGCGCAGGTATCGGCTCAACCCCGTAGCGCTTGGCGTAGCCTGACGCTCGACCACCCGTCAGAGGAGCTGTGCCCTGATGCCGCCGGCCGCCACCGCGACCCCCACCTCGACGAAACTCGAACCCGCCCCGCACACGGGTCGACCCACCCCACCGGGACCGCCTGGTCCGGAGCAGTTCCACGGTTTCACGATGCTGTGGGCCGAGCAGCGACAGCTCGCGTATTGCCACAAGCGTTACGGGGACGTCTTCACCCTCAACATCCCGTACCCGTTCGAGCGGCTCGTGGTCCTCGCCGACCCCGCCGAGGTCAAACGGCTGTTCGGGGCGGCTCCCGAGCTCGCCCATGCCGGTCGGGCCAACCGCGTGCTCGAGCCGCTCGTCGGACTCAACTCCGTCCTGGAGCTCGACGAGAGCCGTCACATGCAGCAGCGCAAGCTGATGCTGCCCGCCTTCCACGGCGAGCGCATGCGCGTCTACGGCGACATGATGCGCGAGGTCACCGAGGCGGAGATCGAGCGCTGGCCGATTGGCCGCCCGTTTGCGGTGCACCACTCCACCCAGGCGATCACGCTGCGGGTGATCTGCCGCGCCGTCTTCGGGATCGAGGACGAGGCCAAGCTGCGCGAGATGGAGACGGCGCTGATCGAGATGGTCCACACCGGTCAGCGCGTGATCATGGTCAAGGGCTGGCAGCGCGACCTCGGCAAGTGGAGCCCGGGAGGACAGTTCGTGCGTGCACGCGAACGCGCCGACGAGCTGCTGTTCGCCGAGATCCGGGCCCGGCGCGAGGTCGCCGACCTCGAAGAGCGCGCCGACGTGCTGTCGCTGCTGCTGCAGGCGCGCGACGAGGACGGCAACGGCATGACCGACGTGGAGCTGCGCGACGAGCTCGTGACGCTGCTGGTCGCCGGGCACGAGACGACCGCCTCGCAACTTGCCTGGACGCTCGAGCGCCTGCTGCGCACCCCGGCCGCGCTGGAGCGGCTGCAGCGGGAGCTGCCCGATGGAGACGACTACCTCGAGTGCGTGATCAAGGAGTCCCAGCGCGCGCGGCCGGTGCTCACCTACTCGGCGCTGCGCACGGTGACCGAGCCGGTCGAGGTCGGGCCGTACAGCGTGCCGACCGGCTGGACGATCGCCGCGTCGGCCTGGCTGATCCAGCACCGGCCCGACCTCTATCCGGACCCACAGGCGTTCCGGCCCGAGCGCTTCGAGGAGGGCGCCCCGGCGCCGCATTCCTGGGTGCCCTTCGGCGGCGGCGTGCGCCGCTGCCTCGGCGCCGCCTTCGCCGGCTACGAGATGAAGGTCGTGCTGCGCACGATCCTCGAGCGCTGCGAGCTGGTGGCGCCCGACCCCAAGCCGGAGCGCATGCGCCGACGCGCGATCACCTTCGTGCCTAGCAAGGGCGGCCGGGTGCTGATGCGCCGCCGACATACTCCCTCTGATTAGGAGATCACTTCTCGGGCGGTCACGCCGGGCGTCCCCGGCGGCGGCGCCTGGGCGACCGCTCCGTGCCGAGAGATCGGCGTGTTACCTGGCCGTTGCATAGGTGACACGATGGCGGGGTGGCGCGCCAGGTCCTGCCTCCCGTCGTCCCGGCCGCCGATCCAGACGCCGCCCGGTTGCGAGAGCTGGGCTACGAGCAGGAGCTCACGCGGCGCCTGCGCGCGTTCGACAACGTCGCGCTCGGCTTCGCCACGATCTCGCCGGTCGTCGGCCTCTACGCGGTCGCGTTCGTCGGCATCACCGTTGCGGGGCCGGCGTGGATCTGGGTGCTGCCGGTCGCCCTGCTCGGCCAGTGCCTGCTGCTCGCGGTCTACGCCGAGCTGGCGTCGGAGTTTCCCGTCGCCGGCGGCACCTACCAGTGGAGCCGCCGTCTGCTGGGCGGCGCCTACGGCTGGTTCTCCGGCTGGGTCGCGGTTTGCGCCTATGCGGTGGCGAACACGACGATCGCCTACCTCGGCGCGCCCTGGGCGCTGACGCTGCTCGGGATCGACGTCACGGCCGACGCGATCGTCGTCACGGGCATGCTGCTCGTGCTGCTCTGCGCGCTGGCCGGCTCGTTCGGGATCGGCGTGCTCGGACGGGTGGTCAAGCTCGGCATCGGGGCCGAGGTGATCGCCTCGGTCGGCGTCGGCTTGGCGCTGCTGCTGGTGTTCCGCGAGCAGGACTTCTCGCTGCTGGGCGACACGCTCGGCGCCGAGGCGCTGTCCGGCGGCTCGGTGGGAGCGGGCATGCTCGCGGCGCTGGCGGTCGGCGGCTGGGTCTTCATCGGCTTCGACGCCTGCGTCGGCGCCGCGGAGGAGACGCGTGACGCCGCGCGCCACGTCCCGCGCGCGATCTGGATCGCGATGCTGAGCGTCGGCAGCCTGGTGATCCTCAACGCGGTCGCGACGACGCTCGCGCACCCCGACCCGGCACAGATCGTCGCGGGCGCCGACGCCGATCCGGTGCAGACCGCGGTCGTGTCGTCCTTCGGCTCCTGGTCCGCCAAGCCGTTCGCGGCGCTCGTGCTGGCGGCATTCGTGGCCTGCGGCATCGCGGCGCAGTCGCTGACGGCCCGCACGATCTACTCGATCGCGCGTGACGACGTGCTGCCCGCCGCGACGATCCTGCGCCGGGTCGACAGCCGCGGGACGCCGATCGCCGCGACGATCGTCACCGCCGCCGTCGCCTGTCTCGGGATGCTGCTCGGTCTCCACTCGGCGGCGGTCGGCAGCCTGATCGCGTTCGGCACCGTGGGGATCTACGTCGCCTTCCTGCTCGTAGCGGTCGCCGCCCTGATCGCGCGGCTGCGTGGCAGCTGGGTGCCGGCCGGCGAGGTACGGCTCGGGCGGGCCGGCGTCGCGATCAACGCGCTCGCGGTGCTGTGGCTGGCGTTCGAAACGGTCAACATCGCCTGGCCGCGCAGTTCGCTCGCCCCGCCGGACGCGCCCGTCTACCAGGTCTGGGCGGCGCCGATCGTGCTGGCCTCGATCGCAGCGGTGGGGCTGGCATACCTCATGATCGCCAAGCCGCACGCGCGCCGTCCCGAGCCGGTCCACGTCGGCGCGGGTAGCGGACCCTGAACTTCGAGTGCGCTTGAGGTTCTCGCAGCGACCTGCTGTCCTCTCGGCATGCCCGAGCCACTGACGATCGGCCAGCTCGCCGAGCGCTCCGGCGTCGCCACCT
Organism: uncultured Thermoleophilaceae bacterium; assembly: GCA_963846505.1. Classification (GTDB taxonomy): domain Bacteria; phylum Actinomycetota; class Thermoleophilia; order Solirubrobacterales; family Thermoleophilaceae; genus JACVRW01. The sequence goes on along the minus strand of CAWJWD010000001.1, from coordinate 815,697 downwards.
CGGCGCTGCGCTACTACGAGGACCGCGGCCTGATCAGCTCCGAGCGCACCGGCGCGCGTCACCGGCGCTACTCGCGCGCGGCGATCCGGCGCGTGGCGTTCATCGTGTTCGCCCAACGCGTCGGGCTGACGCTCGACGAGATCGCTGACGATCTGGCCAAGCTGCCGGCCGATCGCACGCCGAACCGGCGCGACTGGAGCCGTCTGTCGAGCTCGTGGACGTCGAGGATCGACGAGCGAATCGCCGAGCTCGAGCGCCTGCGCGCCGGGCTGACCGAGTGCATCGGCTGCGGCTGCCTCTCGCTGGACCGCTGCAAGCTCGTCAACCCCGACGACCGCGCCGGCCGCGCCGGGCCCGGACCGCGCTACTGGGTCGGCGACCCACGACCCGCGGCCACCTAAGCTGCCCGATCATGGGAATCGTCGTCTACGAGAAGCGCACCTGCACGACCTGCAAGAAGCTCGCGACCTTGCTCTCCGAGCGCGGCGTCGACTTCGAGCGCGTGGAGTACCACGTCGAGGGCCTGACCCGGCCCGAGCTCGACGATCTGCTCGCCAAGACGGGCGCGAGGCCACTGGACCTCCTGCGCATGCGCGAGGCTGGCGCAGCCGAACTCGCGGACGCGGACGACGACGCGATCCTCGCCACGATGGTCGAGCGCCCCGAGCTGCTCCAGCGCCCGATTGTCGTCAACGGCGATCGCGCCGTGCTCGCTCGGCCGGTAGAGAGGGTCCTGGACATCCTGTGACGCCGCTGCCCTCCCGTATCGCTTCCGCCTAGTTCCACACATGCCGGAGGATGAGGTGCGCGAGGCGAGCCACGCCGCCGAGAGTCCACAGCGAGAGGCGCACCAAGCGCCATCGGTCGCTAGACGGGGTACGTTCCTTCTCCATCTCGATCACCTCACTCTGCCGAAGCCCCACCCCTTCGGCAGCCGATGTGCGGGTGCTACGGCTGTGGTGAAAGGATCGCTCGTCGCCCTCGTGGGGAAGGGGTGACCGAGCCGCCCTGGCGCAGGACGCGCAGGGCTGGTGCCCGCGATGCGAGCGGGCTACCGGGAGCGAACGACGGGATCTCCAGCGCGCCCCAGGCTGGCGAAGATCCCGAGTCGATCCGGGACTCGATACCCAAGTGGACGCTGGTGCCGCATGGGCGCATCGTAACTCAACTGAAAGAACTACACAACACTTGATTTCATTTTATGACGAACCACTCGCCGGGAAGCTCGACGGTCATGGCGCGATCGTACCCCTAACGATTCCGGTACGCCTCGTGTGCGACGCGCGCAAACCTCGCCATGTCCAGTGAGCCCCAGCCGCTGGCACGGTCATAGCCCTCGTGGGCTGAGCAGCAGCCCGTGCCGTAGATGTCGTTGTTGCCGAGCACCACGTCGCGGAACGGGGACTGCTTGCTGCGCGCGAGCCGGTAGAGCAGGGGGTTGACGAAGCCGATCCGCGGCAGCTTGCGCCTGGCCGCGTCCTGGTTGACGAGCGCGAGCCCGGCTGCCAACAGCGGCGTCGCAGCGCTCGTGCCACCGACCGAGAACCAGCCGGCGCCCCGGCAGGCCGCGACCGTGCAGTAGATCGTCCAGCCGGGGATCGTGTCGGCGTAGAACGCGAGGTCGGGCACCTGGCGTCCCTTGCGAGGCCCGCCGATCTTGGCTTGGCTCTGATACCACGGCCGGCCGATCAGCCGGCTCGTCCCGCCTCCGCCTCCGCCGTAGTGGCTCAGCAGCGAGCCGAGCACGGTGTCGTTCCAGACGCGCTGGCTGAGGATCGAGTTGTCGCGCCGCAGCGTGAAGCTCGTGCCGCCCACCGCGGTGACGAAGTGCTGGCCGGCCGGATAGTCGACCAGCGCCAGCTTGTCGAGCGACGGGTCGAGATCGGAGCACGCGGACGAGCCCTGGTCGTCCGCGGAGACGAGGATCGGCACGCCGGCCGCTGCGGCGACGAGCGTCATGTAGCGGTCGAGGCGGCGCTGGGAGCGCGAACCGAGGTCGGTCAGGGCCGCCTCGCACTCGCCGAAGCTGGCCGAGATGGCGTCGGGCAGCTGGTGGCCCTTGCGCGGCGAGAGCACAGCGGCGAACGCCTGCGCAAAGCTCGCGTCGCCCGTTCCCTCGTAGACGTCGATCGCGGCGCGCGGCGCCATGCCCATCAGCACCTGCAGGTCGAGCGTGACCTCGTCGCTGTCCTCGAGGTCGGGGGACATCGGCACCGGGCCGTCGACCGGCCAGACCTTGATCTTCGGCTCGGGCAGCCCGAAGCAGGCGGCGAAGGTGGCGAGGTCGGCGGGGTCGAAGCCGCCGTCGAACTCGATCAGCGCGATTCGCCGTCCCTGCCCCTTCAACCCTCGCGTGTGCAGCGCGCCGAGGCCGTGGGCGGCGGCGACCTGGTTGGGGGTGAAGCCGCCCGTCGGCAGGGTCGGCAGTGCCTTGGCGTTCTGGCCCTCGGGGCAGCCGCGTGCGGTGCCGGTGCGCGAGGTGCTGATCCCGGGCGGCAGCGTGGCCGGTGCGTTCTGTGCCGCGCCCGCCCTGCGACCGCCTGCTGCGCGCGCGATCGCTGGCTCGGGGCTTGGGCCGGCGCTCGGCACCGCGACCTCGGTCACGACGCCGGCCAGCTCGGCCGGCACGCGCGGCGCGGCCTTGCCGCGGGCGGCCGCTCCGGCGGCGACGCCGAAGACCGACCGCACCTGCACCCGGTCGAGGCTGACGGTCGCGAAGGCACCGCTGGGATCGACGCGCACGCCTGCGCCGCGGGCGGCGAAGTAGCGGCGCACCGAGCCGCGCACGACGGGGTTGGCGCCGAAGCGGCGCGAGATCTGCTTGACGCCGAGGTAGCGACGGTAGTGCGCCGAGGCCGGATCGGACACGCGTCGGGCGAGCTGCGCCAGCGATCCCTGCTCGCGCTTGAGGCCGAGCAGGAAGTCGATCGGTCCCGACGTCGGGACGTCGCCGGACGAGGACTGGGCGCCGGTCGTGGGGGCGACGAGCGCAAGGGCGAGCAGCGCAGCGCAGAGCGCGGCGAGGGGGGAACGCATGCTCCTTGTGTCGGATGACCCAGGCAGACCTTGATGGCTCGTATGGGCGATCTCGGTGGCGGCCGGTAGCGTGACCGCCGTGCAGCTGCGCCGCGTCCTCGCGATCCGCTACGTGACGCCGCTGCGCGAGGGCGGCTCGCTGCCGGCGCTCGTCGAGGCCGACGACGACGGCATGTACGTGGTCAAGCTGCGCGGCGCCGGACAGGGTCCGAAGGCGCTGGTGGCGGAGCTCGTCGCCGGCGAGCTGGCGCGAGCGCTGGGGCTGAACGTGCCGGAGCTGGTGCTGGTCGAGCTGGAGCAGGACCTCTCGGTCGCCGAGCCCGATCCGGAGATCAAGGAGCTGCTCGAGGCGAGCACGGGCGCGAACCTCGGGCTCGACTTCCTCCCGCGCGCGCTGACCTACTCGCCAGCCGCCGGCTTCGAGCTCGATCCGGACGAGGCGGCCGCGATCGTCTGGCTCGACGCGCTGACCGAGAACGTCGACCGCACGCCGCGCAACCCGAACCTGCTCACCTGGCACGGCCGCCTGTGGCTGATCGACCACGGCGCGGCGCTCTACCGCCATCACGCCGGTCTCGACCCGGCCGCGGCCACGGGTCGCTTTCCCGCGAGCCGCGACCACGTGCTGCTGCCGGCCGCCGGTTCGATCGCCGCGGCCGACGAGCGACTCGCCCCGCTGCTGACGCCGGAGCTGCTGCGCGACGTCGTCGCCGCGGTGCCGGCAGACTGGCTGACCGACGTGCCCGCCGAGCGCTACGTGGAGTACCTGGAGACGCGGCTCGCGCCGCCGCGCCCGTTCGCGGCCGAAGCGGAGGAGGCGCGAGCGGGGGCGGAGCGGGCGCGCCCCGAGGACGGCCATGGCGCCTGAGCTCGAGCAGGCGGTGCCGGAGCACGCCTTCCAGTACGCGCTGTTGCGCGTCGTGCCGTCGCTGCCGCGCGGCGAGGCGCTGAACGTCGGCGTCGTGCTCTACTGCCGCCGGCTCGGCTTCCTCGGTGCGCGCACCTCGCTCGACCGCGAGCGCCTGCGCGCGCTCGATCCGCAGCTCGACCTCGACGACCTCGCGCGCCACCTCGACGGCGTCGAGCGCGTGGCCGCCGGCGATTCGGACGCCGGCCCGATCGCCGCGCTCGACCAGTCCGAGCGCTTCGGCTGGCTGTCTGCGCCGGCGAGTTCGCTCGTGCAGCCCTCGGCCGTGCACACCGGGCTCTGCGCGGACGCTCAGCAGACGCTCGAGCACCTGTTCGCGCAGCTGGTCGCGCCGCCGCGTCAGGGTCTGCGCCAGGGCTGAGGCGGCACCCACCCCCGCCGCCGGCTGAGTCGCGCTCAGATGCCGAGCTTCATCCCTCGAGCTCGCCGCCGACGTGGCTTGAACACTGCGGCGTCTCGGTGTGATCGAGAGCGCTGAGGAAGGGTACGACCGCTGACGTGAGTCGGCAGCAGTTGAACCTAGGGAAACATTTTGGCTGGTGAGCTATTGGCTGGTGATGTTTGTGCTGTTGTGCTTTCGGCTGCATCATTTGAGGATCGCCTCGTGGACGACTCCGAGGCCGCCGCGCTCGTCCAGCGCTTCGCCCAGAACCTCAAGCACGCACGCGAGGCGCTTCCCGGCAAGGTCTCCCAAGAGGCGCTTGCCGACCTCTGCGACATCCACCGCACCGAAGTCTCGCGCCTCGAGACCGGCCAACGCGAGCCGCGCCTGACGACGATCGTCAAGCTCGCCCGCGGGATGCAGATCGACCCGCGCGAGCTGCTGAGCGGCATGGATCGCTAGGCACGCGTTCGCCGTTGCCGCTCAGGCGGGGACGGCCTCGGGCTCGATGCTGGTGCGGTCTCCACGCAGGCGCAGCCCGATGATCGGGAAGATCGCCGTCGAGACGATCGCGGCCGCGACGAGGCTGGCGGCGGTCGAGGCGCGCATGTGGCCCTCCTCGATCGCGATCGTCGTGATCGCGACGACCAGCGGCAGCTCGGTGGCGACGAAGAAGCTGAGCGCGACGCGCTCGCGCAGCGCCAGCACGCCGCGGTAGAGCAGCAGCACCGGCACGCCTCGCACGACCAGGAACAGCGCCACGAACAACGGCACCTTGAGGAACTGGACCGGGTCGCTGGTGAGTGCGTCGAGGTTGAGCTTGATGCCACTGACGACGAAGAAGAACGGGATCAGGAAGCCGTAGCCGACGGCCGTCAGCTTCGACTCGAGGATCGGCACCTCGCGCCCGCGCAGCGCGAGGCGCAGGATGATCCCGGCGACGAAGCCGCCCAGCAGCAGGTCGAGGCCCAGCGACGCCGCCAGTGCGGCGAGCGCGAACACGGTCACCACCGCCATCCGGATCGCGAGCTGGCCGCTCGTCTCGAGCGTGCGCTCGAACAGGTCCCAGCCGCGAGTCATCGAGCGCACCGCGATCAGTCCCCCGACCACCGCGACGAGCACGAACGCGATCAGGATCGCCGCGCTCGAGGCCGGGCTCTTGGTCGAGAACACGAGCGTGATCAGCAGGATCGGCCCGAACTCGCCCATCGCCCCGGCCGCGAGCAGGTAGGTGCCGAAGCGCGTCTTCAGCTCGCCGGCGTCGCGCAGGATCGGGATCAGGGTGCCGATCGCAGTCGTGGCGAGCGCCGAGCCGACGAACAGCAGCGACAACACCACGCCCGCCAGTGCCAGCAGCCCGCCGAGCGCGTAGGCGAGCACGAGCGAGAGCACCCAGCCGATCGCCGCCAGCTTCAGCGGCTGGCCGCGGATGCGGTCGAACTCGATCTCGTAGCCGGCGAAGAAGAACAGCATGCCGAGGCCCAGGTTCGAGAAGAAGTCGACGAAGTCGTCCGGGGCAGCGAGGTCGAGCAGCTCCGGGCCGACCACGATCCCCAGCAGGATCTCCAGCACGACGACCGGGATCACTGCCCAGCGTGCCAGCAGACCGGCCGTCAGCGACGCGAGCGCGGCGACGACGACGATGGTCAAGAACGACTGGCTGTCGACCTCGACCATCAGCAGCGCTCACGGGGGCCAGCCGGCGTCACCCGCGGATCGTACGGCGCGGGTCGGTCCCGTCGTGGTGAGGAAACGACGATGCAGTAGAGCATCGGGTACTCGTCTATGATCCGCTTATTACTCAGAAGGCTCGTGTAAAGCAGAGAGGCAAGCGGACGACGCACGCGCATCCGGCGCGCGACCATCGTCCGGCCAGAGCCCCGCCGGCCCCACCCGAGCCGGCCCCCAAGGTCGAACGACCGGAGGGCGACGCGCCAGCCGTTCGCCTGCCCCTTCCCCTGGTACGGCACCTGTCGGGACCGGCGCTCGCCACGATCGGGATGGCGCTCACGTTCATCGCCATCACGATCTGGTGGCTGAGCGCTGACGACGGCGTCCCGATGTGGGACGCGTCTCTGCATTCGCTGATCGCCTTCGACAACTACCAGGCGCTCGTGAACGGAGACGACCCGCTGCGCTTCTTCACCGTCTGGTCGCAGTACCCGCCGCTCGTCCACTTCATCGGCATGCTGACCGCCCTCGTCGTGGGCCAGACCATCTGGGCGCCGGTCATGGCGCAGAACCTCATCTTCATGCCCTTGCTGGTGCTCGCGTGCTACCAGACCGGAAAGCTGCTCTACGGGAAGCCCCTCGCGGGCGCCCTGGCCGCGGCCTTCGCACTCGGGACGCCGATGATCATGGCGCAGTTCCACGTGTTCATGGTGGACGCGCCGACGACGGCCATGACCGCCGTGGCGGTCTGGCTGGTCCTTGCCAGCCGTCACTTCGCCAGCGTCAAGGTCTCCGCCGCCGCGGGAGCGGCCGTCGGCTTCGGGATGCTGACCAAGCAGCCCGTGCCGGAGTTCGTGGCGGGGCTCGTCGCAGCCATGCTCGTGCGCGGGGGCTGGCGCAACTGGCGGGGCTTGCTCGCCTTCTCGGGGGTGGCGCTGGTCGTGGCCGCTCCGTGGTATCTCGCGCATCTCGACGACATCACCAGACTCGTGACCCAGGTGAGCGGAGCGACCACGCAGCCGGACAGCCCCGTCACGCCGGCGCGGTTGAGCGTGGACAACCTCGGCTGGTACTTCTGGATCGGGATCAACTATCAGACGATGGTCCCGCTGTCCGTGTTCGCGCTGGTGGGAGTCGCCGTGCCGGTGTGGCGGCTCGTGAACAAGCGTCCGGTGCCGCCGCTGATGCCCGAGTTCCTCGTCGGCTTCGCGGTCACCGCCGTCGCGGTCCACTACACCCTGCCCCACGACCCGCGCTACAGCCTGCCCTGGCTGGTGTACCTCGCGGTGCTCGGTACGGGCTGGATCGTCGGGCTGCCGCGCAGATACCGCCTGATCGCCCAAGCGGCGCTGGCGATCGTGGTGGTCGCGAACACCCTCGGCGCCTCGTTCGGGCTCGGCGAGCGGGTGACCCTGACGTTGTTCTCGGTGGAGGGGAAGGCCCCGCTCCACAGAGGCGAGTTCACGTTCTACTCGAACGACGGCTACATCTGGGGCGGCCCGTCCGAGGGCCACGGCGTACGCCAGCTCATGGCGCGTCTCCACGCCAGAGGGATCCGGCACGTCGAGCGCCGCGACGGCTACGACGGCGCGGACTTCACGCAGGCCGGCTTTGCGCTGGTCGCGCGCAGTGCGGGGCTGACGGTCGACAAGGCGGTGCGGAGAGAGTCTTGGCGGGCTCCGCCCGGCAAGGTCTTCGTGGTCAGCGCACCGCTGCGCAGCAACGAGCAGCCCTGCGTCGTGCTACCGACGGACACAGTCGGCATCTGGATCACGCGGGATCGACCCTTCGACGCGGACTCGCGGCTACCTCGTTGCCCGCGGGCGTTGCAGATCGATCTGTGAGCGGAGCCTCGGCGGCGCTCAGTTGAGCAGCTTGTCGATCGCGCTCGTGAACTGATCCGGCGTCAGCTGGGTGACCTCGAGCCTGGCCATCGTCCCGCCGGGCTTGCCGATCAAGAACGAGGGCGTCGAGTCGACTCCCGCGGCGTTGGCCGACTGCTGGGCGCGCTGGAGCTGGGGGCCGCCGACGTCGTCCTGCATGCCACGTACCGCCTCGTCCGGCGTGACGCCGGAGCCGCCGGCGATCGAGCGGACGTAGTCCGGGGTGACGTAGCCGCTGTTCTCCTGCCCCTGGTTCTCATAGAAGAGGTCCGTGAACTGCCACATGCGGTTCTCGCGGCTGGCCGCGACGGCAGCGCCGGCCGCCGCCTCGGAGTCCGGTCCGATGAAGGTGAGCAGCCGCAGGTCCATCGACAGCTGGCCCGTGCGCACGTAGCGCTTGACCAGCGTCGGCAGCACGTTGCGGGTGTACTCGGCGCAGAAGGGGCACTGCAGGTCGGCGAACTCCTGCAGCTGCAGCGGCGCGTCGGGGTCGCCGAGCGTCGTCTCGCTCTGGGGGATTCCCTTGAAGAGCGCTTCCGTGGCCTCCACCCCGATGAGGCCCTCGCCCCCGCTGAGGCCCTTGTCCGCACCGTCGTCGGAGCCGCCCTGGCTGAGCGCGATCGCGATCGCGACGACGATCAGCGCCGCCACGGTCGAAGCACCGAAGAGCCAGAGCCTGCGCGTCCGCCGGGCGCGCGCGCTCGTCTCCTGCTCGTGCGCGAGACGCTGTTCGCGCCGCTGCTCCTCCTCGTCTGCCGTCGAGCTCATCCTCCGTACCGTAGTCAGTGGACACAGACGTCTTGCCGCAGTCGGCTAGCTTGCAGCACGATCTGATGAGGAGCGTCCTCCGCCAGAGCCGGCTCCGGAGCTCGCTGCTGCTCGCCACGCTGGCCGTGCTGTCGGGCTGTGGCGGCGAACCCGGGGAGGACGCTGCCACCACCGCGCCGGCCTCCGTCGCGCCTGCCAAGACGATCGCCGGCCACTACCAGCTCGGTGGTGCGGACCGACGCGTGCGCACGGCGATCGCGCCGGTGCTGGTCACCGACCGCCGCCGCAACGACGTCGTGCCGACCCCTCGCGGCACCCGGCAGGTGCAGGTCGACCTCAGGCTCGACGACCGCGGCCGCGACCGGCTCGACCCGCAGGTGATCAGCGTCTCGGCGATCGACACCGCCGGCATGCCCGCGAGCGAGTCCTTCCGGCTGCCGCCGCGGCGCCTGGAGCCCCAGCGCTCCGACAGCGCGCGGCTGTTGAGCGTCGGCTTCTCGGTGCCGCGCGGGCGCGACCTCGCGGAGCTGCGGATCGAGTCGATCCTGACGGCGCTACCCGTCCGCCTGCGCTGGCTGCTCTAGGCCGCCGTAGCGCACCGCTCGCAGCACCGTCAGGACGGTGAGCACGGTCATGGTGACGGCGCTGGCGACGCACCACTGGCAGATCGCGTCGATCTCGAACAGCTCGAGGTAGGTGAGATAGATGCTGAAGCCCAGTCCCATGATCGAGAGCGAGCTCGCAGCCATCCGCGCCAGCTCGCCGGGCAGCAGCGACGCGAGCAGGATCGAGACGTAGCCAAGCAGGCCGAGCAGCGCGACGGGAACGCCCGCGAGCTTGGCGTAGTCGGAGTTCTGCACCTTCTCGCAGCCGCCCGACGCGGCGCAGAGCGGCTCGATGCCGGCGTAGTGGACGTAGGTCAGATACCCCGCGATCGCGACGCCGATCAGCCCGACGACGATCACAGGGGTGCGGAGGCGATCGGCGACCATGGACTCCCCCTAAAAGTAGCCGGCACGGACGACCCCGGCGGCCGTACCGCCGCCTGGTCTGAAAGGGTCGGCGCCGACGATGGCCGCGCCGACAGAACTCACCGGTCTCTGAGGGCGGCGTGACCTGGCAGCCGGACGACGAGGCTCGTGCCCGTCGGCGCGAGCTCGCGCGACGGCGCGTCCGCCGCCAGCGCGTGCTCGGCGTCTGCGCGCTCGGAGCGGTGCTCGCCGCGCTGGCGACCGTGCTCGTCCTGTCGAGAACCGGTCCCGGCCCGCCTCCGGAGACGGCCCAGGTGCGAACGCTCGCCAAGCGCCATCAGGCTCCCGTGTCGACGCTGCCGGCACGCGCGCCCGAGCCGACGCCGGCGGACGCCGAGCCGCCCGGCCGGGCGATCCCGATCCTGATGTACCACGCCGTCGAGGCGCCGCCTGCCGGCACGGCGTTGCCGGAGCTGTGGGTTCCCGCCGCGAGCTTCGCCGCCGAGATGGACGCGCTCCGGCGCGCCGGCTACCACGCGATCACGATGGCGGACGCGACCGACTACTGGGAGGGTCGCCGGCGGGTGCCGCGCAAGCCGATCGTGCTGACGTTCGACGACGGCTTTCGCAGCCAGGTCGAGCGCGCCGCGCCCGTGCTGCGACGGCTGGGCTGGCGCGGCGTGCTCTACCTGGAGGTCGCCGCGCTGCACACGCCGGGCAGCGGGATCTCCGAGACCGACGTGCGCAAGCTGCTCGACGACGGCTGGGAGCTCGGCGCGCACACGATGACCCATCCCGACCTCACCACCGTCGACGCCGGGCAGCTGCGCGAGGAGGTCGCCGGCTCCCGCGCCTGGCTGCGGCGGCACTTCCACCGGCCGGTCGACGCCTTCTGCTACCCGGCCGGCAAGCACGACGACGCGGTCGCCGCCGCCGTCGAGGCTGCCGGCTACCGCTCCGCGACGACGGTCGATGCCGGTCTCGCCGGTCCCGGCGACCGCTTCCGGCTGGCGCGGGTGCGCGTCAACGGCAGCGACGGCGCCGGCGATCTGATGGGACGTCTGGCGGCGCTCGGCCAGCGCTAGGCCGGGGCGGCGGGCCCGCAGGCCTCGACCTCGCGGACGAGCCGGCCGGCACGCTCGAGCGTCAGCCGGTCCGCGTCGACCATGCGATCGGTGAGCGCATAGAGGTCGAGCAGGGCGCGCTCGGCGTCCGGGTCGCCCTGCAGGTCGTTGGCGAACAGGAGGCTGTCCGCCGCCTCGCGCACGATCGCCTGCTCCTCGGCGTGCAACTTGCCCTCGGCGAGATCGTCGAGGTGCTTGATGACGCGGCTGTAGGCCTCTGCTCGCTCTGCGGTGCTCATACTCGTTCTGACGTTAGCGACCGCTCCCGCACACGCCGGGCGCTCAGCCGAAGTGGTCCGGATGGGGTCCGGTACGGCCGTCGGCGTCGAGCGCCTCGATCGCCGCCAGCGCGTCCTCGTCGAGCTCGAAGTCGAAGACGTCGAGGTTCTCCGCGATGCGTGCAGGCGTGACCGACTTGGGGATCGCGACGTCGCCGATCTCCATGTGCCAGCGCAGCACGACCTGCGCCGGCGTCTTGCCGTGGCGCTCGGCGAGCCCGACGATCGTCGGGTGCTCGAGCAGCTCGCCGCCGCGCGCCAGCGGCCCCCAGGCCTCGGTGACGATCCCGTGCTCGGCGTGGAAGCGCCGCAGCTCGGCCTGCTGGAGGAGCGGGTGCAGCTCGACCTGGTTGAGCGCCGGCACCGTGTCGGTCTCGTCGAGCAACCGCTGCAGATGCACGGGCTGGAAGTTCGAGACGCCGATCGCGCGCGAGCGTCCGTCGGCCCGCAGCTCCTCGAGCGCACGCCATGCCTCGACGTAGCGGTCCGCCTCGGGCGCGGGCCAATGGATCAGATAGAGGTCGACGTAGTCGAGCCCGAGCAGCGCGAGGCTCTCGTCGAAGGCTCGCAGCGCCTCCTCGCGCCCCTGCCGGTCGTTCCACAGCTTCGTCGTCACGAACAGCTGCTCGCGCGGGATGCCCGAGGCGGCGATCGCCTCGCCGACCTCGCGCTCGTTGCCGTAGAGCGCGGCCGTGTCGATGCTGCGATAGCCCGCCTCGAGCGCGGTGCTGACGGCGTCGACCGTCTCCTGCGGCGAGACCTTGAAGACGCCGAAGCCCAGCTGCGGGATCTCGGCGCCGGTGTTGAGCGTGAGCGTGGGGATCCGAGGCATGGCGATGAGGGTAGGCATGTCGCTGAGCCAGGCCGTCCCCGGTAGGGTCCCCGTCCGGGATGAGGGCGCTGCAGATCACCGAGCTCAGCGGTCCGGCCAGCGCGCTGACGCTGACCGACCTGCCCGATCCCGATCCGACGCACATGCTCACCGGGCAGGAGGGCGTGGTCGTGGACGTGCACGCGGCGGGAGTGTCGTTTCCCGAGCTGTTGCAGACGCGCGGCGAGTATCAGCTCAAGCCGCCGCTGCCGTTCGTCCCGGGCAGCGAGGTCGGCGGCGTCGTGCGCAGCGCGCCGGCCGACGCGGACGTGCAGCCCGGCGACCGGGTGGCGGCGTTCTGCGGCCTGGGCGGCTTTGCGGAGGTGGCGGTGGCGCCACCGTTCTTCACCTTCAAGATCGGTGACCAGCTCGACTTCGCCCAAGCGTCCGGCCTGATCCTCAACTACCACACCGCGCTGTTCGCGCTCCAGCGCCGCGGGCGCCTCCAGGCGGGCGAGCGGGTGCTCGTGCACGGCGCGGCCGGCGGCGTCGGCACCGCCGCGCTGCAGGTCGCCAAGGGACTCGGCGCGGAGACGGTCGCGATCGTGTCGACCGACGAGAAGGAACGCGTCGCGCGCGAGGCAGGCGCGGACGAGGTGCTGCGCAGCGACGATCCCTGGAAGGACCAGGTCAAGGAGCTCGGCGGTGTCGACGTCGTGCTCGACCCGGTCGGCGGGGACCGCTTCACCGACAGCCTGCGCTCCCTGCGCGAGGGAGGGCGCCTGGTGGTCGTCGGCTTCACGGGCGGCTCGATCCCCGAGGTGCGGGTCAACCGGCTGCTGCTCAACAACGTCGAGGTCGTCGGTGCTGGCTGGGGCGGGTACGTGATGGGCAAGCCCGACGTGAACCGCGCGCACGGAGCCGAGCTGGCCCGCCTGATCGAGGCGGGCTTCGTCGAGCCGATCGTCGGCGCCCGCTTCCCGCTCGAGCGCGCCTCCGAGGCGCTCGAGCTGCTCGACGCGCGCGGCGCGCTCGGCAAGATCGCGCTCGACGTCAGAGACTGACGCGACGACCGTCGCCGGGGCGACGGCGATGCGGGAGGATTGATCGCATGAGGGAGTTCGACTACGTGATCGTGGGAGCGGGCTCGGCGGGATGCGTGCTCGCCAACCGGCTCAGCGAGGACCCGTCGACGCGGGTGGCTGCTGCTGGAGGCCGGCGGCAAGGACCGCAGCCCCAACATCAAGATCCCCGCCGCCTTCCCCAACCAGTTCCACACCAAGCTCGACTGGGACTACGCCACCGAGCCCGAGCCGCACTGCGACGGTCGCTCGCTGTACGTCCCGCGCGGGAAGACGCTCGGCGGCTCGAGCTCGATGAACGCGATGCTGTACGTGCGCGGGCGCCCGCTCGACTACGACCAGTGGGTCGGGCATGGGCGCGGACGGCTGGGGCTGGGACGACGTGCTGCCCTACTTCCTGCGGGCCGAGCACAACGAGCGCGGCGCCTCCGAGTTCCATGGCGCCGGCGGGCCGCTGAACGTCGCCGAGCAGCGCTCGCCGCGGCCGCTCTGCGCCGCCTTCCTGCAGGCCGCGGAGGCGACCGGCATCCCGCGCATCGCCGACTACAACGGGCCCGGAGCAGGACGGCGCCTCGATGTTCCAGGTGACCCAGAAGGGGCGGCCGGCGCTGGAGCACGGCCGACGCCTATCTGCGCCCGGCCGTCAAGCGCCCGAACCTGACCGTGATCCCGCACGCGCAGGCGCTCGGGATCGAGCTCGACGGCGAGCGGGCGACCGGCGTGCGCTATCGCGACAAGCGCGGTCGCGAACGGACCGTGCGCGGCGGATCGCGAGGTGCTGCTGGCGGCGGGCGCGATCGGCTCGCCGCAGCTGCTGATGCTGTCGGGCATCGGCCCCGCCGAGCACCTGCGCGAGGTCGGGCTCGACGTGCGGCACGACCTTCCGGGCGTCGGCGAGAACCTCCAGGACCATCCGTTCATCACGGTGCTCTGGGAGGTGCGGCGACACGCGCACGCTCTACGGCGCCGACAAGCCCAAGCCCATGGCCGAATGGCTGCTGCGCCGCTCGCGGCCCGCTGACCTCGACGGCCGCCGAGGCGGTCGCCTTCGTGCGCACGCGTCCCGGCCTGCCGGCGGCCGACATCCAGTTCCACGCCGGCGCGCTGTTCTTCGAGAAGCACGGCGAGGAGGAGTTCGACGGCCACGCGTTCACGATCGGGCCGACGCTCGTCTCGCCCAAGAGCCGCGGACGGGTCTGGCTGCGCTCGTCGAGCCCCGACGCCAAGCCGCGCATCCTCACCAACACGCTTTCCGAGCCCGACGACGTCGAGTCGATGCTGGCCGGCATGGAGCTGGCGCGCGAGATCGCCGCGACCGAGCCGCTGCGCTCGACCGTGATCCGCGAGCTCAAGCCGGGCGCGCGATGTCGAGTGGGCGCGAGCAGCTCGAGGACGCGCTGCGCGAGCGCGTCGAGCTGATCTACCACCCGGTGGGCACCTGTCGCATGGGCGCTGCCGACGACGAGGCCGCCGTGCTCGACCCGCAGCTGCGCGTGCGCGGGCTCGAGGGCTTGCGGGTGATCGACGCCTCGGTGATGCCGCTGATCCCCGGCGGCAACACCAACGCGCCGACGATCATGGTCGCCGAGCGCGCCGCCGACCTGATCCGCGGCAGGGTGCCGGTCGCATGAGGGTCGCGATCGTCGGCGCCGGCTTCTCGCGGCATCGCGACGGCGATCGCGCTGCAGCCGCGCCGGGATCGAGGACTTCACGCTCTTCGAGCGCGGCGACGGCCCCGGCGGGGTCTGGCGCGAGAACACCTATCCCGGCGCCGCCTGCGACGTGCCGTCCTACCTCTACTCGTACTCGTACGACCAGCGCCGCGACTGGTCGCAGCCCGTGCTCGCCGCAGCCGGAGATCCTCGCTACCTGCGCGACACCGCGCGCAAGCACGGCCTCGGTCGATCGCATCCGTGCGAGCACCGAGGTGGTCGACGCGCGCTTCGACGAGCTGTCGACGCGCGCTGGGACGCTGCGCACCGCCGCCGGCGAGCAGCTCGAGGCCGACGCGCTCGTGGTCGCCTGCCGGCCAGCTCAGCCGGCCGCGCTGGCCCGCGCTGCCCGGGCGCGACGAGTTCCCGGGCGTCAGCTTCCACTCCGCCGAGTGGGACCACGACTACGACCTGACCGGCAAGCGCGTGGCGGTGATCGGCACCGGCGCGAGCGCGATCCAGTTCGTGCCCCAGGTCGCCGAGCAGGCGGCGCGCGTGGACGTGTACCAGCGCACGCGCGCCGTGGCTGCTGCCGCGCAACAACCCGCGACTACCCGGGCTGGCGTGCGCCGGCTGATCGCGCACGTTCCCGGGGCTGCAGACCGCGCCGGCGCTACGGCATGCGGACGTTCATGGAGCGTTCGGGATCCTCGGCCAGACGCGCTTCCCGCCGCTGCGCTGGCTGCTGCGCGCGTGGTCGTCGACGTTCATGCGCGGCCAGCTCGAGGACCCGGAGCTGCGGCGGAAGGTCTGGCCCGACTACCCCTTCGGCTGCAAGCGGATCCTGTTCTGCTCCGACTAGCTGCCGGCGCTGCAGCGGCAGCAACGTGGAGCTGATCACCGAGCACGTCGAGCGCATCGGCGAGCGCGGCCCGGTGACCGCCGACGGCCGTCGAGCGCGAGGTCGACTGCATCGTCTACGGCACCGGCTTCCAGGCCGACGAGTTCGTGCTGCCGATGCAGGTGCGCGGGCGTCGGGGGACGCGAGCTGCAGCGCGCCTGGTCGCGGCGGCGCGCGACGCGCATCTGGGCATCGCCGTCGCCGGCTTCCCGAACATGTTCCTGCTCTACGGCCCGAACACGAACCTCGGCTTCGGCTCGATCATCGTGATGATCGAGGCCCAGGCGCGCTACGTCGATCGACGCGCTGCGCCGCGCTCGCGCGGGCCGGCGCGCGCGCTCGAGGTGCGCCCGGAGGTGCAGACGGCCTTCGACGAGCGCGTGCAGGAGCGCCTGCGCCACTCGGTCTGGACGGGCTGCCGCAGCTGGTACCGCGGTCGACGGCGACGGGCGGATCGTCAACAACTGGCCCGGCTTCATGGCCGAGTACACCCATGCGACGCGGGCGCTGAAACCCGAGGAGTACCGCTGGGTGCGGCCCGCGACGCGCGTGATCGAGCCGACCGCCTCCGCCGGTTAGCGGCGCGCGCTGCCGGTCAGCGGACGGCCACGCGCAGGTGCCGCGTGACGGAGTTGCCGGCGCGGTCGCGCAGACGCGCGACGATCGTGTAGCGGCCAGGAGCGGCGTATGCGTGCTTCAGCCGCGCGCGTCCGTGGCCGCGCTTGCCGTCGCCCCACCGGATTGCCGTGCGGCCTGGTCCCGCCACACGGCCGCGCTTGCCGTCGACGATGCTGACGCGCACGCTCCGCTTGCCGCGGAGCCGCTGGACACGCGCGCGGGGCGGGCGTCGATCGACGCGCAACGTCTGCGCGCGCGTCGCGGTCGCCTGCCCGCTGGAGTCGACCGCCGTCGTCACGATCCGGTGCACCCCGTCGCGGACGCGCCTCGAGGGCACGCGGAGGGACAGGCCGTCGCTGCTGCCGACGGTCCGGCCGTCCACGGTCACGCGATAGCGCACCGGGCCGAGGGCGTCGATGGCCTCTTCCCAGCGCACTGACGGTGACCGGCTTCGGACCCAGTCCTCGGGTAGGTGCAGCACGAAGTTCTCGGGTGGCGAGTCGACGACGCGCATCGCGATGCGTCCGGCCGAGACCGGCCCCTGATGCAGGCCGACGATCGCATCGCCGCGGCCGGAGCCGGCGAGCGCGAAGGCGTTGATCGTGCCACCGCCGGCGCCAAGGACGGCAGAGGCCGCGAGACGGGTTCCGCGCCGCTCGAGCACGGCGATCTGTCCGGGACCGGAGCGCCCGGCCACGACGGCGCGGTCGTCACCGCCGAGGACCACGAGCGGGTCGGCCGGCACCGAGCCCTGCTGGAGCGTGTCGACGCTGGTCCGGTCGAGCGCGCTGCCGGCGGAGAGCCGCATCTCCGTGCCGGCTCCGAAGGCGAGCGCGAAGGCGTCGCGGCGTCCGGCGGCGACGCTCACCGGCCCGAGAGCGGGAGGGGCGGCGCCGCCGTCTGCGAGGGCGGCCCCGCTGAAACGACCGGCGCCGTCCGCGTCGAGCGGCGGCAGGGCGTTGACGAACACGCGCGGGCCGCCGAGCGGCGAGCTTCCGCTCGCCTGCTGGCGCCAGCCCACGGTGGCGCTTCCGAAGGGACCGGCCGCGACGGTGAACTGGTCGACGGCGCCGTTCAGAGGGCTGCCGCGGAACTCCGTCGGACTTGCCAGCAGCGGGGGGCCGAAACGCGACGTGCCGAAGATCCGCCGCACCCAGAGCCGGTCGATGCGCAGAGCCCCCTCGGGCTCCTGAAAGGCCATCACGCCGTTGCCCTGGGGATCGATCGCGACCTTCGGGGAGTTCTCCGCCGTGGGCGGACGCTCGAAGGCGGCGGCGTCACGGTCGGCGCGCGAACCGAGCACCGACCAGCGGCTGCCGTTGAAGCGGGCGACGCGCGTCTCGGCGCGGACGAAGCCGGCAGGCACCCCTGGATCGACGTCGCGGGTGGCGGTCACCACGCGGTAGGCCAGCAGCGCCTGGCCGGTTGCGTTCATGGCCAGCGACGGATGGATCCCCGCGCGCGCGTCGCGGACGTCGAAGTCGAGCACCGTCGGCGCCAGGAAGCGGGCGGAGCTCCGGGGGAGCACGGCCGCGTAGACGGCGTCGAAGCGCGCGTCGGTTTCGGAGTCGCGGGCGCGAGGGTGAACCCAGGTGACCACCAATCGCCCCTGCCTGGAGGCGCCGATGCGCACCCACGAGGAATCGAACGGCTGGGGCAAGCCCGGCTGATCGACGTCGACCCGCTGGGCGGGGCTCCAGCGCTGGCCGTCGAAGCGCGCGGCGTACACGTGCACGCGACCGTCGACGGGATCGCGGCGCAAGTAGGCGATGCCCCCCGTGCCGTCGTTGGCCATGGCCACGCCCCCGAGCTCGCGGATGTCGGAGTTCGGTCCGTCGAGGGTGACCGGCGCCTGCATCGTCGCCGCGGCGGGCAGCGGAAGGGCCAGCACGCCGAGAGCAACCGTGAGAGCGAGCGAGAACCGGCGCACGGGGCCGCACCGTACCAGCGCTCGTCACGAGTCAGAGGGAGATTACATCTGAATTACACAAACATGACCAGGGTGTTACCAAAACATTGCCACTCGTGAGGGGGCGCCGTCGCTGAAGGGCCGATCTTCCAGGTAAAACCTCAAACGGCACGAGATGTTCTCGACATGTTCACATGCGCAAAAAGTCATGATCATATGGTCTTTTGCTGTTCAAACAACACCCTTCGTCGGTAGAAGGGAGAAAGGAACTCGATATGTCAAGAGGCGTATTGAAGGGCCTGTTCGGGCTTTGTCTTGCGGTCGTGGTGACCGCGGTGATGGCGGCTCCAGCATCGGCCAGATTCACCTTGGGTACCTGCAGAGGTGCCGCGATCACCGGTCAAGGCGCGAGCTTCCAGGCAGCTGCTCAGAGAGCCTGGATCACGGACTACGTGACCGGCAATGCCTACTGCGGTCCTCTGGGCGAGACCGCGGCGGGCGTGACCTACAACTCGACGAGCTCCGGCGCGGCCCGTAGAGGGTTCTTGGACCGGGATTTCGCGGGTACGGCGTTTGCTGCGACCGACGAGGCTCCGGGGAGCACCGGTGCCGCCCAGGACACGGTCGACGGGCTGGAGAGAGGCCCGAGCGGTAGAGACAGAATGGTGTTGGAGACGATCCCGGCCGCGCAGGGCGCGATCGCGGTGCTCGTCAACGAGCCGAGAGATTGCACGGCCGATAGACCGATCTCCAGAGGTGTCGACACACGTCCGGCGATCGAGAAGAGCGAGGTCGAGGACATCTTCGCCTCAACGATCACAACCTGGAGACAGATCAGAGCGTTCGCCGGCACAGCCGATTGCACGGGACAGATCGAGCGGGTGGTGCGCAGCGACGACTCCGGCACCAGCTTCCAGTTCAAGTCATTTCTGGACACGGTCGACGCGACCACCAGATGGCCGACCCTGGCGAACACCGCCTGGCCCGACCCGAGCAGAAGAACACCGCCGACCACCGCCGCCAGAGGCTCGGGCGTGGTGACCGAGGTCGCAAGAGATCTCGGCAGCATCGGCTATGCCGTGCTGGCCGATGCGCGGCCGACGTTCGGCCGGACCAACCTCACCGATCCGTCCTACTGGCTGGCGCTTCGTGAGGGCGCGGCCACCGGCACAGGCGCCGACAGATACGAGGACCCGGCGACCTCCGGAATCAGAGGCGCCACCAAGGGCGCCAACTGCAGAAACGCCAGATACACGAGCGTGCCGGCCACCACCCAGTCCGACGACACCTGGCCTGCAGCGAGAGGGTTCAACAGCACGGGCGGGGCCTACCCGATCTGTAACCTGACCTACATCCTGGCGTGGGATGATCCGGAGCTCTCCGAGGATCCGAGAAGAAGCAACAGAGAGAGCATCCAGCGTTCGGTGCGTGACTACCTCGAGTACGTCACTGACAGAGCGCTCGGCCAGGCGACGCTCGCCAGAGAGGATTACGCCGCCCTGCCCACCGCCGTCCAGGCGCTGGCCGCAGCCGGTGTGGACCGGGTCTGCTGGGACGTGCCCGGCACCGGAGCGTGCGGCACCAGATGATCGACTAGCAGGTAGTCGAAGGTAGTCGAAGTAGTACCTCGCCGACCATGGCCGGGCCCGTCACGGGCCCGGCCGTCGGTCGTCGAGGGATCAGGGCTTGGCCCAGCCCACCCGCTGCTGGCCGTCGCGCGCCGCCGTCAGGATGGCCTCCGGGAGAGGCGCCTGGTCGAAGACGCGGGCCGTGGCCTGCGCAGCCTCGCTGAGCTGGAAGCCGAGGAAGTCGCGGACCGTCCGCTGAGCGGCCTGCTCCGTCCCGGTGTTCCCGTAGGCGTCGGAGGCATCGTCCCAGGCCAGCGCGTAGACGAGCGTGCAGACGGGGTAGCCGCTCGTCGAGCTCGCCGCACTCACGTTCCGCCAGCTCGCGAGCGTCGGATCGGCACTCGCCGGCACGCCGGTGAACGTGACCGTCCTGCAGTTCGCGCCGGGGAGCTCGTTGACGATCGAGGTCGGAACCGCCGTGGGCTCGGTCAGCGTCCCGGAGCCGTTGTAGACGGGGATCCAGTAGTTGTCGTCGTCGGCTGCGCCCGCTTCGGTGAAGCCTTCGGTGCGGGCGGTGTTGAGATCGGCGTAGCCGACCGAGCCATCGGTGGCCCGTACGGCGGCTGCTTCATCCACGTTGCCGGACGGCGAGCTGTCAGCAGCCCGAACGAGGTTGACGGCCGGGTGCGGCCAAGCCGTGTTCAGCAGCGGGTTGGTCAGCGCGTTCCAGCCGCGGCCGGAGTTCACCGTGTGAAGCCAGCGCTTGAGCGCGAGCGTGGCGCCGGAGCGCTCGGCCCGAACGACACGTCGGATCGGCTTGGTGGCGCACCCCGCGCCGCCGATGCCAGGGAGGAGCTCACCCCACGTGTCGACGCTCGAGGCGCCGGCGAAGAACGCCTCGAGCGTGGCGTTCGGCACTTGGAAGCGCTCGGTGGAGCCGGACCCGATCGCGCTCCCGGCGGGAACGCTGCAACCGTCAGGGAAGTTGACGATCACCGCGATCGACGCGGCGTACTGGGGAATGATGCGCAGCTGCGCATTGTCCCGAGTGGTGCCGGGCTTGCCGGCCTCGATCAGCGCCGACTCGACGTCACCCGGAGCCTCAGCGGTTCCGGCCAGGCGGACGCTCGGATTCTCGGGAGCCGTCGAGCCCGCGGAAGGCGGCGAGTCCTTCGCCACTGCCGGTCGCGGCGTACGTGATCTCGCCCTCGAAGCTGGGACACCCCTCCGGCTCGCCGCTGGCTGCGAACTCGAAGCGGCTGAACTCCCAGAAGATGGCGCCGACGGACGTGCCTGCCGCAGCCACCGAGCTGCCGGAGCACTGCTGATCGTAGGGCGGGGCGAAGTCTGCGGACGCGGTCGCCGCGCACGCGGCGGTCGCCGCGCACGCGACGACGGCCGCCGCCCATCGCTTGATTGAGAAGTTCACTCGTTTTCCTCCTGCTCCTAGGAGCGCTCGTGATTGCGGAGGTACCCTCGATTGCCATCTGAGCGCAGTTGTCACCAGGGCGTTAGGTGCTGGTGTCAATTCGGTGCAGCGTTCATTTGGTGAAAATCTGGTGACGATACGGTCATGAACGCTTGAACATTCGGTGACACGGCTTGAAGGCTCCGGAATCGCGGTCTACCGTCGCGGCCGTCTCTCGGAGCCTGCGTGCTCCCCACGTCCCAAGCCAGTGCCTGCCCAGGAGGTAGCTAGCCGTGTTCTCAGCGTTGCTCCGATCGAAGGTCGCGTTACGGAGGGATGGGCTCGTCCTATTCCTCTGCGGGGTCGTCGTCGCCGGGACGATCGCTCCCGCCGCCCATGGCTTCTACGTCGACGACCACGACATCGAGGTGCTCTCCCGCACCCAGGCAGCGCCGGGCGTTCCATCTGAGCTGGGCAACGACCAGTCGCTGGCCAAGGGCGTGTCTACGGACGGGCGCTACGTCCTGTTCATCTCGCGGGCTACGAACCTGCCGGTAGGCGAGGTGCCCGACGGCGAGAGCACGCGGGTGCAGATCTTCCGCAAGGACCGGACGACCGGGGCGATCGACCTGGTGGCGCGATCGACCCGGTTCGACGCGGAGTCCGAGCGGACGTTCTGCGGCACCACCGGCGCCAACGCCGGCATGAGCGCCGACGGGCGCTACGTGGCGTTCGGCACCGACGAGCAACTCGTGCCCGCCGACACCAACTTCAACAGCGACGTGTACGTGCGTGACATGACGAAGAGCATCTCCACGGCTGCCGACGCCACGAGGGACGACGACGCGGCCGGTACCTGGGAGCTGGTCTCGGCCAGGGACGGCGGGGACGTGCCGGCTGGCTACGAGCCGACCCTGAGCGAGTGCTCGAGCTTCGGCCTCGGGAGCATCCTCCCGCCCTCCGGGGAGGTCATCAGCGACGACGGCCGCCGGGTGATCTTCATCAGCAGCATGTTCGGCGTGACCACGGACCTGCCCAACCGTCCCACCGCCGACGGCCCGCGAGGCAGCCTCTTCTGGCGCGACCTCGACGCCAACGCCACGCGTTCCGTCGCGCGCGAGTCGAGCGATGCGAGCACCGCGGGCGTGCCCGTGGGAATCGACGCGCCGGAGCCGGTCCCGGTGACCGAGGTGGCGATCAGCGGCGATGGCACGAAGGTGGCATGGGTGGGTAAGTACGGTCCGTCGCAGGTGCGGATCGCCGACCAGGAGTACCTGAGCCGGTCGCAGGATCCGACCGTCTACCACACGCTGTGGCGCGACATGTCCCTGGGAGGCGCGACGCAGACCCGGCGCGTGATTCCCCTGGTCGACTTCGATGACCCGAACTGCACCGAGACCGCGCTCGAGGCGCTGACCCACGAGCAGCTGCAGGATTCGACGAGTCAGAGCAGCCCGTGCATGGGGCCGCTCGTCCACGACCCGAGCAGCGATTCGGGCGCCGGCGACCTGGCGCTCGGCAAAGACGGCCTGACGATCGCCTGGACGATGGTCGGCCGTCTCCGGCCAGGGGCGAATGCCGGCAACAGCTCCTTTGGCCGTGACGCCTGGGTGACGACCATGGCGCCGGGGGTGTCCCGCAAGGCGGGCACGCGCGTGATCACGCGTGCCGCGACCGACACCACGTCGCCTGGGACGGGAGCGACCGTCGTGGAGGTCGCGCTTTCGGGCGATGGGCGCAAGCTCGCACTGACGACGCAGCGCACGAACTTCTCGTCGCTCACGGCCCCGTCTCCCGTTGGACCACTGCCCCTCATCACGAGCTTGAACGTCTTCCGGGTGACCCTGGCGAGCGACCGGACGCCGGAGCTGCTCGAGCTCGTGAGCCGCAGCACGAGCGGCGGTGACATCAGCGTCGGGCTCGAGCAGCCCGCGAGCGGCGAGGGATTGCTCTACTCGGGCGACGGCACCGCGATCGTCTTCGGCAGCGTGGCGGACAACCTCTTCGAAGGCGATGCCAACGAGGTGCCGGACGTCTTCGTGAGCGTGCCCAAGCCAGTGGTCGATCCGTGCGCCAACGGCGGCCCGGGTTGTGGGGGCAATGTGGATCCGTGCGCCAACGGCGGCCCGGGTTGTGGGGGCAATGTGGATCCGTGCGCCAACGGCGGCCCGGGTTGCGGCGGGAATGCGGATCCGTGCGCCAACGGCGGTCCCGGCTGCGGGAACGCGCCCCCAGTGCCGAAGTTCAAGCTGGCGAGCGCGAAGCCCGGTCGCAACGGGGTGCTGAGCCTGAGTCTCACTGCGCCGGGAGCGGGTTCGCTGCAGGCCGTGGTCAAGGTCAAGGGGCGTCTTCCCAAGGCGCGCAAGAGCCGCGTCCTGGTCTACGGGCGGGCGAGCGCGCGAGTGGGCCGCGCCGGTGGCATCAAGCTGACGCTGAAGCCGAGCCGGACGGGCAAGCAGCTGCTGCGTGGCAAGCGCTCGCTGAGCGCGACGTTGATCGTGACCTTCCGCCCGAGCAAGGGTCGTGCGGTCACGCATCAGCAGCGGGTGACGCTGCGGGCCTCCAAGCGGTAGGCGGTGCGCCGGAGGCTCTCAATGCCGCGGCGGCTGCTCGCCCGCCGCGGCGCCGTGCTGGCTGTGGTCTGCGCGGTCGTCGCCGCGACCCCGGTCGCTTCGGCGGCGCCGCGCTGGGAACGTCACCCGCTGACGCTGCCCAACGATCCGCAGACCCTCATGGAGCTCGGTCCTCCGGGCGACCTCCAGTTCCGTCCGGGGTCGACCAATCGGGCTCTGCTGGCGATCGAGGGCAAGGGGACCTTCCCCCGCATGGGCCTGTTCACCTACGACGGACAGGCCTGGACGCCGCTGGCGGAGGTGTGCGGCGCCGAAGCCGACAACGCGCGGATCGCGTGGGCGGGTCCGCGGGAGTTCTGGACGATCGCCCAGCCGAGCGCGCCGCGAGGCGGAAACGGCGGCGAGTACATCAACGGCGGCGACGGCCTCGGGTTGTGCCACTTCCGCGACGGCCAGGTCGTGGGCTCCTACAGCCGCCCGCCCTCCGATCCCGATCGCCTCTTCGAGCTGGAGGCGGCGGCGTGCGCCGGCCCCGCCGACTGCTGGTTCGGCGGAATCGGCGCGGACGATCCGACCGGCTCCCGCTTCGGTGCCTTCCACGTGCGCTGGGACGGCAGCTCGCTCGGCGTGGTGTATGCCCCTCAAGGCCGTGGCGTCACCGATCTCGGAAGCATCGGCGGAACCTTCGTGGAGTCGGTGCTGCGCAGGCGCTCGCAGGAGAGCCAGATGCCGCCGGACTTGGCGGCGCCCGAGCCCGTGCCTGCGCTCCTGCACACGATCCAGGGATCGGCCTTCCACAACGTCGATTGGTTTCCCAACCGCGATCTGGACTCCGACGGGGAGGCCGACGTGCCAGCGGACGGGACCGAGCTGAACGCCCTCGACGTGGACGGCGACGAGGTCTGGGCGGTCGGCGGGGGCGCGCCGCTCGTGTCGCGGGGGCCCGTCGCGGCGCACTACGCCGGAGGAGATTGGCAGGAGGTGCCGCTCGTTCCCGGGCACTTCGACCCCAACGAGCGCTTCACCGACGTCGCCGCGATCCCAGGCTCGGCCGACGCGTGGGTCGTCGCGCAGCCGGCCTTCGGCGACCTGTCCCGCGGACGGCCCTCCGTGGTCAGGCTCTCGCCGACCGGCGCCGTCCTCGACGAGTTCACCGGCTTCTCCGACAAGCTCGACGGAGCGGCTGCGAAGATCGACTGCGCGTCGGTGACCGAGTGCTGGCTCGCCACCTACCGCGGCATCCTCTATCACTACACCGACCCTGCGGGACCGCAGCCCCCGCAAGACGTCGACCCGGCGTTCTCGGAGGTGATCCGCGAGCGACCGAACGAAGCCATCCCGCAGGTCGTTCCCGACGCGCTGCCGGTCGACGACTCGCTGCTCTTCGCCCCGCCCCCGATCGAGCTGCCCAAGCCGCCCCCCTCGGCGCCCCGCCAGCCGCGGCGCTGCCAGCCCCGACCCGCCCTGGTAGACGTGGTGCGCAGCGCCGTGCGGGGTCGTACGCGCCTCGTCCTCGAGGTCACGGTCCGCCTGCGCCGTCGCGCTCGTGTCCAGCTGGTGGGCTTTCGCGGCAAGCGGCTGGTCGGTCGCTCGTCGGCCCGCAGGCTCCGGCGCGGACGCCATACGCTGGAGATGCAGGTCCGCCGCGACCGCTTCCCCCAGCGCCTGCGCTTCCGCACGCGGGAGCTCACGCGCCCGACCTGTCGGCGCGGAGGCTCGGCTCCCGAGGAGACGTTCGTCACGACCGGCTCTTCGCGGCGGACGGGCCGTGGATGACCGGGCGCAGACGTCGTCATCCCCTGCGCCTGGCAGGCGGCGCGATCGGTGTCCTGGGAGTGCTCGTCGCGGCAGCCCTGACAGGCTCGTCCGCGGGGGGTCAGGAGACGCCCGGCGACGTCGTGCTGCAGTCGGACGCTGCGCTCAGCACGCGAGCGACTCCGTTCGGCGCGACGACGAACGGCGGGGTCGCGGAGACCTGGGCATGGACCGTGCTCGCGGGGGACGAGCATCGTCCGGCCGGACTCGACTTCGCTCCGGTCGAGAACGGAGACGCCCGACAGCTCGTGCTGGTGCGCCACACGCGGACGACTGGCTGGCGCATGGAGCAGACGCCGCGCACGATCGACGGCGCGCCGTACAAGGGCATCCAGCCGGCGCAGCGAGGAGCGCGCGTGGCACCCGGAGGCAGCGCGGTGCTGCTCGGCGACGAGCTCGGGCAGATAGATCGCGCGGCGGTGCTCGCACGAGATCCGGGGGGCACGTTTCGGCGCCTGCCCGACCCGCCGGCGACGACGCTGCTGCCGGGGGAGCGCCTTACCGACGTCGAGCGGACGCCGGTCGCGGTCGCCGACGTCGATGGGCACGCGGAGGTCTACGCCGGCGCGCTCGGTCCGCCCGTCGAGAGCGCCGTCCTGCACTGGGACGGAGCCGCGTGGGCGCGCGAGCCGCTATGCGTGACGGATCGGTCGCAGACCCCCGCGATCCCTCCTCCTGCGGGGTGCGCCACCGACGAGTCGCTGCCCACCGAGTTGGCCGAGCTGAGGGTCCTGGCGTTGTCGGCGGGGGACTCCGAGAACGTGTGGCTGCTGGCGGAGCCCCCGGAGGACTCGGGTCTCGGCGTGCTGCTGTTTCGCCGTACGACTGCAGGGGGAGCCGCTCGCTGGGTTGCCCAGCAGGGTCTCCCAAACGGATTCGGCAGCCGCGAGCCCGGCGGCGGGGTGACCGCGCTGGGCGCGAACGGCCATCGCCTCGCCGAGCCGCTGACCGCTACGGCCGACGGCGTGTGGGTGGACGGGACGTTCGACTGGCAGGGGGAACGGCGGAACTTCACCTTCTTCCTCCGGGAGTCCGGCGAGCTCACGAGCTGGTGCAACGGCCCGGCCCCCCTCTGCGATCCGACCCGCCCGTTCGACGCTCGCTTCGGGACCGACTCGGGTCCGGGCCACCAGAGCTTCGCGTGGGCTGGTCCCGGATTCGGGCAGCGGATCATCGTCAACCCGATTCCGCCCGGACACGATGCTCCGAACGGGAGCTATCTCGAGCTCGTGCAGGACGGCGGCGCGTGGCGGTTCGCTCGGCGGCCCGGCGGCGGTCAGCCGGGCGCGGGCAGCGCTGCGTTCGCCGCGCCAGACGAGGGCTGGCTGCAAGGGGGAGTGCACGTCACCCGCCATCCCGATCCCCGCCGGCTGGCGGCATGGCCGCTACCGGTGCGCCGGCCCCTGACGGCCATCGCGGCCGAGCCGGGCATGTCGCCGGGCAGCCTCGACGCTCGGGCGCTCGCCGTGGGACTCGACGGGACCGTCGTGCGCTACCAGGCCGGGGTCGGCTGGCAGCCGGAGTTCCTGCTCAGCTCGGTCGGCGCCGTACGGCGGCCGGACCTGCGCGGGGTCGCGTGGCCGACGCCGCGGCGTGCCTACGCGGTCGGCGAGCTTGGCACGATCTGGCGCTGGCGCGAGTCCCTCGGTCTCTGGGAGCAGGATCCGGGGGCGCCGCCGAACTTCGACGGCGAGCTCACCGGCGTGGCCTTCCAGCCGGGCAACCCCGAGCGGGGCTATGCGGTGGGGGAGCGGGGCACGCTGCTGAGCTACGGCAAGGGCTGGGATCCCGAGCCGCTGCCCGAGACCCCCGCCGCCAAGCTGAGCTCCGAAGGGCGTCTCGGCGGTCCGGTGGACGTGCGCGCGATCGCGTTCGCCGGCGCTCAGGCGATCGCGGTGGCAGGCCGGCATGTGATCGTGAACGACGGTGCCGGCTGGCATGTGGACGAAGGCGCGGAGGCGAAGCTCTCGGAGCTTGGGGACGGGCGCGTCCCCCTCGCAGTTGCCGGGCTTCCGGACGGTGGGGCTGTCGTGGCCGGCAGCTCCTTCGTGCTCGCGCGCGACGTCGGCGGCGGTCCCTGGCGCTTCACCGACCAGCCGCTCCTGGGCCGCGTGCCGGTAGCCGTGGCGGCGATACGCGAAGACGGGCGCGTGCGGGCGGTCGTGTCCGCCATGCGCGAGCAGTATCCGGCTCCGAACGACGTGGTGGAGCCGCCGGTCCCCGGTTTCCCGGCGCCCCCCTTCGCGCCCACTGATCCCCCGTTCGGGGGTCAGGTGATCCGCGAGACGGCGAGCGGATGGCGCGACGATCAGCATGAGGAGCTCGACGCGTCCTTCGCACAGCTGCAGGACCTCCCCCCTCGGGGAGACCCCGTGCTGGCGTTCGCCCTCGACGCGGCCGGAGAGGGCTGGGCCGTGGGCGGCTGGACCGGCGCGTACTACGACACGCCGAGCGCGGACGATG
The DNA here is from genome assembly GCA_963846505.1 of uncultured Thermoleophilaceae bacterium. GTDB lineage: Bacteria > Actinomycetota > Thermoleophilia > Solirubrobacterales > Thermoleophilaceae > JACVRW01. The sequence goes on along the minus strand of CAWJWD010000001.1, from coordinate 787,856 downwards.
GCGCGACGTCGGCGCGAACGGCGGCGGCCTATCGCTACGGAGCCCAGCCCACGAGCGGAGCCGGCACCGAGCCTGCCTCGATACCGCTGTCGCCGGGACCGACGCGCTTTGCGGTGGGTGGACACGCCGAATGCGTGCGGGCATGCGCTGACTACGCGTCGCTCGGGCTCGGCCCCGATCGCGCGCTCACCGCCGCCGTACGGCGAGCGGGGGTGCTAGCCGCGCAGCCCAACGGCCCGCGGGCGTTCCTGTACACGGGGGGGCGCGTGGCGCCGCCCGACCGTGCGAACCCCGAGGTCGGGGGCTCGCCTGCCTCGATCGAGGAGGAGGCTCGACTTGCCCAGCTCTTGACGCCGTCCCCTGCGTTGCCCGTGTTCGCGGTGGTCGGCACGGGCGACTCCCTCGCTGGGCAGTCGGGAGCGTTCAGCGCCGCCTTCGCGGGCTTCCCGAGTCCGTTCGGAGCGCCGGGCGGCGCTCGCACGCACTACGCCTTCGAGCTGGGAGGCGTGCGCGTGATCGTGATCGACAACTCGCGCGGGTCACTCGGCGCGTCGGATCCGCACCAGGTTCCGATCGAGCCCGGCGGGCAGCTCGCCTGGCTTCGGGACCAGCTCGCCATCGCTCGCCAAGCGAGGACCCCCGCGCTGGTCATGGGCCACCGCGACCTCAACTCGAGGTTCAACGACGACGACCAAGCCAACATGGCGGCCGACGCGGACGCCGTCGCGGCCGTCCTCCGAGACGGCGGGGCGTCCGCATATCTCTACGACCGCCCGGAGCAGGCGCGCAGCAGCCTCATCCCGGCGGGGGGTGCCGATCGCCAGCTGCCGGAGCACGGCCTCGGCACGCTCGGATACCAGGGTGCCCCAAGCGATTCGCGGTACGGGACCTCGGGACTCGGTCTCGTCGAGGTGGACGCATCCAAGCGTGATCCGGACACCAACCAGGCTCCCGTGCGCCTGCGCCTGCTCCCGCTGGTCGAGGAGCTGGCGATCGAGGCCGTCGACGGAACCCTGCTGCGGCGCAGCCAGCCGGCGCTCTTCCGCGGGCTTGGCCGGCGACCGCGGGGAGGGCGCCGGATCGCATTCCTTCCCAGCGGGCCGACCGCCGCCGACGGCTCGTCCTACGTCGAGTTGCCGGCGGAGCCCTGCGCGCTCTCCGCCCCCTGCCCCGGTCGCCTCGAGCCGGAGCACCGCTTCGCCTCCTCCGATCCCGACATCGCCGACTTCGTCCGCCGCGATCCGGCCTCGGACAACCTGCGCAAGCCGCTGCTCGACCCGCAGACCGACAAGCCGATCCCGGACTCGACCTCGAATCTGCTGTGCGCGTTCAACGCCGGCACGACCACGGTCACGCTCGAGGCGGGCGGGCTCCGCACCGCCGCCCCCGTCACGGTGCAGGCCGGCAGCGTCCAGCGCCCCTGCGGCACGGTGCCGCTCAACCCCTCGCGCTTCAGCCCGCGGCCGGCACCCACCCGGCCCAGCGAGCAACCCGAGCCGCCGCCACCGCCTCCCGGGCCGCCTGCCGAGACTCCGTTGCCGACGTTCGCGCCGCCCGCGCTGCCGCCGCTCCTGCCGCTGGCGATGCTGCCCGCACCGCGGCCGGTGCGTCCGCCGCCGCCGCTGCTGCCGGCCGTGCTCGCGGCGCCGCTCGTAGCGATCTTCCCGCCGCCGCCGGTCTCCGGCCGGCCGATCCCGCCCTCCACGAGCGCGCCCGTGCCGGTCAGCTCGAGCGTGATCCAGACCGCCGGTGCGGCGCAGAAGGAGAAGGAGGAGGAGGCCGCGGTCGAGACCGAGAACGCGTTCTCGCGCTACGAGCCCGACGCCGACCAGCGCATCCCCGGCGGCCTGATCTACGCCGCCGTGGTCGTGCTGGCGCTGGCGGGCGCCGGCATCCGCGGGGCGGGGCGGGGCGGACGACGGCCGATCGCGGTCCCGGCGCGCGCGGCCAACCGAAGCTTCGATCGAAGGAGGATCCGATGAAGGACACGCTGGTTCGTCACGGCGGCTGGGCGCTCGGCTTCGTCGCCATCGTCCTGTCGCTGACGGGCGTCGCCGACGCCGCCCGCGACGTGCTCGCCGGGGCGAGCGCCAAGCCGCGTCCCAACCGCCCGCTGGTGCTCGACGAGCGAGCCAAGATCCCGCTCAGCGCGCTGCCCTTCCGGGTCAGCCCCAAGCCCCTGCCCAACGGCGTGGTGCGGCTGAACCGCAACCGGCGCCTGCCGGCGCGCGCGATCCCGACGGTGCCCAACGCCCGCCGGCTCAACGGCCGCCCGGCGAGTGAGTGGCGCGACCGCTGCTCGGCCGAGACCGTCGACATGGGCAGCTGGTGCCTGATGTCGACGTTCGTCGAGGTGAGCGGCGAGGAGATCGGGCGCAACGACTACTTCTACGCGGTCCGCCGCTGCGGCGAGCTGGGTGGCTACCTGCCCACGGCGGCGCAGCTGCTGAGCGCGGTCGACCGCGTGAAGCTCGCCGGCAACATCGACGACAACCGGCTCACCGCGGCGATCGACGAGGACCCGTCGGACGGGTTGAGGGACCGCCGCGAGATGTCCGCGACGTTGATCACAACGACGTCGGGCGGCACCGCCGCCGGCTCCCAGGGGGTGACCCCCGGGTCCCGCGGCAACCCGCGGGCGGGTGAGCCCGATCCGGTGCCGGCACCTGCGGACCCTGCGCCCGACACGCTCCAGTACGTCACCGTCTACGACAACCGCAACCGTGGCGGCTTCGCGGGGGGCAAGGAGCTGGTGCAGCCCGAGAGCTTCCGCTGCGCCTTCAACAAGGTGCAGGGCGGGATCGGCGAGGAGATCGACTGACGGCCAGCCGCCCCATCGATGGTCGCGGTCCAGGGATGGACGGACACGAGCAGAGGGTCGTGCGCGCCGGGCCCGTGGAGCTGCGGCCGGCCGAGTACGGCGTCTTCGTCGACGGCAAGCGCGTGCACCTGACTCGGCGCGAGTTCGAGGTGCTGGCCGTGCTGGCCGCTCGGCCCGATGCGGTCGTGCCTCGCAACGCGCTCTACGAGCGCGTCTGGGGCGGGCCGATGAGCTACCGCAATCGATCGGTCGACGCCGTCGTGGGCAAGATCCGCCTCAAGTTCGATGGGGCGGCACCGGACTGGGTCATGGTCCACACGCACTTCGGCATCGGCTATCGCTTCGCCCCGGAGCGGAGAGATCGCGCTGAGGTGCCGAGGGGCGGGGTGGTGCCGCGCTAGCCGGCGGGCCGACCAGCGCCGCCCGCAGGCGTCTGAAACCCGCTGGCGCCGCCCGCTAGCGTTGCGGCGCGCACGTGTCGGACCCCACGATCTCGCTCGCCGCGCTGCGGCGCCATGTCGTCGCCCATCAGGGCTTCGCGACGCGCTTCCGGCGCGCGTCCGCCGATGACGTCGAGGCGGCCATCCGTCGGCTGTCGTGCGTACAGCTCGACTCGATCTCGACCGTCGAGCGCAGCCACCGCATCGCGCTCACCTCGCGCATCGGCGTCTATTCGAAGGGCGCCGTCTCCACGCTGCTGGGGCAAGGGCGCGTGTTCGAGTACTGGGCCCACGAGGCCTGCCTGCTGCCGGTCGAGGACTTCCCGCTGTTTCGCTGGCGCATGAACGGGCGCGGCCACTGGGGCACGCACGAGCGGGCGCTCGGCGAGCACCCCGAGGTCGTCGAGCACGTGCTGGAGGAGATCGGCGCGCGCGGCCCGCTCGGCTCGCGGCACTTCGAGGGCGAGAAGGCCGGTGGCATGGGCGGCATGTGGAACTGGAAGCCGGCCAAGAAGGTGCTCGACGCGCTCTGGGATCGCGGCGACCTCTCGATCGCGGGCCGGCAGGGCTTCCAGCGGCTGTACGACCTCACCGAGCGAGTGATCCCGCGCGCTGTGCTCGACACGCCGGAGCCCAGCTTCGACGAGGCGATCCGCGGCCTCGTGCTGCGGGCGGTGCGGGCGCGCGGGGCGCTGACCGAGTCCGGCATCGCCGAGCACTATCGCCTGCCCGGCCGCATGGCGACCGTGCGCCCCCACGTCGAGGCGCTCGTGTCCTGCGGAGAGCTGCGGCGGCTGGAGGTCGTCGACGACGGCCCACCCGTGCTCGTCCCGGGCGGCGAGCCGCTGCGAGAGGACGTCTCGCCCGGTGCCGTGCTGCTCTCGCCCTTCGACAATCTGCTCTGGGACCGCCCGTTCGCTCGGCGCGTGTTCGGCTTCGAGTACGTGATGGAGATCTACAAGCCGGCGCCGGAGCGGATCTACGGCTACTACGTGCTGCCGTTGCTGCGCGGCGACAGGATCGTCGGGCGCGCGGATCTCAAGGCCGACCGCAAGCGGGGCCTACTGCGGGTGCTGGCGTTCCATCGCGAGCCGGGCGTGCGCGCTTCGGCCGCGTTGGACGCGGCGTTCGAGCGTGCGCTGGAGCGCTTGGCCCGAGCGGCTGGCTTGCAGGGGGTCGAGCGCTAGCTTCGCGGCGTGGGCGCGACCTCGTCGAGCGCGCGCAAGTCCCCTGCGCTCGGCCGCCATTCGAGCGCGGCGACGTTCTGGCGCACCTGCTCCGGCTTGGTCGCGCCGGCGATCACCGACGCTACGCCGGGCTGCGCCGCCAGGCCGGCGATCGCCACCGTCAGCAGGTTCTGCCCGCGCTCGTCGGCGTAGGCCTGCAGCGCCTCGATCAGCTCGAACTGGTCGTCGCTGGCAATCGTGTCGCGACCATGCAGGCGCGTGCCCTCGGGGGCGGCCTCGCCGCGGCGGTACTTGCCGGTCAGCAGTCCGCTGGCGAGCGGGAAGAAGGGCAGGATGCCGACGCCGAGGAGCTCGGCGACCGGCGCAACGTCCGCTTCCAGCCCACGCTCGAGCAGGCTGTACTGGTTCTGCACCGAGACGAAGCGCGCGCAGCCGCGCTCGCCCGCGATCCGCTCGGCGTCCTCCAGCTGGGCGGCAGAGACGTTCGAGCAGCCGACGTAGCGGACCTTGCCCTCGCGCACGAGCTCGTCGAGCGTGCCGAGGGTCTCCTCGATCGGGGTCGTGCCGTCGGGCTCGTGGTACTGGTAGAGGTCGATCGTCTCGGTTCGCAGCCGGCGCAGCGAGCCCTCGACGGCCCAGCGGATGTACTCGCGCGAGCCGCGCGGCAGGTCGGGCGGGTTCGCGGCGGCGCCCATCCGCATGCCGAACTTCGTCGCCAGCAGCACCCGGTCGCGGCGATCTTGCAGCACCTCGCCGAGCAGTTGCTCGCTCTCGCCCGCGCCGCCGTAGATGTCGGCGGTGTCGAAGAAGTCGATGCCTTCGTCGAGTGCCGCGTCGACCACGGCGCGCGTGCCTTCCAGGTCGAGGCGCCGGCCGAAGTTGTTGCAGCCGAGCCCGACGGCCGAGACCTCGAGCTCGGAGTCTCCAAGCCGGCGCGCGGGGAGTGGGGACATTGCGCCGACTCTAGAGCTGTGGTCATCGCCTCCATCCCCTCACTCCCAACGCGGTCGGTAGCGTCCCGCGCGGTGTCGGCCCTGGCGGTGAGCTACTCCGGTCTGCTCGGCGGTGCCGAGCGGGTGCTGCTCGAGATCGCCACGCGTCTTCCCGAGCCGCCGTTGCTCGCGTGTCCCGGCGGTCCCCTGGCTCGAGCCGCACGCGAGCAGGGACTGGGCGTGTTCGAGCTGACCGAGCGCAGCCTCGAGCTGCGTCGCAGCCCTCGTGACAGGATCGCGATGCCGCTGCGACTGGCCGCCCACGCCTTGGAGGTCCGCGAGATCGTGGCCGGGCAGCGACCCGACGTCGTGCTGGCCTGGGGCATGCGTGCCGCCCTGGTGCTCGGCGCCGCCTATCCGCGCCGTCGCAACCGGCCGCCGTGGCTGTTCCAGCATCACGACCTGTTGCCCGGTCCGCGGATCGCGCAGGCCGTGCGACTGGCGGCAGCGCGGGCCGACGCCGTCACCGCCTGCTCGCGCTGCGTCGCACGCGATCTCGATCCCAGCGGCACCCTGGGCGTCCAGATCGTGCCGCTCGGGGTCGACTTGCAGCGCTTCGAGCCGGGCAGCCCCGATGGCGACAGCCGCTCGCGCGAGGCGCTCGTGCTCGGTGCGATCGAGCGCTGGAAGCGACCGGACCTGGCGCTCGAGGCGATCGCGCTCGCCGCGCGCGAGCTCCCGGACCTGCGGGTGCGCGTGCTGGGCCGGCCGATCGGCGCCGACGGCGAGCGTCTGCTGTCCGAGCTGCGGGCGCGTGCCGAGCGGCCGGACCTCGCGGGCCGGGTGGACCTGGCCGGCTCGCTGGCGGATCCTCGTCCTGCCTTGCGGCGTGCGGATTGCCTGCTGCACTGCTCCGATCACGAGCCGTACGGCATGGTCGTCGCCGAGGCGCTCGCGAGCGGGCTGCCCGTCGTCGCGCCCGACAGCTGCGGTCCGGCCGAGATCGTCGACGCGGGCTGCGCCGCCCTCTACGAGCCCGGCGATCCGCACGCGGCGGCTGCCGCGCTGGTGCGCGCGCTCGGAGACGAGGCCACCGCGAGCGCCATGGCGAAGGCGGCCAGGGCGCACGCCGAGCGGACGCTCGACGTCCAAGCGACCTGTCGTCGCTTCACGACGACGATCGAGCGCCTCGGTGGGGGAGATCGTCCGTGGTCGCCGCGCTCGGCCGCGACCGGGCGCCGCGCCGGCGAGGAGCTCGCGATCGTGACCGTCATCCACCAGTCCCAGCGAGAGCTCGAGGCGCTGCTGCGCTCGGTCGAGCGGTACTTGCCGGCGGCCCAGGTGGTCGTGGTGGATTCGGGGTCGACCGACCAGGGGGTCGAGGTGGCCGGGGCCTGGCGCGGTGGCGTCGCAGACGTGCTCTCGCTCGCCGGCAACGTGGGCTTCGGGCGGGGCGTGAACGCCGGCATGGCGGCGGCGCGACGGCCGGTGACCGTGCTGCTCAATCCCGACGTCGAGCTGCTGGACGCCTCCCTGGAGGCGGCCGTCCGCGAGCTCGCCCGGCGACCGGACGATCTGCTCGCGCCGCTCGTGCTGCGTCCAGACGGGGGCGGACGTCAGGACAGCGCGCAGCGCTCGCCCGGAACGGCTGCGCTCGCCGTGCACGCGCTGCTTCCCGGTCAGCTGCTGCCGCGTGCGCTCGGCGCGGTGGTCGAGCCGTGGCGCGGGGTCGGTCCGCGGCCGGTCGGCTGGGGCGTCGGCTGCGCGCTGATCGCTCGCACCGACATGCTGCGTCGCCTCGGTCCGTTCGACGAGCGCACGTTCATGTACGGCGAGGACCTCGATCTCGGCCTGCGCGTGGCCGATGCGCAGCGCGGCACGAGGTTCTGGCCGGCGGCCCGCGTCCTCCATCGCGGCGCCCATTCGACTCATGCCGCGTTCGGCGGGGAGCCGATCGAGCTGCTCGCGCGACGCCGAGCCGCGGTCGTCCGTGAGCGCCGCGGAGCGCTGCGCGCGCACGCCGACCGCGTGCTCCAGGCCGCGACGTTCCGCGATCGCATCGCGTTGAAGCGGCTTGTCCGTCAGCCTGCGATCCGCGAGCGCAGGCAGCTCGACGCGCTGCACGGCGAGTCGGCGCCCTGAGCCGCATGAGCGACGCGCCGGTGATCGTCAACGCCCGCGCCGCCCGGCGACGCGAGCTCGGCGGCGTCGAGCGCTGGGCGCGCGAGCTGAGCGAGCGGCTGCCGCAACTGCGCCCCGATCGCTATCGCATGCTGGCTCCGCCCGCCGGGCTGGCCCATCGCGCCGGGCACCTGTGGGAGCAGGGCCTGCTCCCGCTCGCGGGACGGCGGGCGCGGCTGATCCTGTCGCCCGCCAACCTCGCCCCGCTGGCAAGCCGGCGCAACGTCGTCGTGGTCCACGACGCGGCGCCGCTGCGCGGACCGGAGTGGTACGGGCGCACCTACGCCGGCTGGCACCGCTTCGTCCTCCCGCGGGTCGCTCGCGGTGCGAGGCTCGTGCTCGTGCCGTCGCAGTTCGTCGCCGACGAGCTGCGAGAGCTGCTCGAGCTGCCGGCAGCGAGGCTGGCCGTGGTGCCGCCCGGGGTCGACGACCGCTTCGCAGCGAGCGCGCCCTCCGTGGCGGCGCCCGATTGCGCCCGCCCCTACGTCCTCGCCGTCGGCACCGACAGCGTTCGCAAGAACTTCGCCCTGCTCGACACCATCGCGCCACGGCTCGCGCGCGAGGGCCTCGACGTCGTCATCGCCGGATCGGGCCGCCGCTATCTGCGCACCGAGGGCGGGACGGCCGCACGCCGCCTGGGCTACGTCCCCGACGAGGCGCTCCCCGGCCTCTACGCCAACGCGAAGGCGTTCGCGATGCCCTCGCTCTACGAGGGCTTCGGACTGCCCTGCATCGAGGCGATGGCGGCCGGGACGCCGGTCGTCGCCGCCGATCGCGCCGCCCTGCCCGAGGCATGCGCCGGAGCGGCGACGCTCGTCGACCCGGACGACGCCGACGCGTTCGCCCGGGCGCTGCTCGACGCCGCGCTCGAGCCCACTCGCGAGCGCCTGATCGCCGCCGGCCGCGAGCGCGCCGGCGCGCTCACCTGGGCCTCCGCCGCGGATCGCGTCGACGCGCTGGTGGCCGACGTGCTCGCATGCGACATCCCCCACCCGTCCATCCGCCCTTCCACCTAGGTTTATCTGCTCACACCAACAAATCGGCCCCGGCGCGGGTGCAACCGCCCGGGGCCCGGCACAGGAAGGGACACTTCCCATGCATCGCAACCCTAACCCGGCGCCCTGCGCCGGCACCGCCGAGGACAGCTTCGACGAGGCGCTCCTCGGCCTTCTCGTCCATGACCACCCGGGCCTCTGGTCGATCGGCGAGCTCTGTCGCTCGTTGACCTCCAGCGCCCAGACCGCCGCCAGCGGCGAGATCGAGACCTGCGACACCGAGGACGCCATCGAGCGCCTCCACGCCGCCGGGCTCATCCACCGCATCGGCACCTACGTCTTCGCCACCCGCGCCGCGCACACCGCACAGCGCCTGACGAACTAGAAACGACTCGCACCACCCGGGGCGCCGCACAGAGCAGCCGGCGCCCCGCAACCTGGCCGCGCCGGGAGGGGCGAGAAACCGCTTCCGGCGACTTTACGAGAGTGCAAGCGCCTACAACGCCTTCTCATCGAGATGCTAAGGAGAGTGCATCGTGATGCTCTAGGCTGAAGCCATGCGCACGACGATCACCCTTGCCGACGACGTCGCAGCCGCCGTCGAGCGGCTGCGCCGCGAGCGCTCACTCGGGCTCAGCGAGGCCGTCAACACGCTGATTCGCAATGGCCTGACCGTGACGCGCACCGCTCCCAAGCCGTTCCGCCAGAAGTCGCACGACCTCGGGCCAGGCCTCGACGTCTCGAACGTCGGCCAGGTGCTCGGGATGCTCGACGACGCCTCCCGGCGCTGATGCTGGTCGACGCGAACCTGCTCCTCTACGCGGCCAACAGGAGCAGCACGCAGCACGAGGCGGCATCCGCTTGGCTGACCGAGCAGCTCAACGGCCCGCGCCGAGTGGGTCTTCCGTGGCAGAGCCTTGGCGCCTTTCTCCGCATGGCAACGCACCCCCGCGTCTTCGAGCGGCCGCTGTCCCCCACTGTCGCCTGGGACCGCATCCGCGACTGGCTGGCCGCCCCCGTGGCCTGGATTCCTCAGCCAGGATCCGAGCACGCCCACGTGCTCGGAGACCTCATCGTCCGCTATGAGATCGGCGCCGACCTCGTCGTCGACGCCCAGCTCGCCGCGCTCGCGCTCGAGTACGGCCTCACGCTCTACTCCGCCGACACGGACTTCGCCCGCTTCAGCGAACTCTCCTGGACGAATCCACTCGTGTGAGCGCTCTCTACGAATCGAGGCCGGGCACCGGATCGACCGGCAGGGGGCCGTGGATGGCCTCCAGCTCTGCGAGATCCGAGCGGTCCCGCGGACGGCCGGCGAGGCGCTTGAAGGCGACGAGACTGGCAAGACCGGCCACGTGGAACTCGCCGCTGCCGAGGTCGCTGCGCAGCGACCGTGCCTTCACCGTCGCGAAGTCGAGCGGCGGTGCGCCCTCGCGCAACAGGTCGACCAGGCCATGTTCGGTCCAGAGCCGGCTGTGCTCGCGGCCGGCGACGCCGCCTTGTTCGTAGGGCTTCTCGGTGTTGGCCCAGCTTGCGCCAAGTTCGAGCAGCGCTCGGTCCAGTGCGCCATCGTTGGCGTCGTCGTCGGGAATCAGCAGGTCGACGTCCTCCGTGGCGCGCACATAGTCGTTGGCGATCACGGCGAAGCCACCGATGACGACGAAGTCGGCTCCGGCGCGCAAGAAGGCGCTCGTCATGCCGACGAGATCAGGGTCGACTGGCGTGTGGCTCATCGTGGACGATCGAGCGACGGAACGCTGCGGCTTGGGCGGAGAGGCGCTGCCCTCGGCGGAGCTTCTCTTCCACCGTCATGCCTGTGGTGCGCAGGAGCCGGCGCTTCTCCTGGTTCAGGAGCCGCCACGTCTCGCGGTCGATGTTGAGTGGATCGTCACTCACGAGCCTTGGTGAATGGTACGCCCGAAGCTCGCATTGCGGGGGAGACCGCAATACCGCGTTCAGCTGTGGCAGCCGCTCTGCTCGCGCTGTCGAAGGCATCAGAAGACTATAAGTATCAGAAATGGGAGGATGTCGGACTCCGTCCTGAGCGGAGCAGGGGACGAAAATCGGCCCAGAATGCGGCTTAGCCATACTGCGGTGCATGAAACGACCGACGCGGGGGGTATAGCTCCCGTATGGCATTGGACGAAGCCACACGTCGGGCGATCGAGCGGGAGCGGGCAGGCTTTCAGCGCGCGCTGGCGGATCGGGCCGAGTCGCGTGAGCTGATCGGTCGGCTCGCTCGCCAGTGGGAGCTGGCCGAGCCGGACGAGCGCGCGGTCTACGAGCTTGCGATCTCAGGCGCCGAGAAGGACATGCTCGCCGCGTCCGCGCGAGTGCACGAGGCGCTCGCGCGAGTTCAGCGCGCCCAGGTCGGCGACTACTAGGACGAAGTCCTCCCATGAGGGCGGCGCGAGCGCCGCTCTTCGCATGCCCGCGAAACCGGATGGCCGTCTCCGGGTAGGGATTGATCGAGATGGCTCCGGATCTCGACGTGGCGACACCGCACTCCGAGGCTTCCGCCGCCCTGCGGCTGGCATTCGAGGAGATCGCTCGTGGCGTCGGCGGCATCGGTGACGTCCATCGCGCGATCGCCAAGCGTGTCTTCGAGGCCTCGGGCCCTGGGGCCGTCCCCGCCCGCCTTCTGCATGACGCGATCAGCGCCGGGGTCTACTCGGCTGTGCGCGGCGGCGCCGCGGTCGCCGGGCGTGGCGCGGTGCGGGCGCTCGCCGCGACGCGCGCGGGGGAGTCCGAGCTTTCGGCGACGCCCGCCGGAGCCGGCGTGCTCGCGGCCGTCAACGGCCTGATCGGCGACCAGCTCGAGCACGAGGGCAGCCCGCTGCAGCAGCCGCTCGCCCTCCGCGTGGACGGGCACCCGGTAGGAACCGATCGCGACTCCCTCGCGGCGGCCTACCCGGCGGCCACGTCTCGGCTCGTGGTCTTCCTCCACGGCTTGATGGAGACCGAGTTCGCCTGGCGGCTCGGGGCTGGCGAGACGGGGGAGACCCATGCCACCCGCCTCGCCCGCGACCTCGGCTTCACGCCGGTCGACGTCCGCTACAACAGCGGCCGTCACGTCTCCGAGAACGGCCGCTCGCTCGCCGACGTGCTCGAGCAGGTGGTCGAGCACTGGCCGATCGAGGTCGAGGAGGTCGCGCTGGTCGGGCACTCGATGGGCGGGCTGGTCGCTCGCAGCGCCTGTCACCAGGCCGCTGAGGACGGTGCCGCCTGGGTCGAGCGCGTGCGTCACGTGATCTCGCTCGGCTCGCCCCACCTCGGCGCCCCGCTCGCCCAGGGCGTCCACGTCGCGACCGCGGCGCTGCGCGCCCTGCCCGAGACGCGCCCGTTCGGCAACTTCCTCGGCCGGCGCAGCGGCGGCATCCGCGACCTGCGCCACGGCTCGCTCGTCGACCAGGATTGGCGCGACTGTGACCCGGACGCGCTGCGCGCGGCCGCGCGCCAGGAGGTGCCGCTGCTCCCGCACGCCACCCACTGCTTCGTCGCCGCCACGATCACCCGCGACGCTCACCATCCGCTCGGCCGCCTGCTCGGCGACGCGCTCGTGCTCAGCGGCAGCGCCTCCGGGCGTTCCCGCAGCCGGCGCATCGGCTTCCGCGACGAGGACGGCTTCGCGCTCGGCGGGGCGCACCACCTTGCGCTCCTCAACCATCCGGCCGTCTACGAGCAGCTGCGGGACTGGCTCGGGAGGCAGCCGGCGGCGAGCCCGACCGCCGCGGCCCGCGAGCCGAGCTAGCGCTCGCTGGTCGCGGCGTCCCGCGTCAGCTCGCGCAAGCGTGAGCGCAGGCGGCGGCGCTTGGCCACCACCTCCTGTTCGAGCGCGTCGAGCTCGTCCCGTCGCCGGCGCACGAGCCCGAGCTGGCGCTCGGTGTAGTGCAGGCCCTCCTCGAGGATCTCGCGCCGCCGCACCGGATCCTCGACGCCGCCGTGCCACTCGCGCAGGCGCGCGGCGCGGGCGGCCTCCTCGGCCGACAGCTCGCGCAGCTCCTCGAGCGAGAGACCGAGCAGGCGCTTGAGTCGCAGCACCTCCCGCAGCCGCTCGACGTCCGCCTGCTCGTAGATGCGGTGCGACCCGCGCTCGCGCTCGGGCGCGGCACCCAGCAGGCCGATCTCCTCGTAGTAGCGGATCGTGCGCGGGGTGGTGCCCGTCAGCTCGGCGACCTGGCCGATGCGCAGCAGACCCGCGTCGTGTGCGCGCGAAGGGGGAGCGTCGCTCACGAAGGGACCTCCTCGACGGTCGCCGCTCGTGGGGGGCCGGCGGCCATGCGTGCGCCTTCTTGCCGCGGCCGCAATAGCGACACGCCGGCGCCGACGAGCGACACCAGCGCCAGCACCAGCAGCGCGACGTGCATGTTGTGGATGAACGGCGCCAGCTGCGCGTCGCTCAGCCCCGTCGCCAACCCGGAGAAGATCGCGAACAACACGTCCTTGGGGATCGACGAGGTCACGACCGCGATCACGAAGGCGATCGACAGCACCGCGCCGGTGTTCTGCAGCATCATGCGCGCGCCGGCGGCGATGCCGCGGCGCTGGGGCGGCACGGTGCCCATCATCGCGGCGGTGTTGGGGGAGTTGAACATGCCCGAGCCCACGCCCACGATCAGCAGCCAGAGGCCGCTCTGCCAGTAGGGGCTGCCGGCTTCCAGCGTCACCATCAGCGCCAGGCCGGCCGCGGTCACGATCATGCCCCAGGCCGCCAGCCAGCGCGAGTCGTGGCGATCCGCCCAGAGCCCGGCGAGCGGCGAGGAGACGAGCATGCCGAGCGCCATCGGCGCCAGCTTGATGCCGGCGGTGATCGGGTCGTCGCCCTGGGCGCCCTGGTAGTAGAAGACGAACACGAACATCAGCGCGAAGCGCGAGAGCCCGTTGATGAACGCCGCGCCGGTGGCGGCCGCGAAGAGACGGTTCTGGAAGATCGTCAGGTCCAGCATCGGCGCGCGGCCGCGGTGCTCGATCAGCACGAACAACGGCAGCAGGATCGCCGCGGCGATCAGGCCGCCGATCACGATCGGGTCGTTCCAGCCGTTGATGCCCCCGCGCGAGATGCCGAGCACGAGTCCGGTGAGGCCGGCGACGAAGGTCATGGTGCCGAGCACGTCGAGGCCGCGCTGCGTGTCGCGCCGCGCCAGCTCGTGCAGGATCAGGAAGCCCCAGATCGCGCCGGCGAAACCGAGCGGCACGTTGAACCAGAACACCCAGTGCCAGGAGATCTCGACGAGTGCGCCGCCGAGCACCGGGCCGAGCACGAGCCCCACCGCGGCGACCATCGTGTTCGTGCCCATCGCGACGCCGAGCTGCTCGCGCGGGAACGCGTCGGTGACGAGCGCGGCCGCGTTGGCGAACAGGAAGGCGCCGCCGACGCCCTGGACGATGCGCCAGAGGATCAGCTCGGTCCCGCCGTTGGCGAAGCCGGCGCCGAGCGAAGCGAGCGCGAAGACGACGAAGCCGCCGACGTAGGCCTGCTTGCGGCCGAAGAGGTCGGACAGCCGACCGGCGGTGAGCACCAGCACGGTCGAGGAGATCATGTACGCGAGGATCACCCAGACGAGCGTCAGCAACCCGACGCCGAGGCTGCGCTCGAGCTCGGGCAGGGCGATGATCAGCGTGCCCGAGTTGATCGTCGCGAGCAGCATCCCGAGGCTGGTGCAGGAGAGCGCCCACCACTTGTAGTGCTCGTGGTCGGCGGCGACGCCGGGGCGGGGCAACGATTTGACGTTCACGTAAGAAAAAGCTTAGCGAGCGTCCCGTGCAGCCCGAAGCGCGGGCCGGGAGCGCGTCCCGGTCCGGCGCCAAGCGGCCTCCCTACCCCGTGATCGTAAAGCTGCCCTGCAGCCCACCGGTCGAGCTCTGGCCGACCCAGACGTCGAACTCGCCGGGCTCCACGACCGTCTCGTTGGCCGCGTTCACGAGCGAGAAGTCCTCGCGGTCGAGCGTGAACGTCACGTGCTTGGTCTCCCCGCGCGCGAGCGTCACGCGCTGGAAGCCGCGCAGCTCGCGCAGCGGTTGCACGACGCTCGCCACCTTGTCGCGCAGATACAGCTGCACGACCTCGTCGCCCTTGCGCGAGCCGCTGTTCGTCACGTCGGCGCCGACCTCGATCGGCCCGTCGGGCCCGGCGCTCTCAGGGCTCACGCTCAGGTTCGAGAGCTCGAACGTCGTGTACGAGAGGCCGTAGCCGAACGGGTAGAGCGGCGTGTTCGGCACGTCGAGGTACTTCGACGTGTACTTGTTGCTCGCGTCGAAGGGACGGCCCGTCGGCGGCTGGTCGTACGGGTTCGGGATCTGACCGGTGTTGCGCGGGAAGCCGACTGGCAGCTTGCCACCCGGGTTGACCTTGCCGAACAGCACGTCCGCGACCGCGGGGCCGGCCTGGGTGCCCGGGTACCAGGCCTCGAGCAGCGCCGGCGCGTGCTTGGCCAGCCAGTTGATCGTGAGCGGCCGCCCGTTCATCAGCACCACCACGTACGGCTTGCCGGTCGCGGCGATCTGCTTGACGAGGTCGAGCTGCTTGCCGGGCAGGCCGATCTTGCTGCGCGACGAGGCCTCGCCGCTCCACTCCCACGGCTCGCCGAGCACGACGACCGTCGCCTGCGAGCTGCGCACGGCGGCGAGCGCGTTGCCGAAGCCGCCGGTCTCGGCGCACTCCGCCTCGCAGCCCTGGGCGTAGCGCACGTTCCTGGCGCCCATCACCTGCTTGACGCCTTGCACGACGGTCTTGGCGTCGTCCGCCTTGCCGTCGCCGATCCAGCTGCCGAGCATGTCCTCCCTGCTGTTGGCCAGCGGCCCCACGACGGCGACGTTGCGCAGGCTCTTCGAGAGCGGCAGCGCGCCGGCCTCGTTGCGCAGCAGCACCATCGAGCGGCCGGCGATCCGGCGCGCCTCGCGCAGGTTGTCCTTCGACAGCAGCTCCTCGGCCTCGAGCGACTCGTCGACGTACGGGTTCTCGAACAGGCCGAGCCGGTACTTGAAGCGCAGCACGCGCCGCACCGCCTCGTCGATGCGCTCCATCGACACCACGCCGCTGTCGACCAGCTGCTGGCCGTACTGGTTGTAGAGGCGGCTGACCATCTCGATGTCGGTGCCGGCGTTGAGCGCCTGGCGCGCGGCGTCCTCGCCGTCGGCGGCGACGCCGTGGTTGATCAGCTCCTGCACGGCGGTGTAGTCGCTGATCACCGGTCCGTCCACGCCCCACTCGTCGCGCAGCAGGTCGGTCAGCAGCCAGTGGTTGGCGGTCGCCGGCACGCCGCTGATGTCGTTGAAGGCGGTCATGAACGTGTCCGCGCCGGCCTGCACCGCAGCCTGGAAGGGCGGCAGGTAGAGCTCGCGCAGGCGCCGCTCGGAGACGTCGACGGTGTTGTAGTCGCGACCGGCCTCGGCGCCGCCGTAGGCGGCGAAGTGCTTGGCGGTGGCGGCCACGCGGTCGGGCTGCGAGTAGTCGCCGCCCTGGAAGCCCTCGACGCGGGCGCGCGCGAAGGCCGAGCCGAGGAACGGGTCCTCGCCGGCGCCCTCGACGATGCGGCCCCAGCGCGCGTCGCGGGCGACGTCGACCATCGGCGCGAAGGTCCAGTGCACGCCGGCGGCGCGCGCCTCGCGGGCGGCGACGGCGGCGGAGCTCTTGGCTGCGTCCGGGTCCCAGCTCGACGCCTCGCCGAGCGGCACGGGGAAGACGGTGCGGTAGCCGTGGATGACGTCGAAGCCGAACAGCAGCGGGATCTTCAGCTCGGACTCCTCCATCGCCACGCGCTGCGCTGCGTTCGTGTTGGCTGCGCCGCGGGCGTTGAGCGTCGAGCCGAGCACGCCGTCGCGGACCATCTGCAGCTGCTCGTCGGTGAGCTTGCCGGTCGGGAAGTCGGCGTCCAGCTGCTGCAGCTGCCCGAGCTTCTGCGCCAGCGTCAGCTTGCCCAGCCACTCGTCGATCTTGGCTTCGATCTCGTCGTCGGAGTCCTGGGCGGACGCCTCACCGCCCGAGCCCTGGACGACGACGGCCGCCGCGGTCAACAGCGCCAGCGCGAACGTCGCGAGCAACGCCGCGAGCCACTTCGACTTCCTCATGCCTGCTCCCTCTCCCTCGGTGGTACTCCCGCTGCGGCCATTCCCGGAGCGGGGAATGTCAAACCGGGAGGCGGGGGTAGCATCGACCCGTGCCCGATCCGCTCAGCGAGCGACAGCAGGTTCTCGACGCGCTGGAGATGGCGGCCGCGGAGGCGCGCGGCTACCTCGAGGGCCTCGACGCGGAGCCGGTCCTGGGCCGGCAGGTGGAGACGGCGATCGGGGCTTGGACCGATCCGATGCCCGAGCAGGGCTCGGGAACGCTCGCGGCGGTCGCGGAGCTGGCCCGGCGCGGGCGAGACGCCGCCACGCGCTCGAGCGGGCCGCGCTTCTTCCACTTCGTGATGGGCGGCGGCACGCCGGCCGCGCTGGCAGCGGACTGGCTGACCTCCGCCTTCGACCAGGTCGCCCTCGGCTGGGCCGCGTCGCCGCTGGCCGCTCGGCTCGACGCGGTCGCGACGGACTGGCTGCGGCAGCTGTTCGAGCTGCCCGAGCAGTTCGGTGGCGTGCTCACCAGCGGGGCGACGATGGCGAACGTCGTCTCGCTCGCCGCGGCGCGCGGATGGTGGGCCGAGCGGCAGAGCGTCGAGGTCGACCAGGCCGGGCTGTCCGCGCTGCCCGCGCCGACGATCCTCACCAGCGGCTACGTCCATCCCAGCGCCGTGCAGGCGGTCGGGATGCTCGGCATGGGTCAGGCCAACGTCGAGCGGCTGACGCGCGACGCCGTCGGGCGCCTCGACCTCGACGCGCTCGAGCGACGGCTCGCCGCGCACGACGGCCCGGCGATCGTGATCGCCAACGCCGGCGAGGTCAACGCCGGCGACTTCGACCCGATCGCGGCGATCGCCGACCTGACCGAGGCGCACGGCGCCTGGCTGCACGTGGACGGCGCCTTCGGGCTGTTCGCGCGCCTGGCACCGGAGTCGCGGGCGCTGACCGAGGGCGTCGAGCGGGCCGACTCGATCACCTGCGACGGCCACAAGTGGCTCAACGTCCCCTACGACTGCGGCTTCGCCTTCGTCCGCGACGCCGGCCGGCTCTCGCGCACCTTCAACGTCGGCGCGCCGTACCTCCCGGCGCCGGACGACCCGCGCCCGAACCCCAGCTTCCTGACGCCCGAGAACTCCCGGCGCGCCCGCGCGCTGGCGGTCTGGGCGACGCTGCGCGCCTACGGCCGCGACGGCTACCGCGAGCTGGTCGAGCGCCACCTCGCGCTGGCGCGGCACCTCGCCGAGCGGGTCGACGCCGCGCCGCAGCTCGAGCGCCTCGCCGGCGTCCCGCTCAACATCGTCTGCTTCCGCGCCCGTCCCGAGGGCGTCCCCGAGGGCGAACTCGACGAGCTCAACCGCCGGCTCGGAGAGGCCCTGTTGCGCGACGGTCGCGTCTTCGCCGGCACGACCACCTATGCGGGCAAGGTCGCGTTCCGTCCGGCGATCGTCAACTGGCGCACGACCGAGCGGGACGTCGAAGCGCTCGTCGACGTGCTCACGGAACTACTCGCCACTCGGCTGGGATAGCCAGCTGCATTTCGCGGGAGCGGCCGGCCCTGCCGGAGGAGGCCCATGGCGAACGCTGCCTGCGGCTAGCCCGCCGTACGGAACTCCCGTGCGACGGCGGCAAGGTCGTCGAGTTTCTCCCTCACCTCGTCCGGCGGATCGGACGGCAGCAGGAACAGCGTGCGATCGACGCCGGCCGTGCGCAGCCGCTCGAGGAACGCGGCCTCGGGCTTCGTGCCGAACAGCGTCACCGGGATGCGCTCCCGACCCGCCTCGCCCGCGCGGCGTCGCAGCTCGGCGATGCGCTCGCCCAGCGCCTCCGGCTTGCTGGCGAGGATCGGGAACCAGCCGTCGCCGTAGGCGATCACGCGCGCGTAGACCCTTTCGCCGAGGCCGCCGACGAGCACCGGCGGGTGGGGACGCTGCAGCGGCTTGGGCTCGGACCAGATCGGATCGAAGTCCACGTGCTCGCCGTGGTACTCGGCCTCGTCCTCGGTCCAAATCGCCTTCATCGCCTCGACCCGCTCGCGCATGACCGAGAAGCGTCGCCTCGGGTCGGTCCCGTGGTTGCGCATCTCCTCGAGGTTCCAGCCGGCGCCGACGCCGAACAGGAAGCGGCCGCCGGAGAGCCGGTCGAGCGAGGCGACCTCCTTGGCCGTCGTGATCGGGTCGCGCTCGACCACGAGGCAGATGCCGGTGCCGAGCTTGATTCGCTCGGTGGTCGCCGCAGCGGCGGTCAGGGCGACGAACGGGTCGTAGCAGTGCCAGTACTCGCGCGGCAGCTCGCCACCGGCCGGGTACGGCGTGGCCCGGCTCGCCGGGATGTGCGTGTGCTCGCAGACGAACAGCGACTCGAAGTCGCGCTCCTCGGCCAGCCGCGCCAGCGTTCCCGGCTCCAGCGTGTAGTCGGTCGGGAAGATGACGAGGCCGAGGTCCACGCGCGCTCCTAGGGCAGGGTCCAGAAGCCGTCGAAGCCGACGTGCTCCTCGACCGCCACGCGCCCGAGCCGCTCGCGCGCCTCGTCGAGGCCGACGTCCAGCAGCGTCGCGACCTCCTTGCTCGCCAGCGGCGTGCCGGTCCAGCGCAGCACCTCCTCGACCGACTCGGGCGGATCGCAGCGCTCGAGGTCGGGGACGAGGTTGGCGAGGATCACGTCGTAGACGGCGAAGGGCTGGAAGCCGGGCACCGCGATGCGCACCTCGTCGGAGAGCCGCACGATCTCGTACGAGGGACAGGTGTAGCGCCGGCCGCCGGACCAGTTGGCGAGCTTGTGGTCGAGCACGCGCGCCGCCGGCATCGGACCGCGCGCTCGCTGCAGGTCCTCGCGCAGCTCGGCCTCGGTCTCCGCCTCGGCCATCCAGCGGTCGAGCTCGGCTGGCTCGATGCCCGCGTCGCGGGCGGCGTCGTGCAGGGTCTCGGTCTCGTCGAGCAGCTGGCCGGAGAAGTGACGCACGCGCAGGCGGCGCAGCAGCATCCGCATCCGCTCGGGGGCGTTGCGGCGAGCGGCGACGATGGCGCGACAGGCCGGCACGGTCGCCTCCATCCGCGGGCGCTCGCGCGTGTCGATCGGCATCCCGTGCTCGTGCGAGATCTTCTTGAACGCCTTCGCCTGCTTCTCGGGCGTGAAGCCACGCTCGAGGTACTCCTCCGGGGACTCGGACAGGCCCACCATCGTCACGCGCCACTCGATGCGCTCGCCGTAGAGCCAAGTCAGTCGGCGACGGAACGGCTCGGCGCTGTAGGCCCAGGGACAGGCCGGGTCGGTGAACTCGGTGATGCAGACGTCGGCCACGCCCACCGAGACTATTGAGCCTCCTGCGCTAGCCGGATTCGGCGTGGCGCTTGAGGCCCTCGGCTGCGCCGCCGAGCAGGAACTCGCGCACCTGGCCCTCGACCGGGCCGCGGATCAGCATGCCGAGCATGCGACCGGGGTCGGCTTCGAGGGCGTAGGTCGCGCGGGTGCGCCCGTCGCCGAGATCCTCGAACGTCCAGGAGCCGGTGAGCGACTTGGTGTCGCCCTTCTCCTGAACCCAGTGGATCGCGGTCGGCGCCTCGTAGGAGAAGCGCAGCCGCGCGCTGACGGTCTTGACCTTCGCGTCCGACTTCGTCTCGACCAACTCCGCCCGCTTGTCGGCGTCGCGCTCGAGCACCTCGACGTCGCGCAGCGAGCCCTGCCACTCGATCGCGCCCTCGACGTCGGACGCGATTTCGAAGACGCGCTCGATCGGCGCGTCGATCTCGACGGTTCGCTCCCCGGTGATCGTCCCCATGCGGGCAGCCTACTCAGCCGACACGTGCGCCGCGCAACGCGGGCAGCACCTGCTCGCCGTAGACCTCGAGCGCGCGGTGCGGATCGGCCCCGGATGCGTTCTGGAGACAGATCACGGTGGCGCCGAGCTTCTCGACCTCGCGTACGCGGTCGGCGTGCACCTCGGGATCCGACGAGATGATGTACGACCGGGCGAACTCCTCGTCGGAGATCTTCTGGTCGGCGTGCTCGAGCATCTCCGTCGGGACGTGCCAGTCGTCGACGTAGAACTCGGGCGGCTGGGTGGCCTTCCAGACGCGCGCTCCCTCGAACGCGGCATCGTCGTCCTCGGCGTAGGAGAAGCCGGTCTGGAGGATGATCTCGCCGGGCGGCTTGCCGGCGTCGTCGCAGGCGGCGCGGTAGGCGTCGATCACGCCTGGGGCCTGCTCGGGATCGGCGAGCGTCCAGAGGCCGTCGCTCAGGCGTGCGGCCACACCCGCGGCACGGGGGCCGAAGGCCGAGACGTAGATCGGCGGCCGGCGCTCGGCGCGCGTGTGGAGGTAGGCCTGCTTGGTGGCGAAGTAGCGGCCGTCGTAGTCGAGGCGCTCGCCGTCGAAGAGGCGGTTGATGATCTCGAGCGCCTCCTCCATGCGGTCGACCTGCTCGCGCACGTCGGGCCAGTCCATGCCGCACGGGGACTCGTTCAGCGACTCGCCCGAGCCGATGCCGAGGTAGGCGCGTCCGGGCTCGAGCTGCTCGAGCGTCATGAACGCCTGCGCGGTGACCGCCGGGTTGTGGCGGAAGACCGGTGCGGTGACCGCGGTGCCGAGCGGGATGCGCTCGGTCGCCTGCCCGATCGCGCCGAGCGTGACCCAGGCGTGGCCCGACTCGCCCGGCTCCCACCAGGGCTGGAAGTGGTCGGACACGTTGAGGGCGTCGAAGCCCGCCCGCTCGGCCTCCTGCGCCTGGCGCACGAGGTCGCTCGGTGGGAACTGCTCCATCGCCAGTTGCGTCCAGTAGCGGGTCCCGCTCACGCTGCCTCCGTCGGTTGGAGTCTCTCCTGGCTCGGGTTCCCGTCGAGGCGACGGGCAAACGCCGGGATAGCCTCGTCGCGGTGGCCAGCGCCTCGCGCCCGCAGCGGGTCCCGTCCCGCACGCAGCTCGTGCTCCTGCTCGGGGCGCTGTCGGCGTTCGGGCCGATCTCGATGGACACCTACCTGCCGGGGCTGCCGGAGCTGGCGGACGACCTCGGCACCTCGGCCGCCGCGACGCAGCTCACGCTCACCACCTGCCTGATCGGGCTCGCCGTCGGGCAGGTGATCGCCGGGCCCGTCAGCGACGCGCTCGGCCGGCGTCGGCCGTTGCTCGGCGGGCTGGCGTTGTTCACGCTCGCATCGCTGCTGTGCGCGCTGGCGCCGGACGTCTGGACGCTGGCGGCGGCACGGCTGGTGCAGGGGGCCGCGGGCGCGGCCGGGATCGTGATCGGCCGGGCGGTGGTGCGCGACCTGCACGAGGGCTCGGAGATGGCGCGCTTCCTGGCGCTCGTGCTGGTGGTCAACGGCGTCGCGCCGATCGCGGCGCCGATCGTCGGCGGACAGTTGCTGCACGTGACCGACTGGCGCGGCATCTTCGGCGTGCTCGCCGGCATCGGCGCGGCCCTGCTGATCTGGACTGCCGTCGTGCTGCGAGAGTCGCTGCGGCCGGAGCTGCGCCACGGCGGCGGGTTGACCGCGACGCTGCGCGTGTTCGGTCGCCTGCTGGGCGACCGGCGCTTCCTCGGCTACGTGCTCGCCTGCGGCTTCGTGTTCGCGGCGATGTTCGCCTACATCGCCGGCTCGCCGTTCGTGCTGCAGGACCTCTACGGCGTCTCCGAGCAGGGCTTCAGCCTCGTCTTCGGCGTCAACGCGGCGGGCATCATGGCGCTGAGCTGGCTCAGCGGGCGGATCGTCGAGCGGGTCGGGCCGGGGCGCGTGTTCGTCGGTGGCCTGGCGCTGCAGTGCACGGGCGCGGCGACGCTGGTGGCGGTCGTGGCGGCCGACGGAGCGCTGGTGCTCGTGCTCGTATGCCTGTTCTGCGTCGTGGCCAGCATCGGCCTCGTGTTCCCAAGCGCGACGACGCTCGCGCTGGCCGACCACCCCGACGCGGCGGGCAGCGCCTCCGGGCTGCTCGGCGTCTGCCAGTACCTGTTCGGAGCGCTGGCCGCGCCACTGGTGGGACTCGGCGGCGAGGGCAGCGCGCTGCCGCTGGCGATCGTGATCGCGGGCTGCTCGCTGGCCGCCGCGGTCGCCTACCGGGCGCTGGTGGGGAGGGCCTCGGCGGCCGTGTCCTAAGCTGGCGCGCGTGGAACCGGACGCCGTCGAGATGCGGGTGCTCGGCTGCCTGCTGGAGAAGCAGCGCACCACGCCCGACGCCTACCCGCTGACGCTCAACTCGCTGCGACTCGCCTGCAACCAGGCGACCAACCGCGATCCCGTGGTCGACTACTCCGAGCGCGACGTCCGGGCGGCGCTCGAACGACTCGGCAAGCGCCGCTGGACGCGACTGGCGAGCTGGGGCAACAGCCGGGTGATGAAGTACCGCCACTTGCTCGACGAGACGCTCGAGCTGACCGAGCCCGAGCTTGCGGTCCTCGCCGTGCTGATGTTGCGCGGACCGCAGACCCTCGGCGAGCTCAACCAGCGCACCGAGCGGCTGCACCACTTCGAGGGCGACGGCCTGGAGGCGACGCTCCAGGGCCTGATCGAACAGCAGCGCGTGCGTCAACTTCCGCGCCGGCCGGGCGAGCGCGGCTCGCGCTATCTGCAGCTGATGGGTGGGGTCGAGGAGGCCGCTCCGGCGGCGACTGCCTACGACGTGCCCGCCGGCGGCTCGCCGGCGGCGGAGGACTTGCCCGCGAGTAGGCGGGTGGTCGACGCCGGCGAGCCGGAGGACGCGGCCCGCCATGCGGGGGCGCCCGCCGCCGAAGTCGAGGCGCCGGGGCCGCCAGCCGTACCGCCGGCGGACGCCGGTCCTTCCGACAGCGCGATCGCGACGGCCGAGCTGGTCGGTCGCGTCGAACACCTCGAGCGCGAGCTTGCCGCGATGCGCTCCGAGCTCGCCGAACTGCGCTCCGAGCTGGGCGGCTGACGCCCAGTACGCTGGCCAGGTGGCGGCCCCCGGCATCCTCGCGCGCGGTCCCTGGACTCCCGATCAGGTCGAGGTGCGCTGGCGCGACGACCACTTCGAGCCGCCACCGGAGGTGGCGCGCCAGGCCGACGACGCGGTGACCGCGCTGCGCGAGCGCGGCTCGCCCTCGCACGACGGCATGGCGACGCGGCTCGCCGGCTACGACGTCGACGGCGATCGGCTGCGGCTCGAGCTGCAGCCCTCGCGCTGGGCGCTGCGGCTGGTCGAGGGCGCCGGCCAGGACAGCCTCACCGCGCTCTGTGCCGTGCGTCGTCCCGACGGCTGCTGGCTGGCCGGGCGTCGCGCCGACTGGGTCGCCAGCTGGGCTGGGCGCTGGGCGCTCGGCGCCGGCGGCGCGGTCGATCTCGGCGAGAGTCCCGCGCACACGCTCGCGCGCGAGCTCGACGAGGAGTGGAAGCTCGTGCCCGAGCGGCTCACCGTCGAGGCGCTGCTCGGCCTCCCCGACGGCCTCGTGATGATGGTGGGGCTGGCGACGGTGCCCGAGGGCGCCGAGCCACAGCCCGACCACGAGCACAGCGACTTCGCCTGGTGGCCGGCCGATCCGCAGCAGTGGCCCGAGGAGGCCGACCCGCGGCTGAAGCTGATGGGCGCCTTCCTGACGAGCTAACCGGCGCCGACCACGCCGACCGGGCAGGACACGCCCGTGCCGCCCAGGCCGCAGTACCCGCCGGGGTTCTTGGCCAGGTACTGCTGGTGGTAGTCCTCGGCGTAGAAGAACTCCGGCGCATCCACGATCTCGGTCGAGATCTCGCCGTAGCCCGCACCACTCAAGCGCTCGGCATAGCGCTCGCGCGACGCCTCGGCCGCGGCGCGCTGGGCGTCGCCGAAGACGTAGATGCCCGAGCGGTACTGCGTGCCGACGTCGTTGCCCTGGCGCATGCCCTGCGTCGGGTCGTGGCCCTCCCAGAACAGGCGCAGCAGCTCCTCGTAGGAGATCTCGGCCGGCTTGAAGACCGCGAGCACGACCTCGTTATGGCCGGTGCGCCCGCTGCAGACCTCCTCGTAGGTCGGGTTCGGCGTGAACCCGCCCGCGTAGCCGACGGCGGTGGTGTACATGCCCGGCGCCTGCCAGAAGCTGCGCTCGGCGCCCCAGAAGCAGCCCATGCCGAACACGGCCTGCTCGGTGTCGTCCGGGAAGGGCGGCGCGAGCGGCGTGCCGAGCACGAAATGGCGCTCGGGCACCGGCACGGGCGTCTCCCGTCCGGGCAGCGCGTCCTCGGCGGTGGGCATCTCGGCCTTGTGTCGGAAGAGGAAGCTCATGGGAACCTCCATCGAGACTAGCGCCGGAGCGTTACTGTCCTCGAACCGATGACGCTCGTGACCGAGCTCGAACTGCCGAGCTTCGACCCCTTCGACCTCTCGCTGCGTGGGGATTTCTTTCACCAGCGGATGCACGAGCTCAGTGAGGAGAGCTGGATCGCCCAGGGCCCGCTCGGCGTCACGGTGCTCGACCGCGAGGCGGCGTCGTTCTTCCTGCGCACCCGCAGCGCGACCTTTCCCGGCATGAAGATCGCCGAGCTCTTCCAGGTGGAGGAGGGAGCGCTGCTCGAGCAGATGCGGCGCAACATCCTGCACGTCAACGGCGACCAGCATCGGCGCCTGCGCAACCTCGTCAACCCCGCCTTCACGCCGCGCGCCGCCGATCGGTGGCGGCCCGTGATGCGCCAGTACCTCGAGCAGCTGTTCGCCGCCGTGGCCGACGAGCGCGAGTGCGAGTTCGTCGGCGCGTTCTGCAAGCCGTACCCGTCGCTGACGATCGCCACCGTCATGGGCGCGCCGCTCGACGACGCGCCCAAGCTCTACGAGTGGTCGAACCTGATCCAGCGCCAGTTCGACGGGCCGAGCCTGATGAGCGAGCGCGACGCGATCGAGCGGGCCTGCGAGGAGTTCTACGCGTGGGCGGCCGCGTTGATCGAGCGCCGGCGCGACGATCCGGGGGAGGACCTGATCTCGACGCTGATCGCCGCCGAGCAGGAGGGCGACCGGCTCTCCGACGTCGAGTGCATGAACCTCGTGCTGAACGTGCTCGTGGGCGGGGTCGACACGACCCAGTCCCAGCTCGCGCACGCCGTGCGCCTGCTCGCCAGCCATCCGGATCAGTGGGCGTTGCTGGCGGAACGGCCGGAGCTGGCGTCGCAGGCCGTCGAGGAGACGCTGCGCTACGAGCCGATCACGCCGTTCACGGCGCGGCTGCTGCACGAGGAGATCGAGTACCGCGACGTGACGTTCCCCGAGGGCACCGTCGTGATGGTCTGCGCCTTCACCGGCAACCGCGACGGCGTCGAGGGCGATCCGGACAGCTTCGACATCACCGCCGAGCGCGGCGACGCCAAGCCGCTGACCTTCGGTGCCGGCATCCACTACTGCCTCGGCGCGAACCTCGCGCGCGCGGAGTTGCAGGAGGCGCTGACGTTCCTCCCGGCCCGTATGCCGGGGCTCGAGCTCGCCGGAGAGCCGTTGCTCGGATCGATCAACGGCATCTACGGGGTCGAGTCGTTGCCGATGCGCTGGGCGTAGACCCATGGGCCGGCGTGGTGCCGGCCCATGAGGTGGTCATGGGTTTCCCCGGCTATGAGATGGTCAGTCTGCCCGTGGTCACTCTGTATGAGGCAGAGAGTGTCACGGTCAGGGTGCCGAAGGAGCTGAAGGTCATGGTGAGTGAGCATCTGAGTGTGAAGATTTGGGTGGCCTGGCTGAATGCGAAGCAGTTTCTCAGGGTCTGCGGTCCTCTGACTGTCACGTCGCCGTAGAACAGGGTTCTGAATGAGCACTGGAAATCTCTGTCGAGCGTGACGTCGCCCGACAGGCTGGTGCTTGCGGTTGAGCTGGTTGATCTGAATGTGACGGTGCCTACGCAGACCATGTCGTTGAAGGCGCTGCCGAGGCTGTCGATGCATCTGGTCGTGCCGCCGGTGGCTCTTGAGAAGGTGAGTCTGCCTGACAGGCTGGTTCCGTCGGTGCTGATGGTGCCTGTGAGGTCCGATGTCGGACACGTGAAGCTTCCAAAGGATCCGCTGAATCTGACGTCTCTGGAGTTGGCTGAGACGGTCGAACTAACGGGTGTCAAGGTTGCGTGGGCGGGTGCGGCTGCGGTGGCGACAATGGCTAGCATCGCCAGCGTCAGTAGCAGGGCTCCTCGGGCAGGGAAGAACTTCATAGGGGCTCCTTCGGATGGGTTCCCGGCGAACTTCCAGGGCAGGTATCGGCCCTGGGCTCCGTGCCGGGATGAGGGACCAGCGCTTGGCCGGTCCCTCGCTTCCGGCTTGTGATGAGCGGCTGTGGACGGCGGCTATGAGATGGTCAGTCTGCCCGTGGTCACTCTGTATGAGGCGGACAATGTGATGGTCATGGGGTTGGAGCTGACGGTCGCGGCCAATGAGCATCTCACTGTGAGGAGCTGGGTGGCCTGGTTGAATGTGAGGCAGCCTCTTAGCGTCTGCGGTCCTCTGAACGTCACCTCGCCAAGGAGCGGGCTTCTGAGCGTGCAGTCGAGATCTCTGTCGAACAGGAGGTCTCCTGAGGCGCTGACGCCCGCGGTTGAGCTGGTTGATCTGAATGTGGCGCTGCCTCTGCAGACGAAGTCTGCGTACACGCCGCCGAGGTTGTCTCTGCATCTGGCGCCGCCGGTGGAGCTTGAGAAGGCCAGTCTGCCTGACAGGCTGGTTCCGTCGGCGCTGAGGGTGCCTGTGATGTCCGCTGTCGGGCACGTGATGCTCAGGAACGTGAGGTTGAATACTGAGTCTCTGGAGTTGGCTGAGACGGTCGATCCGGCGGGTGTGATTCTGGCGTGGGCTGGCGCGGCTGCGACGGCGATGATGGCCAGCGCTGCCAGGGTCAGTAGCAGGGTTCGGGCAGGGGAGAGCTTCATGGGGGGCTCCTTTTGGTTGGGTTCCCGGCGAACCTCCACGGGCGGGTCGCGCCCCTTGGGCTTTGCGCCGGATGAGGGGACCGGCGCTTAGCCGGCCCCCTCTCGCTTGCTTCTTGCTGGCGGGACTTGGCTATGAGAGGACCAGTCTGCTCGTGGTCACTCTGTATGAGGCGGAGAGTGTCACGGTCAGGGTGCCGAAGACGCCGAAGGTCGCGATGAATGAGCATCTGAATGTGAGGAGCTGGGTGGCCTGGTTGAATGTGAAGCAGCCTCTCAGCGTCTGCGGTCCTCTGAACGATACGTCGCCGTAGAACGGGTCTCTGAACGAGCACTGGAAACCGCTGTCGAACACGACGTCGCCTGACATGCTGATGCTTGCGGTTGAGCTGGTTGATCTGAATGTGACGGTGCCTACGCAGACCGGGTCGTCGAAGGTGCCGCCGAGGCTGTCGCTGCATCTGGTGGTTCCGCCGACTCTGGAGTCTCTTGAGAAGGCAAGTCTGCCTGACAGGGTGGTTCCGTCGACGCTGACGGCGCCTGTGAACTCCGATGTCGGACACGTGAAACTTCCAAAGGGTCCGCTGAATCTGACGTCTCTGGAGTTGGCTGAGACGGTCGATCCGGCGGGTGTGATTCTGGCGTGGGCTGGTGCGGCTGCGACGGCGATGATGGCTAGCGCTGCCAGGGTCAGCAGCAGGGTTCGGGCAGGCGAGAGCTTCATGGATGCTCCTTCGGGCAGGTCGTGCGCAGGGCTCGACGGCGAGTCTTGCCCCGAGAGTGTTGGAAGGACGAGGGGCCGGCCAATGGCCGGCCCCTCGCTTGCGTCTATACGGCTGGGAAACGACTGGCTATGAAACGGTCAGTCTGCCCGTGGTCACTCTGTATGAGGCGGAGAATGTCACGGTCTGGGTGCCGAGGAAGCCGACGGTAGCCGTGAGTGAGCATCTGACTGTCAGGAGCTGGGTGCCCTGGTTGAATGTGAAGCAGCCTCTGAGGGTCTGCGGTCCTCTGACTGTCACGTCGCCGAGGAACGGGTCTCTGAATGAGCACTCGAAATCTCTGTCGAGCACGACGTCGCCTGACAGGCTGGTGCCTCTGGTTGAGCTGGTTGATCTGAGTGTGACGCTGCCTCTGCACACCGGGTCGTCGAAGGTGCCGCCGAGGCTGTCGCTGCATCTGGTGGTTCCGCCGGCTCTGGAGTCTCTTGAGAAGGCGAGTCTGCCTGACAGGAAGGTTCCGTCACCGCTGACGGTGCCTGTGAACTCCGATGTCGGACAGGTGGTGCTTCCAAAGGATCCGCTGAATCTGGAGTCTCTGGAGTTCGCTGAAACGGTCGATCCGACGGGTGTCACGGTGGCGTGGGCGGGCGCGACGGCCACAGCGAGCACGCTGAGCATCGCCACGGTCAGCAGTAGACCGCGAATGGGCAAGGACTTCATATGGTGGTGCCTTTCTCCCGGCCCGTCGAGCCGGGGTACGGTACGTATCTAATCTTGTGGAGCCTCAGTTGGTGAGGCATGAGAATGCGGATTTGACTTGCAGAACCTCCTTCTGTAGCCAGTGTTCGAGGCCAGATTACCGAAGAGACAGGAAAAATCAAGCATTCGTGGATAATCGAGTTTGTGGGCGTAGATAAAGCAGTGGGCGCTGTCGGCATCGTCTCTTTGGGCGGAGGATGGATCCCAGGGGATGAGAGGCGGCGGTTGTGGGTGAGAATCTGGAAACCTGATGGGGGTTGACTCTGAAAACGGGACCGTCTATGTTTGCCTCCGTCAGGCGCACGCGCATCGGAGCGCATCCGCGTCTATCGCGAGGGAGGATCTGTGTTGGTGGCTCGTCACGTCGAGGGCTGTGTTACCCGGAGGTCGTCCGTGGCTGCGTTCGTCACGGCTGCGGTCATGCTCGTCTTGGGGGCTTCGCCGGCGCTTGCCGGGAAGGGCGTCGTGGAGACGTTCGGGGAGCTCGGCACCGGGGCGGGGCAGTTCGCCTTTCCCACGGGGGTCGCGGTGAACCAGGCGACGGGCGACGTCTATGTAGCAGATGCTGATTGCTGCAGCTTCACGACGGGCGGTCAGCGTGTGTCGCAGTTCGGTGACGACGGAACGTTCGTACGAGCCTGGGGCTGGGGCGTCGAGACGGGGGCCGCGGCCTTCGAGGTATGTACGACGTCGTGCCTGGCAGGCATCCAGGGATCGGGTGATGGCCAGTTCTCGATTGGGTCGGGTGACGGCTTGTCCTGGCCGCAGATCGCGGTCGACCAGTCGGACGGCTCGGTCTACGTCGCAGACAATCTCAACAGCCGCATTCAGAAGTTCAGCTCGACCGGCGCGTTCCTCGGCCAGTTCGGAGGGCCAGGGAGCGGGGACGGAGAGCTGGGTTCGCCGTTCGGAGTCGCGGTCGACCCGGTGTCGGGCGACGTGTACGTCGCCGACACCGACAACAATCGCGTGCAGCGCTTCGACAGCAGCGGCGCCTACCTGTCGCAGTTCGGCGTGGCCGGCAGCGCAGACGGCGAGTTGCTCGGGCCGTATCGCGTGGCCGTGGACTCCACGGGCCGCGTCTACGTCTTGGACCGCGGCAACGGGCGCGTGCAACGGTTCACTGCCGCGGGCTCCTTCGATCAGGTCTTCGCGGCGGGTTCGGTCGTGGCCCCGAGCGATCTTGCCATCGATCCGGCAAACGACCACGTCCTGATCGCGGGGCAGACCGCCGACCAGACGGTCGTAGGGATCCTGGAGTTCGACCCAGCCGGCGCGGCGGTGGACGTCCACGCCGCGAACGCCGGCGTGTCGCTGGGGGGCTTCGCAGCCAGCGTCTCGACGGGGCAGATCTATGCCTCCAGCGCATTCATCCCCAAGGCGGTACTGATCCTCGACGATGTCCCCGCCCCGACGGCGGAGATAGCGCCAGTCAGCGACGCGACCGGCTCCAGCGCGGTGTTCCACGGATCGGTGAACCCACAGGGGGCGGGCACCACCCGCTATCGATTCGAATACTCGACCGACGGCACGAACTGGACCGCCGTTCCCTCCGATGAGGGAGTCTTGGTCGCTTCGGGCAGCTCGGACGTGGAGGTTTCGCAGCCTGCCTCCGGCCTCGCTCCGAACACCGAGTACCGCGTCAGGCTGGTGGCGTTCAAGGACTTCAACGCCGGCAGCGCCACGAGCTCCGAAGTCACGTTCTCGACGGTCACGGTGGCTCCGGCGGTGCGCCCGCTCGCGGCCGGCAATCGTACCGACACTGCCGCGTGGCTCGGCGGCGAAGTCAACCCTCGGAACCTGCCGACGACCTACTACCTCGAGTACACCCTCGCCGACGACGCCACCTTCGCCAACAGTTCTCGCATCCCGGTGAACGACACCGTCGAAGTCGGAGACGACAACGCCTTCACGATCGTCTCCCAACTGGTCACCGGCCTCCAACCGAACACCGAATACCGCTTCCGCGTCGTCGCGGCCAATGCAGCGGGAACCACCGAGGGCCCCGACACGACCTTCACCACCCGCCAGGCAGCACCGGAGCCACCACCGGGCCGCGGCTACGAGATGGTCTCCCCGGCTGACAAGAACAGTGCTGCCATCGACCGGAACCTCATCGCCTTCGTGGAGTCGACGTCGGGAGCAGCGGCTGGGGGGAACACGGTGGCGTACGCGGCGCAGGGGCAGTTCGCCGGGATACCCACTGGTCCGGCACAGGCGCAGTACCGCAGCGTCCGGACCGACGCGGGTTGGACGACCAGGGGCATCTCTCCGCCGATGGTGGCCGAGCCCGTGGCGGACTACAACGTTCCGTCGGTATGGATCCTGTCGGAGGATCTGTCCAAGACGGTGGTCACCGCGAACTCCTTGCTGACCCCGGACGCGCCCCTCCTGGGCGGCTCGTGGGGCCTGTACCTGCAAGACAACTCGAGCGCCCAGTCGTCGTACCGACTGCTGAGCGCTCCGGCGGCGGCGCTCCCCCCGGAGCCGCCTCTGAGCCGCGACAGCATGAACAAGCTTCGATTCGGCTTCAACGGTGGATCGAGCGACCTCGACCACATCGTGTTCAGGTCCGATGGCCGGCAGCTGACGGCGGATGGACCCGAGAGCGGCCCTGGGCTCTACGAGTGGAGCGACGGCCAGATCGACTTCGTCAGCGAGCTACCCTCGGGTGAGCCGGCGACGACCCCCGTGCTTGGAGCCGACGATCGGGAGGGCCAGTTCTATCCTGGCGACCACGCGGTCTCCGAGGACGGACAGCGGGTCTTCTTCACCGATGGCAGTGGAACGCTGTACGTACGTGAAGCGGGCTCGGTCACGAAGGCGCTGTCGGTGTCGGAGCGAACCGGTGAACCCGCGACTCCGCAGGTCAGCAGCTTCCAGGCTGCTACGGCCGACGACGGCTCGCAGGCCCTGTTCACCAGTCCCATCAAGTTGACCGACGATGCCACCGCGACGGCAAGCGATTGCACCGGGTCCGCTTCCCAATGCCATGCGGATCTGTATCTGTGGAACGCCGCCGCCCCGGAGGGTCAGCGGCTGACGGACTTGACGACTGCCGACCCGGGCGGCGGAGGGGTCGTGGGCATCGCCGCGGCGAGCGACGACCTCTCGCTTGTGTACTTCGTCGCATCCGGAGCGTTGACTGACGAGGCGCTCGAGGGCCGACCGAACTTGTACCTGTGGTCCCCAGCCGAGGGCGTGCGCTACGTCACGACGTTGGACGAACAGGACGGAGGCGTCTGGAGCACCGGGCGGAATCGTTCGGAGCAGGCGTACCGCGATGCGCGACTCAGCGAGGACGGCCACCGGTTGCTGTTCGCCTCCCGTGCTCGTGTGACGGCCGCGAACAACGGTGGGCACAAGCAGCTCTACCTGTACGACGCCGACTCGAAGCGACTGGTGTGCACCTCGTGCATCGGTGGCGACGGCGCGGCGACCGGGCCTGCGTGGCTCTTCTATCCGCCGGACCTCGGGCAGAGCCCGACGACCCCGTTGCCACGTGTGCCGTATCGGTTGCCGCGCAACCTCTCTGCAGACGGCGAGCGGGTGTTCTTCGAGACGGCGGAGGCCCTTGTCGACTCGGACACCAACGGCAAGGCCGACGTGTACATGTGGTCCGGAGGCGAACTGCGCTTGGTTTCGTCTGGCAAGAGCGACGAGGAGTCGGAGTTCATCGACGCCAGCGAGTCCGGTGACGACGTCTTCTTCACGACCCGAGAGCGCTTGGTGTGGTCCGACGTCGACGATCTGGTCGACGTCTACGACGCGCGCGTCGGTGGCGGCTTCCCCGAGCAGAAGGTGCCGCAGGAATGCGTTGGTGATACGTGTCAGCCCTCTACCCCGCGACCTGTGCTGTCGGGGCCGGGCAGCATGCTCGAGGCCGGCGATCCGCCTCTCTTCAAGCGTCCCTCGTTCACGGTCTCGAGGTTGTCCGCCGGGCTCGGCGTGCGCTCGCCGGCGGGCGTCGAGCGCAGCTCGTGGTTCGGGTGAACAAGGCTGGCCGCGTAGCGGTGCGCGGCACGGTGAAGGCGAACGGACGGACTAGGACCGTGTTGGCCGCGTCCAAGCGGTCGCGGGCCGCAGGCAGGGTCAAGCTCGGGCTTCGCCTGTCGAAGCGTGGTCGCGAGCAGTTGGCGCGCACCGGTCGCCTGAGGGTGTCCCTGGCCGTGCGGTTCTCGGGCGTCTCCGAGGCAGAGGTGATGTCGCTGGCCCTTGTGAAGGGCTCGACGAGGGGAAGGGGCCGGTGAGGTTGGTGGGATCGATCGAGGGTGTGGGAATGGCGTTGCGACGCGGACGAGACAGGCAGGGAGTGGTGGGCATGGTGCGGCTCACGGTGGGGATGATGGTGCTCGCGGGCGCCATCGGCCTCATCCCGGCACCCGCCCAGGCGCAAGCCCCCGGTCCGGCTTGGGCGCTCCATGTGGCCGGAGCAGACCGGGTCGCCCCGGGTTCGACCTTCGAGTACCGCTTGTCTCCCCGCAACATCGGGGATGCCCCCACGGACGGGACGCGCGCCCTGGACGTATCCCTGCCGGAGGGGATCACCGCAGTCGCCGTCAGGTCGGGTCGGTTTCCGATACTCCTCACCTGGGCCTGTTCTCCTCCGGCTGGCGCGTCGACGGTGCATTGCGACGCCACGGCCCCCATTCCCGTCGCCCCTGGTCAACAGGCCGTCGAAGCGCTGGTCCTCGAGGTCGCCGTGGACCCCGGGGCTTCTGGGATCTTGTCCCCGAGCTTCACCTTGTCGGGAGGTGGTGCGCCGGACAGCGCAAGCGTCACCCAAGCCGTCAACGTGAGCCCCGTGTCGGAGCTCAAGATCAAGGTAGTCGACGGCGAGGTGTTGGACGCGGCGGGTGCCGCCTACACCCAAGCGGCGGGCCACCCCGCGTCGGCGAGCGTGTCGTTCCAGCTGAACCGCACCATGAGGGACGGATTCGCGCATGCGGACGGCGGCGACCCGCGTGACACGCTGGTCGATCTTCCGGCTGGACTGATCGGCAACCCGGTCGCGATGCCGTCGTGCCCGACGGACTTGCGAATCCCGAACAACAAGCAAGCACAGGAGGGCGAGTTCGACCCGAACCTCTTCTGCCCCCTCAACTCGATCGTCGGAGTGGCGGAGGTCACGCTCACGCTTCAAAACCGGGCTCCGCGGCGCTACACGGCTCCGGTGTTCAACCTGAAGCCGCCGCCGGGCATTCCGGCGCAGTTCGGCTTCAGCATCGCCGAGCAGAAGGTGAGCCTGGATGCGGAGCTCCGCTCGGACGGCGACTACGGCGTCAACGTGCGGGTGCGCAGGGCCAGCCAGCTGAAGGCGGTGCTCGGCAGCAAGGTGACGCTGTGGGGCGTCCCGGCGGATCACAGCCATGACAGCCAGCGCTGCATGGCGTATCTGAATCCCAACCCCTTGCGCTGACGATCCCACCGCCCTCTCCGAGGATGATCCGCCGCCAACCTGCGTCGATCCGGAGGGTCTCGGGCGCCCGTGGTTGCTGCCGGCTGCGGCAAACGTGAAGCCCGAGGCGTTCCTGACGAACCCGACGGCGTGCACGCCACCCGGCGTCGGGCTGGTGACCGGGTTGCGGATCGATTCCTGGCTTGGCCAATCGGCGTCGGCGAGCTTCGAGAGTCACCTCACGCCGGGGTACCCGTTGCCTCCGTCGGAGTGGGGTGCGCCTGCGGGACCGGACGGGTGTCAGAAGGTCCCGTTCGATCCGTCGTTCGACGCTGAGGCGGATACGACCAAGGTCGACTCGCCTACGGGCCTCTCGGTGGACCTGACGATGCCGCAAGAAGGGCTGACGAATCCCGTCGGACTCGCGACCGGCCATCTGAAGCGCGCGACGGTGACGCTGCCGCAAGGGTGGTCCGTCTCCCCTTCGTCGGCAGATGGCCTCGTCGGCTGCTCCGACGCGCAGAGCCGCGTCGGAACGCTGCTGGGCGCGAACTGTCCGCAGGCGTCGAAGATCGGAACGGTGGAAGCCACGACGCCGCTGCTGGACGAGACGCTTTCCGGCGGCGTGTACGTGGGCACTCAAGAATCCGACGACCCGACCTCGGGCAAGATGTTCCGGATGTTCATCGCCTTGAACAGCGAGGAACGCGGGGTGCGGGTGAAGCTTCCGGGTCAGATCCGGCTCAACCCGAACGGTGGGCCGGACGCAGGGCGGATCGTGACGACGTTCGACAACAATCCGCAGGTGCCCGTCTCGAAGATCTCCCTGAAATTGCGGAGCGGCCCCAGGGCGCCGCTGGCGACCCCGCTGGGCTGCGGGACGAAGTCGGTGACGGCCGAGCTGGAGTCGTGGTCCGGGGCGATTGCGACCCGGAGCGTGGACCTCACCACCGATTGTCCGGGTGCGGGACCGCTCGCGCCTTCGTTCAGCGCCGGCGTGACGTCCAACTTCGCGGGCCGGCACTCGAGCTTCGTGCTGCGGGCCGACCGCCCCGATGGCCAGCAGGTGATGAACGGGGTTGCGTTGCGACTCCCGACCGGGTTGCTGGCCAAGCTCAAGGGCGTGCCGCGCTGCCCGGACGCGGCTGCCAATGCCGGGACTTGCCCGGAGGCATCCAGGGTGGGCACCGCGACGGTCGGCGCCGGACCCGGGCCGAACCCGTTCTTCCTGCAGGGCGGTGTGTATCTGACGGACTCGTACAAGAAGGGTCCGTTCGGGACGGCGGTGGCCGTGCGGGCAAAGGCCGGCCCATTCGACTTGGGAACGGTGGTGGTGCGTCAGCAGCTGATCGTCGATCCCGTCGACGCGCACGTGGACGTGGTCTCCGACCCGTTGCCGACGATGCTCAAGGGCGTCCCGATCCGGCTGCGGTCTCTGAACGTCGACGTCGATCGCAAGGACTTCATCCTGAATCCGACGTCGTGTTCGAAGAAGACGATCTTGGCTGCGTTTGGATCTCCCGACGGCTCGGTCTTCAACACGAGTGCGCCGTTCGGGGTCGGCAACTGCGCGGCCCTGGGGTTGAAGCCGAAGCTGAAGATCGCCCTGACCGGCAAGGGTCAGACGACCGATGGCAAGCATCCCGGTGTCAAGGCGGTCCTGACTCAGCGCAGCCGCGATGCGAATCTGAAGCGGGTGCAGGTGCGGCTGCCGTTGTCGCTTGCGCTCGATCCGGAGAATGCGCAGGCGCTGTGCGAGTTCGCGGATGGTACGAAGGTCGATCCGACGTGTCCGCGCGGCTCGATCGTGGGGCGGGCGAGGGCGGTGACGCCGATCCTCGAGCAGCCGCTGACGGCCCCGGTGTACTTCGTCAAGAACGTACGCGTCGATCCGAAGACGGGTCGTCAGATCCGGACGTTGCCGATGCTGGTGATCCCACTGCGTGGGGAGAACGGGATCAAGCTCAACCTGAAGGGCACCAGCGCGGTCTCCAAGGATCATCTGGTCAACACGTTCACGGCGATCCCGGACGCGCCGGTGTCGCGGTTCGACCTGACGATCAACGGTGGCAAGAACGGCATCCTGGTCGCCAACGGCAACATCTGCCGCAAGAAGCAGGTGGCCAACACGCAGATCGACGGGCAGAACAACAAGCCCTCCGACCGCAACACCACCCTCACGACGTCGGCCTGCAAGAAGGCCAAGAAGTCGCGCCGTAAGTAAGACGGTCTCTGCCGGATGTCACCGGCGGATCGAGAGACGAGGGGCCGGCCGATCAGCCGGCCCCTCTGGATGCGACAGGGGCGCTGGCAGGCCGAAGACGCTCGCTCAGCCGAACAGCACGAGGTCCGGCTCGCGCTCGCCGCGGAGCACGGCGAGATCGATCTCGACGCAGGCGATGCCGCGTGACTCCGCGAGCACCCGCGCCTGCGGCTTGATCACCTGCGCGGCGAGGATGCCGCGACAGCGCCCGAAGCCGGGCTGCTCGCAGATCCGTTCCAGATAACGCGTCAACTGCTCGACAGCGTCGATCGTCGCAACTCGCTTGATCTCGACGGCGACGTACTCGTCATCGCCGTCGCGGCACATCAGATCGACCGGACCGATGTCGGTGGGCCACTCGCGCCGCACCAGGCGCAGGCCTTCGCCGCACCATTCCGGAGCGTCCGCAAGGAGCTCCTGCAGTTCGCGTTCCATCCCTTCCTTCTCGAGCGCCGCGGCTTCGCCCATGTCGTGCGACACGTCCGACAGCACCTCGGCGATGTGGATCTCGAGCCGGTCCTCGTCTGCCCCGCCAGGCTTGCGCACGATCATCAGTCCCGGCTCTTCCTCGATCACCGTCGGTGCGGTCATCCAGTTGCTCGGCTTGTAGCCGCCGGTGTCGGCATGCACCATCACCGAGCCGTCCGATTTGAGCATCAGCAGCCGCAGCGCCTCGGGCAGCACGGCGGTCAGGCGGCCGGTATAGCGAACCTCGCAGCGGGCGACGATCAGACGCATCGAAGCGAGCACGGTAGGCGCCACGCCGGACGGGATTCGAGCGGTCGACCGCGTCGGAGGTGCGCTCACCGCTTCCAGGGCAGTCGCGACCGCGGGCGCCGTCGTCGCAGCTGTCGGCGAGCCACCAACCCTCCGCCCACGCCGAGCGCAGCCAACGCCGCGGCGACCAGCCCCGGCCGCGCTCGCAGACGGCCGTACTCGGTCTCCACCTCCGGCCACAGCAGCTCGTCCACCAGCGTCGACGCCGCCTCGGGCGTCACGGCCATCTCGTCTACCTGGATCGGCTCGGCGAAGGCGACCTGGACCCGGCGCGGCTTTGGCAGCGGTCCGAGGAAGAGATCCTCGGTGCCGCTGATCGCCGCCGGCACGATCGGCGCGCCCGTCTCGAGCGCCAGCCGTCCGGCCCCGCGCCGCGGCGAGCCGAGCGACTCCGGGTCGCGCACCCGCGTGCCCTCGGGAAACAGCGCCAGCAGGCCGCCCTGGCGCAGGATCGTGCGGGCGGTCTCGAGTGCGTCGGCGTCCGCCGCTCCGCGACGCACCGGAAAGGCGCCGAGGCGCACGAGCAGCGGTCCGTAGCGCGCCTCGATCAGCTCGGTCTTGGCCATGAAGCGCACGTGGCGCTTGGTGCAGATGCCGATGAAGAACGAGTCCCAGAAGCTCTTGTGGTTGGGCGCCACGATCGCCGCCCCCTTGCGCGGTACGTGCTCGGCGCCGCTCACGCGCATGCGAAACCAGAGTCGGAAGCAGGGCACCACGAGCGCCCGCACGACGACGTAGAGCGGCCGCGACACTCCCTTCTCGCGCGCGAGGCGATGGGCCTGCTCGTTCGTCATGGCGGGACCGTACCGGCGTTTCCGGGCGGGCACGACGGGTACGCGAAGGTCATGAGCATCATCGACAAGATCACTGGACGCGCGAAGAAGGCTGCCGGCGACCTCGCCGGCGACGGTTCGATGCGCCGCGAGGGCGCCCGCGAGGAGCGCAAGGGCGAGGCGAAGGAGAAGCTCTCCGACGCGCAGGACCGCGTCGAGGAGCGGGCCGCCGAGGTGTCGGACCTGGAGCGCAAGACCTGATTCACGGGCGCATCGGAGCGAGGGAACGGGACGGGCGCCACGAGGGCGCCCGTTCTCGTCTCCGAGGCCGGGAGTACCGTTGCAGCCGAGCATGAACGGGGAGAGGAGCGACTCGCCGCACGTGGCCTATCGCGCGGTCCTGCTCGCCGCGGGGCTGCTGCTGTTCGGGCTGCTCTTCCGTCAGCTCGTGACGCTGATGCTCGCCGCCCTGATGACGGTGATCATCTCGATCCCGCTGTCGGCTGCCGCGACCCGGCTGGAGCGGTATCGCGTCCCGCGCTGGGCCGGGGCGCTGGTGGCGTTGCTGGGCGGCATCGCGGTCGTCGCGTTGCTGATCGCGGCGCTGATCCCGCCGTTCATCGACCAGACCAACGAGTTCGCCGACGACGTTCCCGGCATCGTCCACAGCCTCGAGCGCGACATCGAGGACGCAACCGGGCTCGAGTCGGGCGAGGTCGGCGACCGCGTGCAGGACTTCGTCGAGCGCTACACCGAGAACCCGCAGGACCTGATCGGCCCGATCACGTCGATCGGGCTCAGCATCGCCGGCATCCTGGCCGCGACGTTGGTGATCCTGATCACCGCCTTCTACATGGCGGTGCGCCCCGAGCCGCTCGTCAACGGCCTCGTCAGCCTCGTGCCCCCGGCACACCGCGAGCGCCTGCGAGCGATGCTCGACCGCCTGCGCGGCGCCTGGATCGGCTGGATGCAGGGCGTCGCGGTCGACATGCTGATCACCGGCGTGCTGCTGTACGTCGGCCTCACGATCGTCGGACTCGACTTCGCGATCTTCTTCGCGGTGCTGTCCGCACTGCTGGTGGTGGTGCCCTACTTCGGCGCGATCGCCGGCGCGATCCCGCCGACCTTGTTCGCGCTCACCGACTCGCCGGGCAAGGCGGTGATCGTGCTCGTGGTCTACATCGCCGTGCAGCAGATCGAGAGCAACGTGACGATCCCGCTCGT
Organism: uncultured Thermoleophilaceae bacterium; assembly: GCA_963846505.1. GTDB lineage: Bacteria > Actinomycetota > Thermoleophilia > Solirubrobacterales > Thermoleophilaceae > JACVRW01. The sequence goes on along the minus strand of CAWJWD010000001.1, from coordinate 748,526 downwards.
GATGGCCCAGACGGTTCGCCTGCACCCCGCGGTGATCGCGATCGGCGTCGTGATCGTCGGCCAGCTCTTCGGCTTCATCGGCCTGTTCGTGGCGGTGCCGATCCTGTCGTTGATCGTGATCGGCACCGACGAGTTCTGGGTCAGACCCCTGGAGGAGGCCGAAGCGGCCAGGGTCGCGCGAAGACGCGAGGAGATCGCGCTGCCGACGGTCGCCGCGAGCGCGGAGGAGCAGCCCGAGGCCGAGGAGGTCAGGCCAGCTTCGTGATCGCGATGACCATGCCGGCCAGCGTGAACACGACGATGAGGACCTGCATCCAGATCCAGAAGCGCGGTAGTTCGCCCACTTACTCGATTATGGCTTGCCGCAGCGCGATCGCCACGGCGTGCACGCGCGTGTCCGCCTCGAGCTTCTGGATCGCGCGCTTGGTGTCCGACTTGACGGTCTCCGCGCTGAGCCCGATTCGGCGCGCGACCTCCTCGGTGTGCAGCCCCTCGGCGAGCAGCTGCAGGATCTCCCGTTCGCGCTCGGACAGCGGTGCGTCGGCGGCGCCGGTGGTCATCAGCAGCGTCGGGGACAGCGATGGGTCGACGAACGGCTTGCCGGTCTTGACGGTGCGCACGGCGCGCAGCAGGTCCTCGGGCGGCGAGCCCTTCATCACGTAGCCGCGCGCGCCGGCGACGATCGCGTCCGAGAGCAGCCGCTTGTCGCCATAGGCGGAGAAGACGACCGTCTTGACGTTCGGGGCAGCCTGGGCGATGCGCTTGACGGCGGAGATGCCGTCGATGCCCGGCAGCCGCACGTCGACGATCACGACCTCCGGATCGAGCTCAGCGACGGCGTCGAGCGCCTGCTCGCCGCTTTCGACGGTGCCGACCAGCTCCAAGTCATCAGTGCCGCCGAACATCAGGCCTAGTCCTTGGCGCACAGTGGGATGGTCGTCGACCGCCAGACACCTCGTGGGGCTGGTCATCGGTCTGCAGACCTTAACCGGGATGGAAGGCCACCGCTAGTGCCAGGTACGGCCTATGATGCGATCGCTTCCGGCCCCGACGCGAAGGGACGCACGTGTTCGGCTCGATGGTGGTTGGCACCGACGGCTCCGAGACCGCCGGCGAGGCGGTGCGTCAGGCGGCCGAGCTGGCCGCTTGCGTGGGTGCGACCATCCACCTCGTCTCCGCCTACGAGCCGGTCCCGGAGCGACGCCTGCGCGAGGAGCGCAACCAGGTTCCGGGCGACCTGCAGTGGATGGTCCACGCGCGCGAGGACGTCGCGGAGACGCTGGAGGAGGCGGCCGCGACGCTGCAGCAGTCCGGCTTGAAGGTACGTACGCACGCGCGCGAGGGCGACCCCGCGGACGCGATCCTCGACGTCGCCGAGGAGCAGCAGGCCGATCTGATCGTCGTCGGCAACAAGGGCATGACCGGCGCCAAGCGCTTCCTGCTCGGCAGCGTGCCGAACAAGGTCTCCCATCACGCTCCCTGCAGCGTGATGATCATCCGGACGACCTAGCGGCGCTTGGCGGACTCCTTGATCTTGGTCGGCGTGACCGTCGCGGGCTGCAGCGCCCCGGCGGCGTTGACCAGCCCCCAGCCGTAGCGGCTGTCATAGCCGGGCGGGCCGAGGTCGCGCGCGGTCTGTTCGATGCGGGTCTCGATGGCCGCCGGACTCGGGTCCTTGCCCAGCACGCGCGTGGCGACGATCAACGCGGCGATCGCCGACACGTGCGGGGTCGCCATCGACGTGCCCTCGTACGTGCGCGGCAGGCCGAAGCGCTGCACTCCCCGGCCGACGTAGGTCTGCTGGATGATCGACTTGCCGCCGGTGTGGTTGCAGAGGGCGGCGTCGGTCGGGTCCTCGGAGCTCTGGTCGGCGCCGCCGCCGGGAGCCATCACGTCGAGTCCCCGGCCCTGGTTGGAGTAGTCGGCCTGGCAGCCGTTGACGGTCGTGGCCCCGACGGCGATCACGACCGACGAGCGGGCCGGGTAGGCGACCTGGATCGGGTCGTAGGTGTTGCCGGCCGCGGCGACGACGACGACGCCGTGGCTGTGGGCGTAGTGGATCGCGCGGATCACGTCCGGGATCTCGGCTGCACGCACGTCCATGTCGAACTCGAGACTGAGGTTGACGACGTCTGCGTGGTGGCGAGTGGCGTAGCGGATCGCGCGGGCGATCGCGGCCGAGTCGCCGTAGCCCTGGGAGTCGAGCACGCGCAGCGGCATCAGCTTGGCGCCATAGGCGATGCCCGCGACGCCGCGGCGGTTGTTGGTGGCGCTCGCCAACGTGCCCGCGACGTGCGTGCCGTGGCCGAAGTCGTCGTCGGGATGGCGGTCGTCGTCGATGAAGTCGTAGGGCTTGACGAACGTCTTCGGCTCGAGGTCGGGCGCGCGGCGGTAGCGCCCGCGGCGCTCGTAGGCGACGCCGCTGTCCAGCACGGCGACGATCGCTCCCTTGGCTCCGGGAGCGCCGGCGGTGCGGGCGAGCGACCAGGCGCCGGGCGCGTCGATGCCGAAGGCGCTGTTGAAGTTCCACTGCAGCCGAAAGTCGGGATCGTTCGGGAACGCGGCGGCGTGGGCCCTGACGTTCGGGACCGCGTACTCGACGTTCGGGTCGTCGCGCAGCTCCCGGATGGTCTGGCCAACCGAGCTCCCGTCCTCGATCGCGAGCTGCTGCGAGCCGCCGGGCAGCGTGCGCTCGGCGCGCGTGTCGGTCTGCTCGTGGAGGGTCGAGGCGGCTGTCGCGGCGGTTCCGTCGCGGTACTTGACGATCACCTCGCCGGGGACGTGATCGCCGGCGGCGAGGGCGCGCGCGGGAGCGGCGAGGACGAGGAGGGCCACGAGGGCCGGGAGGAGGCGGCGCGGTTGCATTCGGTTACGGTCCCGTCGCAGTGTACGAACGGTGGAACACCTGCATCTGACCGAAGTTGTGACGGTCCCGACGTGACCACCGCCTTCTTCCCTCGTGACGAGCACTTCATGCGTCTCGCGCTGCGCGAAGCCGAGCGCGCGCTCGAGCACGAGGACGTGCCGATCGGCTGCGTCATCGTGCACGACGGCGAGGTCGTGGCGGCCGCGCGCAACGAGCGCGAACTGCGCGGCGATCCCACCGCTCACGCGGAGATCCTGGCGCTGCGCGAGGCCTCGACCAAGGTCGAGGGCTGGCGTCTGCTCGACACCGTCCTGTACGTGACGCTGGAGCCCTGCGCGATGTGCGCCGGGGCGATCGTCCTCGCGCGCGTGCCGCGCGTGGTCTACGCGGCGACCGATCCGAAGGCCGGGATGGCAGGCAGCGTGCTCGACGTGCTGGGCGAGCCGCGGCTGAACCACCGACCGCAGGTGGCCCCGGGGCTGTTGGCCGGGGAGTCGGCCGCGCTGCTGCGCGCGTTCTTCGCCAGTCGCCGCGGCTGAGGCCGGTTCGGCGAGTCGCTTCGCGTGCCGAGCCTCTAGGCTTGGCCGTCGTCGTTCCGTGGATGGGTGCCGGAGTGGTTGAACGGGGCGGTCTCGAAAACCGTTGTGCGGCGTTAAGCCGTACCGAGGGTTCGAATCCCTCCCCATCCGCCAAGAGTACGAAGTACGAAACACCGGCAAAGGGCGGCTCCTTGGAGTCGTCCTTTGTCTTTGCCGCCCGAATCAGGGCTATCTCATGGCTGACGGCCTGCGGCAAGTCGTCGGCTAGCAGAGCTTCGTAGGTCTCGGTCAGCTCGGCTTCGGTGACCTCTACAACCGTGCAGGTTCCGTACTCGTCCCAGTCCGGCGTGACATAGAGCTTCTTGAAAAAGGCTTGGTTGTAACCGCGCTTGGTGGCTTCGTCAGAAGTGGCGTAGACCTCAGCCACATCGCCGGCCAGCTCTAGGGCCATGCGCAGCATGTCGGTGTCGAGCTGCAACCGCTCCTCGGTCTCAGCCAGCGATTGCCCAGCGGCGTCAATGTCTTGCTGGAGCCGCAGGCGGGTCGAGCGCGAGGCGTCCGGCGAGACGCTGTCGCCTTCTTCGGCGTAGAGCAGCAGCAGCCGTTCCTGTTGGGCTTTGAGCTTGGCGATTAGCACCGTTTTGGCCTCACGTACCTGGGCCACGGCCTGCTGGCTGACGGCGACCAGCTCCTCGATGGCGCGGGTGCGGGCGGCTACCTGTTCGGGCGTCAGCTCAACCGGTCGCTGGCGGTAGTAGCGGGCAATGGCGGCTTCGATCAGCTCGGGTCGCATGTTGGTTCGCTGCGGGCAGTTCCGGCCGTTGATACGGCCCATGCAGAAGAAGTACGGGTACTTGCCGCCGTTGCGGCCGGTGCTCACGGCGTAGGTCAAGCGGCCCTTGCAGTGTCCGCAGAAGACGCTGCCCTTCAAGTAATGCTTGTGAATCTGGGGCCGCTCGCCGGCCACGCGCTTTTCTTCGAGCAGCGCTTGGACACGGTCAAAGGTGTCCTGATCTACCAGCGCCTCATGGCGGCCCTTGAAGACCTGCTCATCGGGAGTGCCGCCCCGCCAGACGATCCAGCCGGCGTAGTAGCGGTTGCGCAGCATGCGCTGGATGACCGACGTACCGAGCTTGGCCGGTGACGGCCAGCGCTTCGAGGGCCGGGAGCGCACGCCGAGGCGGTTTAGCTCTTTCGCGAGCTGCGAGACGGAGTATTCGCCGGAGCCATAGAGCTGGAAGGCCAAGGTCACGTAGGGGCCACGGTCGGGATCGACGCTGACGTTGGCGACCCGCCGGCCGTCAGGCAGCACGTCCACGGTGTTGAGGTAGCCAAGCGGTGCCGGGCCATTGGTCCCGCCGCCGCTGGCCTTCTGCTTGAGGCCGCGCTTGACGCCTTCGCTGGTCAGCATCGACTGGTACTGGTTGTAAGTGACGACCATGCCCTCGTAGAGGAAGCCCGAAGCGGTGTCCTCCCCGGCCATCGGCTCGGTGATCGAGACCAGCCGGGCGCCGGTTTGCCGTACCAGCTCGCGAGTCTGCCAGTGGTCGACGGTGTTGCGTGCCCAGCGGCTGAGCGACCAGACGATGACGAAATCAATCCGGGTGGCGTCATGCTGGTTGAGGCGCTTGAGTTCTTCCAGCATGGCCAGGAACTCGGTGCGCTTGTGCAGGTCCTGGAAGGCCGAGCGGCCGGGGTCGCTGTACTCGTCGGCAACTACGGCTCCTAGCTGCTTGGCCTTGTCCTGGCCGGCTTCGCGTTGAGCGGCAATCGACAGGCCGTCCGGGTCATAGTCGGTTTGGACTTGGCCGTCGGACGAGACGCGCAGGTAGATAACCGCGCGCTTGGCGGCGAGTGTTGTGTCGGCTACGTCAGCTTTGTGTTGTGTCATTTAGTCCTCCCTCGCCCGTGCCCATAGCGGTTTATTACCTTTATTCTATCAAAGACCCAGGCGGTCAATAGTGTTAATTCTCACGCCAGTTGGCGCTATGTCCGGTTGTCATCAGCTCTATGGCGGCCTCGAACTCGGCCACCTGGAACAGCTCCCGCTGCTCGCTCGGTAGCCGGGCCAGGCAGTCCATGACCACGGCCGAACGCCGCTGATCCGGCACCAGCCACAGCGCCCTGGGGAAGACGCCGCGCCTGGCTTGCTCACGCCCGCCGGCCCAATAGCTGACGTAGCGCTGGAGCTGCCGGCCGAGTGCCCGGCTGCCCTCGGTGGCCCGGTCGATCTCGATGAAGTAGCTGTCTTCGTAGTCGCCAAGACCGAGGCGGACGTAGCTGTCCGGCTTGAGCTTGAGTCGCTGGCCGCCGTCCCCGTCATAGCTGCGCCAACAAACGGGTTCGGCTTCCAGCTCCAGCAGCTCGAAGCGCCGGGAGCGGTCGGCTTCCACCAGCCGGGTATGCAGTTCAGCTACGGCCAAGCCGTGCGCTAGGAACAGACTCCCCGGCGTGAACGACCGCCGCCTTCGGCGCTCGGGCTGCCAGCCGCGCATCGCAGCCAGCCGTTGACCGCCAAGTCCTAGGCAGTAGACGAACCCGGCCGAGCCAGCGCGCACGCCGCCGACCACGCGCGGCAGCCGGTCCAGCACGCCCAGCCGGGTCAGCCGCAGCAGCGCCCGACGGGCGGCGCGGCCCTCAGCAGCCGGGTCATCGGTGCCCGTGAAGTACAGACGCCGGAGCTGATCGCCGCGCACGAAGTGTAAGGCCGTCAAGCGCTCGATGATGGCCATGTCCCGAGGCGTAAGCGACTGCTCCAGGGTGCGCAGCCGAGCCGAGGTCTGGTAGCGGGCGCTCACGGTGCGTTCCTTTTGGCACACTTAATCAGTGGCGAATTTCGCCTGATGGCCGCTTGGCATGCAGTGAGCCCAGCCCGCCGATTCGACACGACCGGACGGGCGAGCGGCGCGCTCACGCTGGTCTCCGCGGCTTGCGGCCCACGGGCGCGGACGGACGCTTGCGACCGACGACTTGCCGACGAAGCCCGGCCTCGATCTCAGCGCGCGGTCGAGCATGGCGCTCGCGGGAAGCTCGGCGGACCAGCTCGGCGTTGCCGGTCGGCTTGGGCGGGGACGGCGTGCGCAGCGTCACCGGCCGGGCAGTGCCGCCGTCGTCCAGGCCCACGAGGGCAGCAATGGCGTAAGCGTCAAGAGCTTGAAGGTCGGCGGCCGTGAGAGCCGGCGCAAACAGCCGTTCCAAGACCTTCGCGTCCGAGCTGCTCAGAGCAAAGACGGCCTTGGAGCGGGCATTGGCCAGGATGACCGCCCGCAGTTCGCGCGGCAACTGCTCGAGGTTCTGATGAGCGGCCGTGAGAGCCAGGCCGTACTTACGGCCTTGAGCGAACATCTCGTCCCACGGGATCGGGGTGTCAGCGAAGTCTTGGACTTCATCGACGTACAGCCCGAAGGGATGGCGCTGCTCGCGCGGCAGCGCGGCCCGCTCGGCGCTGGCCTGCCAGATCCCCGTCAAGATGAGCGAGCCGAGCAGCTTGGCCGTTTCACTGCCGATCAGCCCCTTGGGCAAATGCGCGAGCAGCACCTTTCGTTCACGCATGAGTTGCTGCACGGACAAGGCCGGCGCGGCCTGGCCGATGATGGCCCGAATCGCCGGCCGGGCCGTGAACTGGCGGACCTTATTGAGCAAGGGCGCGATCACCGTGGCTTGCTCGCGCTCGGGCAGCTCACCGAACCAGCGCCAGTCCGGGCCGAGACCGACAGGGTCGTCGAGGTCAGCCAGAACGCTGGCGCGAAAGTCGGCGTCGAGGAACAGCCGGGGCAGATCAAGCAGCGTCGAACCGTCACGCCGGGCCAAGGTCAAGAGGCCCATGTGAGCCAGTTGGCCGGTACGCGGTCCCCAATATTCCTTCCAGAACCGCTGAAATAGCTCACCGATCTGATCGGCTACCAGCGAAGCGTCCCGGCTGCCGGCAAACGGATTGAAGCCCACGGCATGCGTCGGGTCGGTCGGATCGAGTAGCACGACGTCGCCCAGGCGCTCGGACGGGATCAGGTCCAGAACGTCCTGCACCAAGTCGCCGTTGGTCTCGACTACAGCCAGCCCCCGGCCGGCTGCCAGGTCGTCACGGATCAGGTTCTTTAGCAGCGAGGTCTTGCCGGTGCCAGTCGGCCCAAGCACGTACAGACCGCGCGTCGAGCTGCGGGCGCTGAGCGCCACCGACCGGGTCGCGCCGGCAAAGTCACTGATGCCAAGCACCCGGCCGCCGCTAGGCAGCGCCGAGCTCGGCGCCAGGCGGCGACTCGCTCCCAGCTCCAGACCGGGCAGATCAGGGCCGTCAATCGGCCAGCCGATGACGGCCGCCAGCTCGGCGACGCTCAGGTAACGGCTGCGCAGTCCTGCCACCCGAGCCAGGTGTCCTAAAAGCGGCGGATCAGCCATCAGTCGGCCGTGCGGCGTGCCGAGACTCCGAAGCGGCGCGCTCACGCGCTGGATCAGTTGCCTGGCTCGACGGGGGCTACCGGCCGATACCGACAGCTCACCATGGGCGCCGACACCCGGCAGGGCCAGCTTGGCGCGAACAGCCCGTAAGCGCCCATCATGCTCAGGTTCCGGCCTGGCTTCCAGCAGCGGCCGGGGCCGCGCTCCGACCGTCCAAGTCAGACGGACCAGCTCGCCGCCTTCCAGCGGGAACAAGGCCGCCAGCAGGCCGGCGCTCAGGGCGGCCAGCTCGGCGCTGCGGATGACGCCGCTAGCTGGCGCGAGCTGCCAGAGCAGACGGCGGCGGTAGATCGTGGCGGGAAGCTCGGTTTGCTCCAGGCGCAGGCTCGGCATGGCGGCGCGCAGGCCGGCCAGGACAATGTCGGCGGCCGACGAGCTGACGGCCAGCCGGTGCGTGATCCCGGCGTGGTCGGCTTGCAGATCAAAGACCACACGCACGCCGTGCGGTGCTCCCGACAGCGAGGCCAGCGCTGCCGTTACGGCGTCACTGGATAGATCGCGGGGGAAGCTGAGCCGATACCACGTCAGCTCAGCTCGCTTCATGGCTTCGGCCTTCGCTTAGGCGGCTTGGCTGACTTGCCTTGGCGGGCCGACACGATCCGGGCGTGCTGCAATAGCGCCCAGGCGAAGCGGTCCCAGTCCGGTTGGTCTCGACGTTCCGCTCGGATTGACACCCGCTCCAGTCGGGGTTTGTGGTTACTTCTCTTGCGTGGCATGGGCGTGACCCTGTCCCTTTCTCTCTACTACTGCCCCTTCAATGAGGTCACGTCCATGCAGCTCTACTAACTAACGTAACCTTCTATTGTCCGGCAAAACGGCGGCTTGGGTCAACGTCTTATTCACTACCAGCGCTACCAGTTCCGGGTGTGGAAAAAGACCAAGCGCAGTACAACGGCCACGATGCCAACCGCAATAACTAGCGGCACGGCCGCATGGACGAGGGCGATCAGGGTCGGGCCGGCCGACACGAGCACGGTCAGCGCGATGATCGCCACGATAAGAAACGTGGTCTTAGGCTTGGCCGCGCCTTGGCTCATGGTTGACGGGGAGAGCCCGAACCGCCGGGGCGCCTGCGCTCCGGAGTGGAGCCCTGAGCTGCCGCCTCGGCCGCCAGCAGACTGTCGATGGTCTGGCGCTCCACATCTTCGATCTGACGCTTGGCACGGTAGACCGTAGGTGATGAGCTGACAGTGGCGGAGGGCATCAGCAGCCAGACGACGAACGCCAAGATGGCCAGCCCGCAGATAAAGCCAAGCAGGAACATCGCTCTCACACCCGCCGGCTGACGGTCAGCACCACGTCGGTCAGGGCTAGACAGCCGGCATTGGCGATGCTGTGCAAGCGCCCCTCGGCGTGCGGCGTGCGGTCGGCCAGCAGCGCCTCGACAACCGAGATGTGGCTGGCGGCCAGCAGAGCCGCGTTCGTGGTGTCGGTGACGACGGCCACGCGGGCGCGGGCGTCGGCGGTGGCGATCGCCTGGTTGGCCTCGATCTGGGCGATCGCGATCGCTTCCGTAGAACGAACCCGGTCGAGGGCGCGGGCGGTCCTACGTTCGGCCCGGCTGACGCCGAGACTTTCGGGGCGGCGGATTGGGACTAGGTCGGTCATGGCTGCTCTCCCCGGTTGGTTGTCGCGTGATTGGATTGGCAGGTTGGGCACGGCAGCTCCTCGCCGTGACGTATGCACCAGACCGTCTCGGGCTCGTGGTCAAGGACGTGTGGGAGCCAATGGACGGCGTCTGGCTCGGCCTTCCCCTGCGCGACCGCGGGGACTGCCGCTGGTGGTGTCTGCCGGAGGCGGTTTGCAGCAAGCATCTGGCGAAGCTCCTTCCTGTCAAGCAGGGATAGGGGGCACCAGCTCGGGCATGCCACACAACCACCGGCACCTCAAGTGCGGAAGCGAAACAACCCCGATACCGCCCCGATAACGCCCCGATTCGGCGGCCCTTGCGGGACAATCTGGGCAATGGAGCTGGAACCGGACTACTCCCAGACGCAGGTTGTCGATGACCTGGCAACGGTTATGCGCAACGGCGTTGGACGAGACCTACCGACTAAAGCCAGCGTCCCAGTGCTGGCTGCGATTGCACGCGAGATGGCCCCCGATCCCAGCCTGCCCCTGACGCAGCTGATTGCCGAAGTAGTCCGGCCGGCGATTCAGCGGTTGTTCCCAGAGGTCCGCAAGCAGGCCGCAGCCTGTCTCCTGGACATAGACATCGACCCGGCTAAGACGTTGGACGAAATCAAGATTCCGGCTGAGCGTAAGAAGCTAGGTGGTGATCGCCGGCCGGCGGTAGCGAAACTTCTTGGCTGGTCGGACACGAGCTACGACCGGGACCCAGCCGGACATGAGCGTCCGCTGCTCGAAGACGTGGCCGAGCAAGTCCTAGCGTTGCTCACGGCGCACCGGGAAGCGAAGGCAGCGACGGGACAAGCTGAAGCGCCGGAGACTGCTGGGACGGTCAGTCCAGCGACCCCCGACGAGACGGAGCCTGATCCGGCGGAGCGTCGGATGCGCGCATTGATGGCTGCCATCGGTGCCGTCCTGGCACTTGGCGGCCTGGCGTGGCTGGTCGCCGTGGCTACCGGCGCGCTTGGTTAGCCTTTGAAGACTCTGACGATGCCATGTAACGCCGTCTCGGCAGCGTCCAGTGAGCCGACACCCGGTTCGTAGCCCTCGGCCTGTCGCCACCAGTTCCACATGCGGTCGATCAGCTCCTCGCCGCTGACCGGCTGGCGCTTGCCGGCGGAAACGATGACGCTGCGCATTTGCCGCACCCTGTTGACAACTGTAACTCCGCAGTATCCGTCATCCCCACCGGCCTCGCCAAACCCATTAGCTAACCAGCGACGTTCGGCGTCAGTAAGTGGCAAGGCATCATGGAAGTCGGTGACGGCATCCATGACAGCTTGAGCGGCCTCCGGTGAGTGGTGAGCACGAACGAGGGTAGCGGCGGTAGTCGGCGGACCAAGCGCTACCATCCACTTAAGGGTCTGGGCACAACCGTCTTGTGTTCTTTCGCCCAGTTCGGACCAGCGCTTGTCGCTCATCTCTGCCGGCACAGGTCCCAAAGGGGAGATCTTTTCAGCCACATTCGTCAGCGACCATATCTTTTCCCTGGCTGACTCCCGAGCGTCAAGCTCTCGGGCGACTATACCTGCATAAACGTCTTTCACTGCATGTCCCTATTACAGCGTTATTTATACCAACATGAAGGCTTATTGTCAATATCTAGGCACTGTTCCGGCTACCCTTCAAGAAGGGTGAGGGCTGCGCCTAATGCGTCATTTGAAGCCCCGACCCAATATTCTGGAGTCGTTAGCGATCTCTGACTCTAGGACCAAACGCCCATGCCTATTGCAGCCGACCCAGCCTTCTTCGCACCCTTGGGTGTGCTTATAGCCGGGCTCTTGGTGGCCGTTGGCGGCCGCCTTGTGGTGTCGGCCGCTCCGGGAGACCGTCCACGTAGCTTCGCCATCCTCGGCTTGGCAGCGTTCGCGCTGATCGGCTCGCTGGTCAGCCTGGCTCGGGAGCACGACGGCGCGGCCGGCAACATTGTGGCAGGGGTTGTTGTGCTTGGGGTTGGTCTGTATTTCATTCGTCTCACACTTCGACCGCCCGTGTCGGTTGTCAGTAGTGCTGGAGATTTGCGGCGCTTACCGCCCCAAGAGACGCCAACGCGACGCCCGACCCCGCTAATTGATTTTCCAAACCTAAGCAAGTGGGACGGGTCGGGTTGGGGATGGGTATTACGCGTAATTATGTGGGCGAGTGCGCATACGATCTTCCTTGTGAGTCTTGGGGCATGCGTGCTTTATGCGCTCTATGCCTTTGCTTACGGTGGGTCTTTCGTCCTCGGGGGCAACACTCAGCCTCTTCCCAGATATTGGCCCTTGAATATCGTCGCGTCCATTCTCTCAGGGGCGGTTTGTTACGCCACCATGATTATGATGGATAAGAAGCTATAAGTGTGCGGCAGTATCTCAGCCGCGTTTGGTTTTGCCGGCAACACGGACTTGCAGGCTCCGGCTGGCCGCATTGATGTAGCCGTTGCCGTGAGCGACGGCCCGCAGGCTGACCTTCTGGCCTGCGTAGCCAGCCGGGACGTTGAGCTTGACGGCTGCTACCGAGTCGGTTACCGGCGCCGTGCCGACTTTGCGCCATGCCTTGCGGCGCTTGATCTGCACGTCGACCTGAAGGGCTGGATTGGAGATAACGCCGCCTTCGGCGTTACGGGCCGAGACTGCCAACGTGGCCTTGCGCCGCAGCTTCGAGAGTCGTGGGATTGACAAACGCACGGCGTGCTGGACATAGGCCGTGAAGTCGTAGGGTCCGGGGCCTTGCCAACTGTTCGTGATGACCAGCGGCATGACGCCACTGCTGGGAGCCGTAAAGCGCAACTGACTGTGCCCGTTGCCGCCGATGCCCTGAGACTCAACGGGATCGATGTTGCCGATGCTGAAATCCGTGATGCCGGCGGAATAGACACTGAGAGTGGGAAGGGTTTGGGATTTCCAGTCGATCGTGATGATGTCGCCGGCAGTCACCGCCAGGGTCCAATACTGCTGCCAGACGTTGGCAACGCCGTCGTCGGTCCGTAGACCGTTGGCCGTGTTGCCGAACTGCTGTTGGCCGAAGGCGACGGCCGGCGCCGAGGCGATCGACTGCCCGCCGTCGGCCCGAGCCGAGGCGGGCGCCAGGCAACCGGTCGCGAGCAGGACGCAGCCGATCACCACGGCCCGCAGACGCCGGTTGCCGGTGCGTCTGCCAGCCGATGCCGCTTCAGTAAGAGCGGCATCGGCCTGTCTTGAGGTTGCCCCTGCCCGAAACATGGTGAGCGATGTCCTTTGTCCGGTGATGAGTGGGAGCGCTTAGTGACCAGTTCGGCGCTCAGAAAATGCCGATCGTCAGCCTATACGTATCGTCGCTATACGGCAAGTCTCTGGATGGATGGTCTTAGTCGTGGGGTGATTGCAGCCCTATGGCCGAGCCGCCCGAGTCCGCCGATGAAGCTGAGCCAGCACCCAAGGACCCGGAGCTGGTGGCCTTCGGCGCTCGCGCTAGACGGTTCCGTGAGGCAGCCGGCCTGACTCAGGAGGGCCTGGCCGACGTTGCCGGTCTGCACTGGACGTACATCGGGCAGATCGAACGCGGCGAGCGCAACCTGACCTACAAAAACGTGCTCAAGCTGGCCCGGGGTCTGGGCGTCGAGCCGACGCGGCTAGTGCCGGATGAGTCTCAGCCTCACTGATCGCCTATGGCGCAGCGGGCGCGGAGCGGCGAGCGTTCGTCTTCGTGGCAGGGAAGAAGACTCCGAACCAGATTCGCCTGGGCAAGGCCGTCAAGACTGTGCGCACCAAGGCGGGCAAGACTCAGGAACAGGTCGCCAACGCGATCGGCATGCACGCGACCTACATCAGCGATATCGAGCGGGGCGCTCGCAATCCGAGCTGGGAAGCCGTGGCGCGGCTCGCCAAGGGCATCGGCGTCGGCGTGGCGGACATTGCCGCCGAGTACGACAGGCGCGGTAGATAGCGGCCGTCAGCTAGGCGGGTCGCTGGTCAACACGAGCTGGCCGACGGCGGTGATGATGGCGTTCGCGGCGTCCTTCTCGCTCCGGTATCCCCAGCCTTCAGTGCCGTGCGCCGGCTCCCCGTTCGGCATCAGGACGCTGAAGGCGATGACGCAGGCATGTAGCTCATAGCCATCCTCGAGAAGAAACGTCCGCACCTGACCAAGCAGGGCGCGCAAGAGTCCGGCGAACTGCTCCAGCTCCTCGGCGCTGCTCACGCTCGTCTGTGCTGCTGTGTCTCGGCTGGCTCGGGCAGCTTGGCTCCATCGGGCGGGCGCCACCCCTGTTGGCGGCTCGGCAGTCCTTCCATGGCGAACAATTGCCGTACCCGCTCGGCGCCCAGCCCGTAGAGCCTCCCGACCCCTGCCAAGGTCAGCCCCCGCAGATACGCCTGGTACATATCGCGGGCTCGTTCGGAACGGGCGCGGACTCGCGGATCGCGGCGGGCGCTCCGCTGGCTCCGAAGGGATGAGCTGACGCTGACGGACCTCACTCATCGCCTATGCTAACAGATCTTCACTGATCGCCTATGGTGTTCGGCGCTCCGGCCGGCGAGCGTTCGCGCTCATGCCGACCTCAAGGCACGCCCGACTGGGCCAAGCCGTCAAGGCCATCCGAACAGCTCAGGACTTGACTCAGGAAGACCTGGCGGCTCGGGCCGACCTGCACCCGACCTACATCAGCGACGTGGAGCGGGGCGTGCGCAATCCGAGCTGGGACGTGATCGCCAGGCTGGCCGAGGGCATGGGCGTACCCGTCGCCACGATCGCCGCCGAGTACGACCGGATCACCGGGACGGCGTCAGCGGGTTCCGTTAGCGACTAGCAAGCCAGTCTTCGCCCCTAATCGGAGCTGGTGCTGCGGGACCAAGCTCCGCGATGTATGGGCTCGCGAACATCCGCGCTATGAGGCGATCGCCAGCCTTACGGACTCTGTCGCAACGAATTCCACGGGCTTTTGCTTCGGCTACATCAGCGTCTAGGGCGCTTGAGATCACGAGTTCGTTGGCTGCTCGCGTGACCGCTACATAGGTTAGGCGCCGGCCTTCTTCTCGGGCGGCTTCCTGCTCCTGCGGAGCATCGCTAGGCGAGGTAGGCAATACGCCATCGACTGCGCCAACCACGAAGACGGCGTCGCTGGTCAGTCCCTTGGACTTGTGCAAGCTCATCACGCGAACGAAGTTCGGTCTTTGAGGAACCTCATCGTGGGTTACGGCTTCCACGATCTTCCGCAAGATGTCCTCGGCCGTTTCGGCCTCGTCCAATGCGGCGATAGCTGCTTCCCGGAGATCGGCGGTCGCTGGTTGATCTTCGGGGAAAAGCGAATCGACCAGTTCCGATAGCTCTCGTTCCCGAAGGCGCTCGACTCGTGCCATCGCAGCCGTGAAGCGCTTCACCAGGGCGGGAGCGGTCAAGCCGAACTTCTCATCGCCTGCGAGTCTGCCTAAGGTTTCAAGAGGCGTCGTGGAGTTCTCGCGGCAGTAGGCCAACAGCCGTTGATACGCCTCCGTGCGACCCGTACCTTCCCCGATGCCGACGATCACCCGTAGGGCTGGGGCATCGTCCACATCAATGACGAGGCGCATCAGTGCCAAGGCCTCCCGAGCCTCGTCTGTTCTGAGCGCTTCCTCAGTGAAGAAGGATCGGGTAGGAATGTCCAGCTCGTTAAGACGTTCTCGGATGCGCTCGCCGACTCGCCGCCAGTTGGTCAACACCAAGATGTCGCCAGGCTCTCGCTTCCCACTGGAAATATCAGCGGCGATTGCCGAGGCGATGCCGTCAGCTTCAGCTTCCACATCAGGCCATTGGACGATTGCGACTTCGCCGTCGTCCCCGGCTTCTTCGCGAGGGGTGAGGTCATCCTTGTGTCGACCCGGAGCTTGGCTAATCAAGCAGTTGGCCATCGCAAGGATGTTGTCTGGGCAGCGCCCACACACACCAATCTGGTAGCGCTCTACGTCTTCTCGATCTAGGTACTGAAGGATTCCGTCCGGGTTGGCGTAGCGGACCCTGTAGATCGACTGGTCATCATCTCCAGCGATGCAGAGGCTTCCATTGGTCGCCAGGCAATCGAGAAGGTCTTGCTCAAGACGGTTGAGGTCTTGGTACTCGTCGGCAATGACGTGATCGAAGGCGGACAGCTCCTCGGCCGCCGGATTCGTCGTGAGGTATCGGTGGGCGAGCGGCACGACTTCGCCAATCAACATGGCGCCATGTTCTTGTAGCCAAGTCAGAACGGAATTCTCGAAGTCGCGATCCGCGTCGTTGCTCGCGAGCCCCGGATGGTCCTCAGTACCGCGAGCCCAGCCGGCGGTGTATGCCTCAAGCATCCTGCGCCTTTCGCGGATATCTCCGTAGTCGCCCCCTATGTCGCGCAGCATGAGATCGACTTCGTGGGCTAGGAGGATGCGTGGTCGTCGCCGCGTAGCAGTCAGTACGGCATCCCGGCGAAGCAAGCCGAAGCAATAGCCGTGCAGGGTGGTCGCTCGCACCAACTCTACGTCCGGCGCTTCAAGGGCCGCCACCTTCTCGCGGAGATCGGCTGCTGCGACGCGGGTAAACGAAACCAGCAGGATGCGTTGGCCTGGAACGCCTTCTTCGAGTAAGCGAACTACTCGTCGCATCAGACCAAAGCTGGTCTTGCCGGTGCCCGGCCCGGCTAGCACACCTATGCGTTGATGAGTAGAGCCGGCGATCTCTCGGTGAGGGCCGGCTATGCCGTCATCCCAGGCGATGCTGCGCTCCCTGCCGGTTCCGACCCCCGGCTGTACTGCGTTGCTTCATGCACTTAGTCTGCGCGTATCTGACGTAGAAGGCAAGGCCCGGTCCGAGGGGAACCGCTCCGCGTGCAGGCGGCGGATAGCCTCCCAAGCTTGAGTTTTCGAGCTTTGGCCCGTTAGGCCCGCCTCGCAGAGTCGAATCCCGCTAGCCAAGCGGGATCATGTCCCGGTTGGCAGGCCGTCCTGCGCCTAGCGCACAGCTCGTGGGGGAGACCGCCCGAAGCTCGCTGCGGGCTACCTATCAGACGTACGCTAGGTAGCTATGCTCGTGCCGTCGAGACGAGTAGACGCGGAGGCACGAGACGATGAGCAAAGCCCGAACCGCCCGCGCCAAGATTCCCACGGATCGTCGTGAGCAGATCCTTGCTCACGCGGCCTCGATGTTCTCCGAGCGGGGCTTCGAGGCCACCACGATTCGAGATCTGGCGAAGGAGCTCGAACTGAAGTCGGCGAGCATCTACCACTTCTTCGAGGACAAGGAGCAGTTGCTCTTCGATCTGGTGACCTCCGTGATGGTGCAGCTCACGGACGGCGCGAAGCGGCTCGTGGCGGCGGAGACCTCTCACGAGCTCAAGCTGGCCGTGCTCGTCGTAAACCATGTGGTGCTGCACGCGCTGCGCCCGGCCGAGACGACGCTGGGAGACACGGAGCTCCGCAGCCTGACCGGCAAGCGCCGGGAGGAGAACACCCTCGCCCGCGATCGCTACGAGGCGATCGTGATCAAGGTGCTCCGGGATGGCGCTCGCCATGCCGGCTTCGACCTGCTCGACACCCGGCTGACGGCGTACGCGCTGATCGCGCAGAACAGCAGCGTCGGCATCTGGTACCGCCCTGGCGGTCGGCTCTCGCTCGAGCAGGTCGCGTACGTGCAAGCCGGCCTCGCGTTGAGGTCGGTGGGATCTCAGCCGGTGGAGCGGCGGGAGGTCCGCCGCCTGTGCGCCGCCGCACGCGACTTCCACGAAGCTCGTTCCTAGTTCGCTAAGAAGGACTTGACCGTGTGGTGAGACTCCTGTTATACGTTGTCTTCGTGACCTATCGTACGTTAGATAAGCTTTGGTTCACGGGGGCGACGCTGCCGTTGGCGCTCGACCGCTGGGTAGACCTTCGCCCGGACTTTCCCGCCCTCAGCCAGGGGGCTCGGACACTCACCTACCGGCATCTGGCCACCGAAGTCGACGACGTCGCCGGCAGGTTTGCTGCGCTGGGGGTCGTGCCAGGCTCGCGCGTGGCGCTGCTGGGAGCGAACTCCCTCAGATGGGTGGTGTGCTTCCTGGCAGCGCTGCGCTGCGGCGCGATCGCGGTTCCGATGAACTACCGGCTCGGCTCCAACGAGATCGGTCGCCAACTGCAGCTCTGCGAGCCGACCGTGATCCTCTGCGACGAAGGGTCGCTCGACCGGCTCGAGCGCGCGGACCTGCCGCCCCGGACGACGCTGATGACGCTCGACCAAGGTGGCGAAGGGTCCCTGTCGAGCGTCCCCCGGGCGCCGTACGACGTCGCCAAGCTGAGGCCGGACACCCCCGCCGTGATCAGCTTCACGTCGGGGACGACCCGGCCTCCGCGCGGAGCGACCATCACGCATGGCGGCCTGGTCCACAGCGCCGCGGCGCTCGTCGAGCGCTTGCAGACGGGATCGACCGACAGCACGACGGTGCTCGTCCCGCTGTTCCACAACACCGGGTTCGTCGATCAGCTCGTGCAGATGCTGCTCGTCGGCGGGCGCATCGACCTGGTGCCCCGCTTCGGCGTGACCGCCGCGCTGGATGCGCTGGAGGCGCGCCCGGCGACATATCTGATCACCGTGCCGAGCATCGTGCGCATGCTGATGCTGCATGAGCGCCGAGACGTCGCGTTCGAGCGCTGCCGCGTGCTCGCCTACGGCGGCTCCCCCATGCCGGTGGCCTGGATCGACGAGCTGCTGCGGACGTGGCCGCACATGCGGCTGTTCAACGTGTACGGCCTCACCGAGTTCACCTCGGCGACCCACGTCCTCGGTCCCGACGAGGTCAGGTCCCGTCCGGACTCGGTCGGCCGGCCGGCTACCGGAGTGCGTCATCGCGTCGTCGACGCCGCCGGTCGCACGGTCCCGGTCGGCCAGACGGGGGAGATCGAGGTGGCCGGCCCGATGCGCATGGCCGGCTACTGGCGCGACGACACCGCCACCGCGGCGGTCATCCGCGACGGCTGGCTGCGGACCGGCGATCTGGGCAGCGTCGACGCCGACGATCTGCTGGTCGTGAAGGGCCGAGCGGCAGACGTGATCAACCGCGGCGGGGAGAAGATCCACTCGGCCCAGGTCGAAGCGGCACTCTCGCGCGTAGCGGACGTCGCCGGGGTTGCCGTCATCGGCGTGCCGGACCCCGTCCTCAACGAGACGGTGGTCGCGTGCGTGGTCGAGCGTCCGGGACACGGGTTCGACGCGGAGTCGGCCCGGACGGCGCTGCGGGAGTGGGTTCCCGACTACGCCATCCCGCAGCGCTTCGTGGTGGTCGAGGACCTGCCTCGCAACGCGGCCGGGAAGGTCGACCGCAAGGCGCTGAGCGTGGCAGTGGCAAGCGAGTAGAGAGAAACGATGGAGAGGGACAGACATGGGTCTTCGCACCCCTGACGAATACGTCGAGAGCCTGCGCGCTCAGAAGCCGGAGGTGTACGCGCGCGGCAACCTGATCGCCGACGTGGCGGACCATCCGCTGTTCGCCGCGACGCGGTCGTGTTGGGGCGAGTGGGTGTTCCGCGCCGCGCACCTGCCCGAGTTGGCGGACACCATGGTCACCTCGCCGGATCTGAACGGGGAGCAGGGCCATGCGTTCTGGCACATGGCGACCAGCACGGACGACCTGATCCGCAACCTGCACGCCGCGCGCGCTCTCTCGGAGCGTTCGCCGCTGTCGGGGTACGCCAGCATCGGCCGTGACGAGCTCCAGGCGCTGCTGATCGTCACCCACCACGTCGACAGGGACAAGGGCACCCGGTACGAGCAGCGAGTCGTCGAGTACGCCAGGACGTTCCAGCGCGACCAGCTGATGACCGCAGCGGCAGTCACCGACGTCAAGGGCGATCGCAGCCTGGGTCCCTCGCAACAAGACGACCCCGACCTGTATCTGCGCGTCGTCGACCGCGCCGCGAACGGCATCACCGTTCGCGGCGCGAAGGCTCACACCTCGGGCTCGGTCGTCTCCAACGAGCTGGTTGTCATCCCCACCCGCGCGCTGGGCGAGCGGGATGCCGACTGGGCCGTGTCGTTCGCGATCCCGGTCGACACCAAGGGTGTGAAGCTGGTCTGCCGGGGCTTCAGCGGCGAGGACGTCGACGAGTTCGAAGCGCCGATCTCCTCGCACGACGACCTGATGGAGTCGATGACGATCTTCGACGACGTCTTCGTGCCCTGGGAGCGCGTCTTCCTGTGCGGCGAATGGGAGTACGCCGGCGACGTCGCCAACACGTTCGCCAACATCAACCGGCAGGGCTACCTCGGAGCGGACGTCGGCAAGCTGCGGATTCTGGATCGGCGCGGCGATGCTGGCGGCCGAGGCCAACGGCGTCGCCGAGGCGGCGCACATCCGGGAGAAGATCACCCGCATGATCCGCCACGAGCGATCGATCTGGGCGTGTGGCATCGCCGCCTCGGTCGAGAGCGTCCGACGCGAACCCGGCTTTCAAGTGCCCGATCCGGTGCTCACCAATGCGGGCAAGCACCTGTGCGTCGAGGCTCACTACGAGGCGGCGCGACTCCTGCTGGACATCGCGGGCGGCTCGCCGATCACGGCGCCCTACGTCGAGGACATCCGCCATCCCGACCTCGAGCCGTTCATCAAGAAGTACTACCGCGGCCGCGACCCGGACGGGGCGATGGATCGCCTCGCGGTGATGAAGCTGATCCGCGACGCGGTCGCCTCCGAGTACGGCGGCTACTGGTACACCGAGATCGTCCACGGCTCGGGTTCCCCGGCGGCGGAGATGATCCAGATGTATCGCGAGCACGACCTCGACGCCTGCAAGGGGCTGGCGACCGAGGCGCTGCGCGGGCGCGCAGCGGTGGAAGATCCACGCACGGGGTCGCTTCGGTCCAGCTGATTCCCTGCGCTCGACGTCTTCGGAGCGTTTGACATGACTGATCGCTCGGTTTATGGTGATTTTATCTAACGCTAGATAGGGACGGTATGGGTTTTCGAATCGCGGTAGACACCGGCGGGACCTTCAGCGATGTCGTCCTCACCGACGACTCAGGTGCCATGAGCTTGACCAAGGCACCCACGACCCCCTCGCGAATCTTCGACGGCGTGTCCCGAGCGCTGACCTACGCGGCCGAGGAGCATGGCCTGGACCTCGAGGGCCTGCTGACACGGGCGGAGGTGCTGATCTATGCCACCACCCGCTCGACGAACGCCATCCTGACGAAGACCACGGCCCGCACGGCGCTGCTGACGACCCAGGGCTTCGGCGACGTGCTGGTCTTCCGCGAGGGCGGCAAGATGCGCCCCTTCGACTTCCGCCAGCGCTATCCCGATCCGTACATCCCTCGCAGGCTGACCTTCGAGCTGGCCGAGCGCATCGACTCGGAGGGGGAGGTCGTGATTCCGATCGATCCCGACCAGGTCGTCGAACAGCTCAGGCGTGCCGCCGCTCTCGACGTCGAGGCGATCGCGGTCTCGCTGCTCTGGTCGATCGAGAACCCGGCGCACGAGGAGCTGGTGGGCGAGCTCATCGAAGCCGAGCTCCCCGGCGTGTCGTACACGCTGTCCCATCGCCTCAACCCGGTGATCCGCGAGTACCGCCGCACGTCGTCGGCGGCGATCGACGCGTCCTTGAAGCCGTTGATGCAGGCGCACCTCGAGGAGATGGACCAAGACCTGCGCGCGGCCGGGTTCGACGGCGAGCTGCTCGTCGTGACCTCCTTCGGGGGCGTGCTGGGCGTGACGGACGTCGCCGGCAGGCCGATCTACTCCGTCAACTCCGGCCCGGCGATGGCCCCGCTGGCGGGCAGGATCGCCGCCGCGACAGAGCAGAACGTCGTGGTCTGCGACACCGGCGGCACGAGCTTCGACGTCAGCGTCGTGCGAGACGGCGAGGTCTCCTACACGCGCGAGACGTGGCTCGACGAGGTGTTCACCGGGCACATCACCGGCCTCTCCTCCGTCGACGTCAA
This sequence comes from uncultured Thermoleophilaceae bacterium, assembly GCA_963846505.1. Lineage (GTDB taxonomy): Bacteria > Actinomycetota > Thermoleophilia > Solirubrobacterales > Thermoleophilaceae > JACVRW01. The sequence continues at coordinate 727,169 of CAWJWD010000001.1, read as the reverse complement.
GAACGTCGGCGCGGGCGGGGGCAGCGTCGCCTGGCTCGACCAGGGCGGGCTCATCAGGGTCGGTCCGCAGAGCGCGGGCGCCGAGCCGGGACCGGTGTGCTACGGCCGCGGCGGCACCGAGCCGACGGTGACCGACGCCGCGGTCGTGCTCGGCTACATCGATCCGGACTACTTCCTCGGCGGGCTGCTGAAGCTCGACGTCGGCGGCGCTCGCGACGCGGTGACCCGGCAGATCGCCGGTCCGCTCGGGATGAGCGTCGAGCGGGCGGCCTGGGCGATCCTGGCGATCGCCAACGAGCACATGGTCACCGCCGTGCGCGACATCACGATCAACCAGGGCATCGACCCCCGCGAGTCGGTGCTCGTCGCGGGGGGAGGCGCCGGCGGCCTGACGATGACCCAGATCGCGGCCGAACTCGACTGCGACCGCGTGCTCGTGCCGCGGACCGCCGCCGCTCTCTCCGCGTGCGGTGGGCTGTTCTCCGACGTCGTGACGGAGTTCGTGGCGAGCCAGCGCGCCGACACCGGCGACTTCGCGTTCGACGACGTCAACCGAGCCCTCGCCGAACTCGAGGCCCGCATGGACGAGTTCTTCGAGCGACTGGGTGTCGACGAGGACGTCCGCGTCAAGGAGTTCTCGGTCGAGGCGCGGTATCCGTTCCAGATCTGGGAGCTCGACGTGCCGTTGGCGTCGGCTCGCTTCGAGGGCACAGGGGACGTGCAGCGGCTGGTCGCCGACTTCCACGCCGCTCATGAGCGGATGTTCGCCGTCAAGGAGCCGGACCAGCGAGTCGAGTGTCTGTTGTGGAAGGCGCGCGCGACCGTCCGCCTGCCGCGGCCCGACCCCGTGGCGCTGTCGCCCAACGGTGGCGGGCCGCCCAGGCCGCGCTCGACGCGCCGGACCTGGTGGGGCGAGGCGACGCCGAGGGACGTGGGCGCATTCGACGGCGCCGAGCTGCGTCCGGGCCACGAGCTGGAGGGTCCGGCCCTGGTCGAGTTGCCCACTACGACCGTCGTCGTCTACCCCGACTGGTCGCTGACCGTCACCGATGCCGGCGAGTTCATGCTGACCCGAGCGGCCTCGGAACGCGAGGCGAATGGAGCGATTGCGTGAGCATCACGACGAAGCCGACGACCGATCCGATCCTGTTGGCGATCATGGCCAACCGCTTCGACAGCATCTGCCGCGAGATGACGAACACGCTGCTGCGCTCGGCGCGCTCGGCCGTCATCAACCAGGCGCGGGACTTCTCCTGCGCGATCATCACGTCCGAGGGCGAGCTGTTGTCCTCCGCCGAGGGTCTGCCGGTCCACGTGATCGGCTCGGAGCTCCTCGCCCAAGCGATGACCGAGCTCCACGGCGAGCTCGCCAAGGGCGACGCCTTCCTCCACAACGATCCCTACCTGGGCAACACCCACTCCGCCGATCACGCGATCCTCGTGCCGGTCTTCTTCGAGGGCGAGCACGTGTTCACCGCGGTCGCCAAGGCACACCAGGCCGACTGCGGCAACTCGCTGCCGACGACCTACATGCCGGGTGCGAAGGACGTGTACGAGGAGGGCGCGATCAACTTTCCCTGCGTCCGCGTCCAGCGCGACTACGCCGACGAGGAGGACGTCATCCGGATGTGCCGCCGCCGCATCCGCGTGCCGGAGCTGTGGTACGGGGACTACCTGGCGGCCCTCGGTGCGGCGCGCATCGCCGAGCGGCGGCTCGAGGAGCTCTGTCGGCGCCATGGCGCCGCGACCGTGCGGAGCCTGATCGCGGACTGGTTCGACTACGGCGAGCTGCGGATGACGGAGGCCATCCGGGCGCTGCCCGCCGGTCGCCTGCAGGGCGCCTCGACCCACGACGCCTACCCGGGCCTCCCGGACGGCATCCCGCTGAAGGTCGACATCACGGTCGACTCCGAGGAGGGCCGGATCGAGCTCGACCTGCGCGACAATCCGGACAACTACCCGGGCGGGCTCAACCAGTCGCGCGCGTGCGCGACCGCGAACGTGATGATCGGGCTGTGCAACTCGATCGACCCGGACATTCCCCACAATGCCGGCACGTTCCGCCGTGTCGACGTACGGCTGCGCAAGGGGTGCATCGCGGGCATCCCGCGCTTTCCGCACTCGTGCTCGATGGCGACCACCAACGTCGCCGATCGCCTCGTCTCGCTGACGCAGGCCGCGTTCGCGTCGGTTTCCGACGACTACGGGCTTGCCGAGGGCGCGATGGGCATGCCGCCGGCGATGGCCGTGGTGTCGGGCGTCGACGAGCGCTTCGACGACGCCCCGTACGTCAATCAGGTCTTCCTCGGCTCCGCCGGCGGCCCGGCGAGCCCGGAGGCCGACGGCTGGCCGACGTACCTGCTGCCGGTCTGTGCGTCGCTCGTCTACAAGGACAGCGTGGAGGTCGACGAGCAGCGGTACCCGATCCACGTCTTCGAACAGCGTCTGCTGCCCGACACGGAAGGGTCGGGGCGGCGTCGCGGCGGACTGGGATGTCGCGTGGCCTACGGCCCCAAGCAGCGCCCCATGACCATCGCCTACTCGGTCGAGGCCCACTACAACCCGCCGCGCGGGGTCCGCGGCGGCCATGACGGTCAGCCGACGAACGTCTGGAAGGAGGACGCCGGCGGCGAGCGGGTCGAGGTGCCGCTCGTCGGGGCGATCGAGCTCGAGCCCGGCGAGCGCATCGTCTCGATCTCCAGCAGCGGCGGCGGGTACGGGAATCCCCTCGAGCGCGAGCCCACGCTGGTGCTCGAGGACGTGCTGGAGGGATGGGTGTCCCGGGAACGTGCCCTGGCGGTGTACGGCGTCGTGATACGCGACGACGACACCGTCGACGAGCAGGCGACGGCCGAGCGTCGCGGCGCCCAGCGCTGATATCGCTGGCTCAGTACTCGACGGCCTTGACGTAATGATCGTCAGGTCATAGGTTCGCCCAGGCGCTCAGCGCCAGGCGGAGGTTGCGAACGGCGACGGTCGGGTCGGCAAGGAGACGACGGAGGCACGGATGGCTGACGCAGGAAAGCGCGCTCGAGTCCAGGAGCTGATGCCGGGGCTTCGCTCGGAGCTCGAGGAGCTGGTGCGGATCCCGTCGATCTCGGGCGCGGGCCGGCCCGAGCAGCCGCTGCTCGACGCGCACGACATGGTCGCCCGGCTGTTCGCGGGGGCGGGCGTGGAGGTCGACCGGCTCGACCTCCCGGATACGGCGCCGATCGTGATCGGCGAGATCCCGGCGCCCGAGGGCGCCCCGACCGTGCTGCTCTACAGCCACTACGACGTCGTCGGTGCCGGCGACGAGGCGCTGTGGGACTCGCCTCCGTTCGAGCCGACGGAACGCGACGGCGCGCTCTTCGGCCGCGGCACCGCCGACACGAAGTCGAACATCCTCGCGCACGTGGGCGCGCTGCTGGCCCACGACGGCAGGCCGCCCGTGGGGATCAAGCTGCTGATCGAAGGCCACGAGGAGATCGGCAGCAGCGCGTTGCCGTCGTATCCGCCGCAGAACCCCGAACTGTTCCGCGCCGATGCCGTGATCGTCGGCGACTCGGGCAGCATCCGGCCCGGCACGCCCACCCTGACGGTCGCCCTGCGCGGCATGGGCAACGTGACCGTCGAGGTGGAGACGCTGGGATCGGCCAAGCACAGCGGCCAGTACGGCGGCGCGGCGCCCGATGCCCTGATCGTGTTGCTGCACGCGCTCGCCTCGCTGCACGACGAGCACGGCGACGTCGCCGTGGCCGGGATGCGCCGCGAGGAGTGGGACGGCACGGCGCAGAGCGAGGAGGAGTTCCGCGAGCTCGCCGAGATTCGCGACGGGCTGCCGCTGTTCGGCACGGGTGGGCTCGGCTCGCGCGTCTGGTCCGGTCCGGCGATCACGGTCATCGGCATCGACGTCCCCTCGGTCGACGGCGCGCTCAACGCGGTCTCGCCGCGCGCTCGAGCCGTCCTCAACGTGCGCGTGCACCCCGAGCAGGACGCGGTCGAGGCGCAGGCCGCGGTGATCGAGCACCTGCGCGCCCTCGAGCCGTTCGGCATCGAGCTCGACGTGCGGGCCGAGGCGACGGGCAACGGCTTCGCGGCCAAGACGTCCGGACCCGCCTATGCGGCCGCACGCGAGGTGTGGCCGGCCACGTGGGGCGCCGACCTCGTGCTCGCCGGCGGCGGCGGGTCGATCCCGATCGTCAGCGCGCTCGCGGCGGCCGCGCCTGCTGCGGAGATGCTGCTGGTCGGTACCACCGACGGCTTCGCCAACATCCACGGCCCCAACGAGCGCCTGGTCCTGGACGAGTTCGAGCAGGCGACGATCGCCGAGGCGGACTTCTTCACGAGGTACGCCGAGGTCTTCCGGAACGGAAGCTCCGCGTGAGCGACTCGGCCGGGCAGCCCGAGGCTGCCGGCGGAGGGTTCGCGCAGCGCATGCTGGACCTCGTCGAGCGTGCCGGGAACAAGGTGCCGCACCCGGCGATCCTGTTCCTCGCCCTCTGCGGGATCGTGATCGTGCTCTCGCAGGCCCTCTACTGGGCGGACGTGAGCGTGACGAGCGAGGTCGCCGAGCCGCCCGCCGTCGAGGTGCAGCAGCGCGACGACGCCCAGACGAGCGGGCCGTCCTACGAGCTGCCCGGCGAGCGGGTGGAGGGCGAGGACTATGAGATCGAGACCGAGACGTTCTCGGTCGAGGGACTGCTGACCGGCGACGGGATCCGGTTCATGTTCACCTCGCTGGTGTCGAACTTCCTCGGCTTCACGGCGCTCGGCGTGATCCTGGTCGCGATGATCGGCGTGGGCATCGCCGAGCACTCCGGGCTGATCGGGGCGCTGATCCGCAAGCTCGTCGCGATCTCCTCTCCCGGCTCGCTCACGTACATCATCGTGTTCGTCGGGATCCTGTCGAGCGTCGCCGCCGACGCGGGCTATCTCGTGCTGATACCGCTCGCGGCGACCGCGTTCCTGAGCGTCGGCCGCAATCCGCTCGCGGGGATCGCGGCAGGCTTCGCCGCCGTCAGCGCCGCCTTCAGCGTGAACATCCTCATCACCCCGGCTGACGGGGTCATCACCGACATCACCAACGAGGCGGCCCAGCTCGTCGACTCGAGCGTCGACATCGACCTCGCGGCGAACCTCTACTTCGGGATCGGCTCCACGATCCTCGCGACGATCGTGATCGCGCTGATCACGACGCGGATCATCGAGCCCCGCCTCGGCGAGTGGGACCGCAGCCAGGCCGACGAGCAGGAGCTCGCGCGCGAGGAAGGCCCGGAGATCGACGCGGCGGCCGAGGCCAGGGGCCTGCGCTGGGCGCTCTTCGCCGTCCTCGGCGTGCTGGCGCTCGTGCTCCTGTTGACGCTCCCGTCCGGAGCGCCGCTGCGCAACCCGGAGACGGGCGACATCATCGGCGACTCGCCGTTGATGAGCAGCCTGATCGTGATCATCTCGGCGAGCTTCCTCGCGGCGGGCCTGGCGTTCGGCCGAGCGACCGGGACGATCAAGAACAGCAACGACGCGCTCGACATGATCACCAAGTCCTGGGCGAGTCTCGCGAGCCTGCTGTTCCTCTTCCTCCTGATCGCGCAGTTCATCGCGTACTTCGACTTCACGAACATGGCGCAGGTCGCGGCGGTGTCGCTCGGCGACGTGCTCGAGGAACTCGACCTCGGCACGGCATGGCTGCTGCTCGGCATCGTGATCGTCACGCTGATCATCGACTTCCTGATCCCCGCGAAGATCGCGAAGTGGGCGATCGTGGCGCCGATCTTCGTCCCGCTGATGCTGCGCCTCGGGGTCGAGCCGCAGACGGTGCTCGCCGCCTACCGCGTCGGGGACTCGCCGGTCAACGTCCTGACGCCGCTGATGCCCTACTTCGCGCTGATGGTCGTCTTCGCGGCGCGCTACCAGCGCGATGCCGGCGTCGGCACCGTGATCGCGCTGATGATCCCCTACGCGATCGTCATGGCGGTGGTGTGGACCGCCTTCTTCCTGCTCTGGTACGCGCTCGGGATCCCGCTTGGCCCCGGCTCGCCGGTGTAGCGCCCGAGCCGAGGCGGCCGGCTAGCCGGCCCCGCGCCAGGTGTCCGACGCGACCATCACGTTCGTCGTCCTCGGCGCGGCCGTCGGGTCGTTCGTCTGGAACCGGCTGCCCGTCGGGGTGGTGGCGCTCGGCGCCGCGCTGGCGCTCTACGGCGCCGGCGTCATCTCCGTCGAGCAGGCGTTCGCGGGCTTCGGCGACCCGACGGTGATCTTCATCGCGGCGCTGTTCGTCGTCAGCGAGGCGCTCGACGCGACCGGCGTCACGACGTGGGCGGGTCAGCGGCTGATTGCCGCCTCCCGCGGCGATCCGGGGCGGTTGATCATGTCGGTGCTCATGCTCGCGGCGGTGCTCGCGGCGATCATCACGGTCAACGGTGCGGTCGCCGCGCTCGTCCCGATGATGGTCGTGATCGCGGCTCGGCTCGCGCGCTCGCCGTCGCGGCTGCTGATGCCGCTCGCCTTCGCCGCGCACGCCGGCTCGCTGCTCGCGCTCACCGGCTCGCCCGTGAACGTCCTGGTCTCCGACGCCGCGCTGCAGGCCGGGGTGGGGCACGTCGGCTTCTTCGAGTTCGCGCTCGTCGGTCTGCCGCTGACGGCGGGGACGATCGCGATCGCGCTGGCCTTGGGGCCGCGCCTCCTGCCGGACCGCCAGACTCGAGCGATGTCGGCGGACCTGAGCCGGCATGCCCGGACCCTCATGAGCCACTACGCGCTCGACCGCGAGGTCCTCGCTCGTCACGAGGTCCCCAGCGAGCTCTTCACCCGTGAGTCCGGCGTCGCGGAGGTGCTCGTGGCACCACGGTCGGAGCTCGTCGGCCAGACCGTCTTCCCGGGCATGATCACCCGGAGCGACGATCTCGTGGTGCTCGCCGTCCAGCGACAGGGTCGCGATCTCGAAGGCGGGGAGGTGGTGCTCGCGGCAGGTGACGCCCTGCTGCTGGAGGGCACGTGGGGCGCGCTCGACGAGCACCTCGACGAGCGCGAGGTGCTCGCCGTCGACCGGCCGGAAGCGGTACGGCGCCAGGCGGTGGCCCTTGCGACCGGCGCTCGGCGTGCGCTGCTCGTGACGGCCGCCATGGTCGTGTTGCTGGCGACGGGTGCCATGCCGCCCGCCGTGGCGGGGGTGCTGGCGGCGCTCGCCCTCGTGACGTTCGGCGTGCTCTCGGCCGGGCAGGCCCATCGGGCCGTGGAGTGGACGACCGTGGTGCTGATCGCGGGAATGATCCCCGTCTCGACGGCGATCCGGCAGACCGGTGCCGCCGACGACGTGGCGAGCGCGCTGATCGACGTCGTCGGCGGGGCCGGACCCCATCTGCTGCTGGTAGGCCTGTTCGCGATCACGGCCCTCTTCGGGCAGGTGATCAGCAACACCGCGACTGCGCTGATCATGATCCCGATCGCGGTCTCCGCGGCGGCCGAGCTCGACGTGTCCGCGAAGCCCGTGCTCATGTGCGTGGTCGTCGCGGCCGCGGCGGCGTTCCTGACGCCGATCGCGACCCCTGGCAACCTGATGGTGCTCGGGCCCGGTGGCTACCGCTTCGGCGACTACTGGCGGCTCGGCCTGCCGCTGCTCGTGCTGTTCTTCGCCGTCGCGGTCCTGCTCGTCCCGGCCATCTGGGGCTTCGACGGGTAGGGCGTCGTCGATCGCCGTGGCCTTGCGCAGCGTCTCAGCTGGCGGCGGGGGCCGGTTCGACGGGGCCGGCGCGGATGGCGCGGCTCGGGAGGCGGCGGGTGAACCAGAGGGAGAGGAAGGCGAGCACGGCGACGGCGCCGAGCGCCCGCTTCAGGCCGTCGAGCTGGGCCTCGCCGTAGTCCTCGGCCAGCGCGGCGGCCTGGTCCTGGGAGAGACCGTTGTCGAGCGCGACCTGCTGGACCTGGTCGACCGGCACGACGGGGATGCCGGCGGACGCCGCGGCGACGATGCGCTCGCGCGCCCGTTCGGGCAGCGCGGGGTTCTGCTCGACCTTGGCGATGAAGCCGCTGGTGAGCGCAGCGATCAGCACCGAGCCGATCACCGCGGTTCCGAGCGACGCGCCGAGGTTCTGGGCAGTGCCCTGGAGGCCACCGGCCTCGTTGGTCTGCTCGGGTTCGACCGAGGACATGATCACGTTGCCGAGCTGCGAGAGCAGCAGCCCCGCCCCGACGCCGAAGAGCGCCAGCGCCAGCGCGAAGGTGCCTCCCTCGAGCTCCACGTCGATGGTCCCGAGCAGGACGACCGCCGCCGCGACCAGGGCGACCAGCCCGGCTTGGGCGACGCGCTTGGGTGCGAGCACCGCCGCCAGGCGCGGGCCGGCAAGTGCGGCGACGAGCATCGCGACCGACATCGGGAACAGCTTCTTGCCGGTCTCGAACGCGTCGAGGCCGAGCACGACCTGCAGGTAGACGGGGAGCACGAAGAACGTGCCCAACAGGATCAGCTGCTGCATCAGCAGCGTCGAGAGCCCGGCTCGCAGCGTCTCGATCCGCAGCAGCGAGCGGTCGAGCAGCGTGTCCCGGCCCAGGCGCTCGCGTCGTTCCTCCCAGGTTGCGAACCCGGCCAGCAGCGCGAGTCCGCCGAGGATGAGGAACGGCACGACCGAGAAGCCGAGCGGGGTGATCTCGGTGCCGCCGATCTCGAGTGCACCGCGCGGCTCGACCCAGCCCCACTGACTGCTCTTGAGCACCCCGAACACGGCGAGCCCGAGCCCGGTCGCCGACAGGGCCACCCCGATCGCGTCGAGGCGTGGCGGCTGCGCCAGCTTCGGCGCTGGACGCAGCCGGCGCCGTAGGACGAGGATCGCGACGACGATCACCGTCTCGGCGGCGAAGACGTAGCGCCAGCTCAGCTCGGTCGTGACCCAGCCGCCGATCAGTGGGCCGAGCGCGATCGCAGCCCCTGCGACGCCGCCGATGATGCCGAAGCAGAGCGCGCGCTCCTTGCCGTCGTAGTTGGCGGCGATCAGCGCGGCGATCGCCGGGATCACGAGCGCGGCGCCCAGCCCTTCGATCAGCGACCAGCCGATCAGCAGCACGGTGAGGTTCGGGCTGAGCGCGGTCGTCAGCGAGCCGAGTCCGTAGATCGCAAGGCCGATCGCGAAGATCCGATCGCGACCGACGATGTCGCCGAGCTTGGCGCCGGCGAGCATGAACGCGGCCATCACCAGCGTGTACGCGGTGATCGCCAGTTGGACGCCCTCGATCGTGGTGTCGAGGTCGGCGACGATCTGCGAGATCGAGACGTTCATGACGCTGCTGTCGAGCACCATCACGAACTGCGCGGAAGCGAGAATGACGATCGGCATCCACCTCCGCACCCGGCGAGCATAGACGCGCGGACGCGCTCGAGCTGCGCCCGGCGAGATCTCAGGCAGGCGTCAGGCTGGACACGCAGTCGGAGCTGGCGATCGTCGGCCAGGGCGGGCCGGGTCGTGCGAGCAGGTAGCCCTGGACGAGGGGGGCGCCGGCGGCGCGGACGTGTGCGAGCTCGGCGGTGGTCTCGACTCCCTCGGCGACGAGCAGCCCGTCGGTTTGGCGGGCGTAGTCGGCGAGTGCGCGCACGAGCGCCACGCGCGAGGGGTCGGTGTCGATGCCGTGCACGAGTCCGCGATCGAGCTTGACGTAGGTCGGTCGCAGGGTCGCGAGCTGGGTGAGGCCCGAGTAGCCGGCGCCGACGTCGTCGACCGCGAAGCGCACGCCGCGCTCGCGAAGCTGGCTGAGGGTGCGTTCGATCGCCGCGCCGTGGCGGATGAGCGTTTCCTCGGTCACCTCGACGATCAGGCGCGACACGTCGGTCGTGTCGGCGAGCAGCGTCGCGGTGCGGTCGTCGACGAGCACCGGCGCCGAGAGGTTGACGCTGAGGCGAGCGGCCGGGGGCAGGTCCTCGAGCAGGGCGAGCGCGGCCTTCAGGCACGCCAGTTCGAGGTCGGCTCGCAGGCCGAACTCGTCGGCGAGCGCGAACCACTGCAACGGGCCGTGGCCGTCACGGGTCGCGAAGCGCGCGAGCGCTTCGTAGGCGTGCGCTTCGCCGCTGTCGAGGTCGACGATCGGCTGCACGACCATGCTGAGCCCGTCCCCGCGGCACAGGCGTTCGAGGCCGGCATGGGCGCCGTCGACGCCGTCGGAGGAGATCGGCGCACCGTGGTAGACGCCGACGCTGCGGGTGCCGTCGCGCTTGGTCAGCCGCAGCGCCACGTCGGAGGCGACGAGCAGCGCCTCGGCGTCCTTGCCGTCTCGCGGGGCGAGGGCGATGCCGGCACAGGCCGAGGTGCCTCCTCGGGCGAGCGCGTCCAACAGGCGCCGGGCCACCGGCTCGGGGTCGTCGCAGAACGCGAGGGCGGCGAACTCGTCGCCACCGAGCCGGCCGAGAATGTCCTCGTCTCGCAGCGCTCCCTGCATGCGGCCTGCCGCCTCGGCGAGCAGGCGATCCCCGGCCGCGTGACCGAGGCGCTTGTTGACGGCGCCGAAGTCGTCGAGGTCGATGGCGATCAGCGCCGCCGGTCGCTCGCTCGTCGCCAGCGAGCCGGCGACGTCGACCTGAGCCCGGAACGCGGAGCGCGAGAGCAGCCCCGTCAGCGAGTCGTGCGCCGCGTCGTGACGGGCTCGTTCGAGCAGCCCCGCCGTCTCACGCGAGATGCGCCCGGTGGCCAGCAACAGCGCGATCGACCCGAATGCGAACCCGACGCTCTCGGCGCTCATCCCGTCGCGCGTGATCAACGGCGAGCACAGCGTGGCGACCACGATCACGCGCCCGACGGAACCGACGCGCCCGCCCCGCGCGAGCACCCCCGTCGCGGCGGCGACGAGCCAGAGCACGCTGATCGCGTCGACCTGCCCTCCGCTCCAGCCGACGATCGTGATCACGGCGACGCACGAGAGCGCCTCTTCCACGGCCAGCAAGCGCTCGCTGTGCACCAGCCACTGCACGACGCCGGTCAGGCCGATCACCCCCAGCCCGACTGCGGCGGCGACCGGGTACCGGGTCATGCCGGGCTCCGCTGCCAGCAGCGCGGCCCCCACGACGGCGACCAGGATCCGCACCCGGGCCGCGTACCCGCGCGCTCGCGCGACCTCGAGCGTGGGCTGCACGCGCGTCACCCGGCTGTGATCGGCACCCTCGAGGGCGCGCTTGAGCTCTGTTCACCCTCGGGCGCACCCGAGGACGCCGAGCGTTGCAGCGACGCTCAGCTGCGTGCGGTGATCTCCACCACGCCGCCACGCGCGGGGATCATCGTCACGTTGCGGTGCCGCGCGCGCTCGGGCCGCGGGTCGGGCGCGCGCATGTCCGTGCGGCGGGCGATCGCCTCGAGCACGACGCGCTGCTCGGCCATCGCGAGCGTCGCGCCGAGGCAGCGGCGGATGCCGCCGCCGAAGGGCAGCCAGGTGTAGGTGCCGGGCTTGACTCCGAGGAAGCGCTCGGGGCGGAAGGCGAACGGCTCGGGATAGACGTCCTCGCGGTGGTGGACGAGCAGGATGCTGACCAGGATCGAGCCGCCGGCCGGGATGCCGTAGTCGCCCAGGCGCCAGGGCACGGTCACGCTGCGGCCGATGATCGGGATCACCGGGCGCGAGCGCATCGCCTCGTGGATCGTGGCCTCGACGTACGCGGCGCCGTCCTCGCCCCCGCCGCGGACGCTCTCGCGCAGCCGGTCGTAGGAGTGCGGGGTGCGCAGCAGCCGCTCGAAGGCCCAGGCGAGCGAGTTGGCCGTGGTCTCGTGGCCGGCGAGCACGAGCGTCAGCAGCTCGTCCCGGAGCTCCCTGTCGGTCAGCTGCTGGCCGTCCTCGGTCTCGGCGTCGAGCAGCAGCGAGAGGATGTCGTTGCCGCGCTCGGCGTCGCGGCGGACGGCGATCACGGCGTAGACGCAGCGGTCGAGGTAGGCGAGCACCGCGCGCACCACGCCGACCGGCTCGTCGCGGCCGGTGTTCAGCAGCTCGGCGACCTGCGCCTCCGGACGCGTCGAGAGGTCGACGATCCAGCGGATCGCCTGACGCAGGCGGTGCTCGGGCGTGCCACGCCGAGGCCGGCCCTCGATGCCGAAGATGCCGGCCATGATCACGTCGAGGGTGATCGCCTGCATGCGCGGCGCGATCGCGAACGGGCGGCCGACGGGCCAGCGGTCGATCTCGCGCTCGGCGACCTCGGCGATCATCTCGACGTAGGCCTGCACGGCCTCGCCGTGGAACGAGGGCAGCAGCAGCTTGCGCTGGCGCATGTGGCGCGGGCCGACGGCCGTCAATACCGAGTTGGGACCGACGATCGGCCGCAGCGGCGACTCGCCGGTGAGCGACGGTGCCAGCTCGGGCTTGGCCGTGAACAGCGACTTGACGTGGTCGGGGTGGCTCGTGACCGCCAGCGCGTCGCGGTCGATCACGCCCCGCATCCGGAACACCTCGCCGAGCCGTCGCCGGGCCGCGAACACGAACTCGATCTGCCGGACGCTGAAGCGCAGCGTCTGCAGCGTGCGCGGCAGCGCGATGACCGGGGGAAGTGGCAGTCCGACCTCGTCGTCCTGCAACGGGCCTGCCGGCGAGGGCGCGGGTTCGCGCACGCCCTCCGCTTCAACGACGTGCTGCACAGTCATCGACATGCAAACCCCCGGCGATAGACACTCTCCTATGTTCAAAGTAGAGACCGTCTCCATCGGGCGCTGTGTGAGGGTGCGCACAGCCGGAACTTCGCGGTCCTCCCGGGGTTTGGACGGTCGAGTGACATGGTGCGACGCCTGCGGCCGATACGGCGCAGCCGCCGGCCACGTCCTGCGCTGAGGCTGGTCGGGCGGACCCAGTGGGACGAGGTCTCGCGACGGCTGCAGCTGCGGGTGCGTCGCTGAGCGCGGGCGCTCCGACGCTACGCTCGGGCCGCATGGACGTTGCCACGCGGGATCGCCTGCTCGACCGCATCGAACTCGATTCGGCGCCGAGTGCCGACGCGGACGGATTGCGGACCGTGCAGCGCGCCTTCGTGTCGCACGTCCCGTTCGAGGACCTGGCCGTGCAGCTGGGCGAATCTGGGTCGCTCGATCCCGAACGTCTCGTCGAGCGCGTGCTCGAAGGAGGGCGCGGCGGCTACTGCTTCGAGGTCAACACCGTGCTGCTGACGCTGCTCGTGGCGCTCGGGTTCGAGGTCGAGCGCCGGCAGGGGATCGTCGGCCCGCGCCATCTGCACGCCGTCGGCGAGCCGATCAACCACCTGGCGCTGGTGGTGCGCACGCCGGAGGGCGAGTCGTTCGTCGCCGAGGGCGGTTGGGGCGAAGGTCCGCTCGCGCCGTTGCCGCTCGCCGAAGGTGCGCATGCGTCCGGTGCGTTCACGTTCCGCGTCGAGCGCGAGGGGGACGGCTGGTGGGTCGCCCAGCACGAGCACGGCTCCTCGCCGGGCTACCGCTTCGGCGACGCGCCGGCGACGCTCGCGCACTTCGCGTCCCCGCACGAGCACCAGTCGACCGCGCCGGACTCGCGCTTCGTCCAGACGCTGCTGGTGCAGCAGCCCCACGACGATCGGATCGTCGCGCTGCGTGCTCGCACGCTGTCCGTCGACGGTCACGGACTGCGCGAGCGGCACGTGCTCGCGGACGAGGGCGAGTTCGCGACCGCACTCGACGAGCGCTTCGGGATCGACCCGGACGTGCTGGGTCCGGAGCGGATCGGGAAGCTGTGGGCGAGAGCCGAGGAGCAGCACGCGACGCACGTCCGGGAGCGAGCCTCGGGCTGAGGCGCGCCGCGCCGCGACGACGCGGTGCACCGAGGATCTACGGCATTCGCTCGTGGCCCTTGGCCGGAGCGCCGTGCTGGCTGCCGCCGTCTTCGCCGTCGACGACCTCGCCGATCAGCACGGCCGTGCCGAACACCGCCGCCACGATCGCGATCGCGCCGACCACGCGCGGCGAGGGGCCACCGTGGATGCCGGTTCGGTGGACCGCCGCGTGGCCCTTGCCGCGGGCGATCAGCCAGCGGTTGACCGGCAGCGCGACCAGACCCGCGACCACGAGCGCGAACGAGAGCGCACCCCAGAAGAGCAGGCTGTCGAGGCCGGCCTCCATCGCACCGGGGATCGCGACGACGATCGCGTTGTCGACGATCTCCATCGTCGCGATGCTGAGCGTGTCGGACGCGAGCGCGATCGGGATCACGACTCCGATCGCGAGCCCGGCCCGCAGCAGCGGCAGGCTCGTCAGCCCGTAGCCGAACAAGAAGGCGAGCACGACCGCCAGGGCGACGGTGCCCCAGTCGGAGAACCCGAGCGCGGTGCCGATCGCCATGCCCGCGATCTCGCCGATGGCGCAGCCGGTGAGGCAGTGCAGCGTGGCGGACAGCGCGACCTGCGTCAGCGCTCGGCCGGAGGTCGGCAGCTCGTGGTGATGATTGGCAGCGCCTGCGTCCATGCACTCCACCGTAGCATACCCCTATGGGGTATTAGGCCGGCGATGGCGTCTCAGGGCGAGCGGGGGACGGCGACGGCAGTCGGTCGGCTGCGGCCGCGCAGCGTCACGTTCTCGCCGATCTCCCACGCCTCGGCCTCGCCGTCAGCCGCGGCGGCGACGGTCTCGCCGGAGGCGAGCAGGTGCTCGGGGCGACCCTTGGCGAGCTCGGTCAGGCGCGCCGCCTCGTTGACCGGGTCGCCGATCACCGTGTACTCGAAGCGCTGCTCGGCACCGACCTGGCCCGCCACCGCCACGCCGGAGGCGACGCCGATCGCGGCCTCGACGCCGGCGACGCGCTCGCGCAACCGCTCGCAGAGCTCGCGCGCCGCGCGCAGGGCGCTGCCGTGGGCGTCCTCGATCGCGACCGGGGCACCGAAGATCGCCAGCGCCGCGTCGCCCTGGAACTTGTTGATCCAGCCGCCGTGGCGCTCCACCACCGCGACCACCTCGGCGAAGAAGCGGTTGAGCAGCTCGACCACCTGCTGCGGCGGATGCTCGGCGGCCAGCGCGGTCGAGCCGACGAGGTCGACGAACAGCACCGCCACCGTGCACTCCTCGCCGCCGAGCTCGCCGCCCTCGCGGGTGAGCGCCTGTTGGGCGACCTCGGCACCGACGTGACGACCGAACAGGTCGCGGATGCGCTCGCGCTCGCGCAGGCCGGCGGCCATGTCGTTGAAGCCCGCTTGGAGCAGGCCGACCTCGGTGCTGTCCCAGACGCCCAGGCGCACGTCGAAGTCGCCCGCCTGGACCCTTGCCAGGCCGCCGCGAATCGAGGCGATCGGGTGCACGGTCGCGTACGCGGCCAGCGCCGACAGCAGCGCTCCGAACACGAGCGCGATCGCGCACAGCACGACGATCGTGATCCCCAGCGTCGTCTCGTTGATGGCGATCGAGGTCAGCGCGACGATGCCGACCACCAGCAGGCCGACGATCGCCGCGCCGGTGCCGAGCGCCCACGCCAGCAGCGAGCGCGCGGCGACCCCGGGAACGCCGCGGCGATCGGTCACGCCGAAGGCCAGCGCGCGCGAGGCGACGGGCCGCAGCGCCAGCTCGGCCAGCAGGTACGCCGTGGCGGAGACGGTCAACCCGCCGATCGCCACGGTCATGCCGATGCCGAGGGCCAGCAGGCCCGAGTTCGTGGCGTTGAGGACGCTGAAGCAGACCACCCCGCCGCCCCAGAGCGCGGCCTGCACGGCCATGATCCGCAGCGGCGCTCGCAGCACGGCCAGCCGCTCGGCGGGCGTGGGATCGCGATCGCTCTCGAACCACTCGCGCAGCCCCGACGGCCCACCCTCGACCAACCGCCGGCCCAAGACCACGCCGACGACGAGCGCGGCGACGACGTAGACGATCGTCAAGACGAGGTTGGATTCGTAGATCTCGGCGTTGGTGACGCCGTCGGGCTTCGGCAGCACCCAGGCCACGAAGCAGATGACGACGGCGATGCCGACCACGTTGGCGAGCACGATCGCGGCGACCGTCAAGCGCCGGACGCGGGGGCCCAGCACGGCGCCGGACGTGTCCGGGTCCCCGATCAGCCACGGCTGGTCGGCCAGCTCGTCAAGCTTCGATCTGAGCCCCGCCGCGCGCACGCGACGGCAGTATCCCCGCTCGACCCTCGGTTCGCGGCGGGGGTCGCGCTGCGCCGCCGCTAGTGGTTGCGCAGGGCGTCGATCAGCTCGCCCTTGTCCATCGTCGAACGGCCCTCGATGCCGATCTCGGCCGCGCGCCGCTCGAGGTCGTCCTTGGTCCAGTCTTCGTAGGAGCCGGCCTCGCCGCCGCGCTTGCCGGCCTGCGCCCGCGACGTGTTGGCGATGCGCGCCGCCTTCTCCTTCGACTCGCCTTGCTTGCGCAGCGCCTCGTACTGCTCGTCGTCCTTGATGGACGGTCCGTGGTCCTTCGCCATCGTCGTCGACCTCCTTGGAGCTTGCTCGCTCGGTCGATACCCGTGACGGGCGTCGATATGCCACGGTGTGAGACGTGAGCGTGCGCCACGGCATCTTCGTCGCTCCGTTCGAGGAGCTCTCCGAGCCGCGCCTGGTCGCCGAGCTGGCCGCCCGCGCCGAGGCACGCGGCTGGGACGGCTTCTTCCTCTGGGACCACGTCGCGTATCGCGCGCCGGTGCGGGCGGTCGCGGATCCGTGGATCACGTTGGCGGCGATCGCGGTCGCGACCGAGCGGTTGACGATCGGCCCGTTGGTGACGCCGCTCGCCCGCCGCCGGCCACATCAGCTGGCGCGCGAGACGGTCACGCTCGACAACCTCAGCGGCGGTCGGCTGGTGCTCGGCGTCGGGCTCGGCAGCGACCGCACCGGGGAGTTCGATCCCGAGCGCTTCGGCGAGGAGGGAGACCCGCGCGTCCGCGCGCGACTGCTCGACGAGGGCCTGGGGCGCCTGGAGGGCTACTGGCGCGGCGGCTTCGATCCGGCCCCGCTGCAGGCCCCGCGCATCCCCGTCTGGGTCGCGTCGCGCTGGCCGCACCGCCGTCCGCTGCGCCGCGCCGCGCGCTGGGACGGACTGTTCCCGATCGACCTCCCTGGACCGGAGGCGCTCGAGGAGTTGCTGGCCGACCTGCGCCCGCTGCGGGGCGAGGCGGTGGACGAGCCCTACGACGTCGTGGTCACCAACCCGGCCGGGACCGATCCCGAGCCATGGGTCGAGGCGGGCGCCACCTGGTGCCTGACCGGGTTCGGCCTGCAGCCGACCGCCGCCGAGGTGCGCACGGCGATCGACGCGCACGGCTAGCGCGTGGAAGCCGACGAGCGGATCCGGCGCGAGCTGCGGGCGCTCTGCGGCGCGCGGGCGGTGCCGGAGCGGGTCGCGCCGCACTACCTCCACGACGCCACCGAGTACCAGGGCCTGCGCGGCCGTGCCTCCGCGGTGGTGCTCCCAGAGTCGGAGGACGACGTCGCGCGCGTGCTGCGCTGGTGCCACGACCACGACGTCCCGGTCGTGCCGCGCGGGGGCGGCACCGGGCTTGCGGGTGGCTGCGTGCCGCTCGACGGCGAGGTGGTGCTGTCGCTCGAGCGGCTGACCGGCGTGTCGGCGCTCGACCCGGGCCAGTGGCGGATGCAGGTCGAGGCGGGCGTGCGCACCGCGACGGTGCGCCGCCTCGCACGCGAGCACGGCCTCTACTACCCACCCGACCCGGGCGCGGCGGAGGACTCGCAGATCGGCGGCAACGTCGCCACCAACGCCGGCGGCCCCCACGCCTTCAAGTACGGCGTCACGGGCAGCTGGGTCAGCGGGCTGCGCGCGGTGCTGATGGACGGCGAGACGGTCGAGGTCGGCGGACCGCTGCGCAAGGACGTCGCCGGCTACGACCTGCGCGGCCTGCTGATCGGCTCGGAGGGAACGCTCGCGGTCGTCACCGCCGTCTGGCTGCGGCTGATCCCGGCGCCGCAGGCGGCGGCGCCGATCGCCGCGGCCTACCCGGACGCGGCCGCCGGCTGCCGCGCCGTGGCGGCGGTGCTCGCGAGCGGGGGCGTGCCGGCGGCGCTCGAGTACCTCGACGCGGGCGCCCTGCACGCCGCGGCCGCCAGCTTTCCCGTGCCGCTCCCGGACGGGGCCGGCTTCATGCTGCTGGCGGAGGTCGACGGCAGCGCCGCCGAGGTGGCCGCTCAGGGCGCCCGGCTGCGCGAGGCGCTCGCCGCCGACGCGCTGGCGCTGCATGCGCCGGACGAACGTGGAGGGATCGACGCTCTCTGGCGCTGGCGCTCCGGGGTGACCCTCGCGGTGGTCGCCCAGCGCGGCGGCAAGCTCAGCGAGGACATCGCGGTGCCGCTCGACCGCCTGGAGGACGCGATCGAGGGGACGCTCGCGATCGGGGCTCGGCACGGCCTCGACGCCTGCAGCTGGGGCCACGCCGGAGACGGCAACCTGCACGCCACGTTCATGCTCGCGGCCGACGATCCCGCGCAGGTCGCCCGTGCCGAGGCCGCCGCGCAGGAGCTGTTCGAGCTGGCGCGCGAGCTCGGTGGCACCGTCTCGGGCGAGCACGGGATCGGCTGGGCCAAGCGCGGTCAGCCGGCGCGGCAGTGGCCGGCCGCCGCGCTGCGTCTGCAGCGCGACGTCAAGTGGAGCTTCGATCCCAAGGGGCTGCTCAATCCGGGGAAGAAGGACCCGCGGGCCGTCTGAGGACGACCTCGTCGACGAAGGCGAGCTTGTCGACCACCGGCGCGCTGAGCACGAACGGGTAGAGGTCCGACCGGCCGATGCCGCGGTTGAGCGCGTTGAGCGCGATCGACAGCGGCAGCCAGGCTGCGAGCAGCTCGCGCAGCGGTGCGTTCGGATCGGCTGGGGTGAGGCCGTAGGCGGCGGCCGTCTGCATCGCGTCGCGGATGTGCAAGACGTGGGCGAACGTCTCGGCCCAGTCCTCGGACGGGTGCATCGTGGCGTAGGCGCTGACGTAGCGCTCGGCCCAGTCGTCGGGCGGCCCCTGCTCGTAGTGGCGGTCGAGCGCGGCGGCGTAGTCCTCGCGCTCGTCGCCGAACAGCTCGCGCATGCGCCCGGCGTTCGCGGACCCCTCCGGGACGAGCAGCGGCTGGTAGTAGTGGCCGATCTCGTGCCGGAAGTGGCCCAGCACCGTGCGGTAGGGCTCGTTCAGCTGCTCGCGGATCGTCTCGCGGTGGACCGGATCGGACTCGGCGAGGTCGAGCGTGATCACCCCGCTCGCGTGGCCGGTCGTGACCGCCCCGCGTTCGCTGGAGAGCAGCTCGAAGGCGAGTCCGCCCGCGCGTTCGTTCGCTCCCTCGAGCGGCAGTTCGAGCTCGCCGAGCTCGAACAGCAAGCGTCGCTTCGCGGCCTCGGCGGTGCGGAGCTCGTCGAGGCCGGTCTGGTCGTCGTCAGCCGGGCGGGTGCGGGTGAGCGTGCAGCTCGCGCAGAGCTCGCCTGGCGTGGCCACGAGCCAGTTGCAGCCGGCGAGCGCGGCGTTGGCGCAGCGCAGGCCACGCTCGCCGGCCGCCTCCAGCGTGGTCATCGTGCGTTCGGGCCAGAGGAAGCCGAGCTCGGCGCCGCAGTGCACGCAGCGCACGTTCTCGAAGTGGGCGAGATTGCCGCAACGCGTGCAGCTGAAGGTGCGCACCGAGTCCTATCGGGCCTTCTTGGTCGCGGTGGCGATCGCGGCGTCCATGGCGTCGGCAGGGGCGTCGAGCACCCGGCCGTGGCCGACGGCCAGACGGGCGGGCTCGAGCGCGCGCAGCGCGCGTGCGGACTCCAGCGCCGTCGGCAGGTGCCAGGTCGCGAGCGCCGGCAGCGGGAACAGCGGTCGCACCACGCCGGAGACCGCGACGCCGCCGAGGGTCTGGAAGGCGTCGCCGACGATCAGGGTCCGGTCGCGGGTGTCGAGGAAGGCGACGTGGCCGGGCGTGTGCCCCGGCGCGGCGACGACCTCGAGCGAGCCGACGCGGTCGCCCGGCGTCAGCTCGCGCGCGGGCGTGGTCTCGATGCCGGAGAAGTTGCCGCGTGGCTTCGCCGGCGGTTCGCCGGGATCCATCGTGCGGTCCTTGCGCAGCAGGCGTGCGTCGCGCGCGCCGATCGAGACCTCGACCTCGGGCAGCTCCGCGACCAGTGCGTCGACCGAGCCGACGTGGTCGCCGTGCGCGTGCGTGAGCGCGATGCGCACGATCGAGGCGCCGGCCTGGTCGGCCGCGGCCAGGATGCCCTTCGCCGAGCCGGGCATGCCGGTGTCGACGAGCGTGAACCCGTCGTGCTCGCGCACGAGGTACGTGTTGATCATGCCCATGCGCGTCAGCTGCAGGAGGGACGGACCGTGCACGGTGGTCTTCATGAGGGCCGAGTCTAGGTGGGGGTCGTTTGCGAGCCGCTTCGGCGCGGGTACGAGGGAGGTGTGGAACACGACGAGCAGGCCGACGAGCTCGAGCGCGAGGCCGACAAGCTCGCGCAGGAGTCGAGCAGGGTCGGTGACGAGATCGAGCAGACCAAGCGCGAATGGGCGCAGCGCCAGGAGGACCCGGCGGTCCCCGGTGCGCAGCCCGAGGAGGACGAGCGGTCGGTCCCGGGTGTCGAGACCGACCCCGAGCGCGTGAGCGAGGAGGGAGGCCCGTGATCGAGACGCCCAAGGAGTCGGATCAGCTGCCGGAGGAGGGCCCGGAGGAGCAGGTGCCCGACGACACCGGCACGGACGGCGACAGGAGCACGACCAAGCAGCCCGGCACGCCGGGCGAGGAGGAGGGAACCGCCACCGGCAGCCGCGACGCGGCCGGCAGCGACGAGTAACCGTTGGTCCCGCGCCGAGGTCCCATTACCCTGGGTGTATGAGGGACATCCTCCGGGGACCCTTGAAGGCGGCGCTCGCGGCCGGTCTCACGGTCGGGTTGCTGCTGTTCTTCCTCCACCCTCCGTCCCTCGACGGCGCGGCCGGCATGGCCGTCTTCGCCGGTGCCGGCCTGCTGATCGCACTCGGCACCGCCTGGGCCTTCGTAGCGCTCTCGGGCAAGGAGATGATGGACGACGTCGACTTCGAACGCGTCATCCTGCGCAGCGAGGAGCTCGCCCGCGACCCGGAGATCGCCGCCGCCGCGACCGACCCCAAGTCCGCGACCGACTTCTTCGCGCAACTCGTCGCCGAGGCGATCTCCGAGCTGCCGCCGGAGTTCCAGGAGCTGCTCGAGTCCACCCCCGTCGTGATCTCCCACCTCGGCTCCGAGAACCGCGCCTACGGCCACTACTTCGGCGACACGATCGCGCGCGACAACTACCACGACAGAATCGTCATCTATCAGGACACCCTGGTGCGCGACTTCGGCTGGGACCGCGACCTGCTGCGGTCCCAGGTCGTCCGCACGCTGCGTCACGAGGTCGCCCACCATCTCGGCTGGGGCGAGCGCGGCGTGGCGGAGCTCGGGCTGTAGAGGTCCCCAGCGACTAGTTGGTCTGGAACACGTCTGGGTGCTGGGACTTCGCTTCGAGGAGGAGTCCCTTCGGAGCGGAGTCGATTACCGCGTTGAGCTGCTCCTTCGCGCCCTGAGCCTCCTTCTTCGCTTGCGTCGTTCCTTGGGCGCCGACCCAATACGCAAGCGACGCGCTGAAGAGCGGCAGAACCACGATCAGAATGTCCTTGGCGCGGCTCCATTCGTCAAGGACGACGGAGCCGTTCTTGACGACGGGCTGCACACCGAGGCGATCCGCGACGAGGTATAGCCACCAAATGACGATGGCAGCAGTTAGAACCGTCGCAACGCCTGCGCCGACTGCCTTGATCTTGTCCATCGTGCCCCCGAGTTCGTTTCCGCCGACCCACGGAATCCCGCGGTATTGATGGAGAGATCTAAACCTCCCGAACCTTCCAAGTCAATAGCGAACACTCAAGTGCTACTTCGGGTCGGTGGACATGTGCGCAATCGAGCCGCGCTCTCAGAACACCGTCCACAGGAGGGCGTCCAAGATCCGCACGAGCGAACGGTCCCTTCCCAACTGCTCCTGAATCGCGCGAAGCTCATTGAGGTTGCGCCGACCCTCACGTCGGACAAGAGCAAACGCCTGCATTCCCGCCAAAACCTGCCTCTCGTGGGAAGCGCTTGTCGGCAGTCGGACGCCAAGCATGGCACGCGTGTAGGAGTCGCAGATGGGCACGAGTCCGCGACGCTTGAAGTGGAGGATCTTGGTCGTGACCGCGAGGGCTCGGTAACTGCCCGGCTGTTCCTGGACGAACGCGCTGAGCATCCGCTCGGCCGTGGGCCGCAGGCGCATCCACTCCTCGTCGGTCATCGAGATGAGATCGGCATCGCTGGCGATGCCGTTGATCAGATCGACCGGTGCGTCTTCACGGACCCATGCCCACAGAGCCTCCGGTGCCCGCGGCAGCCGCATCCCCTTCCGTATGGCGTCTGTGTCGGCACGGTTGTAGTGGGGCGTCTCGGTTCGAATTGCCAACTCGTCGTACGAGTCCGCGTCGCGTGAGCTGATGTCACTTGTGAAGAAAACGCGCGCTAACTCGTCCGCTCTCTCGATGAGCAGGCGGCCATGCCGTGCGCGGACGATCTCGATCTCGATCGACATCCAGTGCCCTACTCAACCTGGCGACGACCCTCAGGATCGGAGTCCTCACGAGCTCGCCACATGCGCTCGCCTCGTTCCCAAACAACGTCGGGAGTCAACGCTCGAAACTCCTCGAGGACGGCACGCGAGATCGCAAGGCTGCCGTGCTCGTTCTCGTAGACGAACTCGCTACCGAATTTCTGTTGGATGCCCCATGCAGCGTCGTCTTGGTAGAGGTCGTGGTTCCTTCCCAGCTGTTGGAGCATCCACTGTGCAACGTCAGCCGCTGTGGACATGGGGGGTAGTAAACGACATGGTCACGCGCCGCGTCATGACCCAGGCCCCCGGAGCTACATGCCGGACATGAGATTGGGCGGGAGGCACGAACGCTCCGGCGGAGCCATGGTTCCCGCTGCCCGATGAGTGCCGCTCCCGTATGGAGCTCGATCAGCGATGTCCCCGGGGCGCTCCGGGACTCAGCCCACGGGTTGCACGTCAGCGGATGGGGTGGGATTCGAACCCACGAGGCAGTTTGACCCGCCCACACGATTTCCAGTCGTGCACCTTAAGCCGCTCGGTCACCCATCCAAGAGCGGCGACGAACGTTAGCCGGAGCGGCTAGGCCGCGCGGCGCAACTGGAGCGTGGTCGTGCGGCGGCGGAGGTGGACCACGCCGGTGGGCGGGGCGGCTTCGGCGAAGGAGAGGGGCTGGAGCAGGGAGCCGCAGCCCTCGCAGACGAGCTGCTCGAACTCCTCGGGCTCGCCCCAGGCATCGACCTCCTCGGCGCAAGCTTCGTCGCTGCAGATCAGGACGGCGTAGAGCATGCGGGAGATGCTCCGCCGCCCCGCGGACGGAATGAAACGTCCTATGCGACGCCGTCGACCGGGACGATCAGGCGGATGTGACGGCGGGCGAGCATCAGGACCGGGGTGCTCCAGTCGCGCCCGGACCCGTCGAGTGAGACCAGCTGCGCATCGGTGATCGTGAAGAACTCCTGGTCGCGACGGTTGATCTGGTCCGAGAGGCGGCTGCGGTAGCCCTCGGCCGGGAGGGTCAGCTTGCCCTCCACGCGGTACCGATCGGTCTCGACTACGACGTTCTCCTGGCGCACCTCCACGAGCGGGGCACTGTAGTCCAACCGCTTCGCACGGCGCGCGTGCAGGTGTACCGTTGCGAGCGTGCCGGGAACGACGATGGAGCGGAGCGCCGCCCTCGACGCGGTCTTCAAGCCGGTTGAAGCGCCCACGACCTTCGAGGAGACCGTGGAGCGTCTCGGCACCGCGATCCGGCTCGGTCTGCTCGCCCCCGGCAGCCGCCTGCCCCCCGAGCGAGACCTTGCGGCCGAGCTGCACATCTCGCGCTCGACGCTGCGCCAGGCGCTCACCACGCTCGTTCAGAGCGGCCATCTCGTCGCCATCCGTGGACGCTCCGGCGGCACCTTCGTCGCCGACGCGCCGCCGTTGGCGGGCAACGGCGACAGCGCGCCGCTGGGAGAGGAGGCGCGGGCGACCCTCGACTATCGCGTGGCCGTGGAGACCGGGGCGATCATGCTGGCGGCCGAGCGCGCCACGAGCGTGGACCTGAACCTGCTCGACGGGCTGGTGGCGGCGATGGCCACAGCCGACGGCTTCGAGGAGTATCGGCGCGCCGACGTGCGCTTCCACATCGCCATCGCCGAGGCGGCGCACTCGCCGCGGCTGGTGACCGCGATGACCGGCGTGCAGGGGCAGATGAGCGACCTGATCGCCCGCATCGCCCATCCGGACGCCGTCCTGATGCGGTCGAACGCGCAGCATCGACGGCTGGTCGTGTTGCTGAGACGGCGCGAGGCCGGACGGGCGGTGCGCTGCGTGCGCGAGCACATCGAGGGCACCGAGCACATCCTCGCCGGCCTGATGCCGGATCGCGGCGCGTCTACGCCCTGATTCGCTCGCCGTCCGGATCGAACAGCGGCTCGGACGCGACCTCGCCGCCGATCCAGCTGCCGAAGATCTCGATCTCGACCGGCGTCCCCGGCTCGGCCCGCTCGGGGGGCACGTAGGCGTAGGCGATCGAGCGCTCGACGGTGTAGCCGTAGCCGCCCGTCGTCACGCGGCCGGCGATCTCGCCGTCGACCCGCACGGGCTCGTTGCCGAGCGCGACCGAGCGCGGCTCGTCCAAGACGATGCAGGCCAACCGCGACCGCGGTCCCTCCTCGCGCGCGGCGAGCAGCGCTTCGCGGCCGATGAAGCCGCCCTCCTTGTCCAGCTTCACGCAGAAGCCGACGCCGCCCTCGTAGGGCGTCTCGTCGGGGGTGATGTCCGCGCCCCAGACGCGGTAGCCCTTCTCGAGCCGCAGCGAGTCGATCGCGCGGTACCCTCCGGCGACGACGCCATGCTCGGCGCCGGCGTCCCAGAGCGCCTGCCACAGCCCGAGCCCGTACTCGGTCGGGCAGTACAGCTCCCAGCCGAGCTCGCCCACGTAGGTGACCCGTAGCGCGCGCGCCGGCACGTGCCCGACGGTCAGCTCGCGCACCGACATGTAGGGGAACGCGTCGTTCGAGAGGTCGGCGGGGGTGAGCGGCGCGAGCAGGTCGCGTGCGCGCGGTCCCCAGACGCCGATGCAGGCCCACGCCGACGTCACGTCGCGCACGGCGACCGAGCCGTCGTCCGGGAGGTGACGACGGACCCATTCGCGGTCGTGGTTGCCGAAGGCGGTGCCCGTGACGATCGAGAAGCGCTCCTCGTCGAGCCGGGCGACGGTGAAGTCGCACTCGATCCCGCCGCGCGTGTTGAGCATCTGCGTGTAGGTGATCTTTCCCGGCTCGCGTGCCACGCGGTTGTCGCACAGCCGCTCGAGCAGCGCGGCCGCGCCTGGTCCCTCGAGCTCGAGCTTGGCGAACGAGCTCTCGTCGAACAGCGCGACCCCCTCGCGGCAGGCGCGGTGCTCGGCGCCGATCGCCGGCGACCAGTTCTGGCCGGCCCAGCCGCGCGGACGCAGCGACTCGTCGCCGTCGCCTGCGTTCGACTCGTACCAGTTGACCCGCTCCCAGCCGGACTTCTCCCCGAAGGCCGCGTCGTGCGAGCGGTGCCAGCGGTTGGCCGGCGACAGCCGCAGCGGGCGCCCCGCGGAGCGCTCGTGGTTGGGGTAGCGGATGTCGTAGTAGGTCTCGTAGGTCTCCCGCACGCGCGCGAGCGTGTAGGAGGGCGAGCGGTACTGCGCGCCGAAGCGGCGGACGTCCATGTGCCAGACGTCGAGGCCCGGCTCGCCCTCGGCGATCCACTGCGCCATCACCTTGCCGATGCCCCCGGCGCCGGCGAGCCCGTGGGCGCAGAAGCCGGCCGCGACGAACAGGCCGCCGATCTCGGTCTCGCCGAGGCAGAACTCGTTGTCGGGCGTGAACGCCTCGGGCCCGTTGATCATGCGCGTGACCTTCACGTCCTCCATCTGCGGCACGCGCCGGCGCGAGTTGTCGACGATCTCCGCGAAGCGGTCCCAGTCGTCCTCGAGCAGGCGCCCGTTGAAGTCCGGCGGGATGGCGTCGAAGCCGCGCTCGCCGTCGGGCAGGAAGGCCGGCGCCGCGGGGCGCTCGTAGCCGCCCATGATCAGGCCGCCGCCCTCCTCGCGGAAGTAGATCAGCAGGTCGGGGTCGCGCAGCGTCGGCAGGGGATTGGCCGGGTCGCGCTCGCGGAACGGCTGGGTGACGATGTACTCGTGCGACATCGGCACCACGGGGATGCGCACGCCCGCCAACCGGCCCAGCTCGGCACAGAACATGCCGCCGGCGAGCACCACGGTCTCGGCCTCGACGTCGCCCCGCTCGGTGCGCACGCGCGTGACGTGCCCGCGCTCGCTCTCGATCCCCGTCACCCGCGTCGAGGTGAAGATCTGCGCGCCGCCTCGGCGCGCGCCGTCGGCGAGCGCGAAGGTCAGCTGCGAGGGGTCGAGGTAGCCGTCGGTCGGCAGGTAGGCGGCGCCGAGCACGCCGTCGGTCGACATCAGCGGAAACAGCTCCTGCGCCTCGGCGGCCGAGATCAGCTCCAGCGGCAGGCCGAACGTCTTGGCCCAGCCGGCCTGGCGGCGCAGCTCCTCCATCCGCTCCTCCGACGAGGCGAGCCGGATGCCGCCGCACTCGGTCCAGCCCGGGTCGAACTCCGATTCGGTGCCGAGCCGCCGGTACAGCTCGACGCTGTCCATCATCATCGTCGTCAGCGAGACCGAGCCGCGCAGCTGGCCGACCAGGCCGGCGGAGTGGAAGGTCGAGCCGGACGTCAGCTGGTTGCGCTCGAGCAGCACGACGTCGTCCCAGCCGAGCTGTGCGAGGTGGTAGGCGATCGAGGTGCCGCCGACCCCGCCCCCCACGATCACGCAGCGGGCGCGGTCCGGCAGCTCACGCGTGAGCGGCACGCGCGTCCTTGATCCAGCCGTCGAAGCTGCGGTCGGCGGAGGCCTTCGTCAGCCGCTCGAAGTGCTTGGCGGCGTAGCCCTCGAAGTCGAAGTCGAGCTCGGAGATCGCGCTCTGGACGACGCCCCACATCGCCTCGCGGAAGTCGGACATGAAGCGCATCAGCCTGAGCGCGGCGCGACGGGCCGGGGTCGGCGGCTCGCCGAAGTAGGCGTCCAGCAGCACCTCCTCGCCGGCGGAGTCGAGCTCGTTGTTGACGGCGAAGTTGCCGAGGTCGAAGTAGCGGTCGCCCATGCCCGCGTACTCCCAGTCGACGATGCAGAAGCTGCCGTCGCAGCGGATGAAGTTGGCGGCCAGCAGGTCGTTGTGGCAGGGCACCGGCTCGTGCTCGGGGCCGCGCAGCGCGGCCTTGATCTGGCGCGCGCGGCGTAGCGCGGGCTTGTAGCCGTCGGGCGCCCAGACGTCGTGCTCGCGCCCGAGCCGGGCGTATTGCCGGACGACGTCGAAGGAGGAGAAGGCGGTCGGCAGCTGGGTGCCGGAGTCGTGCATGTGGCGCAGCGCGAGCGCGACCCTGCCCGTCGCCGTCGGTGCGCGCAGGTCGGCTGCGTCGACCGCCTCCCCCTCGACGAAGCGCGTGACGATGCAGGGGGGCTTGTCGAACATCGCCGCCGTCGGCGGACCGACCCCGAGCCGCGCCGCCGCGCAGGTGGCCGCCCATTCGCTCTTGCGGTCGATGCCGAGCAGGTCGGTGTCCTTGCCCGGCATCCGCACCACGTAGTCCGTCCCGCCGAACGCGACCTTGAAGTTGCGGTTGGTGATGCCGCCGTCCAGCGCCTGAGGCTGCCCGTGCGCGCCGAGCAGGGCGCCGAGGCGGGCGAGGATGGGTGCCAGGTCGGACATCGTGGCTAGGTCGGATTGGACAGTTGGCAGTTGACTTGGGTCGTGCGCTCAGCATACAGTCGCTGCGTCCATAGGTCGGACAGTCACACCTTTTGTCAGACCGCACCCGAGGAGGGGTAGATGGCCACCAGTCTCGAGGAGATCCAGGACGCGGACGAGCGCCGCCTGGCGGAGCTTGGCTACAAGCAGGACCTGCACCGCGCTTGGGGCGCGTTCTCCAACTTCGCGATCTCGTTCACGATCATCTCGGTTCTCGCCGGCTGCTTCACGACGTATGGCCAGGCGTGGAACAACGGTGGCCCCGTGGCGATCTCCTGGGGTTGGCCGCTGATCTCGATCCCGATCCTGATCATCGGCTTCTGCATGTCCGAGCTGGTCTCGGCCTATCCGACCGCCGGCGGCATCTACTGGTGGGCGTCGCGGCTGGGCGGACCCGTCTGGGGCTGGTTCACCGGCTGGTTCAACCTGGTCGGCCTGGTCGGCGTCGTGGCGTCGGTGGACTACGCCTGCGCGACCTTCATGAACGCGCTGTTCGGCTACTACAACGTCGACTTCATCCTCAACTTCACCGACGACGCGCACATCCTCGGTGAGACGTTCGTCCTATTCGCGATCATCCTGTTCCTCGGCGCGCTCGTGAACATCTTCTCGACGCATCTGCTGTCGCTGATCAACACCGTCTCGGTCGGCTGGCACGTGGCCGGCGTGGTCGTGATCGTCGCGATCCTGGTGATCGTCCCCGACAACCACCAGAGCTTCGACTTCGTCTTCACCGAGCGCTTCAACAACTCCGGCTTCGGCGACGGCATGTACTGGTTCTACGTGCTGCCGCTCGGCTTCCTGTTGACGCAGTACACGATCACCGGCTTCGACGCCTCGGCGCACATCTCCGAGGAGACCCACGGCGCCTCGATGGCCGCGGCCAAGGGCGTCTGGCGCTCGATCTTCTACTCCGCGCTGATCGGCTGGGTCGTGCTGCTGGCGATCACCTTCGCTGCGACCGACGTGAACGCCATCAACGACGGCGCCGGCGCGTCGCTGGCGATCTTCGACAGCGCGCTGTCGTCCGCCGCGCTCAAGGCGGTCGTGCTGATCTCCACGGTCGGCCAGCTGTTCTGCGGCGCCGCCTGCCTGACGAGCGCCTCGCGCATGTGCTTCGCGTTCTCGCGCGACGGCGGCCTGCCCGGCTCGAAGACGCTCTCGAAGGTCAACCCCAAGGGCGTGCCGGTCGCGGCCGTGATCACGATGGCGACCGCGGCGCTCGTCGTCACGCTGCCGGCGCTCGAGGGCGAGGGCGCCTTCCCGTGGGCGTTCTTCGCGGTCGTCTCGATCACGGTGATCGGGCTCTACATCGCGTATGCGATCCCGATCTACCTGCGCTGGCGCAAGGGCGACGACTTCGAGCCCGGTCCCTGGACCAACGGCAGGAAGTACCGCTGGATGAATCCGTTCGCGGTCGCCTGGACGGCGTTGATCACGGTGATCTTCTGCCTGCCGTTCGTGCCGGCGGCGGTGCCCTTCAACGAGAACTTCGACTGGAAGTCGGTCAACTACGCCCCGATCACGGTGATCGCGGTGCTCGTGATCGTCGGCATCTGGTGGAAGGTCAGCGCGCACAAGTGGTTCCAGGGCACCGTCCGCCAGGTCGACCTCGAGGAAGATCTCAACCCCCAGATCTCGGGCTCCTGACGCGTCGCGTAACGTCCACGCTGTGACGCTCCGCGAGCTGCAGAAGGCGGTCGCCGACGGCACGGTCGACACCGTGCTGTTGGCGATCGCGGACATGGAAGGACGCCTGCAGGGCAAGCGCCTGACGGCATCGCACTTCCTCGACGTCGTCGCCCACGAGGGGGCGGAGGGGTGCAACTACCTGCTGGCGGTCGACGTCGATATGGACACCGTCGACGGCTACGAGATGTCGTCCTGGTCGCGTGGCTACGGCGACTTCTTCATGCGGCCGGACATGGACACGCTGCGCCCGCTGCCGTGGCTGGAGGCGACGGTGATGGTGATGGCCGACCTCGAGTGGCACGACGGCTCGGACGTCGTGGCCTCGCCGCGACAGATCCTCAAGCGGCAGCTCGACCGGCTGGCCGAGCGCGGCTGGAGCGCGCTGGCGGGCACCGAGCTCGAGTTCATCGTCTTCAAGGACTCCTACGAGGCGGCCTGGGGCAAGGGCTACCGCGAGCTCGAGCCGGCCAACCTCTACAACGTCGACTACTCGCTGCTCGGCACCGCGCGCGTGGAGCCGCTGATCCGCCGCATCCGCAACTCGATGGCCGGCGCCGGCATGACCGTCGAGAACTCCAAGGGCGAGTGCAACCTCGGCCAGCACGAGATCAACTTCCGCTACGACGGCGCGCTCGCGACCGCGGACAAGCACGCGATCTACAAGAACGGCGCCAAGGAGATCGCCGCCCAGGAGGGCTGCTCGATCACCTTCATGGCGAAGTGGAACGAGGCCGAGGGCAACTCGTGCCACATCCACTGCTCGCTCGCGGACGAGGACGGTCGCTCGGTATTCGCCGCCGACCAGGCCACGTTCGACCGCTTCCTCGCCGGCCAGCTCGCCTGCCTGCGTGAGCTGACGCTGCTCTTCGCCCCGCAGGTCAACTCGTACAAGCGCTTCGCCGCCGGCTCGTTCGCGCCGACCGCGGTCGCGTGGGGCGAGGACAACCGCACCTGTTCGCTGCGCGTGGTCGGCCACGGAGAGTCGCTGCGGCTGGAGAACCGGCTGCCGGGCGCGGACGTGAACCCCTACCTCGCGCTCGCGGCGATGATCGCGGCGGGGCTGCACGGGATCGACGCGGAGCTGGAGCCGGAGCCGGCGCTGGAGGGCAACGCCTACGAGTCCGACAAGCCGCAGGTGCCGAAGACGTTGTACGCGGCCCGCGACCTGTTCGCCGAGTCCGTCGTGGTGCGCGAGGCGTTCGGGCAGGAGGTCGTGGACCACTACCTCAACCGCGCACGCGTGGAGCTCGACGCGTACGAGGCCGCGGTGACCGACTGGGAGAAGTTCCGGGGCTTCGAGCGGCTATGAGCGCACGGCGGCCGGTGATCGGGATCTGCAGCGCGATCGAGACGGTGCGCTGGGGGGCGTGGGAGACCACCTGCAACATCTCGCCGCGCACCTACGCGCTGTCGGTGCAGCGCGCCGGCGGCCTGGCGCTGCTGCTGCCGGCCGACGACGGCGTGCTCGAGAACCCGGACGAGCTGCTCGACCTGCTCGACGGGCTGATGCTCGCCGGCGGCGCCGACGTCGACCCGGGGACCTACGGTGCTCGCGCCCACCCCGAGACGAGCGGCACCTGGGAGGAGCGCGACCGCTTCGAGCTCGCGCTCGGCACGCGCGCGCTGGAGCGGGACATGCCGCTGCTCGGCATCTGCCGCGGGATGCAGATGCTCAACGTGATCCAGGGCGGCACGCTCGAACAGCACCTGCCCGAGCGGGTGGGCCACGAGAACCACCGCCACACGCCGGGCACGTTCTCCGATCACCGGGTGGCGCTCGATCCCGGCTCGGTGGCGGCGCGCGTGGTCGGGGCGGAGACGAGCGCGGTGCGCTCGCACCACCACCAGGGCGTCGAGGAGCTGGGCGAGGGGTTGGTCGTCAGCGGTCGCGCCGAGGGCGACGACGTGATCGAGGCGATCGAGCTGCCCGGCAAGCGCCTCGCGGTCGGGGTGCTGTGGCACCCGGAGGAGGACGAGGCGAGCAAGGTGATCGGCGCGCTCGTGGAGGAGGCCCGGCAGGGAGGAACGAGGGAGCTGCCGATGGCGGGCGGAGGGCCGCCACAGGCGCACCGAGGAGGGCACGGGTGACGCGCCGCCACTTCGCGCACGCCCCCCGCTTCGTCGCCGCGGTGGTCCGGAGGAGCGTCTTCCGGTGATCGACGTCGTCGAGCCGGCGACGGCGTCGGTCATGGCATCGGTCCCGCGAGCGGGCGTCGAGGAGACCGACGCGGCGATCGCTCGCGCTCGCGCGGCGTTCCCCGCTTGGCGCGACGTCTCCCCCGCCGATCGCTCGAAGCTGCTCCATGGCTTGGCCAACGCGCTCGAGGAGCGGGTCGAGGATTTGGCGGTGCTGGAGGCGCGCAACGCGGGCAAGCCGATCGGCGACGCGCGGGGCGAGCTGGGGATGGTGGTGGACACCTTCCGCTACTACGCCGGTGCGCCGGAGCGACTGACCGGCAAGACGATCCCGGTCGCGGGCGGCGTCGACATGACGTTCCGCGAGCCGCTGGGCGTCGTCGGGCTGATCACGCCCTGGAACTTCCCGCTGACGATCGCCTCGTGGAAGGTGGCGCCCGCGCTTGCGGCCGGCAACACGGTCGTGCTCAAGCCGGCCGAGCTGACGCCGCTGAGCTCGCTCGAGCTGGAGCGGATCGCGCTCGAGGCTGGGCTGCCCGAGGGCGTATTGGGTGTCGTCGCCGGGCCGGGCCGGACCTGCGGCCAACGACTGGTCGAGCACCCCGACGTGGCGAAGATCGCCTTCACCGGATCGACCGAGGTCGGCCGCCGCGTCGCCGCCGGTGCCGCGGACACGATCAAGCGCGTCACGCTCGAGCTCGGCGGCAAGTCGGCCAACGTCGTCTTCGCCGACGCGGACATCGAGGCCGCCGCGGCCGCCGCGCCCGGAGCGGTGTTCGGCAACGCCGGCCAGGACTGCTGCGCGCGCTCGCGCATCCTCGTCGAGCGCCCGGTGCTCGACCGCTTCCTCGAGGCGATGGAGGACGCGGTCGAGTCGATCGTCGTCGGCGATCCGCTCGACGAGTCCACCCAGATGGGACCGTTGATCTCGGCCGACCAGCTCGCGACCGTCTCCTCGTACGTGGCGGACGACTCGCCCGTCGCGATCCGCGGGCAGGCGCCGGACGGGCCGGGCTTCTGGTTTGCGCCGACCGTGCTCTGCCCCGTCGGCAACGACGAGCGTGCCGCGCGCGAGGAGATCTTCGGCCCGGTCGTGGTCGTGGTCCCGTTCGCCGGCGAGGCCGAGGCGATCCGGCTCGCCAACGAGACGATCTACGGTCTCTCCGGGTCGATCTGGACGCGCGACGGCGCGAAGGCGCTGCGGGTGGCGCGGGCGATCGAGACGGGCGTGATCTCGATCAACTCGAACACCTCGGTACGCGTGGCCACGCCGTTCGGCGGCTTCAAGCAGTCGGGCGTCGGCCGCGAGCTCGGCCCGGACGCGCTCGAGGCGTACAGCGAAGTGAAGAACGTCTACTACGCGACGACGGAGGGCTGAGGCATGGCGGGGCGGCTCGAAGGAAAGGTCTGCGTGATCACCGGCGCCGCCGGCGGCATCGGCGCCGAGACGGCGCGGCTGTTCGGCGAGAAGGGCGCCACCGTCGTCGGTGCGGACCTCAGCGACGAATCCGTCGGCGACCTGGTGCTGCGGGTCGACGTCACCGATCCCGCGCAGGTCGAGGAGCATGTACGCGCGCACGCAAGCGCGAGTTCGGGCGCATCGACGTGCTGTTCAACAACGCCGGCATCTCGCCGACCGACGACGCGTCGGTGCTCGACACCGACCTCGACGTCTGGCAGCGCGTGCAGGACGTGAACCTGAAGTCGATCTACCTCTGCTGCAAGCTCGGCATCCCCTACCTGCTCGAGCACGGCGGCGGCTCGGTGATCAACACCGCCTCCTTCGTCGCCGTGATGGGTGCGGCCACGTCGCAGATCTCGTACACCGCCTCCAAGGGCGCGGTGCTCGCGCTCTCGCGCGAGCTCGGGGTCGAGTTCGCTCGCCAGGGCGTGCGCGTCAACGCGCTCTGCCCCGGCCCGGTCAACACCCCGCTGCTGCAGGAGCTCTACGCGCACGACCAGGAGGCCGCCGCGCGCCGGCTCGTGCACCTGCCGATGGGGCGCTTCGCCGAGGCGCGAGAGATCGCCTACGGCGCCCTCTTCCTCGCCAGCGACGAGTCGTCCTACGTCACGGCGCAGACGTTCCTCGTCGACGGCGGCCTCTCCGGCGCCTACGTGACGCCGGAGTAGCCGCGGTCACGCGGGGGCGAGCGCTTCGTCGCTTGGCGCGCCGCCCTCCTCCTGATCGACGAAGTCGCGCTGACGGATCAGCGTCAGCGTGAGCGCACTGGCGACGAAGGCGACGACCGCCGCGATCAGCAGGATCGTGTTGAGGCCGTCCACGAAGCCGCTGGCGGCCGCCTGCTGGACCGCTTCGCGCGCCTGGGCGGGGATGCCGGAGATCGCGTCGGCGGTTTGGCCGGTGCTGAGCGCCTGCGCGATCGACTCGGCGCGCTCGCCGACCGTGCTGCTGGCGAGCTTGCCGACGACGTCGTCGTGGAGGGTGGTGGCGAAGATGCTGCCGAGTGCTGCGATGCCGGTCGCGATGCCGACCTGGCGGAAGGTCGAGTTGACGCCGGAGGCCATGCCGGCGCGCGCGGGTTCGACGACGCTGACCGCGGTCGAGGCCAGCGGCACGTTGATCAGCCCGGCGCCGACGCCGGCCACTGCGAGGCCGGGGATCAGGTGCGTCCAGTCGTCGGCCGGCGTCAGGCCGCGCATCAGCAGCAGGCCGGTGCCGACGAGCGCGAAGCCCGGGCCGATCAAGAAGCGCGTCGGCACGCGCGAGACGAGCCGGCCGGCGATCGCGGCGGTGAAGAAGATCGCGCCGCTGAGCACGAGGAAGCGCACGCCGGTCTCCATCGCACTCAGGCCGAGCAGGTTCTGCATGTAGAGCACGAGGTAGGTCAGGCACGAGAAGATCGACGCCGAGACCGAGAAGGCCGCGATCAGGCCGCCGACGAAGGTCGGCTTGCGCAGCAGCGTGAGGTCGAACATCGGGCTCTGCTGCGCCCACTCGGCGATCACGAACGCCGCGAGCAGCACGGCGGAGGCGACCAGGCAGCCGACGATCTGGGGCGAGCCCCAGCCCTCGACGTGGCTGCGGATGAGCGCGAACACCAGCAGGCCGAGGCTGGCGCTGAAGGTGACGAAGCCGATCCAGTCCAAGGGCCGCGGACGCGGATCGCGCGACTCCTCGACTCGCAGCAGGGTCACCGTCAGCGCCGCGATGCCGACGGGCAGGTTGACGAAGAAGATCCAGCGCCAGGACAGACCGCTGGTGAGCGCGCCGCCGAGCACCGGCCCGACCGCGACGGCGACGCCGGTGGTGGCGCCGAAGGCACCGAACGCGGCGCCGCGATCGCGGCCGCGGAACGCGTTGGAGAGCAGCGCCAGCGCGGTTGCGAACATGATCGCGCCGCCGATGCCCTGGCCGGCGCGCGAGAGCGTGAGCACCAGCGGGCTGCCGGCGACGCCGCAGAGCAGCGAGCCGAGCGTGAAGATCGACGATCCCGATCGCGAACAGCAGCTTGCGGCCGAAGCGGTCGGCGAGCGAACCGGCGGTCAGCAGCAGCGCGGCGAGCGTGAGCGCGTAGGCGTCGATCACCCACTGGAGGTCCGAGAGCGAGGCGCCGAGCTCGCGCTCGATGTCCGGCAGCGCGACGTTCACGATCGTGATGTCCAGCAGCAGCATGAAGACGCCACCACAGACCGCGACCAGGGTCCACCACTTGCGTTCCATCCTGGTGTCCTTCCCGATAGCTCGCTGGTGCAAGCCAGGCTAGCCAGCCGCGGCGGCCAGGAAGCGCCGCATCAGACCGCGACCTAGCTCATGCCAATCGTCCAGGCGCTGCTCGGTCTGGGCGCGGATCGCTTCGGGGTCGATGCCGATGCGCACGGCGTCGGGATCGCTGCGCCAGCCGTCGAGCCAGGCCTCCAGGTCGCCGGTGCTGACCTCGGGATGGAACTGGATGCCCCAGGCGCGGGCGTCCTCGAGCCGGTAGGCCTGCAGGCAGACGCTGCTGTGGGCGAGCGCCGTCGCGCCGGGCGGCAGCGGTGCCTCGTAGCTGTGCCAGGCGAAGACGTCGCTGCGGCGCGGCAGCGGGCCGAGCAGCGGATCGGCCGCGCCGGCGTCGGTCAGCTCGATCGTCGTCCAGCCGATCTCCGGCTCGGCGGCCCGGCGCGGCTGGACGCCGGCCGCCTCGGCCAGCAGCTGGGCGCCGAGACAGACGCCGAGCGTCGGGACCCGGGCAGCCAGCAGATCGCCGATGAACGCCTTCTCCGGCGCGAGCCACGGGTGTTCGCGCTGCTCGTCGACGTTCATCGCGCCGCCGAGCACGAGCGCCGCGTCGACGCCGTCGAGCGACGGCGCCGAGGTCTCCGGCGCCAGCCACTCGATCAGCTCGTGTCCGTCAGCCCGCGCGGCCTCCGCGAAGACGCCGGGACCGGCGTCGCGCTGGTGGACGACCGCGAGGACGCGCAAGCGTCGCTAGCCGGCCGGCGACTGCGGCCCACCCGACGGCGGCGCCTGCGGCGGTGCGCCGCCCGGGGTACCGCCGGCCGGTGGCGCTTGCGGCGGTGCAGCGCCTGGGGTACCGCCCGGAACGTCGCTCGGGGGCGGCGCCTGCGGCGGCGGGCCGCCGGGCTCCGGCGTCGCCGGCGGCCCGGTCGGGATCGCCTCCGGGCCGGGAGCGCTGGCCGGCGGCGGCACGACGGAGGCGTCGCCCTCCTTGGCGGCCTTGAGGCCGAAGTAGATGACCGCGGCGGCCAGCGCGGCGAGCGGCGCGATCAGCAGGCGGATGACCAGATCCGCGAGCGCGAGCAGCGCGAAGGAGCCGTCGAACGCTCCTTGGACCACGAAGTTGAGCACGGCCTGAGCGAGGAAGAAGATCACGATCACGCCGAAGACTTGCCAGCCGTTGCCCTTGACCAGGTGGCGACTACGGCCGAAGGATTCGACGATGCCCGCCCGCTCGAGCACGATCACCGGCGCGATCACGGCCCAGATCGTCATCAGGTAGAGCCCCGGCGCCAGGATCAGGATCAACCCGATCCCGATGGCGATGCTGGCGAGGATGCCTGCGCCGAGCAGCGGCCCGATCACCGGCGTCGTCGAGCTGAAGAGGCTGCCGATCGTGTGATCGCGGCGTCCGTCGAGGATGTCCTCGGCCGCGGTGACGACCATCCCCTGGTACCAGAAGGTGGCGACGAGCGCGAGGATCGTCACCAGGAGGGCGCCGAGGACGTTCCCGGCGATCAGGCCGCTGATGATCGCCACCGGTACGAACAGGATCAGCGCGGCTGGGATCAGCAGGGTGAACTGGTCTCGGTAGATCGCGAAGACGCGTTCGAAGACCGAGCCAATGTCGAGCTTGCGTTCCATGGGCGCGACGGTACCGCTTAGTGGGGATGGCAACTATCCCCGGAGCGGGCCGGCTGGTCCCGTGCGCGACAATGTGGCGGATATGGCCGAGAGCCTGCGCGGACAGCTCCTGATCGCGACCCCGTCGCTGTTCGACTACTTTCGTCGCAGCGTCGTGCTCGTGCTCGAGCACACGCCGGACGGCGCGATGGGCGTGGTGCTCAACCGCGAGAGCGAGACGCCCGTCTCCGAAGCGGTGCCGCAGCTGGCCCCGCTGGCCGACGCGGAGCTGATGCGCCTGGGCGGGCCGGTGTCGCCGGAGTCGGTGGTGGCGCTGGGCGAGTTCGACGACCTGGCCGAGGCCGGCACCGCGGTGATCGGATCGCTCGGCACGCTCGATCCGGAGGCGGCGAACAGCTCGCTCAAGCGGCTGCGCGTCTACGCGGGGTACGCCGGCTGGGCGGCCGGCCAGCTCGACGGCGAGCTCGAGCAGGAGGCCTGGATCGTCGCGCCCGCGCTACCCGGCGACCCGTTCGCAGACGGCGACCTCTGGTCGGAGGTGCTGCGTCGTAAGGGCGGCGCCTTCGCCCTGATGGCGACGATGCCGTCGGATCCGTCGCTGAACTGAGAGGGCGTTGCCGGGACCGCCGGCGCGGCAGCAGCCTGGTGGCGCGGCGTCAGCGCAGCGGCGCGAGCCAGGCGTCCGGCAGCGACTGTGGCGGCGTGGGAATGCCGTCGTAGCGCGGGAAGAGCCGGCGCGCGGCCTGCTGGCACGGACGTCCCTCCAGCGCCGGCTGCAGGTCGACCATCAGGCCGAGCGCGCAGATGGTGGCGAGCAGCTGGAAGTCGGCGGCGTTGGGCTGGTCGCCGCCGATGACGCCGTCGGCGATCAGCGCGTCGACGCGGTCGAGCAGCGCCGGCAACCCGGCCACGTCTGCCTCCGCCGCCTGCTCGGTGGCGCCCACCACCGTCGCCAGACGACGCGGGACCGGCTGCGAGACCCGCGCGTTGAAGCTCGGCAGCGGCATGCCGATGACCTGGCCGGTGAACCAGCGACGCAGGGGGAACTGCTGCACGAGCGCACGGCGGAAGATGCGCCGCGGCACCGGCTGCAGCTCGGCCTCGCCCCAGCGCTCGGCCTCCTCGACCGCCCGTCGTTGCTCCGGGTTGGCGGGAAACAGCGGCGGGTCGGGCCGCAGCTCGTCGAGGCAGCGCGAGATCGCGAGGCTGCTCTGCAGCTTGCGTCCGTCGCCGGTCTCGAGCGCGGGCACGGTCCAGCCCGGGAAGCCGGCCGCGCGCACGAGCAGGGGGTGGAAGCCGGGGGCGAAGCGGACCAGGCGGTGATCGAGCCGCTTGTACGCGAGCATGCCGCGCACCGCGTTGGCCGGGTTCGAGACCGGGATGAC
The DNA here is from genome assembly GCA_963846505.1 of uncultured Thermoleophilaceae bacterium. Taxonomy (GTDB): domain Bacteria; phylum Actinomycetota; class Thermoleophilia; order Solirubrobacterales; family Thermoleophilaceae; genus JACVRW01. The sequence goes on along the minus strand of CAWJWD010000001.1, from coordinate 688,894 downwards.
GTACAGCGTCAGCGCCACGCGAGGCAGGCTAGCCCGCACCCGTCACGGTCGCGCCGTTCGGCGACGGGTCGATCGAGGCGAGCGCGGCAGCAGCCGGGCTAGCGGCAGCGCTTGACCGAGCGGGCGATCACGGCGGCGCGGGTCTGGTAGCCGGTCGCGTTCGGATGCACGCCGTCGGCGCCGAACCACTCCGGATGCGCCCGCGCCAGCTTGGCCCAGTTCACGACGCGCAGGTTGTCGCGCGGCCGTGACTCGTCCGAGAGCACGCGGTTGTAGCCGGCGTAGCTGGTGCCGGCGACCGGCGGGCGCACGATGTTCACCCACACGACGCAACGCTTCGAGCCGGCGATGCTCAGCGTGTCGCGGACCGCTTGCCGGAAGGCGTCGGTCGAGCGCGGGTCGTCGTTGGTGCCGAGGCTCATCACGATCACGCGCGGCAGCGAGCGCCCGTAGCCGCGCAGGATCGGTGGGCCCTCGGGCGCGTGGCGGCTGATCGCCGTCGTCTGCTGCACGTTCCAGCGGGCGAGCATGCCCGGGATGTAGGGCGCGGTGCCGACCGCGAGCGAGTCGCCGTTGACGAGCAGGCGCTTGCTCAGCGCGCTCGCGTCCGCGGGCGCGATCACTGCGAGCATCAGCGCAGTCAGCGCCGCGACGGTGCAGAGGGTCGCTCTTCTCATGGGTTCTCGTCCGCCTTCAGGGCGGGATGGTCCTTCGCCATCGCGCTGAGGATAAGGCGCGTCGGCAGGACCGCTCCCTCGCGGCTGAAGTGGATGCCGTCGGATTGGCGCGCCAGCACCCGTCGGCCGTCGATCTTCTCCTCGTCGGAGTAGCGCCCGTCGTTGATGGTGGTGTAGATGTCGACGTAGCGACCGCCGGGCACGGCGTCGGCGGCACGCTTGGCGGCCTCGTTCTCGGAGCGGTAGATGCGGTTGTAGAGCGCGTCGCGCGCGGTCGGTGGCGGCACCCAGTAGACCGGGCGCTCGCCATTGCCCGAGAGCGTCTGCATCACGACCGCGATCCGGCGCGCGAACTCGGTTTGCCACTCTGGCGTGGTCGGTCCGTAGAGCTTGCCGGCGACGTCGACGTTGAAGCCGTCGTTGCCGCCGATCACCATCACGACCGCGTCCGGGTCGCGGTTGGCCATCTCCTGCTGGGCGTTCAGCTCCCAGTTGAAGAAGCCGGGGTTGGTCAGGCCGGTGCCGTTGCGCGCCACGGTCGTGACGTTCAGCAGCCCCGCCGTGTCCTCCTCGACCAGCTGCTCGCCGATGAACTGCGCCTCCGAGTCGCCGGTCACCAGCACGTCCAGCGGGCGCGCGGCGGTCGGCTGGCGCCAGTCGGGCTTCTTCGCGTCGCGTCGCCTCTGTGCGGCGCGCCGCTTCAGGATCGCCGTCGATCCGGACTCGAGCTCGGTGCCGCTGGCGGTCTTCTGCTCCTGGCCGAAGGCGAGGTCGAGGCCCTTGCGCGGCAGGTGGAAGCCGACCGTGCCGACGACGTCGTCGACCGGGCGGCCGACCGAGAGCACGACGTCCCGGGTGGTGCCCGGCTTCATCCCCTCGCCGGCGCGTACGAGCGCCTCCGAGTTGAACAGCCAGGCGACGCCGAGCGCGATCACGACGATCAGCAGCACCCGGCCGGCGGGCAGTGAGAGCGAGCGGTCTGTCGGTCGGCCGTTCACGGATCAGAACTGGAAGTAGATGAAGGGGGCGACGCCCTGCTGGCCGACGGCCGCGTCGGCGATCACCAGTAGCAGGCCGAGCGCGACGCCCTGGGCGATCGCCGGTCGCGTCACGAACCAGGCCTCGGTGCGGCGCCAGAAGTCCGCCGGCAGCCACTGCATCGCGACCGAGCCGACGATCAGCAGCACGATGATCGGGGTGACCAGCGGCGCCGGGCCCGAGAAGCCGATGCCGCCGAGCATGTCGAAGGCGGTGCCGAGGTCGGGCGAGCGGAAGAAGACCCAGGCCAAGCAGACGACGTGGAAGGTCACCAGCCAGCCGGCCCACTTCGGCCAGGAGACCCCGGCGAAGCGGCCGCGCGCCCAGCGCTCGATGCTCAGCACCCCGCCGTGGATCCCTCCCCAGATCACGAAGGTGAAGGATGCCCCATGCCAGAGCCCGCCCAGCAGGAACGTGAGCATCAGGTTGCGGTAGGTGCGCTGCTCGCCGTGCCGGCTGCCGCCGAGGGGGATGTAGAGGTAGTCGCGCAGCCAGCGCGAGAGCGACATGTGCCAGCGGCGCCAGAAGTCCTGGAGGCTGAACGCGGTGTAGGGACTGTTGAAGTTCTGCGGCAGCTGGAAGCCGAGCAGCAGCGCGATGCCGATCGCCATGTCCGTGTAGCCCGAGAAGTCGCAGAAGATCTGGGCCGCGAAGCCGTAGATCGCGGTCAGCACCTCGAGCCCCGAGTGGGCGCCGGGGTCGTTGAAGACCGGGTCGACGATCCGCCGCGCCAGCTCGTCGGCGACCACCGTCTTCTTGATCAGGCCGCCGGCGATCAGGAACAGCCCCGGGCCGGCGAGCACCGCGCGCGGGTCGCGCGGCGTGCGCAGCTGCGGAATCAGCTCGTTGGCGCGCACGATCGGGCCGGCGACGAGGTGGGGAAAGAACGCCTGCAGGATCGCGACGTCGCCGAGCGAGGCGGCGCGGGTGTCGCCGCGGTAGACGTCGACGACGTACGAGATCGCCTGGAAGGTGAAGAAGGAGATCCCGATCGGCAGGATGATCTGCGTGATCGGCAGCGGCGAGCCGAGGCCGATCGAGTCGAGCGAGTCGTCCATCGACTCGATGAAGAAGCCCAGGTACTTGAAGACGGCGAGCAGGCCGAGGTCGAACGCGATCGCCCCGATCAGCACCCGCTTGCGCGTGAGCTCGTCCTCGCTGCCCGCGATCACGCGCGCGGCGACGGTGCTGACGAGCGTCGAGCCCATCAGCAGCAGCACCCAGCGCCAGTCGATCCAGCCGTAGAAGACGTACGACGCGACCAGGATGAACGGGCGCCAGGCGCGCGGGTGCGGCATCAGCATCCAGTTCAGGAACAGCACGACCACGAAGAAGGCCGAGAACTCGATGGTCGGGAAGATCACTGGAGCGTCATTGGGTAGGGGCTGGGGAACGCCCACCGGCGAAAGTCTGCAAGCCCGGCATTGTGGCGATGGGAGGGGCGGCTCCCAGCGCGATTTCGTCCGTCTGCCCTAGACGTCGACGCCCGGATGACGTTGCTGCAGGTGTTCGGCGAGCGCAGCCCGGACCGCCCGGCGCTCCTCGGAGCTGGCCAGGCGGAAGCGCCCGAGCAGCTCGCGCTGACCCTCGAGCGGCAGGCCGGCGAGCTCCCAGCGCACCGCCAGGCGCTCGAACAGGAACTCGACGCGGCGCTGCCAGCGATCCTCCGCCGAGGCGCCGGCGCGTGCGTCGAGCTGCTCGAGCTGGCGCAGCGTGCCGGCCGAGAGCTCGTCGCGCAGCGTCAGCACGTTGCCGTCGGCATCGGCGTAGTCGCTGGTCGCGACCGGCTCGCGATCTGCTTCCTGCGCGCGGCGTCGGCTGCGGCGTCCCATGGGCTACAGGGTAGGCGCGCGCCGCGGCCCAACCCCTGGTACGCTCGCGCCCGTACGACTTAGGGAACCCTAAAGCAATTCTCGAGGTGCAATGAGCGTGAAGCAGGTACTCCTGACGGTGATCGTCGCGGTTCTGGGCGTCAGCTGCGCGGTGGCGATCGCCGCCTGTGGCGACGAGGACCGAGGCACCCTGGAGGTCCAGGGCGGCACGACCGGCACCAGCGGGACCGGCACCTCGACCACGCCGGTGACCGTCGACACGTCTGCCACCGATCCCAAGGCGCTCGCTCAGGCGATGAACGACGTGGCGTCGTACGCACGCGGCCAGACGGCCGAGTTGGTGACGGCGACCGAGGCCCTGCAGCAGGCCGTCGACGCAGGCGACGTCGCCAAGGCCAAGCAGGCCTATGCGGTGGCGCGCCCCTACTACGAGCGCATCGAGCCGCTCGTCGCCCTCTTCCCCGAGCTCGACGGCAAGGTCGACGCGCGCGAGGACGACTTCAAGCTCAAGGGCGAGGATCCGACCTGGACCGGCTTCCACCCGATCGAGCGTGCGCTCTGGCACGACGGCGAGGTCACCGCGCGCACGAAGAAGCTGGCCGCCGTCCTGGTCGTCGACAGCAAGCGCCTGGATCGAGCTGATGGCCGACGTCAAGGTGCCGCCGAACGTCGTGATCCCCGGCACGGCCGAGCTGGTCGACGAGGTCGAGGAGTCGAAGATCACCGGCGAGGAGGAGCGCTACTCCAAGCTCGACCTGCCCACGTTCCTCGCGAACCTCGAAGGCGCCCGCGCGTTCTACGACGCGCTGGAGCCGCTCGTCGAGGCCAAGGATCCGGAGCTGAACAAGCAGATCGCAGACGCGTTCGACACTGCCTTCGACGAGGTCAACAGCCTCAAGCAGGACGGGAAGTTCCCCGCCTACGACGAGCTGAGCGAGGAGCAGCAGCGCACGATCAAGCAGGACATCGAGGCGCTCGCCGAGCCGCTCGCCCGCGTGCAGGGGACGCTCGGCGTCAGGTCGTGAACCTCAGCCGACGGCGTTTCTTCCAGGGAACCGCCGCCGGCGGGGCAGCTGTCGCGGCCGGGGCGATCGGCGTCCCGGCCCTCGCCAGAGGCGACGACCACGACGACGAGGGCGGCGAGCAGCTCGTCGCCTGGGAGGGGCCGCGGCAGGCCGGCATCGTCACGCCACGCACCGCGTACGGGATGGTGGCGTCCTTCGACGTCGTCACTGACGATCTGCCGCAGCTGCTGCAGGACCTCACCGCGCGGGTCGCCGAGCTGACGCAGGGCTGGCCCGACCGGCTCGACGACATCGACAACCCCGACCTGCCGCCCTCGGACACCGGCGAGCTCGGCTTCGACAAGCGCAACGAGGGGCGGCTGACGATCACGCTCGGCCTTGGTGCGTCGCTGTTCGACTCGCGCTTCGGCCTCGAGCGCAAGCGCCCGGAGCCGCTGACCAAGATGCCGTCGTTCGGCGGCGACAACCTCTCGCCCGAGCACTGCCACGGCGACCTGCTGCTGGTCGTGCAGTCGGACCACATGATGGTCACCCACCACGCGCTGCGGGACGTGATGCGGCGCACCAAGGGACGGCTCGAGGGACGCTGGGCACAGCCCTGCTTCCAGCGCTTCGAGGCGGACAAGGGGTCGACCCAGCGCAAGGCCGGCGTGGCGGACGCGCGTGGCCTGCTCGGCTTCAAGGACGGCTCCCAGAACATCCCCACCACGCGCGAGGAACTGATCTTCACCGGCGCTGAGGCGCCGGCCTGGGCTCGTGGCGGCTCGTACCTCGCGCTACGCCTGATCCGCTTGAAGATCGAACGCTGGGACCGGCTCACCCGCACGGCCCAGGAGGACTCGATCGGCCGCGAGAAGGTCTCGGCCGCGCCGATCGGCGGTCGCGAGGAGGCCGAGACGCCGACGCTCGACAAGCGCACCCCGGTCGACGCCCACATCCGCATGGCCAACCCGCGCGGCCCGGGCGACGAGCAGCGCCGCTTCCTGCGCCGGCCGTTCATCTACAACAACGGCTTCGACGACTACGGCCTGCTCGACTCCGGTGCGGTCTTCATGGCCTTCAACCGAGACGTCAAGAAGCAGTTCGAGACGGTCAAGACCCGGACGCAGGGGCAGGACCTCGACGAGTACATGGTCGCCTTCGGCGGCGGCTACTTCCTCTGCCCGCCAGGCGTGCGGGGGCGCGACGACTACTTGGCGCGCCAGCTCGTCGAGGGGTAGCGGCCGCCTCCGCTAGGCGGCGATGTGCTCTGCGATCGGCACGAACTCGCGCATCGCCTGCGACAGCCTGTAGTAGTGGGCCAAGGCGCCCCGGACCGGCTCCGTGCGAGCGAGCTCGATGTAGTCGAGCTTGTGCAGGTAGCGAGTGTGGTAGGCGACGGTGCCCAGCGGCTTGCCGAGACGCTCGGACAGCTGGCGCGGGCTGAGGTCGTCGTCTGCGTCGGCCAGTTCCCGCAGGATGCGCATGCGCAGCGGGTTCATCAGCGCTCGCCCGAGCGTGGCGAGGTCGTGCTTGGCGGTCGTGCCCTGCGCCTGGTCGAGCACGCTCGTGCCGTCCGAGGCCAAGATGTAGAAGCTCTGATAGGCCCCCCGCACAGCTTGCGTGCGCGCCAGCTCGATCGTTCCGAGCTTGTGCAGGTAGCGGACGTGGTAGGCGACCACGCCAAGGCCCTGGCCGAGTTCCTCTGCGATCTCGAGCGGGCTGATCTCGTTTCCGCGCTCGGCCATCGTGAGCACGATGCTCACGCGTAGCGGGTGCGCGAGCGCGCGCGCGTCGGTGACGGCGCTTCGCTCGCTCATCCGCCCCTCTCCTCGCTCAGCCGACCGTCGACGCCGTTGCGCGCGAACTCCGCGACCAGCTCGGTCATTGCAGCCGCTTCGCTCGAGATCCCCTGCAGCGCCGCGATGATCGCGGCGTCGAGCGCGTAGGCGGCGTTAGAGACGGCGAGCAGTTGGCTGTCCGGGACACCCTCGAGGCGCGCTGGGTCGGCGACCAGCGCCACGATCAGCTCATGTCTGGCCGTCGCGAGCGTCTCGGTGGTTCCCAACAGCGCCGCCAGGGTGGCTCGCTGGCGCCCGTCGACCTCGACTCCGATCATCGTCAGCCCACGCTAGGTGACAACCTCAGACCGTTCAACCACCGACCACTAACTAGTTAGTGCTTGGTACCAAGCACTAAGCAAGCTCTACGTCCGGTCGGTCTGAGCGTTGCAGATCCGCCATAGCCGCAAGATCGGAAGCAGCAACGCCGTCAGCGAGCCGCCCGCCTGGGCGACGCGCTCGCTCGAGTCGCGGAGGCCCAGGGTCCGGGCGCTGTCCTTGCTGAGGTACATCGCGATCATGCAGCCGAGCAGGACGGTGTGGCGTTCGCCGTACGGAAGGGAGAGCTGGCGCCGGGCGGCGTGCTCGACGCTCTCGCGCAGGCGCTCGACGACGAGCTCCGGGTGCGGATAGTGGGCGACGTAGCTGTGTGCGCCCTCGCGGGCATCCTCGGCCTGATCGACGAAGCTGTCCAACATCGTGACGGCGTAGGCGAACCAGGGAAAGTAGGCGCGATAGGTCGCCGCGGCGTCTGCGGCGGTGACGTCGGGGTCGGCGGCGAGCGCCAGCAGCGCGAAGACGACGACGGACTGGCTCGCGGCTGCCGTGCGCTCGTACCAGCGCAGGCCGTCTCGATCGGGAAGCTCCGCCCCTGCCCACGTCCGCAACGCGGTGTTCCGGCGGGCGGCGTCCAACTCGTGGTTGAGCGCCAACACGGGTGCGTGCGACGTCTCGAGCTCCAGGAAGGGACGCACGACCTCGAACGCAGGAAGGTGGCGGCAGCCCGCGCGGCACGCCTCGATCAGCGCATCCAGGTACCCACCGTCGTCGCGCCACGGATGGTCCCGGTACGGGTCACGGCGCGGGCGCTCCGGGTCGAGCGCGTCGGCGAGGGCGGAGAACAGCTGGCGACCGTCTCGAACGCCCTCGCTCGCCCCTCGCTCGCTGACGTTGTCGAGGTAGTCGTAGATGACCTCGTAGGTGACCAGCAAGCGCAGCAGACGCTCGTCTCGGCGTGGGGGCAGCGTCCAGAAGAGAGCGGCGCCGTCCGTGTGGCCGCGCTTGGCGTCGAGCGCGTGCAGCGCATCCGCCCGGAGGCGAAGGTCGGGGATCGCGGTCGCTCGCTCGCGCCACCTGGCGAGCTCAGCGGAGACCGCGCGCAACCCCCACCCGAGCTCCCAGGCCATCGCCCGCAGCAGCGCCGCCCATTGCCGCCAACCGAGCGGCAGCGCATCGGCTGGATGAGCCACGCGAGCACCCTCCTGTCGACGCCGACCCGGTCATCGTGCCGTCGACTCACTCGCCGAGCGCGCTCTCCGGAGCGACGCTTGCCGCGCGCTGCCCGAAGAGCGCAACGATCGTGACGGCTGCGATCGTCACCGCGAGGCAGGTGGCCATTGCCCCGACGGCTGCCAGGGAGTACACCACGGGGAAGCCGGTGATGCTCGTGAGGGCACGGCTGAGCAGCCCCTGTCCGAGCAGGCCGAACACGGCGCCGGTCGCGCAGCCCGCGCCGATCAGGATTCCGGCCTCGAGCAGCAGCGCCTTCCAGAGCGCCGCCGTGCCGTAGCCCTCCACCTTGACGCCGGCGAGGAAGCCTCGGCGCTGCCAGATCAAGCCGGCCATCGCGGACGCCATCGCGATCACGGCGGAGAGCAGCACGAGCGCGGCGATCTGGGCGAGTCGCTCGACGCCCGCGCGACTGGCGGCCTCTTGGTCTCGCAGCCGCTCCTTCACGGTGTGCACGGCGAGCGGGGAACGCGGTCCCAGGGCCGTCGACAACGCCCTGCGACCGTCGGTCAGCGACGTACCGGGCGCGAGCGTGACCAAGAGCGCGCTGGCGTCGTCGTTGCCCCAGGCACGTGCGTAGTCGTCGGCGTTCAGCACGATTGCCCCCGGCGGCCAGCCGAGATTCGTCGAGAGCGCCGCGACGCGCATCGGGGTCGGAACAGGAGACGGCAGCGTGAACCGATCGCCGACGCCGACCCGGAGGTCCCGCGCGACGCCCTCCGACAGCACGATCCAGCCGCCCGCCCGCAGTCGATCCTCGACGAGGTTCGCGTCGCCCTCCAGCACCTGAACCGACGAGAGCGGCTGGGGACCGTCGCCGGGCGGGGCCAGGACGCGCACGCGGCGGTCGCCGATGTCGAGGAAGCCGCCACGAAAGGTCTCGATGCGCTCGATGCCGTCCCCGGTGCCGGCGTGCGTGTCCGGTGCGCGGAAGGGCGTGGTGACGAGCAGGTTCGCGCTGCCGGGGGCGAGCGCCCAGAGATCCCCGAGCTCCGCGACGTCGTGCGAGGTCTGATCGAGGCCGCGCAGCAGGTCCGCATGAGCTCCTTGGAGCGCGACGCTGCCGAACACCGCCACAGCGCCGGTTGCCGCCACCGCAAGCGAGCGCGCCTGCGCGCTCGGGTCCCGCAGGTCGAAGATCGCGAGGAACGGGACGACGCTGCGCACACCCCTGGTGAGCAGGTCGAGCGCGTCCACCAGCAGGTGCAGCAGCGCTGGCAGGAGCAGCAGCATCGACGCCGTCAGGCAGACGAGCCCTGCGACTCCGACCGCGGCCGACGAGGGCTCGGCGAGCGCGATCGCGACACCGACGGCGAGCGCGAGGAGGCCGCCACCCATCTGCCGAGTTCGCTGCGAGCGGCGGGCCCCGCCTCCCCCCAGCGGTGGATCGGCCTGGTGGCGCAAGGCGCTGATGGTGGGACCGAGCACCGCCACGCAGCTGGCGGCGATGCCACCCGCTGCCGCGATCGCGACGTTGCCGACGGCGACCGTGCGGCTCGGCCCGACGGCGAAGGCGTACTGGAGGAAGCTCGGCGTCTCGTCGAAGAGCGCTCGGGCGATCTGATCGCCGAGCGCGATCCCGAGCGCCGACGCGACGGTGCCCAGCACGAGCGCGTCGAAGAGCAGCACCCGCAGGACGGTGGCGGTGCCGTACCCCTCGGTGTTGAGGTCGACGATCATCCGCCGTCGTTGCGGGGCGGTCAGGAGCATCGCGCTGAACGCGAACAGGAAGCCGACCATCGCCCCGAAGACGGAGAACATCGCGGTGGACTGGCTCGTCGGCAGCGAGGCCCGTCGGAACAGCGCGGCGTCGAAGTTGGCCGGGCGTATGTCTGCACGGCCGGCTGCGAGGCGTCGCAGCCCGGCCTCGACCTGCGCGTCCGATCCCGGTTTCGGCACGACGAAGATGCGGCTGATGCGGCCGGACTGGTGCGTCAGCTCCTGCGCGTAGCGCAGCGGCGCGATCGCCACCGGGGTGTCGACCAGCGCCCCGATGTCCGACCGTTGGAGCTTCGCGCCGAGCCGCGCCTCGACCCTGCGGCCGTTGACGTCCAGGACGACGGGCTGGCCGAGCGCCACCCCGAGCGAGTCGACCAGCGGCGTCGGCAGCGCCATCGCCCGGACGCCGGCGAGGAACCCGTACGAGAAGCCGCGATCGAAGGAGCCGCCGAAGGCCGCGAACTGTGGCGTGACGCCGATCAACTCGACGGAGCGACTCCCGCGTGGCCCACCGAGCTCGCCTCGCGCCTCCAGCGTCGCCGCCGCTCGGGCGACTCCGGGCAGTCGTCGCGCCTTGGCGAGCAGGTCGTCGTCGAGGGTGCCGCTGCCGCGTGCGGTGAGCTGCAGGCGAGCGTCGCCGACGATGCGGTTCGTCAACCGCTCGAACGAGCCGGTGAGGCTGGTGTTCGCTACCAGCGCGGCGAACAAGAGCGAGACCCCGACCGCGATCCCGACGAGCGCGAGCAGCTCTTGGCCGATGCGTCCACGCAGGCGGACGAGGTACAGGCCCGCGATGTTGCTCAGCTTCACCGCTGCGCCCCGTGGACGTACGTCTCGAGACGTCCGTCGCGCAGCTCCAGCGCTCGATCGGCGACCTCCGCCGCCTGTGCGTCGTGGGTGACGAGCAGGGTCGACAGGCCGCGGGCGTGCGACAGCTCGTGCAGCAGGTCGAGCACCTCCCGGCTGCGCTGGCTGTCGAGCGCGCCGGTGGGCTCGTCGGCCAGCAGCAGCGTGGGGGCGGTCGACAGCGCTCGGGCGATCAGGACCCGCTGCTGCTCGCCCCGCGAGAGCTGGCCGGGGCGGTGGCCGAGTCGCTCGGCGAGGCCGAGGCGTTCGAGCAGGGGCTGGACCTGCTTGCGCGCCTCGGCGCGGCTGAGGGCGTCGAGCAGCTTCAGCCCGGCGTTGTCCAGCGCGCTCGCTCCCATGACGAAGCTCGGCTCCTGCCGTACGAAGCCGACCTCGTGCAGCCGGTAGCGCTCGGCCTCGCGGCGCGAAAGGGTCGTGATCTCCCGCCCGTCGACGACGACGCTCCCGGCGTCCGGGCGCAACAGCGCGGCGACGATCTTGAGCAAGGTCGTCTTGCCCGATCCGCTCGGCCCGTACAGCGCCACCAGTTCGCCGGACGCGATCGACAGCGAGACGCCGTCGACCGCTCGCACCACCTCGCCGCCGGGCGAGGCGAAGTGCTTGCGGACTTCCTGAAGTTGGAGCACCTACGCCATTTGCCCGCCGCGTGGGAACTCGAGCACGTCGGCCCCCGCGGCCGGGTCGACCACCGGCATGAGCTTCCCATCGCCAAGCGTGTACGCCTCGTGCGCGCCGGTCAGGGCGGACATGGTCGAGGACGTCATCAGCACTGCGACGCCGGACTCGGTCGCCGCCATTCTCAGCAGTCCCACGACCTCGTTCTGCTGCAGCGTGTCCAGGCGCACCGTGGGGTCGTCGGCCAGCAGCAGCTTCGGCTCGCGCACGAGTCCGTGGGCGAGGCTGGCCAGCGCGCGCTCGCCGTCCGAGAGGTGCCGCCAGTGCGCGTCCTTGCACTCGGCGATGTCGACGCGGCGCAGCATGCTCATCGCCCGCCGGCGCGCCTCGCTCCGCGGATGGCGACTCAGCAGCGGCAGTGCGACATAGTCGATCACGCTGAGCTCGGGGCTCTGTGGTCCCTCGTTGCGCACGACGCCGACCTGGCGGAGGCGCAGCTCGCCGCGCTGCGAGCTCGCCAGGCTCGCGAGATCCGTGCCGTCGAGGCGGACCACGCCCTCGTCGGGCGGCTCGAGACCCGCGGCGATCCGCAGCAGCGTCGACTTGCCCGACCGGTGCGCGCCCCAGACGCCGACGAAGTCGCCGGGGCCGAGCGCGAGCGACACGTCGACCAGGGTTCGCTTCTCGTACGGGCCGACCCAATGAGTCTTGGCGACGTGCTCCAGCGCGAGCAGCATCGTCTCGTTATGGCCGACGGCGCCCGGGGACGCCAGTGGAGCCCGGGTCCACGCGATTCTGCAGTGCCCGGCGCGATCGTTGCGCCCATTCCATCGTCGCCTGTAGGTGCGAGATCAAGCCGTCCTGCACCAACGGTGCGCCGAAGGAGCTGATGCGCGCATGCGCGGAGCGTTGCGCGTCGAGCGTGCAACCGATGATCCGCGCGAGGTCGGTGCGGCAGTCCTCCTCCATCCGACGCAGTCCCTCGATCAGGGCGGGGACGTCGTCGTCCTCGGCGACCATCAGTTGCATGTGCAGCTCTTCCCGGAGCGGCCGCTTCCTCGGCGCTGCAGCCATCCAGCGCTGGAAGTACTCCTGGCCTTCCGCCGTGGCTTCGTAGATGACGCGCACGTTCGAGCGACGCCGGTCGTGTTCCGAGACTTCGGTGCCCACTTCGGTGATCAGGCCCTTCGTCTCGAGGCTCCTGAGCGCAGCGTAGATCGCCGACTCGGAGAGCTCCAAGGCCTCGGACCACTCCCGCAGGCGATCGGCCAGCTCGTAGCCGTAGCCACGACGGCGGATGAGCTGTCCCAAGACCACGTTCTGGACCGACAACTGACTGACCTCCGGGCGAATCCGTTTAGGTGATGTGACCGTACCGGAAGTTGCATCCAATACGCCACCCTGGAAACGTAGATGTTTCAGTCGCACGGTGTGCCGGTTCCGTGAGGTTTTGGCTACGGCGAGCGTACGAGGGCAGTGGAGGCTCCGGGGATGCCGCGTCGAATCCCTCGACGTGGCCCTCCATCAGTCCAAATCCAGCTCTCATCCAGACGCCAGCCTGAGCATCCCGCCGCTGTTCTCGCAGGCCGGCGAGTGCGAGGAGATCCCACGCTTCCGCCTTCCCGACGGCGAGATGCCCCCGGACACCGCCTATCAGGTGATCCACGACGAGCTGATGCTCGACGGCAACGCCCGTCTGAACCTGGCGACCTTCGTCACCACTTGGATGGAGCCGCAGGCGCGCTTGCTGATGGCCGAGTGCGGCGAGAAGAACATGATCGACAAGGACGAGTATCCGCTCACGGCGGAGCTCGAGAACCGCTGCGTGAGCATGCTCGCCGACCTCTGGGGCGCCGAGCACGCCGAGAGCGCCACGGGCTGCTCGACGCTCGGCTCGAGCGAGGCCTGCATGCTCGGCGGCATGGCGTTGAAGTGGCGCTGGCGCGCGGCGCGCGAGGCGGCCGGCAAGCCGGCGGACAAGCCGAACCTGGTGATGGGGGCGAACGTCCAGGTCTGCTGGGAGAAGTTCTGTCGCTACTGGGAGGTCGAGCCGCGCCTGGCCAAGCTCGCCCCGGGCAGGACCACGTTGACGCCGGAGACCGCCGTCGAGCTCTGCGACGAGAACACGATCGGCGTCGTGGCGATCCTCGGCTCCACCTTCGACGGCCTCTACGAGCCGGTGGCCGAGATCTCCGCGGCACTGGACGCCCTCGCGGCCGGTGGCGGCCCCGACGTGCCGATGCACGTCGACGGCGCGTCCGGCGGCTTCGTCGCGCCGTTCCTCGACCCGGACCTGGCATGGGACTTTCGACTCCCGCGCGTGCAGTCGATCAACGCCTCGGGCCACAAGTACGGGCTCGTGTATCCGGGCGTGGGCTGGGCGATCTGGCGCAGCGCCGACGCCTTGCCACGCGAGTTGGTCTTCGACGTCAACTACCTCGGCGGCGACATGCCGACCTTCGGGCTCAACTTCTCCCGTCCCGGCTCCGAGGTCGTGGCGCAGTACTACAACTTCCTGCGCCTCGGCCGGGACGGCTTCAGGCGCGTGCAGCAGGCCGGTCGCGACATCGCGCAGCGGCTCTCGTCGCAGATCGGCGCGATGGACGCCTTCGAACTCGTCTCCGACGGCAGCGGCATTCCCGTCTTCGCCTTCCGCATGGCCGACGGCGTGGACGGCTACACGGTCTACGACGTCTCGGCCCAGCTACGCCAGTACGGCTGGCTCGTGCCGGCCTACACCTATCCCGAGGACCTCGAGGACTTGGCGGTGTTGCGCATCGTGGTGCGCAACGGCTTCAGCCACGAGCTGGCGCGCAAGCTGATCGAGGACCTGGAGCGGGTGGTGCGGCACCTCGGCGAGGGCCGCGGCGTCGGGGCGCCGGAGCGCGACGCGTTCCACCACTAGGTCAGGCGTCGTCTATGTGCAGCTGCTCGGCGAACCCGCGGAGCACGTAGCGCTTCGGTCGCGGCTTCACCTCGAGGTACCCCTCCGCGACCGCGCGGTGCAGCCACACTCGAGCCTGAGTCAGCTGAAGCTCGGCCTTCTCGGCCACGTCGCGCTCGCCGATCGGCTCCCGGAGGAAGCGTGCCAGGATCGGCCACACGGCTTGGAAGGCGTCGTCGGCGATCGGGGCCTCCAAGGCGTTGGGCGCTGGACTGGGGGGGAGGCTCCCGGAGTCGAGCAATGAGACTTGCGGTCGCTGCGCCAGACGCTCCACGTCCAGCTGCCGGATCGGCTCGTCGGCCGGAAGCGGCGTCGCGCCCTCGGAGATGAGCCGGCTGTTGCCAGCCCCGCCGTCGTCGCGAACGTGTAGGGGGACCCACCCGGCTTCGAGGTTCTCGCGTGCACCGGCACGCGTCCCACCCTTCTCCGGTGAGCTGGCTACGACCACGGCCGCCTGCGAGAGCGCGTAGATCAGCCGGTTGCGCCGCATCGCGTTGCCCGCATACCAGCGTGCCGACGGATGAAAGGGCGTCGCGAGCGTGAGCAACTCGTCGGCGACCGCGCTGCGCAGCTCCGCCCGCTGCACGAGCCGTTCGAGCGGGTCGACGGTGATGCCCACGGCGGGTCCTCCGTAGGACAGCGCGCCGTGCATCGCGGTGAGGTCGACGCCGCGTGCGGCACCGGAGACGACCGCGAAGCCTGCCTCTGCGCACCGTTGCCCGAGCGACGAGGCGAACTCCAGCCCCTCGTCGTCCACGTCGCGCGAACCAACGATCGCGATCGACGGAAGCTGCAAGCTGGCCGGCGGACCGGCGCCGAACAGGACCGGCGGGGCCTGCCCACGGAGGCGCTCCTTCAGCAGGGGCGGGTATGCCTCGTCCGCCCGCGTGACGACCCAGATTCCGCGAGCTGCCAGGCGCTCGAGCTCGAGCGCCAGTTGCCCGCCCCGAGCAAGCAGCGCGGCAAGGCGCTCAGCCTGCTGCTCGGGAAGCCCGAGCCCCTGGCGCAGCTCATCCGGCGAGAGGCCCAGGAGATCTCGTGGACGAAGCTCTGTGGAGCGCATCGAAAGGGACAGCTCGTGCCACTCGGCTGCCGTGAGCGGCTTGAGCGAACGATCGCCTTGAAGGGCCAGGGTCGTGCATGCGAGCGCGATGGCGTGTCCGTCCGACGAGACGGAGAGCGTTGTCACACGCCGGCTCCCGTCGTCGTCTGCGCGAGGACGACGGGGTACACCGGCCCCGATCCCGCCTCCCTGAGCGCGACGCCGCAGACGGTGAGCGACCAGCCGGAGTCGACCATGTCGTCGACGAGCAGCACAGGGCCGCTGACGTCCCCCGCTGGAGCGGTCCCGAACGAGCCAAGGGCGTTGCCCGCCTGCTTGACGCTGTTCTCCATGTGCTTCTGCTGCGGCGTGTTCCGCACCTTCACCAGCGCCGAACGGTACGGCAGCCCCAGGCGGCTCGCGAGCCGCCGCGCGAAGTCCGGCACGAGCTCGGGGGAACGCAGCGAGGGAACGGCGGTCACCCAGGTGGGGAACGGTTCGGGCTGCAGATCGGTCTCGATCATCTCGGCCACGGCCTCGACGAGCTCGTCGGAGAAGCCTTCGCCACCGTACTTGCCGGCCTTGACGAGCTCGCCCCAGCCGGCGTCGCCGTAGACCGCGAGCGCGCGACCCTCGCGCAACTGCTGCTGCTCGGGGATGTCCCCTCTGCGTCCGTCGAGGCCGGACGGCCACCGCTTGCGCGGCTCGATCGGGCGGTACGAGCGCCTCAGGAATCGCACCGCCTCACGCACCAGCGCCGGGTCCACGGACGTTGGCGCGAACGCCTTCGCGCAGTTCGCGCAACGGCCGCAGTTCGCCGCCTCCGGATCGTCGAGCTCCCGGGTCAGGAAGCGCATCAGGCATCCGTTGGTCTCCACGTAGGCGCGCATCCGACCTTGCTCGGCCTGTCGAGCTGCCGTCACCCCCGCTATGCGATCGGTGTCCGGCTCCCAGCGGTTGACCGTGCGTATCCAGTACCGGTTCTCGTGCACGACGGCGCCCTCGATCTCGAGCAGCTTCAGCGCGCGGTCGATCACTCCGCGCGTTGCGTTGACCCGCCCTTCGATGTCCTTCAGCCGCGCGCCCGGGGACAGCTCGTCGGTGCTGGCGAGGACGCCGCGCAGTACGTCTTCCGGTGGGAACGCTCCGTCGATGAAGTGCTCGGCGATGGCATCGTCCTCCCGCCCCGACAACAGCACCACCTCTGCGCGCGTCAGCGCGCGTCCGGCGCGACCGATCTGCTGGTAGTAGGTGATCGCCGAGCCCGGCCGCTGGAAGTGAACGACGAAGCCGAGGTCGGGCTTGTCGAACCCCATGCCGAGCGCGACGGTCGCGACCAGCACCTTGACCTCGTTGTCGCGCAGTGCCTGCTCGAGCCGCCGGCGCTCGTCCTTGTCGACCCGGCCGTGGTAGGCGGGAGCGTCGATGCCGCGCGCGGCAAGCCACGCGCTCACACGCCGCGCGTCGGCGACGGTGAGCGTGTAGACGATGCCGCTGCCCTGGACGCGTGGCAGGTACTCGGCGAGCCAGGCGAGCCGCTCGGCCTGGTCGTCGAGGTGGACGACCTGCAGGTGGAGACTGGTGCGACCGAGCGGACCCCGGACGACGAGCAGATCGGGCCCAAGCTGCTCCTCGATGTCCGCGATGACCCGTTCGTTGGCGGTCGCGGTCGTCGCCAGCAGCGGCACGCTGGGCGGTAGCGCTTGCGTGATCCGCCGGATGCGCCGGTAGTCCGGCCGGAAGTCGTGGCCCCAATCCGAGATGCAATGCGCCTCGTCGACGACGAACAGGCCGATGCCACGCGGGATCGAGCGCACCGTCTGGGTTCGGAAGCGGTCGTTTGCGAGACGCTCGGGCGAAACGAGCAGCAGGTCCACCTCGTCGTTCTCGAGCGCCTGCTCGATCTCGTCCCAGCGAGACGCGTTCGTGCTGTCCATCGTCATGGCGCGCACGCCGAGCGTCTCCGCCATGCGCACCTGATCGCGCATCAGCGACAGCAGCGGGCTGATGAGGATCGTCGGCCCGAGACCCTCGTCGCGCAGCAGCCGCGTAGCGATGAAGTAGACGACGCTCTTGCCCCAGCCCGTCCGTTCCACCACCAGCACCCGAGCCCGTTGCTCCACCAGGTCGAGGATCGCGTCGAGCTGTCCAGGCCGGAACCGCGCGTCGTCGCCGAGCGCCTGCTCGAGAAGTCGCTCGGCTCGTGCGGCGACGGTCATGCACGAGAATGCTAACCAGGAACGACTTCGTCTCTGACGCGCCGACCTGTTCGCCGGCTGAGGGTCAGTTCCGCTTCGAGCCGGTCAGCGTCCAGCCGTACTCGAAGCTGACGCCCGGGGTGCCGGTGTTGGAGTAGGAGCCGTTGTAGTGGATGCCGTCGGGCGACTGCGGCTGCGTCGGTCCGGTGTCGAGCACCGTGATCGGCACCGGCCAGGTGCGCGTCTGGCCGTTGTGTTCCTCGGCTCCCTCGACGCAATTGGAGAGGGTGACCGTGATCATCGGGCCGAACGGAACGGTCACCGTGACGCCGTAGTCGTGCGGACCCTGCGCGAAGATGTTCTGCCCGACGGGAGTCACGCCCAGCAAGCTGGAGCCTTGGGGCAGGGAGACGAACTCGGAGCCGCTCATGTCGCAGAGCACGTCGCCGCCGATCCAGCGTCCCGAGGCGGTGAAGTTCACCGATCCGGTCTCGAGCGTGTAGCCGCCGAACGCCCCGGGCACGTCGCCGGCCTGACGGGCGAAGGTCGCCCCGCCCGTCCAGGAGAAGGTGCCCGGGCTGCCGGCCACGAGGATGGTGTTGCTGCCATTGAAGTTGCCGGCGATCTGGTCGATCTCGAACGGCGGCTCGATCGGCTGCTCCCAGCTGTCCTCGGCGACCCCGGCCTTGGACGTGGCATGGACGGTCACGCTCACCTTGCCGCCGACGACGGCCGACGAGACCGTGTAGCCGAAGCGCGCCTGCTGCCCGCCGGCGCGGGTGGGGGAGAACGTGGCGTTGGTGGGGTTCGAAAGCTTGGCGTCCAGCTCGGAGGAGCCGCCGTCCGCGCTCGCGATCGCGGTGGCTCCGAAGCCGCCGGCCTCGCCGGGCTCGAGCGTGCGCGTGTTCGACGCGGGGCTGAACCTCAGCGCCGCGCAGGTGTTCACCTGCTGCCAGCGGTCCTCGCGCGTGCGGTAGCCGCCGATGGCCTTGTCGACGATGGCCCGGAACTGCCGATCCGCCTCGGCCCGGCTGCGCTGGGCGATGTCGTCCTCGACATCGGCCCTGTCGGGGCCGCCGAGTCCCGCGGTGTCGACCGAGACGTTGACGTCGCTGGCGTCCGGCTCGTAGGCGCCGCTGCGCATGTCGACCTGCGTCTTGCGGACGATCCGGGTGCGGATCGAGATCGGCGGGTAGCCGCGGATCGATCCCCCGAGCCTGAAGTTGGACGTCTCCACGTCCTCGACGTCGAGGCGGTCGAGCTTGGCGTCGTTGTCGGTCCAGCCCTCGAGCGTCGTCTTGCGCTGGACGTCGATGGCCTGGGACCAGACGTCCTCGCCGTCCTTGCTGACCTCGACGACGACCCGCAGCTTGTAGCGGATCTTGCCCTCGAGCTTGCCGACGGCGGTGGGACAGCTCGGCGCCTCGACCTCGTTCGGCTCGCAGAAGCCCAGGTCCATGTCGAGCTTCACGGAGAAGCCGTTGCCGCTCAGCTCCATCACCATGCCGGCGCCCTCCGAGCCGAGCGTGGACGTCACCGTGGCCCTGGTCCCGTCGCCGCCGTTGGAGGTGAAGGAGTCGGATCTTCTCGCCCCTCTCGGGACGCTCTCGCAGCCGGCCGCCGCGGGCCGGGCGTGTGGGCCGGCAGCCGAGGCCGCCCGCGCGCGCAACGCGTCCACCCGCGCGAGCCCGCGCGTCGTGGCCTTGTTCAGCAGCGCCGGGGCGCGGGGGCCGAGCTTGCGGATCAGCTTCGGCAGCGACTGCGCGCGCTTGCCGCGCCGGTTGCGCAGCTTGGACCAGTCGGCCCCGTAGACCGACTGCGCCGCCAGCAGCCGCGGATCGCCGGCCTTCGGCTTCGGCAGCGCCTTCTTCACGGACAGGCAGGAGACACGCTTGCCGACCTTCACCCGCACCTTGCCGCGCTTGCACTTCTTCGCCTTCTTCTTGGGCGCGGCTGCCGTCACGTCGCCGGCCGGGCTCGCGGCTGCCGCGGCGGACGTGACTGGGAGGGCGAGGGCGACCGCGACGATGAGGACCGCCACGAGGCGAACGCTCCGGACCGGGCCAGTGGTCACGCCATAACGGTAACGCGGTAGCGGAGGCCCATGTGCCGGTGTGGACGCGTGTTTCACCCCGGTACGGTCTCGACATGCCCTCGCGGACCGCGATCCAGCGCCGGACCCTGCGCGTGCTCGCGGCGGCGCAGGTGCTCAGCGGCTGCGCGTTCTTCCTCGGGGTCGCCGTCGCCGCGCTGCTCGCGCGCGACGTGTCCGGCCGCGAGGAGCTCAGCGGCGTGCCGCTCGCGTTCGGCGTCATCAGCGCGGCGCTCGCCGCGGCGCCGATGTCGAGCTGGATGGTTCGCGTCGGGCGCCGACCGGGACTCGTCGCCGGCCAGCTGATCGCCGCCTGTGGCGCGGCGGTCGTCGTCGCGGCCGCGGCGGCCGAGAGCTTCCCGCTGCTGTGCGTGGGGATGGCCGCGTTCGGGATCGGCAACACCGCCAACCTGCTCGCCCGCTACGCAGCCACCGACCTCGCTCCGGCCGCGCGTCGGGCGCGGGCGATCAGCGTCGTCCTGCTGGCGACGGCGGCGGGCGCGATCGTCGGGCCCGAACCTCGTCTCGCAGACCGAGCCGCTCGCGGACTGGCTCGGCGTGGCCGACAGCGCCGGGCCGTTCGCCGTCTCGGTCGTGCTCTATCTGCTCGCCGCGTGCACGCTGTTGGTGCTGCTGCGCCCGGACCCGCTGCTCAGCGCCCGGGAGCTCGACGGGGTGACCCCGGCTGCGGGGACCGGGGCGCTCGACGCGCTGCGGACGCTGCCCTCCTGGCCGCCGCTCGCCCTGACCGGCGTGACGGCGATGGCGCTCGGCAACGTCGCGATGGTCGCCGTGATGACGATGACGCCGGTGCACATGAAGGACGCCGGCGAGTCGCTGTCGGCGGTCGGGCTCGTGATATCGCTGCACGTGGCCGGCATGTACCTGCCCTCCCCGATCTCGGGAGTCCCTCGCCGACCGCTACGGCCGCCTGCCGGTGATCGCGGCCGGCGGCGCGACGCTGATCGCGGCCGGCATCTGCTCGGCGTTGGCGCCCGGCGACCACACGCCGCTCGTGGCGGCGGCGCTGATCCTGCTCGGCATCGGCTGGAACTTCGGCCTCGTCGGCGGTAGCGCGCTGATCACCGACGCCATCCCGCCCGAGCGGCGTCCGCAGACCCAGGGCGCCGCGGACCTCGTGATGGGCCTGACCGGCGCGATCGGCAGCCTCACCGCTGGCCCGCTCTTCCACGCGGGCGCGTTCGGGCTGCTCGGCGCGGGTGCGGCCGGGCTGGGGGTGCTGTTGATCGTGGTGGCCTCGCGGGCGCGTGGGCAGGTCGCGGCGCCGGCGGCGTGAGCGGCGCTCGCGCTGGTCAGCGCCAGCTGCGATTCGTGAGCACGAGGTCGGCCGCGCTAGTCCCGGACTTGGTTGCGTCAGAGGCCGCGTGCGCTGCACGCACACGGTCAGTCCACTCACCTAGATCAGTGATGGGGCGCTTTGCAGGCGATGCCGCTGCTCCACCTTCATCAAGAGAGTCCGTCTCTGTCACGCGCTGGTCGTATCCAGACATCGCCTTGTCTTACCTCATGCGCCGCCGTCCCGCTTCCGACTCAACGTACCCTCCTGCGCGTGAGCGATAGCGACGATGAGCCAACGATCCCCTTCGCCACTGCGGCCGAGTGGGAGCGGTGGCTGGAGGACAACCACGCCGAGTCCGACGGCGTGTGGGTCAAGATCGCCAAGAAGAGCACAGGCATCGAGAGCGTGCGCTACCCCGAGGTGCTCGTCAGCGCGCTCTGCTTCGGCTGGATCGACGCCCGGCGGCAGGGCCTCGACGAGAGCTGGTTCCTGCAGCGCTTCACGCCTCGGCGCAAGCGCAGCCCGTGGTCGAAGATCAACCGCGACCACGCCGAGCGGCTGATCGCCGAGGGCAGGATGCGCCCGGCCGGGCTCGCTGAGGTCGAGCGCGCCAAGGCCGACGGTCGCTGGGACGCCGCCTACGACGGCCAGGCCTCCATCACCGTGCCCGACGACCTCCAGGCTGAGCTCGACGCGCGGCCCGAGGCCAAGGCCTTCTTCGAGGGCCTCGACAGCCGCAACCGCTACGCGGTCCTCTATCGGCTGCAGGAGGCGAAGAAGCCGGAGACGCGCGCGCGGCGGCTGGAGAAGTTCGTCGCGATGCTCGAGGCGGGCGAGAAGATCCACCCGTAGGTTCGCGCCGCCCCTGCGCCGGGGTAGCCTCGTGGCATGGCGCACGCCGGCCAAGAGATCCGCCCCTACGAAGGCTTCTGCCTGCGCTTCGTCCAGACTGCGGCCGAGACCAACGGCGAGCTGCTGGAGATGGAGGTGACCTATCCGGCCGACAGCCCGCTGCCGCCCGCGCACCTCCACCCGCGCCAGGACGAGCGCTTCACGGTGATCGAGGGAGCGGTGCGAACGATCATCGACGGCACCGAGCGTCGCTATGAAGCCGGTGAGACGTTCGAGGTGCCGGCCGGCACGCCCCACCAGATGGCCGCCGAGCTGGTTTCGCGCGTGCGCTGGGAAGTCCAGCCGGCGCTGCACACGGCGGAGTTCTTCGAGGGTCTCTACGGCGATGGGCCCGAGAGCGCGCAGGTGCTCGGGGAGCGGTTCCTGGAACGGTTCGGCGACGAGTTCCAGCTCACGAGTGCGTAGGCACCGGCGCCGCTCGCTCCATCCGCCTCGCAGACTAGGTTCTTTCCCTCAATCACAAATCGGCCCCGGCGCGGCTGTCACCGCCCGGGGCCCGGCACGGAAAGGCGGAACCTTCCCATGCACCGCAACCCTAACCCGGGCTGTTCGCCCGGTTCTGCTGAGGACTCCTTCGACGAGGCGCTCCTCGGCCTCCTTGTCCACGACTACGCCGGCCTCTGGAGCCTCACCGAGCTGTCTCGCTCGCTGACCTCTAGCAGCCAGATCGCCAGTGGCGACGAGCCGCCCAGCCACGACACCGAGGACGCGATCGAGCGTCTCCACGCGGCCGGTCTGATCCACCGCATCGGCCAGTTCGTGTTCGCCACCCGCGCCGCGCATGCGGCGCAGCGCCTGGCGGGCTAGACCCCGACCCGGGGCGCTGCACAGAGCAGCCGGCGCCCCGGCTCACAGCAGCCGTCAGCCGAGCCTCCGTTGCGACCGACCTGCAATAACCTAAATCTGTGGGGGATAACGCATTCGCAGGGGATGACCTTGTCTCCATCGAGGAGCTGGCGCTACGGTGGAGAACCTCGACCGACGTGGTGGCCAGGCTTGTTGCTGATGAGGTGATTCCTAGTCTTGACGGAGGACTGCTCGCACGCCGGGGCCGGCTCGACGTCCCGGTCCTTCGTCCATCATGGGGCGAGGTCGCGCGCGAGGATTCGCCAGGAGCCGCGCGGCGGATTGACCTCGATGCGCGGCAGGGCTTGCATCCCGCAGCTTCTGCTGCGATTGAGCTGCATTCTGCACTCTCCGAGCGAGATGCCGATGCAGTTTGGACGCTGAGCTCGAGTGCGAGCCGAGAGGCAGCTGATGACTCTGGTGGGCTCGTGATGATGTGGCTCGACGCGCTCGGCGACATCTTTAGTCCGCGAACTGGCATTGCGACGGGGGTCTATGCGCTCGTCCCGCATCGCGGCGTGGGGGTACGTCTTGTCGCGGACCTTGGGCCGCTGCCGGTCGTCTACGACAAGGCTACGCCGGTCAATTCACTCGGAATGTTTGTGTTTGTGCCCGAGGACGGAGAGTGGCGGGCAGACCTGCTGCTTACCACGGCTGACGTTAGCTACCTCGACTTACTACGGGAGGCGCCTCCGGAGGCTTGGTCGCGAGATGATGGCCCAATTCCCTGATCGTTCGGCAACGATACGACAAGGCTCAGGTGTCGTCATTGGACGCTGCACCGATGTCGAACTCCTCGGGCAGCGGGTCCCCATCGACGATGCGCTCCTCTTGCAGGTGTAGGTACGGCAAAGCAAGTGCGAGCAGTTGGTCCGCTGGAAGGCGAAGTAGTGCATCTCCCAGGGCGATAGAGAATCGTTCTTCGATAAGGGCGAAGGCGAGAAAAGTCGCCACGGCGAGACTTGCAAGTAACGCGGTGACCGCGAAGTATGGTCCCGCTGGCAGGCTCACCACAATATCGAACAAATTCAGCTTATGTATTGCCACTCTCTCGCCAGTCCAGTCAGCGACTACATCCGGCCTTACGATTGTGGCAATAAGCGCGTAGAGGTACAAGGTGACGGTAACGGCGATGAAGCCAACGCACACAGCCAGGCGCGCTAGCAACGGCCGGGTGAGTCTTGGTCCTGTGGTGGTCGCGAGCAGGGGTGTGTACTGGGAACCATCAACGGGCCAGGCATCAATGATGAGCGTCCCGGCTTCGGCGTGCACGAGTTCGAACGGGTCGTCGCGGAGGCGTGTGCGCAGCATCGACCGAGTGAAATCAACCCGACCAGGCTGCTCCGAAAGACTGGTCGCGCGACTGACAAGCACCTGCCCTAGCTCGGCGCGGAGTTGCCGTGCGACGAGCACGAGCAGAAGTCCGATGGTGAGTACCGAAAGTGCTACAAGGCGACTGGTACTCAGCGCATCCGCGACCTTCCAGACATCTTCGCTGAGAGAAGGTAACAGCAAGACCACTAGGACTAGCGGCGCGATAAGCGGGGCAGCCCGCGGGATCGCGGCTACGGCGACGGCAATATCACGAACACTGCGAATGTCGATTTGACGGGTGAGCAAGGCGACGATGATTAGAACGCTGACTGGGCCGGCGTGAGTAATCACCCAGTGGCCGCCATCCGTGATCTGTAGCCATCCGGTGATCAGCCAGCCGATGACCAGCAGGACAGCGGCTGCGCCACCACTTGCGTAGTTAGATGCGGCGCCAATCGTGAGTAAAACGCCGGCCATCGCGAGCGGCCACGCCCATGTGGGCCCATCGAGCGCGTCAGGAACCCCGATGACGGACCCCCAGAACAACATGAGCACGAAAGCCGACACGAGCCAGTCCGACGACGGCTGCGTGGTTGGTACTTCGGCCGCGGCGATGTCCTTATAGCCGCCTGCTCGCAGTGCGCTGGCCAAGCCACGGCGCAACAGACTGCGTCGCTGTGCGTTGGTGAGAATCTGCGGTGCGGGTTCAGCATCAGGGCGATCGCTCATGCCTTGCCCAAGATGTCGTTCGTATCGGATGGCTACGACTCGTTAGTCGGTTTGGCGAACAGCCGGACGGCCCGGCTGGGACTCCCCGCGCGTCTAGTCCCGCTGCGCGGCAGGGACCGACCGTACCTGGGCGGCGTCCATCCACATCTCCCAGCGTCCCGACGCCGAGTTGCGATCGCTGAGGAAGCGGTAGGGACGACGGCCGCCGAACTCGGTGTGCCGGAGGTGGGAGACGCCGCCGAGGACCGACGCGATGCGGCGGCGGGGCCAGCCGATCGCGTCCTCGATCTCCGGGAAGGGGCGGGGTTGGTCGGGCGCGGCGGCCAGGCCGTGCAGCAGCTCGCGCATGAGGTCGCTGCAGCGGTCGCAGAACAGCGCGATCTCGTCGGGATCGGTCATGGCGTTGTGCGGCGCGTGCTGGACGTGGTCCGGCGGGCTCGCGGTGCGCGACATCGGGGTCACGCTAGCGCCGCGCTCGACGCATCGAGGAGGGCGCTGCTACGGTTAACCCTGTGGTTAACGATCCGTTCAAGGCGCTGTCGCACCCGATCCGCCGCGGGATCGTCGAGCGGCTCTCCGCAGGGCCGGCGACGGTCGGCGAGGCGACCGGCGGCTTCGGCGTCTCGAAGCCCGCGATCTCCAAGCACCTGAAGGTGCTGGAGGAGACCGGCGTCATCCGACGCGAGGTCGTGGGTCGGACGCATCGGCTGTCGCTCGAGCCCGACGTGCTCAGCGAGGCCGCCGACTGGATGGATCGTCAGCGCGCCCTTTGGGGCCGCATGTTCGACGTCGTAGACGAGTACCTAAAAGAGGAGAGGTCCAGATGAACGCCCCACCCGCCGTGTCGACCGAGGAGTGGAACGCCGCGCGCGAGCAGCTGCTCGTCAAGGAGAAGGAGCTCACCCGCGCCCGCGACGCCCTGGCCGCCGAGCGGCGGCGGATGCCGTGGCTCCCCGTGGAGAAGGAGTACGCGTTCGAGGGCCCCAACGGCCGCGCGAGCCTGCAGGACCTGTTCGAGGGGCGCCGCCAGCTGGTCGTCTACCGCTTCTTCTACGAGCCCGGCGTCGCCGACTTCCCCGAGCGCGGCTGTCCCGGCTGCTCGTTCCTCGCCGACCAGGTCGCCCACCTCGCGCACCTGAACGCCCGCGACACGACGCTCGCGTTCGTCTCGCGCGCGCCGCAGGACGACATCCAGGGCCTGAAGGAGCGGATGGGCTGGGACGTCCCCTGGTACACGATCACCGACGGCTTCGACGCCGACCACGGCGTCGGCGAGTGGCACGGCACCAACGCCTTCATCCGCGACGGCGACGAGGTCTTCCGCACGTACTTCGTCGACAGCCGCGGCGACGAGGCGATGGGCACCACCTGGGCCTACCTCGACATCACCGCGCTCGGCCGCCAGGAGGAGTGGGAGGACTCGCCGGAGGGCTACCCGCAGACCCCGCCGTACCAGTGGTGGAACTACCACGATCAGTACGACAAGGCCGCATGATCGCGCACGTGGGAGCCTTTCCGGCGGAGGAGCTGGTGCCGTCGGTGGCCGCCGCCGCAAGCGCGCTGCTGGTCGCCCGGGCCTGGCTCTCCCTGCACCTGCGACGCCGATCGGAGCACGACAGATGAGCGACCACACGCTGCGCATGGAGCGCACCTTCCAGGCGCCCGCCCAGGCGGTCTTCGACGCCTGGACCAGCGAGGAGGTGATGCGCCGCTGGTGGCACGCCGAGCACGACTGGGAGACCACCGTCGCCGAGGTCGACCTGCGTGTGGGCGGCGAGGTGCGGGTGGTCATGCGCAACCCGCACGAGGACGTCGAGTACGGCGGCGGCGGACGCTACACCGAGATCGACCCGCCGAGCCGCCTCGCCTTCACCTGGGTCTGGGACGACAACGACACCCGCCAGCTGATCGAGCTCGACTTCCAGGAGGCCGACGGCGTCACCACGGTCCACTTCACCCACTCCGCGCTCTGGGACGAGGAGGCCGTGCGCTCGCACGAGGGCGGCTGGAGCAAGGCGTTCGCCAACCTCGAGCGCATGCTGACGACGGCCGCATAGGCGCCGCCCCCGCTGCGCCTGTGGCACGATGCGCGCGTGGACGACGCCATCGCGAGCTACCGGGCAGCCTCCGAGGCGAACGACATGGACGCGCTGGTGGAGACCCTGGCACCGGACGTCGAGGTGGTCTCGCCGCTCTCCGGTCGCATGGTGTTCCGAGGCCGCGACGACAACCGCGTCCTGCTCGGCGCCGTCTACGGAACGCTGACCGAGTTGCAGTGGCGTGAGGAGATCGGCGAGGGCGACTCGCGGGTGGTCATCGGCCACTGCAAGGTGGGCCCGTTCCGGATGACCGACGCGATGGCGTTCGAGCTGGCCGAGGACGGACGCATCAAGGGATCCGCCCGCATCTGCGCCCGTGGCTGGCCACCACCCTGTTCGCGCTCCTGCTCGGGCCGCAGGTCGCTCGGCGTCCGAGCGTGGTCCGGCGCGCGCTGCAGCGAGTCTGAGCGCCTCGCCTACCGCCGCGTAGAACTCTCAGGCTTCTCCCAGGAAACCTTCACCGGCGCTTCAGAACGCATCGCGAGCCTCGGTGCACATGAACGTCGCCAAGAAGCTCGTGCCCCTGACCCTCGCGGCCGTCATCGGCGGTGGTGGCGGCGCTGCCGTCGCACTCGGTGTGGCCCACGACTCCACCACGACCACCGTCAACGCCCCCGCGTCCGACGCCGCGGTCCGTGCCGTCGCCGACGACGGCGCCGCCCTCTCGGCCGACGACATCTACGACCAGTCCAAGGACTCCGTCGTCTTCATCACCGCGCAGGTGACCTCCCAGGGGTCCGGTCCCTACGGCGAGCCCAGCCAGGGCGAGGCGACCGGCTCCGGCTTCGTCGTCTCGAAGGACGGCTACATCGCCACCAACGCCCACGTCGTCGAGGGCGCCACCGACGTCAAGGTCAAGATCGGCGACGGCGAGGAGCTGAGCGCGGAGGTCGTCGGCTCCGACGCCTCCACCGACGTCGCCCTGCTGAAGGTCGACCCGAGCGCGCAGACGCTCACCCCGCTCACCTTCGCCGACTCGAGCCAGCTCGACGTCGGTGATGCCACGTACGCGATCGGCAACCCGTACGGCCTCGATCGCACGCTCACCACCGGCGTGGTGAGTGCGCTGCAGCGGCAGATCACCGCGCCCAACGGCTACTCGATCGACGACTCGTCCAGACCGACGCCGCGCTCAACCCGGGCAACTCCGGCGGCCCGCTGCTCGACGGCGCCGGCCGGGTGATCGGGATCAACTCCCAGATCGAGAGCTCCTCGAACGGCAGCGGCGAGGCCGGCGGCAACGTCGGCATCGGCTTCGCGGTTCCGTCGAACACCGTCAAGCAGGTGGTCGAGCAGCTGATGAGCGGGCAGGACGTCACCCACGCCTACCTCGGCGTCCAGACCGCCGACGGGGAGGCCACCGGCGCGACGGTCGCCGAGCTCTCCCAGGACAGCCCCGCTGCCGCAGCCGGCATCCAGGCCGGCGACGTGATCGTCAGCTTCGACGGCAAGGCCGTCCAGACCTCGGCCGAGCTCTCGGCCGACGTCAACGGCGCGAGCGCCGGCGACAGCGTGTCGCTGGGCGTGCGTCGCGACGGGAGCGAGCAGACCGTCCAGGTCACGCTCGGCGAACGTCCCGCCAGCACGGAGGCCGCCACCGTCGAAGGCTGAGTCGGGCGGCCTCCGGGCCGCCCCAGGACGGGTCGTCGCTCGCGAGTCGCGGCGGCCCGTCCGGCTCGGCGCTTGCCGCCGGGCGACCTAGGAGGCGGGAACCGACGTCGCCTCGGTGGCCAGCGGCAGCGCCGGGCCGAAGCCGACGCGCAGCAGCGCGCCGCCGCCGGGAGCGTTGGCCGCCTCGACGAAGCCGCCGTGGGCCTCGGCGGCCTGTTGGACGATCGCGAGGCCGAGGCCGGAGCCGGAGGTGCCGCGGGCGGCGGCAGAGCGGTAGAAGCGCTCGAAGACGTGGGGCAGGTCGCGAGGGTCGAAGCCCGGCCCGTGGTCGCGCACGGACAGCACGCCGTCCTGCAGCGACACCTCGATCGGCTTGCCCGGCGGGCTCCACTTGACCGCGTTGCCGATCAGGTTCGAGACCGCTCGGCCGATGCGCTCCGGATCGCCCTGGACGAGCGTCGGCTCGAGCTCGGTCAGCAGCTCGACCGTCTGCGAGCGGCGGTGCTGACGCGTGACGATCGCGCTGACGACGTCGTCGAGCCGCACGTCGTCCAGCTCCTCGGGCGGCTTGGCGCCGCGCGCCAGCTCGACCACGTCGCCGACCAGCGCGGTCAGCTCGTCGAGCTCGCGCACGATGTCCGCGCGCATGCGCTCGCGCTCGCCGTCCGGCAGGCGCTCCGCGTCGCCGAGCAGCTGGATGTTCGCGCGCAGGCTCGCGATCGGCGTGCGCAGCTCGTGGCTGGCGTCGGCCACCAGCTGGCGCTGGGCCTCGACCGACTGCTCCAGCGCGTCGAGCGTCGTGTTGAAGCTGCGCGCCAGCCGGGCGAGCTCGTCGTCGCCGACGACCTCCATGCGCTCCGATGGGTCCGGGTCCGCGCTCAGCGCCTCGGTGCGCTTGGTGAAGCGGGCGATCGGCACGAGCGCCGTGCGCGCGACGAACGCGCCGAGCGCCGCCCCGCCGGCGATCCCGATCGCGCCGATCACGATCAGCGCGATCAGGATCCGGCTCAGCTGCTTGTCGATCTCGTCCAGCGGACGCGCGAGCTGGACCGCGAGCCCGTCGCGGACGCCCTCGGTCAGCACGCGCAGGTGCGTGCCGTCGACGGTCATGTCGGTCAGGTAGCTGCCGCTGCCCGCGCGGCGATCTCGCGCGCCCGCTCGGGTACCGGCAGCGCCGCGTCGCCAGGCGGGCGAATCGCCTGGCCGTCCGTCGGTGACGAGCTGGGCGAAGCCGCCGGCGCCGCCGAACGGTCCCTCGTCGGCCAAGATGCGATCGAAGCGGCCGAGCCGGCCGGCGACGCCCGGGCCAAGCCGGTCGATCTCGCGGGGGTCGACCCGATCGAGGGTGGGCGGCGGCACGGCCACGCCGGCCCCCGCCTCCGGCGGAGGCGCGAGCCGCAGCTGCCCGACGCGATCGGTGCGCGGGCGCAGCGAGTCGTCGACCTCGCCGCGCAGCTGCGAGCGCACGGCGACGTAGGTGAAGACCGCCGTCAGCACCACGACCGCGGCGACCGCGACGCCCGCGACGGCGGCGATGCGCGAGCGCAGGCTCACGGTTCCCTCAGCGTGTAGCCCACGCCGCGCACCGTGTGGATCAACGGCCGCGCGCCCGCCTGCTCGAGCTTGCGCCGCAGATAGCCCACGTATACGCGCAGCGCGTTCGACTCGGGACCGAAGTCGTAGCCCCAGACGCGGTCGTAGATCACGTCGTGCGGAAGCACCCGGCGAGGATTGCGCATCAGCAGCTCGAGCAGCTGGTACTCGGTGCGCGTGAGCTCGACGAACTCCTCCCCGACGCAGACGCCGTGGCGGCCCTCGTCGAGTCGCAGCTCGGCGAACTCGAGCGAGCCCGGATCGCCGTCGTCGCCGGCGCGGCGCAGCAGCGCGCGCAGCCGCGCCTTCAGCTCGCCGACGTCGAAGGGCTTGACCAGATAGTCGTCGGCCCCGGCGTCGAGGCCGTCGATGCGGTCGGTGACGGCGGCGCGGGCGGTCAGCATCAGCACGGGCAGCCGGTTGCCGTCCTCGCGCAGCCGGCGGCAGACCTCCAGCCCGTCGAGGTCCGGCAGCCCGACGTCGAGCACGACCGCGTCAGGCTGGTCGCCGGCGATCTTCGCCAGCCCCTCGCCGCCTGCCGCGGCGGTCTCCACGTCATAGCCGCCGAGCAGCAGCGCCCGGCGCAGCGCGTCGCGCAGCGAGCGGTCGTCGTCGACGATCAGGATCCGCACCGCCCCCATTGTGGCTGGGAAGCGCGGCTGACGGGCGTCTTTCTTACATAGCTCTCACACGGCCCCGCAACGCTGGCCGCATGACTATTCGTGGCAGGACGCTGGCACTCGCGCTCGCCGCCGCCGTGGTCCTGGCTTCCGGTGCGTATGCGCTCGGAAGCCAGGCAGGCGACGGCTCGGCGACGGCTGCCGGCGACAAGGCAGAGAAGGGCACCGACAGGCAGGGGATCGATCCGGGCGACGGCGGCCCGCCGATGTTCTTCGGCGGTCCCGACCACGTCCGCTTCCGCGCCGGCGCAGGTCCGGGCGGCCCGCCGAAGATCGAGCGCAGGGTCTTCGGGCTCGATCGGCTCGCGGACCGGCTCGGCGTCAAGGAGGCCGACCTGGCCAAGGCGATGCGCGAGCTGCGCAAGGAGAACGCGCCCAAGCTGATGCGCGACGACTTCGTGCAGTCGCTCGCGGACGAGCTCGGCATCGACGAGAGCAAGCTCGAGGACGCGCTCGAGAAGGTGGGCGAGAAGCAACGCCAGGCTTTCGAGCAGCGGCACGACGAGTTCCTGCAGAAGCTCGCCGACAAGCTCGGCATCTCGAAGGACAAGGTCGAGGACGCACTGCCGGACCTGCCCCCCGGACCGCCGGGACACCCCCGCCACCCGTAGCCGCGGGACGCCGGTCGGGCGCACCCGGCGCCCGGCCGGCGCGGCGCCGCCTCGCGGCGCCGCGCTCTCTACACCCCCGCCAGCTCCCGGGAGTGCCGGCGCCGGTAGGCCGCCCGGGCGCGCAGCCACTCCGCCGACAGCGGCTGCCCGTGGACGCCCTCCCAGCCCTCGAGCGCGCTGAGCAGATCCTCCTCGTCGGCGTAGCGGGCGAGCACCTCGACGTGGCCGCCGCCGGTCTCCGGTGCGCCAGTCTGTACGAGCACCAGCTCGCCGGTGTCGACGACCCACGCGGCGCGGTACAGGTGGCCGACGCCATCGAGCCAGCGCAGGCCGACGTCGTGCTCGCGCGACGGGACTCGGCGCCGGTCTCCGGCGAGGAAGTGGCGCAGCGATGGGTAGGTCTCGCCGCCCGCGGCGTAGCTGCCGGGTGCGGCGCGAACGAACGCTTGGTGCGGGAACATCGAGCCTCCTCT
This sequence comes from uncultured Thermoleophilaceae bacterium, assembly GCA_963846505.1. Lineage (GTDB taxonomy): Bacteria > Actinomycetota > Thermoleophilia > Solirubrobacterales > Thermoleophilaceae > JACVRW01. The sequence continues at coordinate 657,348 of CAWJWD010000001.1, read as the reverse complement.
CATTCGGATAACGCTTGGGACCCTGCGGAATGTCCGTAAGCCCCTCGTGAGAACAACCACAGAGTTGCCTGAGAGAAAGGGACTTCAGATGGCGGTCAAGCTGCATCGGTGTCCGATCACGTTCGTCAAGCTCAGCGGCCACTCGTGCTGGAGGGTCGAGCACGCGCTCGAGGAGATGGGCATCGAGTACGAGGCCGTCAAGGGGCCGCTGAGTCCCCGCAAGCGCGACGAGATGCAGCGCCTCAGCGGGCAGCCCAACTACCCGGTGATCGAGTTCGAGGACGGCAGCGCCTACCGCGAGGACTCGAAGCTGATGGCCGAGCGCATCCGCGCCGGCAAGCTGTTCGAGCAGGCTGGCGGCGCGAGCTAGTTGCGCAGCGGCTGCGGTGCCCCGAGCGGGCCCGCGAACGTGCCGGTGTAGCGGAAGTTGGCGTCGCCGACGAAGTCGAAGCTGCCGGTGACCGATGCACCGCCGAGGGCGAAGCGCAGCTCCATGCCGCCGCCGAAGATCTGGATCGGCCGCGCGAGCAGGGCGAGCGGCGCGGTCAGCACGTTGAAGTAGTTGGTCACGCCCAGACGGCCGTAGGGGAGGCCCGCGAAGTTGCCGTCGACCAGGATTCGCAGCACGCCGCCGGCCTCGTCGATCTGGGTGTGTACGACGTCGATGGGCACGTCGAACGGGCGGGTCTTGCCGAGTTGGTAGAAGAGATGCACGTTGGTGCCGAACCACAGCGGCCCGGGCGCGGCGGACACGATCGAGGCCGTGGTCAGCAGCGCGACGTCGCGGGCGTTGACGCCGTTCGTCGGCAGGCCCTGCGGGTTGAGGTTGACCGCCACCGGCGGCTCGACCAGCAGCCGCGCCGCGAGCGTGAGGTTCTGGTTGACCGGCGTGTAGACGGTGTCCGGCTGCGGGAAGACGGTGTTGCCCGCGAGGGTCGTGCCCTGCACGGTGACGTCGTAGAAGGTCGGCGTGCGCGGGATCGGCCCGCTCGGCGTGCCGTCCCCGCCACCTCCGCCGCCCTCGTCGCGCTGCCGCCGGCCGAGCACGGTCTCGCAGTTGGAGGACACGCGGTCGCCCTGCGCGGACAGGACCACGTCCTTGCCCGGACCGCAGTCGATGCGGTCGCGGCCCGGTCCACCGTCGAGCCTGTCCTTGCCCGGTCCGCCGAAGAGCTCGTCCTTGCCGGCGCCGCCGCGCAGCGTGTCGGCTCCCCGGCCGCCGAGCAACCGGTCCGCGCCTGCTCCGCCCAGCAGCGTGTCCTTCTTCGCGCCGCCGCGCAGCGTGTCCGCGCCGCGTCCGCCGCGCTCGGTGCGGGCGTCCGCCAGCGGCGCCGCGATCAGCGTGGCGACGAGGGCGAGCAGAGCTGCGGAAGTGCGAGGTCCGGGCCAGGACATGCGGCGAGCCTGCTTCGACGCTACCTCCGATCGCCCGCGGCGGCAAGCGAGCGCGGTGCGACTCAGCCGTCGTCTTGGCGGAACGCCCAGCGCGCCTCTTCGACCGAGAGGCCGGAGGCGAGGCAAGCCAGCAGCTTCATGCGCGCGGCCTGGGGGGAGAGGAAGCCGGCGGGGATGATGTTCGTGCCGCGCAGGTCGCGCTCGGAGCCGCGGTAGCCGTAGGTGGCGGAGAGGATCACGCCGCGCTCGGGACGGCAGTAGGCGACGATCGGGATCCGCTGGGCGGCCTCGGCCCAGACGTCGAGCACGTCGGGAGCGAGATGGCCCGCGCCGAGCGTGCCGATCACGACGCCGTCGGGGTCGGTCGAGAGGGCGGCGCGCGCGAGCGTGCCGTCGTCGCCGGCGACGGTCGGCACCACGAGCACGCTCCGGTCGAGGTTCGGCGGGTCGAGCGGCGGGTTGCGCGGGATGTTCGACCAGATGATCGGATGTCCCTCGGTGACGCGGCCGAGCAGGCCGGTCTGGGGCGAGGAGAAGGCGACCAGCGAGACGGTGTCGGTCTTGCGCACGCCGCGCGCGTGGTGGATCTCGCTGCCGAAGCAGACGAGCACGCCCAGGCCGGCGGCCTCGGCGCTGGCGGCGACGCTGACCGCGTCGACGAGGTTGGCGGGTCCGTCGGCGCCGGGAGCGTTGGCCGGTCGAATCGCGCCGGTGAAGACGATCGGCGCCTCGGCGTCGTGGAGGATGTCGCACAGCATCGCGGTCTCCTCGAGCGAGTCCGTGCCGTGGGTGACCACGACGCCGGTGCCTCGCCGCGCCACGTCGCGCGCCCGGCGGCAGACGGCGAGACAGTCGTCGAGCGTCAGGTGCGCGCTCGGCTTGTTGACGACGGTCTGGCCCTCGAGCCCCTCGTAGGCCGCGAGCCCCGGCACGGCGGCCACCAGCTGCTCGCCGTCGAGCTCCGGCACCACGCCCGCGTCGCCGGTCATCGAGATCGTCCCGCCGGAGGCGAGCACGAGCACGCGGCGCGCGCTCGGGGGATCGGCGGGTACCTGCACGGCCGCCGACGATATCGACCGGGTCTTCCACGGCCTTGCACGCAGGATGAGACAGGGCGGTATTCTGCCGCGGATTGACCGGGGTGCTCCGAGGCTGGCTCGTGGACCGGTGCAGGGTCGAACCGATGCGATGGTGATCTTGCTCGTCGAGGACGACGAGGGCGATGCGTTCCTCGTCGAGGACGGGCTCGCGGACGTCGCGCCGGAGATGACCGCTGCGCCGAGCGTTGACGCTCGCGCAGGCGCGCGAGCGCGTGCGCGACGGCGTCGCCTGCGTGCTGCTCGACCTCGGCCTGCCCGACACCGAGGGTCTCGAGGGCGTGCGCGCGCTGCGCGAGCTTGCGCCCGACGTCGCGGTCGTGGTGCTGACCGGCCAGGACGACGAGCAGCTCGGGATCCAGGCGGTCGGCGCCGGCGCGCAGGACTACCTCGTCAAGGGCCAGGTCGAGCCCGAGGTGCTGGCGCGGGCGCTGCGCTACGCGATCGAGCGCCGCCGCGCCGAGCGTTCCGAGCAGGAGCTGCTCGAGGCGCGCCTGCAGGCGAGCGAGAACGCGCGCCTGGAGCGAGGCCTGCTGCCGACCGCGCTGATCCGCGACTCCGCGCCTGCGCCTGACCAGCGACTACCGCCCCGGCCGCCAGCGGGCGCTGCTCGGCGGCGACTTCTACGACGCGGTCGAGCTGCCCGACGGCACGCTGCACCTGATGATCGGCGACGTCTGCGGCCACGGTGCCGACGAGGCGGCGCTCGGCGCGTCGCTGCGGATCGCCTGGCGCGCCCTGACGCTCGCGCGCCGCGACCAGGAGGAGGTGGTGCAGACGCTGCACGAGATGCTCCCCTACGAGCGCCACGCGCCGGACATCTTCGCGACGCTCTCGGTCCTGACCGTCCACCCCGAGCGCGATCGGGTGACCGTGCGGCTTGCCGGCCACCCGCCGCCGATCCTCGTCAACGGGCAGGGCGTGCGCGCGCTCGACGTCGAGGCCGACGTCGCCGCCGATCGGCCTCTTCGACCGCCCGGCACGCCCAGGCGTCGACGTCGAGCTCGACGGCACGTGGTCGCTGCTGATGTACACCGACGGTCTGATCGAGGGGCGCATCGGCGCCGGACCGGAGCGACTCGGCGACGAGCGCCTGGTCGGCATGGTCGAGCAGAAGCTGGGCGAGCATCCGGACTGGCGCTCGAACGGGCGCGGGCTGGTGGCGAGCCTGATCGCGGAGGTCGAGCAGCTCAACGGCGAGCCGCTGACCGACGACCTCGCCGTGATGCTGCTCTCCGCCGTGCATGACTGAGCGTCGCTTCCGCCTCTTCGGCCGGCTGCGCATAACGCAGTGGTTCGCGATCGCCTCGGCGGGGCTCGCGATCGTGACCGTCGCGGGCCTGGTCGCCGGCGTGATCGCGATCATGCGCCTGTCAGACGCGCGCGACCTGATGATCGATCAGCTCGACCCCGCGGCCGCGACGTCGCTACGGCTGTCCAACGCGCTGATCAACGAGGAGACCGGCGTGCGCGGCTTCGCGCTCAGCGGCCAGGAGCCCTTCCTCGCCCCGTACCGCAGCGGGCGGCTCGAGGAGCGCCGAGCGTCGGCGGAGCTGCGCGACCTGATCCGGGACTCCGGCGCGGACGCCGTGCTGATCGACCTGGACGAGGTCGAGCAGCTGGCGGCCACGTGGCGCGAGTCCTATGCATTGCCGACGATCGGGCTCGTGCGCCGCGCGGGACCGGAGGCGGTGCGCCCGGCGACGACGGCGGCCGGGCGCGAGCAGTTCGACGCCGTGCGTCGCGGGCTGGACCGCATGCAGCGCGACCTCGCGGCCGAGCGCGCGGACGGCAAGCAGCGCATCAACGACGCCGCGCGCTTCCTCGCGGTGTCCTTCGTCGCGATCGCCGTGCTGCTGCTGCTGTCGGTGATCGCGGTCACGATCGCGTTGCGGCGCGCGGTCGGAAGGCCGATCGTCGCGCTCGGCAAGGACGTGCGGCGCGTGGCGCGCGGCGAGTTCGACCACGAGGTCGTCGGCCGCGGCCCGCGCGACACCGTCGAGCTCGCCGACGACGTCGAGTCGATGCGCCGCCGGATCCTCGCCGAGTTGGAGGAGGTCCGGGAGGCGCAAGCGCGCGTGGAGCGCCAAGCGCTCGAGCTCGAGCGCTCGAACGCCGAGCTGGAGCAGTTCGCCTACGTCGCCTCGCACGACCTGCAGGAGCCGCTGCGCAAGGTCGCGAGCTTCTGCCAGCTGCTCGAGCAGCGCTACCGCGGGCAGCTCGACGAGCGTGCCGACCAGTACATCGACTTCGCCGTCGACGGCGCCAAGCGCATGCAGCAGCTGATCAACGACCTGCTCGCGTTCTCGCGCGTCGGCCGGGTGACCGGCGACTGGGAGGTCGTCGAGCTGGACGACGTGCTGCACCGCGCGCTCGCCAACCTCGACGCCGCGATCGGCGACAGCGGCGCCCGCATCGCGGCCGAGCCGTTGCCGGTCGTACGCGGAGAGGCGTCGCTGCTGATGCTCGTGTTCCAGAACCTGATCGGCAACGCGATCAAGTTCCGTTCGGAGGCCGCGCCCGAGGTGCGCATCGGCGTCGACCGCCGCGACGGCGAGTGGCTGGTCACCTGCGCCGACAACGGCATCGGCATCGAGCCCCAGTACGCCGAGCGGGTGTTCGTGATCTTCCAGCGCCTGCACGCCAAGCAGGAGTACCCCGGCACCGGGATCGGCTTGGCGATGTGCCGCAAGATCGTCGAGTATCACGGCGGCCAGATCTGGCTCGACCCCGACCGCTGCCGCCGGGACCGTATTCCGGTTTACTCTTCCCGCTCTCGAGGAAAGCCCATGAACGACCCCAACGTAGAGCCCAACGGAGACCTCTTGCCCGTCGAGATCCTGCTCGTCGAGGACGATCCCGGCGACACGCTGATGATCACCGAGGCGCTGGAGCACAACAAGGTGCGCAACCAGCTGCACTGCGTCACAGACGGCGTCGAGGCGATGGAGTTCCTGCGTCGAGAGGGCGAGTACGCGGGCGCGCCGCGGCCGGACATGATCCTGCTCGACCTCAACCTGCCCAAGAAGGACGGGCGCGAGGTGCTGGCCGAGGTCAAGGCGGACCCGCAGCTGCGCACGATCCCGGTCGTGGTGCTGACCACCTCCAAGGCCGAGGAGGACATCCTGCGCAGCTACCACCTGCACGCGAACGCGTACGTCACCAAGCCGGTCGACTTCCCGCGCTTCATCGACGTCGTGCGCCAGATCGACGAGTTCTTCGTCGCGGTGGTCAAGCTCCCGCCGCACTGAGCGGGACGATCGAGCCGGGATGGCAGACGAGGACGTCACCCGGCGCACGCTGCTCGCCGCCGAGCGCACCTGGCTCGCCTGGTGGCGGACGGGGATCGCGGCGGCCGGCGTCTCGGTCGCGGTCGGCGGGGTCGTGCCCGAACTGGTCGGCGGTCATCGGCTGCCGTACATCGTGCTCGGCGCCGGCTACGCGTTGCTGGCACTGGTGATCTTCGTCGGCGCGGGTCGGCGGCAGCTGGACGTCGAGGCCGCGCTCGCCCGCGGCGGCTTCGCCGCGATCGGGCGCCAGTGGGTCTACGGCCTCAGCAGCGCCGCCGCGCTGCTGGCGCTCGGCACGCTGGCCGTGATCGTGGTCCAGCCCTGACGGACGCTGCCGCTACGCTCAGGGCAGTGCCTGACCCAGAGTCAGCCCGCCCACATACGTGATCGGGATCGAGCTGCTCCTCGCCCTCACGCTGGTGCTCGCGAACGGGTTCTTCGTCGCAAGCGAGTTCGCCATCGCCCGCGTACGGCCGACGCAGGTCGACCACTGGCTGGCCGAGCGGCGACCCGGCGCCAAGTCGGTCCAGCACGCGGTCACGCACATCGACTCGTACCTCGCCGCCTGCCAGCTCGGCATCACGATCGCCTCGCTCGGCCTCGGCGTCGCGGGCGAGCGGGCGTTCCACGAGGTCTTCGAGGACCTGCTCGGAGAGAACGCCGAGGTGCTCGGCCTGGCGATCGCCGGCGCGTTCGCGTTCGGGCTGATCACGTTGCTGCACGTGGTCGTCGGCGAGCTCGCGCCCAAGAGCGCGGCGATCGCCCGCACCGAGCGCATCGTGCTGATGCTGGCGCCGCCGATGCGCGGCTTCTACCTGGTCACCAAGCCGCTGGTGGACCTCTTCAACGGCCTGGGCAACCTGCTGCTGAAGCCGTTCGGGATCCCTCCCGCCAGCGAGGCCGGTCACGCGCCGCACACCGAGGACGAGCTGCGGGCGCTCGTGCGCGAGAGCCAGCTGCAGGGGCTGATCGACCCCGAGGAGGGCCAGTTCACCGAGAACGTCTTCACCTTCGGCGACCGCCGCGCGCGCGAGGTGATGGTGCCGCGGCCGGAGGTCCAGTTCGTGACCACCGACATGACGTTCCAGCAGGTGGTCGAGCGGGTCCAGGCGACCGGTTTGACGCGGCTGCCGCTGTGTCAGCCCGACGGCGGGCTCGACGCGACGATCGGCGTGGTGCACGCGAAGGACCTGCTGGTCGCCGTCGCCAGCGGCGAACTCGACGGACTCGAGCAGCTGGCACGCCCCGTCGAGCGCGTGCCCGACTCGCTGCTGATCGACGAGCTGCTCGAGCAGCTGCGTCGTCGTCGCGAGCACATGGCGCTGGTGGTCGACGAGCACGGCACGACGATCGGCCTGGTCACGCTCGAGGACGTGCTGGAGGAGATCGTCGGCGAGATCGAGGACGAGTTCGACCCCGAGGCGCCGCCGGCGATCGAGGAGCGCGACGGCACGCTGCGCATCGCCGGCTCGGCGCCGCTGCGGCTGGTGGCGGAGACACTCGGCGTCGAGCTGGAGGACATGCACGAGGCGACCGTCGGCGGCTACGTGGTCGAGCAGATCGGGCGGCTGCCGGAGGTGGGTGAGCGGGTCGACCTCGGCGGCGTCCCGCTCGAGGTCGCCGCCGTCGGCGAGGCCCAGGTGGAGCTGCTGCAGGCGCCGTCGCCGGCTGCCCCCGCCGACGGCGAGCGGTCGTAGCTACTGCCGGCCGGCCTTGTCCAGCGCGTCCTGCAGGGCCTGCTCGTTCTCGTCGGAGAGCGACGTCTGGATCACCGTGCCGGAGATCTGGACCTTGGGCAGGATCTTGTCGGTCGAGACCTTGCGGATCAGCAGGATCAGCGCCGCGCTGCCGGGCGTGAGCTCGTCGCCGAGCTGCTTCATGAACTTGTCGTCGACGCCCGCGTCGGAGAGTGCGCCACCGGCCGCGCCCGCGGCGGCGCCGAGCGCCATGCCGAACAGCGGCACGAAGAAGATCAGGCCGATCAGACCGCCCCAGAGCGCGCCGCCGACGGCGCCGGCCCCGGTCAGCGAGGGCTGGTGCAGCTTGACCTTGCCGTCGTCCTTGCGCTCGACCACGACGATGTCGTCGAGCTCGATCTCGTGGGCCTTGACGGCCTCCCCGAGTTTGCTCGCCACCTGCTGTGCGGTGGGTACGTCCTTGTACGCGATGGCCACGAGGTCGCTCACGTGGGGTCCTTTCGCTCGAGGATTGGGCGGCACACAGTAGTAAGGCATGATGTGCGCGTGCCGAATGGTCTGGAATCCTGGAACGACACGCCGGTGCGCGAGTCGATCGTGTCGTTCGCAGAGGGCGCCGCGCAGCGCCTGTCGCCGGAGCAGCGCGTGGCCGTGTTCGACAACGACGGCACGCTCTGGTGCGAGAAGCCGATCCCGATCCAGCTCGACTTCATCCTGCGCCGCTTCGCCGAGCAGGCCGAGCAGGACGTGGCGCTGCGCACCCGCCAGCCGTGGCAGGCCGCCTACGAGCACGACATGCAGTGGCTCGGCGCGGCGATGGTCAGGCACTACGAGGGCGACGACGCCGATCTGAAGCTGCTCGTCGCCGCCGTCGCAGACGCGTTCACGGCGCTGAGCGTCGAGGAGTACCAGCGCTCGGCGGTCGACTTCTTGGCCGAGGCGCAGCACCCGACGCTCGGTCGGCCCTACCGCGACTGCGCCTACGCGCCGATGGTCGAGCTGCTGCGCTACCTGGAGTCGACCGGCTTCACGGTCTACATCGCCTCCGGCGGCGACCGCGACTTCATGCGGCCGATCGCCGCCGAGCTGTACGGCATCCCGCCCGAGCGCGTGATCGGCTCGAGCCTGATGCTCGGCTACCGCGACAACGGCGACGGCCCGGGACTGCTGATCAAGCAGGGCCTCGACGTCTTCGACGACGGGCCGGTCAAGCCCGTGCGCATCTGGAGCCGGGTCGGGCGCCGGCCGGCGCTGGCCTGCGGCAACTCCAACGGCGACGTGCCGATGCTGCGCTTCGCCGGCGTCGGCGACGTGCCGGCGTTGCGACTGCTCGTGCGCCACGACGACGGCGAACGCGAGATGGCCTACGACGCCGGCGCCGAGCAGGCCCTGGCGGCCGGCTTCACCACGATCTCGATGCAGGACGACTGGAGCACCGTCTTCGGCGCATGACGGTCACGGCGACGAAGGGCATGACGTGGCTGGAGGGCGGTGACTTCCGCATGGGCTCCGCGGCGTTCTATCCCGAGGAGGCGCCGGTCCACCAGGTCGAGCTGGACGGCTTCTGGGTCGACCGCCATCCGGTCACGGTGCGCGAGTTCCGCGCGTTCGTCGACGACAGCGGCTACGAGACGCTGGCCGAGCGGCCGCTCGATCCGGCGCAGTACCCGGACGCCGATCCCGAGCTGCTCGTGCCGGGCTCGCTCGTGTTCCAGAAGGCGCCGCACCGGGTGCGGCTGTCCGACTATCGCCAGTGGTGGGCCTACGTGCCGGGCGCCTCGTGGCGCCACCCCGGCGGTCCGGGCACCGACCTGCGCGAGCGCGACCGCCACCCCGTCACGCACGTCGCCCACGAGGACGCGGCCGCCTACGCCGAGTGGGCCGGCAAGGCGCTGCCGACCGAGGCCGAGTGGGAGTACATGGCCCGCGGCGGCCTCGACGGCGCCGCCTTCGCCTGGGGCGACGAGGAGCGCCCGGGCGGCAAGCTGATGGCCAACACCTGGCAGGGCGAGTTCCCCTGGCAGAACCTGAAGGCGGGCGGCTACGAGGGCACCTCGCCGGTCGGCACGTTCCCGCCCAACGGCTACGGGCTCTACGACGTGACCGGCAACGTCTGGGAATGGACCGACGACTTCTTCGCGCCGAAGCACACGGGGGACGCGGACAAGGCCTGCTGCGTCCCGAGGAACCCGCGCGTCGAGCTGGGCGAGGGCGCCTACGTCGCCGGCGAGCCGGGCGCGCAGATCCCGCGCCGGGTGATCAAGGGCGGCTCGCACCTGTGCGCGCCGAATTACTGTCTGCGCTACCGCCCGGCCGCGCGCCAGGGCGAGGCAGTCGACACGTCCACCAGCCATCTCGGCTTTCGCTGCGTCGTGCGCGCCGACGATGGGCCAATCGAGGAGGAGACAGCCAGTGGCTGAGATCGGACCGGTCCAGATGATCGCGGTGGCCTTCGGCCCGGACGCGAACTTCGAGGGCAAGATCATCGACGAGCTGACCCGGCTCGAGGGCGAGCGCACGATCCGCGTGCTCGACCTGCTGTTCGTCGCGCGCTCGCCCGACGGCGGCGAGTTGGTCGCGCTCGACCACCAGGGTGAGGCGCTGGGCGGGATCGTCGGTGCGCTGCTGGGCTTCGAGTTCGAGGGGGTCGACACGCAACTGGCCGCCGAGGGCGCGGCCGACCACGCCTTCGGGCTCGACCAGCGGGAGATCGACCAGCTGGCGGCCTCGCTCGAGCCCGGTCACGCGGCCGGCTTCGTGCTGATCGAGCACGTCTGGGCGCGCGAGCTGAAGAGCGCGATCCGCGGCGCCGGCGGCACGCCGCTCGGCGAGGGCTTCCTCACGCCCGAGACGGTGCGCGCGGTCGAGCCCGAGCTGGCCGCGATGGCCGACGCGCTGAACGAGATCGAAGGCGAGCAGGCGCGAGCCGGCGCCTAGGGAGAGGACGAGCATGGGACTGATGGCCGAGATGGCAGCCAACCGCATGGCGACCCGCCAGAGCTACCGCACGATGGCGCGCATGCAGCGCCGCCGCTCGTGGATGCAGGAGCGCATGGGCGCGCGCCAGGACTTCGAGCCCGCGGGGCAGGGACAGCCGCAGGAGGAGCCGCCTCCTCCGACCACGCCCGCGGCAGCTGCGGCGCCGGACTACACGGACGAGTTGGTGAAGCTCGCCCAGCTGCGCGACCAGGGCGTGATCAGCGCCGAGGACTTCGAGGCCAAGAAGAAGCAGCTGTTGGGGATCTAGGCAGGGTCGTGTCCGTGGTCGAGCGCGAGCTCACGATGCTGTTCACGGACGTCGAGGAGTCGACGCGGCTCGCGCAGGCGCTCGGGGACGGCTGGCCCGCTGCGCTTGCCAACCACCGGCGCCTGATCCGTCAGGAGGTCGAGCAGGCCGGTGGGACGGTCGAGACGACGGAAGGCGACTCGTTCTTCGCGACGTTTCCCGCGCCGGCCGTGGCGGTGCGCGCCGCCGCTGCGGCGCAGCGCGTGCTGCGCCGCGAGTGGGGATCGGAGGCAGCGGACGAGCTGCGGGTCCGCATGGGCATCCACTCCGGTCCGGCCCACTACACCGACGGTCACTGGGTCGGCATCGAGGTGCACCGCGCAGCGCGGATCGCAGATGCGGCCAACGGCGGGCAGGTGATCGTGAGCGGGGCGGTTCGAGCGCTGCTCGGGGACACCTACGCGTACGAGGATCTGGGCAGCCATCGGCTGAAGGGCTTCGCCGGTGCTGAGCGCTTGTTCCACCTGTGCCTCGACGATCGTCGCGCACACGACTTCCCGCCGTTGCGCACGCTTGGCGTAGAGCATTCGATCCTGGAGCGCGAGCAGGAGCTGGGACGCATCTCCGAGCTGGTGGAGGGGGTTGCGCGGAGCGGCCGGGGTGCGACGCTGGTGGTGGAGGGGCCGGCGGGGATCGGCAAGACGCGCCTGGTAGAGGCCGCCCGAGGGATGGCCGTCGAGCGTGGCATGGAGGTATGTGCAGCTCGGGGCGCCGAGCGGGAGCGAGGCTTCGCGTTCGGGCTGGTGCGTCAGCTGCTGGATCCGCTCTTGGCGGCCGCGGACGACGACGAGCGCAGCAAGCTGCTGGACGGCGCCGCGGCGCTCGCGCTGGGTGCGCTGGGCGAGCGGCCCGTCCCCGCCGGGACGGTCGAAGCGAGCGGGGTGATGCACGGCCTCTATTGGCTGGTCGCAGGGCTCGCCGCTCGCCGGCCGCTGCTGCTTGCGGTCGACGACGCCCAATGGGGCGACGAGGCGTCGCTGCGATTCCTCGCCTACCTGTTTCATCGTGCAGAGTCGCTGCCGGTGCTCGTCGTGGTGGGGTGTCGCCCGTCGTCCTCGGACGAGGCCAGCACGCTCGTGTCCGAGCTGGTCGCCGATCCGGGCGCCGAGCTCTTGCGCCCGGGCGCCTTGGACGCTGCGGCGGTCGGGCGGCTGCTGGGAGAGCGGCTCGGCGTTCCCGCCGATCTCGAGTTCGCGGAGTCCTGCCTGCAGGCGACTGGCGGCAACCCGTTCTTGCTGGGCGAACTGGCGCGCGAGCTGCCGGAGCAGGGGATCGACCCGAAGGCGAGCGAGGCGGGGCGCATCGCGGATCTGCGCCCGGACAGCGTCGCGCGCTCGCTGTCGGTACGAGTCGCACGGTCGGGAGACGCCGCGGGGCGACTCGCGCCGGCGATCGCGTTGCTGGGCGATGGCGCCGATCTGTCGCTCGCGAGCGAGCTGGTCGAGTTGGCGCCCGACGCTGCCGCGGAGGCGCTCGACGGGCTCGTACGCGAGGGGGTGCTGGTGCCCGACTTGCCGCCGCGGTACGCGCATCCGCTGTTGCGTACCGCGGCCGAAGGCCTGCTCGCACCGGGGAGGCGCTCGCGGCTGCACGCCCGTGCGGCCGAGCTCCTGATCGCCCGGACGGCGTCCGTCGAACGGGTCGCGGCGCACCTGGTCGAGACGCAGCCCAGCGGTGAGTCCCAGACGGTGGAGGTGCTGGCCGAGGCTGCACGCCAAGCCGGCGAGCGGGGGGCGCCGGACGTCGCGGCGCGCCTACTGCGCAGGGCACTCGAGGAGCCCCCGACCGCGGCGCGGCGTCCGGCGTTGCTGTTCGAGCTGGGCCGGGCGGAGCGGGAGCTCGGGCTGGGCTCGGCGCGCGAGCACCTGCGCGCTGCGGCCGAGGCGACCGACCCGGTGCTGGCGGCCCGCGCCGCCGGCGCGCTGCTTTGGGTCATCGGCCCCGACCCGCAGGAGCAGCTCAGGGCGCTCCCGCTGGTCGATCGCGCGATCGAGCGCGTCAGCGGCCGAGACCGAGAGCTCGCACGCGAGCTGGAGGCGCTGCGGCTCGGTTCGCTGTGGCTCGTGCCGGAGCTTGCGGATCGGCTCGAGCGCGAGCTTCCGCGCTACCGGGACCTTCCCGGGGACAGCTCGGCCGAGTCGCTGGCGCTCACGTTCGTCGCCCGCGTGCTGATGCAGCGCGGCGAGCCCGCGGCTGCCGTGGAGGCGGTCGTCATGCGGGCGACGGCGAACGCCGACGCGCTGCGGGACGACGACATGGCAGCCCTGTGGCTGATCAACGTGATGGTGGTCACCACCACGCTCGACCGCTTCGACGTCGCCGAGCAGGTGGTCGAGCGAGCGTTGGCGGTGGCGCACGAGCGCGGCTCGGCGAACCGCTTCGCGATCGCGTCGAACTTCCGCGGGCTCAGCCGGCTCTACACCGGCGACCTGCAGGGCGCCGAGGCCGACGCTCGCGCCGCGCTCGCCTCCGAGGGCCTGAAGGGCATGATGGGATATCAGTCGCTGGTTCCGCTCATCGGGTCGCTCGCGGACCAGGGCAGGACCGAGGAGGGTCAGGGCGTGCTCGCGGGGTGGCAGCTCGACGGCGCCATTCCCGAGGCTCGTCCGCTCACCGCCGTGCTGGTCGAGCGCGGCCGGCTGCTGATCGCCGCCGGCGACGCGGACGGGGGTCTCGCCGATCTCGAGGAGGCGCGCAGCCGGCTTGGCCTGGTGTCGGCCCAGGACGGTCCGATCGGCTTCGACGCGTGGCTCGAGCGGATACTGGCGCTGCACGCCCTCGGCCGCGACGACGACGCCCGCAGCGAGGCCGGCCGAGCGCTCGAGGTGGCGCACGCCTGGGGCACCAGCCGCGCGATCGGTGGCGCGCTGCGCGTGAGCGGTCTACTGACCGAGGGCGACCAGGGCTTGAGCTTCCTGCGTGAGGCGGTCGAGACGCTGGCGGCGTCGCAGGCACGGCTGTGGCATGCCCATGCGCTGGTCGACCTCGGCGCCGCGTTGCGTTGTGCCGGACAGCGCTCGCAGGCGCGCGAACCGCTGCAAGCAGGGCTCGAGCTCGCGGAACGCTGCGGTGCGATCCCGCTCGCTGAGACCGCCAGACAGGAGCTGGCTGCGACCGGCGTCGAGGCACCGCAGCGCGACGCCAAGCGCGACGTGCTGACCGCAAGCGAGCGTCGCATCGCCGAGCTCGCTGCCGGCGGAGCCACGCAGCCGTGGATCGCGCAGCAGCTGTTCGTGACCGTGAAGACCGTCGAAGGCCACCTCTCCGACGTCTACCGGAAGCTCGGCGTCCATTCCCCCGACGAGTTGCGCGACGCGTTGTCCGAACGCGTCGGCGCCTGACGCCCACGACCTGCCCCGTCGCGGCATGATGTGCGCGTGATCGGGCGCCTCGCTCCCGCCTGGCTGGCGGGCTATCGCCGCGACTGGCTGCGCCCTGACCTGATCGCCGGCGTCGTCGTCTGGAGCGTGGTCACGCCCCAGGCCGTGGCCTACGCGCAGATCGCCGGCCTGCCGCCCGAGGCGGGCCTGATGGCGGCGCCGGTGGCAATGCTCGGCTATGGGCTGATCGGCACCTCGCGCCAACTCGTCGTCAGCGCGACGACCGCGACGTCGGCGGTCTCGGCCGCCGCCGTCGGGCCGCTCGCCGACGGCGATCCGATCCGCTTCGCGGCGCTCTCGGCGGCGCTCGCGCTCGTCACCGCCGCGGTGCTGATCGGTGCGGGGCTGCTGCGGCTGGGCGCGATCTCCGACCTCGTCTCCAAGCCGGTGATGACGGGCTTCCTGTTCGGCCTTGGGCTGACGATCATGATCGGGCAGCTGCCGAGCGTGATCGGCGTCGAGCCCGGCGACGGCAACTTCTTCCCGCGGCTGTGGGACCTGCTTGGCGACCTCGGCGACGTGGACGGCGCGACGCTCGCGGTCGGCGTCGGCAGCATCGCGGTGTTGCTGCTCGGCCGCCGGTTCGTGCCGCGCGTGCCCTCGACGCTGCTGGTGCTCGTGCTGGCGATCGCGACGGCCGCGCTGCTCGACCTCGGCTCGCACGGCGTCGCGCTCGTCGGCGACGTGCCCACCGCGCTGCCGGACCCGGCGATCCCGCACGTCAGCGCGGACGACTTCATAGCCCTGATCGCTCCGGCGCTGGGCGTGCTCGTGGTCAGTGCCGAGGCGGTCGGCGTGGCGCGCTCGCTGGCGACCGAGCACGGCTACCGCGTCGATCCCAACCGCGACCTCGTCGGCTTGGGGGCGGCCAACCTGCTCGCCGGCCTGTCCTCGGGCTTCGTGCAGTCCGGCGGCGCCAGTCAGACGGCAGCGGCCGATGGTGCCGGTGGTCGTTCGCAGCTGGCGGCGTTGATCGCCGCGGGACTGATCGTGCTCACCGGCGCCTTCCTGGCGCCGCTGTTCGAGGACCTGCCGCAGGCGACGCTCGGCGCGATCGTCGTCGTCGCGGTCGCCGGCTTCTTCCGCGTCGAGGAGCTGCGCCGCTTCGCCCGCATCCGCCGCAGCGCGGGGGTCTTCGCCGGCATCGCCCTGGTCGGCGTGCTCGTGCTCGGCGTGCTGCAGGGCCTGGTCGTGGCGGCAGGCCTGACGCTCGTCTACGTCGTCCAGCGCCTCTCGCGTCCCGACGTCGGCGTGCTCGCTCGGGACCCGGCCAGCGGCGCCTGGGGCTGGGCCGAGCGCCACCCCGGCTGGCGCGAGCCGGACGGCGTCGTCGTGGTGCGCAGCGACGGACCGCTCTTCTACACCAACGCCGACGCGGTCAAGCAGCGCGCCCTCGCGCTGGCGGACACCGCCCCGAAGCCCTCGGCGCTCGTGCTCGACCTCGCCGGGACCACCGAGCTAGACGTCCAGGCCGCCGACATGCTCGGCGAGCTGGTCGACGCCCTCGGCGCGGACGGGATCGAGCTGCGGCTCGTCAACGTGCGCTCGCCGGCGCTCGACATCCTCGAGCGAGCCGGGGTGGCCGCGCGGGTTCGGGTGGAGACGTCGCTCGACCGCGCCGTCCGGCCCGGGTAGCCGGACGGCGTCGATCGCGCGGCGAGCGCTAGCGGACTTGCAGGACCCGGAACCTGCTGGAGCCAGGGTGCTGCAGGCGGTTGCCCGACAGCGACGCACGCAGGTGATGCACGCCGCGGGCCAGCTGCGGCAAGACGATCGTGACGCGACCCTCGAGGGCGCGTCGCACCGTTCGCACGTGGACGACCTCGCGGCCGTCGCGGATCACGAGCTGTCCCGTCGGCGCGACCTTCGACGCGCCGGGGATCCGCGCGACGACGCGTAGCTTGCCGCGCTGGATCCCGGCGATCGCGGGCCTGAGCACCCGGATCGAGAGCTGCGGGCGGGCCTTGGTCACGGTCAGCGTCGTGGTCGCCGACGACGGTCTCACGCCGCTGGCCCCAGCATAGGACGCAGTCACGCGGTGTCGTCCCGGCTTCAGGGCCTGCGGCAGCTCCAGCCTCGCCGTACCGGCGACAAGTGCGCGGCGGAACGTCTTGCCGCCGACGCGCACGCTGACGCTGCCCGCCGCCGGGCCGCCGCGGGCGACGACCTTCACCGTGGCCGTCGTGCGCGCGCCGTAGCGATGGCGGGTCCGACCGAGGGTCGCGGTCGTAGTCGAGTCCACCGACGTGGAGGGCTGGACGGGCTCGGCGTCGTCGGGTGGCGGCACCTCGCCCGGGGTGCCCAGCTTGCTGCCGGTGAAGTCGACGACGAACGGGTCGGGTCCCTTGAACGGGTCGGCGGCGCCGCCGGACGAGTACCAGTAGGGGGCGAGTCCGGTCTCGACGTGGAAGTCGACGAACGGTTGTGGCCAGCCGCCCCAGCCGTCGACCGTGCGGTCCTGGGCCGGAGTGCCGGTCGGCAGCGAGACCTCCACGCCCGCGTAGTCCGGATCGATCGTGACCGTGCCGGCCGGGTCGACCTCCACGCCCGAGAACGTCGCGACCGTCACGTCGGCGACGGGATCGATCGGCGTGCGCGAGCCTGGGTCCGCTTGGCTCGAGCCGTACCCGGAGAGGTCGGCGGTCAGCGTGCCTGCGCCGTCCCCGTCGACCACCAGTTCGGGGTTCGTGACGGTGAACGGCACCAGCCCGCCGTAGAAGTTGACGCTGAACGAGCCGCTCCAGGCGACCTCGGCCGAGCCGTCGGCGGCGATCTCGGCGTGACCGTCGGCCAGGCGCACTCGCTGGCTGGCGCCGTTCGCGACGTGCGCGGCGCGCGTGGCCCAGGTCGGGACCGACACGGCGCCCCCGGGCGCCACCTGTACGACGCTGGCGTTGCCGACGGTCGTGGCGTAGGTGGCCTGGAAGCCGTCCGAGACGCCTGCCGAGAAGAAGTTGGAGCCGCCGAACGGCGGCGCCTTCTGCAGCTCGGGCGAGCCGCTCCAGTCGAGCGTCACGTCGGTCAGCGAGAGCCCTTCGGGCGGGATCGTCGTGCCGGGCTCGACCGTCAGCGTGGCGGTCTTCGAGTACACCGTCGCGACGGTGTTCGAGACGCGCGCGCGGAACAGCGCGCCGCTCTGGTCGACGTTCGTGCCCTTGACGGTCAGCGTCCCGCCGGCGAGCTCGAAGTCGTCGTCGTCCGGGCCGACCGACTGCCAGAAGCCGTCCACCCGGCGCTGCCAGGTCACGACCGGATCGGGGTCGGCCTCGGGCATCACCTGGAAGACGGCGTCCTCACCTGCGGTCACGGACGCGCTCGCCACGTCGACCGCGATGCGCGGTGCGTAGGCGACGTCGAGCGTCGCCGGCTCGGACGCGATCCGGCCCGCTGCGTTCTCGTACAACGCTCGGTACTGCGCGCCGCCGAGACCCCGGGCAGCTTCGACCTCCAGGGTCTCGCCGGTCTCGCCGTCGAGGTCCGCGAAGCGCGAGGCGCCGGGCAGCTTGACCTGCCACTGGCGCGACGGCGCGGGGTCGCCGGTCGAGCTCGAGCTGAACGAGACGACCTCGGATTGCTCGTCCACGCCGAGCTCGACCGAGGACGACTGCGGCTGCTGGGTCACCGTCGGGGACGGGCCGAGCACGTCGAAGCGACCGAAGCCGTAGATCGGCGAGCCACCGAAGACGGGCGGCGAGCCGTCGTTGGTCTGTGCGTAGACGGCGTGGTCGGGGCCGACGAGCACCGGACCGCCGCGCGGATGGCGCTCGGGGAAGAACTGGTTGGCGATCACCTGGCCGTCGCGCACGCCGGCGATGCGCTGGGACTGCCAGCCGCCGAGCCAGACGGTGCCGTCCTGCGGATCGACGGCGAAGTCGGTCGCCTCGGTGTCGAGTCCGGCGACCGAGACCGGCGGCTCGACCTGTACGCCCGAGCCGTCGGCCGGGACCGTCAGCGTCTGCACGACCGGGTCGCCGCCGTTCGCCGGGCGCATCAGGATGACCTCGCCGTTGGGGCCACGCTGCAGCGTCGAGAAGGACTGCACGCCGTCGTTCGCCACCTCGGTCCCCTCGATCGCGCTGACGCTGACGCTGTCGCCGTCTTCGTCGAAGGCGATCCGGTAGGCGCCCGGTACGGTCTCCGGGGTCGGGACCGACGGGTCGAGGCTGATCTGGAAGGTGCCCAGCAGGATCAGCGAGCCGTCGTCGGCGCCCACGCCCACGGGCGCGCTGAGGAACGTGTTGGTGGCGTAGCCGAAGAGGTTCAGGCCGGGGGGAAAGCTCGGCAGGTCGAACGTCGACCGCGTCCACGAGCCGTCGGGCTGCTCCTCGTACGTGTAGAGCTTCCACTCCCAGGTGTCGATGTTCCCTGGGTCGCCGTCGTCGGGGATCGTCTGCTCGATGTTGAAGGCCCGCTCACCGACGGCGTCCCACATCAGGCTCGCTGGACCCGCGATCGGGATCGGGGTGGCCAGCGTGCCGAGCTCGTACTCGCCCTGGGCGGCGTCGTACCTGATCCAGCGCTGCACCTCGGTCTCGCCGGGGCGCTGATAGAACAGCCGCCCGCTGTTGCTGTCGAAGAACGTCTCGCTGGCGATCCGCTCGTCGTCCGGCAGCACGAGGGGCTCGCCGACCGTCTGCATGGAGTCGAGGCTGAAGGCCCGGTAGGTCCAGGTGTCGTCGGCGCTACGAGCCTGGTAGTGGGCGATGCGCCGCTCGCGATCGAGCCAGAATGGCGAGTACTGCGTCGCGTTGCCGTCCGTCGTGATGATCTCGTTGTCGGCGAGCGCGAGCTTCGCCGAGCCGGGAGCGTCGAAGTCCTCCGAGAAGTCGGGCGGGCCGCCGGGGCCGGTGTAGGAGAAGCCGAGCGCGTCGACCGCGCGTCCGGTGGGGTAGTTGCCGGCGAAGACCTCGCTCGAGCTGCCGGCGGTCGCCGCTGGGATGCCCGTCCAGGTGGTGGTGCCGCCCGCGACGGTCGGCGTCACGCCGCTGACGTCGAGGCCGACCACCTCGACCCGGCCCAGGTCGACCATCTGCCAGTCGTCGAGCTGGCGGCTGCGTGCCTCGACCGAGATCGTGGCCCCATCCGGGCCGATCGTGACGATCGGGTCCGAGAGCGTCACGTCGAGCACGTGGATGTCGAACGGGCCGCCGTAGCCGGGCGGCGGCGTGATGTTCGATCCCGTGGCGGGGTACTTGAGCCAATGCGCGCTGCCTTGGTAGCGCAGGATCGTCGTGCCGGCGTCGGCGTCGAAGCTGCCGGACTCGAACGCCCAGGTGAGCTGATACGGCGCGGCGCCCGCGTCGGGCGCCACCGCGGCTCCGTCGGCGACGGTCGGCTCGGGCGCGTAGATCCGCCACGACTGCTTGAAGCCCCAGGTCAGCGCCGGCGCCTCGGTGATCTCCACGGGAGCGGCGGCGGCGACGCCGGCCTGCCAGCCGAGGGACGAGAGGACGAGGGTCGGCAGCAGGAGTGTCAGGAGCGTCAGCGCGCGCCGGTCGACTCTACGGGGCCGCGGAGCCGCGACGGATGGGGACATGCGTGGTCTTCCTCTCAGCTCCCGACGTCGCGGCGGGAGGGGCGTGCTGCCCCTCCCGCCCACGCGACGGGCTGGCTATCTGAACGTGACGTTGGAGAATGAGGCCCCGAGCTGGGTCGGGGGCATGGTTGCGCTGTCGTAGAAGGACACGACCACGCCGCACTGGTCTCCGGAACTGCCTCTGCAGGTCGTTCTGGTTCCGGGGAATCTCATGGTGGTGAAGTCGTAGTCCACGAAAGCGCTCAGCAGCGTGATCGTGAACCCGGCTCTGCTGTATGTGGCGATCGGCAGCAGTCTGCTCGACGTGGTTCTGCTGCAACGGGTTCCCGGGGCGGCGCTGAGGTTGCACTGCGCCACCGAGTAGTCGGTGACTGTTCTCAGGGCGCCCGGGGTGCCGGTGACGGCGACTCTCGCCCCGTTGGCGTATGGCCCGGCGGGGCTCAGGGTGACGGTGGCCTGGGCGACGGCCGCGCTGGCGAGCAGCACGGCCAGGGTCGCGGCCGCTACTGCGGCCATCCAGCCGGTCCAGCCGAGTGACCGGCGTGACTTGATCGAAAGGGTCATTTCGACCTTTCTCCTCCCGGAGGGAGGGTTGGGCCCCGGCCTTCGAGCCGGGGCGGTTGATGATAGTTAGGGCACCCTAACAGAGGGACGCCGCGAGTAGCGGAGCTTCCACCGTCCGGGTTCAGAACGCGATGGGAAGCGACTCCGAGCCCAGGTACGTCGGAGTTCCTCTGGCCGGCCACTCCCAGTAGTCGACGACCACGCCGCACTGATCCCCGACTCTGCCTCTGCAGATCGTCGACGTGCCGGGGAACGAGCCTCTGGTGAAGTCGTAGTCGATGAATCTGTTAACCAGCGTGAGGCCGAATCCGGGCGACGCGTATGTCGCGACCGGGAGCAGCGGGCTCGCGGTGGCCAGGTTGCAGCGAGTGCCCGGCGGCGCGCTCAGGTTGCACTGGGAGACCATGTAGTGCGTGGCCGTGCTGTATCTCGCCGGGACGCTGCCGGTGACGGTGACTCTGGCGCCATTTCTGTAGGGTCCGGCGGGAGAGAGCGTGATCGAGGCCTGGGCGAGGGCCGCGCTGGCGAGCAGGACGGCCAGGGTCGCGGCCGCTACTGCGGCCATCCAGCCGGTCCAGGCGAGTGACCGGCGTGACTTGATCGAAGGGGTCATGTCTGGTCGTCTCCTGTGTCGGCGACGTTCCCTTAGCGATCGGGCCAAGAAGAACGCTTACGTTAGGCCACCCTAATGAGCATGTGAGTTCAGCGTCGCGGTAGGCCAACCGTTGGCCCTCGGTGCCGCGCTGGCGCCGAGGGTCACTGCGATGCGATGGTCTCCTCGCAGTTGCAGCGCCAGCCTCAGTGGCTAGGTCGTGGCCTTGGCATCGCGCGCGTCTGCAGGCAGGGCCGTGGCTGGCGGGTGGACGTGCTCATGGTGGTGGCGCATCGCGGCGAGCAGCTCCGGCAGGTGATGATCGTGCAGGCGGTAGTAGCCGTGGCGACCGTTACGACGCACGGCGACGAGGCGGTGGCGGCGCAGCACGCGCAGTTGGTGCGAGGTGGCGCTGGGGCTGAGGCCGACGAGGCTGGCGAGCTGGTCGACGGTCTGCTCGCCGTCGATCAGCGCCCACAGGAGCCGTAGCCGGCTTGGCGTCGCGAACACGGCCATCGTCTCAGCGAGATCTTGTGCTTCGGCGTCTCCAAGCGGGCGATCGACAGGTCCGTGCTCGGTTGGATGCGGCACGAGCTCGACCGTAGCAAGCCTGAAAGTCCGCTCATACGTCGACCACCTCGCCCGCCAATGTTTACGCAACGTTGACCGAGCGTTCTTACGCTGTACTTGTATGAACGCCCGTACAGACATGCTCCGGCGGGCGGCACCCTTCGCGGTGGTCACCCTGCTGCTCGCATTGCCGGCCACCGCTGTAGCGCACGGTCTGGTCGGTGACTTCAATCCCAACCGGCCGGTGATCGACTACCTCTGGCTCGGCTTCAAGCACATGGTCATGGGCTGGGACCACCTGCTGTTCATCGCCGGCGTGGTGCTGTTCGCTGGGGGCATCAAGCCCGCGTCGAAGCTCGTCTCGATCTTCGTCCTGGGCCACTCGATCACCCTCATGGTCGCCACCTTGGCCAGCTGGAGAATCGACGCCGAGTTCATCGACGCGATCATCGCGCTGTCGCTCGTCTACGTCGGCGTGCAGGGCATCAGAGGCAGACCCACCGACCTGCGCATCACCGCCGGCATCGTCTTCGCCTTCGGCCTCGTCCACGGCCTCGGGCTCTCCACTCGCCTGCAAGAGATGGGACTGCCCGACGGCGGGCTCGTCCCGCGCATCCTCGTCTTCAACGTCGGGGTCGAACTCGGCCAGCTCACCGCCCTGCTGGTCATCGTCGCGATCGTTCGCCTGATCCTGAGACTGCTCAACGACTCCCCGATCGCCCGCCGCACCGCCTTTGGTGCGCTGATCGCCGCCGGGATCATCGCCGCGCTGCTGATCTCGATCAGCGCCCTCAACGACGACACCACCGATCCCGTCCAAGCCTCCGCCCAGACCAAGGCCAGAACCCAGCAGGCCAAGAGCGGCTGCACCTCCAAGGACGTACCGCCACCAGGCCAGAGCGCCGAAGCGCACGACGCAAAGCCCTTCTACCCACCCGACGCCAACGTGCCACTGAGCGCCTTCGGCCACGTCATCGGCCACGGCTACGTCGTCATCCGCTACAGACCCGACATCGACGCCGACACCCTCGCCCGCCTGAAGGCCCTCGCGACCAAGAGAAGCGAGTACGCGATCGTGTCCCCCGACCCCAAGCTCGACCAGCCGATCAAGGTCATCACCGCCTACAGACACATGACCTGCGCCAGCCCCGATGTCGACGCCGTGATCGCCTTCCACGACGACTGGCTCGAAGAGGTCGGGATTTGACGAACCCGGCTTAGGTCGGGGAGCGTCGTTCGGCAGCAGGCGGTGGTGCCTCCGAACGGGGGATGGCCAAGGGCGCCGGTCCTCTGGTGGGGCGGTACCGAGAAGGCCGAGCGAATGCAAACGGATAAATTCTTCCGGCCGGTCGGAAGGCTCAAGGCGGGGTGTCGGCGAGTCGATGGGCCCATAACTCCCCTTCCCGGCAGAAAGCCAGCCCCATGACGCCCCCAGTCCTGGCGCGCCGAGCCGTTCGCGGCGCGCTGCTCGTCCTGACCGCGCTCTCCGTCCTTCCACTCGCCGCCCACGCCGATCCCGGCAACGCGATCGGCTTCGGATCCGGCCCCGCCGACTTCGGCGCCGTCGGCATCCAGGCGACGGCCAGCCAGAACCTGAAGCTGTCCAACGACTCCGACACGAACGCCGAACTCGGCGCGCCCGCGCTCACCGGCGTGGATGCCGACGAGTTCTCGATCGAATCGACCTCGTGCGGCTCGACGCTGCCGAGCTACAGCAGCTGCGACGTCGCGGTGCGCTTCCAGCCCTCGCGCACGGGCTCGGCCAGCGCCCAGCTCGAGGTGCCCAACGACGGTCTCGCCGACCCCGCGACGCTCGCGCTCGCCGGCACCGGTGCGGCCCCGCAGCTGAACGTCTCCGGCCCGATCTCGTACGGCATGGTGGCGGTCGACCGCGACTACGCCAGCCAGTCGATCTCGATCAACAACGGCGGCAACACGGCCGCGGTGATGCAGGCCGCCCAGCTCGACGGCCCGGACGCCGCGTCCTTCTCGATCGACTACGACGGCTGCCAGGGCCAGACGCTCAACGGCGGCTCGGGCTGCAACCTGCAGGTGCGCTTCATCCCCCAGCAGGCGCGCGACTACCAAGCGGTCGTGCACGTGCGCGCGGCCGGCGCCGAGTACGACGTGCCGCTGACCGGCACGGGCGGGATCGCGAGCGTCAGCGCCGCACCCGAGGCGGTGGACTTCGGCACGCTGACCACCGGCACCGGAGCCACCGAGTCGGTCGTCTTCACCAGCGACGGCAACCTGCCCTTCCAGGCGATCGTCGCGATCGTGATCGGCGCGGACGTCGGCTCCTTCAAGCTCGAGAGCGACCTCTGCTCGCTCGCGACGCTGGCGCCGGGCTCGACCTGCGCGATGGCCGTGCGCTTCACGCCCACGCGCGTCGGCCACGCCGAGGCCAAGCTGCTGATCATCACCGGCAACGGGCAGCAGCGGCTGGTGGAGCTCAGCGGCGAGGGCAAGGCGCCCGGCGCGTCGATCCCCACGTCCAAGCCCAAGACCCCGCCGGCGACCGGCACCCCGGCCCCCGCTTCGACCGACCCGGTGCGCGTCGTGTTCGAGCGGCGCCACGCGGGGCCGGCGCGCTATCGCGACGGACGCGTGCGGCTCGGCCGGGCCCACTGCGAGGGCGCCCCGACCTGCTCGGTGAGCGTGCGCTCGCGCTTCGTGATCCAGACCAGGCGCGGCCCGCGCCTCGTGCGCGGCGAGGAGCTCAGCTTCAGCCCCGACGGCGAGAGGGTGCGCCTGCCGATCCCGACCCGCCGGCGCGGCACCCCGACGCAGGTGCTGCTGAAGCTGACGACCAGCGCCGAGGGCCATCCGACCGGCACTCAGGTGATCGCGTTGAAGCTCGAGCCCAAGACCTGATCGAGGACGCAGGCGTGTGCGCCGCCCGTCACGCAGCCAGCGGCTGCGTCAGGCGGGCGGCGTGTCCTGCGGCAGCAGGCGGAACGGCCGCTCGCCGAAGCCGCCCATGTACTCGTCGATTCGCTCTGCGAGCTCGGGGTCTTCGCTTGAGAACAGCGGCAGGATCAGGTCTGGCTCTTTACGCTCGATGGGTTCGAACATGCCGTCGATCGTTCCAAAGACGAGGAGTCGGTGTCGGCTGCTCTGCTCGGCGCGAGCACGTCGTCCCCACATGGCAGAGTGTGAGGAGGAACCGGCGGCGGATGCACGAGAGCGAGGACCGATGGCGAAGGACGTACACGTCAAGCCTTCCCAGGGTGGCTGGGATGTGCGTGAGGAGGGTGACGGTCGCGCGGAGCATTTCCGCACGAAGGAAGAGGCGGTTCGCGCAGGCCGGACGCTGGCCCAGCACAATCGATCCGAGCATGTGATCCACGGTCAGGACGGACGGATTCGCGAGCGGGACAGCTACGGGCGAGATCCGTTTCCTCCCCGCTGATTTCGGCAAGCTCGCCTGCTCCCTGCGCTACCCTTGATGGCGCCTGGTCGAGAGTGAGTTCGCGTCAGCGAGTTCCTGGCTAACGCCCTCGGTCGGCACCGTTACAAGCCCCGCTCTATGCGGGGCTTGTTTGTTCCGGCAGGCGCTCAGGGAGTCGGGTACCACACCGCGTTGTCCCAGAGATT
This sequence comes from uncultured Thermoleophilaceae bacterium, assembly GCA_963846505.1. Classification (GTDB taxonomy): domain Bacteria; phylum Actinomycetota; class Thermoleophilia; order Solirubrobacterales; family Thermoleophilaceae; genus JACVRW01. The sequence continues at coordinate 632,344 of CAWJWD010000001.1, read as the reverse complement.
GGGCTCGATGTGGTCTTGCCACAGCTTGGTGACCGCTGCGTTGGGCGCCACGTCGCCACGGTCGATCTTGCGTTGGCGGGCAGCGATGAAGGCGGCGCAATCGGCGAGTTGGATGGCGGGATTCGTTTCCGAACGGACGAAGTGGATCGTGTCGATGATGTGGTCGATCCGCTGGGTGGCCCATCCCCATCGGGTTCCGAATCGCTGGTAGCTCGCGAGGTCTCGGAGAGCCGAGTCCTCTACCTCTCGTGCTTCGTCTGCCACGAGGAGGACTCGGCAGTTGTGCTTGCGGGCCATGCGCTCGACGGATTCGATGGTGAACATCAACGCGATGTCGTGAGGGTGGAAGGGCTTCGCATAGCGCTTGGCCAGGCCGGGTTTGTAGACGCCCCGCACGATCACCTGTGCACTCGATGTGCCGATGACGCTGAGCAGATCGTCGTAGATCGCGATCCGAGCGCTCGGAGCCATGCCGGCGAAGTAGCCCTCTCCGGCGAACACGGCACGGCCGTGAAACTCGAAGTCCTCTTGGGCGCAGACTGCAGAGCAATGTGAGCGGGCGACGTTCCAGACGTGCTCGTGGACATCCATGACCGCTGATTCAGCGAACGCGACGGTGAGGATCAGGTGGATCGGCTGAGCGGGGTCGTCGAAGTTGCGCCCCGTGTTGCCGGTTTCATCCATGTATGCGAACCACATCGTCTGACGCCTCCTCTGCCAACCCTATGGGCCCCCGTCTTTCGCCCCGCACGCTCGGGGTAGGTACCGGGGCGGCAGTGAAGGTGGGGCGCCGGCTGCTCTGTGCGGCGCCCCGTGTAGTTAGGCGCTACTCGGCGAGGCGGTGTGCCTCGTGGGCGGCGCGGGTGGCGAAGACGAACGTGCCCAGGCGATGCAGCAACCCGGCGGCGTAGAGGTCTTCGACGGCGTCCTCGACGTCGATCGTGTCCGGCTGGGAGCCGGGCTCGGTCTCCGAGGAGGGATGCAGCTGGCGGTCGAGCTCGGCGAGGGTCCAGAGGACCGGTCGGTCCTCCAGCAGCAGGCCGAGCAGGGCCTGTTTGAGGGTGTGCGGGTCTCCGGGCTCAGAGCCCGGGATACGCTGATCGCGCATGGGAAGCCTTCCTTCCTGTGCCAGGCCCCGGGCGGGTGCAACCGCGCCGGGGCCGCTTTTCGTTGTGGAACGAGACCGTAGGGGGCGGGGCGGATGGACCTCAGTCGCGCGCCAGCGCCGCCTGCAGGTGCCGCTCGAGGTCGACGTAGGCGTCCTCGCCGACGTGCACCTCGACCTGGGCGATCTCGCCGCCGGTGAACGAGAAGCGGTTCGGGTAGCGGGTCGTGACGGTGTCGCCCCCGTCATAGCCGATGCACAGGCCCTCGCCGCAGAGCGAGAAGTGGCCGGACTGCGTGCGCATTGGCGCGGACGCGACCTTCTCCTCGCCGACGTGCAGGGTCATCGTGCCGTGCGACTCGCCCTGGTCGCCCCGGCGCTCCTTCTCGAACTCGACGCCGAGCACGTACTTGCCCGGCGCCAGCTCACCCGACTCCAGGTGCTGCTCGGGGTCGAGGCCGAGGAAGTTGTAGACGTACTGCAGCTTGCGGTCCTGCACGTACAGCGCGTGGCCGCCGAAGCGCGAGCCGTGCGCGAGGATCACGCCCTCCGCGCCCTCGCCGATCTCCACCTGGGCGAGGATCTTGTACGAGACCCCGTGCGTGTTCGCCGCCGAGCGCTCGGGCACCTCGAGCGTGCCGGGGTAGTAGACGTACGTGCCGCTCGGCGGCACGGGCGCCTGGAACTCGTACTTGAGGAAGTCGAGGATCCCGAGGTCGTTGAGCGGCAGCACGCCGTACTTGCCGGCCTCGTTGAACCAGAGGTCGACCAGCTCCTTGACCTTCTCGGGATGCTGCTCGGCGAGGTCACGGACCTCGGCGCGGTCCTCGTCGGTGTGGAAGAGCTGCCACGTGTCGGCGTCGAAGTTGCCGATGTCCGACGGCATCGGCCCGTGCTCGGCCACGACCTTCCAGCCGCGGTGCCAGAGCGCACGCGTGCCGAGCATCTCGTAGTACTGCGTGACGCGATTGGTGGGCGCGTCGGTGTCGTCGAAGCTGTAGCGCATCGACTCGCCGGGCAGCGGCGTCTGCTCGTAGCCGCCGACCGTGTCCGGCATCTCGACGCCGCAGCAGTCGAGGATCGTGGGAACGATGTCGGTGCAGTGGTGGTACTGGTTGCGCACCTCGCCGCGCGCCTGCATCCCGGCCGGCCAATGGACCACCAGCGGGTCGCAGATGCCGCCCTGGTAGGAGTAGCGCTTGAACATCCGGAACGGGGTCGAGAACGCGAAGGCCCAGCCGGTCGGGTAGTGGTTGTAGGTGTCGGGCGAGCCGAGCTGGTCGATCGCCGCGATGTTGTTCTCGATGCTGTCCGGCCAGGCGTTGAAGAAGTAGTTCTCGTTGATCGTGCCGTCCGGGCTGCCCTCGCCCGAGGCGCCGTTGTCGGCGGCGTAGAAGACGATCGTGTTGTCGAGCTGTCCGGACTCCTCGAGGTAGTCGATGATGCGCCCGATGTGGTGGTCGGTGTACTCGGAGTAGGCGGCGTACACCTCGGCCATGCGGGAGAACAACCGCTTCTCGTCGTCCGACAGCGAGTCCCAGGGGCGCACGCGGTCCGCCGGGCTCGTCGTGTCCTCCGGCATCGGGTTGATCGGCGTCAGCTCGGTGCCCTCGGGCAAGATGCCCTTCTCGATCATGCGCGGCAGCACCCACTCGCGATAGGCCTCGTAGCCGTCGTCGAACTTGCCCTTGTACTTGTCGATCCACTCCTGCGGGGCGTGGTGCGGGGCGTGGTTGGCGCCCGGGCAGTAGAACATGTACCAGGGCTTGTCGGGCGCGCTCTGCTTGCTGTCGCGGATGAAGCCGAGCGCCTTGTCGGCGAGGTCCTTGGAGAGGTGGTAGCCGTCCTCGGGCATGTACGGCTGGTCGACGTAGTGGTTGTCCTCGGTCAGGTCCGGATACCACTGGTTGGTCTCGCCGCCGATGAAGCCGTAGAAGCGGTCGAAGCCGCGCGCCAGCGGCCAGTTGCGCTTGGAGGCGCCCATGTCGAACTCGTCGACCGGCACGTTGTGGTTCTTGCCGACCCAGAACGTGTTCCAGCCCTTGTCGCGCAGCACCTCGGCGCAGAAGGCGTTCTCCATCGGGATGTGCGTGTTGTTGCTCGGGAAGCCGGTGGCGCTCTCGGCGATCGTGGCGAAGCTGTTCTGGTGGTGGTTGCGCCCGGTGAGGAAGCACGAGCGCGTGGGACCGCAGAGCGCCGTGGTGTGCCACTGCGAGTAGAGCAGCCCCTTGTCGGCCAGCCGCTGCATCGTCGGCATCTGGATGCGGCCGCCGAAGGGCGACCAGGCCGCCAGGCCCGTGTCGTCGTAGAGGATGACCAGCACGTTGGGCGAGCCCTCGGGCGCCTTGTCGGCGACGAACGGACTCCAGTCGGGCTTGGAGTCGCGGATGTCGAGGTTGATCTCGCCCTTGAACTGCTTGGCCATCTGTTCCTCCGGGGGGATAGGGGTGCGTCTGTGCCTACGCGCGGGGCCGCACACTAATCAGGAAACGGTCGGAGCGCCAGTTCGTCAGCAGGCGGCGCGCGCCAGGCCCGCGCCGACGAAGCCGCGGCCCGGGACGCAGACGAGCCTGCGGGCACTGACGCCCGCGACCGCCAGGTTGTTGCGGACCGTGGCCTCGGCGGTGTCCGAGCCGACGACGGCCACGTTCCTGACCGTCGTCGGGGCCGGCGCATCGATCCGCATCACGAACGACAGCCGCACGCTCTCGCCGGCCGGTATCGAAGCGATGCGGCAGCCGATCAGCCTGCCGCGGGCGCCGCAGCGCGGATCGTTGCGGACGAGCGTGAGGCCCTTGCCCGGCCGGTCGACCACGATCACGTTCTCGGCGGCGACCGGGCCCCGGTTGCGGACCACGACCGTGAAGGTGACGCGCTCGCCCAGCCCGACGACGCGGCGGTCGGCGTGCTTGCTGATCGCAAGGTCGGGGCCGGGGCCGCCGGGCACGACGTTCGGCCCGGGCGGGTCGACCGGCGGCGGTGGCGTCGTGCCGCTGAAGACGTTCGTGAACAGGCAGCGCAGGCGTGGCTCGGCGCGCGTCAGCCGCACGGTCACGCGGCCGCCGGTCGCCGGCACGAGCCGTCCGTTGCAGAGCACCTGCCGCAGCGCCCAGTCGCCGTCGTCGCTGTGCGGGTCGAGCTCCTGGATCACGTACTCGCCCAGCGGCAGCCTGCGCGTGCGGTCTCCCCGCGCGAGCGCCGGAACGCCGACGGCCGTGGTGGTGGCGGCCTGCTCGAAGACGGTCGCGGGGTCGTCGGTGGGCGAGATCTCGAAGCCCGCGGTGCCGGTGGCGCCATAGGTCTGCTTGGCGATCGCGATCGCCCCGCGACCGACGAAGCGGTTGCGGAAGGTGCAGGCGGCTCCCTCACCGGCGGCGATGCGCACGTTCACGCTGGCCTCGGGCCGTAGCAGCGGTCGTCCGTTGCGCAGTCGCAGCGGCTGGGCGTTGCAGGTCGCGCCGACCAGCTGCCAGCGCCCGCCGCGCGTGCGCGGCATCCGCTCGCGCACCCGGTAGTCGCCGGGCGCCAGCTCGATCGGGCTCGGCTCGGCGTCGACGGGGACGTCCTCCTCCTCGGTGCGGGCCGTGGCCTGCCCGCCGGCGCCGTCCCCGCCCAGCGGCAGGGCGCGGAAGTCGAACAGGCCGACCCCGCTCTCGGTGACCTTGCGGATGAAGAGGTCGCCCACCGTCGGCTGCGGCTCGTCGGTGAACGTGCAGACGACCGTGTCGCCGGGCGCGAGCACGATGCTCGCCCCGCCCGCGGCGAGGTCGGTCGTCACCTGACTGGCCCCGGCCTGCCGGCAGTCGAGGCTGGTCAGGCGCCAGCCGTCGGGCACGAGCTCGCGCACGCGCCACGGCTCGGCGCCCGCCGCCCGGTAGAACGTCTGGCTGGCGGCCTGGCCGTTCTTGGGCTGGAGCGAGAACACGCCGCCCTCGTTGAAGCTGAGGTTGCCGTCGAAGCCGAAGACCTCGCTGCCGCCGGCCGCGTCTCCGGCGAGTTGCTTGCGGATCACGATCGTGCCGCTCGTCGGCGGCGGCTTGACGTAGTAGGCGTAACAGAAGACGTGCTCGGTTCCGGACGGGAAGCCGATCCATTCGACGTTGTCGCCGTTGAGGTTGTCGATCGCGCAGCGCAGCGCGCCGAAGCCGTAGACGCCGGGGAACTGCTGGTCGAGGATCGGGTCGGCCGGCGTGCCGCCCTGGATCCAGAGGGAGCTTGCCTTGGCGGCGCGCGCCGCCTGCTCGTCGGTCAGCTCGATCGTCACGGCGCCCGCGAGCGACTCGTCGGTGGGGCGGCCGGCGTCGTCGCGCAGCGGCACCTGCTCCTGGGTGACGATCGGCGTCGAGTACGGGTTGGTGACGATCGAGAGCGAGCCCCACGGACCCGACACCGCGCGCGTTCTGTAGCCGGTGCCGAGCGTGAAGCTCCAGCCCGTGATCGGCGTGCAGTTCGGGTCTTGCTCGGCCTCGGTCACCGGGTCGATCGGATCGCCCGCGACGTAGGTGCTGTCGTGGCCGAGGTCCCGCAGGCTCTCCTGGATGTCGTTGCGCGCCCGGTTGGCCATGATGGACTCGTAGTCCGGGCACTCGCGCGCGGCGATGGTGACGAAGCGGTCGCTGCCCTGGCCGTCCGGCTCTTGGGCGAGGGCCGTCGGCGCCACGGTGGCGAGGAGAGACAGGACAGCACACCCGACCAAGCACTTCCTGCGATAGCGAGAACGCGATCGCACCTCACGCAGGCTACTCCTATTGGTTGCGTGGATCTCGACGAATGCGTCGATGCGCGGGATGGTGCCGCCGAGGGTGAAAACTCACGCCGCGTTCAACGCTCCCGTGCCGCCTCGATCGCCGCGTCCACGCTCGGATAGACCTCTCCGAGCGCGGAGTCGGGCAACGCGCGGCGCAGCACGTCGCGCACGTCGCCGATGTCGCGGGTGAGCAGCAGCCGCTTGCCGTCGCGAGCGAGGTCAGCGGCCAGCTCCTCGAGCATCTGGGCGGCGGTCACGTCCACGAACGGGACGGTCTCGGCGTCGAGCACGACCGCGCGTACGCCCTCGGCGGCGGCCGCCTCGCGCACGCGCGCGCGAATGCCGTCGGCGTTGGCGAAGAAGAGGCCGCCATCCACGCGCAGCACCGCCACCCCGTCGGGCACCGCGTTCTCCGGGTGACGGGTGCGGTCGCCCCACTGGCCGGGCGCGCCGGGCACGGCGCCGAGCTCGGCCACGTGTGGGCGCGAAGCGCGGTAGAGCAGCAGCAGCAGCGAGATCGAGATGCCGATGAACAGTCCGGGCAGCGTGTCGAAGACGAGCACGCCGAGCATGGCCGCGACGGCGGCGGCGAAGTCCGGCCGCGAGCCGAGCGCGAACGCGCCGCGGGCGGCGCCCGCGTAGATGCGGTAGAGCCGCGCGAGCGCGGGGATGTCGACCAGCTCGATCAGCGCGGCCACCACCACGGCCGCCAGCGTCGCCTCGGGCAGCGACTCGAACAGCCCGGTGAGGAACAGCAGCGTGACCACCGTCAGCACGGCGACGACCAGCCCGGAGAGCTGGGTCTTCGCGCCCGCCGAGGCGTTGACGGCGGTCTTCGAGAGGCTGCCGTTGACGACCATGCCGCTCGAGAGCCCGGCGGCGATGTTCGCGCCGCCGAGGCCGAGCAGCTCGCGGTTGGCGTCGATCTCGTAGTGGTCGCGGGCGGCGTAGGTCTTGGCCGCGCCGAGGCTCTCGGCGAAGCCGACCAGCATCACGCCGATCGCCCCGGCGGCAAGGTCGCCGTAGTCGCCGAGGCTGGCGTCGGGCAGGCCGAGCGAGGGCAGGCCGGCGTCGATGCTGCCGACGATGTCGAGCCCGTGGTCGTCGAGGTCGAGCAGCTCGACCAGCACGATGCCGAGCAGCACCGCCACCAGCGAGCCGGGTATCGCCGGGGCGATGCGCCGCAGGCCGAGCACGAGCGCCAGCGAGCCGAAGCCGACCGCCAGCGTCAGCGCGTCGGTCGAGCCGAGGTCGCCGAGGAAGTCGACGAGCTTCTCGAAGAAGTCGCCGTCACCGCCGTCGACGCCGAACAGCTTCGGCACCTGGCCGACGATGATCGTCAGCGCGAGGCCGACGATGAAGCCCTTCAGCACCGGCTCGGAGATGAAGCTCGCGAGGAAGCCGAGCCGCAGCAGGCCGGCGACCAACGCCGCGATGCCGACGCACAGCGCCAGTGCCACCGTCAGCTGCGTGAACTCGCTCGAGTTGCCGGCGACGACCTCGCCGACGGTCGCCGCCGAGAGCGCCGCCGTCGCCGCCATCGGCCCGGTGACGAGGTGGCGCGAGCTGCCGAGCGCGGCGTAGAGGATGAGCGCGCCGGGCGCGGCGTAGAGCCCGACGACCGGGGAGACCCCGGCGATCGAGGCGTAGGCCAGCGCCTCGGGCACGAGCACCGCCCAGACCGTCAGGCCGGCGATCAGGTCGCCGCGCAGCCCGCCGCGCCGGAGGTGGTGGAGCGAGGGGAAGAGCCAGCGCGAGGGGCGCAAGGACTCAGAGCCCGGAGATGCCGTCGCCGATCAGCTTCGCCCCGATCACTAGGCACAGCACCGCCATGATCGCGGCGTTGTTGGAGCCCATCCACCGCTTCAGCTCGTCGAGGACGTGCGTCGCGCGCTCGCCCATCGCGAAGTAGATGACCACCGGCAGTCCGGGTCCGACCGTCCCGATCACCACGAACACCGCCAGCGCGACCGCCTGCTGGCCGGCGTCGATGCCCGTCTGGGCGATCGCCGCCGCCGCACCGACCGTCAGCAGCAGGTTCTTCGGGTTGATCGCCGACAGCGCCACGCCCATCGCCAGCGCGCGCTGCGGCGTGAAGTGGTCGATCGTCTGCATCCACTTCGGCAACTCGGCCTCGGCGCCGCCCTGCGGCCGCCCGCGCCACTGCTTGGCCGCGACGAGCAGCAGCAGCGCGCCGAGCACGAGCTTCAGCACGCCGACCCAGGTCGCCGGAGCCCCGTCGTCGCTGGCGCTGGCACCGGACGAGACCGCCAGCACGATCGCGCCCGCGACAGAGAGGCCGATCAGCCAGCCGGCGATGAACGCCGGCCCGTTCGCCCGCGCCCGCGGCGTGCCGAGCATCAGCACGACGGCGATGATCGGCACGGGGCTGAGCGCCACGCCGACGCCGAGCGAGAGGACCTGTCCGATCGCGTCGCCCATGCCGGCCTCCTACTGCCGCGTCATCGCGACCTGGAAGTGCGTCTCCGGTGGGATCAGGTGGTCGTGGCTGTCGTCGCCGAGGTCGATCTGGATCCACGTGGCGTCGTAGGTCACGACGCCCGGGTACTCCTGGTCGGGAATCGGCAATGCCCCGCGTTGCAGAGGCTGCCTGCCGTCGTCGCCCTCGTTGGCCATCACGAACCTTCCCGGCCGGCGCCCGCGGGGCAGGCCCTCGACGTTGGTCGCCCCGATCCGTCGGGGCTCGACCCTTCTATCACCTTCGACCAAGTCGTGCCCGGTGATTGGTGGTGACCGGCCCACAGCCCGTGGGTCGGTCAGGTAGGTTCGGCTGGTGCGCCTACCAGCGAAGCTGTTGATCGTCGTCGCGTCGCTGCTCTGGGCGATCGCCCTGTTCGGAGCCTGGGCCGATCGCCAGCTGCTCGACACCGACGAGTGGACGCAGGTCAACGCGCAACTGCTGCGCAGCGACGACGTCCGCGGCCTGATCGTCGACGTGATCACCGACGACGTCGCCGACGGGTCGCGCGTCACGGCCGCGCTGCAGGAGGAGCTGCCGCCGCGGTTGCAGCCGCTTGCCGGCGCGGCCGGGGCCGCCACGCGCGAGGCGGTGCGGCGGATCGCCGACCGCGCGCTCGCGTCGGGCAGATTGCAAAGCGTGTGGGTCGAGGCCAACCGCATCACCCACCAGCAGTTCGTGAATCTCGTCAAGGGCGAGGGCGTGGAGGTGGCCGGTCGAGGTGTGGTGCTGGACCTGCGGCCGTTGGCCGTCAAGGTCGCCCAGCAGGCGGGGCTCAGCGGTGAGCGCATCCAACGGCTGCCCGACCGCCGCGGCCGGATCGTGATCATGCAGGCCGACCAGCTCGACGCGCTGCAGAAGGCCGCCAAGCTGCTCGCCGCGCTGCCGTGGGTCGCCGGCGTCCTGGCGCTGCTGCTGTCGGCACTGGCCATCTTCCTCGCGCACGGTGCGCGCCCGCGCGCAATCGCGGCGGCGGGGATCGGGCTCGCGGGCGCGGCGCTGCTGGTGCTGGCGCTGCGGCGCATCGGCGGCCAGGAGGTGGTCTCGGCGCTGACCAAGAACGGCCCGGCCGAGCCGGCGGCCCAGGACGTCTGGGAGATCGAGACCTCGCTGCTGCGCGACATCGGCGCGGCCGCCCTGCTGCTCGGCGTGCTGGCCGCGCTCGGCGGCTGGCTGGCCGGTGCCGGAGAGCGGGCGGGCAGGGTGCGCGCCCGCCTCGCGCCGCTCGTGGCGGGGCGGCTCGGCACGACGATCGCGGTCGTGTTCGCGCTCTACCTGGCGCTGATCGCCTGGGGGCCGCTGAGCGTCTTCCGTGGCATCGTGCCGGCCTTGATCTTCGCTGCGCTGCTGCTCGCCGGAGTGGTTGCGCTCCACGCACAGCTGCGGCGCGAGTCCACGACGGGTCCGTGAAGGAGGCGGTGGGATGGGCATCGAGCGACTGACGGAGATGCCGGACGGCGTGCTCGGCTTCCGCGTCGGCGGCACGCTGACGAAGGCCGACTACACCGACGTGTTGATTCCGTCGCTGCGCACCGCGATCGACGCCGGCGAGCCGTTGCGCCTGGTGGTGGCGATCGAGCCGGACTTCGAGCGGCTCGAGCCGGGTGCGCTGTGGGAGGACCTGAAGACGGCCGTCGGCTACGAGCTCAGGCACCACAGCGCCTGGAAGCGCACCGCGGTGGTGAGCGATACCGACTGGATCGTCCGCGCCACCCAGGCCTTCGGTTGGCTGGCGCCGGGTGAACTGCGCGTCTTCGGGCGTGGCGAGCTGGAGGCGGCCGCGGCCTGGGCCGCCGGCTGAGGCGGTCGCTACCCTGCCGCTCGGAGCGCAGGGAAGCTCTCCAGGGATGGGAAGGGATCGTCAGCACCGTGCATCGTCATCTCCAGGCGTTGAGTCAGCGCCTCACCTACGCCAACGTCGTCGCGACGCTGGCGTTGTTCGTCGCGCTGGGCGGCGCGTCGTACGCGGCGGTGTCGCTGCCGCGCAACAGCGTCGGTCCCAAGCAGCTCCAGCGCAACGCGGTCACCGCCAAGAAGATCCGCGACGGTGCGGTCACCGGCCCCAAGCTGCGCGCGGGCACGGTCACGGCCAGCCGCATCCGGCGCGGCACCATCACCCGGCGCCAACTGAACCTCAGGCGGCTCGGCGCGCTGCCCGACGCCGCCAAGCTCGGCGGCCTCGGCCCGGAGGCGTTCGCTCGCGCGGGCGCGGCGGCGCCCGACGCGGCGGCCTTGGGCGGCGTCCCCGCCAGTCGCTTCTTCCGCGCCGGCGGCACGCTGCCGCGAGGCGCCACGGTCAGCGGCGCCTTCGGCGGACTCGTGAACCTCACCCTGCGCTACGACGCGGTCGTCTCGTTTCCGTTCCCGAGCCCGACACCGGTCACGACCGAGAGCATCCGCTTCGCGCCGGGCTCGGTGGGGGCACCGGCGGATCGCATTGACGCCGGCTGCAGCGGCACGCTCGTCGACCCGGTCGCGCCGGCCGGTCTGGTCTGCCTCTACATCGGCCAGATCGGCGTCGACACCGAGTCGATCACGGCACTCGTCGCCGGCCAGGACGGTCGCCGTGGCTTCACCGTGCGCATGACCGGCGTGAACGTCGGCTTCCAGGGCTCGTTCGGCAGCTGGGCCTACACCGTCCCCTAGGCAAGTGCGACCTTCGGGGCCACCGCTTTCGTAGGCTGGACAAGTGTCCAGCTTTGCTTCGCGCTCCGACGTGCTTCCGCCCGAGCAGAGCGAGTCGATCGACGTGCTGCGCGAGGTGGTCGAGACGCTCGCGCCGCTGGAGAAGCGTGCGGGCTCGGAGGGCGAGCGCCGGGCAGCCGAGTGGCTCTGCGAGCGTCTGACCGCGGCCGGGGCCGCGGCGCGCATCGACGAGGTCCAGTTCCGCGACGGCTACGCGCTGCAGATGCTGCCGCTGGGGACGACGGGCATCGTCGCGGGGCTGCTCGCCCTGAGTGGCCGGGCGCGCGTGCCGGCGGCGATCGCGAGCGCGCTCGCCGCCGCGGCGATCGCCGACGACGCCGACAACCGCAAGCGGATCTGGCGACGGCTGATCGCGCGGGCCAAGCCGACGACGAACGTCGTCGCCGAGGTCGGCGACCCGAGCGCCGAGTGCACGCTGGTCGTGCTCGCCCACCACGACGCGGCGCCGACCGGCCGCGTCTTCGACCAGTCCCTCCAGCGCGTGATCGCACGCCGCTTCCCGCGGCTGATCGAGCGCGCGAACGCCTCGCTGCCGCTCTGGTGGCCGATCATCGGCGCGCCCGCCGCGGTCGCGATCGGCGCGGCGACCGGCCGGCGCGGGCTGCTGAAGACCGGCGTCGTGATGTCGATCGTCAACGGCGCGCTCGGCCTGGACATCGCGCGCAGCCCGATCGTGCCCGGTGCCAACGACAACCTCTCCGGCGTCGCCGTGCTCGTCGGTCTCGCCGAGCGCCTGCGCGCCAAGCCGGTCGAGGGTCTGCGCGTGCTGCTGGCCTCGTGTGGCGCGGAGGAGGTGCTGCAGGGCGGCATCTACCCGTTCGTCGACCAGCACCTGCGACCGCTCGATCCCACACGTACCTGGGTGCTCAACCTCGACACCGTCGGCTCGCCCCGGCTCGTGCTGCTCGAGGGCGAGGGCGTGCTCGCGATCGAGGAATACACCGACCCCACATTCCGCGACCACGTCGCCGCGGCTGCGATCGAGACGGAGATCCCGCTCGTGCGCGGCCAGCGCGCCCGCTCGAGCACCGACAGCGTGATCCCCAGCCGCGCCGGCTACCCGACCGCCACGGTCACCTCCTTCGAACCGGACACCAAGCTGCTGTCGAACTACCACCTCCCGACCGACACGCCCGAGAATCTCGACTACGACACCGTCGCCGAGGCGCTGACGTTGACCGAGGCCCTCGCCCGCAGGCTCGCGCGCGTGGGCTAGCGTCCCGCCCATGGAGATGAAACTCGAGCTCGTCGCCGTTCCCGTCTCGGACGTGGACCGCGCGCGAGACTTCTACGCGCAGCAGGCCGGCTTCACCCTCGACCACGACCACACCGTCAGCGACGAGATCCGCTTCGTCCAGCTGACGCCGCCGGGGTCGGGCTGCTCGATCGCGCTCGGCAAGGGCGTCGTCGACACCGAGCCGGGCTCGGTCCAGGGTCTGCAGCTGGTGGTCGGCGACATCGAGGCGGCGCACGCGGAGCTGTCGGGGCGCGGGGTCGAGGTGAGCGAGGTGCAGGACTTCCCGTGGGGGCGGTTCGTGTTCTTCCGCGACCCGGACGGCAACGGCTGGGCCGTGCAGCAGATCGTCACTCCCGGCTAGCGCGCACCGCTTCCGCCAGTTCTCGGATCCCCGCCCGGATCGCCGGCTCGGACATCTGGGCGTAGCCGAGCATCAGCGTCGGCGGGTGGGGGCGGTCGTCGAACAGGAACTCCCGCAGCGTCTCGATCTCGATGCGGCGGGATCGGGCCGCCTCGAAGATCGCCTGCTCGTCGTCGCTCTCCGGCAGCTCGACGATCGCGTGCAGGCCGGCGGCGATGCCGCGCACGCTCGCCTCCGGCAGCTCCTGCTCCAGCGTTTCCAGCACCGCGTCGCGATGCGTGCGGTAGCGCACGCGCATGCGCCGCAGGTGGCGGTCGAGCTCGCCGCGGCCGAGGAAGTCCGCGAACGCGTACTGCTCGATGCGCGCGGTGCCGCGGTCGGCGAGCGTCTTCTCCTGGCGGACGGCAGCGACCAACGCAGGCGGCACGACGAGCCAGCCGAGCCGCAGCGCGGGCGCAAGCGTCTTGCTGACCGTGCCGGCGTAGACGACGCGGTCCGGCTCCAGCCCTTGCAGCGCGCCGACGGCGGCGCGGTCGTAGCGGTACTCGGCGTCGTAGTCGTCCTCGACCGCGATCGCGTCGTGCTCGCGCAGCCACGCGCGCAGCGCGGTCCGGCGCTCGCCGGCGAGCGCCACGCCGGTCGGGTGCTGGTGGCCCGGGGTGAGGACGACGGCGTCGACCCCCGCTCGCTCGAGCTCCTCGACGCGCATCCCGTGCTCGTCGACCGCGACCGGGACCGGTTCCAGCCCGGCGCGGGCGGCGATCAGCCGCTCCTCGGGACCGCTCGGGTCCTCGATCGCGATCCGCTTCGCGCCGAGCCCGGCGAGCGCGTGGCAGACGATGCCGAAGCCCTGCGAGTAGCCGCTCGTCACGACCACGCGGCCGGGGTCGGCGACGACGCCGCGCACGCGGCCGAGGTAGTCGGCGAGCACGGTGCGCAGCCGCTCGACGCCGATGACGTCGCCGTAGCCGAGGTCCGCGTCGCTGATGGTCGTGACTGCCTCGCGCAGGGAGCGCAGCCAGGCGGTGCGCGGAAAGGTCGAGACGTCGGGCACGCTCGGGCGGAAGTCGTAGCGCGGCAGCGGCAGCGCCGGAACGGCCTCGGGGACGGCGGAGGGCTCCGCCGTCGTGGCCGACTCCGAGACGTGGGGCCGGGCACCTTGGCGCAGCGTGAGGTAGCCCTCGGCGGCGAGCTGCGCGTAGGCGTCGACCGCGATGCGTCGCGAGACGCCCAGCTGGCGTGCGAGATCGCGGGTCGAGGGGACCTGGGTGCCCGCCCGCAGGACCCCGTCTCGGATGGCCGTCCGGACCTGGTCCTCGATCTGCGCGCCGAGCGTCTGGGTGCCGTTCCGACTGACGGAGAGCAACAGCTCTAACGGCTGACTGGTCTCATCCATAGCCCGAAAAGTGGATCTTCCATATGCACCAGTCAAGCGCGAGCATGGGGCCATGTCAACGAGCACCAAGGAGGTGGAGATGACCGGACACCTGATTCACGACGCACACATGACCAGGCTCGACGAGCTGCAGCGGCGGGCCGAGCACCGCCGCCTGACGTCCGCGAGCGCAGCGCACCGAACGGAGGAGCCCATGCACGCCACCCAGTCGATCTCGATCCGCCGCGCGACCGCGGCCGATGCCGGCGCTGTTCGCCGACTTGCCGCGCTGGACAGCGCTCCGACTCCCGGCGGGGAGCTGCTGATCGCCGAGGTCCAGGGAGAGCCGCACGCCGCGCTCGAGATCTCCAGCGGCGTCGCGATCGCCGATCCGTTCCGCCCGACCGCCGAGCTCGTGGAGCTGCTGCGGCTGCGCGCGATGGCGCTGCGTGCGGCCGTCGAACCTGTCCGTCGCCTGCCGCGCCTGCGCGCGGCCTTCCGGATCGCCTGAGGGCGAACTTCGCGCCCCTCGGACTTACCTCTCTGGACATCCAGAACGGGTTCAGAGAGGTGGTAACTTGTGGCCACAATGGCCGAGCGCATGGGGATCAGGGAGCTTCGCGACAGCCTCACCGCGAGCATCCGCCGCGTTCGGGCGGGAGAGACGATCGAGGTAACCCATCACGGGGTTCCGGTCGCGGTCCTGGCTCCCGTGCCGGGGGATCGCATCGGTCGTCTCGTCGCAGCGGGGGACGTCACTCCTGGCAAGCCGCTCGATGGTCCGCTGCGTCGCCATCCCGTCGTCGGAGTTCAGACGGCAAGCGCGGCGATCGAGGCCGATCGTGGCGATCGCTGATCGGCGCCTGCTCTATCTCGACGCGTCGGCGCTCGTCAAGCTGGTGGTCGAGGAGCCCGAGAGCGCGACGCTGGCGGCACATGTCGACGGCGGCAGCGCGCTGGCGACCAGCCGCATCTCGCTCGTGGAGGTACCGCGTGCGACGGCGATCGCCAACCCGGCGGCTGCCGTCCGCTCCGAGACCGACCGCCTGCTGGCGTCGTGCGTGCTCGTCGACATCACGGATGCGCTGCTGCGCACGGCTGCCGGGCTTGCGTCGGCGTCGTTGCGGACGCTCGATGCGATCCACCTCGCGACCGCTCTCCGGGTCGAGCCAGACGAACTCGTCGCCTACGACCGGCGCCTGCTTGCCGCGGCTGCGCAGCAGGGCCTGGCCACAGCGCAACCTGGCGGCTGATCGGCTGCTGCCAGCCGTGCTGCGCGGGCCTCCGGGTCCATCCGCTCGCCGGTCTAATTTTTCCCGCTCACAAACAAATCGGCCCCGGCGCGATTGGCGTCGCCCGGGGCCTGGCACAGGAGGCATTAGCTCCCATGCATTCGCAGCGTAACCCGGCGTCGTGCGCCGGTACTTCCGAGGACAGCCTCGACGAGGCGCTCCTCGGTCTTCTCGTCCATGACCATCCGGGCTTGTGGAGCCTTGCCGAGCTGTCTCGCTCGTTGACCTCCAGCGCCCAGACCGCCGACGGCGGCGGACCGCCTGCGCTCCTAGCCACCACCGACCCCGGGGCGCCGCACAGAGCAGCCGGCGCCCCGGCTCTAAGGGGGCGAACTTCGAGCTTGCCGGACTCACTAAGGCGACTAGATAGGGTCGGGAACGAGGAGATAGCACTATGCAAGCAGTTCCGCTAGCATCGCCGACCGTGGCGACGCTCCACCTACGCAACGTGCCGGCCGAGTTGGACGCGGCTCTAGCCGCGGACGCGGAGGCACATGGGATGTCGAAGAACCGCCGCGCCATCGAGGTGCTGCGGCGAGGCCTCGGCCTCGACCAGATCGAGCGCTCGCGGCTGGTGGAGGAGATCCGCCGCCATCGCCGGCCGGTCGACGTCGACGTCGCGCAGCTGATTCGCGCCGAGCGTCCCGATGGCCCCGGCTGAGCCGGCGCTGCTGGTCGTCGACGCCTCGGTCCTGGTGGAGTTCGTCATCTCCGGCGAGCATCGCGCCGGAGCCGACGCGCTGCTCGACCGCTTCCAGACCGAGGACCAGCTCGTCCTCGTCTCCGCGGCCCACGGCCTGATCGAGGCGGCCAGCGCTCTGCGCCGTCTCGCTCGACACGGGGTGCTGAGCGCGGACGACGGCGCGCTGGCGCTCACCTGGCTTGGCGACCTCGACGTGATCCTGGACGCCACGGCACCCCGCCTCCGTCGCGTCTGGGCTCTCCGCGAACGGATGAGCGCCTACGACGCCGCCTACGCGGCCACGGCCGAGGCGCTCGACGCGCCGCTCGTCACCACAGATCGCCGACTGCTTGCTGCTTGCGGTGACGCCGGAGTAGGCGCAACCCATCTATCCGATCTCGACCCGCAGCGCGCGTGAGCATCGCTTCTCGACATCGTCATTCGAACAGGTTCACGTGCGCGTGCGTAGATCAGTTCGAGATGAGGCTCGTGCTCGCCATCGTCGTCGCGGTCGCCCTCGCGGGCGCGGCCGTCGCCCATGCGGCCGATGTTCCCCGCGGCAAGGCCGCGCGCACGGTGGACGTCAGCGTCCGCGACGACTCGTTCAAGCCGCGCCGGCTCTCGATCCCCAGCGGGACGCGCGTGCACTGGGTTTGGCGCGGCAGCCTGGTCCACAACGTGACCGTCGCCTCCGGTCCGCGGAGATTCCACTCCAAGGACCAGAGTTCCGGCGAGTTCGCCCGCACGCTGCGCAAGCGCGGGGTCTACAAGCTCGTCTGCACGATCCACGGCTTCCGCCAGCGGATCACCGTCCACGGGCCGTAGCCGGCGCCGCCAGGCCGTACGCTTCGTCGGCGTGGACCTGGAAGCCGAGATCGACCGGCTCTACGGCCTTCCCCTCGACGAGTTCGTCGCCCAGCGTGCCGAGCTGGCGAAGCGGCTGCGCGCGGACGGCGAGCGCGAAGCGGCGGAGCAGGTCAAGGGTCTGCGCAAGCCGACGCTCGGTGCCTGGGCGATCAACCAGGCCACCCGTCATCGAGAGAGCGAGCGCGACGAGCTGCTGGCCGCCGGCGAGCGCCTGCGGACGGCGCACGAGGGACTGCTCTCCGGCGGTGACGCCGCGCCGCTGCGTGACGCGACCCGCGACGAGCGCGCGCTGGTGGCAAAGCTCGCCGACACCGCCGCCGCGATCGCCACCGAGGGCGGCAAGGGCGGGCCGGCGCTGCTCGAGCGGCTGCGCAACACCCTGCACGCCGCCGCGCTCGACGACGAGGTGCGCGAGGAACTGGCCGGGGGGCGGGTGCTGCGCGAGCGCGAGGCCTCCGGCCTCGGCATGCTCGGCGAGGCGGCGCTGCCGACCCGCGGCTCCCAGCGCCGCGGCAGCCCCTCCAAGCGGTCCGGCGGCGCGACGGTCGAGGAGCGCCGCCATGCCGAGGCCGTGGCCACGGCGCAAGCCGCGCTCGACGAGGCGCGGGCCGAGCTGGCAGAGGCCGAGTCCGCCCGCGACGAGGCCGCCGCTCGCCTCGAGGCCGCTCGCGAGACACTCGAGCAGGCGCGCGCCGACCAGACGACGACGCGCCGGACCGCGCGCGAACGGGCGCGCGAGCTCGCACGACTCGAGCGCGCGCTCGAGCGGCTGCGCTCCCAGGCTCCGGACGTGCGCTCCAAGCCGGGCTAGCGAATGGCCGTCGCCCGACGCGCACGGCGCTGGTCGACGGTCCTGCCGCTGGCGTGCGCGGCGCTGGCGCTCACCGCCTGCGGCAGGCTCACCGGCCGGCAGGAGGCGCCGCGACGCACGGTGGATTAGGGTCGCCCCGTGCGCGTCCTGCTCAACATCATCTGGCTCGTCTTCGGCGGCCTCGTGATGGCGTTCGGCTACGCCGTCACCGCGCTAGTGATGTTCATCCTGATCATCACGATCCCGTTCGGCATCGCCTCGGCGCGGATGGCGCTCTTCTGCCTCTGGCCCTTCGGTCGCACGCTCGTCAAGCGCGCCGACCACGGCGCTCCGTCGACGATCGGCAACGTGATCTGGCTCGTGCTCGCCGGCTGGTGGCTGGCGCTCGGCCACCTCGTCACCGGCGTGCTGATGTGCCTGACGATCATCGGCATCCCGATCGGCCTGGCCAACCTCAAGTTGATCCCGGTCTCGCTGACGCCGCTCGGGCGGGAGATCGTCGACAAGGACCAGGCGCAACGCCTCGGCTACGGCGGCCACGCCGTCGGCTAGCCCTCCGACCGCAAGTTCGCACAGTGCCCGAGCGATGGTCCGGGTGACCACTCGCAACCCCCGCTTGGAGGACGCCATGGCCTCGGGACCCCTGTTCGGCACGCTCGTCGAGAGAGCCATCGACCAACCCCTGCCCCCGGGGCGAATAGCGCGGCGACGGCGGCGCGTGAGCGCGCAGCAGCGGCGAGACCGGAAGGCCGGCTGGCTCTCGCGGCTGCTCGGCGCGCGCGACCGCGGGCGGGCGTAGGCTGGGGCCAGTGGTCTTGCCTGGCCGGGACTCGCATGGGCGCGCCGAGGGGACGACCCGCGGGCGTGCGCACGCCACGAGCGTCGCCGTGCTGCTCTGCGCGGCGCTCGCCCTCGTGCTCGCCGCCCCGCCGTTGCCCGGTCCGATCGACGCGACCGAGGCCCAGGCCGCGCCGAAGAAGAAGACGAAGCGCTGCAAGCAGAAGACCGTCCGGGTGCGCACCGGCAAGCGCGTCGCCTGCCTGCCCGCCAAGCGGGTGCTGCCGAAGCCGAAGGCCGGCGACCCGCGGCTGCTGCTGACGCGCTCGGCGTTCGGCAGGGACTGGTCGCAGACGCGCAACCGGCGCGGCAAGCGCGCGCAGTCGCTGCCGAAGCTGATCCGCAAGCTCGGGCCGCGCGCCCCCGCGCTGCTGGCGCGGGCGACGTCGCGCGGGCTCGCGCGCCTCGACGGCCTGAGCGCGAGCGCCGCCGCCGACCGGGCTGGCGCACGGGCTGTCCCGGCCGCGACGGGCTGCACCGACGTTCCGAAGGGCGCCAAGGAGAAGAGCTCCTTCACCTCCAACGACGGCGGCACGCGCGTACGGGCCACGGCCACGCTCGGCTCCGAGGGCGCCGGGCTCGCGCTGGAGCTGAGCGGCAACGGCCTCACCGTCAAGGCCGACCTCGACTTCGGCGCCTGCGAGCCGAACGAGGTCGAGGCGCCCGCCTGTCCCACCGCGGCGGGACAGCTGCGCGGCAAGATCCGCTACAAGCTGCTCGTCTCGATCTCGGTCTCGAGGGGCGACGACGAGGTCTGGAGCCAGTCGTCCGGCGTCACGCGCACGACCAAGCTCGAGGGCTGGACCGACACCGACGCGAAGCTCGACTACCTCGACGTCACCGACGAGGAGGTCTCGACGGCCACGCTCGGCGGCTCGAGCCGCGCCTTCGCGCCGATCTCGATCCGCACCCGGATCAACCGCGAGACGCGCGTGGACATGCGCAGCGGCGCCTACGAGCCGGCCCACAGCGACGTCACCGTCAGCGTCGACATGGCCGGCCTCCACGGCTCCGACCGTGCCGAGGTCCAGGACGACCTCGAGCAGCGCGCCCGCGCCGACGCCGACCGGCAGTTCCGCGCGATCGTCGAGAAGGCGATCTCCGGCTACCGCAACCGGGAGGAGCGCTGGCAGCAGCCGAACACTTGCGCGACGCTCGAGCACAGCCCGGCGCCGGGGTCGATCACGGTCAGGCGGAGCCAGGCCGGCAGCTTCCGCACCACCGCGGTGGCCAAGCAGGACGGCCAGGAGAGCGAGCTCGACGCCCGCCTCTCGGCGCAAGTCAACGGCACGTTCTCCCCGACGCGGTCCGGCGGCCAGCGAGCGACGTTCGGCTACACCGTCGGCGGCTCCGCCAGCGGCACGCTCAGCGCCAGCGTCCGGGCCACCTCGAAGGCGGGCGTGGCCGAGCGGCCGTGGTCGCAGCCGATCGAGGTGCCGCCGCCCCCGCTGCCGGCCGCCTTCAACGGCACCTTCAACGCCAGCGCCGTCTACGACGCCGACGAGCTCGGCACCGGCAACAGCATCTCCGCGAGCTGGACCAACGGCAACTTCCACGCCCGCTCGATCGGCCCGACCTCGCCAGGCGGCAACGACGCGCAGTACACGTTGCGTTCGGGCTCGGCCCAGTACCACTACACGGGCCACGTCGGCGACTGCGACGTGGTGGGCAACGGCACGATCGACCTCGGAGGGAGCCGGACCTGCAGGGCCTGGCGGTCCTCTGGGCGATCGACGGCACGCCGCGCACCTACCAGCTCCTGCTGCCCGCGCCGCTGCTCGAGACGGTGACCGGGATGCAGTTCAACTGCGAGGACCCCGAGGACGAGGGCGACCCGTTCGACTGGTCGCCCGCGGCCGGCGTGCCGTGGATGGCCTACGCCCCGCTTCCGGGCGGGCCCGTCGGCGTCGACTGGCACATCGGCGGCAGCGGCTTCGGCAACGGCGGTCCCGGGACGCCCGACCAGACCTGGAACTGGAACCTGGTTCCGGCGCCGTGAGCCGGCGCGGCAGACGCGCCAGCTGGCTGCCGCGTCTGTTCGATCGGCTGTGATCGGGGGCAGGACTTCAGGTTCCTGGGGGGAATGCCGAGTGACGCCGGGAACCCCTAGCCGCCGGGAGGCACCGCCTTGTCACGCGTCGTTCGCTCGCTCGTCCTGACCACACTCTGCGCCGTTGGGCTCGGAGCCCTCGCCGGCTCCGCGTCCGCGGGCATCTGGACCGAAGCCCCCTCCGGCACGTCGAGCACGATCACGGCGATCGAGTACCAGAGCGACACGCGCTTCTGGTTCACCACCGCAGCCGGGGCGATCTACAAGCGCAACGCGGATCTGAGCGGCTTCCACGTCGTGCGGGCCGCGAGCGCGATCGCGCTCAACGACATCGAGTTCCAGGCCGGCGGCGCGATCGGCCTCGCGGTCGGAGACGGCGGCCAGGTGCTGCGCTCGGTCAACGGCGGCGACTCGTGGACGGCCGTCCCAGCCGCCGGCATCCCGGTCTCCAACATCGGGGACGGCAGCGCGAACCAGTGCACCTTCAACGTGCCGCTGGGCGACGTCAACTTCGTCCACTTCGCGGGCGGCGGCCGCGCCTGGGTCGGCGGCGCCGAGCGCCGGCTCGCCACCTCTCAGCCGGGCGTCGCCAGCAACGTCGGCGCGGCCGGAACCTGGGTGGATGCCAACCGCAAGAGCCCGCCGGTGGCGGGAGACAACTGCAAGGTCGAGCAGACCGGTGGCTTCACGGACATGTTCGTCACCGCGAACCCGGACGTGTTCTACCTCGCCTCCGCGGGCTTCAGCGGCATCGCGTTCTCGACCGACAACCTCGCCGGCGAGACTCAGACCAAGCCCGAGGGCGCCGCCAACGGCTTCGAGATCGGTGGCCGGATCGCCGGCGATCCCGAGAACCCGAACCGGCTCTGGGCGGTCTCCGGCGCGCCATACGGCAACTCGACCGCGCAGTACACCGAGGACGCCTACCAGACGACCGAGTGGTTCCGCGTCCTCAACGACGACGCCCATCCGTTCCCGTCCACCGGCCCCACCGACGTGGACTTCGCCGGCGGCACCGTGCTCTCGGCCGGCAACGGCGGCCACGTACTGACGTCCGTCAACGGCCGCGACTTCAACTGGAACGGCGGCGACGGCGCGCTCACTACCCAGGACTGGCGCTCGGTCGCGCTCGCCAGCGCCGCTCAGGGCGCGGTCGGCGGCACCGGCGGCAAGCTGATGCTCACCACCCAGGCCAACAGCACGCCTGGCACTGGCGGACCTGGGCCCGGTCCAACTCCCGGACCCGGCCCTGGCCCCAGCGGCCCCACGCAGACGGCCGGCTTCGACTTCACCGGCAAGGGCAACTCGCTGACGGCGAAGATCGTCGGCCGCAAGGTGCGCGTGCGCATGCGCGGCGCCGTGAAGCCGCCGAAGGGCGTCAGCCTGGCCAACGCCTGCAAGGGCAAGATCAAGCTCACGCTCAAGAAGAAGAAGACGAAGCTCGCCACCCGCACCGTGAAGCTGAAGCTCAAGAAGGGCAAGTGCCGCTTCGCCAAGACCGTGAACGTGCCACGCAAGAAGGTCGGCAGCGCCACGAGCCTGCGGCTGACCGTGCGCTTCCAGGGCAACCGCGTCCTGAAGGCGGGGCAGAAGCGCTACACGCTGCTGATCACGCGGTAGGAGCGGCGGCGGGATCGGCCGGAGTGGGCGCGGCTGGGTTCGAACCAGCGACCTCTCGCGTGTGAGGCGAGCGCTCTCCCGCTGAGCTACGCGCCCGGGAGAGGGCCAGAGTGTACGCCCTAGGCGGCGGCGCGCGCGAGCGGGAAGCTCACGCCGGTCAGCTGCTCGGACAGGTCCCAGAGACGACGCGCCGTCTCGGCGTCGCGGGCGGCGCCGCTGCGGCCGACGAGCTTGGGATGGCCGCGCTGCTCGGCGATGCCGTCCGGGCCGACGTAGCTGTTGCCGGGGACGTCCTGGGTCGCGGCATAGGCGCTCGGCAGAGCGCCCATCTCGTCGCTCTGGGCGAGCAGGCGGTTGCCGACCACCATCAGCGCATGCTGGAGGCGGCTGCCGGTGTGGCTCTGGAGGTTGGTGGACGCATAGCCGGGGTGGGCGGCGAGCGCGCGCACGTCCGAGCCGGCGTCCTCGAGGCGCCGCTGCAGCTCGGAGGTGAACAGCAGGTTTGCGAGCTTGGACTGGCCGTAGGCGCGCCAGCGCTCGTAGCGGCCCTGCTCCCAGTTGAGGTCGTCGAGGCGGATCGAGCCCATGCGGTGCGCGCCCGAAGAGACCGTCACGACGCGATCGCCGACGTGCGGCAGCAGCAGGTTCGTGAGCGCGAAGTGGCCGAGGTGGTTGGTGCCGATCTGCGCCTCGAAGCCGTCGGCCGTGCGGGCCTTCGGGACCGCCATGATGCCGGCGTTGTTGATCAGCACGTCGAGCGGCTCGTTCCAGCTCTCGGCGAAGGCGCGCACCGACGCGAGGTCGGCGAGGTCGAGCTGGCGCACCTCGCTCGCGCCCTCGATCGAGGCGGCGGCGCGCTCGCCCTTGGCGACGTCGCGCACGGCGAGCACCACGCGGGCGCCGGCACCGCCGAGCAGCCGGGCGGTCACGAGTCCGAGGCCGCTGTTGGCTCCGGTGATCACGGCCGTGCGACCGTCGAGGCTGGGCAGATCCTGGGCGGTCCAACGCGAGGCGCTCATGCCGACAAAGTAGCTGATGACAACATTGATGTCAACGACAACATGAGACGGTAGGATCGATCGGACGATGGAGGCGTCGACTCGGCCCTACCACCACGGCAACCTGCGCTCGGAGCTGCTGGGCCACGCCGAGCGCGCGCTCGCCGACGGCGGCATCCGGGACCTCTCGCTGCGGGAGCTCGCGCGCCAGGCCGGTGTCAGCCATGCCGCGCCGCGCCGTCACTTCCCGGACAAGCAGGGGCTGCTCGACGCGCTCGCCGAGGACGGCTTCGAGCGCCTCGGGGGCGAGCTGGAGACCGCCATGGACGCCGCCGGCGAGGCCTTCGACGCGCGCCTGCGCGCCTTCGCCCACGCCTACGTCCGCTTCGCCACCGAGCACGCCGCGCTGCTCGAGCTGATGTTCGCGGTCAAGCACAGCCCGGACGCGGACGAGACGCTGCGCCAGGCCTCCGAGCGGGCGTTCGCCGCTCCGCTCGCGCTCGTCGCCCAGGGCCAGGCCGACGGCGAGATCATCGCGGGCGATCCCGAGCGGATCTCCATCGTCGCCTTCGCGGCGCTCCAAGGGCTCGCCTCGCTGATCAACGGCGGGCTGGTCGACGAGGCCGAGCGCGACGAGCTCGTCGCCGACGCGGTCGAGCGCATGCTGCTGGGCATGCGCCCCCGCCGCTAGTCGGCGACGTTCTCCGCCGCCGCCTCGGCCAGCACGCGCCGCTCGCGCCGCACGCGCTGGATCGCGTCGGCGTTGAGCTCCTCGACGGCCCCGATCAGATCGCCCTCCTCGTAGAAGTCGACCGGGATCATGTTCACCGGCATGCCACGCACGCGGCCGCAGCGGCGGGCGCGTTCGAGGATCACGTCGCGCTTCAGCCAGGGCCGGTTGGGCGTCAGGCGCGGCGGCGCCACGTCGGCCCAGTGGTTCATCATCAGCAGCGGGCTGTCGGCGGTGCCGCGCTCGCGTCGGCAGGAGGCCTGCGAGACCTTCTCCTCGCCGAGCGGCGTGTCCTGGACGAACGAGAAGCCGTCCAGATACCAGGGCACGGTGCCGTCCGCGTCGTGCTCGGTGAACACGACGACGCGCTTGTTCGTGCGCACCATGTGCCGCAGCGTCGGCAGCGGCGCGTCGCGGTCGAGCGGCGCGACGTAGCGGGTCAGCTTGGCGTCGTCGAAGACGCGCTCGATCGCCTTCGGCGGCACGTAGGGCTCGATGAACAGGATCACGACCTCGCCGCGTTCGTCCTGGAGGAACTTCCTGACGTCGGCGAGCGCGGTGACCATCTTCGTCGCCCCCATCTCGCAGACGGTGTGGCAGAGCCAGACGTCCTTCTCGCCACCCTCTCCGCCGCGCAGCCCCACCCGCCCGGCGAGGCGCTTGGCGGCCAGCAGCGTCTCGGGCGGCAGCGCCTTCGCGACCTTGTTGCGCTCGCGTCCCTCGGCCTCGAAGTCGGTCTTCACGCGGTCGCCGGACGCGACGCCCCAGTGCGGGTCGATCAGGAACAGGCGGATGCCGTCCCGCAGCTGGCGCGGGATCGTGCGGCGCTGGTTGGTGATCGACCAGCCGGGACTGTCCGCGGCCGAGAACGAGTTGTGGGTGCCCGCGAACACCGCCTCGTTGAGGCGCAGGTCGCAGAGGGCGATCGAGCCGTTGCAGCGCAGCGCGCCGTCCGGTCCGCGGGCGGCAGCGAGGCTCGAGGACGGGCGCTCGTCCGAGTCGGTCACGACCAGCACGACCATGACCGCCGCCGCCACGGCCGCCAGCGCCACCGTCGCGGAGGCGGCCAGCGCCCGCCAGCGGTGGCGCTCGGCCTCGACCCGGGTCACGCCGCGTCGCTGCAGCAGCGCCAGCAGCTCGCTGGTGCCGAAGAAGACGAGGTAGGCGCCGATCAGCAGCGCGGCCAGCTGCAGGGCGACCTGCGGCGACAGCACCACGAACACCCCGAGCGCGACCGTCGCGGCACCTCGCAGCGCGCGCAGCCACGCCCGTTCCGGGCGAGTGAACAGCGCCCGGCGCAGGCGCGCCTGCGGAACCTCGACGTCCTCGGGGTCGAGCGCCACCGCGGCAGCGGCGACCACGATGCCGCCGAGGGCGAGCAGCAGCGCCCAGCTGAGCAGGTCGCCGAAGAACGCGCCGAGCACCCCGCCGACGGCGGCCTGCATGTCCGCGTCGGTGACCTCGCCGGCACCCTCGACTCCGGCGAGCGTGCGCGCACGCACGATCAGCAGCGCCGCCGCCAGCACGACGCCCGTCGCGCCGATCCCGACGCCGCAGCGCAGCACGCCGATGCGCCGCTCGGGAGAGACCACCACCGCGAGCGCGAAGCCGAGCAGCGCCAGCAGCGGCAGCACGATCCCGAGCACGCGCACCTTGTCGGCCACCTGCAGCGTGCCGGCCGCGAACTCGCGTCGCTGCAGCCGCAGCAGGTCCGGCTCGAGGCTGCGCGGCAGCTCCTGGGCCACGCGCGGGGAGATCGAGCGCGCGACGAAGCGGACCACCTGCACGGCGTCCGAGAGGTTCAGCGCGACGCTCTCGTGGTTGCGCTCGAAGAAGGTCTTGTTGGCCTCGACCGCCGCCGAGCGGAACAGGCGCTCGAACGGCTCGGTCTGCAGCGCCGCGGCGACGATCGTCTCCAGCAGCGGCCGCGCGGCGACGAGGTCCGGCGTGCCGTTGTCGATCAGCCCGGTGACGATCTCGCGACTGACGAGCTCGCGCACGTCGTCGTCGGCGAGGGCGTCGGCGGCGCGGTCGGCGAACGCCCGCTGGTCGATCACCTGCGTGCGCGCGTAGAAGGCGACGGTGCCGAGCGCGAGCAGGACGGCTGCGACCACCGTCAGCACGATGCTGGCGATGCCGCGCCCGGAGTCCGTGAAGCGGCTCATCGAGCGTCCTAGAGCGCCACGATCGCGTCGATCTCGATGTCCGCGCCCTTCGGCAGCCCCGCCGCCGCGACCGCCACGCGCGCCGGCGGCTCGTCGCCGAAGAACTCGGCGTAGACCTCGTTCACGCGTGCGAAGTCGCCCATGTCCGTGAGGTAGACGGTGCAGCGGACCGCGTTCGCGAGCTCGCCGCCGGCAGCGGCGCAGACCGCCTGCAGGTTGTCGAGGCAGCGCCGCGCCTGACCGTCGATGTCGAGCTCGACGAGCTCCCCCGACGACGGATCGAGCGGCAGCTGGCCGCTGCAGAAGAGCAGGTCGCCGCTGCGCATGCCCTGGCTGTAGGGGCCGATCGCGGCGGGGGCGTCGGGGGTCGAGACGGGCTGTCGGTCGGGCATCGTGGCCTCCGGGGGTCGCTGGTGTCGCCCACTGTATGCCGCTACTCTCCGCAGCGGACCGTGCTAGGCGGGGAATTAGCGGTGCCCTGTCACTCGCAATCCGCTCTAGCGAGGCCGAATTCCCGTTCGAGGGGTTTGGGCCTCGGGGTCAGTACGCCATCGCAAGGCGCTGACGGTCGGGTCCCGCGCGGTGAGTGCTTGCGAACCAGGTCAGATCCGGGAGGAAGCAGCCTTAAGCGATCCCACTCATGCGCCGCGGAACAGCCTGACTCGAGTCGAGTGGTGGCGGGCACGCCCGGGACCCTGCTTCAGAGACGGGGTGCACGGTCCGCTATTACACTCGCGCGCATGCCTGGCAGGGGTGTGCCGATCGCGCCGCGCTGCTCGCCGGCGGTTCGCCGCCGCGCCCGCAGGAGACGCCCGGCACCTACTACTGCAGGTCTGGCGCATCTGCACCGGCTGTCCGGGCAGCTACGAGGTCGGGCCGGTGCGCCGCCTGGAGCTGCGCTCCACGGCCAAGCCCAGGGTCGGCTCGCCGGGCAAGGGCGAGGCGAGCGTGACGCTGCCGCGTGGCAAGCAGGCGCTGCGGGTGACGGCGAAGCTCGGCAGCGCGACGGTCACGAGCAAGGCGCACGCGGTGAACGTGCGGCGGGCGAGCGGCTGGAAGACCGATCGAGCCGACGACGGCTCCTACGCCGGCAAGGGGCGCGGGCTGCGCTCGGTGAGCTTCCGCATCACCGGCGCCGGTCGTACGCTGACGAGCTTCGACGCCAAGGTGCCGCTGCTCTGCCCGGGCGTGGTCGCCGGTCAGTTCACGACCCAGATCGCCACGGCCGTGGTCGAGCGGGCGCGGATCGCGCCGGACGGGCGCTTCGTCGCCACGGGGCCGCCGCGCGGCGGCTCGGTGCGCATCCGCGGCCGCCTTCGCAACGGTGCGGTGAAGGACGGCCGCGTCGAGATGTCGCTCGGCAACTGCGTCGGCAACGCGGGCTTCAAGGCCGCCCGCTAGAACGCGGCGCCGGCGGGCGCGGGCGTGCGCGGCGCCAGCGCGGGGCGCTCGCTGAGCGCCACCTCGTGCGGCTCGGCAAGGTCGTTGCCGTCGCCGTCGCGCACCACGCGCACGAGTGGCAGGTCGACCTGCTTCGGCGGCACCGAGACGACGATCCCCTCGCTGCCGTCGGCGAGCACGATCTCGTGACCAGGGGGGTACGGCGGCACGATCTCGAGGAACGCCTCCGCCACCTCGGGACAGAAGAGCGTGCCGGCGCCGGCACGGATCGTCTCGACACCGACGTGCTGCGGCTGCGCGGCCGCGTACGAGCGCTCGCTCGTGATCGCGTCGAAGACGTCGGCCACCGCGGCGATGCGCGAGAACGGCTGGATGTCCTGGCCCTCGAGGCCGCGCGGGTAGCCGCTGCCGTCCCAGCGCTCGTGGTGCGAGCGGATCACGTCCTTGGCGCGCGGCCAGATCGCGTCGCTGGGCACCATCTGGATGCCGATCTCCGGATGCTGGCGGATCAGCTCCCACTCCTCGTCGCTCAGCGGGCCGGGCTTGTGCAGGATCCCGGCAGGGATCGCGAGCTTGCCGATGTCGTGCAGGAACAGCCCGACGCCGAGCTGGGTCAGGTGGTGGTCGAGGCGGTCGTAGCTGCGCTCGCCGCGCCAGTCCACGCGCCCGCGCGTCTGGAACAGGTGACGGGCGACGAGCAGGCCGACGACCGTCACGTCGATCGTGTGCTCCATCGTGTACGCGTCCGAGGCGGAGAGGTCGCTGAGCGCGAGCGCCGCGTCGCCGACCGACGAGATCTCGGAGGCGATCTGCTCGACCACGACGGTGAAGTCGCGCATCTGCTCGTTCGAGAACGTGCCGCCGCCGGCGATCACGGTCGGGGCGGACTTGAACGCGTCGTGCAGGGCGCTGCGCGCCTCGCGGCGGGTGCTGTCGGAGAGGGCGGTGACGATCTCGATGTCGGCGCTGACGCCGTCGTCGACGTAGATCGCGTTGATGCCGGCGCGCAGCAGCGCCTCGCGGTGGGCCTCGGTCAGCTCCAGGCCAGCGCGCAGCAGCGGTGCCTCGCCCGCGTTCGGGGGGACGTCCCGGCCCAGAGCGGTGCCGGCGACGAAGCGTCGGGTGCCTACGAGTCGCATGGTTTGCCCTCAGTTATCGGCCGGAGCGTTCGCAGCTAGCATGGTCGGGCCGATGCTCTCGCTCTACCGCCGCCACCGGCCCCGCACCTTCGACGAGGTCGTGGGGCAGGAGCACATCGTGCGCACGCTGCGCAACGCGATCGAGCTCGACAAGGTCCACCACGCCTACCTGTTCGTCGGGTCCCGCGGCACCGGCAAGACCTCGATGGCGAAGCTGCTCGCCAGCGCGCTGAACGCCTCGGGCGGTCCGAGCACGGACTTCGACGCCGACGACCCCGCCGCCAAGGCGATCCGTTCCGGCACCTCGCTGGACGTGGTCGAGATGGACGCCGCCTCGAACAACTCGGTCGACGACATCCGCGAGCTGCGCGAGAACGTCGCGCTGGCGCCGATGCAGGGCGGCTACCGGGTCTACATCCTCGACGAGGCGCACATGCTCACCCAGGCGGCTTGGAACGCGTTCCTGAAGACGCTCGAGGAGCCGCCCTCGCACGTCGTGTTCGTGCTCGCGACGACCGAGGCGCACAAGGTGCCGGCGACGATCGTCGATCGCTGCCACCGCTTCGACTTCCATCGCCCGTCGCTCGAGCAGCTCGCCGGCGTGCTGCGCCGCGTCTCCGCCGAGGAGGGCATCGAGGTGCCAGACCCGGCCCTCGGCATGATCGCCCGCGCCGCGACCGGCAGCTTCCGCGACGCGCTCGGCACGCTCGAGCAGCTCGTCACCTACGGCGGCAACGAGGTCAAGCTCGAGGACGTGCTCGACATCCTCGGCGTGGCGGACGCCGAGCTGGTGCTCGACACCGCCGACGCGCTCGCCGACCACAGCGCCCGCGACGCGCTGCTGTGCGTGCAGCGGCTGTCCGAGTCCGGGCGCGACGTCCGCCAGTTCATGCGCGACCTCGCCGCCCACCTGCGCCACCTGTTCGTGGTGCAGACGCTCGGCGAGGTGCCGGACTCGTTCTCGGTCACCGCCGAGCACACCGACCGCCTCGCCAGCCAGGCCGCCCGCTTCCCGCAGGGGGAGATCGTGCGCGCGATCGAGTTCCTCGCCACCGGCATCGCCGCGGTCAAGGAGGGCTCCGAGCCGCGCATCCAGCTCGAGCTGGCGCTGCTGAAGTCCGCACAGCCGCAGGCGGACCTGTCGCTGCAGGGACTGCTGGCTCGGATCGAGCAGCTGGAGGGGCAGCTCGCGGGCGGAGCACCTGCCCCGGTCGCTCCCACGCCCCCACCAGCCGAACCTCCCGTCGCCGAGCGGACTCCCTCGGCCCCCGTCGTGGCCAACGGCGCGGCCGCGGCACCCGCTGTGGCGGAGCCGGAACCGGAACCGCAGCCAGCGCCCGAGGCCGCCCCCCAGAACACTCCGACGCCCGTGCTCGACATCGACCAGCTGCGCACGCTCTGGCCCGCGGTCGCCGAGGCGGTGCGGGAGGAGAACGGGATGCTCGGCGCGGTACTGGGCGACGCCAGGCCGGTGTCGGTCGAGGGCAACCGGCTGACGCTCGCCTTCCCGGCCTCCGCCTCCTTCGCCAAGAAGAAGGCCGAGCAGGGCCGGCAGCTGGTCGAGCGGGCGCTGCACGGCATCGCCGGCCCCGGCGTCGTCGTCGCCTACGAGCTCACCGAGGACGCGACGGCCACAGAACCGGTGACGCTCAGCGAGGAAGAGCTGATCGAGCGCCTCAAGAGCGAGTTGGCCGCCGAAGAGGTCTTCGACGACGAGCCCGAGTCCAAGGAGTAGCCACCGCCATGCCCAAGCAGCCCAACCTGAACCAGATGATGCGCCAGGTCCAGCAGATGCAGGCCGAGATGGCCAAGGCGCAGGAGGAGCTCAAGAACGAGATCGTCGAGGCGAGCGCCGGCGGCGGCATGGTGAACGTCAAGGTCAGCGGCGAGCTCGAGCTCAAGGAGCTGACGATCGATCCCGAGGCGGTCGATCCCGAGGACGTCGAGCTGCTGCAGGACATGGTCCAGGCGGCCGTCAACGAGGGCCTGCGCGCCGCGCAGGAAGTCGCCGCCACCAAGATGGGCGCGGCCACCGGCGGACTCGGCGGCGCCGGCGGTCTGGGCGGCCTGGGGCTGCCGGGCTTCTAGCCGGCAGGCCGAGCGGGCTTGCTCAGGCCGGCAGGATGCGCGGTCCCGACGTGCGACGGAACAGCTTGCGCTCGGCGATGCGGCGGCGAACGAGCCCGGGCAGCGTGATCCCGCCGCCCTTGACCCAGAGCAGGAAGGCAGCTCCGGCCCGGAAGCGATGATGGGCGTTCAGCTCGCGGAGCACGGTCGAGGACGCGAAGGCGCCGGCGCCGATGTTGAACGTCAACGAGACGAGCGCATCGAACTCGGCCTGGTTGACGGGGACGCGGACGTGCTTGCGCACCACGTCCGCCGCGCCGGACGCGTCCGACATCAACAGCTCGAGCGCCTTGGCCTTGGTGACGGGTGGGGTGTTGGGGCCGACGCCGCTCGTGTGGCCGTAGCCGATCGTCCACACCCCGACGGCGTCCCGATAGGGATGGGGAACGAAACCCTCGAAGCTCGCGATCAGCTCGGCGCCGCGCCTGCTTGGTCTAAGCATCGATCCACCCGTCCTTGTCCTTCAGCACCCGTTCCAGGATTGCTGCGCGCTCGCCTCTTGCTCGACTCCGCAGCAGCTCGGCGCGCCGGTGCCAGAACCTGCGCCAGGCGACCGCTCTGCGGTATCTGGGGCCCTTGCCGGTCATGGCCTCGGCGATCGCTTGGCGGCGGTGGTAGAGCAGCCGCGCCGCGGCTTGGCGTTGGGCTCTCCCGAGCGGCTGGAGGATCTTGGCCTGTGCGTTCGGCCCGTGTGTAGCGGCATAGGCACTCAGGGCCCGCGCAGGGCACTCGATGTGCCAGCTCTCAGAGCTGACGGTCCGCGCCGGTTCCAGGCCGTGCGCCGTCAGCCAGGCGAAGACGCCCGCGTCGTTGTCGAAGTCGATCGCATGGTCGATCTGGCCCTCGCGGATGTGAGGGGCAGTGGGCGACGGGTAGGCCGCGACGTTGCCGTTCTGGTGCTTGAAGAGGTTCCAGAAGTGCC
This sequence comes from uncultured Thermoleophilaceae bacterium, assembly GCA_963846505.1. GTDB lineage: Bacteria > Actinomycetota > Thermoleophilia > Solirubrobacterales > Thermoleophilaceae > JACVRW01. The sequence goes on along the minus strand of CAWJWD010000001.1, from coordinate 600,693 downwards.
ACTGGCGCTCCATCGTCCGCTTGCCCTCGTTGACGTTGAACCACACGCCGTCGGCGCGCATGTCAGCCAAGACCGCATGCCACTCTGCCGAGACGACCTCGCCGTCGATCGGGACATAGCGCACAGCCATCGATGTCGCTCCTTCTGCTCGGGGCCAGGAGAGATAGGTTAAGCAATCAATACAAATAAATATAGAGAGATCAAATATTCAGCCTTATTTAGTCCAAAGTCGACTACGCGCTTCGCTCGCACCGCGGTTTGGCGACGCGACCGCGTGCGTGGCTACTCTCGTCGGCCTGTTCGCAGCACCGGTCAACCAGCTCATCACCGAGCTCGCGCGGCTGCCCGGCATCGGCCAGCGCACCGCGCAGCGGCTCGCGTTCCACCTGCTCAGCGTCTCCGACGAGGAGGCGCTGGCGCTCGCGACCGCGATCCGCGAGGTCAAGGAGAAGGTCGGGCGCTGCGAGGTCTGCTTCAACCTCGCCACCGAGGCGACCTGCCGCATCTGCCAGGACGAGCGTCGCGAGGCGAGCGTGATCTGCGTCGTCGAGCAGCCCAGCGACGTGATCCCGATCGAGCGCTCGGGCGAGTTCCACGGCCGCTACCACGTGCTCGGCGGCGCGCTGTCGCCGATCGACGGCGTCGATCCCGAGGACCTGCACATCGCCCAGCTGCTGTCTCGCGTCGAGGGTGGGGCGGACATCCGCGAGGTCGTGATCGCCACCAACGCGACCACCACCGGCGAGGCCACCGCGCTCTACCTCGCCGACGCGCTGCGCGAGCGCGCGCCGCAGATGGTCGTCACGCGGCTCGCCAGCGGCCTGCCGGTCGGCTCGGACCTGGAATACGCCGACGAGATCACGCTCGGTCGAGCGTTCAGGGGCCGTCAGGCACTCTGACCCGCGCAGCGGGCTGACGGCGTAGCATCGACCCATGGCCCTGGTGCGCGCTGCCTGTCCGCACGACTGTCCGGACACCTGCGCGATGCACGTGACCGTCGAGGACGGCCGGGCGACGGCGGTCGCCGGCGATCCGGAGCATCCGATCACCGCCGGCTTCCTCTGCGGCAAGGTCTCGAACTACCTCGATCGCGTATACGCCGACGACCGTCTGCTGACGCCGCTGGTGCGCACGGGGCCGAAGGGCGCCGGCGAGTTCCGCCAGGCGAGCTGGGACGAGGCGCTCGAGCTCGTCGCCGACGGCCTCGCCCGGGCGCGCGACGAGCACGGCGGCGAGTCGATCCTGCCCTACAGCTACATGGGCACCCAGGGCCTGCTGCAAGGCAACACGATGAGCGCGCGCGTGCTCAACGCCATCGGCGCCACGGCGCTGGAGCGCACGATCTGCGCCACGGCGGGCATGGTCGGGGTCTCGGCCGCGCACGGGATCTCGCCGGAGGTCGATCCCGAGGAGTGGCCGCACGCGCGCTACCTGCTCGTCTGGGGCTGGAATCCGATGTCGACCGCGCCGCACCTCTGGCGCAAGCTGCTCGACGCCCGCGCAGCCGGGGCGAGGCTGGTGGTGGTCGACCCCTTCCGCAGTCGCACCGCGCGCGTCGCGGACGAGCACCTGCGGCCGTTGCCGGGCACCGACGCCGCACTCGCGATCGGGATGATGCGCGCGATCGTCGACGCGGGCCTGCAGGACGACGACTTCTGTCGCGCCCATGCCGAAGGCTACGATGAGCTGCTCGCGACGCTCGCCGAGCATCCGCTGGAGCGCTGTGCCGAGCTCTGCGGCGTGCCGGTCGAGCAGATCGAGCGGGTGGGACGCGCGTTCGCGAGCACCAGACCGGCGCTGCTACGGCTCGGCGTCGGCGCCCAGCGCCACCTCGGCGCGCCCGCCGCCTACTCGACGATCGCCTCGCTGCCGGCGCTGACCGGCGCCTGGCGCGACCGCGGCGGCGGCTGCTCGTACATCCCGACCGCGACGGCCGCGGCCGTCAGCTCCTACGCGCTGATGCGCGAGGACCTGCGTCCGGCGCCGGTGCGCACGATCAACATGGCGCGGCTGGGGGAGACGCTGACCGATCCGACGCTCGCCCCGCCGATCAAGGCGTTCGTCTGCTGGAGCTCCAACCCCGCCGCGATCGCACCCGACCAAGAGCGCGTGTTGGCCGGTCTGCGGCGCGAGGACCTGTTCTCGGTCGTGCTGGAGCAGTTCATGACCGACACCGCGGCCCACGCCGACGTGGTGCTGCCCGCCACCACCCAGCTGGAGCACCTCGACGTCGTCTTCTCCTGGGGCCACCACTACGTGACCTGGAACGAGCCGGCGATCGCGCCGCGCGGCGACGCCAAGGCGGTGACCGAGACCTTCCGCCTGCTCGCCGCTCGCCTGGGCCTCGACGATCCCTGCTTCGCCGACTCGGACGAGCAGCTGATGGCCCAGCTGCTCGAGGGCACCGGCATGGACGCGCTGCGCGAGCGCGGCTGGCAGAAGGTCGACCTCGGCCAGGGTCCCACCCCGCACGCCGAGGGCGGCTTCGGCACCGCCAGCGGCAAGGTCGCGCTGCACGCCGACTATCGACCGCCGGCCGAGGTCGCCGACGCCGGGCTGGCCGAGCGCTTCCCGCTCGCGCTGATCACGCCCAAGACGCACCTCTTCCTCAACTCCACCTTCGCCAACCAGCAGCGCCAGCACGCGGCCCAGCCACACCCCGAGGTGGTGCTGAGCCCGACCGACGCCGCCGCACGCGGGGTCGCGGACGGCGCGTTCGTCCGGGTCTTCAACGACCGCGGCGACTTCCGCTGCGTCGCCCGCGTCTCCGACGACGCCCGTCCCGGCGTGCTCGTCGCGCCGATGGGCTGGTGGAACCGCGACTACGCCGGCGGTCGCAGCCCCCAGGCGACGACGTCGCAACTGCTGACGGCCGAGACCCCGCCGGCGCCGACGTTCAACGACAACCGCGTGGAGCTGGAGCCGGCGGCCGAGCAGCCCGCCTGACGGCCGGCGTCAGCGCAGCAGGCCGTAGTCCCGCTTGGCCGCCACGTCGCGCAGCACCGCTTCGTCGAGCCGTTCCCGGCTGATCCGCTTCGTCCGCACGGCCTTCAGCAGCGCGTCGAACGTGGCCTGCTGCACCGCCGGCGGCCCGGAGAAGTAGACGAGGTCCGCCCCGGCGCGCAAGGCCTGGACGGCGGCCTTCGGCGCCGGCGTCGTCAGCGAGACGGCCGGCTCGGCGAGGTCGGCGGTGATCGCGACGCCGCGAAAGCCGAGCTGCTCGCGGAGCAGCTTCGTCACGACGGAGCTCGACAGCGAGGCGGGCGTGACGAAGCCGGTCAGCTCGTAGAGGCCGTGGCCGACCACCACGGCGGGCACGCCGGCCGCGATCGCCGCGTCGAACGGACCCAGGTCGCGCTCGCGCAGCTCGCGCAGGGTCAGGCCGACGCTCGCCGGTCCGTCGGTCGTCAGCGCGTCGGCGGTGCCAAGGCCGGGGAAGTGCTCGACGGCGCTGAAGCTGCGTTCGCGACGGTAGGCGCGCACCACCTGCTCGGCGTAGGCGGACACCTCGTCGGGATCGTCGGAGTAGACCCGCGTCCCGAGCGCGTTGCCGGCCTCGACGCCGACGTCGACGACCGGGCCGAGCACGCCGTCCACGCCGGCGCCGTGCAACGAGCGCGCCGAGGCGCGCGCCTCGGACGCGGCGGCGCGGGCGCTCGGCAGGTCGGCGGGCGACGCGACCGGCGGCAGGCCGGCGAGCGCGTTGCGCTCGCCGCCCTCCTGCACGGCCAGCACCCATGGCGCCAGGCGGCCGCGGGCGGGCGGTGGCGAGGCGGCGAGACCGGCCGCCGAGGACGCGCCGATCACCACGCCGCCGACGCCGAGGCGGCGCAGCTCGCCGGCCGGCGCCTGGCCGAGCAGCAGCAGCTGCGCGACCTTGGCCTCGAGCGTCAGGCCGCATGCGACCCGTGCGGCGCGCGTGACCGGCGCCTCGCAGGGCCCGGCCAGCCGCGGTCCGTCGGCGACGCCGGCGGTCGGCAGCGAGCTGGTGGGAGCGGAGTCGTCGCCCCCGACGACCGACGCCACGACCAGTCCCGCCACGACCGCGAACGTCGCCAGGACCAGCGCGATTCGACGTCTTCCCGGACTCACGGCGTGCGGAGGCTATCTTTCGCCGTCATGGCTCACGCCGACTCGCAGACGGTGGTGATGAAGTTCGGCGGCACCTCGGTCGCCGACGCGGAGCGCATCAAGCGTGCCGCCAAGCGCATCGTGGAGCGGGCGGAGGAGGGCAGCCGGGTGGTCGCCGTCCTGTCCGCGCGCGGCAAGCACACCGACGAGCTCGTGGCGCTCGCGCACGAGGTGTCGGAGCGGCCGCATCCGCGCGAGATGGACATGCTGCTCTCGACCGGCGAGCGCATCTCCTGCGCGCTGGCGGCGATGGTGATCAACGACCTCGGCCACGAGGCGATCTCCTTCACCGGCTCCCAGGCCGGCATCGTCACCGACACCTCGCACACCAAGGCGCGCATCATCGAGGTCAAGGCCCACCGCATCCGCGAGGCGCTGGACGCCGGCCGGATCGTGCTGGTCGCCGGCTTCCAGGGCGTCTCGGAGAGCTCGCTCGACGTCACGACGCTCGGCCGCGGCGGCTCGGACACCACCGCCGTGGCGCTGGCCGCCGCCACCGGCGCGGAGGTCTGCGAGATCTTCACCGACGTCGCCGGCGTCTTTTCCGCGCGATCCGCGCATCGTGCCGGAGGCGCGCAAGCTGGACGTCGTCACCTTCGAGGAGATGCTCGAGATGTCCGCCTCCGGCGCCGGCGTTCTGCAGCTGCGGTCGGTCGAGTACGCACGCAACCACGGCGTCACCATCCACTGCCGTTCGAGCTTCGAGGACGGTCCCGGTACGCTCGTGATCGACGAGGAGCACACAGTGGAAAGACCTCTTGTAACCGCCATCACCCATTCGACCGCCGAGGCGCGGATCACGCTCACAAGCCTGCCCGACGTGCCCGGCATCGCCGGCAGGGTGCTGACGGCGCTGGCCGACGCGAACATCAACGTCGACATGATCATCCAGAACGAGCCGCAGACCGACGGCGCGCGCGCGGACATGTCCTTCACCGTCCCGCGCGACGACGCGGTGCAGGCGCGCGAGGCGCTGCTGGCGCTCCAGGCCGAGCTGGGCATCGGCGACGTCCAGGCCGACGAGCACATGGGCAAGGTGTCCGTCGTCGGCGCCGGCATGAAGAGCCACCCCGGCGTGGCGGCCAAGACCTTCAGCGTGCTCGGCGACGCCGGCGTCAACATCGAGATGATCTCCACCTCGCCGATCAAGATCTCGTGCGTCGTGCGCGAGGAGTTCGTCGAGACCGCCGTGCGCGAGCTGCACCGCGCCTTCGGCCTCGGCGAGGACTCGGTGCTGCGCGAGGACGTCGCGGGCGACCACCGCCCGAAGGTGGCCCAGTGAGGGTCGCCGTCGTCGGCGCCACCGGCGCCGTCGGCTCCACGATGCTCGGCGTCATGCGCGAGCGCAGCTTCCCCGCCGACGAGGTGGTGCCGTTCGCCTCCGAGCGCTCGGCCGGGCGCACGATCGACTACGGCGACGTCGACCTCACCGTCCAGGCGCTCGACGACGAGTCGATCCAGGGCTTCGACCTGGCGCTGTTCTCCGCCGGCTCGTGCTACCAGCGCGAGCCTGGGCGCCGCGCTTCGCCGAGGCGGGCGCGGTCGTGGTCGACAACTCCTCGCACTGGCGCATGTTCGATCACGTGCCGCTGGTCGTCTCCGAGGTCAACCCCGAGGCGCTCGACGGCCACCGCGGCATCGTCGCCAACCCCAACTGCACGACGATGCAGACCGTCGTCGCGCTCAAGCCGATCCTCGACGCCGCCGGCATCGAGCGGCTCGTGATGTCGAGCTACCAGGCCGTCTCGGGCACCGGCCAGAAGGCCGTCGACGAGCTGCACAGCCAGGCGCAGGCCGTCGTCGAGGCGCAGGAGCTGCCGGCGCCCAGCCGTCTATCCGCACCAGATCGCGTTCAACGTGCTGCCGCAGGTGGAGAGCTTCAAGGACGGCGACGACTACACGACCGAAGAGCGCAAGTGCATGCGCGAGACGTGCAAGATCTTCGGCCGCGACGACATCGGCGTCTCGGCGACCTGCGCCCGCGTCCCGGTCTACACCGGTCACTCGGTGTCGGCCAACGTCCAGACGCGCGAGCCGCTCTCGCCCGAGGAGTGCCGCCAGCTGCTGTCCTCCGCGCCCGGCGTGACGGTCGTCGACAATCCCGCTGACGGCCTCTACCCGCTCGCGCTCGACGCCGCCGGTCAGGACGACGTGCTCGTCGGCCGCATCCGCCGCGACCCCTCCCACGACCACTGCCTCAACCTCTGGATCGTGGGCGACAACCTGCGCAAGGGCGCCGCGCTGAACGCGGTGCAGGTGGCGGAGCTGCTTGAACGTGCGCGGTCTTCTGCGCGCGGCCCAGCGCGCCTAGCCACTGGCGGCGGACGCAGGGAGCGTGGCGGGCGCCAGCCCGTAAGCGAGCGAGGACTCCGCCAGGCGACGGCTAGGAGCGCTGGGGAAGCTTGCCCAGCTCGCGCCGCGAGGAGATCCCCAGCTTGCGGAAGATGTTGCGTGCGTGCGTGCGCACGGTCTCGATGCCGATCGAGAGCTGGTGTGCGATCTGGGCGTTGGTGGCGCCCTCCTGCAGCATCTCCAGCACCTCGGTCTCGCGCGGGGTCATCAGGTCCGAGCCCTCGAGCTGAAGCGCTTCGAAGCCGTTGCCCCCGGCCGCCGAGCGCGGCAGCACGTGCATGCCGCGGGAGGCGAGGTGGATCGCGTTGACGATGTCGCGCGCCTCGGTCTCCTTCGAGAGACAGGCGGTCGCGCCGAAGGAGAGCATCTGGTTGCACTCCGCCGAGCTGGGTCGGTTGGCGAGCACCACCATGCGCGTGTCCGGATGGGACTGGTGCAGCTGGTAGACCCGCGCCGGGTTCGGCAGCGTGCCGAAGTTGAGCAGGACGACGTCGGGCTCGTGCGCGTCGATCGCCGACTCGATCTGGTCGAGCGGGACGTCGTCGGCGATCAGCTCCAGGTTCGGGTCCTGCGAGATCAGGGTGCGCAGACCGACGGCGACCAGGTCCTCGAACTTGGCCGAGACGATGGAGGGCATGCGCGGCAGTCTACGTGCTCGAGGGGGAGAAGGGGGGAGCTGCATGGTCACCCGCAGTTCACCCGGAGCATCCCCCTTTAGCATCCTCCGAATTTCCCACTTCTCCTCCCTCGCAGATCCCACCGAGGGGGTGGCGACGAATCACGTCCCCGCGGGGACCATTCAGTCACGCCAGAAAAGCTTTCCCAGGACGGAATGGGGTACGTCCGAAAGCGAGGGAGCCGGTCAGGCAACTGACCGGCTCTTCTCGTTCTGGGAGGGTCGGCGCGGAGCCCCCCGCTCAGGCCGCCGGCCGCAGGCCGGCGGCCGCGCTGGCCGCCCACATGACCGCGTCGCGGTACATCTCGCCCACCTCGCCGACGCTCGTGGTCGGCGGCGTGATCAGCTCGCCGAGGTTGCCGCGCTCCCAGGCGACCGCCGCGCGCAGCGCCTCGCCCTTGTGTCCGTCGAAGTTGAGGATCGCCGAGTTGATCTCGCGCGAGAACGGCAGCGAGGAGAGCACGTGCACCATCGGCACGTCCATCAGCGCGTCGACGATCGAGAACAGCCCGGCGGTGAAGAAGGCGTCCACGTCGCGCTGCCCGTACGCGGGCGTCAGCAGCTCGCACATGCGGGCGCGCGTGAGGCCGGTCAGCACCAGCTCGCCCGGCTTGTCCTGGGCGCTGTCGGCGAGCACCGACAGCGTCGCCCAGCGGCGCATGTTGCTCGAGCCCAGCAGCACGGCCGCGTCGCGCACGGACTGCACGTCGCGCGGCAGGGCGAAGAAGGCGGAGTTGACGAAGCGCAGCAGCGCGTAGCTGAGCCCGATGTCCTGCGAGATGACCTCCTCGAGCTCGTCGAAGTCGGGCGAGTCGCCCTGCAGGCTCGCCAGCAGCCGGATGCGCGCGGCCTGGCTGGGCTTCAGGCCGTCGCGCTCGCCGCTCGGCTCGGGCTCGAGGAAGAAGAAGCCCTGGAACAGCTCGAAGCCGAGGTCGCGGCAGAGGTCGAAGGTGTCGTGGGTGCCGATGCCGGTCGCGATCAGGCGCATGTCGTCGCGCAGGCGCCGGGCGATCTCGACCTCGCGGCTGAGCTGGTCGGGGTGCAGGGTGCCGGCGTCGAGCTTGACCGCGTGGGCGCCGCGCGCGATCTCTACCGCGTCCTCCTGGTAGCGGAAGTCGCTCAGCACGACCGTGTGGCCGGTGCGGCGCAGCGAGCGCAGGGACTCGGCCATGAGCACGTCGCAGCCGGCCTCGGGCGGGACCTCGAGCACGATGCGATCGGCGGGCACCGTCGTCGCAGCGCCGCTGAGCAGCACCTCGCGCGAGACCTTCACGTGCACCGGGTGGCTGCCGACGAGCGAGTCCGCCACGGCGGTCACCGCCTCCGGGCTCGCCGCTCCGTGGCCGGCGCTGAGGCCGCCGTCGGGCTGACGGGCGTGCAGCACGAGCTCGTAGGCGGCCACGCGCAGGCGCTCGTCGTAGATGGGGTGGCGCGCGGCCATCAGCTCGGGCACGAGCGTCGGTGCCGCGGAGGGGTTGTCGGCCAGGTCCGTCACGGGTTGGGGCTCTCGCCTGAGAATCGGCCGCACAGGGCCGATTCTTAGCGTTGCAAGGCGGCTGTGGCCGGTTGGACGGCGGTCGCTAGGCGGCGACGAGGTCCGCGATCTTGCGCTGCACGTCCTTGGTGGAGACGACGTGCTTGCCCATGCCGAGCTCCTTCGGCTCCAGCCCGAGGGCCAGGCCGACCAGCTGCGGCAGGTGCAGGATCGGGATGTCCAGCTCGCGCTCGACGTAGCGGGCCGCGGCCGGCTGCTGCAGGTCGAGGTTGAGGTGGCAGAGCGGGCAGGGCGTGACCACGCAGTCCGCGCCGGCGTCGATCGCGTCCGCCATGTGACGGCCGGCCTGGCGCAGCGAGGTGGTGCGGTTCATCGTGATCACCGGGAAGCCGCAGCACTTGCGCGCGCCGGCGTAGTCGACCGGCTCGCCGCCGAGCACCTCGATCAGCTGCTCGATGTACTGGTCGCGCTGGGGGTGCTGGTCGAAGCCCAGGCGCTTGGTCGGGCGCACGATGTAGCAGCCGTAGAAGGGCGCGACGCGCAGCCCGGTGAGCGGGCGCTTGACCCGCTCGCGCAGCGCGTCGAGTCCGATCTCCTCGACCAGCAGCCAGAGGAAGTTCTTGTTCCACCAGCCGTCCTGCTTCTCGTAGGAGAGGCCCTCGGGGGCGAGGTGGGAGTTGACCTCGGCGCGGTACTCGCCGGAGACGTCCAGGCGCTCCTGGCACTCCGACTGCGCGCCCTGACAGGTCGAGCAGATGTTCATCATGCCCGCGGCGCCCTCGACGGACTGGGCCATCGCGAACGTGCGCGCGTTGAGGGTGTCGACGAGCTCCTGGTTGTGCTCGGCGATCACGCCGGCACCGCAGCAGTTGGCGCGGTCGAGCTCGACCAGCTCGAGGTCGAGCAGGGGAGCGACCTTCGCGACCGAGCCGTGCAGCTCCGGGGTGAAGCCGCGGGACACGCACCCGGGCCAGTAGGCGAGCTTCACGACTCCTGACTCCCTTCCGCCATCGCGCCTTCCTCCTCGCTGGCGTTCTCGCCCACGATGTAGAGGTTCAGCTCGAGGCGCTCTTCCTTGCTCTCGATCTCCTTGAAGATCCGCTTGACGTGCTTCTGGTCCGGCAGCTTGGGGTGGTGGATCGCCTTGAGCGGGTTCACCTTGCCGGACTTGAGGCCGCCGACGATCGTCGGCAGGCTCTCGGTCAGCTGCTTTGCGCCCTCGGGCCGCAGCTGGCCCTTGATCAGCGAACCGTCGCCAAACGAGCGCGGCAGCAGCTGCGCCTCGAACAGCGTGCCCCACTTCTCGAGGATGTTCACGAACGCGTACTCGTGGCCGTAGCCGTTGTTCGAGTCCTTGATCCCGAAGTCGCCCGTGGCGCGGCGGCGCAGGCGCATGATCTGGTTCATCGGCGCGACGTCCTTGGGGCAGACCTCGACGCAGGCGAAGCAGTGGGTGCAGTCGTAGATGCCGTGCGGGTCCTCGGCGAGGTCCTTCAGCCGGGACTCGTGCTCGCCGTCGCGCGGGTCGCCGACGAAGCGGTACGCCTTCGCGAGCGCAGCCGGGCCGACGAACTCCGGATCGACCTCGAGCGACAGGCAGGCCGAGACGCAGACGCCGCAGTGGATGCAGGCCATCGACTGGGTGACGTCGATCATGGCCTCGGCGGGGACGGTGTAGACGTCGCCCTCGGGCGCCTCCTCGGCAGGCAGCAGCCAGGGGGTGATGCGCTGGACCTTCTTCCAGTGCACCGCGTCCATGTCGACGATCAGGTCCTTGATCACCGGCATGTTGCCCATCGGCTCGATCAGCACGGTGCCGTTGCGCGAGCTGGCCTGGGCGTCGGAGATGCGGGTGTTGCAGGCCAGCGAGGACTTGCCGTTGATCTTCACGCCGCAGGAGCCGCAGATCGCCGCTCGGCAGGAGCAGCGGATCGCCAGCGAGGCGTCCTCGCGGTCCTTGACCTGCAGGATGCCGTCGAGCACCGAGCGCTCGGGGGCGATGTCGACCTGATGCTCGCTGTAGTAGGCGGGCTCCCCGGACTCGGGGTCGTAGCGGCGGATCCTGAGCGTGTAGTCAGCCATCGCGCGTCAGTACGTCCTCTCCTGCGGCTCCCACTGCGTCATCGTGACGTCGGAGTAGGAGATCGTCGGCTCGCCGTCGCCGTTCGCGGTCAAGTTGATGTGCTTGATCCACTCCTCGTCGTTGCGCTCCGGGAAGTCGGTGCGGAACTGCGCGCCCCGGCTCTCCTTGCGCTCGATCGCGCCGATCACGATGCACTCCGCGTTGTCGAGCATGAACTGCAGCTCGAGCGCGCCGAGCAGGTCCTGGTTGAAGACGGTGCCCTTGTCGTCGAGCGACACGTTCTTGGCCTCGTCCTTGAGCCGGCGCACGATCTCGAGCGCCGTCTCGAGTCCGGCCTCGTCGCGGAAGACGGCCACGTACTTGTCCATCGTCGCGCCCAGCTCGGCCTTGAGCTCGGAGACGCGGCGGCCGCCGCCGTCGCGGTCGACGAGCGCGGCGATGCGCTGCTCCTCGGCGGCGAGCGCCGCGGTGTCCGGCTTCGGTGTGGGCAGGCCGTGCACGGCCTTGCCGGCGTGTGCGCCGGCGCGGCGGCCGAAGACGAGCGTGTCGAGCAGCGAGTTCGCGCCCAGGCGATTGCCGCCGTGGACCGAGACGCAGGCGACCTCGCCCGCGGCGTAGAGGCCGGGGATGTCGGTCTGCCCGTGGATGTCGGTCTTGACGCCGCCCATCACGTAGTGGTTGCCGGGCTTGATGTGGATCGGCTCGCGCGTGATGTCGACGCCGGCGAAGTCGCGGCCGACCATCACGATCTCGCGCAGCGCCTCGTGGATGCGCTTGCGCGGCACCTTGGTGATGTCGAGCGCGACGGTGCCGTCGGGGAAGCCGCGGCCCTCGTTGATCTCGGTCTGCTCGGCGCGCGAGACGACGTCGCGCGAGGCGAGCTCCATCTTGTTGGGCGCGTACTTCTCCATGAAGCGCTCGCCCTGGGCGTTGTAGAGGTGGGCGCCCTCGCCGCGGGCGCCCTCGGTGATCAGCAGCCCCAGGCCCGCCAGCGTGGTCGGGTGGTACTGGATCATCTCCATGTCCATCAGCGGCGCGCCGATGCGATACGCCATGCCGATCCCGTCCCCGGTGCAGATCAATGCATTCGTGGTGGGATCGTAGATCTGCCCGTTGCCGCCGCTGGCGAGGATCGTCTGCTTGGCCGAGAACAGCTCCGTCGAGCCGTCGCGGATGTTGCGCGTGATCGCGCCGGCGACGCGGCCGTCCGCGTCCTGCACGAGCGCGGTGGTGAACCACTCCTCGTAGCGATGGACCTCTGAGTGCTTCATCAGCTGCTCGTAGAGCACGTGCAGGATCGCCTGGCCGGTGATGTCCGCGACGTAGTAGGTGCGGGCTGCCGAGGCGCCGCCGAAGGCGCGCTTGCCGAGCTTGCCGACCTCGTTGCGGTGGAAGGTCACGCCCCAGTGCTCGAGCGTCAGCAGCTCCTCGGGCGCCTCCCGGCACATGATCTCGATCGCGTCCTGGTCGCCGAGGTAGTCCGAGCCCTTGACGGTGTCGAAGGCGTGCGACTCCCAGGAGTCGGCCGGGTCGAGCGCGGCGTTGATGCCGCCCTGCGCCGCGTTCGAGTGCGAGCGCACGGGGTGCACCTTGCTGATGATGCCGACGGATGCACCTTCCTCCGCTGCTGCGAGGGCGGCGCGTTGTCCGGCGAGTCCGGCTCCTATGACGAGGACGTCGTGCTGAGGCATTGCAGGGGGGTGGCGCGGGCAGTCTATGAAATACGCGCGCCGATGCGTGTGCGATCGCTCACGGTGGGGCGTTCCCGGCGCTTCAGCCAGTGGCCGCGGTCACGCCCTGGAGCGCTCGGCGCACCTGGTCGACGGTCACGATTCCGCGCAGCATGCCCTCGGAGTCGACCGCCATGATCGCGCCCAGGCGGGCCAGCCCCTCGCGTCCGAGCGCAGCCTCCAGCGGCTCGTCGAGCCCGACGCGCAGGCTGCTCTGATCGTCGTCGCGCGCCATCACGGCCGAGACCGGGGTCACCGGCCGCCGGTCCTCGGGCACGGCCTCGATCGCCTCGCGCACGACCACGCCGACGAGCCGGCCGTCCGGGTCGACGACGGGAAACCAGGGCCAGCCGTAGCGCAGGAAGTAGTCGTCGAGCACGCGGTCGATGCCGACGTTGTCGGGCACCGCCACCGGCTCGGCGTCCATCACGTCGGCGATCCGGATCGCCTCGATGCGGCTGCTGAGGCTCGCGCCCAGCTCGGCCGAGCGTGCCGACTGGAGCAGGAAGAAGCCGATGAAGCCGAGCCAGACGCCCCAGATCAGGTCGCCGAAGGCGAACTGCACGACGCCGACGCCGATCATGATCACGCCCGCGCCCATGCCGAGCTTCGCCGCGAAGCGCGTGGCGCGGTTGCGGTCGCCGGTGCGCCACCAGGCGATCGCGCGCACGATCCGGCCGCCGTCGAGCGGAAAGCCGGGGATCAGGTTGAACAGCAGCGTGATGGCGTTGACGAAGGCGAGGTAGCCGAGCACCGCGGTCGTGGCGTTGATCGGGGCGGCGTGGAAGCTGGTCGCGTCGTAGGCCGCCTCCGGGCTCGAGATCGCGATCGCGATCAGGTAGCAGGCGACTGCGATCGCGAGCGTGACCAGCGGTCCCGCGACGGCGACGCGGAACTCCACGCCGGGAGAGTCGGTGTCGCGCTGCATCTTCGCGACGCCGCCGAACATCCAGAGATCGATGCCGAGGATCGGGATCCCGTTGCGGATCGCCACCAGCGCGTGCCCGAGCTCGTGCAGCAGGATCGAGAGGAAGAACAGCAGCGCGCTCAGGACCGCGAGCCCGAACGCCTTCGTGTCGTCACCGGGGAAGAGGTCGCCGTAGAAGCCCGCCAGCGACCAGATGATCAGGAACAGGACGAAGAACCAACTCGGGTCCACGCCGATCCGGATCCCGAAGACGCGCGCGAGCTGGATCGATCCGCCGCCGCCGAACACTGCCCTCCATAGTGGCAGCCGCGCTGCTCGCGCGTCCGCCAGTAGTGTCCGCGCGCCCGGCAGGAAGGAGCCCCGTGGACAAGATCAGAGTGAAGAACCCGATCGTCGAGCTCGACGGCGACGAGATGACGCGCATCATCTGGGCGTTCATCAAGGACGAGCTGATCCTGCCGTACCTCGACGTCGAGCTCGAGTACTACGACCTCGGCATCGAGAGCCGCGACGCCACCCGCGACCAGATCACCGTCGACGCGGCGAACGCGATCAAACGACACGGCGTCGGCGTCAAGTGCGCCACGATCACGCCCGACGAGGCGCGCGTCGAGGAGTTCGGCCTCGAGGAGATGTACCGCTCGCCGAACGGCACGATCCGCAACATCCTCGGCGGCGTCATCTTCCGCGAGCCGATCGTGATCTCGAACATCCCGCGCCTCGTGCCGGGCTGGACCAAGCCGATCGTGATCGGCCGCCACGCCTTCGGCGACCAGTATCGCGCGACCGACCTCGTGGTCCCGGGCGAGGGCTCGCTGACCCTCACCTACACGCCCAAGGACGGCTCGCAGCCGGTCGAGCTGGATGTCTACGACTTCCCCGGCCCGGGCATCGCGATGGCGATGTACAACCTCGACGACTCGATCCGGGACTTCGCGCGCGCTTCGCTGCGCTACGGCCTCGAGCGCGACTTCCCGGTCTACCTGTCGACCAAGAACACGATCATGAAGCGCTACGACGGGCGCTTCAAGGACCTCTTCGCCGAGGTCTACGACGCGGAGTTCAAGGCCGACTTCGAGGCCGCCGGCCTGACCTACGAGCACCGCCTGATCGACGACATGGTCGCCGCGGCGATGAAGTGGGAGGGCGGCTACGTCTGGGCCTGCAAGAACTACGACGGCGACGTGCAGTCGGACACCGTCGCCCAGGGCTTCGGCTCGCTCGGGCTGATGACCAGCGTGCTGATGACGCCCGACGGCAAGACCGTCGAGGCCGAGGCGGCGCACGGCACCGTCACGCGTCACTACCGCCAGCACCAGCAGGGCAAGCCGACCTCGACCAACCCGATCGCCTCGATCTTCGCCTGGACGCGCGGTCTGTCCGCTCGTGCGCGCATGGACGAGACGCCTGACGTCGCTCGCTTCGCCGAGACGCTCGAGCGTGCCTGCGTCGAGACGGTCGAGAGCGGCAAGATGACCAAGGACCTCGCCCTGCTCGTGGGCGACGACCAACCCTTCCAGACCACCCAGGAGTTCCTCGCTTCGGTGGCCGAGAGCCTGCAGCAGGCGATGGGCCGCGAGTAGCGTCTGGACCCGATCCCGATTCAGGAGACGTATCCGTGAGTAACCCCTCTGCCCCCGTGAAGGTGACCGTGACCGGCGCCGCCGGTGCAATCGGCTACAGCCTGCTGTTCCGCGTCGCCAGTGGTCAACTGCTCGGCGACGACACCCCCGTCGCGCTGCGGCTGCTGGAGATCCCGCAGGCCATGGACGCCGTCAAGGGCGTGGCGATGGAGCTCGACGACTGTGCCTTCCCGCTGCTCTCGAGCATCGACATGTTCGACGATCCCGACCAGGCCTTCGACGGGGCCGAGATCGGCCTGCTGGTCGGTGCCCGGCCGCGCACGAAGGGCATGGAGCGCGCCGACCTGCTGGAGGCCAACGGCGGCATCTTCAAGCCGCAGGGCCAAGCGATCAACGACCACGCCGACGACTCGGTGAAGATCCTCGTGGTCGGCAACCCGGCCAACACGAATGCGCTGATCGCGATGTCGAACGCGCCCGACGTGCCGCGCGAGCGCTTCACCGCCATGACGCGGCTCGACCACAACCGCGCCAAGACGCAGCTTGCCCGCAAGGCCGGTGTGAGCGTGAGCGACATCACCAGCCTCACGATCTGGGGCAATCACTCCACGACGATGTACCCGGACATCTTCAACGCGAAGATCAACGGCACCAGCGCCGCCGAGGTGGTCGACGATCAGGTCCTGGCTCGAGGACGACTTCATCCCCACGGTCGCCAAGCGCGGCGCGGCGATCATCGAAGCTCGCGGTGCATCCAGCGCGGCCTCGGCCGCCAACGCGGCGATCGACCACGTCCACGACTGGGTACTCGGCACGCCGGAGGGCGACTGGGTCTCGATGGCCATCCCGTCGCAGGGGTGGTACGGCGTCGAGGAGGGAATCATCTCCTCGTTCCCCTGCCGCTGCGCGAACGGCAGCTACGAGGTCGTCGAGGGACTCGAGGTAAACGAGTTCTCGCAAGCGCGCATCGATGCGACGGTCAACGAGCTCGTGGAGGAGCGGGATGCGGTACGGGGGCTCGGCTTGATTTGAACCCCGGAGTTCCTGCTGAATATTCAGCAGTGAATTTTGGGGACCGCGAAGGTGCTCGGGCTCGACTCGGAGCCCGAGCTGGCCTTCCACGTCAGGCTGGGTGCCAACCCCCGTCGCGCTTGACGACCTGGCCCTCGGTCTCGAGGCTCGGCATCACCCGGTAGAGGTAATTGGCCTTGATGTTCATCGCCTCGGCCAGTTCGGCGATGGTGATGCCGGGCTTCGCGCGGACGAGCTCGAGCGCCTGCTTGCCACGCGTGCCGCTGCCGCGCGGGCGCCCACGACGGGCCCCACCGCTGCTGCTGCTTGCCGCGGCGCGCGGACGACCCGCACTGCGACGCCGTCGGCTCGTGCTGGCGGCGCTGCTGCCGTTGCCTCCGGTAGCGCCTACGCCCGCGAGGGCCGACGCCGCCTTTTCGAGGCGGTTGTACTCGTCGACGAGCGGTCGCAGTTCCTGCAGCCGGGCGTCGATCTCCTTACGTTTTTCATCGAGAAAATCAACCATGACTGTCAAAGGTACTCGACGGCGCGGGTGGCTAAGGGATTGCAAGCTCATTGTCAGATTGACTATGGCTGATTACCCACTGATCATTCCACCATGCGCTTTAACTTCGCCAAAGAGCCGTCGACCTCCTTGCCCGCCACCCGGGCGACGGCTCCACCCGCGACCCGACCGAGCACGCCGCCGGGGAGGTCGTACTCGTTGGTGTAGGAAAAGACGGTCGTCTCACCTTGCGGGGTGAAGTCGTATTCGACCCGTGCGTGGGACCCGACCGGCCCCCGGCCTTCCCACACCACGCGCTCGCAAACCTCGTTCTCCACCACCGTCCAGCGCACCTTGAACTGTCGACCGGCGAGCTTGAGACATTGCGTCAGCTTCGACCCTTGTTTGAGCATGCCGCGCGGCGCGTCCTCCAGGTGGTGGTGAATGGTCACCCATTCAGACAGACGTGACGGATCCATCACCACGTCGTACAGCTTCTGCGCCGGAGCGTCGACGATGACCGTGCGCTCGACCTTCACCGTGCCCCCAGCGGCTCGTGTCGTTCCCACTCGGCAAGCGCCCGTTCGACCGCCCGCTCGAAGTGCAGGGGACGCATGCCATACGTCTGCGCCGTGGCTGCTGCGTCCCGCGGCAGCACGTCGGACTCGAGGCTCTCCATCAGCGGGCGCACGAGCTCGAGCGGCTGTCCGGTGACCGCGCTGACCGTCGCGCTGGCCACCGGCGTCAGGGAACTGCCAAGGCCCACGGGCAGCCGCCCGACTCCCATCGGCTCGGCGATGCGCTCGACCATCTCGCCGTAGCTGACCACGTCCGGGCCCGCGATGTCGAGCGATCGCCCCGCGGCGGCGTTCGTGGCAGGGGTGCGGGCGAGGAACTCGATCGCGTCGCGCTCGGCGATCGGCTGGGTGCGATGTGCGCGCCAAGCGGGCAGGGGCAGCACACGCAGGCGCTCGACCAGGCGCACGAGGACGCGAAACGAGGACGAGCCGGCGCCGATCACGATCGAGGCGCGCAGCGCCGTCGACTCCGGCACGGCTTCGAGCAGCAGCCGCTCCACCTCGAGACGCGAGCGCAAGTGCGGCGAGAGCCCGCCGGCGGGCGCGATGCCGCCGAGGTAGACGATCCGTCGCACGCCCGCCGTCGCTGCCGCCTGCGCGAAGGCCGTCGGCTGCACGGCGGTCGCGTTCGGCGAACGAGCTGCCCTCGTTCGCTCCCTCCATCGAGTGCACGAGGTAGTACGCCGTCTCGCAGCCGTCGAGCGCCCGCTCGAGCCCCCGGCCCGAGAGCAGGTCGCCGCTGGACTGCCTCGACGCCCGGCAGCGGCTCGACGCGCGCCGGCGTGCGCGCGAGCGCGCGCACGGGACGACCCTCGCCCGCCAGCCGTCGCAGCAGCCGGCTGCCGACGTACCCGGTGGCTCCCGTGACCAGCTCCATCGAAGCGCACATCCTTTCCGATACGCGCCGACGTACACGCCGGGCCGAGTTCTCGCCCCCCTCGAAAACTCGCTCCGAGCGGGCAGCCGGCCGAAGAGCCTGCAAATTCCGGACGCGGGAAAAATGCCGGATTTGCGACTTCGCCGCTCGCGGCCGCGGCGTCAGTCGTGCAGCATGCCCCCGCATGCCCAAGACGACCAAGCCGGCGCGCTGCGAGGACTGCTTCTTCCACCAGCGCATGCTCTGCGCGCTCAACCGCTCCGAGCCCTGCACGACGTTCCGGCCCGCCGAGCGCAACCTGGCTCCGGAGCGTCAGCTGGCCTTCGTCTTCCGCACCGAGCGCACCACAGCTGCGTACGCCTTCCCGCGCCCGGGCACCTAGCGCCCGCGCGAGGCGGGGCGAGGGGGCTAGTCTCCCCGCCCATGCGACTGACGGTGCTCGGCAGCTCGCCCTCCTGGCAGGACGCGGGCGGAGCCTGCTCGGGCTACCTCGTGCAGGAGGGCGAGACGAACCTCCTGATCGACTGCGGCAGCGGCGTGTTCGGCAAGCTGCGGCTGCGTCTGCGACTACGTCGACGTCGACGCGGTCGTGGTCTCGCACCTGCACGCCGACCACTTCTTCGACCTCGTGCCGTTCGCCTCCGCGCTCACCTACGCGCCGCGCCAGCAGCCGGTGCCGGTCGATCGCTGGCCGGGCACCGACAACCCGGCTCGGCCCGCGCTCTACGCGCCCGACGGGGCGCGCGAGGCGTTCGCGCGCGCGTCGTCGGCCGGCGGCAACGAGCGCCTGATCGAGGACGCCTTCGACCCTGCGCGAGTACGACGCCGACGAGCGGCTCGAGGTCGGCCCGCTGCGCGTGCGCTTCCAGCAGGTGCCGCACTACCTCGACACGTTCGCCATGTGCGTCAGCTCGGTCAACGGCGGCGGCCGCGTCGTCTACGGCGCCGACTGCAGTCCCACCGACGCGCTGACCGAGTTCGCGCGCGAGGCCGACGTGATGATCGTCGAGGCGACGCTGCCGCGGCCCGAGCGCACCGGCGTCCGCGGCCACCTGACCCCCGCCGAGGCCGGGCGAGCACGCGCGCGCGGCGCGGGCGCGCGGCGGCTGCTGCTGACGCACATCTCCGACGAGCTCGACTGGGACTGGGCGCGCGACCAGGCGGCGGCCAGCTTCGGCGGGCCGGTCGAGCTCGCCCGCGAGGGCGCCGTCTACGACCTCTGAGGGCTGGACGAGCGGGCTATTGTCAGAGGAGGTGAGCCAGTCCGCGCGACCTCTTCGCGAACTTCGAGCGCATGCGGCGCGAGATCGACGAGCTGTTCGGCGACGTCTTCGAGCGCTCGACCGGCCTGCGCGGGCCGCGGCTTCTCGCCCTCGGTCGACGTCTACTACGCCGACGACCCGCCGCGCGCGGTCGTCAAGGCCGACCTGGCCGGCATCGACATCGAGGGCGTCGCGCTCGAGATCCGCGGCCGCCAGCTGCTGATCGCGGGCGAGCGCACGCCGGCCGAGGCGGCCGGCCGGCTGTACCAGCAGATCGAGATCGAGCACGGGCCGTTCCGCCGGCTGGTCGAGCTCGGCGCCGACGTGGTGGCCGACGAGGCGCGCGCGAGCTACGAGGACGGCATGCTCGAGGTCGAGGTGCCGCTCGCCGTGCGCGAGGAGACGGTGCGTCGCGTGCCGATCGACGAGGGCGTCGGTCAGCCGGACGAGGGCAGGCGATGAGCATCCACATCCCCGCCAGCGAGGGCGAGGCCGCGACCGCGGTCGTCCGCACAAGCCTGCCCGAGGCGCTGCCGATCCTGCCGCTGCGCGACAGCGTGCCGTTCCCCGAGGCGCTGACGCCGCTGGCGATCGGCCAGGAGCGCTCGATCCAGCTCGTCAACGACGTGCTGGGCGGCAACCGGATGCTGGTGATGGTCGCCTCCGAAGGATCCCGGCGACGAGGAGCCCGGCCCCGACGACCTCTACCGCGTCGGCGTCGCCGGCGTGGTCGCGCGCATGCTCAAGGTGCCCGACGGCACGCTGCGGATCCTCGTCCACGGCGCCCAGCGGGTGCGCATCGGGGACTTCGTCTCCGAGCGAGCCCTACCTCGTCGCGCAGATCGAGGAGGCGCCGGACGAGATCACGCCCCTCGCCGGAGCTCGAGGCGCTGCACCGCAACGTCCAGACGACCTTCTCCCGCATCATCGAGGAGCTGCCCTACCTGCCCGAGGAGCTGCAGGTGGCGGTCGCCAACCTCGACGACCCGAGCGAGCTGGCGCACATGATCGCCGGGGCGCTGCGGATCGAGACCGAGGAGAAGCAGCAGCTGCTCGAGGAGCGCGACGTCGCCAGACGGCTGCGGCTGCTGTCGGAGCTGCTGGCGCGCGAGCTCGAGCTGGTCGCGATCGGCTCCAAGATCCAGTCGCAGGTCCACTCCGAGATGGAGAAGGGCCAGCGCGAGTACTTCCTGCGCCAGCAGCTGAAGGCGATCCAGGAGGAGCTCGGCGAGGTCGACGAGACGCAGGCCGAGGCCAACGAGCTGCGCGAGCAGCTCGAGCAGGCGGGCCTGCCGGAGCACGCCTGGAAGCAGGCCGAGCGCGAGCTGCAGCGCTTCGAGCGGCTGCCGCCGCAGGCCGCCGAGCACGGCGTGATCCGCACCTACCTCGAGTGGCTGGCGACGCTGCCCTGGTCGGACTCAACCGACGGACAACTTCGACCTCAAGCACGCGCGCGAGGTGCTCGACCGCGACCACTACGACATCGAGAAGGTCAAGGACCGCATCCTCGAGTTCCTGGCGGTGCGCAAGCTCAAGCCCGACGCGCGCTCCTCGATCCTCTGCTTCGTCGGCCCGCCCGGCGTCGGCAAGACCTCGCTCGGCCGCTCGATCGCCGCGGCGATGGAACGCAAGTTCGAGCGCATCTCGGTCGGCGGCGTGCGCGACGAGTCCGAGATCCGCGGCCACCGCCGCACCTACATCGGCGCGATGCCGGGCACGATCGTGCGCGCGCTGCGCGACGCCGGCTCGAACAACCCGGTGCTGATGATCGACGAGATCGACAAGATGGGCGCGGACTTCCGCGGCGACCCGTCGAGCGCGATGCTCGAGGTGCTCGATCCCGAGCAGAACTCGACCTTCCGCGACCACTACCTCGACCTGCCGTTCGACCTCTCGAGCGTCTTCTTCATCTCCACCGCGAACCAGCTCGACCCGATCCCGCCGGCGCTGCGCGACCGCATGGAGGTGATCGAGCTCTCGGGCTACACGCACGAGGAGAAGCTCGAGATCGCCAAGCGCTACCTGGTGCCGCGTCAGATGGAGCGCAACGGCGTCGGACGCTCGAAGATCGAGTTCACCGACGACGGCGCTCGACGTGCTGATCGACGGCTACACGCGCGAGGCCGGCGTGCGCAACCTCGAGCGCGAGATCGGCTCGGTCGCGCGCAAGGTGGCGCGCGAGTTCGCCGAGGGCTCGCGCCGCTCCAAGCGCACGGTCCGCCCCAAGACCGTCGGCGAGCTGCTCGGCCGGCCGCGCTTCACCTCCGACGTCAGCCGCCGCACCGGCGAGCCCGGCGTGGCCACCGGCCTGGCCTGGACGCCGGTGGGCGGCGACGTGCTGTTCGTCGAGGCGACGGCCTTCCCGGGCGACGGCAAGCTGCAGATCACCGGCCAGCTCGGCGACGTGATGAAGGAGTCGGCCGCGGCGGCGCTGTCCTGGATCAAGGGCCACGCCGCCCAGCTCGAGCCGCCGGTCGACGTCGGCTGGTTCCGCGGCAACGACCTGCACCTGCACGTGCCCGCCGGCGCGATCCCCAAGGACGGGCCGAGCGCCGGCATCACGATGGCGACCGCGCTCGCCTCGCTGATCACCGGCCGGCCCGTGCGCTCGGACACCGCGATGACCGGCGAGATCACGCTCACCGGCCAGGTGCTGCCGATCGGCGGCCTGAAGGAGAAGGCGCTGGCCGCCCAGCGCGCCGAGATCAGCCGCGTGATCGTCCCGCGCCGCAACGAGCCCGACGTCGACGACTTGCCGCCGAACCTGCGCGAGAAGATGCGAGTTCGTGCTCGTCGACCACGTCGACGAGGTGCTCGAGGCGGCGCTCGAGCCGCCCGCCGGTGCGCGCACCGCCAACGCTCGCTCGCAGGCCCGCGCGCCGGCGGCGCAGCCGCGAGCCGATCGCCGCTCGCTGCACGTCCGTCCTGAGGGGCTCAGTGTCCGCCGGCTTAGGCCGGGTACAGTGTCCTCACCCGAAAGCGGATCTCGAGGAGAGAGATGGCAGCCAAGAAGAAGGCCGCGAAGGCCGGAGCGGGCGCGGTTGCCGCGGGGCAGGCGGTTCAGTCGAACCCCTACGTCCAGCGGCTGATCGAGGACGAGGAGCTGCGCGACAACCTCCGGTCCGCGTTCGACTCCGCCAAGAAGGCCTACGGGCGGGCTCGACGGCAAGGGCCCGGCGACAAGGCCCTGATGGACGACAAGAAGGTCCAGCGCGAGCTCAAGGAGGCCGCGAGTCGCTGCGCGACGCCGCCGACGCCCTGCGCGGGCCCAAGAAGAAGAAGCGCAAGGGCCGCTTCGGCAAGCTGCTGCTGATCTCCCTCGTGGGCGGTGTGGCGCGCTGGCGCTGAGCGAGGGTCTGCGCAAGAAGGTGCTCGACGCGCTGTTCGGCGCCGAGGAGGAGTTCGAGTACACGGCCACCACGACGCCGGAGCCCAGCTCCAGCTCGAGCGAGCCGGTGGGCACCGCCTGAACGCGGTCGACCTGAGCTCTTGACGAGGGGCGCCTGCGGGCGCCCTTCGTCGTTCTTGGACCCTCGAGCGGGTTGGGTTGGCTGCGGAGCCAGTTAGACTCGCTGCGGAGGATGGCTTCCGTCGAAGCAGAAGCGCCGCGCCGGCTCGAGGGCGAGAAGGCACAGCGGATCGTCGCCGCGATGCGGACGAGCGTCGGCCGCGCGCGGCGCCGCCGGCTCGACCTTCGACCACGTCGCGCGCGAGGCCGGCGTCTCGCGCGGGCTGCTGCACTACTACTTCGGCTCCAAGGAGCGGCTGCTGGTCGAGGTCGTGCGCGCGCGACTGCGCGGTGCGCATCGAGCGCTGGAGCGCCAGCTCAGCGGCGCCACCAGCGTCGACGAGATCATCGCGTCGCTGGTCAGCAGCGCGGTCGAGTTCATCGAGGACGAGCCCACCGGTGCGGCCGCGATCTACGAGATGCTCGCGCGCCTCGCGCACGAGCGAGGAGATCCGCGCCGAGCTGGCCGAGCTCTACCGCCGCTGGCGCGAGCACCTGGCCGACGCCCTGCGCGAGAAGGAGCGCGAGGGCGTCGTCACGCTGCGGGCCGAGCCCGAGGCGGTCGCCGCGCTGCTCTTCGCGCTCGGGGACGGCTTCGGCCTCCAGCTGACCGCCGATCCCGAGTGGGATCGCGGCTCGACGCTGGCGCTCGGCGCCGCAGACCGCGCGCCACCTGCTCGGCGCCTGAGCCGGACCTCCGTCATCCGCTCCGTGATCTAGCTCACACATCGGCCTGGCTTGCTTCCCGTAGGTTTGGCTGGCCAGCCAGCCAACATCGGAAGGGGCACCCGATGCAGGCAGCGATGGACAGGCTCGGAGCGTTCCTCGAGCGCCGCCGGTGGCTCGTGCTGGGCGCCTGGCTGCTGGTGCTCGTCGCGGCCGTGCCGTTCGCCGCGCGCCAGACCGAGCACCTGACCGCGCGGCGGCTTCGTCGTCCCGGGCTCGGGCTCGGAGGCCGTCGAGCGGGCGCTCGACCGCTTCGAGGGCGCGCAGCGCCAGAGCCTCGCCGTCGTGCTGGCGCGCGAGCCCGGCGCGACGCCCGCGGACCTGCGCGGCCAGGTCGACCGCGTCGACCGCGATCGCCGCCGAGCGCCCGCACGTCGAGCTGCCGCCCGGCCGCCGCGGCTGCCGCCAAGCGCGAGGCCGGTCGCGAGACGATCCTCGTGCTGCCGCTGCGCCTCGACGGCGACGCGGACGAGATCGCCGACCTGGCGGTCGACCTGCGCGACGAGCTCGGCACCGCCGCGGTCGACGGCGTGCAAGCCGTACCTCGTCGGCCAGCAGGCGCTCTGGGCCGGCATGCAGGACCTCAGCAAGGAGGACCTCGAGACCGCCGAGGCGACCGGCTTCCCGATCGTGCTGCTGATCCTGCTCGCCGTCTTCGGCTCGCTCGCCGCGGCGGCGCTGCCGCTGCTGCTCGGCTTCGCGAGCGTGATGATCACCGGCGCCGGCGATCTTCTTCCTCTCCCAGGCGACGGACATGTCGGTGTTCGTCACCAACGTCGCCTCGATGATCGGCATCGGCGTGGCGGTCGACTACTCGCTGTTCGTGCTCGCGCGCTACCGCGAGGAGGTGCTGGCCGGCGCCGAGCCGGCGGACGCGCGCCGCACCGCGCTGCGCACCTCCGGGCTCGCCGTCGTCTTCTCCGGCGTCACGGTGATGGTCTCGCTGGCCGGGCTGTTCCTCGTGCCCTCGACGACGATCCGCTCGATGGCGCTGGGCGCGATCGTCGTGGTCGCCGTCTCGATCCTCGCCGCGGTGACGCTGCTGCCGGTGCTGATGCGGCTGCTCGGCCGGCGCGCCTACCAGCGCGGCCGGATCGCGCTGACTGCCGGCGTGTTCGTCCGCAACCTGCGCTCGATCCCCGCGCCGCCGGGGCTCGACGCGTCCCGGGCGCCAGCGCGTCCCGACTTCTGGCAGCGCTGGACCGAGCGCGTCATGCGCCGGCCCTGGCTGTCGGCCGGCGCCAGCGCCGCGTGCTGCTCGTGCTCGCGATCCCGGCGCTGTCGCTGGAGTTCGGCGACGGCGCGCTGCGCCAGTTCCCGGAGGGCAACGAGACGCGCGTCGGCGCCGAGCTGGCCGCGCAGAAGCTCGGCCCGGGCGCCTCGGCACCGACCCAGGTGCTGGCCGAGCTCGACCGCGGCACCACGACCGACGCCCGAGCAACCGCGCCGCGCTGAGCGCCTACGTCGCGCGAGCTGCGCGCGCGATCCCGAGGTCGCCGAGGTCGGCCGCGCCGCAGCCCTCGCGCGACGGCGGCGCGGCGCTGATCGCGCGTCGTGCCGCGCCACGACGCCGAGAGCCCGCAGGCGCGCGCGCTGATCGAGCGCCTGCGACGGCGACGGCGGCGCGCTCGAGCGCGTGGCCGCACGTCGAGGTCGGCGGCGCGACCGCCTTCATCGAGGACTTCAAGGACCTCGTCTCCGGCTCGATGTGGAAGATCCTGCTGTTCGTGCTGGCGTTCAGCTACCTGGTGCTGTTCGTGCTGCTGCGCTCGGTGCTGCTGCCGCTCAAGGCGGTGCTGATGAACCTGCTCTCGGTCGCCGCCGCCTACGGCGTGCTGGTGGCGATCTTCCAGTACGGCTGGATCGACGGCTTCCTCGGCTTCGAGTCGCTCGGCTACATCAACACGATGACGCCGCCGTTCCTGCTGGCGATCGTGTTCGGGCTCTCGATGGACTACGAGGTGTTCCTGCTCTCGCGCATCCGCGAGCGCTACGACGCCACCGGCGACACGACCGCCGCCGTGGCCCAGGGCCTGCGCCAGCAGCGCGGCCACGATCTCGAGCGCCGCGCTGATCATGGTCGCGGTGTTCGCGGTCTTCGCCGGCACCGGCGTGCCGTCGATCAAGGAGATCGGCGTCGGGCTGTCGGTGGCGATCGCGCTCGACGCGACGCTCGTGCGGCTCGTGCTGGTGCCCGCCACGATGGAGCTCATGGGCCGCTGGAACTGGTGGCTGCCGCGGCCGCTGGCGCGGGTCCTGCCACGCGCCTCGTTCGAGGCGTCGGGCGCGGCCCGCGCCCGAGCGCACGCCGGCCTAGGCGGCGTCGGCGAGCACGTCGTTGGTCGGCCAGGAAGTCGTCCAGGTGGGGCCAGGTCGTGTCGCGTGCGGACATGCCCGTGAGCGCGCCGAGGTGGCCGCCCGGAACCGTCTCCAGCCGGACCGACGCGGCGTTCTCCAGCAGCTCGCCGACGTGGTGCACCGCCGGCTGCGGGGCGAGCACGTCGCCGCTGCCGGCGATCGCCAGCACCGGCTCGCGCACGTCGCGCAGGTCGATCGTGTGGTCGGTCAGCTGCGATCTGCCCGTCGGCGAGGTCGTTGACGCGGAAGAAGGCGTGGTAGAGCTGGCCGAACGTGCGGCCGGGGTAGGCGAGCATGTTCGCCATGTAGTCGTCGACGGCCTCCATCTGCGCGATCGTCTCGCGGTCGTCGAGGTTGCGCGGCGAGGAACAGCGGTCGCGTGAGGTAGCGGTCCCACGACGTCAGCCGGAAGCCGAGCGACACCAGCGGCGCGGGCGCGCCGCCGAGCGCCCGGTAGAGGGCGGTGCCGAGCGCCCCGCCGGTCAGCCGCGCGAGCTGGCGGATCGGCGCGAACAGGCGCAGCTGGGTGAAGTCGAACGGGCTCGCGATCAGCGAGATCGAGGCGAGCGGCAGGTCGCGGTCGGCGGCGGCCGCCAGCAGCAGCATGATCCCGCCCAGGCACCAGCCGACCGGCTGCACCGGCGCGCCGCCGGCGTCCGCGGAGACCGTGCGGATCGCGGCGGGCAGCACGTCCTCGACCCAGTGCTCGAGCCCGAGCTGGCGGTCGCCGAAGCCGATCGGCCCGTAGTCGACGACGTAGGTCGGATAGCCGCGGCCGGTGAGGTGCTCGACCAGGCTGCAGCCGCGCCGCAGGTCGAAGCAGCTCGCGGGCGCGGCCAGCGGCGGCACCAGCAGCACCGGCGCGTGCTTGCGGGTCGCGCCCTCGCGCGCGAGCGGTAGCGGTGCACGGTGCGCTGCGGGCCCATGTCGACGATCGCCGAGGGCTGGCGGGCGCAGGTCGGCCACGCCGCCGCCGACGACGGGAGCAGGTCCCAGGCGGTGGAGGCGGAGTCGACCAGCGCGTCCGGGCAGACGGCAGCCTCACGCCGCCTGCGCCAGTGTCTCCGGGAAAGTCCGACGAGCAGCTCAGTCAGCCGCTCGGGGCATTCGATCTGCGGGCAGTGGCCGCAGTCCTCGATCAGCTCGAGCCGCGCCGGCTCGGCGGCGGCGTCCAGCACGCGCTCGGCGCCGGTCTGGAACACGAGCAGGTCGCGCTCGCCCCAGACCAGCAGCACCGGGCAGTCGATGCGCTCGAGCTCGAACGGCTCGCGCAGCTCGGGCAGCAGCCGCCTGCCGGTGTCGAGCACGCGCCGGGCCGCCTCCTTGCGTGCCGAGGTGGCTCGGCGAAGGCGGCGACGACGCGCGGGTCGATCGCGCCCGGGTGGCGGAACGCCAGCCGCCGGTAGGCCTCGGCCACCGCCGCGGCTGCACCGCGGCGGCCGGCACCGGCAGCGGCGAGGCGAGCAGCGTGCGCACCACCGGGTCGCGCTCGACGAGCGCGAACCAGCGGGCCATGTCGAGGCCGGCGGGGGCCACCGGCACGATGCCGGCGAGGTCGTGGCGCTCCGCGGCGCGCAGCGCGGCGCAGCCGCCGAGCGAGTTGCCGGCGACGATCGCGTCGACCGTCGCCGTCGAGCTGCTCGAGCGCCGCGTCGACGAAGCGGTCGAGCTGGGGCAGCACCGGCTCGGGCGGCGAGCGGGTCGGCGGTGCCGAAGCCGGGCAGGTCGAGCGCCAGCGCGCGCCGTTCGAGCCGCGCGAGCTGGTCGAGCACGAGCCGCCAGGTGTCGGCGCTGTCGGCCCAGCCGTGCAGCAGCAGCAGCGGCGGCCCGTCGCCCTCCAGCTCGAGGGCCCGGGTCTCGTAGCCGGCCAGCGTCAGCCGGTGCTCGAACAGCGGCTGCATCGGCCAGACAGGGTACGTCGGACGGCCTCCGATCCGTGCCGGCTCGGTTTTGCAGAGCCGTTGCACTCGCAACCCCAGCGTGTCATTCGCCCCAGTATCGTGGTCCGGGATGGAGCGGATGGCCTGGACAGACGAGCGCCTCGACGACCTCAGCCGGCGCATGGACGCCGGCTTCGAGCGGGTCGACCGCGACATCCGCGATCTGCGGACCGAGATGCGCGACGAGTTCGCCGATGTGCGGACTGAGATGCGCGCAGGGATTCGGCGAGGTGCGTGCGGAGTTCGCGGCCATGCGAGCGCTGATCTACCGGTTCGGCGGGGCGATGATCGTCAGCTTCGGAGGCGCATTCGTCGCGCTCGCGCTGCGCGGCGCCTGAGCCTCGGGACGCTCAGGCGGGGGAGGGCTTGGGGCTGCGCCAGGCGGCCGCGAGCCGGCGCTCCAGCTCGTCCGCCAGCTCGCTCGATCGCGATCCGCGACTGCTCGAGCGAGTCGCGGTCGCGCAGGGTGACGGTGTCGTCCTCCATCGTCTGGTGGTCGACGGTGACGCCCCAGGGCGTGCCGATCTCGTCCTGGCGGCGGTAGCGCTTGCCGATCGAGCCGCCGGTGTCGAACTCGGCCGGCATGCGCCGGCGCAGGTCCTCGTAGAGCGCGCGCGCCTTCTCCGGCTGGCCGTCCTTGTTGACGCAGCGGCAGCACGGCGACCTTGACCGGGGCGACCTGCGGGTGCAGGCGCAGCAGCGTGCGCTGGCGGCCCTCGACCTCCTCCTCGTCGTAGGCGTCGCACAGCAGCGCCAGCACCGTGCGCCCGACGCCGGCGGCCGGCTCGATCACGTGCGGCACGATAGCGCTCGCCGGTGCCCGGGTCGACGTAGTCGAGCTTCTCGCCCGAGTGCTCGGCGTGCTGGCGCAGGTCGAAGTCGCCGCGGTTGGCGATCCCCTCGAGCTCGGACCAGCCGATCGGGTAGAGGTACTCGACGTCGCTCGTGGCCGAGGAGTAGTGCGACAGCTCCTCCTCGCCGTGGGCGCGCAGGCGCAGGCGCTCGGCGCCGGATGCCGAGCCGCACGTACCAGTCCATGCGCGCCTGCATCCAGTGCTCGTGCCACTGCTGCCGCCTCGTCCGGCGGCACGAAGAACTCCATCTCCATCTGCTCGAACTCGAGCGTGCGGAAGATGAAGTTGCCGGGCGTGATCTCGTTGCGGAACGACTTGCCGACCTGCGCGATCCCGAACGGCGGCTTGCGGCGCGCGTACTGCAGCGTCGTCTTGAAGTCGAGGAAGATGCCCTGCGCGGTCTCGGGGCGCAGGTAGACCGTCGAGCCCTCCTCCTTGACCGGCCCGATCGTCGTCTCGAACATCAGGTTGAACGGGCGCGGCTCGCTCAGCTCGCCGCCGCAGACCGGGCACACGAGCGTGTCCGGATCCGTCGCCGCGCGCCTCGGCCTCCTCGCGCAGATGGTCCTCGCGGAAGCGCCGCTTGCACTCGCCCAGGCACTGCACGAGCGGATCGGTGAAGCCGGCCAGGTGGCCCGAGGCCTCCCAGGTGCGCGGGTGCTGGATGATCGCCGAGTCGAGCGCCACGACGTCGTCGCGCTCCTGGATCATCGCCTTCCACCACAGCCCGACGACGTTGTTCTTCAGCAGCACGCCGTAGTGGCCGTAGTCGTAGGTGTTCGCGATCCCGCCGTAGATCTCCGAGGCGGGGAAGATCAGGCCGCGCCGCTTGCAGAGAGCGACGATCTTGTCCATGGTCACGGCCTCGGACACGACGGAGCAGACTACTAGCGGCGAGCGTCCCGACCGTGGGGTAGGGTGGCGCCATGGTCGGTACGGCACTGCGTCCGATCGGTCACCTCGCGACGTGGCTGGTCTGGCACTGCACACGCGTATCACTGCTCGAGGACCGGGAGCGGCCCGAGCCGCCGCGCTAGGAACCGGTGCCGTTGGCACTGTTATACTGAGAGTGCCATGCCGATCTACGAGTACCGCTGCGAGCGCGGCCACACCTTCGAGGTGATGCAGCGCATGAGCGACGATCCGCTCACCGCCTGCACCGTCTGCGGCGCCCCCGTGCAGCGCGTCTTCCACCCCGTCGCGGTGCACTTCAAGGGCTCCGGCTTCTACAACACCGACTACGGCAAGAAGAAGAGGGGCGCCTCCAACTCCTCGGACGGCTCGAAGGGCGAGTCCGGCTCCTCGTCCGAGTCCGACTCGGGCTCGTCGTCGAAGAAGAGTCCGACTCGTCGGACTCCAAGAGCTCGACCGCCTCGAGCTCGTCGAAGTCCTCCTCGTCGGACTAGCCGTCGAGCAGCGTCTGGGCCGCGTCGGCCTTGGCGCCGTCGGAGACGACGAGGCTGCCGCCGGGCCCGCAGCCCAGACAGGACGGCTCGAGCACCTCGGTGTCCGACGCCCCGCTGGTGGCCAGGTCGGTGAACAGCGCCAGCAGGCCGGGCCCGCGCAGGTCTGTGCGCAGTGCCTGGGGCGCCTTCCAGCTGACCCACGGCAGCCGGAAGAAGGTCGACGGGGAGGTGACCTGGCCCTTGATGCCGTCGAGCACCTTCTGCTGGCGGGCGGCGCGGTCGATGTCGGTCTCGCTCGGCGCGCAGTCGTTCTTGCGGATGCGCGAGAAGCCGAGCGCCCGCTCGCCGTCGAGGTGCTGCTCGCCCTTGCGGAACGTGAGCCCCTTCCAGAAGTTGTCGAACGGCGGCGAGCAGACCCGCCGATCGACGTCGACGTCGATCCCGCCGAGCGCGTCGATCAGCTCCGGGAAGTCCTCGAAGTC
Organism: uncultured Thermoleophilaceae bacterium; assembly: GCA_963846505.1. Lineage (GTDB taxonomy): Bacteria > Actinomycetota > Thermoleophilia > Solirubrobacterales > Thermoleophilaceae > JACVRW01. Next base: position 570,208 of record CAWJWD010000001.1, on the reverse strand, counting down.
GACCTCGATCAGGTGGTTGATCTCGACGCCGTTGCCCATGAAGCCCTCGACCGTCTCGATCATCAGCGCCGGTCCGCCGAAGGCGTACGCGGCGTTGATCTTCTGCGCGTCGTGGCCGGGGATCTCGGCGAAGGAGTCGCGCGGGATCGAGAGCTTGCGCACGCTGCCGAAGGCGGCGTGGACGAGCATGATCGAGTCGGCGCGGGCGGGGCCGGCCTGGCTCTCGTCGATCGAGTCGCCGCCGCGGGCGTCGGAGCCGAGCACGAGGATCGTGCTGCCGGTGAGCAGGTTGCCGCTGCCGTCGAGCGCCTGCTCGGCGTCGTCGGGAACGCCGTCCTGGAGCTGGGCGCTGACCATGAACAGCACGAGCGACAGCAGCAGCCAACCCGCGATCGCGAGCGCGACCCACTTGGCGACCCGGCCGGGCGTGATGCGGCCGGGTTGCGCGTGGCTCGCGCGGACGCCCTTCGCTGTGGCGCGAGAGCCGCTTGCGCAGCGAGTCGAGGTCGCCGGTCCCCGCCAGCGGCTTGCGGCGCGAGCGGTAGACCTTGTACTCGGGCGCGGCTCGTCGGAGCCCCGCGGCCCCTCGCCACGTCCTGACCGCGGGTCGTTCACACACCTCTGTATATCGTCCGGCCATGCCGCCGACGCGGGTCATCGGGATCGACGCCGGCGGCACGAAGCTGCTCGGAGGGGTCGTGGACGAGCGATCTCGTCGTCCACCACCGGGTGCATCGCACCTGGCGCGGCGAGAGTCGCCAGGAGACGCTCGACATCTTCGCCGAGGCCGTCGAGGAGGTGCGCGCGGCGGCGCCGGACGTCGAGGCCGTCGGCTTCGGCATCCCCGCGCTGGTCGAGTGGGAGACGGGTCGTGCGGTCTGGTCGAACCACCTGCCGCTCGAGGACGTGCCGCTTCCGCGACCTGATGAGCGAGCGGCTCGGGCCTGCCCGTGTACGTCGACAACGACTCCAACGTGGCGATGCTGGCCGAGCACCGCCGCGGCGCGGCGCGCGGCACCGCGCCACGCGGTGATGGTCGCGCTCGGCACGGGCATCGGCGGCGGCCTGCTGCTCGACGGGCGCATCTACCGCGGCGCCGACGGCTTCGGCGGCCGAGCTCGGCCACATCGTCGTCGACTACGAGGGCGAGGAGCTGCCCGGGCGCCTGCCCCGGCCGCGGCTGCCTCGAGGTGCTCGCCGCCGGCAACCGCATCGGGCGCGACGGTGCGGCGACTGGCGGCGCTGCGTCCCGACTCGGCGCTCGGACGGCGCCTGGCCGCGCGGGCGCGAGATCGACGGTGCGATCGTCACCGAGCTTGCCCACGACGGCGACGAGGCGGCGCGCGAGGTGCTGGCCGAGGTCGGGCGTCGGCTCGGCTACGGGCTGGTGAGCGTCGTCAACGCGCTCAACCCCGAGGTGATCGTGATCGGCGGCGGCGCGGTCGCCGCGGGCGAGCTGCTGCTCGAGCCGGCGCGCGCGGTGGTCGCCGAGCGCGCGCTGCCGCCGGCCGCGCGAGCGGGTGCGGATCGTCGCCGCCCACTTCGGCGGCGAGTCGGGCATGCTCGGCGCGGCGCTGCTGGCGCTCGAGCGGGGGAGCGTGTGAGCGGCCGGCTGGTGGTCTGCCCGACGCCGATCGGCAACCTCGAGGACGTCACGCTGCGCGTGCTGGCGGCGCTGCGCGAGGCCGACGTGGTCGCCTGCGAGGACACCCGCCGCACGCGGGTGCTGCTCGACCGCTACGGCGTCAAGGCGCGCCTGGTCTCCTACCACGAGCACAACGAGCGGGCGCGCGCGTCCGAGCTCGCCGAGCGCATGCGCGCGGGGGAGACGGTCGCGCTCGTCTCCGATGCCGGCATGCCGCTCGTGTCCGACCCCGGCTACGTGCTCGTGCGCGCCTGCGTCGCGGCGGGCGTGCCGGTCGAGGTGCTGCCCGGGCCGTCGGCAGCGATCACCGCGCTGGTGGCCTCGGGCCTGCCGGCCGAGGCCTGGCACTTCCACGGCTTCCTGCCACGCAAGCAGGGAGAGCTGAAGCGGCTGTTGTCCGAGCACGGCGGGACGCTGGTGGCCTTCGAGTCTCCGCGGCGGGTGCCGGCGACGCTGAAGCTCGCTGGCCGAGCTCGACCCAGAGCGCGAGGTGGCCGTCTGCCGCGAGCTGACCAAGGCGCACGAGGAGATCGTGCGCGGCAGCGCCTCCGAGTTGGCCGAGCGCTATGCCGACGCCGCCGCCGAAGGGGGAGGTCGTGCTCGTGCTCGGTCCCCCGTCGCCGGCCGAGGTGGGGGCGGGCGACCCTGCGGGTCTCGACGCCCTGCGCCGGCTCGTCGAGGCCGGTGCGCGGCCACGTGCGGCCGCGGGGGTGGTGGCCGAGCTGACCGGCGGCAGCGCGAACGCGCTCTACCGGGCGCTGACGACGGCGGACGAACCCTAGGAGCGCTACGGGCGGCGCAGTGCGGCCGCCATGCCGGCCGGAAGCGCAACCGCCGCGAGCGCCATGCCGGCCACGACCGCGACCGACGCCGTGCGGTCGCGTCCGAACTCGGCGATCTCGGGCGCGTGCGTGACGGCGAAGACGAGGCCCAGCGCGAGGCCCGAGAGCGCGAGCCCTGCCGCCGCGACGGTGAGCCCGTTCGCGGACGCATCGTCTGCGTGCTTGAAGATCGCCGCGGGGCGACGACGTGCCGGACGGCGCGCGTCGAGCTCGCGCAGACCCGCGGCGAGCAGGAGCGCCCAGCCGGCCGCCAGCAGGTAGCCGGCGAGCACGTCGCTCGGGAAGTGCCAACCCAGCGACACCACCGAGAAGCCGACGGTGAGGGCGAGGGCGGCGCCGACGACCGCGGCGGCGGGCCGCGCACGCCGTGGCGCGGCGACGACGGCGGCCAGGGCGAGCGCCATCGCAGCCGTCGCGTGCCCGCTCGGGAGCGCCTCGAGGCCGACGTGTCCACCATCGATCACGGGTTGCAGGCGCGGATGGGCCAGCAGTTCCTTGAGCAGTTGACTCGAGACGCTCGTGAGCGCAAGCAGCAGCACGATCAGGAGCGCCACCCGTGGGCGGCCACGAGCGACGGCCACGCTCGCGAGGGCGAGCCCGATCAACCCCACCTGCACCGGGTCGCCCAGCCGAACGGCCCAGCGCGTGGCCTCGTACAGCGACGAGGTCTGCATCGCCATGAAGCCCTCGATCGCGACGCGGTCCAGCCAGCGCCCGGCGGCGATCTCGTAGGCGCTCAGGGTCACGAGGACGAACGCCGCCGCACAGGCGACGGTCAGTCCCAGCAACGTGCGGGTGGTCCGCGTCATGCCTCGACCGTAGCGAAGATCGGCGCGACCACGAGCCCGCTATTTGCACCATTTCGGCAACGAACGTGACAACGGCGCAACGCTGTGCGACGAGTGGGTGAAAGCGACCTTGGCGGGCGGCGGGAACGGTGGCACGGTCGCGGCATGAATCGATCTGCGCTCGTCACCGGTCTCGTGCTCACCCTGTTGCTGGCAGCGGCGAGGCCAGCTCATGCGGTCTGGAGCTGGCCGTTGCGTGGCGACGTGATCACGACGTACCGCAACGGCGACGACCCCTATGCCGCGGGCCAGCACCGCGGCATCGACGTCGCGGGTCCCGTCGGCGCCGACGTCGTCGCGGCCACCGCGGGGGAGGTGCGCTTTGCCGGCGTGGCGGGGTCGTCCGGTCTGACCGTCTCCGTGCGCACGGCCGACGGCCGCTTCGACACCTCCTACCTGCACCTGTCGGCGACCGCCGTCGAGGCGGGCGAGCGCGTGGCGGCGGGACAGCGTCTCGGGGCCGTCGGCGTCAGTGGACGCCGCTCCGCGGAGGCACCGCATCTGCACTTCGGGGTGCGCGAGGCCGACAGCCAGCGCTACCACGATCCGCTCGGCCTCCTGCCTCCGCTCGCGACCGCGCCCGAGACGAGGCCGCAGGCTCCGCCCGTTCGGACGCCGCTGCCTGCGATCCCGGCGCCGACGGCAGTTCCCGTTCCCGCTTCGTCGCCCCGCCGGGTTCCGGCTGCGGCGCCGCGCAGGATGCCGGTGGCGACGTCCCAGCGGCGTCCTGCGACCGCACCACGACGCCAGCCGGTGAGCGAACGACGCCGAGTCCCCGCGGCCGAGCCGCGCGGAGTGCCCGCGGTGCCGCCGCGAGTCGCGCCGGCGAGCGAGTCCCGGCGACATCCGGCGCTCGCGCCGCGGCCACGCCGCCTCCAGGCGGGGCGGGCACGCGGTGCCGAGGTCCGTTCAGCGCGCGCGGGCTCGACGAAGCCGGAGCACCTCCGTGTCGCAGAACCGCGGTCGGCGCCCGTCGCGCGCGAGCGGGACGGTGGTGCAGGTTCGAGCGGTCCGGACGCCGGCTGGGCGCTCGCGTGTCTCGGCTTGCTGACAGCGGCGGCGTTGGTCGGCACGAGCGGCGGCGGGCGTACCGCTGCGCGACGAGGTCGCGCCGTCGTCCGCGCATGGTCGGTCCGCTGGCGGGACGGGGGTAGGGGCGCGGCGTGCCCGAGTAGCATCGGCTCGAGATGGCGTACTACGTGACCACCCCGATCTACTACGTGAACGGCGAGCCCCACTTGGGCCACGCCTACACGACGATCGCCGCCGACGTGCTGGCGCGGCACATGCGTCAACGCGGTGAGGACGTCTTCTTCCTCACGGGTACCGACGAGCACGGCGAGCCGGTCGCGCAGGCCGCGGAGAAGCTGGGCATCACGCCGCGGGAGCTCGGCGATCGCAACGCCGTTCGCTTCAAGGAGCTCGCCGCGCGCCTGAACGCCACCAACGACTTCTTCATCCGCACGACCGACCCGGAGCACGAGGCGAAGGTCGCGGAGGTCGTGCAGCGCATCCACGACAACGGCCACGTCTACGAGGGCACCTACGAGGGCTGGTACTGCCCCCGCTGCGCGGACTTCAAGACCGAGGCCGAGGTCGAGAACGGCAACCGCTGTCCGATCCACAAGATCGAGCTCGAGTGGGAGCGGGAGGACAACTGGTTCTTCCGCCTCTCCAGCTTCCAGGAGCCGCTCGAGCGGCTGTACGCGGAGCGGTCGGACTTCGTCGTACCGGAGACGCGCTTCAACGAGGCGCTCGCGTTCATCCAGGGCGGGCTGCGGGACGTCTCGCTCAGCCGCGCCCGGCTCGAGTGGGGCGTCGACGTGCCGTGGGATCCGTCGCAGGTGATCTACGTCTGGATCGACGCGCTGCTCAACTACTACACCGCCCTGTCGTACGCACGCCCCGGCGAGGACCTGACCGAGCGCTACTGGCCGGCGACCGTCCACCTGATCGGCAAGGACATCCTCAAGTTCCACGCGGTCATCTGGCCGGCGCTGCTGATGGCCGCGGGGCTCGAGGTGCCCGGGCGCGTCGCGATCCACGGGTTCCTGCTGATCGGCGAGCACAAGATGTCCAAGTCGCTCGGCAACGTGATCGAGCCGTTCCAGGTCGTCGACGTCTACGGCGCGGACGCGCTGCGCTTCTACGCGATCCGGGAGGTCCGCTTCGGCCAGGACGGCGAGGTCTCGCCGGAGGGCTTCGAGCAGCGCTACACGAGCGAGCTCGCAAACGAGTACGGCAACCTCGCCAGCCGCACGCTGGCGATGATCGAGCGCTACCGCGACGGCGTCGTGCCGGAGGCCGAGCCGGCGCCGGAGCTGGCCGCGGAGTTCGACGGCATCTGCGAGGCCGTCGCCGCCCACCTCGACCGCGCGGACCTGACGCCGGCGCTCGACGAGATCTGGCAGCGCGTCAAGCGGCTCAACCGCTACGTCCAGGAGACGCAGCCCTGGCAGCTGGCCAAGGACGAGCAGCAGGCCGCGCAGCTCGACCGGGTGCTCTCCGGCTTGGCCGAGGGCCTGCGCGTCGTGTCGGTGCTCGCGCACGCGTTCATGCCGGCCGCGGCCGAGCGGCTGCTGACAGCGCTCGGGCGCGAGGATCGGTCCTTCGAGGGCGCGCGCTTCGGCGCGGCGCCTGGCGGCGCGAAGCTCGGCGAGCTCGGTCAGCTGTTCCCGCGCGTCGAAGCGCCGGAGCCCTCCGCGGCCTGAGGACGGCAGGGCCGTGGTCGACACCCACTGCCACCTCGACCGCTGCAAGCCCTCCGAGGAGGAACTGCTGCAGCGCGCTCGCGCGGCTGGCCTCTCGCGGTTGGCGACCGTCGGCATGGACGCGGAGTCGATCGAGTACGCCCTCGGCGCCGCGGCGCGCCACAAGGACGTGGCGGCGATCGTCGGCCGGCACCCGCACGGGGCCGAGGGCTTCGGCCCCGCCGACCTCGAGCTGATCGAGCGGGCTGCCGCCGAGCCCGGCGCGAAGGCGATCGGGGAGACCGGTCTGGACTACTTCCGCGACTACGCGCCGCGCGAGGACCAGCAGCGCGCCTTCGAGGCACAGCTCGAGCTCGCTGCGCGGGTCGAGCTGCCGGTCGCGATCCACACGCGCGCGGCCGAGGAGGACACCTTCACGTTGCTGCGCGAGTACGCGGACGCCCTTCCGGCCGTGATCCTGCACTGCTTCTCGGCACCGGACTGGCTCGACGAGGTCGTCGAGCGCGGCTACGTGTGCTCGTTCGCGGGCAACGTCACCTACCCGAAGGCCACCGACCTCCAACGGGCGGCGCGCGAGCTCCCGGCCGACCGGCTGCTGGTCGAGACCGATTCGCCCTTCCTCTCCCCGCAGGCGCTGCGAGGCAAGCCCAACGAGCCCGCCAACGTGACGCACACGGCGCGCTTCGTCGCCGAGCTGCGCGGGATCGGCTACGCGGAGCTCGAGCAGACGGTCGAGGCGAACGCGGCGCGGGTGCTGGGATGGTGAGCCGCGCGACCCCCGCCTCCGAGCTGCGCCAGGCGAGCATGCGCCGGCTGCGCCAGTTCGGCGTGCGCCCCAACCGCGAGCTGGGTCAGAACTTCCTCATCGACGACAACATCCTCGGCGTCATCGGCCAGGCCGCGGAGCTCGCCGAGGGCGACGTCGTGCTCGAGGTCGGCGGCGGGCTCGGGGTGCTCTCCGAGTACCTCGCCGCACGCGTCTCGCACGTGCACGTGATCGAGGTCGATCGTTCGCTGAGCGAGCCGCTCGCGGACGCGCTGGCGCCGTTCGAGAACGTCAGCCTGCACTTCGCCGACGCGGTGGCGCTCGACTTCGGCGAGCTCGTGCCGGCGCCGGGAAAGGTGGTCGCGAACCTGCCCTACGGCGTCGCCGCCACCGTGCTGCTGAAGTCGATCGCCGAGCTGCCGCAGGCGACGCTCTGGGTGGCGATGGTCCAGCGCGAGGTCGCGGATCGGCTCGCGGCGGCGCCGGGACAGCGGATCTACGGCGCGACCTCGGTGCTGGCCCAGCTCGCCTGCGAGGTGCGCTTCCTGCGCAAGGTCCCGCGCACCGTCTTCCACCCCCAGCCGAACGTCGACTCGGCGCTGCTGACGATGCGCCGCCACGGGCCGGCGCCGCCGCCCCAGCTCGTCGCCCTCGTGCACGCCGCCTTCGCTCACCGCCGCAAGGCCCTGGCCGGCTCGCTCGCGCTCACGCCGGGCGCTCCGGACGACATCCGCGTCGCCGCCCGCTCGGCGCTGGTGGACATCGGCCAGCCGGCCGACGCGCGTGCCGAGCGGCTCGCGGCGGAGGAGTGGCCGCGGCTGGCGGCTGCGATCGGGTCGGATCGGCTCGCGTCCCTGCGCCCGCGATGACGCGCCCGGCCACGTCAGCGGCCGCGAGCGTGCCTGCGCCGAGGGGCGCACGACGATGAGCGGGGCGACCAACGGGGCGGTGCGCGAGCTCGCCTACGCCAAGCTCAACCTCGTCCTGCACGTCGGCCGGCCGAACGCCGACGGCATGCACCCCCTCTGCTCGCTGTTCGCCTCGATCGACCTCGCCGACGTGGTCGAGGTCCGGCCCGCCACCCGCGACGACGTCCACTGTCCGGGCGTCGCCGGCCCCAACCTCTGCGCGGACGCGGTCGCGGCCATCCGCGAGCACGCCTCGCTGCCGCCGCTCGCGGTCACGATCGAGAAGCGCATCCCCGTCGCCGCCGGGCTCGGGGGCGGCAGCGCCGACGCCGCCGCGGTGCTGCGAGCCGCGAACGCGATCGCCGGCGACCCGCTCGACCTGCCCGCGCTGCGCGAGCTCGCCGCCGGGCTCGGCTCGGACGTGCCGAGCCAGATCCAGCCCCGGCACGCGCTCGTCGAGGGGACCGGCGAACGCGTCGAGCCGATCGAGCTGCCGGTGCTCGCCGCCGTGCTGGTCCCACGACCCGACGGTCTCTCCACCCGCAGCGTCTACGCCGAGCTCGACAGGCGCGACGAGGGCCGCTCGGACCTCGACGCCGCGTCGCTGCGAGCGCTCGCGGCCGGCTCCGCCGCCGGTGTCGCCGCCGGGCTCGAGAACGACCTCGAGCCCGCCGCGCTCGCCCTGCGCCCCGAGCTCGCCGAGACGCTCGCGCAGCTGCGCACGGCCGGTGCGCTCGGCGCAGCCGTCAGCGGCTCGGGTCCGACCTGCTTCGGCCTCTTCGAGACGCTCGCGCAGGCCGAGCAGGCGGCGGCGACGCTCCCTGGCGCCCTGGCCGTGTCCCTGCGCGACGCCTGACGTACGGCGTCGGCCGCGCCCAGGCCGGTCTCGGGCGCTCGAACGGAGCGCTGCCCGCCGCGCGCTGCGCACTCCTGCAACGGCGGCGTACAGTCTCGCGCGATGTCCCCAGGCCACATCGCGGCGGCAGCGGCGGCCGTGTTGATCGCCGCCGGCGTGCTCCGGCGGCGCCGGCAGCTGTCGACCGAGCGCGTCCTGATCGGCCTCGCCATCGCGCTCGCGCTCGGCGTCTACGCCAGCGGCCTGCTCTCGAAGCTGCCCGATCCGAAGCAGGTCATCGAGGACGTCGCCGTCGCGCTCGGGCCGTGGACCTACGCGCTCGTCGGCGTGATGGCGTTTCTCGAGACCGGCGCCTTCGTCGGCCTGATCGCCCCCGGCGAGACGATCGTGATCGCGGGCGGGGTGATCGCCGGGCAGGGTGAGATCCAGCTGATCCCGTTGATCGGCCTCGTCTGGGTCTGCGCGGTGCTCGGCGACAGCGCCAGCTTCTACGTCGGACGGCGGCTCGGCCGCAGCTTCCTGGAGCGGCACGGGCCGCGCGTGAAGATCACCCACGAGCGGCTCCAGCAGGTGGATCGCTACTTCGACCGCCACGGCGGCAAGACGATCCTGATCGGCCGCTTCATCGGGCTCGTGCGCGCGATCGCTCCCTTCATCGCCGGCTCGTCGGGCCTCTCCTACCGCTCGTTCCTGCCGTACAGCGTCGTCGGCACCGGGCTGTGGGCGACGGCCTTCTGCGTGCTCGGCTACGTCTTCTGGCGCTCGTTCGACCGGGTGGCCGACATCGCCGGCAAGGCCGTCTTCGGCTTCGGGCTCATCGTGGCCGTGATCGTCGGCGTCGTGGTCCTCTACCGCCGCCGGCGAGAGATCCGCGAGTGGCTGCAGGCTAACCGCGAACGGCCCTACGTCAAGCCGCTGTTCGTGCTCGGCGCGCCCGTCTACCGGCGCGTGGCGCGGCCGCTGAGCCACGCGCTCGCGCCGCGGCTGCGCTTCCTCTGGGAGCGCCTGACCCCGGGCGGCCTCGGGCTCGAGCTGACGACCACGCTGGCGGTCGGCGGCGTCGGGATGTACGTCTTCGCCCTCTACGCGGTCATCCTCAGCGACTCGTTCGCACCGACGCCCTTCGACCGCGAGCTGCTCGACTTCGGCGACGACATCCGCACCGACCTCGGCGTCAGCATCGCCAAGGGCGTCTCGACGCTCGGCAGCTTCCCGGCCGTCGTCGCGATGCTGCTGGTGGCCGCGATCCTGCTCGCCAACCGCCGGCGCTGGGCGGAGCTGTTCACGATCGTCGCCGGCTTCGCGCTGCTCTATGCCGCGGTGCATCTGGCGAAGGCCGGCATCGACCGTCCGCGGCCGGCCGGGCCGCTCGTGCCGACCTCGAACGCCTCCTATCCGAGTGGCCATGCCGCCTACGCGACGGCGTGGGTTGCGGCCGCTGTCGCGCTCACTCGCCCCTTCGGCCTTGGGCGCCAGGCGACGCTGGTGCTCGGTGCGCTCGTGCTTGCGGTGGCGATCGGGCTGTCGCGCATCTACCTGCGTGCGCACTACTGGTCGGACGTCGCAGGCGGCTGGGGGCTCGGCGCCGGCATGTTCGGGCTGCTCGGCGCCGTCGTGCTGATCGTCGCGCACATTCGCCACAATGACCACGAGCGCGCGGCCGGGTCCGTCGTGCGCGAGGATCGATGACAGACCTCTCCACCACCCAGATCGCGATCGGGTTGGCGGCTCTCGTGGCTGCCGGCGCGTACGGCAGCCTCGTCGTCGCGCCCGCCTGGCGCTGCTACGGCCGGCTGTGGGAGAAGCTGGCCGCGAGCGTGCTGACGCTGTTCATCCTGGCGACGCTGGTGGGCATCGGCGCCGGGGTCGGCTTCGCGGTCGTGTGGACGTACGACCAGTACGGCGCCTAGATGGCGGGCAGCCGACAGGGCGCGGGCCGCGCGCTCGAGGCAGCGTCGGGCGGCAAGGCCGATCCGCCCGGCAGCCCGACGTCGTTCCTGGACGCGCTGGACCAGGTCTCCGACGCGGTCGAGTCGGGCGCGGGGCTGCCGTCGGTGGCCCGCGCCGCCGCCCGTGGCCTCGGCGCGAGCGTGATCGTGCTCGACGGCTCGTCGAGCGTGCTCGCGGTCGCCTGCGCCTCGCGCGAGGACGAGCGTGCGGTGATGGCCGGCGAGGGCGGCACCGAGACGCTCGAGCTGCTGGTCGCCGAGAACTCCGTCGGACGGCTGCGCTATCGGCCACGGGCCGAGCCGCCGCCGTCGGCGCTGCTGCGCCTCGTGGCGAACCTGATCGCGCTCGAGCTGGAGCGCGTCAAGGCACCGGAACGCGCGAGCGAGGCCGCCGTCGGCGACTTCCTCGCCGACGTGCTCGCCCGTCGCCTGACCGACCGCGAGAACATCCTGGCGCGTGCCAGCGAGCTCGGTTGCGACCTCTCCGCCGGCGCCACCGCACTGGTCGTACGCGCGCGGCCCCAGCAGCCCGAGGAGACCGACTGGCGGGCGCGCGTGCTGACGATCGCCGAGCGCGGCGCGCGCGGCGTCGAGCGCAGCTCGCTCGCGGCGCTCGTCGAGGTCGGCTGGGCTCGCCCCGCGGGCGGCGAGGGCCGCGCCGAACGCGAGCTCGTGATCGTCGTGCCCGGCGCCGGTCCGGAGTCCGGCCGCCGCGCCGCCGCGGCCGTCCGTCGCGAGCTCGAGGCGGGACTGGCCAACTACCACCTGACGGTCACCTCCAGCCGGCCGACCGCGGACCCCACCGACCTCCACCGCGCCGGCGCCGAGGCGCTGCTGGCGGCGAACGTCGCCGAGGCGCGCGGGCTGCCCGCGCTCTCGTTCGAGGAGACCGGCGCCTACCGTCTGCTGCTGCACGCGATGAGCGAGGACCCGGGCGAGCTGCAGGGCTTCTACGACGAGACGGTCGCGCCCCTGGTCGCCTACGACGAGCAGTACGAGACCGAGCTGGTCCACACGCTCGAGTCGTTCCTCGACGCCGACGGCAACGTCGCCGGCACCGCCGAGCGGCTCTTCACCCACCGCCACACGATCCGCTATCGCCTCGAGCGCGTGAAGGAGCTCAGCGGCCTCGACGTCTCCTCGACCGACGGCCGCGAACGTCTCTCGCTCGGCCTCAAGGCGATGCGCGTGCTCGGCATCATCCCGCCCGGCGGTCCCGCCTCCGAACGCGGCGCCGAGGCCGGCCGCGTTCCCCGCGGCTCGAAGGACCGCTAGCCAGCGGCTCGAGGGGCGGCTGGCCAGCGAGCTGGGGGGGAGGGATTCGAACCCCCGTTGCCGGGACCAAAACCCGGAGTCCTGCCACTGGACGACCCCCCAAGGCTGCCGTCAAGCATAAGCCGCTGACGACGGCGCTACGCTGACCGGCCCATGGCCGCTGGCTTCACGGTGCTCATCATGGCCGCCGGGCAGGGCACGCGCATGCGCTCGTCGCTGCCGAAGGTCCTGCATCCGGTGTGCGGCAAGCCCATGCTGCTCTGGGTCGTCGACGCTGCACGCGAGGCCGGCGCGGAGCGCGTGCTGTGCGTGACGCGGCCGGGCGACGGGGTCGCCGAGGGCGTGCCGGACGGCATCGAGGTCGTCGAGCAGCGCGAGGGGGAGGGCACCGGCGCAGCCGTGCTCGCCGCGCGCGCGCAGCTGGCCGAGGCCGACGGGGCGGTGATCGTGCTCTCCGGCGATCAGCCGCTGATCGGCGCCGACGACCTGCGCGGGCTGATCGACGAGCACGAGCGCACCGGCGCGGCCGCCACGCTGCTGACGACCGACCAGCTCGACCCCGCCGGCTACGGCCGCGTGGTCCGGACCGATGACGGCGACGTCGATCGCGTCGTCGAGACCAAGCGCCCCGAGGAGGCGAGCGCCGAGGAGCTGCGGGTGCGCGAGGTCAACCTCGGCACCTACGCCTTCGCCGCCGTCCCGCTCGTCGAGGCGCTCGACCAGGTGGGGCTCGTCGCCGGGGAGCGCTACCTCCCGGGCGCGATCCCGCTCCTGCGCGAGCGCGGCGAGCGCATCGCCGCCCACCTGATCGCCGACGCCAACGACGCCCTGGGCGTCAACGACCGCGCCGGGCTGATGGAGGCGGAGGCGGTCGCCCAGCAGCGGATCCTGCGCGCCCATGCGCGCGCCGGGGTGACCTTCCTGCTGCCCGCCGCCACCCGCGTCGAAGCGAGCGTCGAGATCGGCGCCGACACCACGATCGGTCCCGGCGTCACGCTCGCGGGAGCGACCCGCGTCGGCGCCGGCTGCGAGGTCGGTCCCCACAGCACGCTGATCGACACCGGCGTCGGCGACGGCGCGCGCGTGCTCCATTCGTACGTCGTCGAGGCGGAGATCCACGCGGACGCGTCGATCGGGCCGTTCGCCTATCTGCGTCCCGGCGCGGTCATCCGCGAGGGCGCCAAGGTCGGCACGTTCGTCGAGGTCAAGAACTCGGACGTCGGCGCTGGCGCCAAGGTGCCGCACCTCTCGTACGTCGGCGACGCCGACGTCGGCGAGGGCGCGAACCTCGGCGCCAGCACCATCACCGCCAACTACGACGGCCGCGACAAGCACCGCACGCGGGTCGGAAGGAGCGTGAAGACCGGCATCCACACCTCGCTGGTCGCACCGGTGACCGTCGGCGATCGGGCTTACACTGGTGCCGGTTCGGTGATCACCGACGACGTACCGGAGGGCGCGCTCGGGATCGCCCGTCCGGAGCAGGAGAACGTCGAGGGATACGCAGACCGCGCACAGGAGGACTCGAAGTGAACAAACCCCTCGAAACGGCGACCGCGCCGACGGGCTCCCTGCACATTCCCGTCGGCTACGAGAAGCGGCTGATGGTGACCTCCGGGCGCGCCAGCCGCGAGCTCGGTGCGCGCATCGCCGAGCGCCTCGGCGTCGGGCTCGTCGACGCCGGCCTCAAGACCTTCACCGACGGGGAGGTCTACTGCCGCTACGAGGAGTCGATCCGCGGTGCGGACATGTTCATCGTGCAGTCGATCTGCGGCTCCGAGCACGAGGGCCTGACGGTCAACGACGCGCTGATGGAGCTGCTGCTGATGGTGCACGCGGCCAAGCACGCCTCCGCCCACCGCATCATCGCCGTGACGCCGTGGTACGGCTATTCGCGCCAGGACAAGAAGTCCGCGCCGCGCGAGCCGATCACCGCCCGGCTGGTGGCCGAGATCCTCGAGACCGCCGGCATCGACCGCCTGGTGACGATGGACTTGCACGCCGGCCAGGTGCAGGGCTTCTTCTCCAAGCCGGTCGACCACATGACCGCGATGCCGATCCTGACCCAGTACGTCCAGGACAACCTCGGCGGCGAGGACCTCGTGATCATCGCCCCGGACGCCGGCCGCGTGAAGCTCGTGCGCAAGTTCGCCCAGAAGGTCAATGCGCCCTACGCGCTGATGGAGAAGGAGCGCCCGGCGCAGCAGGTCGCCGAGATCGGCTACGTGATCGGCGACGTCAAGGGCAAGACGGCCTTGATCGTCGACGACATCATCGACACCGGCGGCACGCTCAGCGCCGCCGCGCAGACGGTGCTCGACGAGGGCGCCAAGAAGGTCTACGCCGTCGCCACGCACGGCATCTTCTCGGGCCGCGCCTTCGAGATCCTCACGGCCTCGCCGCTCGCGGGCATCGTCGTCACGGACACCGTCCCGCTCGCCGACGGCGCCCCCGACCTGATCCGCCAGCTGACGTGCGCGGACATCCTCGAGGACTCGATCCGCCGCATCTTCACCGACGACTCGGTCTCCGAGATCTTCGCCGGCGAGAACCAGCTGTTCTAGCCGAGCTAGCAGTCGCTGCGTCGCTCGGCGAACGCCCGCGCCCGCCGCTCGCCGCGCGACTCGAAGTAGGCGCGCTCCTGCTCGCCGAGCTCGGTCGCGGGATCGTCGGCGAACCACCACTCGCGGCCGATCCGGTACCAGTTGCGCGTCGCGTGCAGCTGGCCGAGCACCGCCAATACGCCGGACTCCATGCGCCGTCCCATCAGCTCGTTGGCGGGGATGTTCTCGCGCCGCATGAGACGGTAGAAGGACGAGCGGGGGTCGGACACGGCGGTGATCGCCTCCATCACGCGCTCGGAGTCGATCGTGACGTCGCGGTCCTCCATGTACCAGCCGCCGATCGCGCGCACGTGCTCCATCAGCACCTCGGCGTCGACCTTCTTCGGGTTGTTGAGGAAGCCGAGGTCGTGCAGGGCGACGCGCAGCCGTTCCGGGTCCTCGTCGAAGACCGCCTCGAGCGCGGTGATCTCGAGCTCGATCTGGTCCTTGTCGAGGTGCTTGGTCATGCCGAAGTCGATGAACGCGACCTTGCCGTCGGGCATCAGCAGGTAGTTGCCGGGATGGGCGTCGGCGTTGAAGTGCTGCAGGTGGTAGATCGAGCCGAAGCAGAAGCGGAACACGATCTCGGCGTAGCGGTCGCGCTCGTCCTGGGGCAGCTCGCGCACCTGGTCGAACTTGATCCCGCCCTCGACCCACTCGCTGACGAGCACGCGCTCGGTCGAGAGGCGGGTGACGACGTCCGGCACGTGGATGAACGGGTGGCCGCGGTAGCCGCGAGCGAACGCACGCTGGTTCTGGGCCTCCAGCTCGTAGTCGAGCTCCTCGAGCACGCGCTCCTTGAGCTCGTCGGCGGCGGCCTTGGCGTCCAGGCCGGGCGCGAGCGCCTTCGCCAGGCGCATGATCATGCCCGCGTTCTGCATGTCGGCGGCGACCGCGTCGGCGACGCCGGGGTACTGGACCTTGACCGCCACCGCGCGCCCGTCGGGCAGCACGGCGCGGTGGACCTGGCCGATCGAGGCAGCGGCCGAGGCGTCGTGGTCGAAGTCCTCGAACAGCTCCTCGACCGGCTCGTCCCACGCCTCGTCGAGCACCTTGCGGACCTTCTTCCAGGGCATCGACGGCGCCTCGGTCTGCAGCTTCGAGAGCTCCTTCTGGTACAGCTCGCGGTACTCGGGCGGCAGGAACTCGGTGTCGATGAAGGACGCCAGCTGGCCGATCTTGAGCGCGGCTCCCTTCATCGTGCCGAGCGTCTTGACCATCTTCTCGGCCGCCTCGAGGTGCCGGCGCTCGAGCGCGGCGTCCCGTCCTTCCTTCGAGCGTGCGATGTTGGCGGCGCGCGTGCCGGCGTAGCGGGCGCCCTCGGTGCCCACGACAGACCCGACCTGGGCCGTCCGCCGGATGCGACCCTTGGGGATCGAGCTGTCGTCGCCGCGCGCCATCGTCCGCCGCAGGATACGCCCGGCCTTGCCGGCCCCGCTACACTGGCCGGCCGAATGGCCGACAGCAAGCGACCCACCCTGACCGTCGACGAGCGCCCCGAGCGCGGTACCCGAGCCAACAAGCGGCTGCGCCGCGAGGGCCTCGTGCCCGGCATCGTCTACGGCGGCACGGATGGCGAGTGCCACCCCTTCAAGGTGGACGCGCTGGTGCTGCGCAAGGTCCTGGTCGACGGCTCGGCGCTGATCGACCTCGAGCTGGGCAGCGGCAAGTCCCGCCCGGTGATCGTCAAGGACCAGCAGCTGCACCCGGTCCGCGGCGAGGTCGTGCACATCGATCTGCTCGAGGTCGATTTGAAGCAGACGATCCAGTCGCAGGTCGCCGTCCACGTCGAAGGCGCCGAGGACGCGCCTGGCGTGCGCGAGGGCGGCGTGCTCGAGCAGGTCACCCATCAGCTGACCATCGAGGCCCTGCCGACCGACATCCCCGAGGCGATCGTCATCGACGCCTCCGGTCTCGAGATCGCGGCGACGCTGCAGCTCTCGGACGTGCCCGCACCCGAGGGCGTGACCTTCCTCGACGATCTCGAGGAGACGGTGATCGCCACCGTCGTGGTCCCGACCGAGGTCGAGGAGACCACGGAGATCGAGGAGGAGACCGAGCTCGTCGGTGCCGAGGGCGCGGCCGGCGAGGAGGCCGAGCAGGCCTCCGGCGAGGGCGCGGACTCCTCCGAGGAGTGAGCCTCTTCCGCCGCGGCTCCGATGGGGGCGGCGGCGGTGGCAAGGTCGACTGGCTGATCGTCGGCCTCGGCAATCCCGGCGACCGCTACGCGCGTACTCGCCACAACGTCGGCTTCGAGATCGCCAAGCTCGCTGCGGAGCGCTGGCAGCTGCCGAAGTTCAAGCAGCGCTACGCGGGGCTCTACAGCGACGGGCGCACCGGCCCCGGCGGCCCGCGCGTCGGGGTGCTGATGCCCCAGACGTTCATGAACGAGTCGGGGCGCTCCGCCGGCCCGGCGCGCGGCGCGCTCAAGCTGGACCTGGACCGCGTGGTGGCGGTCTACGACGAGATCGACCTGCCCTTTGGCGAGGTGCGCGTGAGACTCGGCGGCGGCCTGGCCGGTCACAACGGCATGAAGTCGCTCAAGCGCGAACTCGGCAGCGCCGACTTCCAGCGCCTGCGCGTAGGCGTGGGGCGGCCCGACAGCACCGACCCGGAGATCGTCTCGGCCTGGGTGCTCGGCAGGTTCCGCGAGCCGCCGGACGAGGTGCGGGCGCTGATCGAGCGCGCCGCGGACGAGCTGGAACGGCTGGTGACGACGCCGGCCGAGACGCCGACGGCCTAGGTGACGTCGCGTCGCTGATCGAGCGCGACGCCGATCGCGGCCAGCAGCAGCGCCCAGCCGGCGTAGACGAGCGCCGCCCAGCCGGGCGCCAGCAGTCCCTCGGAGAAGCTGCCGCCGACGAGCGCCGACTGGCTCTGGCCGAGGGTGTAGTCCATCGCGTCGTCGTAGATCACCCCGACCACCGGCTCGGCGACGAACAGGTAGAGCAGGATCCCGACCACCGCCGCCACCTGGTTGCGGACGATCGCGCCGATCGCCACCCCGATCGCGCCCGAGAGCGACGCCGCCAAGATGCCGCGGAGGGCGAGCAGGGCGTAGTCGCCCGTGGAGAGGAGGTCGGTCGGCTGGTCGCGTGCCGCCAGCCAGGGAAGGCCCACGACCATCGCCACGGCGATCGCGATGGCGCCGAACACCGCGCCCGTGATCACGTAGGCGATCAGCTTCGCCGCCAGGAAGCGCCGACGGTCCGGGGTCGCGAGCAGCGAACCGGTGATCGTGCGGTGGCGGTACTCGCCGGTCGTGGCCACGATGCCGAGGATCAGCAACAGGATGGTTGCGATCCCGGCGCCGTTGAAGGCGTCCTCCAGATCCTGCTCGGAGGTGATGTCCGTGGTCGCGAAGCCCGCGCCGTGGAGCACGAGCGTCAGCAGTACGGTGACGAGGAAGAAGCCGACGGCGGTGCGCGTCGTGCGCAGCTTGAGCAGCTCGGCCGAGACGAGGCCGGCCATGGAGGCGCGGCGGCGCGCGACGGGCGCCGCGGCTGCTGCGGCGTGCGCGGTCATCGCGGCACCGCCTGCTCGCCGGTGAGCTCGAAGAACACGTCCTCGAGCGAAGCCTGCTCGGTGCGCAGCCCGTGGATCGCGATCCCCTCCGCCAGCGCCAGGTCGCCGATCACCGCCTGCTCTGCGCCGGTCACCTGCAGGGCGCCGTCCGTGCCCGGCGTGACCGAGAAGCCACGTCCGCGCAGCGCGTCGGCGAGCTGGTCGGCACGCGGGCTGATCACCTCGATCACGCCCTTGCGCCCGGCCGTCAGCTCCTGGATCGACCCCTGCGCCACCACCCGACCCTTGGCGATCACGATCGCCGCGTCGGCGGTCTGGGCGACCTCGGCGAGCACGTGGCTCGAGACGAGCACCGTGCGCCCCTCGGCCGCGTACCAGCGCAGGAAGTCGCGCAGCCAGCGGATGCCCTGCGGGTCGAGGCCGTTGGCGGGCTCGTCGAGCACGAGGATCTTCGGATCGCCGAGCAGGGCAGTCGCGAGCGCCAGCCGCTGGCGCATGCCGAGCGAGTAGCCGCCGACGCGCCGCTTGCCCGCGTCGGCGAGGGCGACCAGTTGCAGCACCTCGTCGACCCGCGACTCGGCGATGGCGGCCGCGCGCGCGACCACGCGCAGGTGGTCGCGGCCGCGGCGGCCGGGGTGGAAGCCCGAGTGCTCGAGCGCGGCTCCGACCGTGCCGGCGGGGTCGGCGAGCCCCGCGTAGCTGCTGCCCTCGATCGCGACGCTGCCGCTGGTCGGGCGGGCGAGGCCGAGCACCATGCGCAGGGTCGTCGTCTTGCCGGCGCCGTTGGGCCCGAGGAAGCCGGTCACCTTGCCGGGCGCGACGTCGAAGGAGACGTCGTCGACGGCCACCACGGTGCCGAAGCGCTTGGTCAAGGAGTGAACCTCGATCGCGGCCACGGCTTGGGGTTCTACCCCGTCGGCGTGAAACCTTGCGCCGCCGGGGGACGCCGGAAGCGGCGGCGGCGAGCCGCATAGACTCTCGAGAGAGGCCGCGCGGGTCGCCCGGGCGGTCGCAGCGCATGCTCCGCCAGCTCCTGAAATACGCCCACGAGGACGATTCCATCAACGCGCTCGCGCAGGCCGCGCGCGAGGCGCCCCAGCGTGCCTTCGTGTCCTCGAGCTTGCGTCCCTACCTGCTCTCGGCCTTGATCGACAGCGATCCCGAGCGCCCCGCGCTCGTCGTCGCCGGCGACGATCGTCAGGCCCGTGACCTCGCGGCGGACCTGCGTCAGTACCTCGCGCCGCGCGAGGTGCGCTTCTACCCGGCGCGCGGCATGCGCTACGAGTCCCACCTCGCCCCGCCGCCGCACCTCGTCGGCCTGCGCATCGCCGCGCTCGACGCACTGCTGGGCGACCGGGCGGCCGTGCTCGTCACCTCCGCCGTCGCGCTGGCGGAGAAGCTGCCCGACCCCGAGTTGCGTCCGCACGGCTTCCAGCTGGAGAAGGGCGAGCTGCTCGACCTCGAGGAGACGACCGCCCAGCTGGTCGCCTGCGGCTACGAACGCGTCGATCAGGTCGAGGAACGGGGCCAGTTCGCGTTGCGCGGGGACATCCTCGACGTCTATCCCGCGACGGAGGACCGGGCGGTGCGTTGCGAGCTGTTCGACATCGAGATCGAGCGCCTGACGTACTTCTCGACCTTCACCCAGCGCTCGCTCGAGGAGGCCGAGCGGGTGGAGATCGCCCCGGCCGCCGAGCTGGCGCCCGAGCAGCGCGAGCTGGCCGAGATCGCCGCGACCGCCGAGGAGCACGAGCGCCCGGACGTCGCCGACGTGCTGCCGGTCGACCGCTTCCGCGAGCTGCTCGACCTGATCCCGGCCGACGCGCTCGTCGCGGTGGCGGCCGAGGAGGAGCTGGCGCCGGCGCTGCGCGACTACTGGGAGGACGTCACCACCAGCTTCCACGACGCGGACGCCGGTCACCTCTACGTCGCTCCCGAGCGCCTGAGCGAGACGCTCGACGAGCGCGCCGCGCTGCGGCTGTCGAGCATCTCGCAGGACCAGCCGCACGAGTTCCGAGCCCAGGCCGCCGACACCGCGGCCCGCTCGCTGCGCGACGCCGAGCCGGAGCTGGAGAAGCTCGTGCGCTCGGGCTACCGCACGATCGTCGCCTGGGCGCGTCGGGGCGAGGCGGAGCGAGCCAGCTACAACCTCGACCGCGTGCGCGCCGCCTTCCTCGACGGCAAGCCGGCGCCGCGCGAGCCGGGCGTCGCGTTCGCCCACGCGAGCCTGCGCGAGGGCTTCCTGGCGCCGAGCCTGAAGCTTGCGATCGTGCCCGACCACCGCCTGCTGCGTCGTCGCCGCGCCGAGGCCCCCGCCGGACCCCGAACGGGCGCGGGCGCGCTCAGCTCGTTCACCGAGCTGCGCGCCGGCTCGCCGGTCGTGCACGAGGACCACGGCATCGCCAACTTCGTCGGCTTCGAGACCAAGACCGTCGGCGGCCACACGCGCGACTACCTCGAGCTCGAGTACCGCGACGGCGACCGCGTCTTCGTCCCCAGCGACCAGCTGCACAAGATCAGCCGCTACGTCGGGGCCGACGCGGGCGACCCGCCGCTGTCCAAGCTCGGCGGCAAGCAGTGGGAGCAGCAGAAGCTGCGCGCGCGGCGCGCGGCGGAGGCGCTCGCCGGCGAGCTGATCAACCTCTACGCCGAGCGCAAGCGCCGTGCCGGCTACGCCTTCCCGCGCGACTCCGAGTGGCAGGTGGAGTTCGAGGAGAAGTTCCCCTACCGCGAGACGCCCGACCAGCTCGATGCGATCGAGGCGGTGCGCGCGGACATGGAGGAGGCGCGCCCGATGGACCGCCTGATCTGCGGCGACGTCGGCTACGGCAAGACCGAGGTCGCGCTGCGCGCCGCCTTCAAGGCCGCCGAGGACGGCAAGCAGGTGATGTTCCTCGTGCCCACGACCGTGCTCGCCCAGCAGCACTACGGGACCTTCAGCGAGCGCCTGCGCGACTACCCGTTCACGATCGAGGTGGCGTCGCGCTTTCGCAGCGCGAAGGAGGTGCGCGACGCGCTCGACGGCTTCGCGCGCGGCGAGGTGGACATCCTCGTCGGCACGCACCGCCTCCTCTCGCGCGACGTGCGACCGAAGGACCTCGGTCTGCTGATCGTCGACGAGGAGCAGCGCTTCGGCGTCAAGCAGAAGGAGCTGTTGCGTCAGCTGCGCCTGCGCGTGGACGTGCTGTCGCTGTCGGCCACGCCGATCCCGCGTACGCTGCAGATGTCGCTCGCCGGCTTGCGCGACATCTCGGTGATCGAGACGCCGCCGGAGGGTCGCCGGCCGGTGAAGACCTACGTCGGCGACTACGACGAGGAGCTCGTCAAGCAGGCGATCGAGCGCGAGCTCGGGCGCGAGGGCCAGACCTTCTTCCTGCACAACCGGGTCGAGTCGATCGACGAGACCGCCGAGCGCATCCGTGCGCTGGTGCCCAAGGCGCGCGTGGCGGTCGCCCACGGCCAGATGGCCGAGGGGCAGCTCGAGGAGGTGATGATGGGCTTCCTGCGCGGCGGGGCGGACGTGCTCGTCTGCACCACGATCGTCGAGTCGGGCCTCGACATCTCCAACGCCAACACGCTGATCGTCGAGCGCGCGGACATGTACGGGCTGGCGCAGCTCTACCAGATCCGCGGTCGCGTCGGGCGCTCCCGGGAGCGTGCCTACGCCTACCTGCTCTACCCGAGCGCGGCGGCGCTGTCGGAGGAGGCGGGACAGCGGCTGGCGACGCTGTCCGACTACACCGAGCTCGGCTCCGGCTTCAAGATCGCGATGCGCGACCTCGAGATCCGCGGGGCGGGCAACCTGCTCGGCGGCGAGCAGTCCGGGCACGTGGCGGCGGTCGGCTTCGAGCTGTACGTCGGCATGCTCGACGAGGCCGTCAAGCTGCTCGCCGGCGACGCGGCCGACGAGGGCGCGGAGCCCGTGCGCATGGACATGCCGGTCAACGCCTTCGTCCCCGGCGACTACGTCCCGTACGAGGCGGCGAAGATCGAGATCCACCGCCGCGTCGCCGGCGCGCGCGAGGTCGCGCAGCTGATCATGCTGCGCGAGGAGCTCGAGGATCGGTTCGGTCCCGTGCCCGAGCCGCTGGACAACCTGATCAAGCTCCAGGACGCGCGCATCAAGCTCGGCCGCGCCGGCGCCAGGAGCGTCGACTTCAAGGCCGGGCGCCTGTCGGTGACGCCGATCGAGCTCGACTCGACGCGCGCCAAGGCGCTGCGCGAGCGCATTCCCGAGGCGGTCTACGAGTCGGGTCGCAGCACGGTTCGCGTGCGGGTTCCCGACGACGCCGCGGCACGCTTCGGGGCGGTCGTCACGGCTGCCGAGGCGATCCTCGAGGCGGCCACCGCGCCGGACGCCGAGGACCCTCCGACGGAGCGCCCCACGGCACCGTGAGCGTTTGCGGATTCGGCTTCGCTACCCTTCGCGGCCGCCTAATGAGAAACGTCTCCACAAAGCTCCTCTTCACTGTCGCCGTCGCGGGCCTCGGAGCCCTCACCGCAACCGGGTGTGGGAACGACGTTCCGCCCAACGCGGTCGCCACCGTCGGCGACACGTCGATCAAGAAGGACGACTTCGAGAAGTGGCTCGAGACCGCGCAGTCGAGCGCCAGCCAGGGCGCCGCGCCGGTCTCCTACACGCCACCTGACTACAAGGCCTGCGTCGCGGCCAAGTCCAAGCAGCCGAGCACGGACGGCAAGAAGCAGACCGACGCGCAGCTGAAGAAGACCTGCAAGACCGAGTTCGACCAGCTCAAGAAGCAGGTGATGCAGTTCCTGATCCAGGCGCAGTGGGTCGAGCAGGAGGCTGCCAAGCAGGACATCAAGATCACGGACGCCCAGGTCCAGAAGTCGTTCGCCGACCAGAAGAAGCAGGCGTTCCCGACCGACAAGGCCTATAAGAAGTTCCTGCAGACCTCGGGCATGACCGAGCAGGACATCCTCTTCCGGGTCCGTCTCGACCAGCTGCAGCAGAAGCTGACGCAGAAGGTGACCGAGAAGGAGACCAAGGTCACCGGCGAGGACATCTCCGAGTACTACGATAAGAACAAGAAGCGCTTCGCCCAGCCCGAGCGGCGCGACCTGCTGATCGTCCTCACCAAGTCCGAGGCCAAGGCCGAGCAGGCCAAGCAGGCGCTCGAGGGCGGCCAGAGCTGGAAGCAGGTCACCAAGCAGTACTCGATCGACGAGGCCTCCAAGGCTCAGGGCGGCAAGCTGCCCGGCGTCGCCAAGGGCCAGCAGGAGAAGTCGCTCGACACCGCGGTCTTCACGGCCAAGAAGAGCGTCATCTCCGGGCCGGTGAAGACCCAGTTCGGCTGGTACGTCTTCGAGGTCACCAAGGTCACCCCGGCCTCCCAGCAGTCGCTGGAGCAGTCCAAGGAGACGATCAAGAACCTGCTCAAGTCGCAGAAGCAGCAGCAGGCGCTCGACGACTTCATCAAGGACTTCCGCGAGGACTACAAGGACAAGACCGAGTGCGCCGACGACTACAAGGTCGCCGAGTGCAAGAACGGTCCGGACGAGAAGACCGACACGGGCCCCGCCTCCGGCGGCAACCCCAACGGTCAGGCGCCGCAGAGCAGCCAGCCGGCGCCCTCCACGCCGCAGGGCGAACAGCCCCAGCAGTAGTTCGCACGCAGGTTCGCTCAGAACAGCCCGGCCCCTGGCCGGGCTGTTCTGCTTAGACGAGCTTTAGAGCGCTCTTCTAGAAGTAGTTGAATGCGCAGAAATCGCTCGCTCAATCTGAGGTACTTGTTCGGTCTGTTGTTCGCTGTCGGCCTCGTGGGGGCCGGCTGCGGCGGCGACGACGGCGGCACCGGCGACGTGCCGGCCAACGGCGTCGCGAAGGTCGACGACGTCGTCATCACCAAGACCGCGTACGAGCAGATGCGTCCGTCCACGCTCGTGGCGAACCCCGAGCCGCAGCAGGCGGAGATCGCGACGATGCAGATCCTGCTCCAGCGCGAGTGGACCGAGCAAGAGGCCGAGGCCGAGGGAGTCGAGGTCTCGGACGCAGAGGTGAGAAAGGCCCTGGCGGAGCAGAGAGCGCAGTTCTTCAAGAAGAAGAACGACTACGTCAAGTACCTCAGAAGATCCAAGCGCAGCGAGAAGGACCTCTACGCGGGCATGCGTCAGAAGCTGCTGATCGACAAGCTCATCGCCAAGGCCGTCCGCGAGGCGCCGCAGATCGACGACGAGCGGGTCCAGCGCTACTACGAGAAGAACAGAGGCGAGTTCAAGCTGCCGCTTCGCTATCAGGCCCACACGGTCATCACGAGAACCGAGGAGCAGGCGGACAAGGCCGTGAAGGCCGCCGAGGACGGGACGAGCTGGAAGGAGGTGTTCGCCACCTATTCGCCCAAGGGCGCCCAAGTGCCCGACGCCTGGAAGGCGCGCACCCTGACGAAGACCGGCATCAAGAACGTCGATGCCGCACTCGCCAAGTCGAAGGCAGGCGACGTCTTCGCGGAGAAGACGCAATACGGCTGGGTCGTGATCGGCGTCGTGGAGGCCCTGCCCGCCAAGCAGCGCACGCTCGAGGAGACCAAGGCCGAGATCAGAGCGAGACTGGTCGGATCGCGCAGAGAGGACGCCACCAACGCGTACGTCCAAGACTTCCAGGATCAGTACAAGGAGAAGTCCGTCTGCGCGGACGCCTACAAGGTCGCGGAGTGCTCGAACGGGCCGGACGAGAATCCACAGCCCAAGCCGCCCGAGGATCAGAGACCGTCGCCGGACAACCCCGGGGAGGGAGCTGACAAGTAGCCTGCCCGGCGTGACGGACGCCGAAGGGTCGCTTGCAGCACTCGCCGAGCTGGACCGGATCACTCGTCGCCTGCGGCGCGAGTGTCCCTGGGATCGTGAGCAGGACGAGCGCTCGATCGTGCCGCATACGGTCGAGGAGGCCTACGAGCTGGCCGACGCCGCCCACAGCGGCGACGACGCGAAGCTGCTCGACGAGCTCGGCGACGTGCTGTTCCAGGTCTACTTCCTCTCGCTGCTGCTCGAGGAGCGTGGCCAAGGGGACCTGGCGACCGTCGCCGAGCACTGCCGCCAGAAGCTGATCCGCCGGCACCCGCACGTGTTCGGCGACCGCGCGGCCGAGACGGCGGCCGACGTGATCCGCACCTGGACGGAGATCAAGCGCGAGGACGAGCGCGGCGGCGACGTGTTCGGGGACATCCCCGAGACGCTCCCCGCCACGATCCACGCGCAGAAGGTGCAGAAGCGCGCGGAGAGCGCAGGCAGGCTGGCCGAGCGCAGCGCCCCTCAGGCGCTCTCAGACGTGCGCAGGGCCTCCGAGTCGCTCGAGGGCGCCGCAGAGCGCGAGCAGCGCTTCGAGCGCGTCGGAGAGCTGCTCTACGACGCGGTAGCGGCCGCACGGGCGTTGGGGGTGGACCCCGAGCTCGCGCTGCGTCAGCACGCAAACGACGTCAGACGAGAAATCGAGGAGACAGGATCGGTTTGAGCGAGATCGAGCAGGTACACGCGCGGCAGATCGTCGACAGCCGCGGCAACCCGACCGTGGAGGTCGACGTGGTGCTGAAGTCGGGCGCCGCCGGGCGTGCCGGCGTGCCCTCGGGCGCGTCGACGGGCGAGTTCGAGGCCGTCGAGCTGCGTGACGGCGGCGAGGCCTGGGCCGGCAAGGGCGTCGCCAAGGCGGTCGCGAACGTCAACGGGGAGATCGCCGCGGCCGTGCGGGGCCTCGACCCCGCCGACCAGGGCGGTCTCGACCGGGCGATGATCGAGCTCGACGGCACGCCCAACAAGGGCCGCCTGGGCGCGAACGCGATCCTCGGCGTCTCGCTGGCGGGGGCGAAGGCGGCGGCTGCGGAGGCCGGCCTGCCGCTCTGGCGCTACCTCGGCGGCGAGGCCGCCCACGTGCTGCCCGTGCCGATGATGAACGTGCTCAACGGTGGGGCGCACGCCGACAACAAGGTCGACTTCCAGGAGTTCATGGTCGTCCCCGTCGGCGCGACGAGCTTCTCCGAGGGGCTGCGCACCGGCGCCGAGGTCTTCCACGCACTCAAGCGGGTGCTGCACGACCGGGGCCTCGGCACCGCCGTCGGCGACGAGGGCGGCTTCGCGCCCGACCTCGACTCCAACGAGGCCGCGCTGGAGGTGCTGATCGAGGGCATCGAGGCCGCCGGCTACAGGCCCGGCGACGACGTCGCGATCGCGCTCGACCCGGCCACCAGCGAGATCTTCGAGAACGGCAGCTACGTGCTCGAGCACGAGGGCCGCACGCTCTCGGCGGCCGAGCTTGCCGGGTACTGGGCCGAGATGGCGGGCCGCTACCCGATCCTCTCGATCGAGGACGGCATGGACGAGGAGGACTGGGAGGGTTGGCGCGAGCTGACCGAGCGCGTCGGCGAGCGCGTGCAGCTCGTCGGCGACGACCTGTTCGTCACCAACACCGAGCGGCTCGAGCGCGGCATCGCGGCCGGCGTGGCCAACTCGATCCTGGTCAAGGTCAACCAGATCGGCACGCTCACCGAGACGCTCGACGCGGTCCGCACCGCCACCGCCGCCGGCTATACGGCGGTGATGTCCCATCGCTCGGGCGAGACCGAGGACACGACGATCGCCGACCTGGCCGTCGCCACCGGCTGCGGGCAGATCAAGACCGGCGCTCCCTCGCGCTCGGACCGCGTGGCCAAGTACAACCAGCTGCTGCGCATCGAGGAGGCGCTCGGCGGCGACGCCAGCTACCCGGGACGCAGCGTCTTCCGCAGTTAGAGGACTCCCGCTCGGGATCGCGAAGGCGTGGTGGTGAGCAGCCACGCCTTCGCCCCTCGCCGCCGAACGGCGATTCGCTGGGACCGCGTCGGGCGGATCGCGCTGCTGGCGACGCTGTTCGTGATCATGCTGCTCTACCTCTCGCCGGCCAAGCGCTGGTTCGAGCAGTCGGCGACCGCCGGCCGCCAGCACGAGGAGCTGCGCGACCTGCAGGCCGAGAACCGCGAGCTCCGGCAGCGCGTGCGCGAGCTCGACTCACCCGGTGCGCTCGAGCGCGAGGCGCGCCGGCTGGGCATGGTCAAGCAGGGCGAGCGCGCGTACGTGATCGAGAACCTGCCGGGCGACTAGCCCGGCTGCTTCCTGCGACCACCGGCGTAGTCCGCCGCCTCGCGCGCGTAGCGGCCGAACGCGGCGTCGACGACGACGGTGGCGTCCGGGCTGCCCGAGCGGCGGGCGGCGACGTCCGTCGCCCAGTCGGTGCCGTCGGCGTAGAAGTCCGCCAGCTCTCCGAGCGTGAACGTCGAGCCCAGGCGCCGGCGCAGCTCGTCGACGACCGCGTCAGCGGCGCGCTCGAGGTCCGGCTCACCGCGAACCTGGCGCTGGCCGTCCTGCCACTGGAAGAGCGCGTTCTCGAGCCCGTACGACACGCCCGCCGAGCCTAGCCTAGCCGGCTGCAAACCGGCGCCCTGCGAGGCTTGGTTTTCGCTCGGCTAATCGTCGGACTCGTCGCCGTCGCCGTTCTCGCCGGCGCGCGTGATGACGATGCGCCCGGCTTCGACGGTCACGACGATCGGGCGGTGGCCGGCCCAGTGCTCGGCGTAGACGGGGTCGTCCTGGACGGCGGGGTCCAGCCAGAGGCCGTAGCCCTCCTCGCCGTGGTCGAACGTTCCCTCGAGCTCGCGCGACTTGGAGCCGGCGCCCTTGCGCCGCCCGCGTCCCCCGCGGCGCCCGCGACGGCGAGGCTTCTTCTCCTCGTCGTCGTCCGCGCCCTCGTCCGAGGGCTCGGCGTCGTCCTCCTCGGCTTCCGCCTCGAGCGCGGCGGCCACGAGCGCCTCGTCCTCGGCGCGCAGGTCGGGCTCGTCGAGCTCGACCACGCCGCCGGTGGTGACGTCGCCCTCGTCGCCGGCCTCGGGCGGCGCCAGGCCGTGCTCGCGCTTGAAGCCGCGGATGTCCCCGACTGAGACGTCGAGTTGGTGGGCTATCCAGGCGTCGGTGCGCCCCTGGCGCACCCAGGTCCGGATCTGGTTCAGTTGTGGTTTCAGCGATCTACGTGCCAAACGGCGCCGGAGACTAGCAAGGAGCGGGGAAATTCCGGTTCGTTTCCAGTCCTAGCGCGGATTGCGCTTGCGCGAGTCCGGGTAGCCTGCTTACGTTTCAATTGGCAGGGCCCCAAGGCAGGGGCGATTACAACGTCTGGCAGGGAGGCGTTCGCGTGCTCGTACTCACGCGCAAGTCGAATCAGAGCATCATGATCGGCGACGAGGTCGAGGTCTCGGTGCTCGCGGTCATGGGGGAGAAGGTCCGGATCGGAATCCAGGCCCCCCGGTCGGTGCCCGTGTACCGCAAGGAGGTCTACGTCGAGATCAAGCAGGAAGCCGGCGAGGACCCCGCGCAGGTCAACGAGGAGCTCGACCGACTCAAGGCGGGAGGCTCCTAGGGCGGGAGGCCCGGTGGGACGCGCGCTCTAGCCCGCGAGCCAGGCGAGCGTCTCGAACATCACGACCGTGACGGCCACCGCGGTCGCCACGAGCGTGAGCACGAGCAGTGCGAAGCGCCAGCTGCCGGCCTTGCGCCGGCGCTCGACGCGCCGCGTCCGCGCGCGGTGCGCGGACTCCTTGCGCAGCCGTTCACGGCGGACGTGGGATTCGGCAGCAGACTCGGCGGCCTCCTCGCGGAAGGCCGCCTCGAACTGCGTGAGCGACTGACGCATTCGCATGAACTTCGAAGGCTATAACACCCTGTAACCAGGGCGCAGAGGCCGTCTAGGCGGTCGCGACCTGCTTGGCGGCCTCGTCGTAGACCTGGACGAAGCGCAGGTAGTTGCGCGCGATCTGGTCCGACGCGGCGTCCCGCTCGAGGTCGCCCTCGAGGAAGCCCTTCAGCGCGTCCCACCAGATCGTGCGGCCGATCGCGAAGCCCGCGTAGCCGTCGACCGGGGCGCCCTGACGCAGCCAGTGGTCGACCTTGGCGTCGTTGGCGCCGCGGCCGAGCACCACGCAGATCACGCCGTCGCGCCCGTCCCGGCGGCAGGTGGCGGAGATCTTCTCGCAGTCCTCCTGCGTGTCGATGCCCTCGATCTTCCAGATGTCGGCCTCGATGCCGGCCTCCTGCAGCTCGACGATCGCGCGTCGCATCAGCTCCGGACGCAGCTCGGCGTCGTAGCGGTCGGAGTCGCCGCCGACCTGCTCGAGCTGATGCTCCTCGGCGGGTACGAGCAGCTCGAACAGGAACAGGCGGTCATGCTCGTGCAGCCAGTCGGCGAGCCGGGCCAGGCGCGCTGCCTGACGCGTGTTCATCTCGGCGTCGGCCTCGGGGTTGTAGCGCACCAGCACCTTCGAGAAGTCGGGATTGGCGGCCTCGATGTGCTCGCCGAACTGCTCGCCGTACTCGAAGTCGAACTCGTTCTGGCCGGACTTCTCGACCGGCATCGCGAGCTTGAGGCCGAGCTCGCGCGTCTGGGCGGGGATGTCGCCGCCGAACTGCTCGTCGACGAGGACGCCCGTCACGCTCGGGTCGACGCCCTGCTCGCTCGCCTTGACCATGCCTTCGAAGATCAGGTGCTTGGCGTCCGCGATCGTCGCGGTCTGCTCGGGCGTGGGATCGCCCTCGATGCCGAACATCTTCTTCTGGAACGACCCGCGGTGGTCGAACGCGAGTATGTAGAGCTTGCCGTCGTAGCCGAGTGCCATCGGTCCTCCTGAATCGAGATCTGCAAGGGGTTATACCGCCCTCCAGCCGGATACGATGGCTTCGTGGAGCACCGGTTCACGGGCCCCTCCTACACGCTCGGCGTCGAGGAAGAGCTGATGATCGTCGATGCGGAGACGCTCGATCTGACGAACTCGATCGAGGGGCTGCTCGCGGACCTGGCCGAGATGCCGGCGGAGGGCGAGGTCAAGCCGGAGCTGATGGAGTCGGTCTGCGAGATCGCGACGACGCCCGTCCGCAACGCCGCGGAGGCGGGCATCCAGCTGCGCTCGCTGCGTGCCCGCGTCCACCAGGCGGCCGCCGGACGCGGACTGGCGATCGGCTCGGCCGGCACTCACCCGTTCGCGCTCTGGGAGGACCAGCGGATCGTCTCGCGGCCGCGCTACCGGGATCTGATCGCCGGCCTGCAGTTCGTCGCGCGCCAGGAGATCATCTTCGGCATCCACGTGCACGTCGGCATCGACGACCCCGACAAGGCCGTGCACGTGACCAACGGCATGCGCGTGCACCTGCCGCTGCTGCTGGCGCTGTCGGCCAACTCGCCCTTCTGGCGCGGGGACCGGACCAACCTCGACTCCACGCGCACGCCGATCTTCCGCGCCTTCCCGCGCGTGGGCATCCCGCCGCGCTACGACGACTTCGCCGACTGGGCTCGTCGAATTCAGTTCATGTACGAGTCGAAGGTCATCCGCGACTACACCTACCTCTGGTACGACGTGCGCCCGCACCCGAACTTCGGCACCGTCGAGGTGCGCGTGATGGACTCGCAGACGCGCGTCGAGCACACGCTGGCGCTCGCGGCGCTCGTGCAGGCGATGGTCAAGGAGCTGGCCGAGCACTACGAGGAGGGCGGCAAGCTCTCGCGCTACCCCTACGAGATGCTCGACGAGAACAAGTGGCTGGCGGCCCGGCACGGCATGGAGAGCGAGCTCGTGGACCTGCCGGACACCGCGCGCGTGCCCGCCCGCGAGCTGGCTCAGCGGCTGATCGAGCGCCTGCGCCCACACGCCCGCGAGCTCGGCTCGCTGGCCGAGTTCGAGTGCCTGACGGACATCCTCGAGAACGGCAACGGCGCCAGCCGGCAGGTGGTCGTGTTCGGCGCCAACCACGACCTGCGCGAGGTCGTGCGCGAGATCGTCGACGCGACGGTGCCGACCGCGGCCGAGACCCCCGGCGAGTAGCGGCGCTCGGCCGGTACTCTGGAAGTCGTGTCCCAACCGGACCTCTTCGTCGTCTGCAAGAACTGCGGGTCCGAGGTCAGCCCGTACGTCACCGAGTGCCCCTACTGCGGGCAGCGGGTGCGCAAGCGGGCGCCGAAGCTCGATCGCTCCAAGGGCGAGCCCGAGCCCAAGCAGAAGAAGCACCGCCGCGCGCGGCTCCCGCGGCTGCGCACCGAGGAGATCGAGGGCATCGCGCCGGACACGCGCCCCTACGGCACCTTCGCCCTGATCGCGATCGCGCTCGCGACGTCGGTGCTGTACGCGGCGAACGTCGACGACCTCGGCTTCCTCGTCGTCCCGCTCAACGACGACGAGATCTGGCGCTGGGTCGCGAGCCTGTTCCTCTACGGGGACCTGCTCGGCTACCAGTTCGTGGTGCTGCTCGCGGTCGGGATCTTCGGGACGCTGCTGGAGCGTCGCTTCGGGCTGCTGGCGCCGGTGCTCATGTTCCTGGTCGCCGGCCTGGCGGGCTCGGCGCTCGCGGTCGCGGCCGACGTCGGGCCGCTGCTGAGCAGCAACGAGGTGTACTTCGTGATGGGCGGCAACGGCGCCGCCCTCGGCCTGCTCTGCGCCTGGCTCGTCGACGATCGCATGGCCGCGCGTCGCGGCTTCGACCGCGAGAGCGACCTGATCGGCGTCTACGTCTGCGCGGTCGTGCTGCTGCTGCTCTCGCTCGCCGTGCGCGAGGCCAACGTCGCCGCGGCCGTCGGCGGCGCGGTCACGGGCGCGCTGCTCGGGTTGCTGCTGCCGCTCGTCACCCGGCGCAGTCCCGGCTACTGAGCTTCGTAGTATCCGCCCGGTGTTCTCCGACGAGCAGCTCGAGCAGGCAGTGCGCCTGCTGTCGGATCCCGACCGCTTCGCCGGCGCGGAGCGGCTGCTGGCCGCCACGGCGCCGCAGCTGCAGCACATCCTCGCCGAGGCGTTGAACGAAGGCGGCTGGTTCGGGGACGCGCACGAGTCTCAGGTGCGTGCCGCGGCGACCGGCGAAGATCCCCAGGAGCGGGTCGCTCAGATCCGCACCCTGCTCGCGGAGGAGACGCGCATGGGAATGTGGGTAGGGGTAGCCGTGGGCTGGCAACTGGCCCAGGAGCTCCAGGGCGACGAACCACCAGGAGGGAACTGACACGATGGACATCCGCTTCCTAGGCCAGAGCTGCTTCGAGCTCAGCGCGGGCGACACGCGCGTGCTGATGGACCCGTTCCTGAGCGGCAACCCCAAGGCCGCCGTCGGCCCGGACGAGGTCGACCCCACGCACATCTTCCTCACCCACGGCCACGCCGACCACTACGGCGACATCGTCGAGATCGCCAAGCGCACCGGCGCCCCCTGCGTCGCGTTGCCGGAGATCGCCTCCGAGCTCGGCGACAAGGGCGTCGAGAACACCTTCGACCCGAACTTCGGCGGCACCGTGGAGTTCGACCAGGACGGCCTCTGGGTGCGCCTCGTGCCCGCCTGGCACACCTCCACGACGCCCAGCGGCACGGTGACGGTGCCGGCCGGCATGGTCGTCGGCCTCGGCGGCAAGGTCGTCTACCACCTCGGCGACACCTGCCTCTTCAGCGACCTGCGCCTGCCCGGCGAGCGCGACTCGATCGACGTGGCGCTGATGTGCATCGGCGGCCACTACACGATGGATCGCCACGACGCCGTGATCGCGGCCGAGTGGGTCGGCGCGCGGACGGTGATCCCCTGCCACTACGACACCTTCCCGCCGATCGAGACCGACGCCGAGGCGTTCAAGGCCGACGTCGAGAAGCGCACCGGCGGCGGCGAGGGCCGGCAGGTCGGCGTCGAGATCCTGCAGCCCGGCGAGACGTTCTCGGTCTAGTGCGGCGCCTGATTCTCTGCTCGGCCGTGGTCATGGTCGTCCTCGCCGGCTGTGGCGGGGACGACGAGGACGCCACGACCGGTGCCTCGACGACGCCGCAGTCGACCGAGACGCAGCCGAGCGCCGTCGATGACAGGCTCGAGACGTTGACCGAGCCCAAGGAGACCACGCCGAGCACCCCGACGACGCCGACGGCCCCGTCCACCACCGGCACCTCGCCCGAGGACGTGCCCGGCGGCGCCGGCGACGCCGAGCCGGCACGCACGCTGGCCCAGTTCACCGGCAAGGGCGGGCAGATCCGCCCGCGCACGATCCGCGTGCCGCCGTTCATCGCGATCCGCGTCGAGCTGCGCTCGGCCGACGGGGTCGGCTACTCGCTCGACTTCGGAGACGGCAAGGGCGTGGCGACCAGTCCCCAGGTGGCGTCGTCCTCGACCCAGTTCGACGGGCTGCGCCCGAACGAGGAGCTGCTCGGCAAGCCGATGGGCGGCAACGGCAACGCGGTGCGCGTGATCGCCTCGGCCGAGCCCGGCCCCTAGTAGTTGGCTGGCCAGCCAGCCTCCGCTAGGCTGCCTTGGAGGCCGGCCGCGGCCGGCCGGCCCTAGAGCGAGGCAGGCGAGGAGAGAGGACAGCCGTGAGCGATTCGATGGTCCACCGCACCGAGCGCGAGGACTTCCAGGCCACCAGCGACCCGGGCCTGCTGGAGTCGGCCGATCGCGGCGAGGTGCACCTGCTCGGCTACGAGGAGCTCTACAACCTCTGGGAACGCCAGCAGTGGTCGACCCAGGACATCGACTTCACCCAGGACCGCATCGACTGGCACGAGCGCATCCCGGAGGAGGAGCGCTTCCAGCGCATGTACGGCCTCAGCTCGTTCTTCATCGGCGAGCAGAAGGTCGCCGAGGAGCTCGGTCCGATGATGCGCGCGGCGCCGACCGAGGAGATGCGCATCTTCCTCTGCACCCAGATCGCCGACGAGGCGCGCCACGTGCGCTTCTTCAACCGCTTCTACGATGAGGTCGGCGTGCTCGAGTCCCAGAGCTTGCAGGACCGACTCGCGGAGACCAGCGAGCATCTGAACCCGAAGTTCAACGAGCTCTTCGACGGGCACCTCAAGAGCCGCGTCGACAAGCTCGCGCGCGATCCCGGCGACCTCGAGACGCTCGTCGAGGCGATCACGCTCTACCACATGATCATCGAGGGCATGCTCGCCCTCACCGGCCAGCACTTCATCATCGAGTACAACGAGGAGGTCGGCACGCTGCCGGGCTTCGTCGAGGGCTTCAACAACATCGCCCGCGACGAGCACCGCCACGTCGCCTTCGGCGCTCGGTTCCTGCGCGACATGGCGCAGGAGGACGCGCGCTACGGGGACGCGATCCAGCGCACGCTGGTCGAGTGCGGCCCGGCCGCCGACGGCGTGCTCACGCCGCCCTGGTACGTCGAGGGCGAGACGGAGCTGTTCGGCAACGTCGGCCTGGACGAGACGCGCGCCTTCGCGGTCAAGGCCCTGGAGCGGCGGCTGAAGGTGATCGGGCTCGCGCCGGTCGCCTAGTCAGATCCGGCCGCCCACGGGGACCTCGCTGCTCGGCCTGAGCATGATCACCTGACCCTGCTCGTCAGGGGCGCCAAGCACGAGCACCTCGGACATGAACGGCCCGATCTGGCGTGGCGGGAAGTTGACGACGGCCACGACCAACCGCCCCTCGAGCTCCTCACGGGTGTAGTTGGTCACCTGCGCGGAGGACTTCTTCTCGCCGAGCTCGGGACCGAAGTCGATCCAGAGCTTCCAGGACGGGTTGCGTGCCTCGGGGAACTCCTCGACGCGCAGCACACGGCCCACGCGCATGTCGATCTCGAGGAACTGATCGAAGGTGGCCACGCGGGGCAGCGTAGCCGGCGAGGGCTACTGCGGCGGCGCCTGGGGCGGCGGGCCCCAGCTGGTGCCCGGCTGAGGCGTGGTGGTGCCCGACTGCGGCGTGGTGCTCGTCGGCGGCGGGGTCGGCGTGGTGGGCGTCGTCGTGGTGCCCTCGCTCGGCGGCGGGGTCGGCGTGGTGGTGGTCTGACCCGGGGTGGTCGTGGTCGGTGCGGTGGTCGTCGGCTGCGTGGGCACGACGACCGTCGAGCCCCCCTCCTGCACCGGTGCGGGCGGCGGCGGTACGGGGGTCGTGGCCGTGGGCTCCGGAACCGGCGCGGGCGCCGGAGCGGGCGTGGTGGCGACGGGCGTGGGCACCGGCTTCTCGGCCGGCTCGGCCTTCGCCTCGCGGGCCTTCTCGGCCGGTGCCATCTTCGCCGGCGGTACGACGGGCGGGGCGGGGGACGCGATCGGCGGCGCGACGGGCGGGGCGGCAGCCTGGACGATCGGGTCGGGCGCGGTGGTCGGGCGCTTGGCGGCGTGGCGGACCTCGACGGCGCCGGCGGTGACGATCACCGCGGCGGCCATGCCGGCGACGGCCTTCGTCGCGATCGTCGAGATGCCGGCCGAGACGGCGCCGCTCGCGGTCAGGCCACCGGCCGCGGCAGCGGTCGCGCCGCCGGCGGCAGCCATGCTGGCGCCACCGGCCGCGGCGCCACCGGAACTCGCGGCCGCGGCGCCACCGGCGCCGATGCCGAGCTTGGCGATGCCGAGCTTCTTGATCAGCAGCAGCGGGCCGAGCGGGGAGATCGCGGCGAGCGCCTTGTTGGTGTTGCGCAGCTCGGTCTTGAAGGTTCTGCAGCGCTCGCAGGTCTTGAGGTGCCGGCGTACGGGCGCCGAGGTCTTCATCAGCCCCTCCGCAACCTGGCCCAGCTCGAGCCGCACCTCGTCGCAGGTGAGCAGGCGCGCCTCGGACGCTTCCGCCAGCGACACGCGCGCGCGCACGAGCAGCGACTTGACGCTCGGCACCGTGGTGTCCATCGCCTCGGCGATCTGCTCGTAGGAGAGCGCGTCGATCTCGCGCAGCAGCAGCGCGGTGCGCTGGGTCTCGGGCAGCTGTCCGACGTCGGCGACGATCTGGCGGAACTCCTCGCGCTTGTGCACCGTGTCCGCGACCGAGATGCCGTGGTCGCCCTCGAAGATGTCCATCGAGTCCTGGCCGGTCGGTTGTGCGCGGCGCAGGTGGTTGAGACAGCGGTTGCGGGCGATCCGGTACAGCCAGGGACGCGCGTTGATCGGGCGTTCGTCGGCGCAGATCGCGTTGAAGGAGGCGGCGAAGACCTCTTGCAGCACGTCCTCGGCGTCCTCCTGCGAGGACAGCATGTGACGGCAGAAGGCCAGCAGGCGCGGCTGGTAGCGCTGCACGAGCGCCTCGAAGGCGCCGTGGTGCCCGCGCCGGATCAGGGCGATCAGGCGCTCGTCGCTCTGGAGCCGCAGGAGCGGCGAGCGTCCGGCGAGCGCGGGGAGACGCGCGGAGTGTTGGAGTGCGGAGGCTTCCAAGCGGGATACCCGTCCGCAGAAAAACGCTAGCAGCGCCGAAGTTGCGCTTTCTAAAGGGAATGCAAGGGAATGCCCGGGGTGGGATTCGAACCCACACGCTCGTACGAGCAGCGCCTTTTAAGGGCGCGGCCTCTACCAGTTGGGCTACCCGGGCGCTGGGGTGATGGTAAGGGCGTGCAGCGTGGCTCGCAGCAGGTTGGGTATACACACGGCGTGGGCAAGTTCCTGTTCATCCCGATCAGCGTCGGCAGCGGTCTCGCGGCCGGCTTCGTCGCCCAGAAGATCTTCGATCAGATCTGGGAGCTGTTCGATCAGGAGGAGGCGCCGGACTCCAAGCACCGGGATATCGACGTTCCCAAGTTGCTGGCTGCCGCGGCGGTGCAGGGAGCCGTCTTCCGGGTCGTCAAGGAGGCGTCCGATCACTACGCTCGGCGAGGCTTTGCGAACGTGACCGGCTCGTGGCCAGGCGAGGAACGCCCAGAGCCCGAGTAGCCGCGTGATCGGTGCTCGTCAGCTAAAGCTGGCGTAAAGCACGGATCGGACGTAAGGTTGAAGGGGAGATCGGAGGGGGTTCCGGTGTACGCCACGAGGGCGGAACTGGACGAACGTTCGATTCCCGCCCCGTCCACGCTCACCACGGATTGGTGAGATACCGAGTCAAAACTGGTGGTCCCGAACCGTTCCCCCGTCCAGGTGCTCCGGGCGTATAACGCCCGTACCCTCGCTGCGCTCGCAATCTTCGCGCTGATCGGCTTCGCGCTGCTCGTAATCACGGGCCCGCTGTCGAGTGCGCACGCCGGCAAGGACGCAGCTGCGACGGAAGTGATCCTCGGCGCCGACGCCCAGCTCGCGGCTGCTCAAGAGGCGGCGGCACCGGTGACGGAGCCCGCCGTCGAGCCGGACCCGAGCACCGCGCCGGTCGACCCTCCGGTCGCGCCCGATCCCGATCCGGGCACGCAGCCGGGCACGGTTGATCCCGGCACTGACCCGGGGACCGATCCTGGGACTGACCCGGGCACCGACCCCGGGACTGACCCTGGAACCGATCCGGGCACTGACCCGGGCACCGATCCCGGGACCGACCCTGGAACCGATCCGGGCACTGACCCGGGCACCGATCCCGGGACCGACCCTGGAACCGATCCGGGGACCGACCCCGGTCCTGACCCTTGCACGGAGCCGGGCACCGAGCCGGGCATCGATCCGATCACTGGCGAGCCGATCGATCCCTGCACCGATCCGGGCGACACCCCGCTGCCCGTCGATCCGGGCCGCGGCGTTGCCGGCGACGGCTCTCAGCCACCCAGCCCGGGTGGCTCGAGCGGCTCTCCCTCGACGCCCGGCGGCCAGTCGGGCCAGCTCACCGATTCTCCGACCGGCTCCCCGACCTCCACGGGCGACCAGGTCGGTCAGCAGTCCAACCAGACCATGCGTCTCAGCACCCGCGCCGGTGCTGGCGGTCCCGCCAGCGGCGGCACCGTCCCCGGCGCGGCCGGCGGCCTGACTGCCGCGGCCACCCCGGCCCCTGCCGCCGGTGCCGGCGCCTTCGACCCGGTCGGCTCCGGTCCCGACGGCGACAGCGGCAGCGCGGCGCCCAACACCGGCTCCGGCTCGGGCGGCTCCGACAACGGCGGCTCGGGCGCCGACGAGGGCTCCTCGCCCACGCGCATCGTCACCCAGCCGATCGAGCGCATCGTCGAGACGGTGCCCGAGGAGATGAAGTGGGCGCTGGCCGCGCTGGCCGCGCTCGCGCTGCTGCTCGGCATCGGCTACCTGCTGACCGCGCTCCGCGCGCGCCGCCTCGGGCGGCAGCGCAAGGAGCTGCTCAAGGAGGTCGGCCTGCTGCAGACGGCACTGTTGCCGCCGGTGCCCGACCGCCTCGGCGCCCTGCGCACCTCGGTCGCCTACCGCCCGGCCGACGGCCCCGGCGCCGGTGGCGACTTCTACGACGCGCTGGCGCTGCCCGGCGGCCGCGTCGGCTTCATCCTCGGCGACGTCTCCGGCCACGGCCGCGGCGCGCTCGCCCGCACCGCCTTCATGCGCTACACGCTGCGCGCCTACCTCGAGGCCGGCCTCGAGCCGCGCGTCGCGCTGCAGGTCGCCGGCCGCGTGATCGACGACGGCCTCGGCGGCGACTTCGCAACCGTGCTGCTGGCCGTGCACGACCCCGAGACGGGCTCGCTGACCTATGCCTCGGCCGGTCACCCCGCGCCGATCGTCACCGGCAACCACCCGCACATGCCCGTCACGGCCTCGTCGTCGCCGCCGATCGGCGTCGGCGTGCGCACCGGCCTGCGTCAGACGACGGTGCCGCTGGTGCCCGGCTCGACCGCCTGCCTGTTCACCGACGGCCTGATCGAGGCCCGCACCGCCGACGGCATCCTCGGCCGCGAGCGGCTCGAGGAGATCCTCAACGACCTCGGTCCGGGTGCGGACGCGCAGGAGCTGCTGCGCCGCGTGGCCCAGGAGTCGCGCTCGGTCTCGGACGACATGGCCGCGGTGATGATCAGCCCGGCGACCTCGGTGACCGCGGGCCTGTTCCGCACCGAGCAGCTGGAGCTCTCGGGGCGCGAGCTCGAGGGGCCGCTGGCCCGCCGCTTCCTCGAGTCCTGCGAGGTGCCCGAGCAGGAGATCGAGGCGGCCGAGCAAGAGGCGCGGGCACTGGCCGCGCGCTTCGGCGGCGTGGTGCTGCACGTGGTGTTCGGCAACCGCCACCACGTCGAGGTGCTCCCGCGCAACGTCGAGAGCATCGAGGCGGCCTCCCGCCGCGTCGCCGCGAAGACCGGCTGAGCGGCGCGCTCGCTACAGCTTCGCCGCGAAGCGCTCGATCGCGTCGGTCACCGCATCCGGCTCGTCCTCGATGACGAAGTGCGCCGCATGCTCGAGCCGCACGCTCTCGGCGTCCGGGAACAGCTCCAGCCACTGGTCGAGGAAGACCGGCTGGAAGACGCGGTCGCGCATGCCCCAGACGAACTGCACCGGCACGTCGAGGCTCGGCAGGCGCTGGTGGATCGAGCCCATCAGCGGCGCGCTGCGGTCACGCTCGGTCAGCGGGATCTCGCGCTGGAAGGCGAGCAGCCCGACGCGCGACCAGTAGTCCGGGAAGGGCGCGCGGTAGGCGTCCATCATCACCGGGTCGACCTGCCGCTTGGCCATGCCGCCGGGGATCGACTCGATGAACAGGTTGCCGCCGAGCGCGAGGATCTCGCCGAGACCGTCGGTGCGGAACTCGCGCAGGAACGGCGGCAGGAAGCTCGGCAGCTCCCAGGCCCAGGTGTTCATCAGCACGACGCCGCGCAGGCGGTCGCGTCGCTCGAGCATCGCGCCGAGCCCGATCGGTCCGCCCCAGTCGTGCGCGACGAGCAGCACGTCGCGCAGGTCGAGCGCGTCGATCACAGCGAGCGCGTTGTCGACGTGCGTCTGCAGCGAGTAGGTCCCCAGCGACGGCGGCTTGTCCGAGCGCCCGCTGCCGAGGTGGTCGAACGCGACGCAGCGCCGGCCGCGCCGGCTCAGCTCGGCGATCTGCCGGCGCCAGAGGTAGCTCCAGG
Organism: uncultured Thermoleophilaceae bacterium; assembly: GCA_963846505.1. Lineage (GTDB taxonomy): Bacteria > Actinomycetota > Thermoleophilia > Solirubrobacterales > Thermoleophilaceae > JACVRW01. The sequence goes on along the minus strand of CAWJWD010000001.1, from coordinate 530,601 downwards.
TGGCGTTGCCGTGCAGGAAGAGGATCGGCGGCGCGTCGCGCGGACCCTCGTCGACGTAGTGCAGGCTGAAGCCCGCCGCGTCGACGTACTGCGCAGCAAATGGGAAGGTCCCATTGAAGTCACCGTCGAGACCCGTAGCCATTGAGCCCCGGGTGTATACCAATGAAGTAGGGTCAGCGACCCCGTGTCTACCGACGCAGCCACCGCTCTCCACGGCGGGCGCCTAGTCGCCAAGCGCCTGCGCGCCCATGGGGTGACGAAGCTCTTCACCCTCTCCGGCGGCCACCTCTTCTCGATCTACGACGGTTGCCGCGAGGAGGGGATCGACATCGTCGACACCCGCCACGAGCAGGCTGCCGCGTTCGCGGCCGAGGGCTGGGCCAAGGCCACGCGCACGCCCGGCGTGGCGGCGCTGACCGCCGGGCCGGGGGTGACCAACGGCATGAGCGCGATGGGCTCGGCGCTGCAGAACGGCTCGCCGATGCTCGTGCTGGGCGGTCGCGCGCCGGCGCTGCGCTGGGGGCAGGGTTCGCTGCAGGAGATCGACCACGTGCCGTTCGTCGCGCCGCTGACGCGCCTGGCACGCACCGCTGACGCGACGGCGGACATCCCGGCGCTGATGGACGAGGCGCTGCGGGTGGCGGTCGGGCCGCCGTCGGGGCCGACCTTCCTCGACTTCCCGCTCGACCAGGTCTTCATGGAGTCCGACGTCGACGCCGACGTGCCGGCCGCCCTGCCGGATCCGCTGGACGCTCCGGCCGCCTCCGAGGGCATGGAGCGGGCCGTGGAGCTGCTCCGGGCCGCCGAGCGCCCGGTTGTGATGGCTGGCACTGGGCTGTACTGGGCGCGGGGTGAGAACGCGCTGCAGGCGCTCTGCGAGGAGCTGTCGATCCCGGTGTTCTTGAACGGCCTGGCGCGCGGCTGCGTGCCCGCGGACCACCGCCTCTTCTTCTCTCGCGCGCGGGGCACGGCGCTGAAGGGGGCGGACGTCGCGCTCGTGATCGGCGTGCCGATGGACTTCCGGCTCGGCTTCGGCGGCTCGTTCGGCGAGGAGACGCAGATCGTCGCGATCGACTCCGCGCCGCCAGAGCGCCCGCACCCGCGGCCGGTCGCGGCCGAGCTGTACGGCGGCGTGGCGGCGACGCTCGACGCGCTGCGCTCCGGCGTCGGGGGCGGCGACCGCTCCGAGTGGGTCGCGTCGCTGCGCTCGGTCGAGGACGAGCGGCGGGCCGGTGAGCAGGCCGAGCTCGAGGACTCGCGCTCGCCGCTGCACCCGATGCGCGTGTACGCCGAGCTGGACGCGGTGCTCGACCGCGATGCCGTGGTGATCGGCGACGGCGGCGACTTCGTCTCCTACGCGGGCAAGATGGTCAACACCTACGAGCCGGGCTGCTGGATGGACCCCGGGCCGTACGGGTGCCTCGGCTCCGGACCCGGCTACGCGCTGGCGGCCAAGCTCGCCCATCCCGAGCGACAGGTGTGCCTGCTGATGGGCGACGGCGCGTTCGGCTTCTCCGGCATGGAGTTCGACAGCTTCGTGCGTCACGACGTGCCGGTGGTGGCGGTGATGGGCAACAACGGCATCTGGGCGCTCGAGAAGCACCCGATGGAGTTCCTCTACGGGTACTCGGTGGCGGCCGAGCTGCAGCCGGAGTGCCGCTACGACCAGGTGGTCGAGGCGCTCGGCGGGCACGGAGAGCTGGTGTCGCGCCCGGAGGAGCTGCGGCCGGCGCTGGAGCGGGCGTTCGCGTCCGGCAAGCCGGCGCTCGTGAACGTGCTGACGGATCCGTCGATCGCCTACCCGCGCAAGGCAAATCTGGCTTGACAAATCTGGCTTGAGGGGCGGCGTTCGCGCCTGCCGGAGGGGCTGCTCTCAAAGCAGAACCGCCGGCATCATGCCGGCGGTTCTGTGAACGGTCCCATCAGGACGGGCAGGGGTACGTGCCATGAAGGGACCTAGCGGCTCGAACGGCGGGAGGCGCCGATACGATGCGGCTTCGCCCGAGCCTATGTACCGAGCGGCCGCCGGCGGGTTACCGCACGACGACTCCACCCAGCGTTAGGCACTATAGACCACTCGCGTCACGCTGGAAAGGGGGTAAGCGACTACCGCTCGACGGCGGCCAAAGCGGCCCCGTGGAGGATGTCCGCTTCGCTGACCTCGACGCGGTCGAGATCGAACGCCTCGAGGGACTCGAGGAGGATCGCTGCGCCGGCGACGATCGTCGGTGCGCGGTCCGGATGCAGGCCCGTGACCTCGCGTCGCTGTGCGACCGTGAGCCGCGCGAGCGTGTCGAGGATGCGCTCGCACGCCTCCAGCGTCAGCTCGTAGCCGTCGACCTTCTGCGGGTCGTAGGGATCGAGCTCCTGGTCGATCGCGGCGAGGGAGGTGGCGGTACCGGCGACGGCGATGCCGGCTGCGGTGGCCTCGCGGACGTCCTCGGGGACGTCTTGGCGGATGATCTCGCCCATCTCCTTCCGCGCCCGCTCGAGCTCCGCCTCGGTCGGCGGGTCGCTCGCGAGGTGGCGCTCGGTGTGACGGACCGATCCCATCCGCGTCGAGACGTGAAAGCTCGGCTCGGTGCCGGGCGTGCCGACGACGTACTCGGTACTGCCCCCGCCGATGTCGATCACGAGCGTCTCGAGCGCGTCGTCGGTGGCGCGGTTGGCCGTGGCGCCGGCGAAGGTCAGCCGCGCCTCCTCCTCGCCGGGGATGATGCGCGCGTCGATGCCGAAGCGCAGCCGCAGGGTGGCCCGGAAGTCCTCGCCGTTGGACGCGTCCCGCACGGCACTGGTCGCCACCGCCACCGTCTGCTCGGCCTGGAGTTCGTCGATCCGCTGACGGTAGATCGCCAGGGCCTCGAACACGCGGGCGATGGCGTCGTCACCGAGCAGGCCACTCGCATCGACGCCCTCGCCGAGTCGGGTGACGATCGTGCGTCGCTCGACTTCGCTGACGTGGCCCTCCTCGACGTCCGCGACCAGCAGGCGCGTGGAGTTGGTGCCGAGGTCGACGACCGCGACGCGGGTGGGGGCGGGCATGGCCGCGAATCCTACGCCCGGCCTCTCGTCCCGGCTCCTCGAGGACGCCGCCCGGTGCCTCGGAGTGGGTTGACGCTACGGAAACCCTTGCTAGTCTCGTTAGACCGCCGCGGGGTGGAGCAGCCAGGTAGCTCGTCGGGCTCATAACCCGAAGGTCGCGGGTTCGAATCCCGCCCCCGCTATTCGCTGAAAGCCGCTTCTAGAGCGGCTTTTCGCGTTCTTAGAGAGATCGCCCGAAGGTCGAAATTAGGCGAGTGGGCAACCAAGAGGGCAACAGCTCGCAACGATCCGCCCCTTGCACCTGCTCTGAGGTCCACCTAGCGTCGCTGACGGCGTGCACATAGATGGCCCCGGCGGCGCGCGAACGCCCCGGGGCCTGGCACCGAAGGTGACCGCCTTCGATGCGTCGGAGATGGTCCCAGACCTCGGCGGTTGCCGGGGTGGTGGTCGTTCCGGCGCGCGGTCCCTTCGGTGCGCTACCCCGAAGGGAGCGGAAGATGGCGATCGAGATTGGCCGGGAGCAGCGGGACGCGATCTACCAGGAGATCCTGACCGAGCTGTCTGGCAGCGGTGACATCTGGGAGGAGTTGCAGTCGGGCGATTACGAGGCGGCGCGGCGGACGCGGCGACGGCTCGAGGACGACATGCGGGTACTCGACGACATCGGCTGGGAGCCAGAGCAGGACCGCGAGGTGTTCGAGTTGACGATGCCGCCGGCCGACCTTGCCCGGGCGTTGCGGGTTCTCACCGACATCGCCGCCGCGACGATCCATGAGCACGTCGTGCGGCCGATCGACGAGGCGCATCTCGTCCAGCGAGCCACCGTTGTCCAGTCCGCGTGCGGGGCGGTGCTCGCCCAACTCACCGACGATCTCCCCGGCTGACTGGCCGGTCGCGGCCCAGCCTTCCCGGCGGCAGCGGATGCGTCGAGTGCTCGATGGCGGTCTCGTGGGGCCTGCCTTCGAGTGCGGCCAGCAGCGCTTCGCGGCTGGCGAAGCGGCGGTGCAGCGTCGACCTCGACACGCCCGCCGCCTTTGCGATCTCGGTGAGGCTGGCCGAGGGCGAGCGCTCGAACATCCGCTCCGCGGCGTCGAGGATGCGCTCGCGGTTACGCAGCGCGTCAGCTCGCCGCGGATCGGTGTGGACCTTGATGCTCATTCCCTCGCTCTTGCCCGTGAGTTGGCCGGTCAACCGCCATGTGACACAGCCTGTGGCCGAAAGGGTGTCGCAGTTGCGACGGACGATCTGGCGGTCCCGATTGGGTCAGAGGACGATGGGTAGCCCCGGACCGAACGGCAGCCACAACCAGGGAGGAAGCTGGCGATGACGCAGGTGACGGAGGCATACGAGTGGCGCGGTCGGGACGTCGTCGACGCGCAGGGCGACAAGATCGGCTCGCTCGAGGAGGTCTACCTCGACACTGACAGCGGTCGTCCGGAGTGGGCGACCGTCAAGACCGGCCTGTTCGGGATGAAGCAGAGCTTCGTGCCGCTGCGAGACGCCAGCCCCGAGGGTGGCAAGGTCGCGATCCCATACGCCAAGGACCAGGTCAAGGACGCCCCGTCGGTCGATCCGGACGGCGAGCTCTCCACCGACGAGGAGGAGCGGCTCTACTCCCACTATGGGATCGCCGCCGGCAACGGGAGCAGCGGCTCCGGGACCAGCGACGTCGGCGGAGACGCCTCCGGCGACGCCGCCGACCGCACCGAGGGCCACGACGTCAGCGGCCCGACTACCGACGACGCCATGACGCGCTCGGAGGAGGAACTGCGGGTCGGGACCGAGCGACGCGAGCGCGGCCGTGCGCGCCTGCGCAAGTACGTGGTCACTGAGCAAGTCCAGCAGACGGTGCCGGTCCAGCGCGAGGAGGTGCGTGTCGAGCGCGAGCCAGTGACTGAGGCAAACGCCGATCGGGCGACGCAAGGTCCTGGCATCTCCGAGGAGGAGCACGAGGTCGTGCTGCACGAGGAGGAGGTCGTGACCGACAAGCGCGCCGTTCCCAAGGAGCGGGTGCGCATGACCACCGACACGGTCACCGACGAGGAGACCGTCTCGGAGGACGTCCGCAAGGAGCAGATCGAGGTCGACGAGGACGCTCGCTGACGAGGCGACAGACGCGGCGGCAGCGGGACCCCGCAGCCCGCGCCGCCGCGCCGGCCTCAACCCGGAAAGGACACGAGATGGCCACCCAGAAACGCACTCGACCAGCCGCCCGCGCCGCCAACGGCGCCGGCGATCGCGACAGGATCCTGGACGCGCCCCGCGTCGATCGTGAGCAACAGCGCGATCAGTTCGGCGGGCTCAACTGGGGCGCGTCGTTCTTCGGCTGGCTAGTCGCGGTCGGCATCACGGCGCTGCTGACCGCACTGCTGAGCGCCGCCGGCGCGGCGATCGGACTCACCGAGCTCAGCGACTCGCAGGCGCGCTCAAGCGCCGACGCCATCAGCATCGTAGGCGGCGCGCTGCTGATCGCCGTGCTCGCGATCGGCTACTACGCAGGCGGCTACGTCGCGGGCCGGATGTCGCGCTTCGACGGCGGGCGCCAAGGCCTCGGCGTCTGGCTGATCGGCCTGCTCGCCACCATCCTCCTGGCCGTGCTCGGCGCGATCGCAGGATCGAAGTACAACCTGCTCGGTGAGCTCAACCTCCCCCGCATCCCCATCGACGAGGGATCGCTGGCCACCGGCGCCGCCATCGCCCTCGCGCTCGTGCTCGTGGCGACGCTGCTCGCCGCGGTCGCAAGCGGCAAGGTCGGACAGCGCTACCACCGCAAGGTCGACCGAGTCGGGACGCCGCGGTAGAGAGAGCAGACGCTAAGCATCGAGACGCTCGACACCGCCCGTCACGTGACGACGCTTGGGGCGGGGCGTCTTAGGATGTGAGCCAGCTATCTGCAGGAGACGTACTCGAAGAGCGCATGGACGTCACGCAAGCAAACTCAGGCGGCCTAGACCGGGGCAAGCTCCTAGAGCAACTCACCTCTCGGCTCGTACGCTGCTTCGCCGACCATGCCGGCCGAGGCCCAACCAAAGCTCGAACGGTGATCGCAGACGACATTGTCGTCTGCGTGATGGAGGACTTCCTGACCCGCCCGGAGAGAACCCTCGTGGGGCGAGGGCACCTAGCCGAGATTGGCCACGTGCGGGAGATCCTCCACGAGGTCATCAAGCCCTTGGCCGCAGCATCTGCATCCGCCACCCTCGAGCGGCTGGTGCAATGGACGACCTTCGGCCTCGACCTCGACGCCGAACAGCTCGTGCTGACCTTCGGCCTACGGCCCGAAGACGGGCCCGCTTGACCAAGCCGTCTACTGTGCGCAGCTCGATTGCCCTTCCCCTTCCGCCGCGCCTGTAGGGGACGTCGCGCAAGCCATGTCCGCGTTCGGGCGAGCCTTCTGCAGCAGCCAGACCGTGAGCAGGATGAAGAGGGTGAACCGCAGGTATTCGGACTGCAGTTCTCCATCACTGCGACAGCGAACGAGGATGATAGGACGTAGCGCCAGAAGCCGATGTGCGGCTGCAGGTGGCTGTCCTGCTGCTCGTTGAAGTCCGCGTGTCCGGCGATGGCCTGGCCGATCAGCGCTGCCAAGAACAGGGCGAGGAAGACGATCGAGAGGCTGTTCTCGCGCAGGAAGCGGCGCACGGCCATTGCTGGGCGAGGCCGAGGACCAGCGCCGCGGCGATGCCGCTCACGATCACGAGCGAGTAGACGACGACATCGCGCGCGGGCCAGTCACCTCAGACCTCGAGCTCGCAGTCGCAGGGAAGCCCGGGCGTGGGTGGGCGTGCAGCCGGCGGCGCTGATGTGCCAGCCGATCGGGTCTGGTCGAGGAAGGCAGTGCCGTGGTGGGCACATCCGCGCTCGCCGAGGTGATGTCGACGTCGCTGCCGCTCACCCAGTCGCCGCCGCTCAGGTCCGCGCGAAGATCGCCTGCGGCAGGGCTGCTACTCCTCACTCTCGAGCGCGTCCCGTGCCGCGGCCGTCAGCTACGCGCAGGCAACCGCGCCCTCGCCGTCGGCGAGCTTGCTGGAAGCGGTCCACCACGTCGTTGCTCTCACGGCGCGATGCATCGGTTCCGCACCCGGCGGCCAAGGTGCGCAGGTGGCGATGATCGTGACCCGCCACACACCGGCAGGTTCGACGTCGCAGCGGTCTCCCTGTCGCGGCTCGTTAGGAAGTGCGTCGTCCGCTGTCGCCGGCGCTGCCGGGTGAGAGGGACTCCTGCTGGCGCGCGGCGTCCTCGGCGGGATCGGCGGCGGCGTCCGTCTCGGACCTGGGCTTGGTTGCCGCGCGCGTGGCCCGCGAGCCCTCGTCGTCGCGATCGGCGGTTTGGGCGACCAGATCGTTGAGGGCGCCCTCCGGGTCTGCAATGCCCTCGTCTTCGAGCATCGCCTGCGTCGTCGGCGCCGGCTTCTCGACGTTGGCCGTGGCCTTGAAGGCCGTGCGCACGACGATCGTCGTGCCGATCGCGTGCAGGACCAGTACCACCACCAGCACGATCCAGCTCTGCAGCGCGAGGGCCACGATCGCCGCCACCACTATGCCCGCTACGCCGATCACGACGAACATCAGGCGCGAACGGCTGGCTTCAGGCGCATTGGGACGGCTGTGATCCTGAACGGCGCGGTCGATGTCGAGGGCGGCTCGGTCGACTGCCTCATCGCCGACGGCGTCACGCAATTCATCGATAAGGGCGTGCTTGGCCCGGTCGCTGGGTTGTGCCTGCTCCACGATCCGGTGCTACCCGGCTTTCGCGCGTGAAACCGTGCGATCAGGAACCGTTGGGGTTACTCGGAGTCGTTCCGGGCAGGGACAAAGCGCGGGCGGCGGTCGCGCGGACTCTTACGGAGGACGTGTGGCCGTACCCGTCGCCCGGATCCCGTCGAGCGTCCGCGCAGAGCGTTCCAGCGAGCGCGGGATCGTCGGGGTTCGCGCAGGGTCCACGGCAGTCCGCGCAGCGCGGCCGCGAGTGCCTTCGCGTCGTCGCCGCGCACCCCGGTCAGCCTCAGGGTCGTCGTTCGCTCCAACGTACCGGCGACGCCACCGCTAGCCGAGCCGCGCGCCTAGTCCATCGCGTCTGCGACGAGCCGCAGGTCGTCGACCAGGCTTGCGAGGGCAGCGTCCCGCTCGTCGTGGCCCTGCACGCGCAGGATGGCCGAGGGGTGGATGGTGACCGCGACGATCGGCGCCAAGGGCGACTCGATCAGCTGGCCGCGATCGCGGGTGACTCGGATGGACGAGCCGAGCAGGGATCGTGCCGCGGTCGCGCCAAGGGCGATCAGCCCGTGTGGCTCTATCGCTTCGAGCTCTGCCTCCAGCCACGGTCTGCAGGCGTTGACCTCACCCGCGCGGGGGGCTTGATGGATGCGGCGCTTGCCGCGTTGCTGCCACTTGAAGTGCTTGACCGCGTTGGTGAGGTAGACCTCACCCGTGTCGATGCCGGCCTCGTCGAGCGCGCGGGACAGCATGCGTCCGGCGGGACCGACGAAGGGCTTGCCCTCGAGGTCCTCGCGGTCGCCGGGCTGCTCGCCGACGAGCATCAGCTCGGCGGTGCGGGCGCCGGCTCCGAACACCGTCTGCGTCGCGTCTTTCCACAGAGGGCATCCGTGACAGTCCTTGGCGGCCCGCCGCAGGGTGGTGAGCGAGCGGCTGCGCGGCACGAACTCGGCTGCCGAGTCCATCGCCGTGTCGGCTACCCGTGGGGCTCGCGGCGCAAACGGCGCTCCTACTGGCCGGTCAGACCCTGCTTCAGCTCGCGGGCGTTGGTGGGGGCGTAGCCGTTCCAGTCGTTGTTGAGGTAGACGAAGACCTCGCGGTCACGGCGCCAGCCGGCTATCCGCCGGCGCCAGTGATTGAGTTCGGTGGACGAGTAGTTGCCGTCGCGGCCGCGGCTGCCGTAGTGCAGTCGCAGGTAGGCGAGCTCGCCTACCGGTCGCGCCGCCGGCAGCGGACGGCGCTTGTCGTGGCCGATCACGAACGATGCGTGGTGCTCGTCGAGCAGTCGCCGCACTGCTGGCACGAACCAGCTGGGGTGGCGGAACTCGAAGCAGTGGCGGGCTGCGGGGAGCGTGTTGAGCGCCGAGGCGAGCAGGTCGTCATCGCGCTGGAAGCTCTCCGGCAGCTGCCAGAGGATCGGTCCCAGACGGCGGCTGCGGCGCAGCGGCTCCAGCGGCTCCCAAAAGCGGGCGACGCCATCGGTGATCTCGTGAAGGCGCTTCATGTGAGTCAGGTAGCGGCTCGACTTGACCGCGAAGAGGAAGTCAGCCGGAACCTGGTCGGCCCAGCGCTCGACCATCTTGGGCTTGGGCAGTCGGTAGAAGGTGGCGTTGACCTCGACGGTGTCGAAGACCTCCGCGTAGCGCTCCAGCCAGCGTGACTGCGGAACCCCCTTGTAGAGACCGTTGCGCCAATCTCGGTACTGCCAGCCAGAGCAGCCGACCTTGACCGTCTTCATCGTCGGTCAGCTAAAGCGCGGCAGGACGTCCCGGGCGTACGCTTCGAAGAAGGCGTCGTGGCGGCCGCCGATCTGCTGGACGTAGACCTCGTCGACACCTGCATCCGCGTACGCCTGCAACGACTCGACGTGCTCGTCGAGGTCGGGGCCGAGAGGTAGCCCGGCTTCGGCGACCGTCTGCTCGGTGACGAGCTCGGCGGCCTGCTGGAAGTGCTCAGGGGTCGGGAGGATCTGGGCGAGCTCGCCGGGCAGGTGGTCGTTGGGCCAGAGGCGATGCGCGGTCTTGACTGCGTCGTCCCTGGAGTCGGCGTAGCAGACCTTCGCGCCCGCCTGGACCGGCCCCTTGCCACCGCCGGACCGGTAGCGGTCGATCGCGTCTGCGTCGGGGCTGGTGGTGACGAACCCGTCGCCGATGCGGGCCGCGAGGTCGATGGCCTTCGGCCCGAAGCCCGAGACGTAGATCGGGGGCGGGGTGTTGGGAAGGGTGAAGAGGCGGGCGTTCTCGACGGTGTAGTGGGTGCCGCGGTGGCTGACGGCGTCGCCGCTCCAGAGCGCGCGGATGATCTCGACGGCTTCCTCGAGCATCTCCAGCCGCACGTCGGCCGCGGGCCAGCGGTCGCCGAGGATGTGCTCGTTGAGCGCCTCGCCGCTGCCGACGCCGAGGGTGAAGCGACCGTCAAGCAGGACCTGCGAGGTAGCGGCTGCCTGGGCGATCACGGCGGGGTGGACGCGGACGGTGGGGCAGGTGACCGCGGTCGCGACGGGGAGGGCGATGCCGGCGCCGGCGAGCGCGCCGATGACGCTCCACACGAACGGCGACTGGCCCTGCTCGTGATTCCAAGGGTGGTAATGGTCGGAGATCCAGAGCCCGGCGAAGCCCGCCTTCTCGGCAGCGCGCGCCTGCTCGACTAGCTGCCCCGGGCCGTACTCCTCACACGACAAGAAAAAGCCGACTCTCATAGCGAAGCGTCTACCCGTGTCTCGCGTGCTGACTCCCGGGCAGTCATGTCAGGACCGTAATCCGATAGAAGCCCTACTTCGAAGACCCAGAAGGGAACGTCGTCGAGACGTGGCACTTCTTCGACCGCGGCGAGGGAGCCCGGAGGGCGTCCGCGCGCTCGACTGATCGCGCCCTTGGCCTTGCGCCACGGTACGAGTTGCCCCTGGGACCGGCGTGCGGCGATCACGCGCGTGTTAGGCGTTGTCCCGAGCGGGCGAGTGCGGTGCCGGCGGCGATGAGCAGTAGGCCGGAGGCGAGGAAGGCGAGGTCCCAGCCCAGCGGGGCGCCGAGGTCGTCGCGGACGTGGTGGATGCCGAGTAGTTGATGATCGACGAGGCCCTCTACGAGGTTGAACGCGCCCCATCCAACGAGCAGCATCCCGAAGTGCGCCCGCCATGGTGGTGCTAGTTGGTGTCGTTGCCAGGCGCGGACGGTCAGCAGCATGGCGGTGACGACGAGAATCCAGGTGGCTAGGTGAAAGAAGCCGTCGGCGAGCGTGTTGGCTTCCAAACCGGCGACCGTGTTGCTTGGGTGGTCGGCGGTGTCGGTGAGTAGGTGGTGCCACTGCAGGATCTGGTGGAGCACGATGCCGTCGATGAACCCACCGAGGCCGAGGCCAAAGATGAAGGCGGGCGCTCGAGGGGACACGATTGCTGGCTGCTACCCGGCTGGCTTGCGCGCAAGCCAGAGGCTGGCGGCTGCGGGGACTGTGACGTTTCAAGGGTGTTTCGTTGGGCACTGGCGCGTCGAGGCATGGGATCGTGTGCGCTCGGCGGGGATGCGTGCGGGCCTCATGCCCTCTTATGTCCCCAACGCAGGAGCGAGAGATGGCAGAGCTGACCCCCTTGGATGAGAAGCTGGCCGAGGTGCTTGGCCTTGCTCAGGCTGCGCAGAAGCTGACCACCGAGGTGGCCAAGATGGAGGGCGCCGATCAGTTCGTGCAGCAGCTCGAGCGGATGGGCGAAGAGGCTGCGGAGACCGAGCGGCGCACCGACGAGCTGGTCGACTCGCTCGACGGCAAGAAGACGGCGATCCACGAGAAGGCGCGCGAGACGAAGTCCGAAGCGCAAGAGATGGCCGACACCTATCTCTCGGGCGAGGAAGAGGCGCTCGACGGCTTCGAGTTCATGACGATGGCCGAGGCAGGCGAGCTCGGCCACTGGGAGATCGTGCAGACGATGGCGCAGACGCTGGGTGAGCAGCCCGTCGTGGAACTCGCCGACTGGGCCGTCGACGTGCAGCGCAAGCACGTCGAGCAGGTGCGCAGCGCGAGCCTTGAGCTGGCAACCAGCGAAGCGAGGGGCTGAGACTGCCGGTGAGCAAGGAGCGTATGGCGAAGATGGCCAACACGCCCAACGCCTCCGAGAAGGGCGGCAAGCAGAGCTGAGTCGCGCGGCGGTGCGGCTGATCACGTGAAACGTCGCTCGGCGGGTCGCCCGGCTCGCCGAGCAGGCCGCCGTGCTGGGCGGCCGCGAGCCCGACCTGATTTGTCTGCAGGAGGTGACCGTGCGCACGCTGCCGCGCTGGCGCGCTGAGTGCGAGACGCTTGGCCTGACGGCGGTACGCGCCTCGCTCGATACGGCCGAGCCGGGTCGCGAGCCGGCGTCGCGGCGGCGCACCGGGGTGCTGATCGCGTCGCGATGGCCGCTCGCTGACGCGCCCGCGAGCTTGCCGGTTCCGTGGCCTGAGACGAGCCTCGGCGTCGTGGCGGATACTGCGCTGGGTCTGCTGGAGGTCTATGGCGTGCATGTGCCCAACGCCGCCAACGGATGGATCAAGCCGCTGACCCTCGCGGCCGTCCGGGCCGGCTTGGCCGCGGCCAAGCCGGCGCCGCGTGTGCTCTGCGGCGATCTCAACACTCCACGGCGAGAGCTGCCCGACGGGCAGGTGGTGTCGTTTGCCCGCGACTCCCGCGCGCGTCTGCGCGAAGAGCGCGGGGAGCGATGGGACGAGGCCGAGCTAGGCGTCGTTCCCGGGTTGCGCGATCTCGGCTTTCGCGACGCCTTCCGTCACCTGCACGGCTACGCACGACCAGAGCCAAGCTGGACCTGGCGCCGCGTCTCGGGGCATGCCGGTGGCTGGCGTCTCGATCATCTCTTTGCCTCGCATCAGCTGCGCCCGGTCGCCTGCCACTACCACCACGACTGGCGCGACACGGGCCTCAGCGACCACTCGGCGCTCGAGGCCGACCTCGAGCGCTGAGGGGGTCTCAGTCTCCGGGCCAGGCGCCGGTGAGTTTCTCGAAGCTCTTGGCGCCTGCGCGGTCGAGGGTTGCCTTGACGACCGCGAAGATCGCGCCCTGCAGCGCGGCTGCGGGCAGCACCTCGCGCCAGCCGTACTCGCTCTCGCGGGCGCCCGGCGCGTCGTCTGCGTGGGTGATCAGCTTCCAGACTTGCTTGAAGGTCACACCGCCGATCAGCCCGCCCGCGACGCTGAAGACGATGCCAGCGGCGTATAGATCAGCTTGGCCATCGCTAGCGCCTGCTCCGTCGCAGCAGCAGCAACAACAGCAGTAGCGCCGCGACGGCCGCGCCGATCGCGAACGGCTGCGGGCGCCGCTTGACCTCGGCGGTGATCTCCTCGACCTTGGCTTGAGCCTGCTGCTGGGTCGCGCGCAGCGACTCCTTCTGCTCGTCGACCTTGTCCTTGACCTGACCCTTGACGTCGGCCTTCTGCGCGAGCGCCTCGACGGTGTCGCCGAGCTGCCCACGCGTCTGTGCGATCTCATCGCGCAGCTCGTCCGGGTCGCTTGGCAGCTCGTCCCGGGCGGCCGGCGGCTGTTCTGGCGGCGCCACGGGTGGTCGTTCGGGAGTTGGGGGGGTGATCCGCTCGGGCGCCTCGTCCTCAGCGCTGCTCATCGCTTGGTCCTCTCCTTCAGTTCGTCGACGTCTTGCTTGGTCGTCTCGATTGCCTGCTCGGGTGCGAGCGGGGTGGCCTGCTCGACCTGCTTCTTGCCGGTCAGTGCGAGCACCCCGGCCAGCGCCAGCAGGGCAGCCCCGACGATCAGAACCGCGATCCAGGGCTCGAGCGCGGTCGCAAGCAGCAACGCCGCGGCCACCAGCACGAACCCGACCCCATAGAGCGCCACCAGACCGGCGCCGCCAAAGAGGCCAGCACCGATACCGGCGCGCTTGCCCTTCTCCTGCAGCTCGACCTGCGCCAGCCGTAGCTCCTGACGAATCAGGGTGGCGGTCTGGTTGGAAAGCTGTTGGACGAGCTCCGCGACGGGCGGCTGATCATCGGAACGGACGTCGGTAGTCGCACTGGCAGAGGTGTTTGGCGCCTGACGGCCACGGGTGGGCAGCGAATGCTGTTCCATCACCCCCGGCTACCCAGCACACGATCAGGTATGCCGCCTCGTCCGAGGGTTCACGGAATCCCGAGGCCGTCTGTGTGCATCAGGAGGTCGTGTTCGCCGTCCTACGAGGGTTTGCGAGGGTTGGAGGGCCATGTCGTCGTGCCCTGACCACCACGACCTCTTCCTCGCGAGCGTCTGGTGGCAGCAGGCCGTTTCGTCGAAGCCATTCGGCCCGCTCGGTCAGCAGCGGGCCGAGCGGCCCGGTCTGAGAGGCGATCACCTCGGCGGTCATTCCGTGGCGTGTCAGCTGGTCGAGCGTGCGCTCGGTGTCGCAGACGCTGGAGTGCACCAGCAGCAGCGTTCCACCGGGCATCAGGTGCCGCCATGCCTGCGTGCAGATGCGATCCAACAGCGTGCGTCCATCGCGGCCTGCATCCCATGCCCGCGCGGGGCCGCGCGTGGGGATTACGTCGGTGGGAGCGGGTACATACGGCGGATTGCTGACGATCAAATCCACGCGTTCGCCCGCAAGTGGCTCGAACAAGTCCCCCCGGACCGCTCGAACCGAGACGCCATTGAGCCGTGCGTTTGCTCTGGTGGCGAGCACTGCTCGTCGAGACACGTCGATCGCTGTCACACGACCTGCACCTGAGCGGGCCGCCACAATCGCCAGCGCGCCACTGCCGGTGCAGACGTCTGCCACCGTGGCGCCGGGCCGAAGTTCGCGCCGTACGCATTCGGCGAGCAGCCGGGTGTCGCTGATGGGCGCGAAGACGCCGGGAACGCGGAGCAGTCGCACGGCTTGCCAGATTCCCAGAAGGGATCGATGAAAACCCTGACCGGCGACGATCTCGCGGCGACATTCGAGGCATCGGACGCGTTCACCGTCGGCTTGGAGGAAGAGGTCCAAGTGCGTGCCGAGGCCGATGGCGGGTAGGAGAGAGGCATGTCTCCACTCACCATCGTCGTATCGGCCTTTATGGTGGCGCTGGTCGCGATGTCGTTGTCGTTCTTCGGCGGCGCGGTGCCCGTCGCGCTGCCGCTCGCCGCGATCGTGATTGGGTTCTCGGTCTGGCTCGACCTCCGTGGCCAGCGCCGCCAGGCCCGTACGCTCGCGGACGAGCGCAGGCGCGCCAAGGCCCACCCGGTCGAGTTCACCGAGCGTGACAAGCAGACCCTCTACTCGGAGTAGGCGCCAATGACAGAGGCTGATGACCGCGAGCAAGAACGTCCGGCCGAAGGCGAAGTGCCGACCGGCTTTCCCGAGCCGCCGGGCCGCGATCCTGGCGATCGCTCCCAGGATCGCGATCCCCACCACGCGCTCAACAACCCGATCGACGATCCGGACGAGACCGAATGGCCAGACCCGTATGAACAGCGCGAGGACCCACGCGGCGGCCCCGGCCCCGGCGGCCCGAGCACGAGCGAGCCGCATCCCCATCTGGACCCTGAGGCGATCCCGGCCGCGCCCCCCGAGCGCGACAAGCTCGACGACTGATCAGGCCGCCCAAACGGCGCCCGCTCAACGCTGCGTAGGCGGCGAGCAGCCAACTGCGCCGCTTGGGCCGTCAAAGGCCGCGCACCCAATAGCCGACGCGGCATGTGCGCGCTGCCGGTTACGGACGCTGAATGAGTGCGCGTGGCAGCTCACGCACGGGCCTGCGTGAGCAAATGACCGGCGGCTGCGAGAGTGAGGTTCATCGCGTGGTGTCTGGTCTGGACTACCCGATGTTCATCGTGACGGCGGCGGCGGGGGATCGGATGGCGGGCTGCTTGGTCGGGTTCGCGACTCAGTGCAGCATCGATCCGCCGCGGTTCTTGGTGTGCCTATCCGACAAGAACCGCACGTTCGCTGTCGCGTTGGAAGCCGACATGCTCGTCGTGCACATGGTTCCCAGCGATGCGGCAGATCTCGCTGAGTTGTTCGGCGGCCAGACGGGCGACGAGGTCGAGAAGTTCGCGGCGTGCGAGTGGCGCAAAGGGCCGCAGGACACGCCCGTGCTCACGCGGTGTGGCAATTGGTTTGCGGGCCGCATCGTCGACCGCTTCCCGGCCGGTGATCACCACGCATTCCTACTGGAGCCGTTTGAGGCGGCTAGCGACGACGACGAGGCGCAATTCGACTTTCATCGCGCCAAACGGATCGAGCCCGGCCACCAAGCGTAGGCGAACTGCTAGTAGAGCTACGGGGGGCGTCTCAGGGTGTTGACGCCGCGCTCGAACATACGTCGTTAGAGGAGGAGCGCCCCCGCTACCTGAGCGCCCGGGGGCTTGAGCAGCTCCCGCACGGGTACCGAGGACGGAGGGCGATCGGGGTCCGAAGGTCCGAGGCCACCGGGCCGCCACGACCACTACAGAGACCGTTACGGGGGAGCAGACGATGGCGGATGTACATGTTGTTCCAGCGGGAGAGGACTGGGCGGTCGAGGTCGATGGGACGCAGCGCTCGACCCATGGCACTCAGCAGGACGCGATCGATGCCGCACGCCAGATTGCCGCCGACGAGCAGAGCGAACTGGTCATCCATGCCGAGGATGGCTCGATCCGCGAGAAGGACTCGCACGGCAACGACCCCAGCAACATCCCCGGCTGAAACTTCCTTGAGAAGGACGCGGGCCCGCATGAGCTCTCCGGCCAGCAGCCGCTCGCGTTTCGACGTGTGATCGGTCGGCAGAGGGGGTACCTGCGCCTCGAACCGACTCTGAGGAGGCTGGCGCGATGGCGAAAGATCATGGATCGTCTGTCAAGGACGACAAGCAGTACGAGGGTCTGCGCAAGAAGGGCATGTCCAAGGAGCGCGCGGCGAAGATCGCCAACACGCCGAACGCGTCCAGCAAGGGTGGCAAGAACTCGAGCGGTAGCGGCGGCAATGGCTCGGGCGGCGGCACCAAGGAGGGGCAGCGCAAGGGTGGCCGCAAGGGCGGAAAGAAGAGCGGCAAGAGCAGCTAGCCGACCTCGCCCGTAGGGACGTTTGGGGTCGGCTCCCGGGCGGGTAGAAAGCCGTCGATGGAGACTGCTGCGGCAGCGCCGGCTCGACCTGCTGACGGGCAGGGCTCTATGGCGCTGCTTGCCGGTCCGCAGCTTGCCAAGGTCACGAACGCCCTCGTTCAGCTGCAGCGCGACATCTACGGCCGAGGCCCGACGCGCGCGAAAGCCGTCGAAGGCGAAGGCGTGCTGACTGTCGTCATGGCCCACGCCAGGACGGCTGTTGAGCAGACGCTCATCCAGGCCGGACAGCCCGACCTCGTAGTCGAGGTGCGGACGGTCTGCGAGCACGCCATGCGTCATGCGTACATCTCTGCGGTCGAGTCGGCGACCGGCCGCCATGTGCTGGCGTTTGGCAGCGAGGTCGATGTGGAGGGTGGCGTCGTAACGCACACCTTCGCGCTGTCCGATCCTGTGCGATGACCTCGACAGACGTACAGGCGAGCGAGCGGATCGTGTGGGTCGCCCGTGCACGGGCTCTGGCGCACCGACGTAAGGCCTTTCACGAAACGCCGTACAAGCCGATGGTCGGGACCGGCCGAGAGCGACTCCGGCCATATATAGACGCCCGCCGACGCGTCCGTTCGGCCCTCTAGCCTGCCCGCGACTTTGGAGACGATGCCGAGGGCGGCGTGTCCTCGACGTGACTGCGGAGGAACTCTCTGAGGGGTGCCGAAGGCAGACGGTCGGTGAGGAAGTTCGTGATCGCATTGATGGTTGGGGTCGGCATCGCCTCCGCAGGGTGCGGGACCGGGCCTTCCGAGCGGGACGTGACGTCGGCGGTGCAGCGCTTCCAGGATGCGCTGGCGCATCGCGACGGGGCGGCGGCGTGTGGGCAGCTGACGCCGAGCACGCGCGCGGCGGTCGCGAGCGACGAGCAGGAGCCATGTCCGAAGGCGGTGCTCTCGCTGGGGTTGCGCGGCGGCGGCCGAGTGAACGGTGCTGACGTGTACCTGACGAACGGGATCGCGCACGTCGGGGACGAGGCGGCGTTCCTCGATCAGACCGCGTATGGCTGGCGCATCAGCGCTGCCGGCTGCGTCCCGACGCGCGCCGACATGCCCTACGACTGCGAGCTGGAGCACTGATGCGCGCGATCTTCGTCACCTACTCGCTGTTGATCGTCTGCGGCATCGCGCTGTTCGTCGTGCTCGGGGCGGCGCACCAATGAAGCGGGTACTGCGCGAGAACTCGCTGACGCTCGTCTTCCTCGGCCTGTGCTTGGCGGCGCTGGTGTTCCAGGCAATCGCCGGGCATGCGGCGTTCAACGCCGAGCAGGACCAGATGCAGGCGCCGCACGTCTCGTTCTGGCGCTACGTCTTCTCGTCGGCGTTCGGGGTGGCGGTGATGGAGAACTGGCAGTCGGAGTACCTGCAGTTCACGCTCTTCATCGTGCTGACGGTATGGCTGGTGCAGCGCGGCTCGCCGGAGTCGAAGGAGCCCGGCAAGGCCGGGACCGAGTCGGATGCCGACCAGCGCGTCGGCGAGCACGCCCGGCCCGACTCGCCGGCGCCGGCACGGTGGCGCGGCATCGGCCGGCGACTCTACGAGAACTCGCTGCTGATCGTCATGGGGTCGATCTGGCTCGGCACCTGGGTCGCGCAGTCGATCACGGGCGCGACCACCTTCAACGCGGAGCGCCTCGTGAGCCATCAGCCGCCAGTCTCGTGGTGGAGCTACGTCGGCAGCGGCAGCTTCTGGGAGCGCACGCTCGAGAACTGGCAGTCGGAGTTCCTGGCGGTCGGGTCGATGGCGATCTTCGCGATCTACCTGCGCCAACGCGGCTCGCCGGAGTCCAAGCCGGTGGGCGCCTCGCACGAAGCAACCGGCGTGGAAGGCTAGTCCCCGATGAAGCGCCCATCTCCACGCTCGCTCCTGCTCGTGATCGACATGATCAACGACTATGCGTTCCCCGACGCGGAACGGCTCGTGGACGACGCTCGGGACGCTGTCGCTGCCATCCGTCGCGCCCGTGACGCTGCTGATGACGCGGGCCTACCGGTCGCCTACGCGAACGACCTGCACGACGGCTGGGGCTGCTCGCCGGAGCAAGCGTGCGCTCGCGCCCTGGAAGGCGAGAATCCCGAGCTGGTCGAGCCGCTGCTGCCCCGTACCGGGGACGCCTTTCTGCACAAGGGCCAGCACTCGGCCTTCTATGGCACGCCGCTCGCGCACCTGCTTCACCAGGAGAACATCGCGGAAGTCGTGCTCTGCGGCCAGGTGACCGAGCAGTGCGTGCTCTACACGGCCCTCGACGCGCACGTGCGCCACTACGACATCACCGTCTTGGACGATGCCGTCGCAGCGATCGACCGGGACCTCGCGGACGCCGCACTCCAAATGATGGAGCGCAACATGGGCGCCCGCGTGCTCGCAACCGACGACTGGGCTGCAACCATCCGCCGGCAGACCTAGCCCGAGGAGAGCGCGAGACCCGGCGAGATCGCCTGGTCCGCCTTCTCTGCACCCCCTGGGGATATAGGGCGGCACGGCTCTGCAGGGCACCTGTCGGCCGAGCCGTCCTCCCGCTGACGCTGAGCTAGGTGGCCTCGGCATCCCAGATCGCGGCGGTGCGTTGTTCAGCGTGGGCGTCGTGGATGCGCTGGAGGTTGCGGCCGTTGCGCGCGAAGGTGGCTACCACCGCGGCTGGGACCTCGTGCGCGGCGAACAGAGGTTCCAGCCAGCGCGCCGGTCTGACGTGGTGGATGCCGACGCCGCGGGCTGCGGGCGAGTCGTCGTAGCGCCAGCGGCCCGCGAGCCGGCCAAGATGGAACATGCCGTCGCTCGTCCGCGTCCATACGAGCGTCCCGTCCGGCAGATCGGCGAACCGCTCGAGCATCCGTCCGGCCTTCGCGCCATGCGTCTCGCTCGCCGCGTCGATCGCGTCGTCGAGCGACTCCGGCACGGCGGGCAGCGCGTCGCCGATTCCGACGAGACCGCGCTGGACCGCGTGGTCGGCGCCCACCCCGGCCGGGACGTCGTTACGGTCCCGAGCCCGGACGGGCGCCCGGTAGATCGGCTGCGCCAACCCTACGGTGCGGCGGAGATCGCCTCGACCAGCTCGCCGACCTTCGTCTCGTCGATCGATCTCGCGAGGTCGGCTTGGCTGACGATGCCCACCAGGTCGTGTCCGTCGATCACCGGCAGGCGGCGGACCTTGTGCTCGGCCATCGTATGCAGCGCCTCATCGACGGAGTCGTCGGCGCCGATCGTGACGGGCTTGCCCTCGCCGAGCTCGCCGGCTTTGACGTTCGCCGGGTCCTTGCCTTGGGCCAGGACCTTCACCACGATGTCGCGGTCGGTGAGCATGCCCTTGAGTCGGTTGTCCTCGCCGCAGATCGGCATCGCGCCGACATCCAGGTCCGCCAACTTCTTCGCGGCGTCGAGAACGCTGTCGTTCTCCCCGACGCACTCGGTCCCGCCGGTCATCACCTCACGTGCAGTAGCCATGCAACTCCTCTTGTAGGGGACGTCCGTCCGCTACCCGAGCCGAACCTCCTTACGCGCCCAGCGCACTAGGAGTTGCGCTTAGGAGGTACAGCTCTGCATCGAAGCGAATGTGAGTTTCGCCCGCGGTCCCCGGCGCCATGCTGTGGCGAGGTGGAGAAAGCGCACGCCCCGGATCAGGCGAAGTTTCGCCCCCAGCGATCGTCGGGGAAAGTGGCGGTCGCGCGGGGCGGCTGCCACTCCGAATGTGTCTCCGCGCAGATTTGATTCGTCTATCGCCCGGACGGTTGAGCGTCTATGAGATCGTGATCGCTGGAGAATAGGTGCCGTTGAGGGTCATGGTCATGGTGGTGCCCGATGCGCCGAGGACCGTGGCATAGCCGCCGGTGGCGGTGTAGGAGATGCCCGTGCAGGAGATCGACATCGATGTGGTCGCGGTGTCGATCGAGCTGGTGACTGTGCAGCTTGGTCTTTGAGCGGGGAGGGTTAGGGTGCTTCTGGAGCCTCTGCAGTTGCTCGATCTGCCGTTGAAGCCGCCGATGTCGAGCCCGATCGGGTAGGAGCTGCCCGTGGTCGGTCTTGAGCTTGAGAGTCTCACGATCCAGTTGACGATGGGGCTGAAGCTGCCGCTGAAGGTGCAGCCGAAGTTGGATCCGCAGTTGCTTGAGGACGCGGATGTCAGCGACATCGAGTCGTTGCCGGTGATCACTGTGATGCCGATGCCCAGATCGCAGAACATTGTGTTGCCGGCCACTGTGAAGTTCCAAGGCGCCCCCCACGGCCGTTCTCACCGTGATCAGACAGGTCGCTCTCCCACCCCCACATGTAGGAGTCGCAGAGGCTGGAGCGGCCGCGAGGGTTCCTGCCGCGATGCAGATCGCCACCGCAGCTAAGCCGCCAGTCAACATTCGCCTCATCGGAGTACCGTCCTCGCTCGATCCTAAATATTGTCTGACTAAACAGGATAAAGATCAATGGTGAAGGCGCAAAGGTTGTCAGCTCTCGCATCCTCTGATCCCGAGATGCCTCTTAGGGGCCCGGCCGACTCGACGCGTTTGCCCGTACCGCCAACAAGAGCATGCAGTTGGGCCTGGGCACCATATGCCTGGCTGGGATGCCTAGCACTATGGCCCCCACGCCAAGGCTGACTCTGGGCTATCGCCTCGAGCTCAAGATCTCTACGCATACGCGTCCTACGATCGCGGCTCGCTTGTACGTCTCACTTGCCTCGGGCTCTTCGAAGAAGCCAAGCGCATGGGCGAACAGGTCCTTGGCGATGTTCTTCTTCAGCTGTCGCACAATGCGTCGTAGCTGCTTGCGCGGAAGGGTGAGCTCGAACGACGTCCGCGAGTCGCTGGATTTCCAGCCGAGATCATCGAGTAGCGTGGCACGGTCGTCGAGTTGTCGCCATAGGCGCCGCGCCGCGCGGTAGTCCCTGTGCCGGGCGAGCGCCATCTCCAAGTCCGAGCACGCACTCGTGATGTCCCAGATCAGGGTCTCGCGTACCGCGTCGCGCTCCTGGCGCGTTAGCGTGTGCCGGCCCATCGGCTACTCCGGCTGAAGTCGCTTCGAGCGTGCCTGCTCCAGCCGCTCGAGCAGCGCGACGCAGCCGGCCACCACGCCCAGCCGTTGGCGCACGCGGTTCAAGTTCGCTCGATGGGTCCAGTGGCTGTGCGCCGCGCACGAGAGCTCCTCAATCGCGGTGACGAGCGCGTCGCACACGGCCGCGCGAAGCGGCTCGTATTCGCCGGTGACCGTGGCGCCGCGCCGCGTAGGGTGGCTGAGCTGGTCGAGCAGCGTGCACAGCTCGGCAAGCCGGGCGGTGGCGGGCGCCACGTGTCGGGAGCGTGGCCGCTGGCGGCGGGCATGGTCGAGGTCTTCTGCGACGACAGCGTGGCTGGTGCGCAGCCCTTTGCGTACGGCGTCGATACGGGCACGGGGGATCCGAACGGTGATGCGTGGCATGTGTGGCCTTTCGGTGGGTCCGTTGCGCCACGCTCACCCGAGAGGGCGGTCTAACGTTCACGGCGCATCGGAGGCTTGCTCCTTCGGTGCCGGGCCCGGGGGCGTTCCAGCGCCGCCCGGGCCGCTACCTGCTCATCGCCTAGCGGCGGTCGATCTCAGCCGTGGCCTAGTCCTCCCATCGCGCAGGGTCACGGCGCCCGTGGCGCAGCAACCGAAGACGCAAGCGAAGCTCGCGCGGCCGTTGCTTGTCGTGCGGCTCGCGCAGGTTGTCGGTGTCGGGCTTGTGGTCGTCGGGCTCGGGCCATTCGTGGGCGCAGTGCACGGCCGAACCCATGCGACGGCAGGCTCGTACGAGATCGTCGGCAAGCAGCAGCCAGTCGTCAGAGCCGACGACCGCGAGTGCAGCGAGCATCGCTTCCGCGCGGTCGAAGAGCTCGCGCAGCTGCTGCTCGAACTCGGGGAGCGACTCGCGGGCGAGCTGCCGGGCGTTGCGCCACCGGCTGTGCTGGGGCGACTCGGGCAGCACGTCGACCTTGCCGGCCCTGCGAAGGGTGCGCAGCTTGCTGCGTCCGGTCGAGGTGAGCTCCCACCCGCGGTTGCCCTCGGGGCGGACCATGCGCAGCAGCTCGACATCCTGCAGACGTCGCAGCGGAGGGCCGAGCCGGCGAGCGGTTCCAGCATGCCACGGCAGGCCGAGGTGCTGGACCAGGGTATGCAGGGAGACGGCTGGATGGACTCCGGTGTGGTGTCGCTGCGCTCGCTCGAGCGCAGCCAGGATCGTGGTGTCGGACGGCAGTGGTGGCGGCCGCCGAGATGGCTGTGACATCGAAGGCTTGCTCCTTCGGTTGAGGCCCGGCGGCGTTCCAGCGCCGTCAGAGCCGTGTCGGGCCGGGAGCCGCTGCACCGTTTCACCGGTCGCGCCGACGTCCCGTATCGGAGGGCAGGCGAGGAGACCAGAACGCGCCGCCGATCTCAAGGCCGAATTTCTCGGCAGCATCCCTGTACGCCGCAGGCCGATGGCTGCACACCACCAGCCGGTAGCGCACATCAGCCCTCGCTAGTCGCCGAAGCGCAGCCGCTTGACCGCCGCGCAGCTGGTGAGCGGTGACGCGGGTGTAGCGCTGGGTCGAGTCGAGGTGCTTGTGGCCCAGCAGCTCTTGGATCTGGCGCAGGTTCGCCCCGGCGGACAGCAGCTCGGAGGCGAACACGTGTCGCAGCGTGTGTGGCGTGACGGTCTTGCGCACGTCGACGCCGGACGCACGGGCGTAATGGCGGAAGGTCGCCGCGAGCAGGTTCGTCTGCATGCGCCTGCCCTGAACGCCGACGAACAACGCGCGCTCCTCGAGCGGCAGCCGCGTTCGTAGGTAGTCCATGAACAGCGGCTCCAGGGCGGGGTGGAGGGGGAGCATTCGCTGGCGGCCGCCCTTGGCCTTTCGCACCCGCACCAGCCGGCGGTCGAGGTCGACGTCGTCCCAGTCGAGCGCGAGCAGCTCCGAGCGGCGCAGCCCGGCATACGCGAACAGCGCCAGCAGCAGCCGATCGCGCTCGACCTTGCCCCGATGCGACCGCTGCCAGGTGCCCTCGCGGGCCGGGGCGGCAAGCAGCCGCGCGAGCTCGCGCCGGTCGAGTACGTCCGGCAGCGCATCGCTCTTCTTGGGCGTGCGAAGCACTCGCGCCGGGTCGCGGTCGAGGTACTCGTTCTCCACGCAGAAGCGACAGAACCCCTTCAGCGCCGCAACCGTGCGCGACTGGCTCGACGCCGCCGGCCGGCGCTCCACCTCGTCGGCGAGGAAGCCACGCAGGTCCGGCGCCCTCACATCGACCCAGCGCGTCAATCCCTGTGCCTCCAGATACATCACGCACGCGCGCACGTCTCGCTCATACGCGCGGCACGTCGCCTCCGCGAGCCGCCGCTCGACGCGGCAGTAGCGGGCGAAGTCCTCTAGCTCTCGGTACACCCTGACCCTCCTACGGGCAGGCCAAGACCGACCTTCTCATTAGCGTGTCGAGTTTCCGGCTTATAGACCGGCTACGGAAAAGCCCCGCTCCGGCGGGGTTTTTCTATTCGCTTGCGATGCCGCGGGGCGGCGCACGAGCAGCGCCGCTACGACGGTCCTGCCCACGAGGCGCTGCTCGCCGATCAGATCGCCTGCCTTCGCCGCTACCTTCTCTCGATGGCCTACGACAGGGCGCTCGCCGAGCGCGTCCGCGAGCAGCTTGCGGGGGCGGAGGGCCTGACCGAGAAGGCGATGTTCGGCGGGCTTGCGTTCCTGATCGGCGGCAACATGGCCGTCTGCGTCGCTAGCGGCGGCGGGCTGATGGTGCGCGTCGGTCCCGACGGGTTGGGTGAGGCGCTCGTCCGGCCCAACGCCCGTCCCTTTGACATGGCCGGGCGGCCGATGAAGGGGTGGGTCCTCGTCGAGTCCGAGGGGTTGCGCACCAAGCGGCAGCTCGGTCCCTGGGTGCAGCGCGGCGTGCGCTTCGCCCGCTCGCTGCCGCCGAAGGGCTGACGCGGCAGAGCCGTCTGTCGGTTCGCGGCGTCTGCCCGCTGTAACGAACGCGGCACGCACTTGTTACGCACCGGTCTGGTGCCGTAACGCGCGATCTCGGACGCTTCTGCCACGCCGGAGGGTGAAGCGCCGAGGCGGTGCCCTGGTATGCCACACCAAGGGTTCGGGGTCGCTCCCGGATGGAGTTCGAGTCTCCCGCCCTCCGCAGCGAAGCACTGGTCCCGGTGAGTGACGAGGCGCGCGATGGCAGCGCCTGCGGGTGGCGCCCGCCTTGGGTCAAGGCTTACCGGACCAGTTCATCATTTGTCCCGCGCAGCTTTCAGGGCTACGCTTCGAAGCGGTGTGGCGTACCAGGCGGGGTCGCTCCCCGTTCACCGGCGGCCCGTCTTCATGGCGGGCCGTTTCTTTACCAGGAGGAGCGTTCCTTTCTGCGAAGTGGAGCGGCTGAGGGGGTGAGGCGCCGGCTGCTCTGTGCGGCGCCCCAGTGCTTCGGATGTGACGGTTAGCTCGCTAGGCGCTGTGCGGTGTGCGCGGCGCGGGTGGCGAAGACGTAGGTGCCGATGCGGTGGATGAGCCCGGCGGCGTGGAGGCGCTCGATGGCGTCTTCGGTGTCGCAGGTCTCGATCTTGCCGCTGGCGGCGGTCTGGGCGCTGGAGGTCAGCGAGCGGGAGAGCTCGGTGATCGACCAGAGGCCGGGGTGGTCGTGGGTGAGGAGGCCGAGGAGCGCCTCGTCGAAGGAGTCCTCGGCGGTGCCGACGGTGTCGGCGGGGATGCCGGCGCGGTGCGCCGGGTTACGCTGCGAATGCATGGGAGTCGTTCCTCCTGTGCCGGGCCCCGGGCGGTTGCTGCCGCGCCGGGGCCGATTTGTTGGTGAGGGGAGAACCTAGGGGGCGGGGCGGATGGACCGAGGGGCGCGGTGCGCGCGCTGCGCACCGCGCCCGGGACCCTCAGCGGGCGAGGGTGACCTTGGCGGTCTGACTGCTGGTGCCACCGCCCTTGGCGGTGAAGCGCACGGCCACCTTGAGCTGCACGCGCTTGGCGCGGCGCAGGCTGCGCTTGGCCTGCTTGGTGAAGCGCAGCGTCACGCTGGCGGCTCCCGCGCGGGACACCCGGCGCGATCCGCTGGCGACGCGCTTGCGCTTGGCCTTCGCGGCGGTTGCGGCGAGCTTGCCGGCGGCGGGAGCGGTGACCTGCACCCGGAGGCCCTTGGCCAGCGCCGTGGCCAGCTTGGCCTTGCCGAGCTTGACCGTGAGCCCCTGGCCGTGACGGGGGTCGGGGTCCGGGCCCGGACCGCCGGGGCGATCGACCTTCTCGCAGTCTCCGGCGACGACGTCGACCGCGTCCGCCTTGACCGCGTCGGTGCCGAAGCCGCAGGTGACCGAGTCGCGCTCGCCGTCGCGGGCGTCGATCGTGTCGTTGCCCGCCGGCAGCTTGCACCAGTAGATGCCGCACTCGCCGGTGGGGTGGTCGCCGGCGAGCGTGTCGGGACCGGGTCCGCCGACGATCGTGTCGTCGTTGTAGCCGCCGTCGACGATGTCCGCGCCCGGACCGCCGTCGAGCTTGTCGGCGCCGTCGCTGGTCTTGAGGAAGTCGTCTCCGGCGCCGCCGCTCAGCGTGCTGGGCCCCGAGACCTGGACGACCTCGATGCGGTCGGGTCCGTTGGTGCCGGTGTAGGACACCGGGTTGAACGAGAGGATCTTCTCGACGTTGCGCACGTCGTCGCTCTCGCCGGGGCGGCCGTCGTCGGCACTGCCGCCGAGGGTGAGCGTCACGAGCGAGCCCGTGAGGTCGTTCCAGTCCTGCTCGATGCGGTCCATGCCCGGTCCGCCGTCGACGACGTCCGCCGCCGGCGCCTTGTGGGAGTCGCCCGACACGATGTCGTCGCCGGGGCCGCCGTTGACCTCGTCGGAGCCGCCGAGGCCCTTGACTTCGTCGTTGCCCTCGCCGCCGAAGAGGGCGTCGTGGGCTTCGCCGCCGGTGAGCTTGTCGTCTCCCGGACCGCCGTCGATGCCGTTGATGCCGGGCCCGGCGTCGAGCTTGTCGTTGCCCTGCTCGCCGTGGACGAAGACCGGGATGCCGGTCGGGAAGAACAGGTCGACGGACGAGCGGTCGTTGCCGTCGCCGAGCCAGAGCTCGACGCTCGGCCCGGCGGCGCACTCGACCATCGCGTCGCTGATCTGGGCGCACTGGTCGTCGAAGGCCTGCAGCGGGCTGCCGCCCGAGTCGAGCAGCGTGACCGTCCCGGCACCGCCTGCCTGCACGGAGACGATGTTGGTCTCGCCGGCGATCGCGTCGAGCACGACGTCGCCGTTGGAGTCGTGCATGACGGTGGCGGCTCCAGCCGCGCCCGCGACCGTCAGCGAGACGCACAGCGCCGTCGCGATGGCCATTCCATGGATGAGCTTGCGCATGGGTTCCTCCTGCGTCGGTTCGTAGGAGGGCCAGCTTCCGCCCGCGCGCCGCCCCGCACATCGAGGCAACCCCTAGACGTGCACCCCTGCTTTTGGCACCCGAATGCCGTCCCAGAGCGCCGCGTTCGCGCGTAGCATGGGCGCGTGAACCAACTACTCGAGCGGCGGCGCGAGCTGGACGAGCTCAACGTGGAGATCGAGCGCGCGGCCGGTGGAGAGGGACGCCTGGTGGTCGTGGAGGGGCCTGCCGGGATCGGCAAGAGCCGCTTGCTCGCCGAGGCGCGCCGGCGCGCCGAGAGCTCGATGCGGGTGCTGTCCGCCCGGGGCGGCGAGCTCGAGGGCGAGTTCGCCTTCGGCGTGGTGCGGCAGCTGCTCGAAGCCGAGCTGGCCGCGCCCGGGCGCCGGGCGGCGCTGCTCGTCGGCGCGGCGGCGCCGGCGGCGGCGGTCTTCGGCGCGCCGGAGGCTGGTGCCGGGGAGGGGGAGGGGGCGTCGTTCGCGTCGCTGCACGGGTTGTTCTGGCTGGTGCTCGGGCTCGCCGAGGAGCGGCCGCTGCTGCTGGCCGTCGACGACCTGCATTGGTGCGACCGGCCGTCGCTGCTGTTCCTCGCCTACCTGGCGCGGCGGCTCGAGAGCCAGCCGATCCTGCTGCTGACGGGGTTGCGCGAGGCCGAGCCCGGCGCGGATGCCGCGCTGCTGGCGGAGATCGCACGCGACCCCTCCGCCACCAACGTTCGTCCCGGTCCGCTGACTGAGGCGGCCGTGGCGGCTTTCGTCGAGGCGCGTCTGGGCGCGCCGCCGGAGCAGGCGTTCACGACCGCCTGTCACGACTCCACCGGCGGCAACCCGCTGCTGCTCAACCAGCTCGTGCTCGCGCTCGGCGGCGAGGGCGTGCGCCCGGACGCCGCGCACGTCGGGCGGGTGGCCGACGTCGGTCCGCGGGCGGTCTCGCGGACGGTGCTGCTGCGGCTGGCGCGCCTGCCGGCCGAGGCACGGGCGGTCGCGCAGGCGGTGGCGGTGCTGGGCGAGGGGGCCGGGCTGCCCGCGGTCGCCGCGCTCGCGGGCATCGACGAGGCGCGTCTGGCGGACACGACGCGTGAGCTGATCCACGCCGAGATCCTGCGTCCCGAGCTGCCGCTGGCGTTCGTGCACCCGCTCGTGCGCGATGCGGTCTACCACGAGCTCTCCCCGGCCGAGCGTGAGCTCGAGCACGCGCGCGCGGCGGCCGTGCTGCGCGACGCGGACGCGTCCATCGAGCAGGTGGCCGCGCAGCTGCTGCACATCTCGCCGCGTGGGGAGCGCTGGGCGGCGGAGCTGCTCTGGCAGGCCGGGCGCGCGGCGATGCACGCGGGGGCGGCCGACAGCGCCGTCGCCTACCTGCGCCGCGCGCTCGACGACCTCCCCGACGACGGGGAACTCGGGCGGCTGCTGTTCGAGCTGGGCGCCGCCGAGGCGCTCACGAGCGGCACCACCGCGGTCCAGCACCTGGCGCGCGCCTACGACGAGCTGCCCGACCCGGTGAGCCGTGCCGCTGCCGCCGGCCTGCTGGGCCGGGCGCTGGTGTTCACGGGCTCGCCCGACGACGCCCAGGCGATGGCGCGGCGGGCGGCGAAGGAGCTGCCGGACGAGCTGGCGGACCTCCGCATGGCGCTCCAGGCGCTCGAGTACATGACGGTCATCTTCGGCGCGCGCGGACCCGAGCGGCTGGCCGAGCTGCGCGGGCATCGCCGTCCCCCGGACGCGGGCCCGGGCTCGCACATGCTCGCCGCCATGGCCGCGTGGGAGGCCGTCTGCACCGACGGCAGCGCGAGCGACTGCGCCACGCTCGCCCTCGCGGCGCTCGAGGGGGAAGTGCTGCGCGCAGCCGACCCGGCCCTGATCCCGCTCGCGGCGATGGTCACGCTGGTCATGACCGACCGTCCCGAGGTGCCCGATCTCTTCGGCCAGGCGCTCGCCGACGCCCATCGGCGTGGGTCGCTGCTGTCGGTGTCCTCGGTCCATGTCTGGCATGGATTCGCCGAGCTGCGCCGTGGCGATCTCGCGGCCGCCGAGCAATCGGTGCGGGCTGCCGACGACGAGTTCGCGTTGTGGGGACACGACGCCTACTCGACCGCCCACAGCCGGATGTTCATGGCCGACATCCTGCGCGAGCGCGGCCGACTGGCCGAGGCGTCGGACTGGCTCGAGCGAGTGGGGCTGGTGCGGCCGGCCACGCAGGCGATGGGCCTGTACCTGACGGCCCGGGCTGCGCTGCTGCTGGCGACCGGTCGTGCGCAGGAGGCCGCGGCCACGGTCGACGAGCTGGCCGCGCACTGCGCCGTGATGCCGGATTTCGCACGGCGCTGGTGGCGATCGCTGAAGGCCGAGGCGCTCGACCGCCTCGACCGCCGCGAGGAGGCGATCGAGCTCGCGCGCGAGGAGCTGGAGATCACGCGGGCGTTCGGGGCGCCCTCGTCGCTGGGGCGCACGTTGCGGGTGCTCGGCACGCTCGAGCGCGACAAGGGCCTGGACCGGTTGCGGGAGGCCGTCGAGGTGCTCGAGGGGTCGACGGCTCGGCTCGAGCTCGCGAAGGCCCTCGCCGCCCTCGGCACCGGGCTGCGGCTGGCGCGGCAGCCGAGCGAGGCGCGCGAGCCGCTGCGCCGGGCGCTCGAGCTGGCTGCCGTCTGCGGGGCCGACGGCCTCGTCGAGCAGGTGCGCTCGGAGCTGTACGCCGCCGGCACGCGCCCGCGCCGCGACGCGCTCAGCGGCGTCGAGTCCCTGACGCCGAGCGAGCGCCGGGTGGTCGACCTCGCGGCCGCCGGGCGCACCAACCGCGCGATCGCCCAGGAGCTGTACGTGACGCCGAAGACGGTCGAGGTGCACCTCTCCAA
Source organism: uncultured Thermoleophilaceae bacterium (assembly GCA_963846505.1). Lineage (GTDB taxonomy): Bacteria > Actinomycetota > Thermoleophilia > Solirubrobacterales > Thermoleophilaceae > JACVRW01. The sequence continues at coordinate 500,622 of CAWJWD010000001.1, read as the reverse complement.
CGCGTATCGCAAGCTCGGCATCCGCTCGCGTCGCGAGCTCGAGTCGGCCCTCGCCGCCACCGCCGCGGCGACCCCCTAGGGGTCGGCGTCCTCAAATCCTCGGGTCCCTGTCTGGGGACCGCCTCGATGTGCGCGCACGCCGCTCGGCGGATGCTGGCCGGGTCATCGAGCGAAAGGACCCGAGCAATGCTGATCACCGACACCGACAAGAGCCTGGGCCGCATGGTGCGTCCCGGCGACGCCGACTGGGACGAGGCGCGCGGCGCCTTCAACCTGCTGATCGACCAGCGGCCCGAGGCGATCGCCTTCCCGGCGAACGAGCGCGAGGTCGCCGCCGTCGTCGCCCACGCGAGCGAGCGCGGCCTGCGCGTGGCGCCGCAGGCGACCGGACACAACCCGGGGCCGCTGGGCTCGCTCGAGGGGACGCTGATCCTCAACACCTCGGCGCTGACCGGCGCTTCGATCGACGTGGACGCGCGTCGGGTGCGTGTCGGCGCGGCGACGAAGTGGGAGCAGGTCACTCCGCGCCTGTCCGAGCTCGGCCTGGCGGGTCTGCACGGCTCCTCGCCCGACGTGGGCGTCGTCGGCTACTCGCTGGGCGGCGGCATCGGCTGGCTCGCGCGCAAGCACGGCATGCAGACGAACGCCGTCACCGCGATCGAGCTCGTCACCGCCGAGGGTCACCTCGTGCGCACCGACCCGGTGCACGAGCCCGAGCTGTTCTGGGCGCTTCGAGGCGGCGGCGGCAACTTCGGCGTCGTGACCGCGATCGAGTTCTCGGTGCTGCCGCTGCGCGAGCTCTACGCGGGCGCGCTATTCTACCCGCTCGAGCGGACGGCCGACGTGCTGGATCGGTGGCGGGAGCTGCTGCCGTCGCTGCCGGAGGAGATCACGTCGTGGGCCAACGTCCTGCACTTCCCGCCGCTGCCGGAGATCCCAGCAGCCGTCCGCGGCCAGTCGTTCGCGGTGGTGATGGCGGCGTTCCTCGGCTCGGAGGCCGACGGGCGCGAGCTGCTGCGACCGCTGCGCGAGCTGGGTCCGACGCTGGACACCTTCGCGATCCAGCCTCCGGTCGGCCTGAGCGAGCTGGCGATGGACCCGCCGGACCCGCTGCCCTTCCGCATGCAGCATGCGCTCGTCGACGAGCTGACGGCCGACGCCGTCGACGAGATCGCCCGTATCGGCGGCCCGGGCTCGTCGCTGACGATGATCCAGCTCCGCCACATGGGCGGCGCTCTGGGCCGCCCGGCGGCGGACGCGGGGGCACGCGCGACGCTGCCCGGCGAGGTCTGCGTGCTCGGCCTGGGCGTCGTGCCCGAGCCGGCGGCGGACCCGGTCGTGCGCGGGGATCTCGACGCCCTGATGAGTGCGCTGGCGCCCCGGCGTGTCGGCGACTACCCCAACTTCGTCGAGGAGCCCGCCGACCCGAGCGCCTTCTTCGACGCGGCCACCTGGGAGCGGCTACGGCGCGTGAAGGCGCTCTACGACCCGCAGGACCTGTTCAAGGGCAACCACCACGTCCCGCCGGCCGATCGGTCCTGAGCCGCCCGGCGACCGCGAGAGAGGGAGAACACGATGCGCAGCTCATCGCACCGCTCGCCGTCGCTGTCCTGCTCGCCGTAGGAACGCCGGCGGCGGACGCCGCCAAGGGCGTCCCGTACACGGGCAAGACGAGCGGCGGCCACAAGGTCGGCTTCACGCTCAAGAAGGGCAAGCTGTGGAACTTCGCCACCGGCGTCCCGATGACGTGTCTGGCGATTCAGGGCGGCGGAGCGCCGATCTCCGGCGCGGAGGTGTGGAGCTTCAAGTGGGTCGACCTGGGGCTCAAGGACTACAAGTTCTCGGAGCAGTCCAAACCGAGCTTTCACTACAACGAGGTCACCCGCAACCACACGGTCACCACCCGCCGCGCCCGCAACGGGACGATCAGCGGCTCGGTCCGGGTCCAGTACCAGTTCATGATCCCGAAGTACCCGCCAGGCACCTTCTCGATCTACAGCTGCCTGGGCGGCATGAGGTTCAGCGCCCGGCCCGCGCGCTGAGAGGGGCGCTGGCCGCGGCGCTCCGCTTCACGACCATCGGTATCAGGCGAATGGCCTGCCGGCGCGTTGGAGCAGCGGGCTGTTCAGCATCCGGTGTGGCAGTGGCGAGATGTACATCAGTTGGCGTTTGCCTTCGCGGCGCAGACAGCGGGGGCAGTCGCGGCGCGTGGTGTCGGGGCTGCGAAGCGACAGCTTGCAGGCGGGGCAGGTGGTGTATGGCACGGCGGACTCCTGGTGGTTCGCGCTTGACGGGGCCGCCGCGCCGCCCGCCGTGCGAGCGCGCAACTTCCTCCACTCTCAGAGTTGTAACTACCCGCTGGTCGGCGCGGTGAATCCTGCGAGTCGTCTCTGGCCGCCAAGGGAGTTGGGGCCACTCGCTAGGCCCTGTTCTGCGGGCCGCTGGTGGAGCTGGCTCGACTGACGGAGCTGTGCCTTGATCGAGGTCTGTTAAGCGGTTAGGGTTGGTGGCTCACCCATCGGGTCGAGGGCGAGTGACGGGAACCCAACCGCTCCTCGACGCCGGGACGTCGATGATGGTGGTCGACTCCGACGCCGAGCAGCGCAACGTCGTCGAGGGGCTGCTGCAACGTGGCGGCTGGCGGGTCGCGGCCTACTCCAGTGGCGAGCAGGCGCTCGCCGCGGCGGCGCGCACAGCCCTGCCGCTGCTGGCTCTCGTCGAGGTGCGCTTGAGCGGCATCTCGGGCTATGAGGTTTGCCGTGAGCTCAAGGAGCGATACCGCGACCGTGTTGCGGTCATCTTCATGTCGCACGACCGGACCGAGTCTTCCGACATCGAGGCTGGCTTGTTGCTGGGCGCCGACGAGTATCTCGCCAAGCCCCTGCGCCAAGGTGAGCTGCGTGCCCGCGTGCTCGCGGTGCTGCGCCGCCTGTCTCCTTCCAAGCCAGGCCCAGGGCCAGACCGTCGAGGCGATCTGACGCCGCGGGAGCTTGAAGTGCTGCAGCTCCTTGCCCGCGGGCTCGACCAGACCGAGATCGCCCAACGACTCGTCATCGCGTCGAAGACCGTCGGCAAGCACATCGAGCACATTCTCGACAAGCTGCCCGCCCACAGCCGCGCCGAGGCAGTCGCCATCGCCTACCAACGCGACCTACACGACGTCAACGTCATCGAGCTGCGTCCCGACCGCCTCTAACCCCTAATGGTGCTTCAGCGACCGGGCACCAGCGTCGCGCGATGCTCGAGCCGACTCGCCCGAGTCGGGCTGGCATCGGTAGGGGGTGGGCACGCTCTCCAGGGTATTTGGAGTCCGGGCGCGCCGGCGAGTCGAGACTGCGCGCTGGTCGTGGGCGGCTAGTCGGCAGCGCCCCAACGACCGACTCTCCCTGGGCCTTGCACCTGACCGCCCACTCGCGCGTGCTCGACGACTTCGGTGGCGGCAAGGGGCGCGTCGCCCTCCACGGCCGCGCCGGCGCTCTGCTCGCCGCACCCCTCGGCAGCGCTGGCCTCCCACGGCTGTATCCGCCGCGACAACGCTGCGATCACGTGGCTGGCCCAACGCGCAATCGCGACCACGGTCTCCTGGGAAAGCTCAAGCCCGGCTCGCTTACGCCGACTATACGGGTGTGGAGGTGCCAGAGACGCACTGGTCTCCGAGTCGTCTGAAGCGGATCGTCGCGGCGCTGCCGCATGGCCGCTCGCTCCCCGAGGAGGAGTGGCGCCGCCGTCACCGCGCGATCGTCTGGCTCGTGTGGATCCAAGCGGGCGGGCTTGTCGCGTTCGCGCTCGCGCTCGGCTTCCCGGCTTGGCACGCGGTCGCCGAGGCTTTGCCGGTCGTGGCCTGCGCGCTCGCCGCGAACGAGCGCCGCTTCAGTCGCCGCGTGCGCACGGGCTTCGCCGCCGCAGGCTTGCTGACGACCTCGGCGATGCTCGTCCACGTCTGGGACGGGAGGATCGAGGCGCACTTCCACTTCTTCGTGATGGTCGCCGTGCTGGCGACCTACGAGGAGTGGTTTCCCTACCTGCTCGGGGTGGCCTACGTGGTCCTCCATCACGGTCTCGTGGGCGTGCTGGCGCCCTCGTCGGTCTACAACCACGCCGACGCCGTCCAGCAGCCCTGGGCCTGGGCCGGCATCCACGGGCTGTTCATCCTGGGGTTGGCGGTGGCCAACGTCGTCACCTGGCGCTTCAACGAGGATCTGCGCGCGCAGCGCACGCGGGCGGAGACCGAGCTGAACTATCAGGCCCATCACGACACGCTCACCGGGCTGCCGAACCGCGCCCTGTTCGTGGAGCGGCTCGAGCGCGCGCTGACCGCCCCCGGCCGCGTCGCGGTGATGTTCGTGGACGTGGACGACTTCAAGCTCATCAACGACTCGCTCGGTCACGGCGCCGGCGACCGCCTGCTGTGCGCCGTCGCGGAGCGCCTGCGTCGCGTGGTTCGCCCGGAGGACTTGCTGGCGCGCTTCGGCGGCGACGAGTTCACGGTCTGCCTCGGCGGCGTCGACGACGATCGCCACGCGCTTCGGATCGCCGACCGCCTCGCCAGCTCGCTGCGGGCGCCGTTCGTTCTCGACGCCGAGCAGCGCTTCATCACCGCCAGCGTCGGCGTGTCGCTCGCCGGCGACGCCGCCAGCGCCGAGGGCTTGCTCGGCGACGCGGACGCGGCGATGTACCGCGCGAAGGAGCTGGGCAAGGCGCGCTGCGAGCTCTTCGACGACACGATGCGCACGCGCGCGGTCGAGCGCCTGGAGCTGGAGACCGGCTTGCGCGACGCGGTGGAGCGCGGCGAGCTGCGACTCGTCTACCAGCCGGCGGTCAGCCTGGCGGACGGGTGCGTTGCCGGTGTGGAGGCGCTGCTGCGCTGGGACCACCCGACGCTCGGCTTGATCGCACCCGACCGCTTCATCCCGATGGCCGAGCGCACCGGCCTGATCATGCCGATCGGCGAATGGGTGCTGCACGAGGCCTGCCGCCAGCTGAGCCGCTGGCGCGAGGATGGAACGCCGCGCGCGCACGAGCTGACGATGGCGGTCAACGTCTCCGCCCGCCAGCTGGTGTCCGCCGCGCTGCTCGGACAGGTGCAGGACGCCCTGACAGCGGCCGGCGTCGAAGCCGATCAGCTCTGTCTGGAGGTCACCGAGAGCGCGGTCGTGGCCGATCCTGACGCAGCGCTCGAGACCCTGAACGCGCTCAAGCAGCTGGGCGTGCGGCTCGCCATCGACGACTTCGGCACCGGCTACGCCTCGCTCGGCAACCTGCGCGACCTGCTGCCGGTGGACGTGCTGAAGATCGACCGCTCGTTCGTGGACGGGATGTCGCTGCGCCGCGACGACCGCGCGATAGTGGAGTCCGTGCTCGGGCTGGCCCACTCGCTTGGTCTGCGCACCGTGGCCGAGGGTGTGGAGACCGCCGAGCAGGCGGCCGCGCTGCGCAGCATGGGCTGCAGCCACGCCCAGGGCTACCACTACGCGCGCCCCGGCCACCCCGGCGCGGTGAGCGAGCTGCTGCGCCGCGAGCTCAACGCCGAGCCGGCCGTCTGACCGGCTTCGAGAGGCGGATGCCCTCCGCGGACAGGGCGGCTCCGCTTTCCCAGCTGCCGACCGAGCCTGAGAGGAGCTCCGAGATGGGCGGACGCCGGCGGGGGAGAGGGCGCCGGGCCTGGTGAGCGGGCCGTAGACTCAGTCGCGATTGCGATGACCGACGAGCTCGAGACGGTCGAGGATCTGGTCGCGGCGGGTAAGGCAGCCCTTGCGAGCTCGGATTGGGCGGAGGCGCGGCGGTGCTTCGACTCCGCTGTTGCGCGCGAGGAGTCGGTCGCGGCGTGGGAGGGCCTGAGCTGGGCGGCCTCGTGGCTTGGTGACACGGACGCTTCTCTTGCCGCGCGTGAGCGGGCGTTCCGGGGGTACCGCGCTGGGGGCGATGTCGGCGGCGCGGTGCGGATGGCGGGATGGCTGGCCAATGATGCGTTGCATTTCCGTGGCGATGAGGCGGTCGCGGCGGGATGGCTGGAGCGGGGACGGTCGTTGCTGGTCGGGCGTCCGCCGGCAGCGGAGCACGGCTGGTTGCTCGTCATAGAGGGTTACTACGCGCTCGAGGTTGATGCCGACCCGGAATCAGCCGCGGCCAAGGGGGCTGAAGCGGCCGCCTTGGGCGCCGAGCTGCGCGTCCCCGATCTCGAGGCGCTGGGCATCGCGCTCGACGGGGCAGCGCGGGTCGTTCAGGGCCGGGTCGATGAGGGGCTGCGGCGGCTGGACGAGGCCGCGGCCGTGTGCGTCGGGGAAGAGTTCGAGCTCCCGATCTCTCCGGCGTGGGCGCTGTGCATCTTGATCGCCGTCTGCGAACGGGTGGGCGACTTCGCCAGGGTGGCTCAATGGTGCGAGGCGATGCGCTCGATGGGCGAGCGCCTGAATGGCCGCCACCTGATCGGCGTCTGCCGCAGCGCCTACGGGCAGGTCCTCACCTGTCGCGGCGAGTGGCCAGCCGCCGAGGCCGAGCTCGTCGCCGCCCTCGCCGATTTGGAGGCGATGCGCCCGGGGATGGCGCCCGACGGCCTCGCGCGGCTCGGCGAGCTGCGAGTCCGTCAGGGCCGCATCGAAGAGGCGAGGGCGCTCTTCGAGCGCGCCCTTCCCCACCGCCCCGCACTCGTGGGGCTGGGGACGCTCGCGCTCGAGGAAGGCGATGCGTTGGCCGCTGCGGACATCGCCGAGCGGATTCTCCGGCGCATCGGAGACGCCGCCCCGATCGAACGCGTCCCCGCGCTCGAGCTGCTCGCGCGGGCCCAGGGCGGGTTGGACGACTTCGACCGGGCCGGCGAGGCGCTGGCCGAGCTGACGGACATAGTCGAGCAGCTCGCAACGCCCTACCTACGAGGCCGCGCCCGCCTGGTCATGGGTGAGGTCGCCGAGCTGCGCGGAGACCACGAGCAGGCGCGTCGTAGCTTCGAGGACGCCCTCGATCTGCTCGCGGAGTCTGCTGCTCCGTATGAAGGGGCGCTGGCGCGCCTCGCTCTCTCGCGGACCCTCGCCTCCCTCGGGCGCGCGGACGCCGCCGGTGACGAGGCCAGGCGCGCTCGCGATGCGTTCGCGTCGCTCGGCGCCTCCCGCGACGCCTTGCGATCCGGGGGGATCGACCAGGAAGCGAGCGGACTCGGCGCGCTCACGCCTCGCGAGTGCCAGGTGCTCACGCTCGTCGCCGAGGGGTTGAGCGACGCGGAGATCGCCGAGCGGCTGGTCGTCAGCCCCCATACCGTGCACCGCCACGTGGCGAACGTGCGTACCAAGCTGCGGTTGTCCTCCCGCGCCGCCGCCGTGGCCTACGCCACGCGCGAAGGACTGCTCTAAGGGCCGTCACAGCCGCCTTGCCGGTTCCGGCCATCTTGGCCGGATGGCCGGAACGGGCGAAGGCGGGCGGCGGCGTCGAGCGTACCTTCGCCGCCATGAGCGAAAGCACTGAAGAGGCGCCGTCTGTCGCCGCCCGCGGTCTCGACGAGCTGCCCGACGTCGCGCTGAGCGAGCTGCGATTCCGCCTTCGCGGTGGCCTCTACGAGCCTGGCGAGCCCGAGTACGCCGACGCGTGCACGCTGTTCAACTCGATGATCGTACGGCGCCCGCGGCTCGTGGCTCGCTGCGCGGCGCCTGACGACGTGATCGCGTCGCTCGCGTTCGCGCACGAGCATGGGCTGGAGATCGCCGTGCGGGCCGGCGGCCACTCTGTCAGCGGGCGTTCGCTCTGCGACGACGGCATCGTGCTCGACCTCCGCGCCATGTGCGACGTCGAGGTCGACTGCGAGCGCCGCGTGGCGCGTGTGGGCGGCGGGGCGACCTGGGCCGAGGTCGACCGCAAGACGCAGGTCCACGGCCTGGCGACCACCGGCGGGCGGGTGTCCACGACCGGCGTGGGCGGGCTCACCCTGGGCGGTGGCTCGGGCTGGCTCGAGCGCAAGCACGGCCTCGCCTGCGACAACCTGGTCGCGGCCGAGCTGGTGACCAGCGAGGGCCGGGTGGTCCGCGCCTCCGAGGAGGAGAACCGCGAGTTGCTCTGGGCGCTGCGCGGAGGCGGCGGCAGCTTCGGCGTGGTCACCGCGCTCGAGTTTCGGCTTCACCCCGTCGGGCCCCAGGTGATGGCCGGACTGGTCCTGCACCCTGCCGAGCGCGGGGCCGAGCTTCTGCGCCTGTTCCGCGATGTGATGCGCGACGCGCCCGAGGGGCTCGGGCTCGCCTTCGCCTTCGTCACCGCGCCGCCCGAGCCCAGTGTGCCGAAGGAGCTGCACGGCCGCCCTGCAGTGATGATCGCCGGGATGTACGCCGGTCCCCTGGCCGACGGCGAGCGCGCGCTGCGAGCGATCCGCGAGTTCGGGCCGCCGGCGGCCGACTTCTTCGAGCCGACCGGCTACGCCGACTTCCAGCGTTCGATCGACGATCCGCCTGGCTACCGGAACTACTGGACGGCGGAGAACGTCGCCGAGCTTCCCGACGAGGCGATCGAGGCGCTCGCGGCGCGGGCCGCTGGGCTCCCACCCGGTCCTTCGCAGCTCTTCATCGTGCCCTGGGGCGGAGCCGTCCGCAGCTTCGGCGCCGAGCATTCTCCGCTCGCCGGCCGCGAGGCGCGCTTCATCGTCCACCCGCTCCTGCTCTGGGAGGACGCGTCCGACGACGAGCGCTGTCGCGCGCTCGGCCATGCGTTCCGCGACGACGTGCGGCCGTGGTCGGTCGGCGCGACCTACCCGAACTTCCTCGGCGAGGAGAGCGCCGCCCGAATGCGCGCCGCGTTCGGCGCAGACGCGGAGCGGCTCGCCGCCGTCAAGGACGAGTGGGACCCGCGGGGCGTCTTCCGTACCCAGCAGGCGATCACGCCCCAGAACTAGCAACCGAACGTCGAAGGAGCTACTGGCCATGCACGTCCGTTCAACCACCTCCGTCGAGCACGCCGCTCTGCTCGCCGAGCAGCTGCGCGGCGATGTCATCGCGCCCGATCACCCGGACTACGACGGGGCGCGTCGCGTCTGGAACGGCATGATCGACAAGCGCCCAGCCGCGATCGTGCGCTGCGCCGACGCTGACGACGTCGCGACGTCGGTGCGCTTCGCCGCGGAGCGCGGCCTGCCGCTGGCGGTCCGCGGCGGCGGGCACAACGTCGCAGGCACCGCCGTGGTCGATGACGGCCTCGTGATCGACTTGGCGGCGCTGCGCCGCGTCCACGTCGACCCCTCCGGGCGTACCGTCCACGTGCAGGGCGGCGCCACCTGGGCCGACGTCGACAGCGTCACCGCGCCGCTGGGGCTCGCCACTCCGGGCGGCGTCGTGTCCGAGACCGGCGTTGCGGGCCTGGCGCTGAGCGGCGGGGTCTCCCACCAGCGCCGCCGCGACGGGATGACCGTCGACAACCTCGTCTCGGCCGAGGTCGTCCTGGCCGACGGACGCCGGATCCGGGCGAGCGCCGACGAGCACCCCGACCTGCACTGGGCCCTACGCGGCGGCGGCGGCAACTTCGGCGTCGTCACGTCCTTCGAGCTGCAGCTGCACGACCTGGGTCCGGAGGTCTTCACGCTGAACGTCGCCTATCCGCTCGAGGACGCGGCGCGTGTGCTCAGCGGCTGGCGCGACGCAGTCGCCGACGCGCCGGACGAGCTGTCGACCGCCGGGATGATCTGGTCGCTGCCGGTCGTCGACGAGCTGCCCGAGGAGCTGCGCGGCCTCCCGTACGTCGGCGTGGCCGGCATGTGGGCGGGGGACCCCGCCGAGGGCGAGCGCGCCACCCGGCACCTGCGCGAGCTGGCCACCCCGCTGCTGGACATGAGCGGGCCGATGGAGTACCTGGAGTTCCAGCGCTCGCTGGATCCGTTCTTCCCGGCGGGCCCACGCCGCTACTGGAAGGCGCTCTACCTCGACGGCTTCTCGGACGCCGCGATCGACACCACCGTCGACTGGTCGCGGCGGCGGGCGTCGAACGACACGCTGGTCATCGTCCGCCACTGCGGCGGGGCGATCTCCCGCGTCGGCCCCGAGCAGACCGCCTTCGGCGACCGCGGCTCGGAGTGGATGCTCAGCATCGACTCGACCTGGGACGACCCCGCCGACGACGCAACCAACATCACGTACACCCGAGCGTTCTGGAACGCCGCGGTTCCCTTCTCGGACGGCAAGACCTACTTCAACTTCCCCGGCCTGTTCGAGGAAGGCGACGCCGCCGTGCGCGACAGCTACGGCGCCAACCACGCGCGGCTGTCGGAGATCAAGGCCGCCTACGACCCGGACAACCGCTTCCGGCTCAACCAGAACATCCGCCCCGCGGGGCATGACGAGGAGGCATCATGACCGTTACCACCGGCAGCCCGCAGCCTGTCCGAGCGGCAGCAGCCGAATATCCACGGATCGTCGAGGCGAACGGACTCGAGATCTACGTCGATCAGGTGGGGGACGGGCCTGACGTGCTGCTCATCGGCGGCCTTGGCGATACCGTCGAGTCGTGGCAGTTTCAGCTTGACGGCCTCGCCGACCTCTACCGGCTGACCGCCTTCGACAACCGCGGGGCGGGACGAACCGCGATGCCGCCAGGCGCGGTGTCCGTGGAGGAGATGGCTAACGACGCCGCCGGGGTCCTACGCGCGCTCGACATTCCCTCCGCTCACGTCGCGGGCTTCTCCGGCGGCAGCATCATCGCCCAGGAGCTGGCGCTCCGCTACCCCGAGCTCGTCCGCAGCCTCGTCCTGCAGAGCACCTGGCCCGTGGCGGACCGCTACCTGCGCTCGTGGGGCACGTTCGTCCGCTGGCTGGTCGAGGCAGCCCCGAGCGAACGCGCGTTCCTGGAGGGGTTTTTCCTGGACATCTACACCGCGCGAGCGCACAACGACGGGACCGTCGACCAGATCATCGAGGAGGTGCTCGCCTTCCCCCACAAGCAGACGACGGAGAGCCTTCAGGCCTTTCTGGACGCCTTCCTCGACCACGACGCCACCGACCGCCTGCCTCAGATCGCCGCGCCGACGCTCGTCCTCGCCGGCGGCCGCGACAGCACCAGCCGCCCCGAGCTCTGCCGCGCCGTCGCCGAGCTGATCCCAGGCGCCCGCTTCGAGGTGATGGAGGACGAGGCCCATCAGCCCTTCCAGGAGGTCCCGGACGAGTGGAACGCCCGCGTCGACGCCTTCTGGCGCGAGGTCGACGCGCCGGTCGCTGGCCACGGCGGGGCGTAGCCTCGGCGACGCCAAGGGCCAAGGCCGCGTCCGGGCAAAGTGCCCGAACGCGGCCTCGCGACGATGGTTGACCGTCGAGCAGCGCAGTGCTGTCGCGCAGGTCGCGGCCTAGCGCCGGCCGCGGGAGATCGTGACCTTGACGGTCGCCCCGCGCTTCAGGTGCTTGCCGGCCTTGGTGCCCTGGGCGATCACCTTGCCGCGTCGCACGCGGCGGTGCTTGGCGCGCTTTACCTTGGCCTTGCAGCCGGCCTTCTTGAGCTTGGCCTTGGCCTTCTTCTCGGCCAGGCCGCGTAGCTTCGGGACCACGCAGCGGCCGCCCGGTCCCAGTTTGTGCTTGATCTCCGCTACGCCGCGGTCGACCTGCTCGCAATCCGGTGCGACGGTGTCGACCGCGTCCGCCTTGACGCTGTCGGTGCCGACGCCACAGGTGATCGAGTCGTGCTCCCCGTCGCGGGCGTCGATGGTGTCGTTGCCCGAAGGCAGCTTGCAGAAGTAGATGCCGCACTCGCCCTGGGGCGTGTCGCCGGTGATCGAGTCTGGCCCTGGCCCGCCGACGATCGTGTCGTTGCCGAAGCCGCCGTCGAGGTTGTCGGCTCCGGCGCCGCCGTCGAGCCGGTCGTTGCCGTCACTGGCGTTCAGCGAGTCGTTGCCGCCCAGGCCGCTGAGGTCGCTGGGCGCCGTCGATTGGACGACTTCGATGCTGTCGGGCCCGTCGGTGCCGACGAAGCGACCGGCCGCGAATCCCTTGAGGTTCTCGACGTTGCGCACGTCGTCGCCCTCGCCGGGACGGCCGTCGTCGGCGCCGCCGGCCAGCGTGACCGTGAGCGGGGCGCCGCCGAGGTCCTGCCAGTCCTGCCCGATCGAGTCGACGCCGGGACCGCCGTCGATGATGTCCGGCGACGCCGTCTTGTGCGTGTCGCCGGAGACGGTGTCGTTGCCTTCGTCGCCGTAGACCTGGTCGCTGCCTGCCAGCCCGCTGACCTCGTCGTCGCCGGGCCCGCCGTGCAGGACCTGGTTGCCGTCGTGGCCCTCGAGCTTGTCGTTGCCGGCGCCGCCGTCCTGCACGTGCGCGCTCTGGATCCGGTCGTCGCCGTCTCCGCCATGGGCCTCGACGAGGATGTGCGCCGGGAACGGATCCCATGCCGCGCCGCCGATCGAGAACCGGTCGTTGCCGGCGCCGAGCTTGACGACGATCTTCTGCGGCCACGGGCAGTACGCGATGTATTCGACGTGACCGGGAGTGCACTCCGGCGGGGCCGCGTCGATCCCGCTGGTGACCCACGCGAGCTCGCCCTCGGACGGCCCCACGCTGACGATCTCGTTCGCGTCGTCAGCGGTGAACGTCATGGTGGTGCCGTCGTAGGTGATGGTTCCCCGGGCCTGCGCCGAGCCAGCGATCGCCAGGGACAGGATGAGCGCCGCCGCGGCGGCGATGATGCGCATGCGAGTCATCGATTCTTCTCCTTCGCGCTGAAGCTCACGGAGCTCGAGCACATGTAGGTGTAGGACAGGTAGCTCCGGGCGGCATCGATCACTGCTCGGACCCTCCGGGGCGGATGTTCTGGTTGAGGGCGAAGACGTTCTGGGGGTCCCAACGCTGCTTGACCGCGACCAGGCGCTCGTAGGTGTGGGCGCCGTAGAAGCGGCGCACGCGATCGCCGGCGTCCTCGGAGACGTAGTTGGGATGGGCGGCGCCGTGGCCATAGGGCGCCATCGCCGTGGCGAGGGCGTCGGTCCAGGCGCGGTTGCGAGGGGTGTCTGCGGGATCGGGCCAGAGCGAGAGGGCGTGGTATGCCCAGTCGGCGTTGCGGTGCGAGAGCGCCGTGGCCTGCTCGTCCACGCGCGCATAGGCGCCGCCGAGCGGCTGCAGCAGCACGACCGTCAGCGACGACGGGATGTCCGCCGCGACGTCCACGGCGTCGCCGATCGCCTGGTCGGGGAGCGCGTCGAGGAAGCCGGCCTTCCAATGGTTCTGGACGCCGTGCGGGTTGCCGGCGTCGATCATCGATTGCAGCGCGACGTAGGGGATCGGGCCGACGGCGTCCGCGAGCGGACGCAGCGCTCGCAGGGGTGCGACCAGGCGCTCCGCCTGGGCCGGCTCGGCGAAGGCGGCGACGACGATCGACAGCAGCGGCTGGCCGACCAGCTGCGGCGGCACGAACGGCGCCGGCGGCGCGAGCTGCAGCACCGCGCAGCCGCCGAGCTCGTCGGGCGCGGCCAGCATCAGGTCGCGGTAGGCGGCGAGCACTTCGCCTGCGCGCTCCCATTCGAACAGCAGCTGGCCGCCGAGGACCGTCGGACCGACCGGGTGCAGCGCGAGCTCGAATTCGGTCACGACGCCGAAGTTGCCGCCGCCGCCGCGCAAGCCGAAGAACAGGTCCGGGTGCTCGTGGGCGCTGGCGCGCACGACGTCGCCGTCGGCGGTCACGACGGTGGCGGCGATCAGGTTGTCTGCGGTCAGACCGTGCATGCGCTCGAGCCAGCCCGACCCCGAGCCGAGCGTGAGGCCGGCGACGCCGGTGTGCGAGACGCGGCCGCCGGTGACGGCGAGCCCGTGCGCCTGGGTGGCGGCGTCGAGCTGCGCCCAGGTGAGGCCCGCCCCGGCGCGCACCGTGCGCGTGGCCAGGTCGACCTCGACCCGCTGGAGCGGGCGCACGTCGATGACGAGCCCGTCGTCGACGACCCCGTAGCCGGCGCCGGAGTGGCCGCCGGCGCGGACGGCGATCGGCAGTGCCTGCTCGCGCCCGTGGCGCAGCGCGGCGGCGACGTCGCGCGCGTCGCTGACCGCGGCGATCAGCGTGGGGCGGCGGTCGATGGCGCCGTTGAAGACGGCGCGTGCGTGGTCGTAGCGGTCGTGGCCGGAGGTCAGGACCGCCCCGGCGAAGCCCTCGATGTGTGCGGTGGCGATTGGCATGAACGCCACCCTGCCGCCGAAGCCGCATCTATGCAACAGAAGTTATCGCACCTATTATCGTGTTCGTCGATGCATGACCTGCGGCGCCTGCGCGCGTTCCATGCGGTGGCCGAGCGACGCTCCTTCTCGGAGGCGGCGCTGGCGCTCGGCTATGCGCAGTCGGTCGTCTCCCACCACGTCGCCGCCCTCGAGCAGGAGTTCGGGCTGACGTTGGTCGACCGCGCGCGGCGGCCGGTCGGCCTGACCGAGGCCGGGGAACGGCTGCGCGACCACGCCGAGACCATCCTCGGCCAGGTCGCCAGTGCCGAGGAGGAGCTGCGCGCGATCGCCGGACTGCTCGCCGGCACGCTGCGCGTGGGCGCCTTCCTGACCGCCTGCACCGCGTTCGTGCCGGCCTCGCTGGCGCGATTCGAAGCCGCCCACCCGGAGGTGAAGGTCGAGCTCGAGCAGATCGAGCCGGAGGCCGCGCGGCGCCGGCTGCGGGCGGGCGAGCTCGACGTCGCCGTTACGTGGGATGCGTTCGGCGCGCCCGAGCCCGCCGCGGACGACGGGTTCGAGCGCCTCTTCCTGGCCCACGACCCGTACCGGATCGTGCTCCCGCGCAGCCACCGGCTGGCGCGTCGGCGCCAGCTCGGGCTCGCCGACCTCGCCGGCGAGCGCTTCAACGGCCCCGCACGCGATACCGGCCAGGGCTACCGGGCGATGCTCGACCGTCTCTGCGAGGCGGCTGGCTTCACGCCCGACGTGGCCTACGTGGTGCGCGACGTCACGGTGGGTCGCGCGTTCGTCGCGGCCGGCCTGAGCGTGGCGCTGATCCCCGAGCTCGCGATCGAGCAGCCACGTCCGGACGTCGCCGTGCGACCGGTGCCGGGATTGGACCCGAGCCGCTCGCTGCACGCCACCTGGTTACGGGGCCGGCGAGCTCCCGCGATCCCCGTGATGGCGAGAATGCTGGCGGAGGCGGCCGCCGCGAGGCTCGAAGGAGCGGCGGCAGCCTAACCGGATCGCAGGGCTCGCGAGGGTGCTGGCGATCAGCCGAGCGAAGACACGACCTGAATCATCGCGGAAGTCATGACGTTGCTGCGAGGAAGCGGTCGGCTATGCGGCGGAAGAAGTCGCTGCGGGTGATGACGCCGACCAAGCGCTTGTTGTCGATCACGGGAATGATGAGGACGCGGTGGTGGAGGAAGGTCTCGGCAAGCTGGACGTCCGAGTAGTCGGGTCCGACGTCGACGTGGTCGGTGTTGAGGTGCTGGCCGATGTGCTCGTTTGCGCAGGTGGCGCGCTTCTCGATGGCGTCGTCGAGGGGGTGCTTGACGAAGCCGGCGTATTTGAGCTGGCCGATGTAGCCGGGGAAGAGGGCGGTCATGAACTCGCGTTCGCCGAAGATGCCCTTCAAGCGCCCGTCGCCATCGACGGCGGGGAGTGCAGCGAGATCGGTGTCCAAGAGGGTGCGGACGGCGTGTTCGACGGTGTCGGCGACGCGCAGGACGGGGGTGTCGCGGACGAGGTCGTGGCTGAGGGACTGGGGGCTCATCGGGCTCCTCACAGGTAGCGGATTGCGACGTAGCCGGTCGCGAGCAGCATCGAGATCAACGTGACGGGCAGCCCGGCCTTCATGAACTGGACGAAACCGATCGGCTTGCCGGCGCGGGCGGCCATCCCGGACGCGGCGACGTTCGCGGCGGCGGCGACGATGGTGGCGTTGCCGCCAAAGCAGGCGCCGAGCGCGAGTGCCCACCAGTAGGCGTCGTCGCCGTTGGGGCCTTGGAGTTGCTCGACGACGGGGATCATCGTGGCGGTGAACGGGATGTTGTCCACGATCCCCGACCCGATCGCCGAGACCCACATGATTCCCAGCAGCTCGGCGGTACGGTCGCCGTTGGTGACGTCGGCGATGGCGTCAGCGACCTCGCCGATGGCGCCGGTCTCCTCGAGCGCGCCGACCATCACGAACAGCCCGAGAAAGAAGAACAACGTGGGCCACTCGATCCCCGCCAGCGACTCCCCGAGCGGCTGGCGGGTCACCAGCAGCGCGGCGGTCGCGCCGGCGAGCGCGACCGTGGCTGGCTCCAGGCCGAGCGCCTTGTGAAAGAAGAACGCGAGGATCGTCAGGCCGAGGATCGGGACGGTGCGGATCAGCTCGTCGCGGTCCTCGATCGACTTGGCCGCGTCGAGATCCATCACGCGCTGTCGCGCGTCGGGCGCGACCTGTAGCCGCGACCGGTAGGCCAGGTACAGCAGTCCCACCACGACGACGAACGAGAGCGCCGCGATCGGTGCGAGGTTGGAGATGAACGCTCCGAAGGAGAGGTCCGTTGCGCCGGCGATGATGATGTTCGGCGGGTCGCCGATCAGCGTCGCGGTACCGCCGATATTCGACGCGACGATCTCGATGATCACAAGCGGGATCGGATCGATGTCCAGCGCGTCTGCGAGCAGGAACGTGATCGGCACCATCAGCAGCACCGTCGTGAGGTTGTCCAAGAACGCCGACAGCACCGCCGTCGTCACCGCCAGCGACGCCACGACCGCAAACGGCCGCCCGCGCGAGAGCTGCCCGGCCCTGATCGCCATCCAGGTGTAGACGCCGGTCGTCTCGGTCAGCCGGACCAAGAGCATCATCCCCGCGAGCAGGCCGATCGTGTTGAAGTCGATCGACTCGATCGCGTGCTCTTGGTCGATCGTCTGCGTCAGCAGCACCAGGACCGCGCCGAGCAGCGCGATCTTGGTGCGATCGACCCGTTCGCTCGCGATCAGCGCGAGCGCGGCGACGAAGATCCCGATCGCTAGCGCCATGCGACCGGCTCAGACAGAAGGTGAGACGAGACTGCGGTGTGCGTGCGGATCGGAAGCTCCCAGGGGTCGACGACATGCCGACCAGGCTTCCCGGCTCACCAGTCAAGGACGATACAGACTCGCGAGCACGAGGGCGCTCGACTTCGCCAGACCGTCCGCGCAGCGCTGACCTCGGAATCCCGCTCCCTAACGAAGCGCAATGCACGAGTGGCATGATCGGCGGGTGTCCAGGGCTGCTCTCGTAGGGATGCTGTGCGGGATGCTTGCCGCAGCGGGTTGTGGCGAGGATCAGCGGTCCACCGCCGATACACGGACGTCGGCAACCACCCTCTCGTCTGCGAAGCGATCGGAGCCCGCGCCGAAGGAGCGCGCTGCGCGCGCGAAAGGCGTGACGATCACCGTCGGGAACTCCGAGTTCGGTCGAATGCTGTTCAACTCGCGACGGCAGGCGATCTACGTCTTCGAGAACGACCGGCGCGACAAGAGCGTCTGCTACGGCGACTGCGCGCGAGCGTGGCCGCCGGTCTTGAGCGGGGGCGAGCCGCGAGCCGGCTCCGGGGTGAGGGCGGATCTGCTCGGAACCGTGAGGCGCCGCGGCGGGCGCCGCCAGGCAACGTACGCCGGCAAGCCGCTGTACTACTACGCTCACGAGGGGCCGGGCGAGGTGCGCTGCCACAACGTTGACCTCAATGGCGGTTTCTGGTGGGTCATCGGGCCCAATGGCAAGCGTCGTCCCTAGGACGTGCCGAAAGGCGATGTCGTCCCCTAAGCCAGATCGCGCTTCTCGCCGATGCACGATCTGCGAGGTCTTCGTCTTCGTCCGGGGCTCCGTCTTGGACGAGTTCGCCTAAGGGCTGCGGCGGCGTGACAGTAGGCGGCCGGCGCGTGTTGGCTGGTGTTCGTGGCGCTCGAGCGACAGGGAGATTCCCCATAGGGTGGGGGGCCAGAGGCCGGCGAACAGCGCCCGCCGTTCGGCGTTTCCGCGTTCGTCTTGGTCGAGTGTCTTGGCGCGGATCCAGAGCGCGATGCAGGTCGCGATGCTCACGAGGGAGGCGAGCTGGAAGTGCCAGCTGCGAAGGCGGAGGGCGTGGAGGCGCGAAGCGAGCACCTCCTGCACATACCCCGCACCTCGAACTCCAAGCGCAGGGCACGGTGGGGTAGGCGCTCGCGGCCGGGGTAGAGGCGCTGGATGGGCGGCAAGCTTCCCTTCAGGCGCGCGGTCGCGACGGCGGCGCGCTGGCCTGTGGGCGTCGGGGTGACGTCGTGGCGCTATCTGTGGCGCACGACCCCGATCCGTCGCAGGGAGATCGAGGGCGATCCGGCCGAGGACTGCCCGCCGCCGCTTCCCGCGGGAGTCGACACCCGTGAGCTGCAAGGGCCGGCAGAAGGCGTCGGGCCGCTCTTTCGCCGACGCTACAGCGTGCGGATCCGCAGCGCGACGCTGTCCCCGGACGATTTGATGGGCCGCATGCAGCGAGACCTGGACGCATTCGCGCCGTCCGAGTTCGCGAGCTTTCAGAAAGTCGAAGGCGACCCAGACCGGATGCGGGTCGGTGACGAGTACGTGGTACGGATGCCGGGCCCGTGGGACGGCCCCGTGCGGGTCGTCGAGGTGACCCCGAGGTCCTTTCGGCTGGCCACGCTCGAAGATCACCTCGAGGCGGGGCAGATCGAGTTCCGCGTCGCAGACGACGGGCGAACCGTGTTCGAGATCGAGTCCTGGGCACGCAGCGGCGACCGCGTCTCCGATCTCCTCTTCGACCGTGTGAGGATCTCCAAGGAGGTCCAGCTGCACATGTGGACCTCGGTGCTCGAGCGCGTCATCGAACGCTCGGGAGGTCGCCGGGATGGCTGCCTGGTGGTCGAGACCCGCCGCCTCGAGCCGAAGTGGCCGGCCGAGCGGCTGGCCACCAGTGCGCGCAAGCGCCAAGCGCTCGCCGCTCTGGACCACGCCCCCCTCAACTTCGACCGCTCTCAACGACACGAGCGCACCCCGACCGGCTGGCGTGTCGACCATCGCCGCCAGCCGCTGCCCGCAGAACCGCCCGGCCCTCCCGTCCCGGAAGGCAGCTGGGAGGTCGCGCAGCGCCTGATGCGAGGCTACGAGTTCGCCGATCCCTCGATGGTGCGCGCCTGCTACGACCCTGAGGCGCCGCTCGAAGGCCGGAACATGCTGCTCGAGCTGCGCTTCTGGGGGCTGCGCTTCCTCGCCGGCGTGCGCGTGGTCGACGTCTACGAGGAGACGCGCAGCGTCGACGGCTACGACGTGCACGTCTGGGGCTGGAGCTACGCCACCCTGGTCGGGCACCTCGAGGCGGGGGAGATGTCGTGGGAGGTGCACAAGCGGCTCGACAGCGGCGAGGTGGAGTTCGCCATCGACGCGTACTCGCGGCGGGCGAAGATCGCGAATCCTCTCGTGCGGCTGGGCTTTCGCCTCTTTGGTCGCAGGGAGCAGCTGCGCTTCCTGGAGATCACCTGCAAGCGGATACGGCAGCTCACCGAGGAGGCCCTCCGCACGGACACCGACGCCAGCGACGTGCGCCAGGTCGCGCAGGAGGTCACCGCCCGTCCCGCGCCAGGCGCGGGCGCTGTTCACGACGAACTCATGCGCAACCTCGACACCGACGGCGACCACTGAGAAAGCTCGCTGGTCGGGCTATATTCGCGCCAGGCTGTGGCAGACCGGTCGATGCGCAGCACTCGCCCGCCGATCCAAGGCGGCGCGCTTGCGTGGCGACGAGTCGGGTAGTGACGCTCGATGGCAGAGACAGAGGCAGCAACAGGCCTTCTCGGGGGCCGGTCCGGGGACCGCTTCCTGGGCATCTACATGCGCGACCAGCTCGCCGCCGGTGTGCTCTGGCGAGAGCTCGCCCGTCGCGCGCAGCGCAGCAACGAGGGCACGGAGCTCGGCGACGCGCTGGCACGCGTCGCGACCGTCATCGCCGAGGACGTCTCGACGTTCGAGCGGCTGGTGGATCGGCTTGACATCCGCCGCGACAGGGTCAAGCCGGCGCTCGCTCTGGCCGCCGAGCGGCTGGGCCGGCTCAAGCTCAACGGGCAGCTTAGGGGGTACTCGCCGCTCAGCCGCTTCGTCGAGCTGGAGGGGCTTGTGATGGGGATCGAGGGCAAGAAGGTGCTCTGGGAGACGCTGGGCGACCTCGGCGGGTTGCGGGCGCGTGCCCCCGAGGTGGACTTCGACCGCCTGATCGAGCGAGCCGACGCTCAGCGCGCCGCGCTCGAACCCTTCCGCCACGCCGCCGGCCGGGACGCGTTCCGGACCGCCGACCCGAGGTCAGGGGCCGCCGGCGCTCCGCCGTCGCGCGCTGGCGAGGAAACGTAGGTCCAGCTTCGGCCGCCGGGCGGCTGGTAACGCGAGCGTACTGCGCGCAAGTGGCTGGCCGCTATCGGACTGTTGGCGTGCTGGTTTCGAACAACGAACGGAAGGCGCTCTAAGGGTTAGATCGTGGGGATTGGGTTGAAACCCGTCCCCGCTACCTCGGAAGTTTGCCGGGTCGGACGATCGTACTCCGGTCTACCCACTCTCCTAGCCGACTCACCATCGGCCTGCGCTAGGAACGATCGAATGCGACGAAAGTCGCACCGCTCGGCTGGGTGCAGCCGGCTGATTGTCAGCCCGGTCTCCGGGCATCAGAGCCATGACTTGTTCCCAACTACTTCGGAGTCATGGAAGCTTCAGCTCATTCTTATTCGTCGCGCGACGACGGTGACGATCTCAGCCGATCCCCAGCTCGCGTTTTCTGCCTTGTCGTAGGCGCCACTCTTGTGCTGGTGGGACTGCTCGGCTTTCTTGCCGAGTCGAAGTTCGATACCAGTTCGGGCGGAGACGGCGGCGCTCTCGACGGCGAGAAGTTCATCATCTTCGAGGTCAACGGCTGGCACAACGTGGTCCATATCGCCTCGGGCCTGTTCCTGCTTGCTCTGATGCGGCGCCACGACACCGCTCGGATCGCCGCGCTTTCGTTCGGCGCGATCTACGGCGTTGTGACGGTCATCGGGCTGATCGACGGCAAGGACGTGCTCGGGCTGTTCCCGGTGAATCCGGCCGACAACGTCTTGCACATCGTGCTGACGGTCGCCGCGTTCGCAGCGGGTCTCGCGCCTCGGCGCGACCGGGGACGCGTAAGCAGCGCGCCACGAACGACGTAGGCGGGACGAGATTTGCCCGGGACGGGGTGATCCGCACGGCTCCGGGAGGTCGTGAGGGCTTTTTCGGGGAGGCTGCCGGCCTGTCGATCGGTGCGGTGTTGGCGGCGTTGGCTGCTGTGCGGCGCGGCAAGGCGTTTCACCCCGATGGGGTGGTGTATGACGCTTGTCTTTCGATCGTCGGCGATTCGGCGGCGCCGCAGGCCGCCGAGCTGCTCTCGCGCCGTGGCGAGCACCGCGCGATCGCGCGCTTTTCGCGAGCCGTCGGCTTGCCGCGGCCGCTGCCGGATCTGCTCGGGCTGTCGCTTCGGGTGCCGGACGCGTACGGCAGCGGGCTGCATCAGGACTTTCTGCTGGTGACGTCCGCCGACTTCCCGTTGCTGCACCACGTCTTCTTGCCGGCGCGAGACGTTCAGCGGCGGCCTTACAGCTCGTCGCTTCCCTACCGCGCAGACGACGACCTGTTCCTCGTCGGTGCGCTGCCCCAACCGGGCTCGCCGCGTCCGGTTGGCAGCAACGAGTTCGAGCGTCTGGAGGCGGCCGCTTCGACTGGCCAGCTTGCGTTCGAGGTCGCGGTTGCCGCCGTCATGGGGCGCTTCCGGGCGGTCGGCAGTCTGCACATCGGTGGGCGCCTGGATCAGGGGCTGGATGCGCTGCGGTTCAATCCGTGGAACACGGGTGGCGGCATGGAGCCCGCCGGGTGGCTCAACGGCGCGCGCGACCGCGCCTACAAGCTCTCGCAGAGCGCATGGCGGCGAACGCGGCACGACGGCGCGGCGCTGCAGGACTCCGCCGACCGCGAGCTCGAACGGCATTTCGGCTGCGGAGACGCCCGGAAGCCGCGCGCCTCAAGCGACGCTTGAAAGCGTTAAGTCAACGCCGCGAAGCCGGCGGTCGTGACGAGGCTTGCGTGCTCCAGAACGCCGGCACGATTGCGATGCAATCTGGATTCGTGGATGCGACGAGGGCGGAAGCAAACGTCCCCCTTCCCGGTCCTCGGAATAACCTGAAATAGGCTAAAGGTCCGTTTGGGGTGTGCCGATAGACCCGCATATCCCGATCTGCCGGCATGGGTCTCGTTCGGGCCGGCTTCCCAGGAGATTGTCCACACACATGATTCGCCTTTGGCCTGCCGGTTCTCTCCGGTCCAGCGTCCGCCTGCCGCTCACGCTGCTCGCGGCCGCGATCTGCGCCCTCGCCCTTGCTCCCACCGCCTTCGCGGCGCCGGACATCACGCTCGACAAGCAGGCGCCCGCGAGGGTTCTGTTCGGCGACGACTCGCCGGTCACCCTGCACGTGGCCAACCCGGCCGGTCAGCCCTACGGCTACAACCTCAGCCTCCGCGACGTGCTGCCCGCCGGCATCTCCTACGTGCCCGGCTCGGCGTCTGTCGAGCCGCGCGTGATCCAGAACGCCCCGGCCGCAGGCCAGACGACCCTGATCTTCGACAACGTCTCCGACCTCAGCCCCGGCTCCTCGTACGACCTCACCTACCAGGTCCGCCACGACCCGGCGGAGTATTCGATCGGCGAGAGCTACACCAACCAGGCCGGCGCGTACATCAACGACGACCCGCACTTCGTGCCGGACTTCGCGCCCGACGGCACCCCCGGTGGCGACATCACCGGCTCGGCGACCGACAGCGCCAGCACCCAGATCTCGGCGATCGAGATCGAAAAGGACGAGCCCAGCCCCGAGGGCGAGCTGCTGCGCGGCGTCCACGACCATCAGACCGTCTACACGCTCACCGTCCGCAACAACGGCATCGAGCCGACCACCGGCCTCACCGTGGAGGACTGGCTGCCCGCTGGCCTCGAGTACCTCGGCTGCGGCGCCGGCGACAACACCACCGACGCGCCGACGAACCCCGGCTCGGACGAGGAGTACGCCGGCTCGGGTCCGATCAACCCTGGCAACGCCCCCGCGGCGCCCGACTGCGTCGAGCCCGTCACCGTCGAGACGCTGCTGACCGATCCCGACGGCGCGGGCCCGCTGCCGACCGGCGTCTACACGCACGTCGTCTGGAACGGCCTCGGCGACCTGGCCGCCGACGGCGAGCTGCGGCTGCAGTACGTCGCCGCTGTGCCGCTGCGCGAGAACACGATGACGTGGACGAGCCCGTTCGGCGCGCCGACGCCGGTCAGCCTCGGCCAGGGCTCGAACCTCGACAACAACTCCGGTCCGGAGACCCAGGACGAGCAGGCGCTGACCAACTACTCCACGGTCGCCGGCGACTACGACGGCACGCTGGCGGTGAGCGACGACGACGCGCTCACGCGCACGGCCGAGGACTTGCGGGTGCTCAAGAGCGTCGACAACGGCGATGATCAACCAGGGGCAGATCAGCACCTGGTCGCTGAACGTCGCCACCTCCGAGTACCGCTACGTGGACGACGTGCGCGTCGACGACACGGTTCCCAACGGCCTTTGCCCGCTCGGGCCGGTCAACTACGAGGACGCCTCGAACCAGGCCGCAGAGTGCGCGCCCGACCGGCGCCGATCCGAGCTCCGTCTACACCTCGGTCGCCGAGGCGGCCAACGGGACGTACGCGATCCACTGGGACGAGACCACCGTGCCAGAGCTGGCGCGCATGCAGCCCTCGTCGCAGTTCACGATCACGTTCCCGACGCGCACGCGCAGCCACTACCAGCAGAGCTTCGTCGACGCCGGCCCGGTGCTGGCGCACGACTCGTGGGAGAACACGGTCGCGATCGCCGGCGCGGACTTCCGCATCTGCGCACCGGCAGACCCCGACTGCACCGGCGCTGGAACCAAGATCGACGGCGACGAGCCGGACGGCACCGACGACCTCGACAGCTCGGCGGCCCGTCAGCTCGCCGGTGGCATCGTGATCGACAAGACGGTGCGCGAGGCGACGCCGGGCATGGTCGACTGCGCCACGGGCAACTACGTCGACGGACCGCCGCCGAGCTACGGCCCCGGCGACCACGTCTGCTGGCAGCTGCGCATCGACTTCGCCCAGCTGCTCGACACGGGCGGGCCGGAGCTGAGCGACTTCCTACCGCCGGGCACGTCCTACGTGCCGGGTTCCGCGGTGGCGACGTCGAACAACAACGTGCCGTCCACGTTCTCTGCCGCTGATGCCGCGAACGGCGTCCTGACGTGGGACCTGGGTGGCGACGTGCCCGAGGGCGACCTCGTCTTCGAGTGGCGCTTCGCGACCGAGGTCGCGCAGACCCCGACCGACGCCGAGGGCGACCTGGTCGGCAACCTGATGAAGCTCTCCTACGCCAACACCGAGGGTCAGACCTTCCCGCTGCGTGACGAGGTCGACTTCCAGCGCTCGCAGGCGGTGCTCGACCTCGTCAAGGGCGTGCGCGACATCGACGACGCGCCCGGAGGCGGCAACCCGCCGAACACCGACGGCGGGAACGTCGCCCAGGGCGACGTGGTCACGTTCCGTGTCGACGTCAGCAACGACGGCGACCTCGACGCGGCCGACGCCGTGGTCTGGGACGAGCTCGAAGACGGCATCACCTGCGCGGACGTGTCCGCGATATCGAACGGCGGCAGCTGCACCGGCACGCGCATCACCTGGACTGGCCTTGCCGTCGCGGCGAGCGCCACCGAGACGCTCACCTACGACGTGACGATGCCCGCGGGCATCGAGCCCGGGCGGCGCTTCGACGACCGCGCCGGCGTGGTCAGCTACACCAGCGCGACCAACACCGGCGGCGACTTCACCTACGTACCGGCCAACAACATCGACCCGAGCGCGCCGCAGGCCAACGCCGCCGCGGCCGACGACGACTCGTTCGTCACCACGCGCGCGCTGACCTTCACCAAGACGCGCACGACCGCGGTCAACGAGGCGGGCAACAACCTCGCCTCGCAGGCGACGATCGGCGAGCTGATCGACCTACACGATGACGCTCGTGGTGCCGGAGGGCACGACGGTCTACGGCGGACGGTTCAGCGACACCCTTGGCGCGCGCCACGGGCTGACCACCTCGAGCGTGACGCTCAACGGGGGCGCGCCGCCGGGCAGCTTCACGGCCGTCGAGGATCCCTTCAACGGCTTCTACCAGGTGAACTTCTCCGGCGCCTACACCAACGCGGCCGGCTCGGGCGACGACACGTTCGTGTTCACGATGTCGGCACCGGTGGCCGACGTGGCCGCCAACCGGCGCACCTCGCCCAACGAGACGCTGACCAACACCGGACACTTCGAGTGGCAGGACCAGGACAGCACGCCGCACAGCCTCGACCCGAGCGTCAGCACGACGATCGTCGAGCCGAACGTCAACGTCACCAAGGACGAGAACGATCCCGACGACCGGGTCGAGCCGGGTGACATGGTGACCTACACCGTCACCGCCACCAACCCGAGCGGCACGCGCGTCTCGACCGCGCACGACCTGCAGCTCGTCGATCACGTGCCCGTCGGTTTGACGCCGACCGAGCCGATCCCCGGCGGCGGCGTCTGGAACTCGGGCGCGCGCACGATCACCTGGACGGTCGCGTCGCTCGCGCCGAACGCGACCGCCGCCCGCACCTACCAGGTGACCGTCGACGACCCAGCGACCGCCGGCTCGACGTTCACCAACACCGTCGACCTGACCGTCACCAGCATGGCCGGCTCGGTCAGCGGCGAGCGCGGCCCGGGCTCGCCCATAACCGCCGGCTACGTCGACGACGCCACCGACACCCTGCGGCTCGGCGAGGCGACGCTGACCAAGTCCGTCGCCCCCGGCAGCGCCACGATCGGCGACGAGGTCACCTACACGACCGAGGTCACCTTCCCCCCGAACGTGACCTACTTCGACGCGACGGTGCTCGACACCCTGCCGGACGGCATGGTCTACGACGACACCGTCGACGTGACCTGTGACGGCGGCAACCCCTGCACGCCTACGGCCACGCCGCTGGACGCCGAGCCTCAGCCGGACGGCACCACGCGACTCGGCTGGTACCTGGGCGACCTGCCCAACCAGCCGGTCACGCGCACGTACGAGATCACCTACACCGCATACGTCGCCGACGAGTACGTCCCGCCGGCGCCGGTCTCCGACGGCGACACGCTGACCAACACGGCCGCCGCCTTCTACGACGGCACGGACGGCCCCCCGCCGACCTCGATCCCCGATCCGGGCGACTTCAGCAACGGCAGCGATCCCGACACGGCCGACGTGGACGTGGTCGAGCCGTCGATCGAACTCGACAAGGACGTCTCCGGGGACGCGAACGACGACGACGTCCGCGACACGCAGCCCGGCGACTCGTACACCTACTCGATCACCGTCCACAACGACGGCACTGCGCCGGCCTACGACCTCCAGGTCGCCGACACGCCCGACTCCGCGCGCCTGTCGAACATCCAGCTGCTCCCGAACCCGGACGCGAACGCGACCGACTCCGACGGCAGCGACGGCTCGCTGGCCTGGACGATCCCGGGCCCGATCCCCGTCGACGGCACGGTGACGCTGCAGTACACCGCCGACCTCGCGCCCTCGGCGCAGCTCAGCAACGGAGCCACCGTCGTCAACACTGCCGACGTGCCCGAGTTCTGGGGCGTGCCGGTGGCCGAGCGCGACGCCAACCCCGGTCGCGACTACCGCTCCTACGACGACGTGCCCGAGGACACGGTCACGCTCGACGTGCACCTGCCCGAGCTGTCGGTGGTCAAGACCACCGGCGCCGCCGGCTTCCCAGACAGCGCGCGCCGCCCAGGTCGGCGAGTCCTTCGCCTGGCGCGTGACGGTGACCGAACGCGTCCACCGTCGCCGACGCGCAGAACGTGGACGTGCGCGACGTGCTCCCGGCCAACTGGACCTACGTCACGGGCAGCGCCAGCTTCAGCCCTGGCGGGGCGGCCGAGCCCGACGTCCTCAGCGACCCCTCCGGCGACCAGCTGAGCTGGTCCGACGTCGGCGACCTCGGGCCGGGCGAGTCGATCGTGCTCAGCTTCCAGGCCCGGCCGGCGGCGGCGGCCGCCGCCGACCCCGGTAGCGGTGCCGGCTCCCCGAACGTCAACCTGGCCGAGGCCGACGCCGAGGATGCGAGTGGCGCAGAAGCTTCGGCGGACGGCCCCTACGTCGCTGACGACGAGGCCCAGGCCATCCTCGAGCTGCCCGAGCTGTCGGTGAACAAGACGCCCGACGGCGCCAGCGTCGACGCGGGCGCCGACGCGACCTACGGCATCGTTGTGGCCAATGACGGTCCGGTCCCGGCGCGCGACGTCGCGATCAGCGACGTGCTGGGCGCCGGCCAGACCTACACGCCCGGCAGCGCGACCGCCGCGCCGGCCACCGGCTTCGGCGAAGGCTCCGTTGGCCCCGGGCCAGGCCCGGGGGAGACCACGATCGCCTGGACTATCGACGAGATCCCAGCAAGCGGTTCGGTGACGATCACCCTGCCGGTGGCAACGGACCCGTCGCTCGCGAACGCGACCACGCTCGTCAACGATGCCTCGGTCAGCTCCCGCGAGATCACGATGCCCGTCACCGACGACGGCTCCTACGAGACCACGATCGACTCGGACGTCGGCATCGTCAAGCAGGCCCAGAGCGCACCCGTCGCTGCCGGCGAGGAGATGGACTTCACCCTCACGGTCACCAACAACGGCCCCTCCGACGCCACGGGCGTCGAGGTCGAGGACGTGCTGTCCGCCAACCTCGCCTTCGTCTCGGCCGAGGCTCCCTGCTCTGAGTCCAGCGGCACCGTCACCTGCGCCATCGGCGACCTCGCGACCGGCGACTCGGTCGAGCTGACCCTGCGCGTACGGATCGACGCGAACGAGACCGTCGGCGTGTCCAACACGGCGACGGTGAGCTCGACCACGCCCGATTCGAATCCCGCCAACGACTCCTCGACCGACACCAAGCCGGTCGGCGTCCAGGCGAACGTGCTCGTCGTCAAGGACGGGCCCACGGAGCCGGTGCTCCAGGGCACGAGCTTCGACTACGTGATCCGCGTGTCCAATGACGGCGTCTCGGCCGCGACCGACGTGACGCTGGGCGATCCGCTGCCGGCGGGCGTGAGCTTCGAGGACGTCAGCACCGACGTCGGCAACTGCACGGAGGCGAGCGGCACGATCGACTGCGGCTTCGGCACGCTGCAGCCGGGCGACGACGTCGAGGTCACCGTCGGCGTGCGCGCCGAGGACGTGGGTACGTTCACGAACACCGCGACCGTCGCGACGCCCAGCGACGAGAGCACCACTACCGACAACGAGGACGGCGCGGACGTGACGATCGTGCCGACCGCGGACCTCGGCGTCACCAAGACCGCCCCGGCCGAGGTCGACGCGGGCGGCCAGATCGAGTACGAGCTCGGGGTGACCAACAACGGTCCATCGCCGGCCACGGGCGTGACGCTCGTGGACGCGCTGCCCCTGGGCGTGGAGTTCGTCTCCGCCGATCCTGACTGCACCGAGGCCGTTGGCATCGTGACCTGCACGGTCGGCGACCTGGCGGTCTCCGAGTCGCGCAGCTACACGGTGACCGTGACCGCGCCGTTGGCGCTCGGCGGCCAGACGCTGACCAACACGGTCGTCATCGCGGGCAACGAGGGCGACCTCGACGCCGACAACGACAGCGCCGACGCGAGCACCACGATCGGACCCGCGGCCGACCTGTCGATCGCCAAGACCTCGGGGGGCGCGACCGCCGGCGGCAGCGCCAGCTGGACGCTCGTCGCGCATAACGGCGGGCCGTCGACGGCCGACCCTGTCAGCGTCGTTGACACCCTTCCGGCCGGCACGACGCTGCAGTACGCCAACCCCAGCCAGGGCAGCTGCGTCGCCAACGGTCCGGAGGTCAACTGCGACCTCGGCGCGCTGGCGGCGGGCGGCTCGGTCCAGATCGGGCTCGTGACCAGCGTTCCGGCGGGCACGGAGGGCCAGGGGCTGCGCAACGCCGCAAGCGTCTCCGCTCCGCAGCCCGACCCGGACCCCTCCAACAACACGTCGGAGGCCGTGACCCAGATCGTCGCGCCGCTTCCGATCGGGCCGAACCTGCGCATGAGCAAGACGGCCAGCACCACCCGCCCGCAGCTGGGCAAGCCGTTCGACTACCGGATGGTCGTGGAGAACGACGGCCGCGGTGACGCGACCGGCGTACGCGTGCTCGACACCGTCAGCAAGGCCCTGCAGATCAAGGGCGTCGAGACGAGCCAGGGCCGCTGCTCGCGCAAGGGCTCGCAGGTCACCTGCGCGCTCGGCGAGCTCGATGCCGGCAGGGACGCGACCGTGACGCTGAGGGTCGTCCCGACGACCCCGGGCCGGGTGCGCAATGCCGCTTCGGCGAGCGCCGATGGCACCCCGGAGCTCGACCCCACCGACAATGGCGACGTCGCCGACGTGCGCGTCAGTGCGCCTAGGGCCTCCTGGTCGATCTCCAAGCGCGCCTCGCGCGGCGCCGTGCGCGGCGGCGATCCCGTTCGCTTCGCCATCAAGGTGCGAGTCGGCACGCGCGCCGTGGCCAACGCCTCGGTCTGCGACAAGCTCCCGGACGGCCTCGTGTTCGTGCGCGCCAAGGGCGCCCGCTTCCGCGCTGGCCGCGCCTGCTGGAGCTTCCGCTACCTCGCTCCGGGCGCACGACGAACGATCCACCTGACCGCTCGGGCCGAGCGCGGCTTCGACGTCCGCCGCGTACGCAACGTCGCGGTCGCGTCGGCGCGCAACGCGGCTCGCCGCAGCGCTGCCGCGCCCGTGAGGATCGATCCGGCCTTCGGGGGCGCCGGTGGCGGCGTCACCGGCTAGCCGCCGCGCGCTCCCGCTCGCCGTCCTCGCGCTCTGCTCTCTCGTCCTTCCAAGCGGCGCGGGGGCAGAGTCGCAGCCGAGGAAGGACCCGTTCGCAATGACCGCGCGCAGTGCCCACTTGGCGCAAGTGGTCGTGCCGACCGTCGTCCGGGCACGGCCCGGACGCGGTGCGCGCCGTCCCCGGCTTGGGACAGAGACCACGTGGGGAAGGGGGCCGGTGCGGCTGCTCGTGTTGCGCTCGGCGCTCGACCGGCGCGCTCGACGCTGGCTGCGTGTGCGCCTACCGCAACGGCCCAACGATCGCGCTGGTTGGATCGCCGCCGATCGCGTCCGCCTACGCCGGACCGACTGGCGCATCGTCGTCTCCACCCGCGCGCGCCGCATGACGGTCCGCCGCGCTGGCCGGCTTGTGCGCCGTTTCGCGGTGGTGGTGGGCGCGGCCACTACGCCGACGCCCCACGGCCTGTTCGCCATAAGCGAGCGCATCCGCCAGGCGCCCGGCGGCGAGCTCGGCCCGTGGGCGCTCCACCTGACCGCTCATTCCCGCGTGCTGGACGACTATGGCGGCGGCAAGGGTCGCGTCGCCCTCCACGGCCGCTCGGGACCCCTGCTCGCCGCGCCCCTCGGCAGCGCCGCCTCCCACGGTTGCATCCGCCTCGCGAACGCTGCGATCTCCTGGCTGGCCCGCCGCGCGATCGAAGGCACACCGGTCACCATCGCACCCTGACGAGCGCCGGCTTACAGGCGGCTAGGTTGCGCGTCTCGGCGACGCGATAGATCCTGGCCTGGAGCGTCAGGGGATTGGGTTCATAACCCGCCCCCGCTATGCAATTGCCTCCCTCCTAGTAAGGCCAGCTTCGAGGGCTTCGCGGTACAGCTTTTGGGACGGTGGCGGCTCTTCTGGGTCGCTGAGTACCCGGGGCCAGCGCCGGCTCGGCGTTGTCGAGTCCGGAAGGACGTGCTCGTGGACGAGCATGGCGGTCAGCTCGGGTCGACTGCTGACGCGAGCTTGGCGAACACGGCCTCGACGTGGTCGCGGACGGTGCGCTGCGAGATCCACAGCGACTGGGCGATCGCGTCGACCGGCTTGCCGCTGACGAGCAGCTGCTCGTCGAGTCGATCGGCAGCGACTCGTGGAACGGCATTCGGCTGATCGGCTGGTTCTGTCAGGGCGACGCACGCGTCGCCGTGCGCCCACGCTGAGAGGCGGCCGGTGGGTCCGTCGCGGCAGGGCGA
This sequence comes from uncultured Thermoleophilaceae bacterium, assembly GCA_963846505.1. Lineage (GTDB taxonomy): Bacteria > Actinomycetota > Thermoleophilia > Solirubrobacterales > Thermoleophilaceae > JACVRW01. The sequence goes on along the minus strand of CAWJWD010000001.1, from coordinate 469,595 downwards.
CGGGTCGACGGTGCCCGCCTCGCTCGATGCCCCTCGGCGCCCCCGGGGCCAGGCGCCGAGGGGGCGGGGGTCAGCGCTTCAGGACCAGGGTTAGGTTCTTGGTAGCCACCGCGCCGCGCTTGGGGGCGAAGCGGACTGCGACTCCGAGCTCGACCCGACGTGCCCGGTGCAGCTGCCGGCGAGCCTTCCTCGTGAAGCGCAGCACGACCGTGGTTCTGCCTGCCTTGATGACCTTGCGCGAACCCGTGGCGATCGCCTTGCCCTTGGACTTTGCGGTTGCGCGGACTTGGCCGGCGGCCGGCGCCTCGACGCGCAGCCTGAGGCCCTGGACGAGTGCGGTGGAGAGTTTGACGCGGCCGATCGACGCGGCGAGCGTGCGCTTGCCGGGACCGGGATCAGGACCGGAGCCAGGGTCGGGACCTGAGCCGTTTCGAGTCACCGTCTCGCAGTCCGCGGAAACGACGTCCGTTGCGTCGGCCTTGACGTCGTCCCGACCGGCGCCGCAGGTCACGCTGTCGCGTTCGCCGTCGCGGGCGTCGATCGTGTCGTTGCCGTAGGGGTGTTTGCACCACAGCGGTCCGCAGTCGCCGCCGGCGCGGTCGCCCGAGATCGTGTCGATCCCTGGTCCGCCGACGATCGCGTCGTCGCCGAAGCCGGCGTCGATCGTGTCGGGGCCGGGGCCGGCGTCGATCGTGTCCGGTCCGTCGGCGCCGCGCAGCGTGTCCGCGCCGCCGTTGCCGATCAGCGTCGCGCCGGCCAGGACCTGGAAGACCTCCAGGTGCTCGGCTGCATCGCCGCCGACCAGGCGAGCCTGCTGGTGGGCGACGATCTTCTCGACGCCGTGGATGTCGTCGGACTCGCCGGCGCGTCCGTCGTCCGCGCCGCCGGCGAGCGTGATGCTGACGGGCTTCTGCTCGGCGAAGTAGGTCGGGTCGCTCCAGTCGCTCTCGATCCGGTCGGTCCCGGTGCCGCCGTCGACGACGTCGCCCGCCGGGTCCTTCGTGCCGTCGCCCGAGAGGAGGTCGTTCCCGCCGCCGCCGTCGATGTGGTCGGCTGCGCCGTCGCCGCTGATCTCGTCGTCGCCCTCGCCGCCGTCGAGGCGGTCCGGCCCGTCGCCGCCGTTGAGCAGGTCGTTGCCCGGTCCGCCGTCGAAGGTGGTCGGCTGGACGTCGCCGGCGAGCGTGTCGTCGCCCGGTCCGCCGGCGAACGCGATCGCCGCGTCGGCCGGGATCCCGAACGACACGTAGCCGTCGTCGTCGCCGTCGCCGAGGTCGACGCGGACGCCGGCGCTCGGACTCCAGCTGCACAGCACGGCGTCGGCTCCCCACTGCTCGCAGGCCGGGGTGGCGCTGGTGACCTGACCGCTACGGCCGTCGTAGATCACGAGGCGCCCGTCCCCGAAGGGCGAGGGTTGGAGCCCGACGCGGTTCTGCTCCGGACCGGCGCTGACGACGAGCGTGCCGTTGCCGTCGACGCCGACGGTGTCCGCGCCGGCGGCCGGAGCCGCCACGGCGATGGCGGCGATCGCTGCTGCGATCACGGCGGTGAAGGTGCGTTTCATTGCGAGTCCTCCGATCGATGTTGTTCCTTGTTGGCGAACGGCGCTCATCGCGCGACTCGCTTGAACGACGCGGTCCAGCGGATCGTGGTCGTGGAGGTCAGCTCGCCGCCCCGCACGCTCTTGGTCCCGCGTGCGATCACGACGTTCTGGCCATGGGTGAGCAGGTCACGCGTTGGCAGTCGCTGGCCGATCCGGCGCCCCCGGTCGTCGTAGCCCATCAGCGTCGGAAACTGGTCCGAGGCTCCGGTCGGGCATGCCTCGAATACGTCGCGGCCGTCGAGCGAGCCGTCGCTGATGACGAGGAAGCTCGCCGGACGAATCGCGTAGCCGATCTCGACGGCCCCCCTCACCTTCCTGGTGCCACAGTCGGGCGTGGGTGATGCCGGGGTGCCGGTCCCGTCGCCCGACGAGCACACCTCGCCAGGGCCGAACAGGATCTCTCCGGAGCGGGTGACCGTTCCGGTCAGGCGCAGCAACGCGGAGCCCCGCGCCGAGGCGAGCACCAGGCCGCCGGGCGTCGGTATCGCCCGCACGCGCAGGCGCTTGGAGTGGAACCGGTAAGTCTCGGCGCCACGGCCGTCCATCGATACGTCGCAGCCGCCCTCGGAGATGTGGTGCTTCTCCCAGGTCGTCGTCTGGACGCCCGACAGCTCGACGTCGAAGCGAGCCGGCTCGGCGTCCGCGGCCGGTGCGGCGACCGCGACGAGGGCGAGAGTCGCGAGCGCCAGCGCCGGTCTGCTCATGACGCGCTCCGGTCGGCCACGACGCCGAGGCGCACGAGCAGCTCCTCGTGCGCGCGCTGGCCGTAGTACTCGTGCATCTCGGCGATCAGCCCGTCGCGGAACGTGACACGGATCACGAGGCGGTTCTCGTAGCGGCCGCCGCCGACCAGCTCAGCGACCATGCGCTCCTCGACGAACGCGACCTGGGGATCGTCGGTCTGGTGAAAGCGGACGTCGTGGACCTCGATCCGCTCGGTGGCGGCGGCGAAGGAGGCGAACAGCTCTCCGAGCGCCGCACGACCCTCGACGACGGCCGGGAAGTCGCCGACCGGGTAGGCGACCTCGTAGCGCGCGTCGTCGTTCCAGTAGGCGAGGAACTCGTCGATGCGGTCGTCGTAGAGCGATGCGCTCGACTGTCTCCAGATCGCCTCGTTGCGCTCGCGGGCGGGGGCGAGCTCGGTCGATGTCGCGGTCGTTGCCATGGGCCTCTCCTGTGGTCGAACGGTTGGGAGTCGAAGGTCCCGCCGTCGGTCCCCCCGAACATCGGGGACATCCCTGGACTAGCCTTGGCGCGTGTCAGGGATCCCGGTCGTGGGGCGTGAGGGCGAGGTCCAGGCAATCGCCGAGGCGGTCGACGCGGTGGCCCGGGGTGAGCGCCGGCTGCTGGTGCTCCAGGGCGAGGCCGGGATCGGCAAGACCCGGCTGCTCGAGGTGGTCCGCGAGCAGGCGACGGCCCGCCGCCTCTCGGTTCTCGAAGGGCGGGCGACCGAGTTGGAGCGCGACGTCCCGCTCGCGCCGGTCGTCGACGCACTCGAGCCCGCGCTGCGGGAGCTGCCCGAACCGGCGCTCCAAGCGCTCGACGCCGAGCAGCTGCGGCTGCTCGGCGGCGTGCTGCACGGGATCGGCGATGCGCCCGCCACGGCCTGGGCGCCGATCTCGCCGGGCGAGCGCTGGCGGCTCCACCGCGCGTTGCGCGACCTGCTGGACGTGCTCGGCGGTCTCAAGCCGGTGGCGCTCGTGCTCGACGACGTCCACTGGGCCGACCCGGCGACGCTCGAGCTGCTGGACCACATAGCGCGCCGGCCGCCGGGCCGCGCCCACCTCGTGGCGGTAGCGCTGCGTCCAGGCGAGGTGGCCGACCGCCTCGCTGCGGCGCGGCGTTCCACGGGCGCGGGCGTCGAGCTCGACGTCTCGCCGCTGGACCGATCCGCGGCGGACGTGCTGCTGACAGGCATCGAGGAGCCGGCCGAGCGCGATCGGCTGTTCCGAGAGTCGGGTGGGAATCCGCTGCTGCTCGAAGAGCTTGCGCTGGCGGGCGGCTCGGGCGAGGTGCCCGACGGCGTGGTCGCGGCGGTCGGTGCCGAGCTGCGCGGCCTCTCCCCGGTGGCATGCGCCCTGCTGGACGGGGCCGCGGTCGGCGGCGATCCGTTCGACTTCGATCTCGCCGCCGCGGTGGCGGGGCTCGAGCGCGACGAGGCGCTCGGCGCGCTCGACGTCCTGGTGGAGCACGCGATCGTCCGGCGTACCGACGACCCGTGGCGGTTCGCGTTCCGCCATCCGGTGATTCGCAGCGCCGTCTACGCCGCCCTGCCCGCCGGGCGCCGGCTCGCCAGCCACGAGGCGGCCGCTCGGGCACTGGCCGGTGCCTCGTTGCCCGTGCGCGCGCGCCATCTTGCCCAGGCCGCTGCTCCGGGGGACGTGGAGGCCGCGACGACGCTGCGCGCGGCGGCCGCCGTCGTCCGCCCCCAAGCGCCGGCGATCGCGGCCGACTGGCTACTGGCCGCACGCCGCGCGGATCCCGGCGTCGGCACGGAGGGCTTGTCGACGCTGGCGGAGACTCTGGTTGAGGCGGGGCGGCCGCAGGCGGCCCTGGAGCTCGTCGACGAGGCGGTGGCCCTGGCCGATGTCGCTGACCCGGAGCCGCTGGTACGCCTGGCGGTCGCCGGCGCCGGAGTCGAGCGCCTCCTCGGGCGGCACGTGGCGGCGAAGCGCAGGCTGGAGCGGGCGCTGGAGCAGGCGCCGCCGAGCGGACGTGTCGCGGCGCGGCTGATGGCCGACCTCGCCATCGCCGCCTATCAGCGCGGCGATTACAGCGAGCTTGCGCGGTGGGCCGAACAGGCGTCGAAAGCGCCTGAGGCCGACGGGATCGTCCGCGCGGCCGCTCTGGCCCTGCTGGCGTTGACGCTGGCCTTTGGCGGCGACCGCGCGGCGTCCGACGACGCGCTGCGGGCCGCCTTGTCCGCCTTCGACGCCGCCAGCGACGAGGAGCTCGTCGGCGCCGGCGAGCTCCTGACCGCGATGCCCTGGAGCGTGCTCGCTGTTGAGCGCCTGACCGAGGGGCTGGCGGTGGGCCGGCGTGCCGCCGACGTCGTCCGCCGGGGCGGCAACGGTCCCGTGGCCCTGGCGCTGGACATCGCGTGGTGCTGGCGCTCGGATTGCTCGGCCGCGTCACCGAAGCCGTGGAAGCCGCGGACCTGGCCGAGCAGGCGGCGCGCGTGATCGGCAACGACCAGGCGATGCAGTGGACGCTCTGGATGCGCGCCTGGGCGCTCAACGAGCTCGGCGAGCTCGACGCCGCGCTCGTGGCCGCGGAGGAGAGCGTCGCGCTCGCCGAGCGCATCGACGACTCGGCGCTGGTTGCGATTTCGCGCGCGGTGCTCGGATCGGTCCTGGTGACCCTCGGTCGCTTCGACGAGGGGCGCCCGCTGCTCGCGGCGTATTACGTCGATCCCGCCTGGATCTGTCGCTGGACGTGTCCGCTCGTGGAGGCCGAGATCGCGCTCGGCGACGTCGAGGCGGCGGGGGCGCACGCGGCGCGTGCCTCTGGGCTCGCCTCGGAGATCGGGCTGGCGGGCGCCCGGGCGGCTGCCGGCCGTGCGGAGGCGCTCGTCGCGCTCGCTCGAGGCGACTCGAAGCGAGCGGCCGAGCTGGCGCTGCGCGCGGCGACCGATGCTGAGAGCATCGACAGCGCGCTCGAGGCTGCCCGCTGCCGGGTCGCCGCCGGTCGCGCCCTTGCCGCGGACGACCGCGACGCGGCGATTCGTGCGTTCACCGAGGCCGAGCGCCAGGCCGCGGCGTCGGGTGCCGCGCGCGTACGCGACGAGGCCGTACGCGAGCTGCGCCGCCTCGGCCAGCGCATCGGGCGCGGGGGCAAGCGAGCCGCCGGCGACCACGGGCTCGCCGCGCTCAGCGAGCGCGAGCGCGAGATCGCCGAGCTGGTCGCCGACGGGCACACCAACCGCGAGATTGCCGGCCGCCTCTTCCTCAGCGAGAAGACGATCGAGACCCACCTTTCGCGGGTCTTCGGGAAGCTCGCCGTGCGCTCCCGCGCCCAAGTCGCAGCCGCCGTCGCCGCCGAGCGGACCTGAGCCGAGCCCTTGCCAGGCGTGCAGGCGATCGGATCGAGATCGCCGCGGTGCTTCTATGCCGCTCCTTGACGCTAACGACCACCCCGCAGGTCTCCGTGGACGGAGTGGTGCAGGGAAAACGGCGCGCGGGATGAGAACCGCCGTGGCGGGTGCCGACGCGTTTCTGTTCGGTGACAGCTGACGCGCGTAGCATTCAGAGCCGTGCCCGAGTTCGCCTCGCCCGCCGAGCACTACGACCGCTTCATGGGACGCTACGCCGTGCCGCTCGCCCGTGCCCTGGCGGACGAGGTGGGAGTGGCGGAGGGGATGGAGGTGGTCGACGTAGGTTGCGGTCCGGGCGGCCTGACCTCCGAGCTGGCGAAACGCGTCGGGGCGGAGAACGTCGCCGCGATCGACCCGGCGGAGCAGTTCGTCGCCGCCTGCCGCCAGCGCAACCCGGGCGCGGATGTGCGGCAGGGCACGGCCGAGGCGCTGCCGTGGGAGGACGACGCATTCGACGCCGCGCTCTCATGCCTCGTGATCGCGTTCATGAACGACCCCGACGCCGGCCTAGGGGAGATGGCGCGCGTCACCAGGCCAGGTGGGAGGCTCGGCGTCTGCATGTGGGACATCGCCGGTGGCGGCATGGAGATGCTGCGGCTGTTCTGGAGCGCGATGAGGGCCATGAAGCCCGAGGTCGAGGGCGAGCAGCGGCGTGCCGGCACCGTCGAGGGCGATATCGCTGAGCGGCTTACGCGTGCGGGCCTTCGCAACGTCACAGCCGGCTCCCTCGAGGTCAGCGTCCACTACTCGGGATTCGACGACTTCTGGGAGCCCTTCACGTTCGGCGTCGGACCCGCCGGCCAGGCCCTCGCCAGCCTCGAGGACGACGAGAAGGCCGCCCTGCGGCAGGCGATCCGCGCCCAGCTGCCCGCTGGCTCGTTCTCCCTCGATGCCCGCAGCTGGTACGCGACCGCGACCGCGTAGCCGGGCTGGCAGCTATGTGGCCCAAGGCCCGGAACGCGTCTTCTGGCGCCTGGTCGTCGACGACCCGCTAGGCCGAGTCGACCAAGGAAACGGTAGGTCCGGCTTGTTGGACTGCGGCAAGCGGCGAGCGGCGATCTGGGCGCGCCACCCGGCGCCGCTGGAACGCCGGTCCCAAGCCCGGCTCCCAATCAGCGCACATCGCCACGCTCCGCTGCTCAAGCGAGAGCACCCTTCTCGGCGATGCGGTACCTGGCTTGACGGCGCGTCGGGGGATTGGGTTCAAGACCCGCCCCCGCTATAGAGACGAAAGCCCCGCGAGAGCGGGGCTTTTGTGTTGGGAGGGGCAACCGGGCGATCTGGAGTTGCACGCCTAGGTCAACGCTTAGGTCAACAGCCGATCTCGCGGGCATGGCTGGAGCAACCGCTTCCTTGCAGGCCTGATGCTTTGGCGAGCATCCGCCGATGACGCTTATCGCAAGCTAAGTATCTATCCTCGCCACCTCAGTATGGATGAGATGACCGATCTGGAGAACGTAAGCGACGGGTCTAGCGAAGAGGATGCTTCGCAGGCTCCCGCGCCTCTTATAGATCGCCTCACGCCGCTTGGAGAGCCTTTGCCCGAGGCGCTGCGCGTCCAAATCTCCTACGAGCTGATCCGACTTCTGTCCGAGCAGCTCTATTCGTCTCCGGCGAAGGCGATCGAAGAACTGGTCGTAAATGCGTGGGACGCTGACGCTGAAACCTGCTCGGTTCACGTACCAGCGGCCGGCGAGAGCGCGCCCATCGTGGTCTTCGACAATGGGCACGGGATGGACCTAGCGGGTCTCAAAGACCTATGGATGGTAGGGGCAAGTCGTAAGCGCGATGCGGACCGATCTGTAACGCCTAACCGGCGACAGATCGGAAAGTTCGGGATCGGAAAACTTGCGACGTACGCTGTCGCCAATCGAATCACCTACATAACTCGAACGGCCGAGCGGATCCTCTCGGTTTCGGTTGATTTCACGATCTTCTCATCGTCGGAAGAGGCTGGTGGAAGTGTCGCGCCAGTCGAAGTTGATGTCATTGAGTCGTCGCCTCAAGAACTCGGGGTCGACGATGCCTTTCGAGATTTGGCTGAACTCGTGAATCAAGACCCCACCGCTCTCTGCGCCGAAGATGATCAGAGCTGGACTTTCGTCGTGCTAGAAAACTTAAAGCCAGCTGCCCAAAAGCTGACGACGCCGCGCTTGGAGTGGATCTTCCGTACCGCGATGCCTTTGGACAGCAACTTTTCTCTGCTACTCAATGGCCAACAGGTCGATAGTGTCGATGAAGATGTTGAATGGGTCGTAGACTTCAAGGTCGCTGAACTGGCGGACGATCGTCTCAATGACCTGTCCCAGAAGACTGAGGAGCAATGGGAGCGCGACGGTGATGTCCTTCGATGCGCTGCATTGCCGAATGGAGTCACGGGTCGAGTCCGAGTAGCCCGAGAGTCCCTTTACCGCCCGACCACCAAACGGGCTGACTTAGGCCGTAGCCACGGCTATTTCGTACGAGTGCTGGGGCGTTTGGTCAACGAAGAGGATCCTCTCTTCGGACTCAAACCGCGGTCTTACCAGACCTTTAACCGGTTCATCGCTCAGGTTGATGCGGATGATCTCGACGAGGATCTTACGGCGCCTCGTGAAGCTGTGGAGCGTTCGACCGCGCGCCTCGTGTTCGAGGAACTACTGGGTGCACTCTTCAGCCAGGCTCGCACGCAGTATGACGACTATCTCCATGAGAAGGCAGAACAGGAACGTCGTAAGAAGGAGTCTGACCGCAGCTTTGTGAGTCCAGGGTTGGTGGAACATCCCGTTGCGGACGCTGTGGTAGCCGCCGAGGTCTACGAGGACCAAGGTGAGGAGTGGACGCTAGTGCGGTTCGACGCCGACCCCTCGAAGACGGAGGCGTTGGTCCAAGAACTCTACGGCGACCAAACACAACGACGAAGCTACAGGTATCGCTACGAAGAGCGTGGTCGGGGGGAGCGTCTAGTGCTCTTCGACCCGGATGACCGAGCATTCATCTTAAACGAAGAGCACCCGGTGGTTGTTGAGTTCGGCGAAGTAAAGGGACGCGCCCGAGAGCTAGTCGAATTGCTAGCTACTTCTGAGGCAATGTTGGAAATCTATCTCCGTGAGGCTGGCGTCGCGACCGGACAGGTACGCCAGATCATCGAGCGCCACGATCAGCTTCTGCGGTCCCTTGCTCAGGAGCGTTCCTATTCGCCGGCGGCTCTAGCTCGCAGTCTGCGGGAGAGTCAGTATCACGACAAGGAGTATGAGGCCGCACTCGTGGCCGCCATGCGTCTACTCGGCTTCACGACTCGGCACGTTTCGGGCTCGGACAATCCAGACGGAATCGCGGAGTTCTTCGACGGTGACAAGACCATCATCCTTACCTTGGAAGCTAAATCGTCGGAAACTGGGGGCGAGGTATCGCTTAGTCGTCTCGGTTTCGATGGACTGCGAAGCCACGCAGACGAGGAGGAAGCCGCAGGCTGTCTATTGCTTGCCACGGCCTACCCTGGCGATTCCATGACCGGTCAGGCGGCTAGACGTGCTCGGACTAACAAGGTTTCGTGTTGGACGACTGAGGATCTTGCACGGGTTATCGAGGCGACGGAGCGGCGGCATCTTACGACTCGCGAGGTGCTTGAGATCGTCCTGAAAGATTTTGCCCCAGGAGAGGTTGCAGCGGCTATCGAGCATCTTTTGGCGACGCCGGGATGGACTCAGACTGAATTACGATCAACGGTGCTCGATGAGCTAATTGAACTCACGGGCAGGGTAGCGGGGGTTCAACCGGACGTCTCTGCGATTGCTATGTCGCTTGCTGCCAATTCTCAGTTTCAAGGCGTCAAAGCGGATGAAGTAAGGGATGCGCTTGAAACCCTTGCGTCCGCGAGCGCGGGGGGACTTCATCTTGGAACGGACAAGCGCGCCTTTTTGCGGGTTGACGGAGATGAGCTCCGGCGCCGAGTTGCCCATTTGGTAGATGGGGATCTAACCCCTCGACGGCCAGGCGCCTTTCGTCAGACGGAGTCCTGAGCCTCGTAAACCAAGACGTACTCTTTGTCGATCGAAGCGCCATTATGACGCTGGTACGACATGTATCGGTTGGTCACCGGATACCAGCGACTCTCAAGCAGCGTCAAGGCCCCTTCAGAGAGTTCGGAGAAGAGTCGCGACGTATCTATAACGGTGTCTTTCCAGCGAGAGTGACCGACAACGAAGATCGCCCTCCCCCCGGGTTTGATCGTAGAAGCGATGTGCTGGAGGCTCTTGGACATGCCAACGCAGTAGTGGCGAAAGGCGCGTGCTCGCTCCGGATCTTGCTGCGCGATCTGTCCTTCTAGATCCGATGCCCACTGTGGAAGGGGGTGCTTGTCTTTCACGAATCGGTGTCGTGCCGGTACCTTGGGACGTCCAAGATAGTCATCAAGAAGAGTGAGGCGGTCGCTCTGGCTTGTAACGAGTCCAAGCCAAAACTGTTCAAGTTGGTGCCGACGGTAGTAGTCGACGGCGCCGTGATACGGCGGCGAAGTAATGACAGCATCAATAGTCCCGAGTTTCGGTAGGGCTCTAGTGGCGTCTGCTCTGCGGCAACGCACTGTGGCAGCCGGATCATGCAGCTCATAGAATTCGGCCATGCCGTCGATAGCGCGACGGCTGCGAGTCTCGAAGAGTTGGAAGGGATCAACCACCCGTCCTGCCTGATCAAGGGCGCGCATATGTTTGGTTACTTCCAGTCCCGACACAGGAACCGGGTCTGCATTCGAAGCGTTGCGAATGCAGGAAGCAAAAATAAGACGGAAGAAAGCACGTTCTCTGCCACGGCAAGTCTCGTCAATTAGGGCGAGTAGCCGGGCGAGATCAGTGACGACGTATCGTCGGAACCAATGTTCCAGGTTGGGAATGGCCGGAACCCATAAGCCCTCAAGCTCATCACGCCATTCGGCGTCAGAAAGGTCTTTCCACTTGCGCTGCTCATATTCATCGGGGCTGCGCCGCATTTGCGTGATCCGCTTCAGGAGCTGAGCCAGCGCTGAGCGAAGTATCGTCGGATCGAGCGGACATGCTTTCGTGCGCGAGATGAACACGCTAAGGGGGTCCACGTCGAATCCCACAGAGTGGCGGCCTTCTACTGCGGCTTCTATCATCAGCGTGCCGCTTCCGCAGAAGGGGTCTAGCACCGTATCGCCCGCTGTCGTGTAGTCACGCAACAGATGCGCGGCCACAGGAGGGTGGAACTTTGCGGGGAAGCGGAATAAGTAGTGCGTCAGGCGTAGGCGTTCTTGGTCACCCGCGAACTCGAGCGGTGCGGCTGGTCCAGGAGCTAGCGCGGTAGCGGCTTGTCCGCTCCGCGCAGATCGCTCTGTGGATTCAACGACGCTAGACACGGAGGCGAGACTACGGGTCGGCGCCGACGATTGCTCCAGCCAAGGCCCCACGAAGGGGAAGCGACGGGATTCGCTTCACAGCGCGACTGGACGGTTGTCGCCGATCGTCAGTCGGCTATCGCGCCTACCCGTCTCAACCAGCTCCGCTTCTACCCCTCGCCCCGTACCCCTGCCGCACGGTCCTGCGCCCGCTCTGAACGCCTCCGCAGCCGCCCGCCCTCATGCACAACCCATCAGCCTGCACCGCTCCCCATCAACCCGTCGTCTGCATCCCGCTTCGTCCATATGACCCAACCCCGACAGCCGCATACACTCTACGCACCCGCGTGCTAGAGCCTTCTGCGCCGAGATGAAGCCGGTCCGCTATTCGCGTTCTGCGCGGCTGGCGAGGGACGAGACCGGCAGGTTTAAGCCGGCCGCGAGCCGAGTGAGCACGACCCAGGTGGGATTGCGGTGGCCGCCTTCAATCCCGGAGAGGTACTGGACGCTGATCTCGGCCTTGTGGGCGAGGTCTTCTTGGCTGAGGCTCTGTTCTGTGCGTAGGGCGCGGACGGCTCGGCCAAGTGCCTTGGTGGTCGGTGTGGCCACGGGCGCGAACCCTGCCGGGCTGACAGCGTCCGCACCATCGCCTATAGTTGAAGTTGGCTCGCGTTGGGCCACGACCTACTAAGTGGCCCCGGCGCCGCGCGAACGGCCCGGGGCCTGGCACAGGAGGTATCAGCTCCCATGCAGGACCAGACTATCCGCGAAGGGTCCGGTCAGGACCACTGGGCCGAGCACCGCGTGGTGCTCGATCTGCTCGTCAGCAGCCATCCGGCGCTGTGGACGATGCGCGAACTGGCGCAGGCGATCTCGTCCAGCGACGAGGCGTGCGAGACCGACGAGCCGTCGCTGGTGGATGTCGAGGATGCGCTGCAGGACCTCTACGGCGCTGGGCTCGTGCATCGCGTCGGGCAGTTCGCGTTCGCGAGCAGGGCGGCGACTGAGAGCGCCCGCCTGCGCGACGCCTGATCGGCGGACGAATTTCGACAGGGGAGGGGGTGAAAAGCCCGCCAATCCCGACATCCCCGTTGATGACCTCGACGGGAGACACCAACAATGACCGCAAGACTGACCACATCGATGGCAGCGACTTCTCGCTGCCCGTGCCTTCAGCACTGGTGGAGGCCGTCGCTGCGCGAGCGCTCGAGCTGCTTGAGCGCCGCGCGGCGACCGACGCTGAGCCCTGGATCGGCGTCAACGACGCCGCCGAGCATCTCGCGTGTCCGCGCTCGCGCATCTACGCGTTGGTGTCGGCGCGGCGGATACCGCACATGCGCGACGGCTCGCGGCTGCTGTTCCGGCGGTCGGAGCTGGATGAATGGGTGGCGCGGGGTGGTGCACGCCGTCCCTAGCCACGGCCGCGGCAGCTTGCCGGTTGCTTGCGGGCGTTTCGGCTCTGGAGGTGCGCGTGGCAGCGAAGCTTGAGAAGATCTCGACTCCGGGCGTTTATCGCCGGCACGTCAAGGACTGTCCGCGCGGACGGCGCTGCGACTGCACCTACGTGATCGTCTACCGCCACCGTGGCCGTCAGCACACCGAGACCTTCCGCACGATGGCCGAAGCGCGGGAGGGCAAGCGAAAGCGCGAATCGCAGATCGCTCGTGGCGAGTTCGCTCCGCTGACCAAGACGACCTTCCACGACTTCGCTCGCGAGTGGATCGACCGCTACCAGGGCACCGGCCGGCGCGGCTTTCGACACGAGACCAGGGAGGAGTACCGCGCGCTGCTCGACCGCTACGCGCTGCGCTACTTCCCGCCGACGATGACGCTCACCCAGATCGACCCCAGGGAGATCGCCGACTTCATCGCCTGGCTCGTGTGCCAACCGAACCGCAACGGCGGCACCCTCTCGGACTCGTCCATCCGCAACGCGCTTGTCCCCGTCTCCGCGTGCCTCGCGACCGCTCGGCGCGAAGGGGTGATCGCCCACAACCCAGCCGTCGACGCAGTCCTGCCGCACCGCGAGACGATCAGCGAGGACCAGGAACGCCGACCGCTCTCCCGCGCGCAGCTCGTCGCGTTCCTCGACTGCGTCCAGCCCGACTACCGGTTGCTCTTCGACCTCGCAGCGAGGACCGGGCTACGAGCCTCTGAGCTGCTTGGCCTCGACGGCCGGCATCTCCACCTCGACGCCGCCGCGCCGTACCTGCGGGTACGGCAGCGCTGGCGCATGAGCAAGCGCGACGGCAAGTGGCTCGGCGAGCTGGGGCCGGTCAAGACCCGCTACGGCCGCCGCAAGGTCCCACTCGCCTCGGACATCGCCGGCGAGCTCCGAGCCCTCCGCATAGAGCCCTACGAGCCGGTCTTTCCCTCCCAGGCAGGGACGCGGCTCGATCGCGACAACGTCCGCAACCGCGTCATCCGTCCAGCCGCGAAGAAGGCCAGCGTGCCGTGGTGCGGCTTCCACACCTTCCGCCACACCTGCGCCTCGGTCCTCTTCGCCGAAGGCCGCAACGTGGTCCAAGTCCAACGCTGGCTCGGCCACCATGCCCCCAGCTTCACCCTCGACACCTACATCCACCTGCTCGAAGACGACCTAGGTGAGCCCCTTACGCCTATCGAGCCGCCACAGCCGGACAAGTCCGCAACGGACGAAGACGACGACGGCCAGCTTCCGCTACTACCCGATGACGAATAGCGACGAACACCATCAGCTCAGCATCGACGCCGCCGATGCTTGGTTCCTGGTCGAGGCATCGCAGGACGCCATACTCAGGCTCCTCCAGGAGATCGAGCGCGAGATCCACGAATCCATGCCCTTGGACCTTCGCGCGGCAACCGACTTGGCCGACTGGGCTGCGGAGCTAGCCGCAATCACCCGCATTTCTCGCCAACTGGTCGAGGAAGGGGCGCGACGGCAGCTTCCGGGCATAAAGCCTCTCGGGCGCTCTAGGTGACGTCAGCCGCTGGCTTGCTGTAGTCCGGGCGAGGCGGTTCGAGCAAACCAGCTACGAATTCGAAGTCGGGGAGCACCGTACGGAGCGTCGCTACAGCCGCGCGTCCCTGAAGTTGATCTGCGTATGCGACAGATCCGTCGATCCCCTTTGCCCGAGCTTTCTTCCGTCGAGAGCGTCGCTCTGGCATCTCATGGATACTCCGCCAGACCCACGCCGGAGATCCCTCTTGGGTCTCAACCTGCAGGGCATCAGCCCACCGGTGATGAACGACGTTGCGGACCCAGTCGATGCCGACGATGAGCGATCCGCTGGAGACTCTCTCTCGCCATTTCTCGCGCTGTGGAGTCTCGCCGCCCTCCGGCCGCCATATGAGGCCGATTCGCTCGTCAATCGAAGCTACCCAGTTCAGCGCTTCAAACAGCGGCAAGTAGGTGCTCACGGGATCGTTCGTGCCGGCGGCGAGTTCCAACCGCTCGACGGCCGAGCGCAAGCCCGTTACCTGAATGGCGACCGTAATTACGCCATCGTCGTAGGGCTTCATGGATGACGCGGGCTCGAAAGCTGACGTTTGCGCATTGCTTGATTCTAGAACCGGCGACCTCGTCCAGTCGGTGCTCAGGTCAACAGGAGGCCAGCGCAATGTCCGGAACTCGTGACAACCCGGAAGGTCACGGACGCCTAGTAAAAGTCAGGCTTTGCAGGTACTTCGCTCATCATCCATCAACACCCGCAAACCCTCACCTGAACTCATAACCTGAAGGTCGACACCTCGGGAGGTGGCCTGAGGTCATCCCCGGGCGAGGGGCGTCAGAATCTAACGCATGGTACTAGAGACCCTCTTCAGTGTTCAGGAGACCTCTTCAAGAGTTGAGCAGGCAGCTACCCTTCCCATAGCGGTCGAGATGGCTGACGACGCGGTTGTATCTCTGCGTCGCGAGGAAGACAAGCTAACTCTTGCGGTGCGACGCATGATTGAGCCTTCGCGCGTAGGGCTCGCCGAGGGTAGTGAGGTACCGCGTCTTCGAATCCACGATGACGAGGCGCCTGAGCGGCTGTTGGCCGAGAACTTCATCAGCGCCGTGAGTTTCCTCAGCGACGTGCCGCTCTATCTAGCTGGCCGAAAGGGTGAGCAACGGTGTGTTCCGGAGGACCAGAAGGATCAAGATCTCATCGCTCGATTGGGGGCTGATCAGCTGTTCGTGGAGACCGGTATTCGTTACACCTCGCGCACGTTCCCGGCGCAGGCCGATGCGGATAGCGTCCAGGTCTTGCTTGATCGGATAGCGGGTGTACGTCTGTATGCGAACGCCAGCAAGCTCACCTTGGATGTTGCGCGCTTTCGAGAACTCTGGCGTGTCCTCGAGTCGGCGTTCGGCAAGATCAATAATGAGCTTGTGGAGCTGCTAGTGAAGTACGGACCTGCCCAGGAGATGGCGTTCACTATTGGCGAGATCAAGGATCTATTCGTTCTGCGGGGACGAGCAAGTCATGCCCAGTCGAAGGCTGGCGTTCACGAGGTAATGTTGGTAGAACATGAGTGCGCCCGACGTGTCGGGCGCTTGCAGAATCTCGTGGAGCGGGTGCTGTTTACTAAGAGTACGTGGGGCACGCCAACGGGCGACGTGGAGGAGCTCGCTCCGCTTCAGCAGTACATCGGCCCAGGAGGGGATCACTTGGTGCTAGTTAAGGACGCGCTCAGGGGAGGTGAATAGGCGCTCCGCCGAAGTCTGCGCAGTCCCTATTCCTGGCTCGCGCGGTCGGAGCCGGATGCGAACGCGTCGAGCCTTCCGGAACCCACTCCGCGTAAGATTCATGCGATCAGTGAGGCTGAGGGCATGTCCTCGATCCCTATTGACGTGGAGCAGCGGGTAGTTGCGTGGGCGCTCACGGAACAATTCGACGCGCTGCTCAACACGCTGGCCTCCGGATACGCGTACCGTCCCCGTGAGCGACCCGCTCCCCCGATGGCGCCGGGGGTTTACCTTCTCGCTGAAGGCGACGCGGTTATTCACGTCGGCCGTACGCGCAATCTTCAACAGCGGCGTCGACAGCAGACCTCCCCCTCGGAGAGCCTGTCCGCCACTTTGGCGTTCCGCATGGCTATCACCGCAGCTCGAGAGGACAATCCGGAGCTATCGATGAGCCGAGCATCGTTCAGGGCGCACCAAATGGCTCAGCCTTACCTCGATGCTGCACGGGTACGTATTCGAGCCATGGACTTTCGATGTGTAGTCATTGGGCAAGATGCGAAGCAGGCAATGTTTGAGATCTTTGCGAGCGTCGCACTGGGGGCGCAACACGCAGATTGGCGGACGCATTGATCGGTGATTGGGTTCCTCGCTGCCGCTAGCAACTGGCGACTGCGTAAAGCGAAGGGTCTAGCCAAGCTGGGCGAGGTCTCAGTCGCGCCCACCTGTCCGGTGTCGGGCGTGACCTCCCACGGCCAACGTTACAGAGCGTCGATCCTCGAGCGCCGCGTAGATTTGCTTTGTGATTGCCTCGGTGTCGATCTCGCGGGAACCGATGAAGCCGCGTCCGACCATCTCGACGAAACTGCCGTTGGTTAGCCAGCGTTCTTGCAGATCTTCGAGCACTAGGCGCCGTCCGCCTTTGGGGCCGCGTGCGTGTGGCGCTGCTATGAGTAGCTCATAGAACGAGACGGGAAGGTAGATGCCGTCAGCCAGACGTCCCTGCTCAGCACCAAGATGTAGTTGTCGGCATAGCTTGAGATAAGCGGGCTCATCGGAAAGGCGGAAAGCGTCAGACCCGCTCGGGGGAGTTTCAGCACGTGGCAAAGCCTTTAGGCGCAGGAGTTCTTCTCGTAGCCGTCCGGCACGAGTAGGACGCAGGCTCCAGCCCTTTCCCGACTCATGCTCCATCCGCTTGTACTGCACTAGTACATAGGCCTGCCAGTCGTGCGAGTAGTAGATGAGATCCGCGCCGGTGCTGCTTTCCACACTCGTGCGGTTGACGTTGGCTACCGTTACTTGCCTGCGCCCGTCAGTGAACGAGACGACCATCGGATCGCCTGCGTCGTGGATGGCCCAATCGCCAAACACGCGAAGATCGTGAGCGAGCATCTGATCTTCGTTAAACCGTCGATCGCTCAGGCCCTGTAGGTAGGGAGCCGTCGTGGTTGCCGGACGCCATGCCCGTAGGACTTCAGATCGCACACGATCTAGGCCGGCGGCGTCGAGGGCTACGCCAACGGCGTCGCGTTCGAAACCGAGCACCTCGCCGGAGCGCCCACCGTAACGTGGTCCAGCGCCGAGCGCAGCCGACAAATCCGATAGGACGGAGGCCAATTCGGGGCGCGCCTTTGCGAGACCCTCTACTACGCTGGCGAAGCCGATAGGTTCGATCGCGCCTCCGTTAGCCAGCGCGGAGGTGACGCCACGAAGGGACGGGCGAGGGAGCGCGTTCAGTAGATCCTCGAGTTTCAGTGGCGGCTCGATCGGCGTGACGACGGCGAAACGCACCACTCGCTTGTAGGAAGCCACTGCTTGACCGCGCACCATGGTTGCCAGCGCATCGATCGCCCCGTCTTCGAAAGTGATCAGCGCGAGTTGGCGGTCGCCGACTGCACCGTAGCCAAATACGTCGGTGAAGGTGTTCTCGGTTTCTAGACGTTCAAGAATCCGCTCGTCCGAAAGTCGATAGACGTATCCCTTCAGCGCGGGCTGCTTTGAGGATGCTGGCACGTGCACGCTCAGGATACGTCACCTCGCGTCGGATCTACGGCTCGGAGCGAGGTCCCGGGTCAAAGCTAGGTCAACGCCGGGTCAACGGAAGGCCCATAAACAGCCGCAAACGAAATGCCGCTGAACGCTCGCAATAGTCGTCATCTACGGCCAGAATCACGAACAGCCGCAACCAGCCGTAACTGAAAGGGCGTGCTCATAACCTGTAGGTCACGATGCGGCGTATGGATCACCTCTCGTAGGGGATGTGTTTGCGCTAGTCCAAGTCTTGCAGGCGCGCGGTTAGGGTCTTAGGACTGCTGCTACGACTTCTGAGGGACTCGACTCGGGTCAAGTAGCGGCGGACATCGCCGGCGCGTACGGAAAAAGTGGCTGACCGCGTACCGGAAGGAAAGGGAAGGCCTGGATCGGCCGAAGCAGCGAACCGCACAACTTCGCTGTCGTAGACGTTGAAGTCTTCCTCGTCCGATGGCAGGCGATTCTTCGGGTCTAAGACTAGTACCTCAATGCCACAGGCTTCTTGAGCGTCGAAGATGTCACGCCATGAGTGCAGTTCCTTAGCCGTACAGACAAAGATGCGCGTGACGTGCAGATTGCGCTCGACGATTTCTGTTCGTTGTACGTCAAGATAATTCTGTCCTGCAGGGCTGCGCCAGAAGGGAGACTCGTCGAATGAAACTCCGACCACCGAGTGTCGCGCTAGCCTGACAAAACTAAGTCGTGCTGGGAACTCCTCTTCAGTTGACAGCCTAACCTGGCCAGCTGCTAGGTCGGCCCAGGCAGATGCTTCACGCAGTTCCGCAATGCGCTGAAGGAAGAAGTCTCTTCCCGGACCAGCGCAGGCGATGACTCGGGCAATGGCAGCTTCATGGGACAGAATGCGGTCGAAGTAAGCGAAGGTCTGTTTGTTCTCAAGGGCCGACTCAAGCCGCGCAAGCTTGGGGGTCCTGTTGTAGTAGCGAAAATGCTCGGCAAGTATGAGTGCCACAATCGCTACTAGAAGGCCTGCTAGGACAGCGTTCTGCGTCGTTGCGTCATCGATCCAAAGTGCGAACGCGGTTGGGATCCCGAACGATGCGAGGACACCTCCTGCAACGAAGCTGAGAGTGAGCGATCGGGACACGCCGCGCGGTCTTCCCAAACGGATGGTGCGAGTGCGCTGGGGTGCGCGCAGGGTGTTCTCCTCCCTTGCGGGATCAACTGGCTCATTTGGAATCTCAGGAGCGCCGACCACTGAACCGAGTCTTATCGAAGGCGCGGACGGCAACGCTAGAAGGTCGCTTCGCAGGCGCTTGCAAAGCGTCCACGAGGTCCCAGGTCAAGGCTGGGTCAACGCGGGGTCAACGGAAGGCCCATGAACAGCCGCAAAGGAAATCCGCTCGAATCCCGGCGATGGTTGTCATCTGCGGCCAGAATCCTGAACATCCGCAACCAGCCGTAACTGAAAGGTGGACTCATAACTTGTAGGTCCACCGGCTCGAGTCGCCACCGGCTGCTCGGGCCGCCCAGAAGTTGAGGAGGGTCGTCGATAGCGCCGATAGTCGCCAAACGTCGGGGAGATTAGGCGCACCCGTCAGAATGCATAAGCGAGTAATGCGTCCTGGGTGAGCGACTCGAGGATGTCGCGCGCGGCGCTAGGCACCAAGGTCTCGAGCTCTGCACGAGCGTCGGCCAGCAGCCGAACGGCCATCTCCTCGCCGAAGCGCGGAGCGCCGGAGGCTATGATCGCCTCGCGTACCACCTCCACCTCCTCATCTGAGAGGTCGCCAGAGCCGTTCCGAATTGCATCGAGTAGTCCGCGCTCGGGCGACGCGGCGGTTGCCCGAGCGTAGGCGCTCAATACGGTGTCGCGCCGCTTGCGGATGTCCGACGCGGCTGACCGATCGGTCTCTATCCCTTTCAGATTGCGCACGTCGTTGAGGAGTTGGAAGGCCGTGCCGAGCGCGTGCCCGTAGCGGGCAAGCGCCTCGACTTGGTGCGGTTGCCCAGATCCCACGATCGCCCCCACGCGGCACGCGAGTTGGGACAGCACCCCCGTCTTGCGCTCCTCGACGAGCACTCGCCCGTCAACTGTTTCGGCGTTGGCGCTTGGCACGACGTCCTCGAGCTGGCCGGCCGCCATGTCGTGGAGAGCCTCTGCAAAGGGGTGTGTAAAGGCAGCACCCATGGCGGCGATGTCGCGCAACGCTAACGTCCACAACAGATCACTCGCGGCGATCGCAGCCGCGGTACCGAACACCGCGTGCAGAGCGGGCTGACCGCTGCGCATCTCATCACCATCGACGATGTCGTCGCGCACCACCGATGACTTATGCACCAGCTCAATCGCGATCGCGGCATCGATCGCCTTCCGCCAGTCGCTGCCGACCGCCGCACACGACAGCAGGCACCCAACCGGACGCGTCCGATGCCCAGTCCGCAGTGCATAGTCGATTAGCTCGATGTGGCTCGGTAGTTGGCTGACAAGTTTGGCCAACTTCGTCTCGAACTCCTCAAACATCTCGCCCGCTAGAGCACGGGCGTCTGGAGCGCTTAGTTCGTACAAGGTACGCCGATCATGTCAGGGCGTCTGGTCGGGATGGCGTCTCGTCGTCTTTGGCAGCATCCCCCTCGCCTTGACCATTACCGCCCCCAACGCTTAGATACTCCATGTACTGACGATCGGTGTCTTTGCGATCGAGGACCGTTACGCCGACTGTGACAAACAGAATTAGGACCGTCACGGCAAAGAACACCCAAGGGCTCGGTCGAGCGGCATCTGCACTATCGAACCCGCTGGTCGCGACGAACGTAGCGTAGTAGCCGACCGACCAAAGCACCGAAAACCCAATCGTAAACGAACCACTCGCCAAAATCGGCACAAAGACAGCAAACGCCACGACAAGCTGAGCAAAGGGGCTGTCGATGGGTCCCCCGGTAAGCTTCAGAAGAGGGGTGAGCGCTACATACTGCAACACGAAAGCGAGGGCGAACGCATAGCGGGGCCCAGATCGCGCCCATGCGACAGTCGCACGCGCGAAGGCTGCTCCCAGTCGGGGAAACCAGCGACTGAAGAACTTGGGCACGTTGCTGAAGTCGCCAAGAAAAGTGCCGAGGATCAGCAGTATTCCCCCCTCGGCGAAATAGAAGGCGTCCGGTGCCCCCTCACTAAAACCCACTGCCATAACAACGCTCACCACTAGGAGCAGACCGGCATGCGAGCACCAGACCGCGATCGCCTGCTCCTCAGGTGTGAAGCGGCTAGACGGCCGCGGAAGCCCTATGACGCGAGACCCTTCCATGTCTACGAGGCAGTGGTCACTGCCGGGACTAGTGCTGGCCGAACCTCCTGAGTGGCAACGGAGGCC
Source organism: uncultured Thermoleophilaceae bacterium (assembly GCA_963846505.1). GTDB lineage: Bacteria > Actinomycetota > Thermoleophilia > Solirubrobacterales > Thermoleophilaceae > JACVRW01. The sequence goes on along the minus strand of CAWJWD010000001.1, from coordinate 448,562 downwards.
AGGGAGCGGCGGAGCACGTAGGCCGGTACGACGCGGTCGTGCAGGCTGAGCGGCGCGTTACGCACCGCGCGGACAAGGCGGCTCAAGTCGGCGGCGACTCCGAGCGCGGCAGCGAGGATCACCGTTGCGAAGACAGTTCGGACCGGCTGCGAGACGAATGGCGCCATAGCGGCCCAGACGGCGATCGTGAAGCTGAGCCCGCGGTAGATGATGTCTGCCTTGATCGCGACGCCGTGCTCGCGGACCATCCGGCGGCAAATCACCATGAGGTAGACGTCGCGCGCGAGGAACCCGACTAGGAGCACGCCAGGTAGCGCTCCGACGAGCCATGCGGCCACAAGGCAGGCGTCGATAGCAATGCGGTCGACAATGCTGTCGAGTACGACCCGCTGGACTCCGTCGGCACTCAGCCGGCGGGCCACTACTCCATCGAGGAGGTCAGCAAACATGTAGGCGATAAGAAACGCCGTGGTCACTGCCGGATCAACCATGAACGTCACCGCCATCGCGGGAACCAAGAGGAGCCGCGCCAACGTGAACGTGGCAAGCCAGCGGTCGCGTCGTCCCTCGTCGATCCATTGTGCAGCAGCAGTCATCACCGTATGGGCTCCTTCGTCTTAGATGACATCGACCCGCCTACTCGAAGAGCCTATAGCGATTGTTTGGATTCTGCCAAGTAACCTTCAAGGCGCTTCAAGCCGCGCTGGACGGACTGCGCGGCGAGCTGCTCGAGGCGTGGGCGCAACGGTTGGAGCATGAGCCACGCCCATTTCGACGCCGGAGTCACGGCTCCGTCGACGTCCAGTTGACGAATTCCGCCGCGATCGTGCAGGTCGACGCTGAATTCGCCGTTGAGTCCTCGGCCGTTAAAGTGGCCGGCAAACCTCCGTGGAGGATCCCACTCGGTGATCGTCACTGTGCCCCGCGGATTTCCTACGATCCTCCGCACGATCGAAATGGTGAACGGCATGTCAGTCACGACTTCCATCCGGGCGCCAACATACGGTGCGCCAGCATCCAGCCACCGCGCTGATACCAGCCGCGGTTCGTACGCGACGTAGTCTCCGGGCTGAAGCGCGACCGCGATCAGCGCTTCCAACGGTGCCACGGTCGTCACCTGCTGCTCAATACGGATGCTGCCCAACAGGTCAACCTCCAGCGATTTCGGCCGAGTCCGTTGGACCGTAGCCGATCCGCATCGGGTTTGAAGATCAAGCGCCTCAGCATCAGGGGTCCTCTGGGACCCAGATCAAGCCGGGCCCAACGCTGGGTCAACGGAAGGCCCATGAACAGCCGCAAACGAGATCCGCTTGGTTGCCCGCGATAGTCGTCATTTGCGGCTGGGATCGTGAACAGCCGCAACCAGCCGTAACTGAAAGGTCGGACTCATAACCTGTAGGTCGATCGCTCTAACTGCTGAGCGGCTCGGCTAGGCGAGTCAGCAGGCTGATGGGACGGTGGAGCGGCGGCGGATGGCGTCGTCGACCGTGCGCTGGACGTTTGGGCTGGCTCCGACGATCTCGAGGGCGATGTCTGCGTTGGTGCTGAGCTTGGCGAGGAGTTCGTCTGCGAAGGAGTAGCTGACGTGCTTCACGCCGTCGAGGTCGATCACGAGGGGGCCGGCAGTGCCGGCATCAGTGAGGATCTGCTCCCGAAGCTCTTGGCCTCGCCCTCGAGTGGCGAAGGACGTGCCGAACGTGCTCAACGAAACCCGGGCCATTACGAATCAGCTCCTTGGTATCGATGCGGACCCTCGATAGCGCGACCGTACATGGAGCTACGGACGAATGGCCTCATCTCGCTCACGCTAGCCGACCGTCGTGATCTCGTAGGAGATCCAGGTCCCTCGTCGGGGCTGGGTATCCAGCGGCGTGGGGCGCATGGTGCCATCGACCAAAGCTACTTCAACGCGTCCCTTGGCTGACCTGATGTCGAGGCTTAGGGCGGACTGTGCCCGCTGAAGCTGTGCAGCGTGAGCTAGGTCGAGGACCTCGGCGTAGCCATTGCCGCGGTGGGGATCGCCGGTGCCGGTCACGCCGCGATCTAGAACGCGGCTGATCGCCGCATTGTCGTCTTGCCATTCTGGATGTCGCGCTCGGATGTGTTCCGGGATGCCGATCCCCAGATCGGCTATAGCCATGCGAAAGCAAGGCTGCGGGTCGATAGTCCGATCGGCGACTACGTAAGCGCCTAGCTCGTTCGTTCCGTGCTGGATTGCGTTGTCGCAGAGTTCGCTGATCGCCATATGCGCTGCCTCGCCCCAGCGCGCTAGCTCTGGAGCTTGGTGGCCCAGCAGCTCGGCAGCAGCAGCGGCCGCATCTTCGACATCATGGAATGTCCGTAGCCGGTGGATCGCCAGTATCGAGTGGGTGCGAGGGTGCGGCTCTGGCAGCGCCACGATCGTGTCCGCAGGCCATCCGTCGGCGAGTCGCATGTCGCCCCACTGCTGGAGTACGTCGGGCTGGGCGGGGGGAGTGACAGAGACGTCATGGCCTGCTGCCAGGTGCCAGTCCACGAATAGTCGGAGTCGCACCAAGAACATGGGATGTGACAGACCGAGGCGAGCGGCGTTGACGACGATCGGTGATTCCAGGTCGCGCTCCAGCAGGAAGTTTCTCCGGTAGCCATCGCCGGCGCCGGAACTCCCATCCAAGTCGATCGTGGTCGACATGGCCGGATCATCGCGTTCCGGACGACTAGAAGGAGCGCGTGGCTCTCAGGCGTTCGAGCTGCAGGGTCCCAGGTCAAGGTGAGGTCAACGCTGGGTCAACGGAAGGCCCATGAACAGCCGCAAGCGAAATGCCGCTAGATGCCCGCGATAGTCGTCATCTGCGGCGAGAATCGCGAACAGCCGCAACCAGCCGTAACTGGAAGGTCGGACTCATAACTTGTAGGTCGGCGAGTGGCGGTGTCGCGCCAGCCCTGGGGGGCGGCCTAGTCGACGTGTGGCTTCAGCGCGATTTGGCGAGGAGCGCCGGCTTTGTGCGCTGCGAGGAGGTGGTGAGGCAGGGTGAGGAAGTCGAGTCCGTGTCCTCGATCGTCGCTGATCTCGACTAGAACGGCGTTGTCGTCGATTTCGATGGCGGTGGCGACGGTGCCCTGGGGCCAGTGGCCCGTGTCAACCCGGAGTTCCACAACGTCAAGACGCTTGTGGCGAGCCGGAGTCATTTCGGCGTCGTCCGGTTGCTTGCCACGACGACCGAGACATCGTCATGTACATGGGCCGGGCGGCTGTCGCGCATGCGCTTGGTGACGAGCTTGGGCTCGTGTGTGGCGGGGGCGATGTCGATGGCGAACTCGAGACCCGTCTTACGTGCGATGTCGATCAGCGTCTCGATACGAGGATTGCGCTCCCCGGACTCCAGGTCGACGATGCGCGGCTGGCGTACGCCGAGCAGTTCGGCGAGCGCTCGCTGGCTGAGCTCGTGCTCGCTGCGGTAGCGGATGAGTTCGGCAGCGACCTCGCGGGCTAGGGCCAGGCGTTGCCACTCCGCGGCGAAGTCGGGATCACCAGCCATCTCATCGGCGACCAGCTCGCCGTGGGTCTTCAGATCTCTCAGCGGACGCTTGCTCATTATTGCTCCGTCGGATGGCCGATACCGAGCATGATAACAAAAGTCTTATCGCGCGCCAAGGCTCTATCCGTACTGGCGTCCTCGGTCCTGGGCGGCACGCTTCTTCTTCTCGAAATCCGTCTTGTCCTTGGCCACGGCCAGCACCACGTAGATGTCGCCGACACGGCGGTAGAGGAGGCGTGTGGGCGACCGCCCCTGGCGTGGACGCAACTCATTGAGATTCGTCTCACCCTGCAGCGGCTTCATATGCGGCGGCGCCAATGCCTCACCGACACGACGCAGCTTGTCGACGGCGTTGAACGCAGCCTTGCGCTCCTCCTTGCTCCTCACGCCCGTGAGGAAGTCCTGGAGGGCATCCGGGTCGTAGACGACTGTCGTGCGGTACGGCTTGGCCACAGGCGGCACGCTACGCCACTCGACGACCGGCCGCGCTCACCCAAGAGCAGGGAATCCGGGAGCGAACGTCTTCGGGGACCCAGGTCAGGCCGGGGTCAACGCTGGGTCAACGGAAGGCCCATGAACAGCCGCAAACGGAATCCGCCTGGATGCCCGCAACAGTCGTCATCTGCGGCACAAATCGTGAACAGCCGCAACCAGCCGTAACTGAAAGGTCGGACGAGGACGCCGTCGTCACCGACTTCGACGGCGGTGCCGACGCTGCCTCTGGCTCAGCGACCAGCGTCAGTGCGGAGCTCGACGACATCGAGCAGCTTGTGGCGGGGCTGGCTCACGGTGGACCGGTTGTCGCAGCCTTCTATGCCGAGCAGTTGGCAGGCCTAGGCCCTTGGTGCAGGGGTCGAGTGGCAGGACGGCTTTCGAAAATCGGCACTGATTACGAAAGCATGTGGTAGCCTGGGGACGTGACGAAACGGGATCAGCACCAGGTGGCATTCGCCGTTGTGGAGCTGGCGGACGCGGCGGATGAGCTGCAGTCCAGTGCGCGGGCGATGCCAGGTAGAGGGGCGGACGCTCCGGAGCTTGTTGAGCAGCTGCGTGCTCAGCGCGAAGCGATATCGGCTGCACTCGAGTTGGTCCGGGGGGCCTCGGCTCGGCTCGAGCAGCGGGTCGCTGCTTTGCCGGGACTTCCTGTCGCCGAGACTGCGGAGTACCTCGGCGTGTCGGAGCCGACTGTGCGCGCGTGGCTGGACCGAGGCGTCCTTGAGCGGCTTGATGGGTCCAAGCCCATCCTTGTGGGGCATGACAGCGTCCGCCGGGCTGGCAGGTTTCTGCAGGAGCTACGTGAGCGGGGGCAAGACCGAGACTGGATGCAGGCCCTGGTCGATCTGCTGCAGGACACGGCCGAGATGCAGCGTCCTGAGATCAGGCAAGGGCTGGGCGAGCTCAAGCGCGGCAGGCTCGAGCCTGCCTAGTTGGTGGCGTACGCCGTCTTTGTCGTCCCTAGTGTGCGTTCCGCTGTCGAGGGACTCAGTCGGACAGAGCGTCGTAGCTATGACGCTGCCGTTCAGGCGCTCAAGGGGGAAGGTTGTCGGGCGGGAGGGAAGCGACTGGCTGCTTCGGCTGAGAGCGATTTCCCGATGTGTCAGCGGTCGCTCTATCGAGCTTGGCGTCTGACAACGGTCTATCGACCCGACGCGAGCATCGTCATCGTCTCTCTCGCTCAACACACCGAAAGCCAGAACCCAAGCGCCACGTTGGCCGAGATCTTCCCCGGGCTGTCCGCTCGCGGGCGACGCCGGTCAGATCAGCCTCCGTGCTGCGACGAAGCCCAAGCCCCTCCCACGCTTAGCTCTGACCTCGAGGCGCTGTTATTCGACATCTTCGGCGTATAGGCGGGACCCAGCTCAAGCTCAGGTCAACGCTGGGTCAACGGAAAGCCCATGAACAGCCGCAAACGAGATCCGCGTGGATGCCCGCAGTACCGCGAGGACTACTACGGCGGGTTCCTGCGCGACCCGGATGGCAACAGCGTCGAAGCGGTGTACACGGGCCAGGAGCGCAAGACCGGCGCGATCGACCACCTGTGGCTCCGCACGGCTGACGTCGCGGCCATCAGGCGCTTCTACGTGGCGACGGGTCTCGAGATCGGCGTCGACGAGCCCGACCACGTCCAGATCGTCACCGCCAACGCCTCGGTCTCGTACGTCGCCGGCGAGCCGCTGACCGAGCACGTCCACCTCGCGTTCGGCGTCGACACGAACGAGGCGGTCGACGCCTTCCACCGAGCCGCGATCGACGCGGCTACACGGACAACGGCGCGCCCGGTGAACGCGCCGTCTACCACCCGGCTACTACGGGGGCGTTCGTCTTCGATCCTGACGGCCACAACATCGAGGCCGTCAACCACAACCGGACCGGCGCGTCCTGAGAGCTCAAAATCCCCACTATTAGAGGACATTTTCTCGGAGTACCGCTGCGCCAGGGAGCCAGGTGGCCTATTCTTGCGGCGCTGGGTCGGAGAGACGGCCAAAGGACACAGAGAGGACGGGGTCGGTGGACGAAGCGACGAACAGTTTCCGAGCGATGCGAGCCACGGGGGCGATCGTGCTCGTCTCGCTCTTGGTGCTGGGCATCTGCGCCTCGATGGCGCGCGCCGAGCCCCTCTCGATGACGTTCACGGAGGCCCGCGCCAACGTCGGGGTCCAGCTCTCGGACGCTGCGCTGTTCGAGGCGCCTGAGACGGCGCCGTTCGCGGCTCAGATCGATCCTGGCAGCGGCTTGATCGCCGATGGTCAGCTGACGGTCCCCGACTTCTCGACGCACATCACCGAGCCCCTCAACGCCGACGTCACCGTCGAGTTCGAGATCGGGGTCATCACGGGGAGCTTCAACCAGGCGACCGGTGCACTCACGCTGAGCGGCACGGCGGGCGGAACGTTGACGGCCAACGGAGGGACCTGCACCGTCACGGTCCCCGGAACCCTCACCCTCACGACTCTAGGCAGCTCCGGAGGCGTGAGCCCGCGCTTCGGAACGCCGTTCACCGGTGGCCTCGCCGGAGCGGGAGCGATCGCCGGGCAGTGGGCCGACATGATCGCGACTCCAGTCACCGAGGACGACGAGGACGTTTGCACGACCGTCGACGAGCGCATCGGCGGGCCGGGAGGCATCTGGCTCGAGCAGGAAGACGTCACGCCGCCGTCGGCGCCGCAGCTCACGAGCACCAACCCGGCCTCGCCGGGCTCGAGCGGCACTCCGCGCATCCTCGGCGTCGCCGAGGCGGGTTCGACCGTGACCGTCTATGCGGGAACGGACTGCCCGGGCGCGCCGGTCGCCACTGCAAGCGCAGCCGAGCTTGGCTCGCCCGGCATCCCCGTCGACGTTGCGGAAGGCGTCACCGCCGCCTTCTCGGCGACCGCCACCGATGCGGCCGGTCACACCTCGCCCTGCTCGGCGCCGATCTCCTACACGCGCACGAAAGCGCCACCGACCGGTCCGGGCGGAGGGGATGACGGCCCGCCCAAGCCCCCCGCATGCATCGTCCCGAAGCTCGCCGGCAAGACGCTGGCGCGGGCGAAGGTGGCGCTGAAGGCCGCCCACTGCAAGCTCGGCAAGGTCACCAAGCCGAAGCAGCCGAAGGGCAAGAAGCGGCGCATCCTCGTCGTCAAGTCGTCGAGCCCGCGGCAGGGAGCGAAGCCCGCTGACCGCACGGTCGACCTCAAACTCCACCGCAAGCCCAAGCCCAAGAAGGCTCACCACCGCTAGGAGCGCCCGGCGGCTACCGCCGCCGGGAGGTCACCGAGCAAGCCGTCGGGCGATGACCTTGAGGGCGAGGACCTCGTCCGCGCCCTCGAAGATCGACAGCACCCGGGCATCCACGTAGTAGCGGCTGATCGGGAACTCCTCGGCGTAGCCCATGCCGCCATGGATCTGCATCGCCTCGCGGGTCACCCACTCCGCGACCCGGCACACGTAGGCCTTGACCATCGACGCCTCCATCGCCCCCTCGCCCTGCGCCATCAGACGGGCCACGCGATAGGCGAACTGGCGGCTGGCCTGGATGATCACCGCCATCCGTGCCAGCTTCGCGCGGGTGAGCTGGAACTCGATGATCTTCTTGCCGAAGACGCTGCGCTCCGACGCGTAGTCGTAGGCGGCCTCGTATGCGGCCTGCATCACGCCCACCGCGCGCGCCGCGGTCTGGATGCGGCCGTTCTCGAAACCCGCCATCTGGAGGTAGAAGCCGCGACCGAGTCCCTCCTCGCCGCCGATCAGGTTCTCCGCGGGGACGTACCAATTGTCGAATGCGACCTCGTAGGAGTGCATCCCGCGGTAGCCGATCGTGTCGATCGCGCGGCCCTCCATGGCGCCGCCCTCCTCCTGGCTGAGCTCGAAGCCGTGACCGGTGCCGCGCTCCTTCGGGACGACGAAGAGCGAAAGTCCCTTGTGGCCCTTCGAGCGATCCGGATCGGTTCGCGCCAGCAGCATGAACACGTCTGCCCTGGCGCCGAAGGTGCACCAGGTCTTGACGCCGTTGATCCGCCAGCCGTCCCCGTCCTGGGTAGCCGTGGTCCTCACCGACGCGACGTCGGACCCGTAGTCGGGCTCGGTCGCGGCGATCGCGACCATCAGCTCACCGCTGGCCATGCGCGGCAGCCACTCCTGCTTCTGCTCTTCGGTCCCGCCTGCCAGAAGCGCCCGCGCCAAAATCTCGGGCCGGGTGATCAGCGAGCCGCCGACGCCGAGCGAGCCGCGCGAGAGCTCCTCGGTCGCAGCGACCATCGCGAGATACTCGCCCTCGCCTTCGGCCGCGAAGCCGCCGTACTCCTCGGGAATCGAGACGCCGAACGTCCCGATCTCGGACAGCCCTCCGATGATCTCCTCGGGGATGTCCTCGTTGTTGCGGTGGATCTCCTCGGCGATCGGACGGATCCGCTCCTCCGCGAAGCGCCGGAAGGTGTCCTGCACCATCACGAAATCGTCGTCGAGGTGGCGCGGCCCTTGGCTCCCGCAGAGCTCCGAGAGGAACTCCGGGGAGCGATAGGGGCGCGCGAAGGCGAGCGCGGAGTCAAGTGCCCCCTGCTGGGTGCCCCACTCCTGCTCGCGACCCATGAGCCGAGTGGCGACGTCATGGATGGCGTCGGCGACGAAGGCGCATGCGATGCGGGCCTCCTCGTTCCCGTTGTCTCCGTAGTCGAGGACGGCTCGAGCGATCTCGACCGCCGCTGCGGCGTGCGCGAGGTCGTAGGCGACGACCTGGTCGGCGTCGACGTCGCCATCGGCGGCGAGGTGCTTGAAGGCATGCTCGACGACCGAGCCGGCGGTCTCGACTGCAGACGCGGCTGCGGCGAGGTCGGGTTGCTCTACGGGCCTGGCGGTGGCGGAATCAGTTTCTCGTGGCATAGCGGAGGCAATCTTCCCAGGTGTGCGTCTCGCTCAGCGGCGCACTCCGAGTCGCTTGGTCGCGGCCGCGTAGCCGGTGCGCGTCGCCTGTGCCTTGACGGCCCTGCTCGACCTCAGGGTCAGCGTCACGCGGCCCTTGCCGTCGGTGGTGCCCGACCGGCCGCCGACCTTGACTCTCGCGCCGCTCACGGCGTCGCCCGCGTCGCGCACCGTGAAGCGCACCTCGGTCGGCTCGCCCTTGCGCAGCCTGCTCGGGCTGGCCTGCAGCGTCAGGCCGGGCTGCAGCCGGCGGTAGGACGTGACCGCGTCCGACGTGGTGCCGATGTTGAAGCTGGCGAGCACGTCGAGCGCGTTCCCCGCGACGTTCGCGTCGAGCTTGTAGGCCTGCGCCGCGTCCCGCGGGTGGCCGGCGTTCACGGTCGCGCCGAACCTCGTCGCGCCCTCGTTCGAGCGCCGCGCGAGGACGTCCGGGTCGCCGAAGCCCTTCGTCCACAGCACCCAGATCCGTCCATCGCCGGCGGCCGCGACGGCCACGGCCGGGCTGTTGTCGATGCCGGCGACCATCGGCGCCTTGACTGCTCCTACGCGCCATACCCGGACGCTGCCGGGCGTCGGGTAGGCGACGTAGAAGCCCCCGCCCCTGCGCGCCACCAACGGCGTGCGGCCGAGCATGCCGACGTTCATCGCGCCCGTACCCGGCATCGTGAGCGGGCCGGGACCGGGGCTGCCGTCCGCATCGACGTCCTGCGCGAGCACGCCGAGTCGGCCGGTCGCGTTCGAGTACCACGCCATGACCGTCCGGTTCGTCGCGTCCGTCGCGAGGTTCGGGTCGTTGCCGTACTGGCGCCCCTCCATGAAGTCGTGGTTCGGCGTCGCCGGCGAGAGGCCGGCATGGACCCACGTGCCGAGCGTCCCCGCGAAGGTCTGCAGCGTCGACCCGTCCCCGCGGACCGTCGCGGCGTGCGAGCTCGCATACGACTGGGCGCCGCTCGGGTTGATCTGCCCTGGCGCAAGCGCCCAGGACGCGCCGCCGTCGGGCGAGAGCGCGGTGTTCGTCTCACGCTGGGGATCGCTCGAGTCCGTGGTGCGAAATCCGCCCCAGAACGCGCGCAGGCCACCCGGCTCGACCACGAGCGCCGTGTTCGTGAAGCCCGTCCAACCGCTCTGGATCGGGTGGGTGGCGCCGATCCTTCCGGCGCGCGTGACCACCGTGTGGCTGAGGTCCTCCGTGTTCGGCCCCGTCGGGTGGTGCCACGCGACGTGGAGCACGCCGTCGCCGGTACGTGCAAGCCCGACCTGGTCGGTGCTCGAGCCGTCCGGAGTCGTCAGCCGCTTCCAAGGCGCCGCGCTGGCGGGAGCGGGGCCGCAGGCGGCGATCAGGACTGCGGCGATGACGCAACGGACCTTCATGGAGCGATCCTCCGCTCTCCAGGAGATTGGCGGCAGGCGAGCCTACCGCGACGACATGGACGCGATCGATCTCCCGGTCGGGGTGGGTGGGCTTAGCCCTCGATGCCGAGGTAGTGCAGCCAGGAGATGCCTCCGCTCCTGTAGGTCGTGGCTTACAGGCGGCCGGTACCAATCGTGACCGGCTTGCCCCGGCCGAACTCGCCGGCCTTGGTGGTGGACGCCATGGGCTCAGCGCTGAAGCAGCCGGCGGCCGAGCGCGAGGCCGGCCTGCGCGCCGGCGACGAGGCTGACCCGCCGGCCCGTGTGAGCGAGCGCGGCCTTGGCGGCGTTGGCGCCGGCGGCGCCGTGCACCCCGCCGCCCGGGTGCGCGGAGGCGCCGGAGAGGAAGAGGCGGTCGATCGGGGTCTCCGGACGTGCGAGGCCGGGGGTGGGGCGGAAGACGAGCTGCTGGTGGATCTGGGCGGTGCCGGAGTTGATCGCGCCGCCGACGAGGTTCGAGTTGGCCGCCTCGAGCCTCGGCGGGGTGAACACGTGTCGCGCGCGGATCAGGTCGCCGAAGCCGGGCGCGCGACGCTCGACCTCCGCCTCGATGCGTGCCACGAAGGCATCGGTTTCGCGCTCGTCCCAGCTGCCGCTCAGCTGGTCGTCGCCGGCGTCGCCCTTGGGCTGCTGCGGCACGTGGGTATAGGCCCAGGCGGTCTCCCTGCCCTGCGGCTGGCGGGTGGGGTCGACCATCGAGTACTGACCCATGACGAGGAACGGCCGGTCCGGGATCAGGCTGCGCGAGAGCTGGGCGGTGGTGCGGGTCAGGTCGTCCATGCCGTCGGCGACGTGGATCGTGCCGGCGCGGCGGGCGCCCTCTGCGGTCCAGGGGATCGGCCCGTCGAGCGACCAGTCGACCTTGACCGTGGAGTTGTCGTACTGGAACGAGCGCAGATCGTCGAGGAAGTCGGGAGGCAGATGTTCGTCGCCGACGAGCTCATGAAAGAGCGCCGGCGCGCCGGTGGACGCGAGCACCGCTCGGCCGGCGGTGATCTCGTCCCCGTCGCTGGTGCGCACGCCGATCGCACGGCCGTCTCGGATCAGGACCCGTTCGATGCGCACGCCGCACTCGAGCTGCCCGCCGTGGGAGCGCAGGCGATCGACGAGCGCCGCGGTCAGCTGCCCGGCGCCGCCCTCCGGGACCGGGAAGCCGTGCTGCTGTCCCAGGCCGCAGAGCACCCACCCGAACAGGCCGCCGCCGGCGGAGTCGGGCGTCAGGTCGGCGTGGAGGGCGTTGCCCGCCAGCAGCCAGGCTGCGCCGTCGCCGCGAAAGCGTTCTTCGGCCAGGCGCCGTACTGGCAGCAGCGAGAAGCGTCCGAAGCGCAGCAGGCCTCGCGGCCCGAGTGCGGCGGCCATGCGCACGCCGCCCTCGAGTGGCGGGAAGGGTCGCAGGAGCGCATCCATGAACGGCCCGCCGGCCTGTTCCCAGTAGGCGTAGAGCTTGCGCCAGGCGTCCCCGTCGCCGGCGGCGAAGGTCTCCAGCGAGGCCGCCGTCTCGTCGACGTCGGTCGAGATCAACGGGCAGGCGCCGTCGGGCTGTGGGTGCGCGACCGCGTACGGGGAGCGTCGCCAGCGCACGCCGTGTCGCTCGAGTTCGAGCGACTGGATGGCGGGGGAGACCGCGGCGAGCGGGTAGAAGGAGCTGAAGAGGTCGCTGGTGAAGCCGGGCTCGGTGATCTCGCCGCTCTTGACCGCTCCGCCCGGCTCGTCCTCGGCCTCCAGCACGAGGACGCTCCAGCCGTGCTCGGCGAGCACGTTCGCCGCCACGAGGCCGTTGTGGCCGGCGCCGATCACGACCGCGTCGAAGTCCGCTGTCACCTGGATTTCGATACCCACGAGCACGCAGTCCAAGCCGTTTCGGCCCTCAGCTCGTGGGTAGCGGGCTGTCGTGGCCACGAACGAGAGGTTCATTCCCGTCTCGCCGGAGGCCGTCTGGGACGCCCTCGCCGATCCCGGCGGCTACGGCTACTGGGTCGTCGGCTCGAAGGTGATCCGCGACGCTGAGCCCGAGTGGCCGGCGGCGGGCTCGAAGTTCCACCACACCGTCGGCTTCGGCCCCTTCAAGGTCAGCGACCACACCGTCTCGCTCGAGGCGACGCGGCCGTGGCGGTTGCGCATGCGCGCGAAGGGGCGGCCGTTCGGCACCGCCAAGGTCACCATGGAGATGAGACCGAGGGGCGGGGGCACGGTCGTGCGGATGACGGAGAACCCCGACGGGCCGACCGCGATCTTGGCCTTCAATCCACTGGTCCAGTTGTTCACGCTCGGGCGCAACGCCGAGTCGCTGATGCGTCTCGAGGAGCTGGCGCTGCGCCATGCGGCCGTGAGCGGCGCACCGCGCCGGCGGGCGCAGGCCCCGTCCTCGGCATGAGCACGGTCGCCACCAAGGCCGCGTCGGTCTGGATCGAAACCGGCCCCGCGCAGCCGGCGCTGCCCGAACTCGACCATGACGTGCGCGCCGACGTGGCCGTGCTCGGCGGCGGGATCGTCGGCATCACGACCGCGCTGCTGCTGGCGGAGGCGGGCGTCGAGGTCGTGCTGCTGGAGGCGAACCAGCTTGCGCGCGGAGTCAGCGGCTACACGACGGCCAAGGTCTCCTCCCAGCACGGGCTGATCTACGACACGCTGCGCTCGAAGTTCGGCTCCGACGGCGCGCGCACGTATGCCCAGGCAAACGAGGCGGCGCTTGCCTGGATGGCCGAGCGGGTCGAGCGCGACGGGATCGACTGCGACTTTCGCCGCCTGCCGTCCTACGCGTACGTCACGTCGAGCTCGCAGCGCTCGCAGGTCGAGGACGAGGTCGAAGCGGCGCTCGAGGCGGGCCTGTCCGCCTCGCTGGTCGAGACCACGCCGCTGCCCTATCCGGTCGAGGCGGCGGTGCGCTTCGAGAATCAGGCCGAGTTCCACGTGCGCAAGTACCTGCTGGCGCTGGCCGAGGGCCTGCCGAGCAACTGCCGGGTCTATGAGAACTCGCACGCGGCGGAGGTCGACGCGGACGAGCAGATCGTGGTCAAGACCCCCGGCGGCCGCGTGATCGCCGACCAGGTCGTGGTCGCCACTCATTACCCCTTCCTCGATCGATCGCTCGCCTTCGCGCGCGTGCATCCGCAGCGCTCGTACGCGCTCGCCTGCCGCATCGCCGGCCTCCCGCCGGCGGGGATGTTCATCAGCGGCGACTCGCCCACGCGCTCGGTACGCGGGATTCCCATCGACGGCGAGGAGCTGCTGCTCGTCGGCGGGGAGGGGCACAAGACCGGCACCGGCGGCGACACCGAGCGTCGCTACCGGCGCCTCGAGCAGTTCGCGCGCGAGCACTGGGGCGTGATCTCGGTCGACTACCGCTGGTCCTCGCAGGACAACACGACCCTCGACGGCCTGCCCTATGTCGGGCCGCTCACGCCACGCTCCAAGCGCGTCCTGATGGCGACCGGCTTCGCCAAGTGGGGAATGACCAACGGCACCGCGGCGGCATTGATGCTCACCGATCGGCTCCTCGGCCGCGACAACCCGTGGGCGGCGCTGTTCGACCCCAACCGCCTCGAGCTCCTGGCCTCGGCGAGCACCTTCTTCAAGGAGAACGCCCAGGCGGGGCTGCACTTCGTCGGCGACCGCCTGACCAAACCCGGACTGCGCTCCATCGACGAGCTGCAGCCCGGCGAGGGCGACATCGTCCAACTCGACGGCGAGAAGGTCGCCGGCTACCGCGACGAGCGAGGCGAGCTGACGGCCGTCTCCACCCGCTGCACCCACCTCGGCTGCCAGGTCAACTGGAACAAGGCCGAGAAGAGCTGGGACTGCCCCTGCCACGGCTCGCGCTTCGCCCCCGACGGCGACGTCCTCCAAGGCCCGGCGGTGCACCGCCTCGAGCGCAAGCCGCTCGAGCCCTAACCTGCGGGCACCACGGCGTGCTCCACCGGCACGTCGAACCTCGCGCGCGCCTGCTGCACCACACCGTCCTCCAGCCAGAACGCTGGCAAGCGAACGGGCGAGCCGCCCGTGAACGTCTGCGCACTGGGTCAGGTCGCCGGGAGGTAGGTGAGGAGGACCACTCCGGAGTCGAATCGCTTGATGTCGTCGAGCTCCATCCGGACGGTTCCCCTGTCGCCGAGCACGTGGACGTTTCCCTCGCCCCAGACGAGCGGGTTCAGGTAGACTTCGTACTCGTCGATCAGGCCCTTCTCGGCGAGGGCGTACGCGAACTCGCCGCTGCCGTGCATGAACAGGTCGCCGTCGGCCTCGTCCTTGAGCTTCGGGATCGCGTCCTCGAGGTTCCCTTCGAGTAGGGTCGCGTTCCAGTCGAGGTCGCCGGACAGGGTGGTGGACCCGACGTGCTTCGGCATCGGGTTGACCATGTCCGCCCACTTGCCCGACTGGCTCGGCCAGTATCCCGCCAGCCCCTCGTAGGTCTTGCGGCCCAGCACCAGCCCGCTGGACCTCGCCTGACGCTCGAACGAGTAGTCGCCGTGGCCTCCGTCCGCCTGCACCCACTCGCCGACCGGGTCTACGACGCCGTCGACGGTGGCCTGCGTGGTCGCGATCAGCTTTCCCATCTCGATTCTCCTTCGGTCACCGGGAGCTCCCTCTGAGTCCCCTACCCAATGCGACGAACGGGGGAGCGCGAATTCGACATTCGTCCAATCGCACGCGGCGCTCCGGACCCGGGAATAGCATGCGTGCGATGGGGCTGGGGCGGCGCCTCGTCGAGGGCGCTTTCAAGAAGCTGGACGAGATCAACGAGCGCGATCAAGCCCGCGCGGTCGCGAAGCTGACCCCGGCCGAGCGCGAGCGCTACGACATGTGGGTCGAGCGCACCGACGCGCTGAACGCGGGCGCGGCGGTTGAGCAGCTGGGCGATCCGCGCCTGATCGCCAAGGTGCTTCAGGGACCGGCGGGCGAGGAGCTGCACGGCGTCGTCAAGGCGCCGAAGCGACCCGCTCCGATCGACGATCCCGCGGCCTGGGAGGCCCAGGCCGCGGCCGAACGCGCCGCTCGCGACGAGGTGCGCGCGCCCTACCTCGCGCCGGACCGTCCGCCGCTGCGGATCGCGCGGGTCCTCGCGCAGGAGCGCACCCAGGCACGCGAGGTGTGCGAGTACCTCGCGTCGAGTGGGTTGGCGGCGCGGGCGGACCTCGTCTACGGCGTGTATCGCGTGCCCGACGCGATCGACCTCGGCAAGCTGCTCGGCACGCGGGTCGTCGAATGGGACGTCGTGCACGCCTCCGAGGGGACGCTGCCGCCCGCGGCGACGCCGGTGTCCGCGTTCTTCGAGGCGCGCCGGCGCTGGGTCGACCGCGCGCCGGGCGAGCCCGGCCCGCTCGACGAGGATCTCGGGCTCGACGTCCTCGCCCGCGCGGGCATCGGTCCCGAGCTGACGCTCGGCATCGCCCGCGAGCTGGCGATCTCGCATCGCGGCGGCGACTCCGACGAGAGCGCCTCGACGATCCTCGCCACCGTGCGCGGCGTCCACGTGATGGCCGACCCGAGCGCGTCCGCGGCGATCGCCGCGGCATCCGGTGGGGAGCCCTGGCGAGTTGCGCACGAGCCGCCGGCGGGGGTGGTCGTCGACGTCCTGCACTGGGACGCGATCGCGCAGGCGATCCATCCCGTGCGCCAGCGTCGTGCGCTGCTGCCGTCGCCGTTCCCGTATCTGCCGCTGACCCCGCAGGAGCTGCTGCGCGCGTACGTCGAGATCGTCGGCGTGGAGCCGGCCGACGCGTACTCGGCGCAGGTGACCCACGATCGCCCGTTCGACCTCATGGGCCGCACGAGCACGAAGTGGGGCGTGCGCCGAACGGGCGGCGGTCCCGACCTGCCGTGCGCCGACGGCAAGCTCCGCAAGCGCATGGCCGGAGGACACCACGTCGTCGTCGCGTATCGGGACCGATCGGAGTACGCGGAGGGGCGAGCCCGCTTCGACGCATACGCGGAGGACGTACTCCAGGCGCGCCTGCGGCAGATGCTCGGCGTGCGCGCACCGGTGCCCAAGCCGCCGGGGAAGCTGTCGAAGACCATCGACCGGGTCGGCGACGTGGTCGAGTTCTTCACGATGGACCCGACCGGCGACCACGACCCGGTCCCGCCCCGCTACTGCTGGCCGCCGCGCGGCGCGTGAGCGACGTCGAGCGCGCCGGCTGGGCGATCGGCATCCCGGTCGCGCTGCGCTGGCGCACGGGATCCCTACGACCGGCCTGATCCAGTCAGCCCGCGAGCACGTCGTGGGCGAAGCGGACGACGAGGGCGCCGTCGCCGACGGCGCCCGCGACCCGCTTCGACGCGCCGGCGCGGACGTCGCCGGCGGCGAAGACGCCGGGGCGGACGGTCTCGAGCATGTGCGGCTCGCGGTCGGCGAGCGGCCAGCGCAGGTGGCTGGTGCAGGTCGTCGCGCCGTCGCCGCAGAGCAGGTAGCCGGCGGGGTCGACGGCGAGGATCCCCTCCGACGCCTCGGTGCAGGGGTCGGCGCCGATCATCACGTAGACCGCGCTGCAGTCGACCTCCTCGGTCGCGCCGTCGCGGCGGTCGCGCAGGGTCGCCGACTCGACCGTCGTCGTGCCGTGGACGGCGGTCAGCTCGGTCTCGGTCATCACCTCGAGGTTCGGCGAGCGCTCGAGGCGGTCGACGAGGTAGTGCGACATCGTCGACTCGAGCGTCGAGCCGCGGACGACGACGCGCACGCTGCGGGCGTAGCGGGAGAGGTTGATCGCCGCCTGGCCCGCCGAGTTGCCGCCGCCGACGACGATCACGTCGCGGTCGCGCGAGCGTTCGGCGTCGCTGGGCATCGCGGCGTGGTAGACGCCGGCGCCGCGGAAGCGGTCGATGCCCTCGGCGTCGAGCTCGCGCCAGCGCGCCCCGGTCGCCATCACCAGCGAGCGGGCGAGCACGTGCTGGCCGTCGTCGAGGTCGACCCGCACCAGCCCCTCGGGTCCGTCGGCCAGCTCGACGGCGCGATGGAAGCTCGACAGCACCGCGTCGAAGCGGCGCGCCTGCAGCGTCGCGCGCGTGGTCAGGTCGCGACCGCCGATCCCGGCGGGGAAGCCGAGGTAGTTCTCGATCCGCGAGCTCGTCCCGGCCTGGCCGCCCGGCGCCCACGACTCGGCGACGAAGGTGCTCAGCCCCTCCGAGCCGCCGTAGACCGCAGCCGCCAGGCCCGCCGGCCCGGCGCCCAGCACCGCGAGGTCGAAGCGGCGACCGTCGACCTCGGCGCGCAGCCCGAGCGAACGGGCGACCTGCGCCGCCGACGGGTTGCGCATCACGTTGCGCGCGTGGACGAGCACCGGCGTCTCCTCGCGCGGGATCTCCAGCCACTCGAGCATCTGGGCGCTCTCGGCGTCGGTGTCGACGTCGTAGTAGCGGACCGGCAGCAGGTTGCGCTCGAGCAGGTCGCGCACCTCGAACGCGCGCCGCGAGCCGCGCGGTGCGATCAGCCGCATCACGCCGTGGCCCTCGGCCTCGTGCCAGGCGCGACGGGCGAGCAGCGTCTCGAAGATGTGCTCGCCCAGCTCCGGCCAGCGGGCGACCAGCTCGCGCAGCCCTCCGCGGTCGAAGACGAGCGTGTCGGTCGGCTCGATCGCCACGCAGGCGCTGATCGTCGGCTCGCCCGTGAAGATCGCGATGTCGCCGATGAAGGTGCCGCCGTCGGCCTGGGCGACGTGCACGTCCTTGCCCGGCTTGCGATCGACGAACTCGACCAGGCCGCGCTCGAGCACGAAGAACGGCGCGTCGCGCACCGCGTGCTCATAGAGCACCTCGCCGGGCTCGAACGACCGCGGCTCGCCGCCCCGTTCGCGCAGCCACGCCAGCTTGGCGTCGGACAGGCGCGGGTAGATGACCGCGTCGGCGAGGTCCGGGAAGCGCTCGCTGCGAATCGTGAGGATCTCGGCCATGGGTTGAGGCTACCCGCCAGTTGGTCTGCCGCCGGTGGACGTGAGAGGGTCCATCCCGTGCGCCGGCTGATTGCGATCGCGTTCGTGCTGGGGCTGTGCCTTGCTCCGGGCTCCGCGCATGCGTTCGACACCGGTCCTCACGCCGACATGACCCGGGACGCGCTCACCGCCGAGGGGTTCAGCGCGGCGGCCGCGGACGTCGGCATGGTCGACAACTGGTTCGTCGACTACTACACGAACCCGGACGACAACCCGTACTCCGGGCACGCCAACGCCCTCATCGGCCTCACCCGGTTCGGATTCAACCGCGAGGACTGGCTCCACCAATGGGTCGAGGGGGCCCGGCGGATGCACTTCGACGCCGAGGCCCGCCAGATCGGGATGCCGAACCTGTCGACCACCGCGGGCGTCGACAAGGAATGGCAGCGCCTGATGTTCCTCACGCGCAAGTGGGTCCAGTACGCCGGACGGCAGAACCGCCCCGACCCGCTCGAGGTCATGGCCGTGCTCGGAATCTCGCTGCATTCCGTCCAGGACTTCTACACGCACAGCAACTGGGTGGAGGATCCTTCGGCGGAGGACGGGCGCGGCGGCCCCGGCGTGTCCTCGCTCGGGTTCGGCGAGACGCCGACCTGGTTCGACGTGCCGCCGCAGGTGCGAGCGCAGCTGGTAGGCAATCGCGCGGTCTACACGGGGGTGAAGGGCATCCCCCGCGGACACGGCAACTGGCAGTCGGACAAGAACAGGCACCTCCGAGGCGGCCTCAACAAGGACTGGCCGGGCCGCCCGAAGTATCAGGAGGCGTACGTCACCGCCTACTTCGCCACGCGACAGTGGATTCGCGCGGTCCGGACCTGGCTGGGCAACGAGCCGCTGTGGAAGCGCGCGATGTCGCTGCGCGGCACCGCGGCGCTGCGGCACGACGTGGCGGGCGCCGAGGAGATCTCGATCTTCAGCGGCCACTGGCAGGGCGGCGGGGAACCGTGCCTGCCGTTCAAGTGCGGGGAGCGCACCGGCAAGGCGGGCAGCGTCTCGAGCCTGCGCCTCGCGCTCGGCGACTTCCACGACCGCGGGCCCACGCCGTACCGCAAGGCGTTCAACGAGTACATCGGGGCATACCGGGAGTACCCGACCGAGCCGATCAGCATGCCGGACCTGCCCTCGAGCCGGACCGACCAGGTGTTCACCCGCTTCGTGAAGCTCGAGATCCTCAAGTACCGGGGCATCGATCTGGGCGACCTGGTCGGCTCGGCCGACATCTACGCGAACGCCCGCATGGACGGGCAGCCGTACACGTCGACGGTCATCAACGGCAAGGACTCCTTCAGCTTCCCGGGTTCCTATGCGCCGTTCACCTGGATTCGCTCCGTGCCGACCATCCAGCGCGAGAGCACGCCGGTGGAGTCGATGACCGTTCGCATCGAGACCGGCGGGCGCAGCTCCGCGGGTACCGACGACGACATCTACCTGAACGTCGGGCGCCACCGCTTCTCGCTCGACAAGCGCCTCTACGACGACTTCGAGCGCGGCGACGACGACACCTACAGCGTGCCGATCGGAACGGCGACTCGGGACGGGCTCACGGTCGGGGACATCAGCCGCGTCTCGATCGAGAAGAGCAGGGACGGCATCGCCGGCGGCTGGTTCCTGCACGGCGTGACCCTGAAGGTCAACGGCCGGACCCTGGTGCGCGACCGCAGCATCGACCGCTGGCTCGAGAACTCCCGCCGCGTCTGGACCGCCTCGGGCCTGACCCGGGATCACCGCACCTCTGACGTGATCCCGGTCTGGATCCAGCTGCGGGAGGACGACTTTGGCCCCCAGGACACGGGCGACCTGAACCTCTTCGACCGCCACACCTCGCTGCCGATCGCGTACCGGCTCGGCACTGCCGTGAGGCGGCAGGTCACGGGCGGCGCCCGGCTGCGCGGCCGGCTCGCGCTGGACAACGGCGACAAGGCGCGCGCGACCTACCGCCTGCTCACCTTCGATGTGGACCCGCCCCCGCCGCCCGTTCCGCCCCCGGACCCCACCCCGCCGCCGCCACCTCCGCCAGGGCCGTCGGGCGACGCCGATCTCGTCGTCACCAGGCTGACCTTCGGGGACGTCACGGTCAAGAATCAGGGCACCGTGGCTGCCGGGCCGTTCACCGTCACGGTCTACAACGGACCTGTAGTGCGGAACTCGGTGCAGTTCGCGGGACTGGCTGCCGGCGCGTCGGCGACGATGCCCTACATGAGCGGCTCGTGTGACGGCAACTGGACTGCCGTGGCCGATTCGAGCAACGTGGTGCCGGAGTCCGACGAGGGCAACAACACGAGAGAAAATCTCGACGAGCCCGTCATCTGCTGAGGGCGCCTATGCGGGACTGTAGGTCCCTGCTGCTCGCCCGGTTGTCACTCTCAACTGTTGGGCTTGCTGTTGGGTTCAGAGGGTCGCGAGTCGCAGCGTCAGCGCGGCGATGGCGAGCAGCTCGATGGTCAGCGGCGTTGGCAGATTGGCGATGTCGTCGGCGCGGATGTGGGATGCGATGGCGAGCGCGAAGTAGGTGACGACTCCGGCGGCGGCGGCGATGCCGACCGGTGCCCAGACGAGCCCGAGCGTCAGACCGGCCGCGCCGGCGAGCAGGATGTAGGCGAGGATGTCGAGCTTGTCCTCGGGAACGCCGACGCGGGTGTAGGTGGCGACGACCACGGGCTCGTGGCTGCGCTTGCGGACGGCCGCGAAAGTGAGCAGTGCGGCGAGCAGGAGCGAGACGATGGCGGCAGCGAGATCCATGGGTTGATTCTAAACAAATGTATAGATTCGTCATATCATGAGCCCGCAACACAGCAACCGCGAGCTCCTGATCGAGGGGACGCTGCGCTGCCTCGAGCGACTGCCGCCCGAGCGTGTGACGGCGCGGGCGATCGCCGAGGAGTCCGGAGCCAACCTGGCGTCGATCGCCTACCACTTCGGCTCGAAGGACGACCTCGTCACCGAGGCCGTGATCCTTGGCCTCGACCGTTGGCTCGTCGAGATCGATGCGCGGTTGGGCGAGCTCGCCGACGACACGCCCGCCGTCCGCTTCCAGCGCGCGTTCGCGGCTCTGGAGGAGACCAGCCAGCGTCACGCCGGGCTCGCGCGCAACTTCCTCGCCGCGCTCGCCAAGGCCCAGCACGACGCACGCGTGCGCGAGCTGCTGACCGCCGGCTACGCCCGCTCGCGCACCGACGTCGCCACGGTGCTCGGCTTAGGCGACGACCAGGCTGGAGACGACGCCGGCGGCCTGGTGCTCGCGCTCTTCAACGGCCTCCTGTTCCAGGGCCTGCTCGACCCGGCTCTGGCGATCGATGGCCAGCGCATGGAGGCTGCCCAAGCTCGCCTGGGCAGGGTCCTGCCCGAGCGCTGAGCGAGACACCTAGCGGGGCGCCGGCTGCTCTGTGCGGCGCCCCGGAGTGCTGCGAGGTGGTGCTTAGTTCGCCAGGCGCTGTGCGGTATGCGCGGCGCGGGTGGCGAAGACGTAGGTGCCGATGCGGTGGATGAGGCCGGCGGCGTAGAGGCGCTCGATGGCGTCCTCGGTGTCGTGGGTGGGTAGGTCTTCGCCGTTGGCGGTCTGGGCGCTGGAGGTCAGCGAGCGGGTCAGCTCGGCGAGGCTCCAGAGGCCGGGGTGGTTGTCGATCAGGAGGCCGAGGAGCGCCTCGTCGAAGCTGACCTCGGCGGTGCCGGCCGCAGCGGCCGGGTTAGGCTGCGAATGCATAGGAATCAACCTTCCTGTGCCGGGCCCCGGGCTGTTAGCGCAGCGCCGGGGCCGATTTTTGGGTGAGGGATGACAGTAGGCGGCGGGGCGGATGGAGCGGATCTCTGCGGCGAGGGCGGGCGCGGGTGCGCCCGCCCTGCCACGTACCGGCTGCCGCTACAGCTCGTTGCAGCTGACCACCGGGTCGTTGGGATCGGCCTCGACGGCGTAGTCGGCGCCGCCGCCGCAATTCACCGCCGCGTCGGTGCGGTTGTCCTGGGCGCGGAGCTTGTCCGAGCCGTCGCCGCCGTAGAGCTCGTCGACGCCGTCCTCGCCCCAGACGGTATCGTTGCCCTCGTTGCCGTAGACGACATCGGCCTGGTCGTGGCCGTGGAGCACGTCGTTGCCGCCGAATCCGAAGACGGTGTCGGTGCCGGCGCGGCCCCAGATCTCGTTGGGGGCGTCGTTGCCGCGCAGCTGATCCTGCTGGCTGGTGCCCTCGAGGATCTCGCCGCCGCCGAGGATCTTCGAGTGGACGCAGCCGCCCGGCTCGGGGATCGCGTACGCGTCGCCCGCGGTCGTGAGCGGATCCTGGCCGGGAGGCGGTCCGACGCCGAGCTGGGCCCAGACGCCGCGCGCGTTGCCCGGCAGCCTGAGGGTGGTCTGGCGGGCGAAGCCGATGATGTCGCCGGCCGCGCCGGTGCCGGTGTCGTTGCCGCCCCAGAGGACGTGTCCGGCGCAGGCGTTGTCGGTCACGAGCTGGTCGTTGTCGTCGCCGCCGGCGAGGTAGTCGCCGCCGGAGCCGACGGGGTCGCCCTCGCTGATGAGGGCGTCGGTGCCGGCGTTGCCGTAGAGCTGGTCGGCGCCGCCCTCGCCGGTGTAGAGGATGTCGCGGTCCGGGCCGCCGGTCACGACGTCGTTGCCGGGCCCGCCGTTGACGTCGA
The DNA here is from genome assembly GCA_963846505.1 of uncultured Thermoleophilaceae bacterium. Classification (GTDB taxonomy): domain Bacteria; phylum Actinomycetota; class Thermoleophilia; order Solirubrobacterales; family Thermoleophilaceae; genus JACVRW01. The sequence goes on along the minus strand of CAWJWD010000001.1, from coordinate 425,692 downwards.
GGCTGGCCTCGATCGGGAAGAGGATCCCGCTGGTGCCGATCGACATGGTGTCGTTGCCGAAGTCACCCCAGGACACCACGTAGCGTGGCGCCGAGATCGTGCAGGTGAGCGTCAGCGCGCCCGTTCTTGGACACGACGTCGTCGCCGTCGGCTGCTCGTCGAAGTCGATGCGCACCTGGGTCGAGGACGGACGCGTGACCGCGAGCGTGTCCGGGTCGCTGCCCTGGCGTCCGAGCACGACGACGCCCGAGTCGGCGCCGCGGTTCTCGACGTAGGCGTGCGGGGCCGCCGGGCGGGACGAGCCCTCGGGCCCGTCGGTGCACTGGACCACGACGCCGTTGTTGCGGCACTCGTCTCTACCGGACTCGCCGCGCAGGCCGTCGTCGACCGCACCGCTGCTGTGGCCACGCAGAACGTCGTCACCACCGGCGCCGCGGATGTCGTTGGAGCCGTTGTCGGCGGCCTCGAGGTCGTCGTTGAAGGCGCTGCCGACGATGTTCTCGATGCCCACGAGCTCCTCGTTGGCGCCCTCGCCCTCCGCGACGCCGGTGCCGTCGAAGCCCTCGCACGTAGGCGGCGGGTCGGCCCCGAAGCTGCCGACCTTCAGATCGACTCTGACGCCGCCGGTGCTCGGGTTGCCGCTGCCGTCGGAGCCGCTGGGGGTGAAGCTGGCGAAGCTGGCCGTGTCGGTGCCGTCGCCGCCGACGTAGCAGTCGCGGTTCGTGCCGCCGCGCAGCACGTCGTTGCCGGTCTGGCCGTGCAGGAGATCGGTGCCGTGGCCGCCGATCAGCACGTCGTTGCCGCCGCCGCCGTAGATCTCGTCGTCGAGCAGGCCGCCGTAGATGACGTTGGCGCCGTCGCCGGCGCAGATCACGTCGGATTGCGACGTACCGACGATCACCGCGTCGTTGCTACTGATCGTGCACGGGGCGGCAGCGGCGTCGCTCGGTCGCGCCGCGGCTGCTGCGAGGACGAGCAGCGCGCAGCAACCGGCCACGACCGCCACACGCTGGGACAGGTGCTGAAGCACCATTGCGAAACCCTCCTTGGACTGGTGCAGAAGGCTTGATCTACCCGGGGGAGCGCCGCCGAACCCGGCTGGCCCGAGCGAGTGGTTAGCTTCCCGCGAGGAGCGAGACGCATGGAGGGGCGGGACCGGTCAATGGGGTCCCGGTCGATCCTGCAGCGTGAGCAGCTACCGATGGGAGAGAGCGTGCCGGAGGACCTGCTTAGACCGCAGCTTGGCGAGCCGCACCATTGCGCCTTCGAGATCCATGTCGACAACGAGGGTCTGCACGGCTTCTTCGCGATGGTGAGAAGCGGCGCTGAGGGGTGGGACGGCTCGGAACCGCTGCGCCCGATCGAGCCCTGAGGTGGTTTGCCGAGCCCAGCCGCTCGCCTCCTGCGCGTCGAGTCGTCGCAGGGGCGTTCGGAGGTCTCTGCGCAGCTGGCTCCCGCCTCGGCCTAGCTCCAAGGGCGGGCGGCGCGCAGACTCGCGGCCGCCCGCCCTCTTGAGTCGGCGGCTGGATGGATCACGCCGCCTGTTCGGCCGGCTGCTTGGCGATCAGCTGCTCGACCCACTCGCCGGTGATCTGCCGCGTGCTGGCGTTGATCCGGTTCCAGGCGTTGATCGACGCGATCGAGATCACGAGCGCGGCGAGCTGGGGCTCGTCGTAGTGCCGGGCGGCCTCGTCCCAGATCTCGTCCGGAACGGGATCGGGCCGGTCGGCGAGGCGCGTGACGGCCTCGGTCAGGGCGAGCGCGGCGCGCTCGGCTTCGGTGAAGTACGGCGCCTCGCGCCAGACCGCGACCGTGTTGATCCGCTCGGCGGGCTCGCCCGCGTGCTCGAGCTCGCGGGAGTGCATGTCGACGCAGACGCTGCAGCCGTTGATCTGGCTCGCGCGCAGGTGGATCAGGTAGTGCGTCGTGGCGGGAACGCCGGAGCGCTGGGCGGCGGAACTGAGCTTGTGCAGCCCCTGCATCGCGCCGGGAAGGGCCATCGCGGGGTTGTCGATTCGCGGTTGCATGAGCGTCGTCCTCCAAAGGGCGTGGTTGGTGGTATCTCCATGACACCGGCCGGAGGAGGAACGTGACGCGAGCCCGGATCTGTGGGAGTACGGGGTGCAGGCAGCCGGCTCGACGGCGTAGCCCGCCGCGCGGACCGGGGCGTCCGCGCGGCGTGGGCTGCCCGACTCGGCGGGCTCAGGCGTTCTCGGCGGCGAACTCGGCCGGGCCCTTCTCGACGGCGACCGGGTCCATCCACATGACCTCCCAGAGGTGGCCGTCGAGGTCGTGGAAGCTGCGCTGGTACATGAAGCCGTAGTTCTGCGGGTCCTTGGCGGCGCCCGCACCGGCGGCGAGGGCGGCGTCGGCGAAGGCGTCGACCGCCTCGCGGTCATCGGCGCTGACGGCGACGGTGAGGGCCGTGGCCTCGCTGGCGTCGGCGACCGGCTTGGTGACGAAGTCGGCGAAGCGGTCGCGCTGCAGCAGCATCACGTAGGCCTGGTCGCTGACGACCATGCAGGCGGCCTGGTCATCGCAGAACCGCTCGTCGAAGTCGAACCCGAGCCGGTCGAAGAACGTGCGGCTGGCCGGCAGGTCGGCGACGGGGAGGTTGAGGAACAGCAGGCGGGACATGGTGTGACTCCTTGGTTCGGGTCTGTTGGAGGCAAGGACGGTCGTCGCGACCAAAACTCATCGGTGGGCGCTGGCTACGATCTCCCGGATGCCCGCGTCCGTCACCGGCCAGCCGGCGTTCGAGCAGGATCTGGAGCGCCTGCGGCCCGCGCTGACCGGCTACTGCTACCGGATGCTCGGCTCGGGCTTCGAGGCCGAGGACGCCACCCAGGAGACGCTGCTTCGCGCCTGGCGAGGATCGGACACGCTGGTCGAGCGACCCGCGCTGAAGTCGTGGCTGTTCCGGATTGCCACCAACGTCTGCCTCGACCAGATCGAGGGCCGCAAGCGCCGCGCGCGGCCGGTCGACCTCGCCGACCCCGGGACGGCGGACACTCCGGTCGGAGCCGCCCTGCCGGAGTCGACCTGGGTCCTGCCGATCGCCGACGGCCAGATCGTCGATCCCGACGCCGACCCCGCGACCCGGACCGCGGACCGCGAGGCCCTGCGGCTCGCGTTCGTCGCCGCGCTCCAGCACCTGCCGGCGCGTCAGCGCGTGGTGCTCGTGCTGCGCGAGGTGCTGCGCTGGAGCGCGAAGGAGGTCGCCGAGCTGCTGGACACGTCCGTGCCGTCGGTCAACAGCGCCCTGCAGCGCGCGCGGGCCACGCTCGACGAGCTGGCGCTGCAGGACGCCGACGCGCCCGCGCGCCCCAGCGACGAGGACGAGCGCCGGCTGCTGGAGCAGTACCTCGAGGCCTTCGCCGAGTACGACATCGACCGGATCGTCGCGCTGCTGCGCTACGACGTGGTCTTCGACATGCCGCCGCTGGCGCTGTGGCTGCGCGGCCCCGAGCAGGTCGGCCGCTTCATGTTCGGCCAGGGCTCCGCCTGCCGCGGCGCGAAGCTGATCGCCGTCGCGGCCAACGGCTGCCCGGCCTTCGCGGCCTACAAGGCCGACCCCGAGTCCGGCGCCTGGCTGCCGTGGTCGCTGACGGTCCTCGAGCCGGTCGCCGCGAGCGACGGCACGCCGACCGTCGCCGGTGTCCACAACTTCCTGCAGCCGTTCCTGCCCTCGCTCTTCCGGACGTTCGGGCTGCCCGACCGGCGCACCGCCACGGACCCGATCCTCCAGTTGCACGCCGGATTCGGGACGGAGCGATGAGCGCGATCACCGACCGCTTCGCCGGGGTTCCGGTATCCGAGCCCCCGACGCCTCGAGCGCGTTACCGGGCAGGCCGCTCGTGCGCGACGAGGAGACGGGCGCCGAGGTCGGCTTCGGGTAGGTCGAGCAGCTCGCGATTCCGTTCTCGCCAAGCCCCGGAGGCGAGGTCGGCAGCGAGCGCCTCGACCACGCGTTGCTCGACCTGGGGTCCTACTCGCGCCCAGGCGGACGTGCCACGGCGGACCTGTTCTCGGAGGTAGCCGTGCGGGCGTCGCCAATGGGCGTGGAAGAAGCCGTCGACGCAGTCCCAGGGAATGGGCACGACGTCCATCTCGGCCTCGATGGCTGCGGCACGTTCGGCAAGCGAAGGGCCATCTGCGCCTGCCGCGACGAATTCCGGGAGGTAGTCGCGCACGAGCCAGAAGTGGGGGATGAGGGTGTCGTCCCATTGGAGGACGACGACGCGCTTGGCCACGCGAGCCATTTCTCGCAGGCCTGCGATCGGGTCGCGCCAGTGATGATCGGAGAGGATCGCCATCGCGGCGTCGAAGGATCGGTCGGGGAACGGGAGGTCCTCGGCGGCCGCGGCGATGCATGGCGCAGCGCCGGGTGGTCGTTGCTCGCGCATGACGGCGGAGGGCTCGACAGCGGTGACGTCGCGGTCGGGCGGTTCGTAGGAACCGGTGCCCGCGCCGACGTTGAGGACGGTCCGCGCGTCTCCGAGCGCCTGCCAGATCCGCCGCGCGATGCGTGGCTCGGTACGCCGGGCCCCGCTGTAGGTGCGACCGATCTCGTCGTAGAGCGCCCCGGTCGCACCTCTGTCATCTGTCATGACGACGGGCATGCTAGTCGGCCACTGTGGCGGCGACGCCGGGGTAGGCTGGCCGTGTGTCGCTCGGGACTCTCCTGCTCGTCGCGTTCTTCGTCGGCTGCGCACTGGCGATCGTCGGCTTCATCGTCGGCGTGCAGGCCCTCGAGCTGCCGGGGCTCGTCCTGGTGGTCGTGGGCGGCATAGGCCAGGTGTTCGTGGATCGCTCGAGTCGCTGACCGGACGCCAGTTCCCTTGGGCCTGGCTGCTGCGCTGTGCGAACATCGGTTCCGATGACGCGGTGGAAGATCAATATCGAGTCCTACGACCCCGTACGGTCTTGGGTGGTTACGTCGTCCGAGCAGATCGTGGTGGAGGCGGACACGATCAAGAAGGCGGAGGCGGTCGCCAACTCCGGTCTGTCCAAGGACCGGAAGGCGTACGTCGTGGGCCGCGAGGACTGACGCAAGAACGGCTCCGCCGTTCAGGGTCGACGTCTAGGGGGTCTCCCCGATGATCAGCAGCCATCGGGCGTTCAGGCTGGTTTGACACACACGTCAACCACCTTCGAGGAGCCCCGATGACCACCGCCCAGCTCACCAAGCCCCGTTCAACCACCAATGGCGCACGTCCCGCGCTGGTCATAGCCGGCACCCTGCTTGCGCTCGCCGGGACGCTGCTTGCGCTCGTCGGCGGCGCGGTCTTCGCCGTGCTCGGCGGTGACGGCACCGTCACGTCGGGCTCGCAGCGCATCTCGACGCCGACGAGCGCGTTGGTGTCGTCGGTTGCGGACGTAGACGGCGTAGACGGCGTCGCGGACGCGCTCGGCGACCCTGAGCTGCGGCTCACGGCCGCCGCCCGGCGCTCCGGCACCGGCGTCTTCGTCGGCATCGGCCCGGCGGCGGCTGTCGAGCGCTACCTCGCGTCGGCCCCCGTGGAGGAGGTCGGCGACTTCGAGGTCGAGCCGTTCCGGCTCGAGGACCGCGAACTGCACCCCGGCGCTCGGGTGCCCGCACCGCCTGCGAGCCAGCGCTTCTGGTCCGCTCGGGCGAGCGGACCAGAGTCGGCCACGATGCAGTGGCGCGTCCGAGACGGCGACTACCGCGTGGTCGTGATGAACGCGACCGGGGCCCGTGGCGTGGACGTCGATGCCTCGGCCGGAGTCGAGGTCCCGAACGTCCCCACGCTCGCCTGGGCGTTCGTCGTCGTCGGCCTGCTGCTGATCGCTGCCGGCGCTGCGGCGATCGTCGCTGGACTGGCCCGAGCCGACGTATCGTGTTGGGAATGCTGAGCGAGGATCTCGTGGTGGAAGGCCAGGGGGTAGACGATCGTGGCCGTCCGCGCGTGGGCCCCAGGGATCGGTTCGACTGGGGCGACCGGCTCTGGCCGCGCCTCCACGGAAAGTGGTGGAACTACGATTCCGAGCGTGGAGTGACCAAGTCGGTCGAGGAGCTCTACGACGGCTTGTGTTGCGCGGACGAGGAGACCGCCGTGGCGACGCTCGATCACGTCCAGGCGATTTCCGAGACAGCCGTCGATCGAGCCGCGGCGGCGGACCGGCGCGCGGCGACGATCGCGGGAACGGTCGCCATCGCTGCCAGCTTCACGCTCGGGGGAGCTGGGCTTGCGCTCGACGAGTCGAACCTATGGAGCACGACGACCCGTGTGATGTTTGCTGCGGTGCTGCTCGTCACCACGGTCGCCTTCGTGATTTCCGCCACCTATGCCCTGCGCGCGCTAGCCGGCAGCCGGGTCTGGCAGTGGAGCCTGCCCACCGACCTTCCGCTCGATCACACCGAGCCTAGGGCGAAGCAACTGGGCATGCGTGCCGCACACCTGCTCGAGGACTTCGCCTACAACTGGGAGATCAGCGACCTGAAGAACCGGAACGTCGACAACGCGCTGCGTTCACTGCTCGTCGGTCTCGCGGGAATCGCAGCACTGGCGCTGATCGTCTTGATCGCGGTGGCCTAGCCGATTCATAGACTTGATCGAGGTCAGCCGGCGAGCGACGGCTGGTCGAGCGCGGACTGCACGAGCGGCCGGCCAGCGTCCGCCGCGACGGCCAGCACGTCCCACTTGCCGGGGACGCCCTTCAGCTCGTGGGCTCCACGGTCGGTGAAGGCGATGCCCGATCCCGCTACGAGGTCCCGCACGGTCCTCGTCACGAGCACCTCGTCCGGCCCGGCCAGCGCGACGACCCGGGCGCCGATGTGCACCGCCATGCCGCCGATGTCGTCGCCGAGCAACTCGGCCTCGCCCGTGTGGATGCCGGCTCGCACGTGGACGTCCAATTCGCGCACCGCTTCCGTGATCGCCCTGGCGCACCAGATCGCGCGCGCCGGCCCGTCGAAGGTCACGAGGAACCCGTCCCCGATGGTCTTCACCTCCCGGCCGCGATGCTCCTCGAGCTGGCGTCGGACGATCTGGTTGTGCGCGTCCAGGAGCGTCCGCCAGCGCGAGTCCCCCAGCTCGGCTGCCAGCCGCGTCGAGCCGACGATGTCCGTGAACAGCACCGTGAGCAGCGCCCGGGTCGGCTCCGGCTGCCGGCGCGTGCCGGTCACGAACTCCTCGACCTCACCCACGATCGCCTCGGTGTCCCCGACGGTCAGGGCGTGGTCCCTGCCCTCCAGCTCCACGAAGCGCGAACCCGGGATCAGCCGTGCGAGCTCACGGGCCGGTCCGATGGGGACGTAGTCGTCGCGGCGGTGGAGGATCAGCGTGGGTACGTGGACGCTGGCCGCGGCCGTCGCGACGTCGATGTCCCGCAGCGACTGCAGCAGCGCGCACGCCATGCCCGGGCTGGCGGCGGCGCGCTCGAACTCGCCCATCGAGCGGCGGTCGCGCTCGTTGCCGGCGAGGCTCGGCGCGAACAGCTCGAGGGTCTTGCCCTGACCCCAGTGGTCGACGGCGTCCCGCAGTCCGTCGGCCTCGTCGATCCATCGCGGCTCGTCCGGGTTCACGTGCACGCCCGGCATGCCCCCGTACAGCAGCAAGCCGTCGACTCGCTCCGGATGCGCGGCCGCGAAGACGACCGACAGGGGGACGCCCTCGCACTCGCCGAAGAGGATCGCCCGCTCGGAGCTCACCTCGTCCATCAGCGCGCGTAGATCGGCCATGCGCTCTTCGAGCGTGGGAACCGTCGCCACCGGGTCCGAGAGCCCGGTCCCGCGCTTGTCGAAGATGATCAGGCGGGAGAAGGACGCAAGCCGCTCCAGCAGGTGCGCGAACGCCGGGAAGGCCCAGCCGCGCTCCACGTGCGAGACCCACCCCGGTACGAAGACGATGTCGCGCGGGCCGTCGCCGATCACCTGGTATGCGATGTGGACGTCACCGCTCTTCGCATACCTGGTCACGCCCTTCACGCGGTCAGGATAACCCCCCGAGCTCGGCGTTTACGCAGAATCGTCTGTTTCGTCCTAGACATCCGTTGTACTGCTCTTGATTTGAGCGCACGGGTCTGTGAGGGTGCGCGCGCCGGACTCGTCCTGACAAACGTTCACTGGCCGCACCGTCTGGCTGCGGGTTGGAGGAAACGATGCCGTCACCTTGCCGCCGGTCGCTGCCGCGTGTGTGGACATTGCTGTGGGCGACGGTCGTCGTGGTCTGCCTCGCCGCTCCGGGGACGGCGGCGGGCTCGTACTCGGATGCCGTCTCGGGCACGTCCGGCCTGCTGTCCTACCTCGGTCCGGAGGAGGCGCTGAAGCCCGGCGACCTGATCATCCTGAACGGGCACGGCACCGAGCTCGATCACGTGACCCACGCCCTCGTCGTCACGCGAGGCGGCTCGAGGCCTTGGATCGCCCAGCACTCGGGGGCCCGGCACTGGCCGTTCGCCAACACGAGGGCTCGGTTGAACGACCAAGTCGGCTCCGGCAACTGGGCCTATTGGAAGGTCCGGCCCATCCACACGGCGGCGAACATCGGATGACGCGCCGTCGCCTCGGGCTGCTGGCGGCGGCCGGCGCAGTCGGGGCCGTCGTCGTCGTGCTCGTCTTCCACCTCTATCCCCGATCGGGGGCGGATCGGGTCGCGCATGCATACGACTGGGGCGAAGGCTGCGGCTCGGTGAACGTCGACAGCGGGCAGCGTGCCACCTACGCTCGTCGCTGGCGAGGAGTCGAGAGCTCCGCGGTCATCGATTCCAGGTTCTTGTGCGAGCTGCTCATGTACGCACGGTTCGACTCGAAGCGCAGCCTGCTCGCGGCAGCGACCACGGTGCCCTGGGGACGGCCCTTCTGCGTGGTCGGCGACGAGCTGACGGCCGTCAGCGGCGTGGGCAGGTCGGATTCCTTCGGGGACATGTGCAGCGACCTCGGCGGAACGCTCCACGCGAACGCGGGGCGCTGACCGCGGCCGACGCAGGGCGTCGGGGGCCCCTCAGCCCTCGCCCTCGATGGCGCGCAGGTCGGCCTGCTCGCCGGGGTGCGCCGAGGCCGCCGGGTCGGGCAGCTCGATGCCCGGTGGCAGCTCGAGGTGGAGGTCGCCGGCGTGGTCGATCTGGACGTGCAGCCGGCTCGGACGGCAGGCGAGCACGTGGCCGCCCCGTGCCCGGGCGGCGTCGGCGAAGTGGAGGTGGAAGCCCGGCAGCTCGATGCCGTCGACGTGGTCGGGGAAGCGGAAGCCGACCAGCGTTCCCGACACCGCTTCGAAGCGGAACTCCTGCTGGTCGGCCGCTGCCTCGGCGAGCGTGCGGTAGGGCGGACGCTGGCGGGGAACGGAGCGGGCGTGCACGAGCTCGAAGTCGCCGTCGGCGCGGATCGCGCAGGCCGGTGCGTTCGACGGGACGTGACGCTCGAGCTCGGCGAGGAAGGCGTGGTGGTCGAGCGGTCCGTCGAGGTCGAAGGCGATCGTCGGCTCGAAGCGGGTCACGACCGCGAACGGCGTCTTGGCCGACGGCGGGATCGGTCCGAGGCGTCCGTCCACGTCCGCGCGCAGGAACTCGCCGTCGATCGCGATCATCTCGCCGTCGAGGCCGTTGAGCGTGCCAAGCCCGAGGTCACCGTGTCTCGCCAGCTCGGCGAAGCTCAGGTCGCCGTCGAAGCGGCCCGCCAGCAGCGCTCCGAGCGTCGATGCCTGGAACAGCTCGTGTGCGCGGACGGCGCCGGTGGTCCCCGCGCGGTCGGCGGCGTCGATGTGCAGTCCGCGGATCAGCCGCTCGTCGATCACGCGCGACACCGTAGCGGCGGGCCGACGGATCCAGGCCGCGATGCGCGATTTCGGCGAGCCGGGGACGACCGGCGGCGGCCTATCTGCCGGCGGCGAGCCAGTGGCGCTCCTTGGAGAGCATCACCGGCGTCGCCAGCAGGCCCCCCAGGCGTCGCCGCGTCTTGCGCAGGCGCGAGCCGTGACCGGCGGGGAAGAGCTTGGCGAGCTGGCGGTACTCGCGCGAGACCTGGCTGGTGCGGAAGATCGTGGCGATGGCGGTGAACAGCTCCGCCGGTTCGGAGACCGTCGTCCGGGCGATCTCCCGCTTGCCCACGGCGACGCGCAGCTCGGCCGGATAGCTGCGGGCCGGGGGCGGTCGCAGCGGTGCTGCGAGCGCGGCGGTGATCGCGGCGGCGAGCTCGGCGCGGGTGCTGGCCACGTCGTACGAGCGGGCGTGCGCGCGACCCCGCCCCTCCTTGGTCGCCACCAGGCGGGCGCTGCCCAGCTCGCCCTCGCTCAGCTCCTCGAGCATCCAGCGGTCGCCCGCGGCGGCGAGGATCGGGATCCCCTCGGCGGCCAGGCCCTGTGCGTAGACCTGCGTCTCGCTGAGCGACTCTCCGTCGAGCCGCACGTCCATGTCCCAGACGAACGTGTGCGACGAGAAGCCGTGCGGGCTCGGGGTGCTGGCGTGATGTCCCATCAACACGACCGCGTCGAGCGCGCCGCCGCCATGGGCCTTCGTGAACGAGGGCTCGCTCTCCACCAGCGCCAGATCGGCGATCGGCCGTACCTCGACCCCGGCCGGCATTCGCTCGCGCTCGATGTTGGTTCCGACCATGTGCCAGTCGCCGACCGAGATGCGCTCTGCGCCGCCGCCGCGCAGCGCGTCGATCGCGACCAGCACCTCGTCGGTCATCAGCGTGCAGCCGCGTGCGTAGGCGGCGGGGTGGGAGGGCAGGCAGTCCCCGTAGTCGTCGATGCCCGCGATGCCCTCCATGTCTGCCGCGATCAGGACGTTCACGGACCGCACGGTAAAGAGTTCCCTACCGTCCGCGCTCCACCCCCGCCCGTAGCGCCCGCGCGAAGAAGCCGACGACCTTGCGCTCGTACTCGACCGGCCGCGCGTCGAGCCCACCCGTGTGCCCGCCCGCGGGGACGGCCCAGGTTTGCTTCGGCTGGCCCGCGGATCGGTAGTACTCCGGGGTCTTGTCGTCGACCTCGCCCTTGGCGGCGTTGATCAGGAACACCGGCCTCGGTGCGATGCGGGGGATCAGCTTGGTGAGGTTGGACGGCGGCGCGTGGTCGGACAGCACCGAGAGGGCAGTGGTCTTGGTCACGAAGTGGGGCAGCATCAGCCACTTCTCGACGCCGCCGAGGTCATCCAGCTCTTCGGAGATCACGCGCGCTCCGGCGCCCTCGGACACCACCGCGGCCAGACCCTCGTTGCTCGCCGCCGTGTGCAGCATCATCTCGCCGCCGACCGACAGGCCGAGCCCTCCGATGCGCCCGGGCTCGACGTCGGGACGGGCCTGCAGGAACTCGATGCCGGCCTCGATGTCCTTGTCGAAGCTCCAGCCGAAGCCGTGCGGATCGCCCTCGCTGCCGTTCTCGCCACGCCGGTCATAGAGCAGCACGCCGTAGCCGTGCCGCGCGAGCATGCGCGCGTGCTCCTGGGGGCCGTTGCGGCCCGGGAACGCGATCACCGCGGCACCGTTCTTGGACGGGATGTAGAGACCGGCGAGCTCGAGTCCATCGCTCGTCGTGAGCGTGACCCGCTCGTGCGGGACCTGCAGGTCGGCGATCGGCTGCGGGGGGCGGGCGATGTGCGTGACGCCGTAGGCGAGCATGATGGGCGTCACGACCCAGATGGTCGCCAGCAATCCTCCGAGCACCAGCAACCCGCGACGCCCGTAGCGGCGCGCCAAGCCGTCGTCGCGGCGGCGGCTGGTCCAGAGCGCGACCGTTCCGAGCCCGAGCAGCAGCAGTCCGGCCACGAGCGCGAGCAGGCCGCTGAAGTCGTCGCCCGACGGGCCGACCTCCAGCGAGTAGTAGATGCCCTCCAGCCCAGCGGCGATCGCGAGGGGGCAGAGCAGCAATGCCATCGCTCCACGGGCGCCCGCGCGCAGGCGTGGATGGACGACGGCGGCGAGCGCCAGGAGCGTGAGGGGCACGAGTCCGCTGGCGAGATGGTCGCCGGCGGAGGTGCCCGGCTGCGGTTGCAGGAAGCTGTCGTCGAGCACGTGGACGGCGATCAGACCGATCGCCGTCAGGAAGAGGCCGGTTTCGCGTCGTGAGGGCATGGTCACGACACTGCCGATCGCACCATGGGAAAACATCGGGTCAGCACCCTTGACCGACCTGAACCAGGGTGGCGCTCTGATCCGAGCCCCCGCCGGCCGGACCTACGCAGAACCTGCGTACCTGAAACGGACCGTTGGGCCATTCGGCCCATGGCGGGACCTCGGGATCGCGCCTACGTTGGTCAGCGCCGTACCCCGGACTCGCATCCAGATCTACCCAGTTCCTCGGAGGTTCTCCACGATGGTCTCACTGGCTCGACGGGCGTCGCTTGCGCTGGCGGTCGCATTGCTCGCACTCACGATCGCCTCGCCGGCCAACGCCGAGTCGGTGCTGACGCAGAACTTCGACGGGGGTCTCGGCAGCTGGACCACGACGGGCTTCTGGCACGTGCAGCAGAACCCGCAGAACGTGGCCGTCAAGGCGCCCGAGATCAACCCCGGGCTGGTCACGATCCCCGGCGGCACGCTGCCGCCGGCGTTCAGCGGCACCCGCGCCGCCTGGTTCGGCGAGGAGAGCACGGGCACGTTCTGCGGTCCCGGGTGGTCTGCGATCCAGCAGCCGAAGAGCGGCTGCACCTCGACGACCAGCTACTCGGGCTACCTGACGTCCCCGTCCTTCAGCCTCGCGGGTGCGATCAGCGCGATCCTGCGCTTCCGCTCCTGGTGGGAGATCGAGGGCGTCAACGCGGACGACTACGACATCATGCAGGTCGAGTACTCGACCAACGGCGGCAGCAGCTGGACCGCCGTCGGCAAGCTCAACCCGGCTGACAACCCCGCCAGCAAGCACGACCAGGGCTACTCCAACAACGGCCTGCTGGTCGAGCCCGGCTGGAAGAACTACATCGTCGACCTCTCGGCGGCGATCGGTGCGCCGGACGTCAAGGTCCGCTTCGCCTTCGACACCGAGGACGCGCTCTACAACGGCTTCCGCGGCTGGCTGGTCGACGACGTCGTCGTCTCGACGCCGTTCGACGCCGGTGCGCCCGTCGTCACCGACGTCAAGACCTGCAACGGGCTCCAGCCGGCGTCGATCTGGGTCGCCCACGGCAGCAACTTCGTGCAGGGATCGAAGGTCGTGCTCGACGGCGTCGAGGACACCGACGCCAGCATGCCCGCCCCGGACCGGATCGAGCTCGACGCCGGCAACGCGGGCGTGCACACGATCAAGCTCGTCTCGCCGAACGGGACCGAGAGCAACACGCTCCAGTTCGCCGCGGGCAACTGCGCCCAGCAGGGCCCCGGCCCGAGCGGCGCCGACAAGCGCCCCTCCCAGACGCAGGTCTTCTGCAACTACATCGTGCTCTCGGAGACCGACACCTGCACCGCGACCGTCGCCGACGCGACCGGTGGCGGGCGGATCCCCACCGGCACGGTCAAGTTCTCCTCTCCCAGCGGCGGGGCGTTCATGTTCGGGGACACCTGCACGCTGAAGAAGACCGACCTGTCGACGGTCTCGAGCTGCACCATCGAGGGCTTCAAGCCCGTCAAGGGCAAGCCGCTCGCGGTCACCGGCAACTACTCGGGTGACGACGGGCTGCAGCCGAGCGCCGGCGCGACGCAGTTCCTGATGGCGGCACCCGGCACCGGCGCCTACTTGCAGACGATCCAGCCCTTCCAGGGCTTCGGCGCGCCGAACGGCCCGCAGACGTCGACGATCACGATCACCGTCGACAACCCCGTCGGCGGCACCGAGGTGGACGGCGAGGCGAGCCTCAGCGGCAACGGCTCGGTCTGCAACGCCGGCATGGGGGGCAGCAGCGCTTCGAGCGCGGCGTCCCCGGCCGCCATCGTCGCCGCGGCGGCAGCGAAGGGCAACGGCAAGAAGGCCAAGGGCAAGAAGAAGGGCAAGGCGCCCTCGGTGCCGGGCCTGAAGCGCAAGCCGGCCAAGATCAAGCGGATCAAGGCGCTGGTCGTCTCGAAGACCAAGCGCAAGGCCAAGGCCGGCAAGGTGAAGCTGCCGCTGAAGTTCAACACGCGCAAGCTCAACCGCATGTTCGGCAAGCGCAAGCAGCTGAAGCTGGTCGTGCGCGTGACGCTCGACTTCAAGAAGGGCCAGCCCGCGGTGATCTACCGCGCCCTGACGCTCAAGCGCGTCAAGGGTGGGTTCAAGGTCGTCGCCGACAAGAAGGGCAAGGGCAAGGCCAAGGGCGGCAAGCCGAAGGGCGCCGGCGCCGCCAAGCTCGGACGGGTCGTCGCCGAGGCGGCCCAGGGCGGGGCGACCCACCGCTGGGTCGGCAACAACGACTGCAACCAGCTCACGGTCGCGGCGCAGTTCGACCAGGGCGACAACCAGGCGCCGTTCGTCGGCTTCCACTGGCAGGGCCAGATGGTGTGCCTCGACGGCACGGCCGTCCCGTTCAACTACGCGCCCCCGAGCGGCATGCGCGGGACGGTCACCGGTGCGAACAGCGTCAGGTTCTCGTTCGCCGAGTTCACCAACCCCGGCTACACGCTGTCGGGCACGCTGTTCAGCGGCAGCGCCGCGGCCAGCGGCAGGATCGGCGGCCAGTTCGCTGACGGGCGGTCCTGCCAGGCGCTCGCGCCCCCGGTCCTCCAGCAGGTCTCGTAGGGAAGCGGGATTCCGCGCGGGGCAGCCGCCCCGCGCGGGCTCTCAGCTCGGGTCGCTCGACGACCTCTCGCCGTCGAGCAGCCGTGCGATCAGTGCGCTGCGCGAACGCGCGCCGGTGCGGTCGTAGGCGTTCTCGAGGTGGCGCTTGACGGTGCTCGGCGAGACCCGCAGCTCCGCCGCCACCTGCTTGTTCGAGCGACCCTGGGCGACCAGGCGCAGCACCTCCGCCTGCCTGGCGGTCAGGCCGAGCTTGGCGATGCGAGCGTCGAGGCCGCTGTCCGGCGTCGGGCTGGCCTCGAACGTCACGGCGAGGCCGAGCGCCTCGTCGACGCAGCGGGCGACGACCGGGTGGATGAACGAACAGCTCCCATCCAGCGCGTCGATCGAGACGAGCCCGGCGCGCTCCGCGTGTGTCATCGACTCCGCGAACGCGGCCGCGATCGCATCCAGCTCGGCGTCACGGTCGCACAGCGGCCACGGCCGATCGCGAAGCGCCAGCGCCGCCGCGGGCTCTCGTCCCTCCGGGGTGAACACCTGTTGACGGTACAGGCGGTTCCTGGGTCGCGCCAGCGAGCGGCGTGGGTGGCGCCCCATGGACAGGTCGCCGGCGATCGGCTCAGCTGAGGCGCAGGCGGTGGATTCGCACGACGTCCCGCGTGCGCGTCTCGACCGTCCAGCGGTCCCGTGCGCGGGCGAGGAAGGCATCGGCTGGCGCTCGCCCGGGGTCCGCGAGCCAGACCTCGGGCGCGAGGACCGGCAGCAGCGCCAGCAGCGGCTCGACGGCCTCCTGCTCGTAGAGGACGTCGGCGGCGAGCACGAGGTCGAACGGGCCGCGCCGCACGAGCGCGCCGGGCTCGGCCCAGTCGAGGCTGACGGTCTGGACGCGCACGCCGTTCCCGTGTGCGTTGCGCTCGACGAGCGGCAGCGCCTCGGGACTCGCGTCGGTGGCGAGCACCGTCGCGCCCGCGCGTGCGGCGGCGATGCTCGGCGCCGCCAGCCCGCAGCCGAGCTCCACCACGCGCAGCCCGCTCACGTCTTCGCCGTCGAGCTCACGCGCGAGCGCCACGCCGCTGCGCCAGAGCACCTCCCAGTACGGGGCGATCGGCGCCCACTCGACGGGGCCGTCGTCCGGCAGCGCGGCCGACTCCTCCGGCTGCAGCAGGCGCAGCTCGCCGCTTGGCAGCTCGATCGACCGTGTGACGAGCGCTTCGCTCACCAGACCTCGCCGTCGCGCCAGTCGCAGGCGAGCTCGCCTGCGAGGTCCAGCTCGGCGCCGGCCCGCAGGACGAAGACGCCGTCGTCGTCTTCCTCGGTGCGCTCCAGGCCGGTCGGCGTCAGCGCGAACGTTCGCCCCTGCCAGCACTGCCAGTCGCGCCCCGCGTAGAACGGGATCGCCTCGTCGGTGACGCTCAGCGCCCCGAGCTCGTAGGCGCCGCGGATCGTCCGCTCGACGACGTCCATCAGTGCGCCGGCATGTCCGCGGCGGCGGTGGTCGGCGTGTACCGCCAGCCCTTCGACGTAGCCGGTGCGCAGCGCTCGCCCGCGGTGCAGCAGCCGCCGCTGAGCGACCGCCGCGTGCCCGACCAGCTGCGTTCCGTCCCAGGCGAGCGCGTGCATGCCGCCGAGCACGTGCTCCCAGTCGCTGTCGGTCCAGCCGTCTCCGAAGACCCCCTCGACCAGCGTCTGCGCGGCGGCGAGCGTCTCGGCGTCGAGCTCGGCCGTGTGAGCGGTGACGATGCGCGCGGATGCCAAGGCCCGGTCTCGCTACCCGGCAAGCACCGCGACGCGGTGCTGCTGTGGGCTGACGCCGCGCAGGCGCTTGAACGCGGAGCTGAGCGCGTAGGGGCTGCCGTAGCCGACCTGGTGCGCGACCGAGCCGATCGTGGCGCCGGGCTCGAGCAGGAGGTCGGCGGCGAGGGCGATGCGCCAGCTGGTGAGGAAGGTCATCGGCGGCTCGCCGACGAGCTCGTGGAAGCGGCGGGCCAGCGCCGCGCGCGAGACGCCGGCCTCGTGGGCGAGCGAGGCGACGGTCCAGGGCGTGGCGGGGTCGTGGTGGATCAGGCGCAGCGCGTGGCCGACGGCCGGGTCGCCGTAGGCGCGGTACCAGCCGGGTGCGTCCGAGCGGGCGAACCAGGCGCGCAGTGCGGCGATCAGCAGCAGGTCGAGCAGGCGGTCGAGCACGGCCTCCTGGCCGGGGTCGTCCTTGACGACCTCGTCGGCGAGGAGCGGGATCACCGGGCAGTCCCACTCGTCGCTGCGCAAGACGATCAGCGGCGGCAGGGTGCGCAGCAGGCGCCGGCTGACCTCGCCCTCGAGGTTGTAGGTCCCGACGAGCATCACCGTCTCCCCCTCGGGCGAGTTGCCCCAGGTGCGCACGCCGAGGTCGTGCATGTCGATCAGCGGCGAGCCATCCGGCCGCGAGCACACCTGGCCCGGACCGATCACCGCCTGCACCGGCGTGTCGACGTCGTCGGCGAGCGTGTACGGGTCGGGCCCACGGGCGATCGCGACGTCGCCCGGACCGAGTCGCTCGACGCCGTCGCCGCCGTCGCCGATCACGACCGCGCTGCCGCGCGAGACCGCCATCACCGTCAGCGGCGCCTGGTCTTCGATGCGCATCGACCAGGGCGGCTCGAGCAGCGAGCAGAGCAGGAACGCCTCGCGTGCCCGCGGTCCGTCGAGCAGTCCGGCAATCGCGTCCACGTTCGCGAAGGCTAGACGCTCACGTATGAGATTGCGAGTTTCAGCTATGGAAAGTCTCATTCAGGCGCGATTGACTGGCGCCATGACCGAACCAGACAGGAGAGTGAGGCGGATGAACGACTGGATCGACGTCCTGACGCTCGCGACCGCCGTCGGCTGCGGCGTGGTCGCGGGCGTCTGGTTCACCTTCTCGGCGTTCGTCATGAACGCGCTCGAGCGGCTGTCGCCGACCGAGGGCGCGGCGGCGATGCAGTCGATCAACGTCAGCGCCGTCAGGCCGCCGCTGATGATCGCGATGTTCGGCGTCGGTCTCGCCTGCGTGGTGCTGGCGGGCTGGGCGCTGACGTCGCTGTCGGACGCGCGCGCCGGCTGGCTGCTCGCCGGGGCCGTGCTCTACGTCGCCGGCACGATCGGCGTGACGATGGCCGGCAACGTGCCGCTCAACGACGCGCTCGCCCCGCTGGCGCCCGACAGCGCCGAGGCCCACCGCGAGTGGGCGCACTACCTCTCGGCCTGGACCGCCTGGAACCACGTCCGCGCGGTCACCGCGATCGCGGCGACCGCGCTGCTGGTCGTCGGCCTGGTCCAGGGCGACTGACGGCCAGCTAGTTGGCGCCGGCGGTCGCGCCCGCGTCGTGGACGCGGTGCCTGCCCTCGGCGAACTCCTCGACGAGCTTCGCGCAGAAGGCGTCGAGGTCGCCGGGGTCGCGGCTGGTGACGAGACCCTGGTCGACCACGACCTCCTCGTCCACGACGTCGCCGCCGGCGTTGCGGATGTCGGTGCGGATGCTCGGGTAGGAGGTCAGCGTGCGCCCGCGCACGACGTCGGCCTCGACCAGCGTCCAGGGGCCATGGCAGATCGCGCCGACGGGCTTGCCCGCCTCGAAGAAGCCCTGCACGAACGCGACGGCGTCCGCGTCCTGGCGCAGGTTGTCGGGGTTGATCGTGCCGCCGGGCAGGATCAGCCCGTCGTAGTCGTCGGCCGACACGCTCGACACCGTCTTGTCGACCGGCACCTTGTCGGTCTTGTCGAGGTCGTGCTCGACCGCCTGGATCTCTCCTGCCTCGAGCGAGATCAGCTCGGTGGTCGCGCCCGCGGCCTCCACCGCCTCGCGCGGTCGATCGAGCTCCACCTGCTCGACGCCGTCCGCCGCCAGGATCGCGATCCGCTTGCCGTTCAGCTCGTCTGCCATCTCAGTCATGCCTCCGCAGTCGCCTTTCTCGAGCCGGTTGCCCGGTGAGGGCCGGCGCAAACGAGGATGCGCTGCGAGCCGCTTCCCGCGCTGGCCGCAGCGCCGACGGCGTCTGAGATCTCAGGCCGGCGCCTGCTGTCCGGTGAGCCCCTCGAACGTCAGCTCGCTCTCGATCGCCGCGCGGATCTTCTCGAGGGCGGCGCCGCGGGCGCGCAGCTTGGTGGCGGCGTGGGCGGGGAGGTTGAGCTCGGAGAGGGTGGTGGCGGTCTCGAGGGCGGCGGCGCGCAGCTCGTCGGGGGCGATGACGCGGTCGAGGTAGCCGGCGGTCACCGCGTCGGCGGGGGTGTACATCGTCGCGCTGACGACGGCGCGGTCGAAGTGGGCCGGCTGCAGGCGCTGCCGGGCGAGCTCGACCACGAACCACGGCACCGTGAGGCCGATCTTCACCTCGTTGAGGCCGATCTGGAACGGGCCGTCGGCGCCGACGCGCGCGTCGGCGGCGAGCAGCAGGAAGGCGCCGGCGGCGACGCCGTGCCCGTTGCAGGCGATCACGACCGGCGTCGGGA
Organism: uncultured Thermoleophilaceae bacterium; assembly: GCA_963846505.1. Lineage (GTDB taxonomy): Bacteria > Actinomycetota > Thermoleophilia > Solirubrobacterales > Thermoleophilaceae > JACVRW01. The sequence goes on along the minus strand of CAWJWD010000001.1, from coordinate 406,624 downwards.
ACGAGAAGATGCGCTCGACCAGCGTCGCGCCGAGGCGCAGCATCTCGATCAGCTCGTCGACGTCGCCGCCACCGAAGACCTTCAGGTCGAACCCGGCGGAGAAGCGGTTCTCGCGACCGGTGAAGACGACGGTCGCCCCGTCGCGCTCGGCCTGGTCGAAGGCGGCGTGCAGTTCCTGCAGCATCTCGATCGAGAGGGCGTTGACCTTGCCGTCGTCCATCGCGATCACGGCGATCTTGCCGTCGAGTTCGTACCTCGTCAGTTGCGTCATGCAACAAACCGTAACCGTGGCCGCCCCCGTGATGTCGCACGCTGAGCCGAGAGTCGGCCGGCACTGTCAGACTCACGCCCGATGGACGGGGAGGACCTCGCTGAGCTGCGCCGCCGCGCCGCCCTGACGCGCGACGAGGCACGGCCGGACGCGGTCGAGCGTCGCCATGCGGGCGGCGGCCGGACCGCGCGGGAGAACCTCGACGACCTCGTCGACCCGGGCTCGTTCGTCGAGTACGGCCGCTTCGCGATCGCCGCCCAGCGCGGCCGGCGCGAGCTCGACGACCTGATCGCCCGCACGCCCGCCGACGGCCTGATCGGCGGCACCGCCAGCGTCAACGGCGAGCTGTTCGGCGAGCGGGCCGCGTGCGCGGTGCTGTCCTACGACTACACCGTCCTCGCCGGGACCCAGGGCGCGCTCGGGCACCGCAAGAAGGACCGGCTGTTCGAGCTGATCGAGCGCATGCGGCTGCCGACGGTGTTCTTCGCCGAGGGCGGCGGCGGGCGGCCCGGCGACACCGACCATCCCGTCGTCTCCGCGCTCGACACGCGCGCCTTCGCGCTCTGGGCGCGCCTGTCCGGGCTCGTGCCGCGGATCGCGATCGTCAAGGGCCGCTGCTTTGCCGGCAACGCCGTGATCGCCGGTTGCTCGGACCTGATCGTGGCGACCGAGGACGTCTCGCTCGGGATGGGCGGGCCGGCGATGATCGCGGGCGGCGGCCTGGGCGAGGTCGATCCCGACGACGTCGGCCCGATCGACGTGCAGTCCGCCAACGGCGTGGTCGATCTCGTGGTCGCCGACGAGGCGGAGGCGGTGGCGGCCACCAAGCGCCTGCTCGGCTACTTCCAAGGCGCGACGCCCCCCGGCGCCGAGCCCGATCAGGCGCGACTGCGCGAGCTGGTGCCCGAGCGCGAGCGACGCGCCTACAAGGTCGAGCCGATCGTCGAGACGCTCGCCGACGAGGGCTCGGTCACCTTCCTGCGCCCGCGCTTCGCTCCCGAGTTGACGACCGCGCTGGCTCGCATCGAGGGGCGCCCGGTGGGGGTGATCGCCAACAACACGATGTACATGGCGGGCGCGATCACGAGCGACGCGGCCGACAAGGCGGCGCGCTTCCTGCAGCTCTGCGACGCCTTCGCGATCCCGGTCGTGTCGCTCGTCGACACGCCCGGCATGATGGTCGGTCCCGACGCGGAGAAGACGGGCCTGGTGCGCCACACGTCGCGGCTGCTGGTCGCCGGGGCCGCCCTGCGCGTGCCATTGGTCGCGGTGATCCTGCGCCGCGGCTACGGGCTGGGCGCACAGGCGATGGTCGGCGGCAGCCTGCACGAGCCGTTGCTGACGCTGGCCTGGCCGAGCGCGCACCTCGGCCCGATGGGCCTCGAGGGGGCGGTGCGCCTGGCGCTGCGCAAGGAGCTCGAGGCGATCGCCGACGACGCCGAGCGCGAGCAGCGCGTGCGCGACGTGACCGCCGCCGCGCAGGAGAACGCGAAGGCGATCAACGCCGCACAGCTGTTCGAGCTCGACGACGTGGTCGACCCGGCCCAGACGCGCGGCCTGATCGCCCGCACGCTCGCGGCTGCCACCGCCCACGCGCGACCGGACGCCAGCCGCCGCTTCGTCGACACGTGGTAGACGCGGCGGCGCTCTGAGCGTCAGCCTTCGTCGACGACGTGCACCTCGCGCAGCTCGTGGCTGTCGACGTCGTAGACGAAGCCGCGCACCTGGTCGCGGTGCGGCACGAACGACGAACGGCGCACGCGCAGGATCGACTGACGCACGTTCGCGTCGACGTCGCTGAAGGACTCGATCGCGAACGCCGGGGCGACGCCGGTCGCCTCCTGGAGCTCGGCGCGAAAGCCGTCGTCGGTGAGCGACTGCATGCCGCAGTCGGTGTGATGGATCAGCATCACCTCACGCGTGCCCAGGCGCCGTTGGGAGACCGCCAGCGAGCGGATCACGTCGTCGGTGATCACGCCGCCGGCGTTGCGCAGCACGTGCGCCTCGCCGTACTGCAGGCCGAGCGCGGCGAAGACGTCGAGGCGCGAGTCCATGCAGGTGACGATCGCCAGCTGCCGGCTGGGGCGGACGTCGAGGTGCTTGGTCGGCAGCGCCTCCGAGTAGGCCTGGTTGTTGGCGAGCAGCTCGTCGATCACGTCCACGGGGCGGCACCCTAGTCGACGTCGTAGTCGCGCGAGCTGTGCGAGGCTACGTCGGATGGAGGGGGCACCGAGGTTGGTCGACGACTCGGACCAGACCGAGTTCGAACGCGAACTCGCCGCCCGGGCCGCCACGATCGACCTCACGGTCAACGACGCCCGCAAGTGGATCGAGATCTCGTCGTGGGCGGCCGAGTGGCTCGGTCTCGAGGGCGAGCGAGTCCGTGCCATCGGCGCCACCGACACCGGCACCGCCGACAGCCGCTTGACCTCCATCGGGATCATCAAGGCTTCGCCGACGTTGCTGTTCGTCTTCACCACGCTGTCGTTGGACGTGATCGAGTCCCACGTGCGGCCGCTGATCCCGTTGACCCGGCATCTGCGCACGATCGTCATCTCGCGCCTGATCGACGAGTGGAGGCCCGAGCTGCTCATCGACGTCCGCCCCGATGGGGTGGGGACGGCGATCAAGTCGCACTTCTCGGCTCGCGTGCCGTTGCTGCGCCTCGACGCGGACGGCAAGGAACTGCCTCCCCTCGCCGCCGATGACGCTCCGGCGTTCCTGCTGTCGCACGGCAGCGACGGCGACTACGCCAACGTCGAGGGGGTGCGCTACCGCTATCCCGATCGCGTCCCCGACGGCCAGCAGCTGGACGTCGGCGCGACGGTCGTCTGCCACCGGACGGTGGACTCGGGAGCGGCCGATGCCGGCCGGGTCTTCGGGATCGGTCGCATCGGCCGTCGGCGGATCCGCGCGGACGGCGAGCACGAGGTCTACTACGACCGCTACCTGTCGCTGGAGCCGATCCCGCTGGCCGAGCTGGGCGATCCGCGCACCGACGAGACCAACGCGATCGACGGGCTTCCGTCGGCGTGGCTGGGGGACCTGCTCGAGCGCGTGGGGGCCGAGAGCGTCGAGTCGCTGCCCGTGCCCCTCACCACCCTGACGGTCGAGGCCGTCCAGGCCCAGCTGACCGAGCGACGCCTGTTCCTTCCGCTTCCCAAGGTCGTCGAGACCGTCGCCGCGGTGCGCAGCGGCAAGCACCTGATGTTCACCGGCCCGCCGGGAACGGGCAAGACGACGTTCGGAGAGGCGATCGCCGCGGCGGCGGTCGCCGTCGGCCTCGCCGAGGGCTGGGAGCTCGGCACCGCGACCGCCGACTGGACGTCGGCCGACACGGTCGGTGCCTACCGGATGGCGAAGGACGAGACCCTGCAGTTCGCGCCCGGCCAGATCCTCGCCGCGATCGATGCCCGCGAGTGGCTCGTGATCGACGAGCTCAACCGTGCGGACATGGACAAGGCGATCGGCCAGCTCTTCACCGTGCTCTCCGGTCAGGCGGTCGTGACGTCGTTCACCGAGGAACGCGACGGCGTCCAGCTGCCCGCGGCCATCCTGCCAAAGGGCGCCACCCCGCCGGCGAACGTCCACGCGCATGAGGTCGATCCCGCCTGGCGGCTGATCGCGACGATGAACGAGCGCGATCGGGACCTGCTGTTCGAGCTGTCCGAAGCGCTGCTGCGCCGCTTCGCGATCATCGACATCCCGCCCCCGCCCGAGGAGATCTGGACGGAGATCCTCGACGCCAAGGGCCGCACCGGGGACGCCCAGCTGGACGTGGCGATCGAGGCGCTGACGACGCTCGAGCACAAGCGCCTCGGGCCGGCCGTGGTGCTGGACGCTGCGCTGCACGTCCGGCAGCGGCTGCTGCTGGAGGACGAGCTCGAGGCCGACCCCGCGCGCGGCGAGATCTTCGACGAGGCGCTGCGGCTCTACGTGCGGCCACACCTCGCCGACCTGGCTCAGCACGCGATCGAGGCGACCGAGCAGGCGCTCGGCCAGCTGAAGGCCGGCCTCGCTACGCTGCCGCCGACGACGAACGAGGCGTGAACGGCCCCGAGCCCTTCTCGCGCGCGGAGGCGATCGAGGCCCTCCGCCCACGGCTCTGGAACTTCCTGCGCAGCCACGCCCGCGTGCACGAGCTCGGCCGTTACGTCGAAGCTCTCTGGGACCTGGAGCCGGGACAGTTCGAGGAGCTGATCACCACCCACCTCGCGCTCTCCGAGGAGACCGAGCGCGCCTTGGTCGCGATGGACGACGTGCTGCCGCGCCTGCCCTCGTCGATCGCCAGGTCCGAGCAGGAATACGTCGGCTACGTCCATGGACCGGTCGACTGGGTGCGCACGCGCCAGCGCCGCGTCGCGACGGCCGACCCCACGTTGTTCGTCTGCCGGCCCGTCGAGCGTCGCTACGACACCCCGGTCGCACGCCTCTGCCATGCCGCGTTGCACGTCTGTGCCGGGCTCGCGCCGCTCACGGGCCTGGCGGAGACCGGTGAGGTCGGGCGCCTCGTGCACGAGCGCTCCGAACGCGCGCGGCGGCTCCTGCGCCACCCCAAGCTCGTCGGCTTGCGTCGCCCGCGCCCGCCCGCGCCGGGCTCCACGCGCCGCGTCGTCGAACGCTGGCCCCAGCTCGAGCCCGCCGCGGGCCTGTTGACTCGGTTCGACGAGGCGCTTCGTCAGCGTCGCGAGGCGGTCGTCGAGCAGGTGGTGTGCGAGCAGCTGCTCGCGCCGAGCGCCGACGACGACCTCTTCGAGCTGCAGGTCGCCTTCACGCTGATCGATGCGCTGCGGGCACGGGGCTTCGAGGAGCATCAGGAGCAGCGCCTGCTCGGCGACGTGCGCGAGGCCCTGCCGCTCGCGCGGCTCGAGTCCGTCGAGCACGGGCGGGTCGACGTCTGGTGGGATCGGGCGCTGTGGACCACCGTGCCCGCTGCCGACGCCGGCACGAGCCGGCTGCGAGCCGTGCTCGAGGCGGCCGGCATGACCCAGCAGCCGTTTCGTCCCGACGTCCTGCTCCACTTCCACGAGCGCGACCGGATCGTCCTCGTCGAGGCGAAGGTGACCGGCAAGGAGGGCGCGGCGGCCGAACGGCGCGGGATCTTGGAGGCCTTCGCCTACCTGCTCGACGCCGAGCAGCAGTTCGTCGACCAGCCGTTTCCGCATGCGCTCGTCGTCGCCTGGAACGCGACGGGGAGCCCGGCTCCGAGCCGAGTGGCGGTTTGCGACCAGCACTCGATCGCGCAGCCGCTCGAGTGGATCCTGCAGGTCTAGCCGGGCTGCGCGACCGCCACCTCGTCGTCGATCCCCAGCTCCGGCGTGATCAGGATCGCGCCCTCGCCGGTGACGTAGGCCTCCTCGCCATGCTGGGTCACGTCCATGCCCAGCGCCTCCTCGCGCTCCGGCGCGCGCAGCGGCGTGAACACCCCGATCAGCCGCAGCAGCGCGTACGTGGCGACGAACGCGTACGCGGGCGTGACGACGGCGGCCAGCGCCTGCCAGGCGAGCTGGTCGACGTTGCCGTAGAGCAGGCCGTCGGAGACGCCGTTCCACGACATCTGGGCGAAGAAGCCGATGAAGAGGATGCCGGTGAAGCCCGCGATGCCGTGCGCGGCCAGCACGTCGAGCGTCTCGTCCACGCGCGTGCGCGGGCGCCAGACGATGATCGCGTAGCTGGGCAGGGCGGCCAGCGCGCCGAGCAGCATCGCCCAGCCGGGGCTGATGAACCCGCCCGCGGGCGTGATTCCGACGCAGCCGACGATGATCGCCGTCGCCGCGCCGATCGCGGTCACCTTGCGCCCGCGCAGCAGGTCGAGCGCGAACCAGACGACCAGCGTGGCGGCCGGGCACAGCAGCGTGTTGACGAAGGCCAGCACCGACGCCTCGTTGGCGCCGAAGCCGCTGCCGCCGTTGAAGCCGAACCAGCCGAACCAGAGCAGGCCCGCGCCGAGCAGCACGTAGACCGCGTTGTGCGGCAGCAGCGCCTGGCGCCCGTAGTCCTTGCGCGCGCCGACCACCAGCGCCGCGGCCAGTGCGGAGAAGCCCGAGCCCATCTCGACCGGGATGCCGCCGGCGAAGTCGAGCGTGCCCTCCGACTGCAGCCAGCCGCCGCCGAAGGCCCAGTGGGCGAGCACGGCGTAGACGACGATCGACCAGAGCGCGGCGAAGATCAGGAACGGGCCGAAGCGCATGCGCTCGACGACCGCGCCGGAGACGAGCGCGACGGTGATGATGCAGAAGGTGGCCTGGAAGGCCATGAACAGCAGGTGGGGGATGGTGGTGCCGTCGCGCGGCGTGAAGTCGACGCCGGACAGGAACGCGTGGCCGAAGCCGCCGATGAAGCCGTTGCCCTCGTCGAAGGCGAGCGAGTAGCCGACCGCCGCCCACATCACGGTCGCGACCGCCAGCGCGGCGACGCACATCATGAACGTGTTGAGGGTGTTCTTCGAGCGCACCAGGCCGGCGTAGAAGAGCCCGAGCGCAGGCGTCATCAGCAGCACGAGGGCGGTCGCGGCGAGCATCCAGGCGGTGTCGCCGGCGTCGATCTGGGGGACCTGCGCGAGCAGATTCACTTGCCCACCGGCGTCACGGCGCCATGGTCGGTTTCGCCGGTGCGGATGCGCACGACGCGCTCGAGCGGCACCACGAAGATCTTGCCGTCGCCGACCTCTCCGGTGCGCGCGCCCTCGCAGAGGGCGTCGATCGCCGGGTCGACGAACTCGTCCGAGACGGCGATCTCGAAGCGGACCTTCTCCGACAGGCCCATCTTCACGGTCGTGCCGCGGTAGGTCTCGACGCGGTCGAGCTCACCCCCGTGACCCTGGACGCGGCTGAGCGAGAACCCCCGCACCTCGGTGCGGTAGAGGGCCTCCAGCACGTCGTTCGCCTTCTCGGGACGCACGATCCCGATTACGAGCTTCACAGTCCTGTACTCCTTCCAATCCCCGGAAAAGCCGCGCGCGAGCGTACCGGGCCGCGCGGCTACCAGGCGCCGGTCGGAGCGACTAGGCCTTGCGGTAGAGGCGCACGGTGAGGGGCGCGAAGATCGCCGTCAGCACCGCTGCGGTGCCGAGCACGACCGCGATGTCGCCGGTCGTGACGCCGCCGTGCATGAGCCCGCGCGAGGCGGTCACCAGCGCCGAGATCGGGTTGGCGTTGACGAACGCCTCGAGCCCCTTCGGCAGCGTCTCCGGCTTCACGAACATGTTGCTGAGGAAGGTGAGCGGGAACAGCGCCATGAAGCCCGTGTTCATCACCGCGCTCGGCGAGCGCATCAGCAGGCCGACGGTCGTGAACACCCAGGCCAGGCCGAACGAGAACACGATCACGAGCAGCATCGCGGCGAGCACGCCGTCGAAGCCGGCGTCGGGGCTGAAGCCGAGGATGACGCCGACGAGCACCACGACGGTCGCCGCGACGGCGTAGCGCACGCTGTCGCCGAGCACCGCGCCGACGAGCGGCGCCGGGCGCGAGATCGGCAGCGAGCGGAAGCGGTCGACGACGCCCTTGGTGACGTCGGTGTTGAGGGTGACGCCGGAGTAGACCGTGGTGAACAGCACCGACATCACGAGGATGCCGGGCAGGATGTACTGCAGGTACTCGCTGGTCGAGCCGGCGATCGCGCCGCCGAAGATGTACGTGAACATCAGCGTGAACAGGACCGGCGTCAGCGTCACGTCGATCAGCTGCTCGGGCACGTGCTTGATCTTCAGCATGCCGCGCCAGCCGAAGGTCAGGCCGGCGGAGACGGCGCTCGCACGCTGCGGTCGCGGGCCGGAGGAGAGCGCCTTGCGGACGGCCTCCTCGGCGCTGGCGTCGCGGTCGCTGGCGGGGGTGACGCTCATGCCGCTTCCTCCTCCGTGGCGGTCTCTTCGGCCTGATCCTCCTCGGCCGGGTGGCCGGTCAGGGCCAGGAACACCTCGTCCAGGCTCGGCTGTCCTACGGCGAAGTCGGCGATCCCGATGCCCGCGCTCGCGAGCTGCGCGACCGCGTGGGCGGCGCGATCCGCGTCGGCGCAGGTGGCCGACAGGGCGGCGGGATCGGGCTCGAGGTGCACGCCGCCGAGCTCGCGGGCGAGCAGGCGCTCGGCCTCCTCGCGCTGCGCCGGGTCGAGCAGCCGCACGTGCAGCGAGCCGGAGCCGACCGAGGCCTTGAGCTGGCCGGGCGTGCCCTCGGCGATCACCTTGCCGTGGTCGATCACCGCGATGCCCTCGGCGAGCTGGTCGGCCTCGTCGAGGTACTGGGTGCAGAGCAGGATCGTCGTGCCCGCGGCGACGAGCGCGCGCACGATGTCCCAGACCTGGTTGCGCGAGCGCGGGTCGAGGCCGGTGGTGGGCTCGTCGAGGAACATCAGCTCGGGCGTGACGACGATGCTGGCCGCGATGTCGAGCCGGCGGCGCATGCCGCCCGAGTAGTTCTTGACCTGCTTGCCGGCGGACTCGGCGAGGTCGAAGGCCTCCAGCAGCTCGGTCGCGCGCGCCTTCGCGTCGGCGCGCGAGTAGCCGAGCAGGCGGGCGAGCAGGATCAGGTTCTCGCGCCCGGTCAGGTCCTCGTCGACCGAGGCCAGCTGGCCGGTGAGGCTGACGAGGCTGCGCACCGCGTCGGCCTCGCGCACGACGTCGTGCCCGAGCACCCGGGCGCTGCCGGCGTCGGGCGCGATCAGCGTGGCGAGCATGCGGATCGTGGTCGTCTTGCCCGCCCCGTTGGGGCCGAGCACGCCGTAGACCGAGCCGCTGCGCACGGCCAGGTCGACGCCGTCCACGGCACGCGTGGAGCCGAAGGTCTTGACGAGGCCGGATGCCTCGATGGCGAGAGTCGATTGCGCGGTCACGTCACCTGCTCTTCGGGGGTGATTGGAGCATGCCACGCTACGGCTTCGAGCAAACTCGAGGTCAAGGGCGAGCTGAGAAGATCGGCGCATGTCCTACGAGACGCTGCTCTACGACGTCGACGGCGCGATCGCGACGATCACGCTCAACCGTCCCGACGCCCTCAACACGATCGTCCCACCGATGCCTGACGAGGTCGAGGCGGCGGTGACCGAGGCAATCGGCGACGCAGCCGTGAAGGTGATCGTCCTGCGCGGCGCGGGCCGCGCGTTCTGCGCCGGCTACGACTTCGGCGGCGGCTTCCATCACTGGGACGAGCAGCTCACGACCGACGGGCGCTGGAATCCCGGCAAGGATTTCGTCTTCGCGACCGCGCCTGCGCTCGCCCCGACGCAGAAGCTGATGAGCGTCTGGCGCTCGCCCAAGCCGGTGATCGCGCAGGTGCACGGCTGGTGCGTCGGCGGCGGCAGCGACTTCGCGCTCTGCGCCGATCTGGTGATCGCCAGCGAGGACGCGCAGATCGGCACGCCCTACTCGCGCATGTGGGGCGCCTACCTGTCGGGCATGTGGATCTACCGGCTCGGCCTCGCCCGTGCCAAGCACCACGCGCTCACCGGCCGGCCGCTCTCCGGTCGCGAGGCGGCGGACGTCGAGCTGATCAACGAGGCGGTGCCGTTCGCCGAGCTGGAGGCCACGGTGCGCGCCCGTGCCGAGGAGCTCGCGGCGCTGCCGGCCGCGCAGCTGGCGGCGATGAAGCTGATGGTCAACCAGGCCTACGAGAACATGGGCCTGGCCTCGACCCAGACGCTCGGCCCGATCCTCGACGGGCTGATGCGCAACATCCCCGAGGCGCACCGCTTCATCGAGCGGGCCGAGGCCGAGGGCGTGCCGGCGGTGGTCGCCGAGCGCGACGGGCGCTTCGGCGACTACAGCCAGGCCCCGGCCGACCGGCGGCCCGACCCGAGCAACGTGATCGAGCCGTAGCGGAGAGTCGGGTCGGCTAGAGCCGGAACTTGGGCCTCAAGGCGGCCCAGAACAGGTCGGTGAGGTTGCCCTTGGCGCCCACGTCGACGAAGGTCGTGAACTGGCCGCGGCGGCTGCCGAGGTCGAAGTTCGCACTGCCGGCGCGGTTGGCCTTCTTGGCGCCGACCCCGGGCAGCCGATAGCCGCTCGCGTCGAGCACGAAGATCTTCAGCGGGCGTGCCGCGGTGCCCTTGACGGTGACCTTCACCCGTCCGCCGCCGAGCTTCTTGACCGTCGTCACCAACCTGCGCGAGACGTCCGCCTGGGCGCGCGCGCCGCCGGCGATCCCGAGCGCGGGATCCGCCGCGAGGTCGACCCGGATGGATTCCTTGGTCTTGGTGTTCGACGAGAGCGAGAAGCTCCCGTCGGCTCCTGCCGCGACCTCGCGCGTGCTGTACGGCTCGACGACGTAGCCGATGCCGTTCGAGGCCACGCTCCAGCTGCTGTAGGTGACCGTCAGCTTGCCGGCCACCGGCTGGCCGACGTCGTTGCGGACGGTGCCGGAGAGCTTGCGCGCCTTGCCGGGATTGGCCGCGCACAGCACCGTGCCGGCGCTGTCCTCTTTGCGCGGCCCCTTGCCGGCGCACGCGAGCTTCAGCTCGGCGGCGCTTGCCGAGGCGGTGAGGGCCACGCCGAGGCAGACCGCGGCCAGCAGGGACGGGAGGGAGCGGCGAGCGAGTGTCATCGGTCCTACTTCTATGCGACCTGACGGACGTCCGCCAGGCCCGAATCCAGCCAGCTACGCAGTTGCTGCCTAGGCGGCGTAGCGCTCGGCGGCACGGGCGCGCGCCTTGGCCGCCTCGACCTCGCGGTCCTTCGGCGGCGCCGAGGTGACGAGCGCGTCGAGCAGGTCGGAGGAGGCGGCGGTCACGGCCTCGACGGCACGCTCGAAGGCCTCGGCGTTGGCCTGCGACGGCTTCGAGAAGCCGCTGATCTTGCGGACGTACTGCTCCGCCGCCGCACGCACCTCCTCGGACGTCGCTGGTGGCTCGAAGTTGTAGAGGGTGCGGATGTTGCGACACATGTCCTTCAGGCTACCGTCCGCTCCTCGGCCGGCAGCGAGAGATAGAGCGAGACGGCGGTGCCGTCGTGCTCCGGGAGGATTTCGAGCGCGTCGCTGAGCTGGCGCGCAAGCGGCAGCCCCCAGCCCCCGATGAGGCCGGACTCCGGCGCCAGCCAGCCTGCCAACGGGTCGTCGAGACCGGGGCCGGCGTCGGCGATGCGGCAGACGAGCTCGGTCGGCGTCGTCCAGAGCTGCGCCCGCACCGGGCCCTCGCCGTGGCAGCGTGCGTTGGCGAGCACCTCGTGGGTGGCCACGACGAAGCTCTCGGCTCGCTCGCGTCCCGCGCCGACGGCGACGACCGCGTCGGTCACGGCCATGCGGAACGCGTGTGGATCGAGCGGCAGCTCGCGCGCCTCGCGCGGCGGCGAAGGTGCGCCGCCGGGCAGGAACCGCTCCGGCGGGGCGTAGTGCTCGCACGCGATCGCGGCGCCGGCTTCGATTCGGGACGGGTGCGTGTGGACGGCGTGGCCGAGGACGTCGTCGGGCAGCGAGGAGCCGTCGTAGAGGCAGACGAAGCGCATCGGCGCAGCTGCGAGCGCGAGGTTGATGATCGACTCGTAGTGCGCCCACTGGCGCAGCACCGCCGGCGACCCACGCCAGACCGGCTCACCGAGTGCCGTCAGGCCGGCGCCGGCAGGCAGCGAGTCGACGAGCTCCTGGAACGCCCGCAACCGCCCGAAGGGCTCGACCTCCCAGAGGGTGGTGTCCTCGAGACGCACGCGCTGGGCGTCGGCCCCGAGCTCTTCGCGCAGCGCCTGGACGTTGTCGTGCTTGCCGGCGACGAAGGCCGCGTCGCCGCGCTCGAGCCCGGCACGCAGCAGCGGTGCCAGCTCGGTGACGAAGTGGTCGGTCGAGTCGTACAGGAAGGCCTGGTGATCCAGGCGACGGACTCCATCGACTCCAACCATGTCGGCAGTGTCGCATCGATGGCCCGGAACGCCCGCGGGACGCCGAGCGTCCCGCGCCGTCTGCTTCGACACCAGAGCAGCGATCCGCTAGGCGGCTGCGGCGCTCGGGGCGCTCGGCACACGGGTCGGTCGCGGTGCGAACGCCTCCACCGTGATCCGCCCGCCACGCGCGGGCGTGTAGGTGATCGCCCGCCGGGTCGTGCGCTCGTCGCTCGACCCGGTCGTGCGCAGCTGCGCACGACCGAGGATGGTCGAGAGCACCACCTTCATCTCGAAGAGGGCGAAGCTCGCGCCCAGGCAGCGGCGGATGCCGCCCCCGAAGGGAATCCACTCGTAGGTGCCGGCGGGTCGCTCGAGGAAGCGCTCGGGCCGGAACGCGAGCGGATCGGGATAGAGGTCGGGGCGGCGATGGAGCAGGTAGATCGAGGGCGCGACGTTCACGCCCGCCGGCAGCTCCCAGTCCTTGACCTGGAACGGCGCGGTCAGGTAGCGCACGACGCCGGGCACCACGGGGCGCAGGCGCAGCGTCTCCTTGATCACCGCGTCGAGGTACTCGTCGCCGCCCTCGCGCTGCTCGGCGACCAGCCGCTCGAGCACCTGCGGGTGGCGCACGATCCGCTCCAGCGTCCAGCTCAGCGCGGTCGCCGTCGTCTCGTGACCGGCGAGCAGCAGCGTCATCAGCTCGTCGCGCAGCTCCGCGTCGGTCAGCGGCTGACCCTCCTCGTCGCGCGCGGCGAGCAGCAGCGACAGCACGTCGTCGCGCTCGGATCCGTCCGGATCGGCGCGGCGCGCGTGGATCTGCTCGTTGACGACGTCGTTTGCGGGTGCCATCAGCGCGCGGAAGCGGCCCCAGGGGCTGCGCGGCTTCGCGCCCTCGGACTTCGTCAGCTGCAACAGCACCAGGCGCGCCTGGCTGGAGGTCGCGTCGAGCATGCGGCGCAGCGGCGTGGCGAGGCGCTCGACCTCGCGGTCGTCGCTGACTCCGAAGACCGCGCGCAGGATCACCTCGAGCGTGATCGCCTGCATCGAGGGCTGGGTGGGGAAGCCGGTGCCGATCGGCCAGCGCCGCACGTGGCGCTCGGCGGCGTCGCGCATCGTCTCGCCGTAGGTGCGCATGCGCTCGCCGTGGAAGGACGGCAGTATCAGCCGCCGCTGGCGCAGGTGCTCGGGCCCGTCGAGCAGCAGCACCGAGCGCGGGCCCAGCAGCGGCTTGAGCACGACGTTGCCGACGCCCGCCAGCAGCTGCTCGGGGTCGCCGGTGAAGACGCGCTTGACCGTGTCCGGGTCGGACGTGATCACGACCGTGCGGTCCTTGCTCAGCTGAACCGTGAAGGCGTCCCCGTAGCGCTGCGCGTTGCCCTCGAGGAAGCGCGTCGGCTGCAGCATGAAGCGCGCCGCCACCAGCGGCGGGGGCTGGGTCGGCCCAGGGGGGAGGGTGGCGGCGCGTGCGCTCATGCCGGCGGGTAGGCGGCGGGCGCCTTGCTCGCTTCCTGGGCCATGCGCACCCAGCCGGCGACCGCGCCGAGGGCGACGAACAGCGTCAGCACGGCGCCGCGGTCGATGCCGTCGCGCTTGACCAGCGCGGTGACCATGGCGGCGGCGTCGCCCGCGTCGACGCAGGCGTTGAGGCGGTAGAGGTCGGGTGCGACGCGCGGGTCGTCCTGCAGCTTGAGCACCATCGCGCCGAGCACGATCTCGCGCACGCCGAACAGGCGGCCCATGGCGCGGCCGGTGCCGTTGTCGTGCTCGGACGGGAAGCCGAACAGCTTGGCCGCGGTGCGGGGGGCGAGCACCGACGCGACCCCGACTGCGATCCGTCCTCCGGCGATCTGACTGGCGATGTTCATCGTTTCTCCTCGTGTGCGATGGCGAGCTTGGTGGCGATCTGCTTCGCGCCGCCGACCCGGTTGAAGGCCGCGGCCAACGATGGCACGACCTGGGCCAGCGCCGAGCCGCTGCGGGCGACCAGCGAGGCCACGCCGACCTCGCCCTTGTCGCGCTCGATCGCGCGCAGGACGGCGTTCGCGACGTCCTGCGGCGTGCGCGTGCCGACACCGGGCGGCGGCGTGGCGCCGCCCTCGGCCCACATGCCGACGCCGCGGATCGGGCCGGGGAAGATGGTCGAGACGCCGACGCCGGTCCCGTGCAGGTCCTGGCGCAGTGAGGTCGCGTATGCGCGCAGCCCGGACTTGGTGCCCGAGTAGAGCGCCGAGCCGGGGGTGGCGAACTTGCCCGACAGCGACGAGATGAACACGAGCTGGCCGCGGCGGCGCTCGACCATGCCGGCCATCAGCGCGCGCGAGAGCACGATCGGCGCGCGCAGGTTGACGTCGAGCGCGCGGTCGATCTGCTCGACCGAGTAGTCGCCGACCTCGCCCGCGGCGGGCAGGCCGGCGTTGGCCACGAGCACGTCGACGGGGCCGGCTTCGACAGCGAGCCGCTCGACGTCGCCCGCGTCGGCCAGATCGGCCACGACCACCCGGGCGTCGAGCTCGCTCGCGAGCCGCTCGAGCACGTCCGCGCGGCGCGCGCTGAGCACGAGCCCGACGCCGCGGGCTGCCAGGGCGCGGGCGATCGCCTGGCCGAGACCGCCGCTGGCGCCGGTGATCAGCGCCGTGCTGTTGACCGTCAGTTCAATAGCCCGGCCATTGAACCAGCTATTGAATCTGCGGTCAACAGGGATTAGCGTGAGCAGCCGTGAACCTGCTCCGGCGCTGCCGCATGAAGACCGACGAACGTCGTGAGCAGCTGCTGCGCACCGGCGTGCAGCTGCTCGGCGAGCGCTCCTACGAGCAGGTCTCGATCGGTGCGATCGCGGAGGCGGCGGGCGTCTCGAAGGGGCTGCTCTACCACTACTTCCCGACCAAGAAGGACTTCATCCTGGCGGTGTTGCGCGAGGCGGCCGACGAGCTCAGCGTCGTGACCGCGCCGGACCCGGCGCTGCCCCCACTGGAGCAGATCGACGCCAGCCTCGACGCCTTCCTCAGCTACGTCGAGGACCACGCGGCGGCCTATACGACGATCATCCGCACCCGCGGTGGCGGCGACCCGGAGATCCGAGCGGCGCTCGAGGCCAGCCGCGAACGGCGCATCGGCGAGCTGCTCGCCGGCATCGGTGCCTGGAGTCCCGTTCCCGCGGCAGGCGACCCGCGCCCGCCCGCGCTCGAGGCCGCCGTGCGCGGCTGGACCTTCTTCGTCGAGGGCGTCGTGCTGCAGTGGCTGGAGCGGCGAGACCTCGACCGCGAGCAGCTGCGCGAGCTGCTGCGCACCGCGCTCGTGGGTGCGCTCGAGGCGGCGCGCCAGGCCGATCCGAGTCTTAGGCTCGACCTTCCCGCGGCGCTGGCCGAATCGCGCTGAGCTCCGCAACCCGTCGTCTGGAGGACGAGGATGAGCAACCACGCACGCCCCGTGAGCGACGCCGTCGCCGCAGCCAACCGCGCGCTCGAGCTGACGCTCCCGCTGGGCGATCGCGAGGACTTCGAGGACGCCCAGCGCGGCTTCGTCGGCGCGCTCACGCCCGGCGTCGTCGAGGGCACCGACGGGCGCGTCGTCTGGTCGCTCGAGGGCTACGACTTCCTCGCCGGCGAGCGCCCTGAGAGCGTCAACCCCAGCCTCTGGCGCCAGGCGCAGCTGCTGCGCTTCCATGGCCTGTTCGAAGTCGTGCCCGGCATCTACCAGGTGCGCGGGGTCGACCTCTCGAACATGACGATCGTCGAGGGCGACGAGGGCGTGATCGTGATCGACCCGCTGATCTAGTGCCGAGACCGCCGCCGCGGCGCTGGCCCTCTACCGCGCCCACCGCGGCGAGCGCCCGGTCACCGCGCTGATCTACACGCACTCGCACATCGACCACTTCGGCGGCGCCAAGGGCGTGGTCGACGTGGCGGACGTCGAGGCCGGGCGGGTACCGGTGCTGGCGCCCGAGGGCTTCCTCGAGCACGCGGTCAGCGAGAACGTCTACGCCGGGACCGCGATGGCGCGCCGCGCCTCGTACATGTACGGCGCGCTGCTGGACAAGGCGGCCGGACGGGCCAGGTCACCGCCGGCCTCGGGCCTGACCACCTCGACCGGGCTCGATCACGCTGATCCCGCCCACGCGCGACATCGCGCGCACCGGCGAGGAGCTGACGCTCGACGGCGTGCGCATGATCTTCCAGCTGACGCCCGGCACCGAGGCGCCGGCGGAGATGAACTTCCTCTTCCCCGACCACCGCGCGCTCTGCATCGCCGAGAACGCGACGCACAACCTGCACAACATCCTCACCCCGCGTGGCGCGCTCGTGCGCGACCCGCGCGTCTGGGCCGCCTACCTCGACGAGACGATCCAGCTCTTCGGCGACCGCACCGACGTGATCTTCGCCCAGCACCACTGGCCGCGCTGGGGGCGCGGAGCGGGCGCTCGACTTCCTCGCCAAGCAGCGCGACGTCTACGCCTACCTGCACGACCAGACGCTGCGGCTGCTCAACAAGGGGCAGACCGGCAGGGAGATCGCCGAGCAGATCGAGCTGCCGCCGAGCCTCGAGCGCGAGTGGCACTGCCGCGGCTACTACGGCTCGGTCAGCCACAACGTCAAGGCGATCTACCAGCGCTACATGGGCTGGTTCGACGGCAACCCCGCGCACCTCTGGGAGCACCCGCCGGTCGAGGCCGCCGTGCGCTACGTCGACTTCATGGGCGGCGCCGACGCCGTGCTCGAGAAGGCGCGCGCGGCGTTCGAGGCGGGCGACCTGCGCTGGGTCGTGGAGGTGGTCAACCACGTCGTGTTCGCCGAGCCGGACAACGCGGCGGCGCGCGAGCTGCAGGCGCAGGCGCTGGAGCAGCTCGGCTACGGCGCCGAGAACGCCGTCTGGCGCAACTTCTTCCTGATGGGCGCGAAGGAGCTGCGCGAGGGCGTGGCGGGCACGGCGACCACGAGCGCGCCGGCCGACATCGTCGCGAGCCTGAGCTGCGAGCAGCTGTTCGACTCGATGGCGATCCGGCTCGACGGGCCGAAGGTGTTCGAGACCGAGCTGACGCTCAACTGGGTCTTCCCCGACCTCGACGCGTGCTACTTCCTGACGCTCGAGAACGCGGTGCTGACCCATCGCGTCGGCGCGTCGGAGACGGCCGACGCGACGATCACGCTCGACCGCGCGCTGCTCGACCGCATCCTCACCGGTGGTGCCGACCTCCCCGCGGAACTGGAGGCCGGCGCCATCCGGATCGAGGGGGACGGCGCGAAGCTCGGGGTGCTGCTGTCGTCCTTCGACCCGCCCGACCCGAGCTTCGCGATCGTCACGCCGTAGCTACGCCGCCTGCTTGACGGCGGAGACGTCGAGCGACAGCTTGACCTTGTCGGAGACGAGGACGTTGCCGCTGCCCAGCGCCTGGTTGAAGGTCATGCCGTACTCGCCGCGCGAGAGCTGGCCGCTGACCTCGAGGCCGACGCGCTCGTTGCCCCACGGGTCGGTCTCGGTGCCCTGCACCTCGGCCTGGAGCACGACCTCCCTGGCCACCCCGTGCAGCTCGAGCTCGCCGACGATCTCGAACTCGTCGTCGCCGGTGGGGGTGATGCGGGTGGACCGGAAGGTGAGCTGCGGGTGCTCGTCGACACCGAAGAAGTCCTCCGAGCGCAGGTGGTCGTCGCGCTGGGGCTCGTTGGTGTCGACGCTCGCGGTCTCGACGCTGCCCTGGGCGCTCAGCGTGCCGTCCTCGGCGACGGTCAGCGAGCCCTCGAACTCGTTGAACTGGCCGCGGACGGTCGCGATCCCGAGGTGCTTGACCTGGAAGCCGACGCGCGAGTGTGCGGCGTCGACGGTCCAGGTGCCGGTGGGGACGGCGGTGACGGCTGCGGTGGTGGTGCTCATCGTGTGGTGCTCCTCGTCGCTCGTGCTGCGGACAGAACCTGCATACGAGGGTGCTCGCGGAGGCGGGTAACCCCAACTGCCCGTCCGGGTGGGTCGACCCACCCGGAGTGACGGGAGGGTGGGTGAGCGGGTGGACTACCCTTGACGACATGGCGGAGCGATCCTGGAACAGCGTCACGAGTGCACTGGAGACCGTCGACGAGATCCTCTCCGCCTGCGGCCCGAACGAGCTCAACCGGCGACTGTCGCAGGCCTTCGCCGAGCTCGTCCCGCACACCGCCGTCGCCGTCCTGGCCGGCAGCTGCGCGCGCTCCCCGATGACGGCGAGCGGCAGCGAGGAGGTGTCCGAGCGCGTCACGAGCGCCGACCTCTCGCGCCTGGCGGCGACCGTCGGCGTCGGCCAGCCCTTCGTCGGCACCGCGAGCTTCGCCGGCGCGCCACGGCCCGTGCTCGCGATCGCGGCTCGCGTCGGGGCCGAGGAGGGCGGCGCCCTGCTGGTGCTCGTGCGGGCGGACGACGGCGAGCCGGACCCCGAGGCGGTGGCGATCGTCGCGCGCGTGTGGGAGCTGGTCGCGGCGCGCCTGGACCAGCAGCTCGAGCAGGGCAACCCGGCCGAGCTCACGACCTCGCGGGCGGCGGCGAGCGAGCGGGCGCGGGTGGCCTCGCAGCTCGCCGACGAGCAGGGTGCCGTGCTGACGGCGCTGCTCGGCACGCTGCGCGCGCACAACCTCGACGACGCCGCGGCCCGCCGCGCGGCCACCGACCTCGCCGCCTCGGCGCTGGTCGAGCTGCGCCACAGCGCCGAGCGCGAGCGCGAGCTGGGAGACGAGCACGCCGACGCCGCCTTCGAGCGCCTGCGCGACGAGCTGCGACCGCTCGCCCGCTACAGCTCGGCCGAGCTGGAGCTGGTCGGTCCCGGCACCGACCGCACGCTGCCCGCACCGCTGGTCCAGGCAGCGCGCGCGATCGTGCGCGGCGCCGCGCTGAGCATGCTCGAGCAGCCCGAGGTGCGCCGCCTGCGCGTGGGCTGGGAGCTCGGGGACGACGGGCTCGAGGTCAGCGTGCGCGACGACGGTGCCGGCGGTCTCGCCGACGACGCGCTCGCCGTGCACGCCCTGCACGACCGCGCCCGCGCGGTCGACGGTGAGCTCGAGGTCGAGAGCGTGCCCGGCTGGGGCACGACCCTGACCGCCCGGCTGCCGCTGGCGCCCGCGGGCGAGACCGCCGACGGCGACCCGCTCGCGCGGCTCAACCGGCGCGAGCGGGAGGTGCTGGGCGAGCTGGCGCGCGGCCAGCGCAACCGCCAGATCGCCGAGACGCTCGAGATCAGCGAGAACACCGTCAAGTTCCACGTCGCCAACGTGCTCGGCAAGCTCGGCGCCCACTCGCGCGGCGAGGCCGCGGCGATCGCCCGCGACGCCGGGCTCGAGTCGCCGCGCCTGCAGGCGATCTCCTAGCTCGCCCGCGCCCTGCGCGTCACGGGGTGAAGACGAGCTTGACGTGGTCGTGCGCGGTGAGCGCCTCGGCCGCGTCGGCGAAGTCGACCACGCGCGTGGTCACGGGCTGCGGGTCGAAGCGACCGTCGGCGAGCAGCTCCAGCGCGCTCGGCGCGTCGTGGCGGGCGTGGATGCGGCCGGTCACGAACGTCGTCGCCTGCACGTACATCGACAGCAGCGGGAAGCGCGGCTGGCGCTCGGGATCGAAGTAGATGCCGGTCGAGGTGCAGATGCCGTCGCGGTCGAGGCTGGCGAGTGCGAGCTCGAGCCCCCGCGGGTCGGCGGAGGCGTCCACCGTGATCGGGAAGCGGCCCTCGAGCTGGTCCGGGATCTCGGCCAGCGTCTGGGCGCCGTAGGCGGCCGCGATCTCCCGCCGGCGCTCGTCGGCGTCGACGTAGAGCACCCGCTCGCTGCCGAGCGCCAGCGCCTGGGCGGCGGCGTAGAGCCCGATCGAGCCGGGCGCCGCGCCGCCGACCACGAGCACCGGGGCGCCGGGCCGGGCGGCCAGCGGCGGGCCGACGGTGCGGTAGCCGTCGCTGATGTTGTCCGAGAGGCCGGCCGCCAGCTCGGGTGCCAGCCCGTCCGGGATCGGGACCAGCATCGCGTCGGCGTAGGGCACGTGCACGAGGTCGGCCAGGAAGCCGCCCCAGCGCGTCCCCTGCTCGCCGAAGCCGAAGCCGTAGGTGGCGGCCCAGGGAACCACCGTGTCGCAGTTGCCGCTGTGGCCGCGCGCACAGGCGGCGCACTCGCCGCAGCTGATCTGAAACGGCACGACGACGCGATCGCCGGGGGCCACCGTCGTGACGGCGTCGCCGACCTCCACGACCTCGGCGACGGCTTCGTGGCCGAGTGCGAACGGCGCCGGAAAGGGGGATCGGCCGGCGACGATCAGGTCGTCGAGGTCGCAGGTCGCGACCGCCAGCGGTCGCACCAGCGCCTCGCCGTCGCCGTTGAGCGCCGGGTCGCTGCGCTCCTGCCATTCGAGCTGGTCAGGGCCGGTGAAGATCAGCGCTCGCATGGAGCGAGGCTACGGGATCGCCAGCAGCCGCCGGCGCTCGCGCTCTACGTCGTACGACGGCTTGGGCCAGTCCAGGGCCATCGCCTCCAGCTGCTCGAGCAGCAGCATCGTGATCGCCCAGTTGCGATACCACTTGCGATCGGCGGGCACGACGTGCCAAGGCGCGAACTCGCTGTTGCAGCGCGCGATCGCGTCCCCGTAGGCGAGGAGGTAGTCGTCCCAGCGCTCGCGATCCTCGACGTCGCCGGGCGTGAACTTCCACTGCTTGGTGGGATCGTCCAGACGCGCCAGCAGGCGCTTGCGCTGCTCGTCGGGCGAGATGTGCAGGAAGCACTTGACCACGCGCGTGCCGCGCTCGACCAGCTTCTCCTCGAAGCGGTTGATCGAGCCGTAGCGGCGCATCCAGGTGCGGCGCGCGGCCAGGCCGCGCACGCGCACGGCGACGACGTCCTCGTAGTGCGAGCGATCGAAGACGCCGATCTTGCCGGGGCGCGGCAGCTGGGCGCGGATGCGCCAGAGGAAGTCGTGACGCAGTTCCTCGCTCGTCGGTGCGCCGAAGGCGACGGCGTGCACGCCGCCCGGGTCGAGCTGTCCCATGACGTGGCGGACCGTGCCGCCCTTGCCCGAGGTGTCCATGCCCTGCAGCACCAGCAGCAGCGAGCGCTTGCCGCCGAGGTAGCCCTCGGCGAACAGCTGCTCCTGCAGCGTCGCCAGCCGCTCGGCGAGCTGCTCGCGCCGGGCGAGGGCGTCTGCCTTGCCGGCGCCGGAGAAGCCGGGCGTCGCGCGCGTCGGCAGCGCGTGCAAGTCGATCGATCCCGGGGCGACCCGCAGCAGGTCGCTGACGCGCTCGGCTGCCGGCCGCTTGGCCATGGCGCGAGGCTAGCCGATCACGCTAGTCCCCGAGGCTGTCGGCCAGCTTGGCCAGCAACCGGTGCAGCTGCCCGCGCTCCTCGGCGGTCAGCGGCGAGAAGAAGTTCGCGGCGATCGCGTCGGCCCGGCTGCGCAGCTCGAGCAGCAGCTCGCGGCCGGCGGGCGTCAGCCTGATCTCGTAGCTGCGCCGGTCCTCGGCGCCGCGCGAACGCTCGACGTAGCCGCGCTCGTCGAGCACGTCCATGCGCGCGACCATCGTGCTCGGGTCGATGCCGGTCCGCTTCGACAGCTCTTGCTGGGAGACCGGCTCCTCGGCCTCGATGATCGTGAGCATGCCGAAGTGCATCGGATGCAGGTCGTACTCGGCGAGCACCTCGCTGATCGCCTCGAACGAGGCCGCGGACACCTTGCGCAGCAGGAAGCCGGTGTACCCGTTGACCGCCTCGTGGCTCGGGAACTTCACAGGACGATGATACGTGCCGTCAATCGTTTGTGGTACAAACGATCGTCATGGAATCTCTGACCCGCCTCGTTCTCCGTCACAAGCGCCTGGTCGCGCTCGGCTGGCTGATCCTCACCGTCATCGGGGTGATGGCCTCCGGCCCGGCCTCCGAAGCGCTCGACCAGCGCTTCAGCGTGCCTGGACGAGAGGGCTGGGAGACCAGCCAGGAGATCCTGCGGATCTACGGCAACGGCGGCGAGACCCTGCCGCTGGTGCCGGTCGTGACCCTGCCCGAGGGCACGAACGTGGAGAGCCCGGGCGTGCGCGCGCAGCTGCTGCGCGCCGAGGCTCGGGCCAAGCGCGCCGTGCCGGACTCGCGCGTGGCCGGCTTCGCTTCCACCGGCGACCGCGCCTTCGTCTCCGAGAATGGGCGCACGACCTTCGTCTACGTCTTTCCGCCCCGCAGCGACGACCCCTTCGGCGCCAACGTCGACGCTCAGCGAGATCTGCGCGACGCGCTGCGCGACGTCTCGATCGAGGGCGTGCCGCTGCGGGTCACCGGCTACGACGCCCTCTTCGACTCCTCGGGCGAGGGCGACGACGGTCCGGGCGTGCTGCTCGAGGCGCTGATCGGTGGCTTCGGCGCGCTGATCGTGCTGATCTTCGTGTTCGGCTCGGCGCTTGCGCTGGTGCCGCTGGGCATGGCGATCTGCTCGGTCCTGACCTCCTTCCTGCTGCTCTGGGGCCTGACGACGATCACCGAGGTCTCGCCGATCGTGCAGTTCCTCGTGGCGCTGATCGGGCTCGGCGTCTCGATCGACTACGCGCTGCTGATCGTCGTGCGCTGGCGCGAGGAGCTGGAGAAGGGCAAGACCAACGAGGACGCCGTCACCGCGGCCATGACGACCGCCGGCCGCGCGGTCGTCTTCTCCGGCACCACCGTCGCCGTCGGCCTGTTCGCGCTGATCGTGCTGCCGCTGCCGTTCCTGCGCAGCGTCGGCTACGGCGGCATGCTGATCCCGCTGGTCGCGACGACGGTCGCGATCACGCTGCTGCCGGTAGTGCTGGCGACGATCGGGCCGAAGCTCGACAAGCGCCGCATCCGCCGCCGCGATCGCAGCCACGCCTTCTGGGAGCGTTGGTCCAAGGGCGTCGTCAAGCACCGCGTCGCCGCGCTGTTCACGGCGCTGGCGATCCTCGGCGTGCTGCTGGTGGCCGCCACCAATCTGCATCTCGGCAACGCCGATCCGGACACGATCGCCAAGGCCGGTCCGGCCAAGGAGGCGCTGAATGAGCTTGACGAGTCGGGCATCGGCAAGGGCGCGATCGCGCCGGTCGAGACGCTCGTGCCTGCGGCCGACGCGCGCGCTGTCACCACCGCCGAGGCCGAGGCCGAGGTCGAGGGCGTGCACGGGGCCGCGGCGCCGCTGGGTCCGGCCTGGCGCCGCCAGGGCGACGCGCTCGTCGTCGCGGTGCCAAACGAGGGCGACGACTCGCAGGCCGGCCGCGACACCGTCCAGGGCGTGCGCGACGCCGCGCACGCGTCCTCCCCGGACGCTCGCGTCGGCGGCAGCGGACCGCTGAACGCGGACTTCATCGACGCCGTCTACGGCTCGTTCCCACTCATGATCGCGCTGATCTCGGTGCTCACGTTCGTGCTGCTGGCGCGCGCGTTCCGCTCGCTGCTGCTGCCGCTCAAGGCGGTGATCCTGAACGTGCTGTCGGTGGGCGCGGCCTGGGGCGTGCTGGCGCTCGTGTGGCAGAACGGCCACGGCTCCGAGGAGCTCTGGGGCATCGCCGCCACCGGCTCGATCGCCTCCTGGATCCCGCTGATGGTGTTCGCGTTCCTGTACGGCCTCTCGATGGACTACGAGGTCTTCATCCTCGCGCGCATGCGCGAGGAGTACGACGAGAAGGGCGACACCGACGACGCGGTGATCTTCGGTCTCGGCCGCACCGGCCGGCTGGTCACGAGCGCGGCGCTGATCCTGTTCCTCTCGTTCGCCGCGCTCGCGTCCGGGCCGGAGACCGACGTCAAGATCCTCGCCACCGGCCTGGCGGCGGGCATCCTGCTCGACGCGACCGTGATCCGGGCGCTGCTGGTGCCGGCGGTGGTGTCGCTGTTCGGCAAGTGGAACTGGTGGCTGCCGCCGAGCGTGGCCAAGCTGCTGCGGGTGCCGCCCTCGCCCGAGCCGGTCGCGGCGGCCGAGGGTCAGGCCTAGGGCCGCTAGGAGTCGCCTCTCCGGCGTAGCAGGCCCTCGATGAAATCCTCGTCGAGGGCCGCCGGGGCGGTGGTCGCGACGAAGTCGGTGAGCAGTTCGGCGAAGCGTTCGGGGTCGTCGTTGAACGGGAAGTGACCCGCGCCCGGGAAGACCTCCAGCCGGCTGTGGGGCATCAGCTCGTGGGCCTGGCGCCCGTGCTCGAGCGGGATGATCGGGTCGCACTCGCCCCAAACGAGCAGCGTCGGCACGCCCTCGGAGAGGTAGAGCCGGTCGCGCGCGTCCACGCGCTGCCCGGAGGGGTCGATCACCGAGCGGGCGGTGTGCACGAAGGCCCGGCGGGCGTCGGCGTCGCCGAGGGACTCGATCCCCTCCGCGATCCCGCGCATGTTCGCGCTCGGCTTGACGCCCAGGCGACCGAGCACGTTCCCGACCGCGAAGCCGGCCGCGCGCGCGGGCTGGCCGAAGAGGAACGGCAGCACGTACTCCGAGCCCGGCAGCGTCGCGGCGCGCAGCCAGATGCTGACCTCGTTGCCGAGGCCGCCGCTGTCTACGAGCACCAGCCGCTCCAGCCGCTCGGGGAACTGGTAGGCGAACTGCATCGCGATCCCGCCGCCCAGCGAGTGCCCGACCATCGTCGCGCTGGCGATGCCGAGCAGCGCCAGCAGGTCGCGCAGGCCGCTGGCGTGGGCGCCGAGCGAGTAGTCGCCGCGGGGCTTGGCCGAGCTGCCGTGGCCGAGCAGGTCCGGCGCGATCACCGTGTGGTGCTCGGCGAGCGCCGGCAGCACCTCGTGCCAGGTGCGCGAGCTCGACGTGATCCCGTGCACCAGCACCAGCGCCGGCCCCTCGCCCAGCCGGTGATAGGTCACCGGGTGGCCGTGCAGCTCGACCTGCTCGACCTTCAAGCCCCCGCGTGCGGTCATCAGGGCGATCATGTCAGTGCGGCGCCCGCGGCGTGCTTCAGGCAGGGCTAGTCGAGCAGCCCCTGCGCGTGCAGCCAGCGCTCGGTGCGCCGCATGCCCTCGTCGAGCGAGACCGCCGGCTCGTAGCCGAGCACCCGCCGCGCCTTCTCGATCGAGTAGCCGCCGTTGCGGGCGAGGTAGCGCATCGAGGCGGCGTTGACCTCGGTGCGGTTGCCGCGCAGACGCTCGACGCGATCGGCCGCGGCGGCGAGGGCGACGGCGGGCGGCGTCGGCAGGCAGATCGGCCCGCGCTTGCCGAGCATGCGGAAGTAGTGCCCGAAGAACTCGCGGGTGGTCGCCGGCGCGGCGGGGCCGAGCGTGAAGACCTGCCCGGCGGCGTCCGGATGAGATGCCGCGAGCAGCACGCCGTCTACGAGGTCGTCGACGTACACCCCGCTGAAGATCCCGCGCCCACGCGCGGGGAGCAGGAAGCGCCCCGACTTGATGATCTCCAGCGGCAGCAGCGTCCACGGCCGCGAGCCCGGACCGTAGACGTCGCCCGGTCGCACCACCGTGCAGTCGAGCTCGCCGGCGGCGTGCGCCTGCAGCACGACCTGCTCGCCGGCGATCTTCGTGTCGACGTACGGGTTGCCGTCCGGGCGCACCGGGTGGTCCTCGGTAACGCCGTCGGGAAAGCCGAGGTCGGAGAACGCGCGCACCGAGGAGAAGTGCACGAGCCGCTCGGCACCGGCTCGCCGCGCGGCCTCGACGACGTGCCGCGTGCCGAGCACGTTCACGCGCCAGCTGGCGTCGAGGTCGAACGCGTTGGAGACGATCGCCGCCGTGTGGATCACGAGGTCGCAGCCGGCGACGGCGTCCTGCCACGCTCCAGGCAGCGCGATGTCGCCCGCCACGACGCCGCGTGCCGAGTCTGCGCTGAGGTCCACGCCGACGACGTCCGCGCCTGCGTCGCGGTAGCGGGCCGCGAGGGCGCGGGCGATGAAGCCGGACGCGCCGGTGAGGAAGACCTTCGTGGGGGCATAGACTCGCTCCATGAGCCTCGCGGACGGTACTCCGACGTTGCTCGGCGGCGATCGGCTCGCCGAGCTCCTGGATCTCCTGCAGGGCGCGGACAGCGTCGAGCTGAAGCTGACCGTGCCGCTCGAGCAGCAGCGCTCGGCGGTCGAGGCGCTCGCGCTCGATCCGCTCGAGGCCGAGGTGCGGATGATCTACTTCTTCGACACCCCGGACCTCGTGCTCAACCGCAACGGCGTGGTCGTGCGGGCGCGCCGGATGCAGCGCAAGGGCGAGGACGCGATCGTGAAGCTGCGTCCGGTCGTGCCCGAGCAGCTGTCGCCGAAGCTGCGTGCGGCGGAGGGCTTCGGCGTCGAGGTCGACGCGATGCCCGGCGGCTTCGTCTGCTCGGGCCGGCTCAAGCGCGAGAAGCCGAGCCTCGGGGTCGAGGCGGCGGCACGCGGCGAGCAGCCGCTCAGCAGTGTCTTCTCCAAGCGCCAGCGCAAGCTGTACGCCGAGCACGCTCCCGAGGGGATCGAGCTCGACTCGCTGAGCACGCTCGGCCCGATCTTCGCGCTGAAGCTGAAGTCGGTCGCGCCCGGCGGCGGCCGCAAGCTCGTCACCGAGCTGTGGCTCTACCCGGACGGCTCGCGCATCCTCGAGCTGTCGACCAAGTGCCCGCCGGGCGAGGCGTTCGACGTCGCCGCCGAGTCGCGGGCGATGTTGGAGGGGCTCGGCATCTCGCTCGACGGCGAGCAGGAGACCAAGACCAAGCGCGCGCTCGACTTCTTCACCGGCGCCAGCAACGACTGACGTGCCGCCGCGCGTCACGGCGTCCCGGATCGTCTACGAGAACCGCTGGCTGCGTCTGCGCGAGGACGAGCTCGAGCGCGAGGACGGCAGCGCCGGTCTCTACGCCGTCGTCGAGAAGCCGCCGGCCTGCGTGGTGCTGCCGCTGCACCAGGGTCGGGTGGTGCTGGTCGAGCAGCACCGCCACACCGTCGGCGCTCGCTTCTGGGAGTGCCCCCAGGGTGCGCACGAGGGCGAGCCGCAGCCGACGCGCGAGCAGCTGGCCCGCGCGGAGCTGATCCAGGAGACCGGCTTCCGCGCCGGCGCGCTCCAGCACCTCGGCCGCTTCTACTTCGCCTACGGCATGTCGAACCAGCCCTTCGACGCCTGGGTCGCGACCGATCTCACGCCCGGCCCGCAGGAGTTGGAGCCCGAGGAGCAGGGCCTGCAGGTCGGCAGCTTCGAGCCCGCCGAGGTCCAGCAGCTGATCGAGCGCGGTGCCATCGCGGACGCCGCCACGGTGGCCGTCTGGGGCCTCGCCCAGACCGCCGGCTCCATCCGCCTCGCCCCTACGTCTCCCGTCACGAAGTCGTCACACGGAAGTGACTGAATTGGTGCAGCCAACTGCTGTGACGTGTGTCGGTCCTCGTGAGGCTGAGCGGCATGCTGGTCGCGGGCTTGTTCTTCAACGAGACTGCTCTCGAGAAGATGGCTCGACGAGGGATTTCACGGGCGGACGTCCAGCAACTGCCAGGCAACGGAGCGATCCTGTCCCGTAATCCGCACCCGCGCGCACCCGGCAGCCGATTGATGATCGGCATGACCCACGGGAGTCGCTTGTTGACAGTCGCCATGGAGCCCGACTCGGGAGACGGTGCGTTGTGGCATGTGAAGACGGCGTGGGATTCGAGTTCTCACGAACGACTTGCGTACCATCGAGGAAGCCGAGGATGATGGACGACGTGAACCACGACGACGCGCCTGATCTCGGACCTGATTCGACGATGGATTTCGGCGGGTTCGAGCCGGTGGAAGTCTCGCCGGACTTTCACGTCGAGCTTTCCATCCCGTTCACGTCCGAGCAGCTCGAGGCGCTCGACCAGATTGGGCGTGAGAACGGCGGCACTGCGATCGAGGCCGTTCAGCTCTTGGTCGAACGGGCGCTGGCCGCCAGCCCTCGTCGCTAGGACGGCCTGGTTCGCCTACGACGCGCGTCCACGCGTGTCCCACTCCAGCATCAACGGGCGGGAGGCCACGACGCCGCCGGCGGACTCGTAGGTCGCTTGGGCGGCGTCGTTGTCGGCATCGGCGAGGACCCACATGTCGTAGCAACCACGCTCACGGGCGAGGGCGGCGAACGCTTCCACGAGCGAGCGGCCGATGCCGCGGCGGCGCACCGGCTCGTCGACGGCGAGCTCGTAGAGGAAGAGCTCGGTGCCCTTGTCGGGATGGGTGGTCTCGACGCCGGAGACGTAGCCGAGCGCGCGGTCGTCGGCGTCGTAGGCGATCAGCAGGTGGTGGGTCGGCTCGGCGAGGAAGCGGCGCGTCGCGTCGGGCTTGGGTGGGTCGTCGAAGAGGAAGCCCGCGGCGTGCACGGCCTGTTCGTCGCCGGGGCCGAGGCGGCGGATGTCGACGTGCATGGCGCCGAAGGGTAGGAGCCGCTCGACTCGAAGTCGCTCCGCGGCCGGGGCGCCAGGCTGATCAGGAGCGGCTCAGCGCGCGGATCAGCGTCGAGGCGTACTCCGCCAGGCGGGCGGGGGGAAGCGCTCGGGATCGGTGAGCATCAGGCGCGCGCCGTCCTCTGCGAGCGTGACGAGCGTCATCGTCAGCAGCTCGACGTCGATCCCCTCCGGGCCGCCGCGCGCCTCGATGCCCCAGGCCACGATCGGCTGCAGCATCGTCGTGATCGCCGCGCGCACGGTGGCGATGCGCTCGCGCAGCGCCGTCGGGGCGCCCTCGACCGGCAGCAGCGCCAGGCCCCACGTACGCGGATGGCTGACGACCACGGTGGCGAAGGCGAGCACGGCGTCGACCAGGACCTGGTCGGGATCGCGCTTGATCGGCTGTTCGGGGATCACGGCCTTGACCTGCTCCAGCGCCTGGCGCTCGGTGCGCTCCAGCAGCGCCGTGAACAGGCCGTCGAGGTTGTCGAACTGCGCGTAGACGACCGTGCGGGCGATCGTCGCCTCACGCGCGATGCGATCGATCGAGACGGCGCCGAAGCCCTCGGCGACGATCACGTCGCCGGCGATGTCGAGCAGCTGCTCGCGGCGCTGCTCGGCCGGCATGCGGGGGGTGCTCGCCACGGCACCGAGTCTCTCAGGCTGGACAGCGGGCGCCATATGTACAACACTGTACGTACAGTGCTGTACATTACGCGCCGACAGATGGAGAACCGAGCACGATGACCGCCTGGCTCGCCGCAGCCGCCGAGGCGCCCGCGGCCGGATCGCCGCTGGCGCAGGTCGCGATCGCGACCACGTTCGCCACCCTCGTCACCGTGGCGCTGCTCGCGCTCGTGTCCGGTCATCGCAGCGGTCGCTCGACGCTGCTCGCGCGCGGCGGCGCGGCCGCCGGGCGCCTGCTGCACCTGCAGCCGTGGGCGGCGCTGCCGCTGGTGATCGGCGGCATCGGCCTCGCCGCCGGCGGCTTCGGCGTCTTCTGGGACATCTCGCTGCACATCGACGTCGGCCGCGACGAGGGGCCGCTCGCCAACCCGGCGCACTACTTCATCCTGTTCGCCCTCTACTCGTGCTTCGCCGCCGGCGTGATCGCGATCGCGCTGCACGAGGACGCCGGCAAGCCCGCGCCGCGTGCGTTGCGGCTGCCCGGCGGTCGCTCCGCGCCCGTCGGCGGCGCGCTGCTGGTGCTCTGCGGCGCGTTCGCGCTCAGCGGCTTCCCGCTCGACGACGTCTGGCACCGCATGTTCGGCCAGGACGTGACCCTCTGGGGGCCGACGCACCTGATCATGATCAACGGCGCGATCTTCTCGCTGCCGGCGCTGCTCGTGCTGGCGCTCGAGTCGAGGGTCGCCTCCGGCGGCTCGCTCACCGACCCGCCGCGCACGCTGGTCGAGAAGCTGCTCGGCGCCGCCGGCCCGGGCGCCCTGCTGTTCGCGATCGCCTTCTGGGCGACCGAGTTCGACTGGGGCATCCCGCAGTACCGCCTGGTCTGGCAGCCGCTGCTGCTCTCGCTCGCCGCCGCGCTGGCGCTGACCGCCGGCCGGCTCTGGCTCGGCCGCGGCGGCGCGCTGCAGGTGGTCGTCTTCTACCTCGTCGGTCGCGGGGTGATCGAGCTCGGCGTGCACCTGCTCGGCCAGACCGCCCCGGCGATGCCGCTGTTCGTGGTCGAGGCACTGATCGTCGAGGCGGTCGCCTGGCGTGCTCAGAAGAAGGCTCCGCTGCGCGTCGGCCTGGTCGCCGGCCTGCTCGTCGGCACGGTCGGCTTCGCCGCCGAGTACGCCTGGAGCCACGCCGTCATGCCCTACCCCTGGAGCCCGGCGCTGCTCGGCGAGGGGCTGCCGACGGCGGTCCTCGCCGGCCTCGCGGGCGGCACGCTCGGCGCGCTGCTCGGCGCCGGCCTGCGCGGGCAGCTGCCGGTTCGCCGCACGCGCCGGATCGCGGCGCTCGGGGCCGCCGCCACGCTCGTCCTGCTGGGCGCGAACGCGCTCTGGATCAGCGAGCCCGAGGGCATCCGGGCGCAGGTCGAGCTGACGCCGGTCGCCTCGTCCGACGGTCGCGAGGCGATCGTCAGCGCCCGCTTCGAGCCCGCCGACGCCGTGCACGACCCGGAGTGGCTGACCGCCCTCTCGTGGCAGGGCGGCGGCATCGTGGTGCGCAACCTGCGCGAGGTCGGCGACGGCCTCTGGCGCACGGACGCCCCGGTGCCGCTGCACGGCGACTGGAAGACCGGTCTGCGCCTGCAGCAGGGCCGCACCCTGGTTGCGCTGCCGCTCTACCTGCCGCGCGAGCCGGAGATCCCGACGCCCGGCGTCACCCGCCCCGAGCGCTTCGCGGCGACCTTCGGCTCGGACGTCAGCGTGATGCAGACCGAGCGCCGCGACTACGCGCCCGGCTGGCTCTGGACCCCCGCGGCGCTGCTGATGCTGCTGGCCTGCGGCCTCTTCATCGCCGCGCTCGCCCTCGGCATCGCCCGCGTGACGGCGCCGGAGGAGCCGCGGTCGGCGCGACCCTCGCGCCTGCCGCGAACCGGCGGCGCTGCCGCGGCTACGCCCGCGAGCTGAGCCGCGCCCAGGCGTCCCAGAGGTCGACCGCGTCGGGGTCGACGCCGAAGGCGGTGAAGGCCAGCACGTGCCAGAACGACTGCTCGGTCTCGAGGCGCTTGGGCATGCACACTCCGACCTGCGCTGGCAGGCCGTTCGACAGCGTGACGTGCAGGGACAGCTCGTGGACATGGTCGGCATGCCCGGGATCGTGCGCGCGGAGGTCGAGTCCCCATGGCACGAGCTCGGTCACGGCGGCGGGGTCGAGCACGGCCTCGACGTGCGACTCGGCTCCCTCGGCCTCGCTCAGCGAGCGCACCGCGCCGGGCGTTGCCGTGAGCAGGCCGAGGATCCAGGTCGGATCGACGAGCCGCTTGCGCTGCCCCTCGTCGTCTGGCAGCGGGCGATCGCGCCAGGGTGCGTCGGGGGCACGGCGCCGGGCCTCCTCCAAGCCGTCATAGCGGCGCTCCTGCAGCTTGGCAGCACTCCGCAGGAAGCGGCGGATGATGGCAAGCCCCGCGCCGTTGATCGGGCCGCTTGCCGGCATGGTCTCCCAGCGCCGCTGGATCTGCCGCGAGACGCCGACGCCGACGACTCGCGTGCGTCTCCCGCCGAGATCCGTGAGGCCGACGCCGAGCCAGCCGTCGTCGGTGCAGCGCGGCTCGCCGAGGCCGAAGCCATACCGGAACGTCGCCTGACCCTGGGCTCGAAGCGCCGCGGCGAGCGAGGCCAGCTCGGCCATCGCTAGCTCCCGGCGAGCAGCTCGCCGGCGCCGGCGGCCATCAGGGAGCCGGCGAGCGAGCCGAGCAGCAGGTCACGCAGCTCGGTGCGCGAGAGGTCGCGGTGCTCGAGCCAGTCCGAGATCGCGCCGTCCATGAACCAGAGCCAGGCGCCGGCGGCGGTGCGCAGCTTGGGCGGGGGGTCGGCGCCCGCGCCGAGGCCCTCGAGGATGCGGGTGGAGGTGCGGTCGCGGACCTCGTCGATCAGGGCGCCGACCTCGGGCACGCTGCCGGCGCTCTCGAGCAGCTTCGCGTAGGCGACGTCGTTGCTCTCGATCCAGGCGAGGTAGGCGTCAAGGCTGTGGACGAGCGCCTCCTGGGGCGGCATGTCCGCCGGCGGCTCGGTCAAGCCGCGGATCTCCTCGGCGCCGCGCTGGAGCGTGGCGACGAAGAAGTCCTGCTTGCTCGGGAAGTAGTGGTAGAGCAGTGCCTTCGAGATCCCCGCCTCGCGCGCGATGCGCGCCATCGACAGCTCGGCGAACGAGTGGCGAGAGAAGAGGTCGGCTCCCAGCTCGAGCAACTGCTGGCGCCGCTCGTCCACCTGCAAGCGGGTGTAGGCGGGCTCGCTCATCCGGCGCAGTCTAGCGATGGTGTTGACCGTTGGTCGATAAGCGTGTACGGTGGCCACTATCGACCATGGGTCAACAAGCGAACTGGGGGATCGGATGGACGCAGGTGGCAGTGCGATCGAAGCGCGGCTCGACGACCTGACGCGACGGGTCGCGGAGCTGGAGGCGACGCGCCGGGGGCGCATCCCGACGTCGTTTCCTCCGCTCGGGAGTCGCTCTTCGAGCCGGACGCGCGAGGAGCGTCGGGTGTCGGCCGGGCGTCGGCCTTCGCTGCCCGATCGCCTCGGCATCGGCGAGCAGGGTGGACTCGAGGACCTGCTCGGTGGCCGCGTGCTCGCCTGGGTGGGCGGCATCGCCGTGCTGCTCGGCCTCGCGCTGCTGTTCGCCGTCGCCGTCTCCAACGGCTGGATCGGCGAGCAGGTCCGCGTCGCCCTCGGGGTCGCCGGCTCCGCCACGCTGCTGGCCCTCGGCGTTTGGCTGCACGAGCGCAAGGCTCGTACCGACGCTGCGCTGGCCGCGGTCGCGACCGGCGTCGCCGGCATGTTCCTGACCCTGACCGTCGCGACGCAGGTCTACGAGCTGCTGCCCTCGCTGCTTGGCACGCTGCTGGCGGTCGCTACCGGCGCGCTGATCACGGCGCTGGCGCTGCGCTGGGAGTCCCGAGGCGTCGCGGCGCTCGGCATCCTGGGCGCCCTGGCCGCACCGATCCTCGCCGGCGCCGACTACGACGCCGGCACCGCCTCGATCCTCTTCGTCGCGCTCGCCGCCGCCTCCGCGGTGCTGCTCCGGCAGCGCTGGGCCTGGCTCGCGCTCGCCGCCTTCCTGCTCGCAACCCCGCAGTGGCTGCTGTTCCTGTTCGAGCTCGACTCGCCGGGTGCGGTCGTCCTGACGCTCGCCTGCTTCGGCGCGCTCGGCGTGGTGCTCGCCGTCGGCCATGACGTGCGCACCGTGACCGAGAAGCTCGCGGCGCCGCCGGTCTTCCTGCTCGCGCTCAACGCGCTCGTGGTCGGTGGCGTCGGCTGGCTCGCCTTCGACCAGCTGTTCGAGCCGACGTTGGGCACGCTCTGGCTCGCGGCGCTCGCCCTGCTCCACGTTGCCGTCGGTCTGGCCGCACTGCGCATGGCGCGCACGCCGGCTCCGGGGCAGGCCGTGAAGGGGGCGCCGCGGGTGTCGAAGGATCTCGGCCTGCTCGCGCTCACGCTCGGCGTGCTGTTCGCCGACATCGCCTTCGCGTTGACCGTCGACGGCGTCGTGCTCACGCTCGGCTGGACGGCCGCCGGCGTCGGCTTCGCGGCGCTGCTGCGTCGCAGCGGTCGCGGCGAGCACGCCGAGCTGCTCGCGGGCGGCGGTCTCGGCGCGCACGTCGCGCTCGGTCTCGCCACCGCATTGATGGTCGACGACACCCGCGCGGTGCTCGCCGGCGACGAGGCGCTGTCGGTGGCCGGCATGGCCGCCACCGCCATGCTCGCGGCCGGCTGCCTCACGTCCGCGCGGATCGTCGGCGAGGGCCGGCGCGTGTGGCGGACGCTGCTCGACGCGACCGGCTTGCTTGCGCTCGCCCTGCTGACCTCGCTGATGCTCGACGGCGAGGCGCTCGCGCTCGCCTGGGCGGCGCAGGCGCTGGCACTGGTCGCCGTCGCCAAGCGCTACGAGGATCGCGTCGCGGCCTGCGGGGCGCTCGGCTTCCTGGCGCTGGCGACTACGCACGCGCTCGTCTACGAGGCTCCGCCGATCGCGCTCGTCACCGGGCTCGACCAACCGCTGATCGCGATCGCTGTCATGGCCGGCGTGGCCGGGGTGGCGCTGATCGCCGCGCGGCGGCTGCCGGCGCTGCATCCCGCGCAGCGCCCGCTGCTGCTGGGCCTCGGTGCGCTGGCGCTGCTCTACCTCGCCTCGGGCCTGGTGGTGACGCCGTTCGAGAGCGGCGAGGCGGTCGACTCGACGCTGCTCAGCGCACACCAGCAGGGGCAGATGGTGCTGAGCGTCTTCTGGGCGCTGGCCGGGCTGGTCGCGCTCGTGGTCGGTCTGCGCGGCGATCTCGCCGTGCTGCGCTGGGCCGGGCTCGCCCTGCTCGGCACGAGCGCGGCGAAGGTCTTCCTGCTCGACCTCGCCACGCTCACGTCCGTCTACCGGGTCGTGTCGTTCATCGCGCTCGGCCTGCTGCTGCTGATCGGGGCGCTGGTCTGGCAGCGGCTGCGCCCGCGGAACCTGCAAGACCTGCGCGAGGCGCCCGCAGGAGTGCGCTGACGCGCGGATGGGGAGGCTCAGGCGCCGAGGAAGCGTCTGAGCGAGCGCCGGCCGGCGGGCAGGCGCCGTCCGGCCTCGAGTTCGCGGATCGCGATCTCGGCGGTCATCGCCGCCAGCAGTTGCGAGGCGGCGGCGGCGTCGGGCCAGCCCATCGCCTTGAAGCTCGGTCGCGCCGCGGCGGCGAAGCGGTCGTGGCGGGCGCGCATCGAGTCGGTCAGAGCTGCCTCCGAGCGGGCCTCGAGCGAGAGCGCCTTGACGGCGCGGTTGGCGAGGCAGACGTCGAGGTAGGCCTCGGCGCCGCGCACCAGCCGCTCCGGTCCGGGGGGCACGTCCGCGATCGCATCCGCCATCGCGGCCTGGACGGCAGCGTGGAAGCGCTCGTGAAGGGCGTCCACGAACGCCTCGCGGTCGGCGAAGTGGACGTAGAAGGTTCCCTTCGCGACGCCGGCCTCCGCGACGACCCGGTTGACGCTGAGCCCGGAGAGCCCGTGCTGCTCGGCGATCGCGACGCCGGCGTCGAGCAGCGCGTCGCGGGTGCGGTGGACGGCGACGGGGTTGACGGCCTCGGTGCTCATGGCTCGACGACCGAGCCTAGCTGACCGATCGGTCATTCCATCGGTGACCGACCGGTCAGTCATTTGGTACGGTGCGCCGCATGCCCATGCTCGAGACGGACCTCGGACCCGTTGCCTACGACGAGCGCGGCAGCGGGCAGCCGCTCGTGCTGCTGCCCAGCGGCGCTCACGACCGACACGACTTCGACGAGCTGCGCACGCTGCTGCCCGAGCGCTTCCGCACGATCGCCGTCGACTGGCCCGGACACGGCGCCTCGCCGCCGCTGCGTTCGCCGGCCAGCGCGATGGCGTTCGCGGACGTCGCCGAGCGGGTCGTGCAGGCGCTGGCGCCGGAGGGCGCCGTGGTGCTCGGCAACTCGGTCGGCGGCTTCGCCGCGGGTCGGCTGGCGATCCGCCGCCCCGAGCTGGTCAAGGGGCTCGTGCTCGTCGACGCCGGCGGCTTCGGCGGTCGGCCGCTCTATGCGCGCGCCTTCTGCGCGCTGATGGCCAAGCCCGGCTTCCTGCGCCGGATCTACCCCGCCTTCTCGGCTCGCTACATGCGTGCCCGCACTGCCGCCGACCGGCGCGTGCGCGACGTCGGCATCGCGACCACGCGCGCCGATCCCGGGCTGCGCACGGTCGCCGAGCTGTGGGCGAGCTTCGCCTCGCCCGAGCACGACCTGCGCGCCGACGCAGCGTCGATCTCGGCGCCCACGCTCGTCATCTGGGGCAAGCGCGATCCGGTCATCCCGCTGCGCCTGGGCCGGCGCGCCGCGGCCGCGATCCCGGGGGCGGAGCTGCTGGTGCTCGACACCGGCCACGCGCCCCAGGTGTCCGACCCGGAAGCGGTGGCGGAGCGCCTGATCCCGTTCGCCGACGGCGCCTTCGCTGCGCCCCGGGAGCGGCACGCCACGGCGAAGGGCTGACATGAGCGCGCATCGCTGGCGCTCGGAGCTGCTTGGCGAGTGCGTCGTCCTGGAGCTCGGAACGGGAGCCGTCGAGGCCTTCCGCCGCGGGCAGGGGCGTTCGCGCTGGCCTGAGGCGCCGAGGCCACTCACCCTCGATAAGGTCTCACATACAGGTTGTATGTGAACCACGCGAGGAGGCATCGATGGCTGAGACGGCGACCCGGGACGACAGCGTGGCCGGCTTCGTCGAACGGTTCGGCGCGGCGTGGGGGGCCGGGGCAGAAGGGCTGCGCGGCTTCGAGCAGCTGGTGACGCCCGACGTGCTGCTCGTCCAGCCGCTGTTGCCGACCGCGCGAGGCATCCCGGCCTTCCGGGCGCAGTTCGACGGCGTCTTCGCGGCCATGCCCGACCTGCGCGGCGAGGTGCTGGCCTGGGGCGAGATCGACGGCGGCGTGCTGATCGACCTCGCCCTGCGCGGCACGCTCGGCGGCCGCTCCGTCGAGCTGGTCACCTGCGACCGCATCGTGCTGCGCGGCGGGTTGATGGCCGAGCGCCACGCGCGCATGGACGTGCTGCCGCTCGTGCGCGCGAGCATGGCCAGCCCGGCGGCCGCCTGGCCGTTGCTGCGGTCGCTCGCCGGGAGCGCGAAGCGCCCCGTGCAGGCAGGGGACTCCGAGCGAGGCGCCTTCACCGGACCGCTGGCCGGGCTCGCCGTCGGCCGGCTCGTCCTTGGCGCCGCCGGGCGACTGGCTCCGCACGCGACCGCGCGCGCCTTCCGCGCCGAGGATCCCGGCTCGGCTGAGCTCGCCTACATGACCCGCGTCTTCGGCGCGCGCGCGATCGCGCTCGGCAGCGGCTACCTGCTCAGCCGCGGCGAGGCACGGCGGACGTGGCAGCGGCTTGCGCTCGGCGTCGACGTGGCGGACACGATCGCGGGCGTCGGCCACCTGCGCCGGCGCGACATCGCTCGTCCCAAGGCGCTCGCGCTCACCGCGCTGACGGGGACCTACGCGGCGATCGGCGCGGCGCGGCTGGCGCGCGACCTGGGCGGCCGCTGAGCCTGCTTGCGGCGGTGCGGACTCCGACTCGCGCCGGCGCCCGTCACACGCCGGCGGCCGCGAGCGGAGCGCTGGGCGAGCGGCTGCGACCACGCTCGCGCTCCTTGCGCTGCTGGACCATGTACTCCTCGAAGTCCACCTGCATCGTGTGGCGCTTCGAGCGCACGTAGCGCTTGAACATGCGCGCTCGCTCCTGCGCGATCTCTCGGCGCATCTCGGCGCGCGGCGGCAGGACGTAGTCGCCCAGCAGGTGCTCGGCGACCCATTGTCCCTGCGCCTCGGCGATCGGCATGATGGCGCCGAGCGGCTGCAGCAGGCCGATGAAGTAGAGGCCGTCGAACTCGGGGTGGAAGAGGCGCCGGTAGAGCGGCAGGTCGTTGTCGGGCGCGGACACCAGCCCAGGGTCGAAGAACGGGAACGTGACCTTGTAGCCGGTGCAGTAGACGATCAGGTCGACCGCCTCGGAGCGCCCGTCGGCGAAGCGCACCCGCTCGTCGTCGAGCGACTCGATCGGCCCGCGCATCTCGATCTCGCCGTGACCGACGCGGTTGAGGAAGTCCGCCGAGACGGTGGGGTGGGCGTCGCCGATGCGGTGGTCTGGCTTCGGCAGCCCGTAGTCCTGCGGCTTGCCGACAGCGACGCGGTAGATCGCCTCGATCGTGCGCTGACGCACGCGCCAGGGCAGGTAGCCGGTCAGCGGCGACACGCCGACCTGGTCGAAGGGCTTGCCGAAGAGGTACTTCGGCAGCACCCAGGCGCCGCGGCGCGCCGACACGAGCGTGCGCGCGGCGACGAAGCTGGCGTCGGTGGCGATGTCCATCGCCGAGTTGCCCATGCCGACCACGAGCACCTGCCGGTCGCGCAGCTGCGCGTTGTCGAGATAGGCGTGGGCGTGCATCTGCTCGCCGGCGAACTCGCCGGGGTAGGCGGGCTCGGGCCAGCGCGGATCCCAGTGGTGGCCGTTGGCGACCACGACTGCGTCGTAGGCGCGCGTCTCGCCGTCACCGAGCCTGACCGTCCAGCGCCGCTCGTCGCCGGGCTCGACTCGCTCCACGCGCGTCTCGAGGGTCACTCGCCCGCGCAGGCCGAAGCGGTCGGCGTAGGCGTCGAAGTACTCCCCGATGTGCGAGCGGGCCGGGAAGTCCGGATACGAGGACGGCATCGGGAAGTCCGAGAACTCCATCCGCTCGCGCGAGGTGTTGATGTGCAGGTTGCGATAGGCGGCCGAGCCGTTGCCCTCCGCGGCCCATAGCCCGCCGAGATGATCGCTGGCCTCGAACCAGTCGAACTCGAGGCCCCGCTCGGTCAGCGCCTTGGCCGTGGTCAGGCCGCTGCAGCCCCCGCCGATGATGCACGTACTTGCTCCTGGCTGCACAGCCAGGAATCATAGGCGGGCATGTCTCGCTCCCTCCAGGTCGGACCGA
Source organism: uncultured Thermoleophilaceae bacterium (assembly GCA_963846505.1). Classification (GTDB taxonomy): domain Bacteria; phylum Actinomycetota; class Thermoleophilia; order Solirubrobacterales; family Thermoleophilaceae; genus JACVRW01. The sequence goes on along the minus strand of CAWJWD010000001.1, from coordinate 368,174 downwards.
CGATCGCTCGGGCGCCGCGGTGATCGCGTCCGGCGGCGCGCTCGTGACCGGCGCCGGTCGCGGTCTCGGCTTCGAGATCGCCCGGGCTCTGGTGACCCGTGGCCATGCCGTGCACGTCACGGACGTCGACGGCGAAGCGGCGGCCGCTGCGGCCGCTCGGCTCGGCGGGGAAGCCTGGGCCTCGGCGCTCGACGTGCGCGACGCCGAGGCCTGCCGTGCCGCCGCCCGTGCGACGGCCGAGCGCACCGGCCGGCTGGCCGTCTGGGTCAACAACGCCGGCATCCTCCACACCCGCATGGCCTGGGAGCACGACGACGCCGAGCGCGCCGCGCTGCTCGACGTCAACGTCGCCGGCACCGTCAACGGCACGCTCGCGGCGCTCGAGCTGATGCGCCCGGCCGACCACGGTCACGTGCTCAACGTGGTCTCGCTCGCGGGCCTGGCGGCCGCGCCGGGGGAGACGCTCTACTCGGCGACCAAGCACGCCTGCCTGGCCTTCAGCGTCGGCACCCTCTACGACCTGCGCCGCAGCGGGACGAAGGGCGTCCACGTCAGCGCGCTCTGCCCCGACGGCATCTGGACGCCGATGCTGCACGACAAGCTCGACGACCCCGATGCCGCGCTCTCGTTCTCCGGCACCCTGCTCGACGCCGAGACCGTCGCCGGCCGGGCCGTCGAGCTGCTCGACCACCCTCGTCCCGTCGCCGCCATCCCCCGCTGGCGCGGCGCGATGGTCCGTGCCTTCGCCGCCACCCCGCGCATCGGCCAGCTGCTGCTCCCGCTCGTGATGGCCGACGCCCGCCGTCGCCAGCGCGGCTTCAAGCGCAAGCTGCGCGGCTGAGCGCGCGCCCCGGCGCTGCGTAGAGTCAGCGCGCATGGCGCTCGGGGCGTCCCTCAGGGGCCAGCCGTTCACCGGTCGCACGGCGTGGGTGCGCAACCTCGCCGGGCCGGTGCGCAACTACCTGGACACGGAGACGGGCAGCGCGCTCGTGCTGCTGGGCGCGACGCTGCTGGCGCTGGCTTGGGCGAACGTCGGCCACAGCTACGAGTCGGTCTGGGAGACCCACCTCGCGATCGCGATCGGCGACGAGGGCATCGACCTCACGCTGCGGGACTGGATCAACGAGGGCCTGATGGCGTTCTTCTTCTTCGTCGTGGGGCTCGAGATCCGGCGAGAGCTGGACCTCGGCGCGCTGCGCGAGCGGCGGCGGCTGGCGGTGCCGTTCTTCGCCGCGATCGGCGGCATGGCGGCGACCGTGGCCATCTACCTCGCCTTCAACGCCGGCGAGCCGAGCGCGGACGGCTGGGGCGTGGCGATGTCGACCGACACCGCCTTCGCGCTAGGGGCGCTCGCGCTCGTCGGGCGCCAGTGGCCGGCGCGCATGCGCATCTTCATGCTCACCGTCGTCACCGTCGACGACATCCTCGCGCTGATCGTGATCGTGGTGGTCTACTCCGGCGAGCTGTCGCTGATGCCGCTGCTGGTCGCGCTCGCGGTGTTCGCCGCCGTGCTCGTGCTGCGGCGGCTCGAGTTCCGCTGGGGGCCGGGCTACTTCGCGCTCGCGCTCGGAATCTGGATGGCGCTGTACGAGTCCGGGGTCAACCCGGCGGTTGCGGGGGTCACGCTCGGTCTCGCCACGAGCGCCTGGCTGCCGACGCGCGACCCGCTGCAGCGGGCCACCGAGCTCGCGCGCGAGTTCCGCGAGCAGCCGACCGCGGACGCCGAGCGCAGCGTGCGCGCCAGCCTGCGCAGCGCGGTCTCGCCCAACGAGCGCCTGCAGACGCTGTGGCACCCGTGGACGAGCTACCTGATCGTGCCGCTGTTCGCGCTTGCCAACGCCGGCGTCGACCTCGGCGGCGGGCTGCTCGGCGACGCGCTCAGCTCGCCGATCACGCTCGGGATCGCCCTCGGCTACATCGGCGGCAAGCTCGTCGGCATCAGCTTCGGCGCGCTGGTGGCGACGCGCATGCGCGGGGTGCGGCTGCCGGTGCCCTGGCCGCCGCTGATCGGCACCGCGGCGGTGGGCGGGGTCGGCTTCGCCGTCTCGCTGTTCATCGCCGACCTCGCGTTCGCCGGCGAGCAGCTGGCGCTGGCCAAGGTCGGCATCATCGCCGCGGCGATCGGAGCGTCGCTGCTGGGCTTCGTGATCTTCCGGGCGATCGAGCTGCTGCCGGACTCGGTGCTGCGGCGCTCGGAGTCGAGGGCCGACGACCCGCTGGTCGACCTCGACGACCCCGTCGATCCCGAGCTCGACCATGTGCGCGGGCCGGCGGACGCGGCGGTGACGCTGGTCGAGTACGGCGACTACGAATGCCCCTACTGCGGCCAGGCCGAGCCGATCGTGCGCGCGCTGCTGGCCGAGTTCGAGGACGACCTGCGCTACGTCTACCGCAACCTGCCGCTGACCGACGTGCATCCACACGCGCAGCTGGCAGCCGAGGCCGCCGAGGCGGCTGGCGGCCAGGGCAAGTACTGGGAGATGCACGACCTGCTGTTCGCCAATCGGGAGCGTCTCGAGCCCCCCGACCTGCGCGGCTACGCGCGCGAGCTGGGCCTCGACGAGGAGCGCTTCGCCCATAAGGTGCACCGGCGCCACTACGCGCCGCGGGTCGAGCGCGACGTCGAGAGCGCGGACCGCAGCGGAGTCGCCGGCACTCCGACGTTCTTCGTCAACGGCCGCCGCCATCACGGCGCCTACGACGAGGGGTCGCTGGCGACGGTGGTGCGCGAGGCGCGTCGGTTGGCGCTCGTCGGCAACGGCGGCGGTCGTTAGGGTTTCCGGCCCGCCGCCAGAAGCCTGAGAGGACTTGCACAGTGACTGAAGTAGTGATCGCATCCGCCGCCCGTACCGCCATCGGCTCGTACGGCAAGAGCCTGCGCGACGTCGCGCCGACCGATCTCGGCGCGACCGCCGTCAAGAGCGCGCTCGAGCGGGCGGGCATCGAGCCCGAGCACGTCGACCAGGTCGTCTTCGGCAACGTCATCCACTCCGCCGCCGAGGACATGTACATGGCGCGTGTGGTCGGGATCAAGTCCGGCATCCCCAAGGAGGTGCCGGCGTTCACGGTCAACCGCCTCTGCGGGACCGGCGTGCAGGCGATCGTCTCCGGCGCCCAGTCGATCCAGACCGGCGACGCCGACGTGGTCGTCGCAGGCGGCGCGGAGTCGATGAGCCGTGGGCCGTACTGGTTCCCGAACGGGCGCTGGGGCGCGCGCATGGGCGAGGCGAAGGTCGTCGACCCGGTCGTCGGCGGCCTCACCGACCCGTTCAGCGAGGTCCACATGGGCGTCACCGCGGAGAACCTCGCCGAGTCGCACTCGATCTCGCGCGAGGCGCAGGACGAGTTCGCGGTCGAGTCCCACCGTCGCGCGGTCGCGGCGATCGAGGGCGGCAAGTTCGACGAGGAGATCGTGCCGGTGACCGTCAAGGTCAAGCGCGACGAGGTCGAGTTCACCAGGGACGAGCACGTGCGCCCGGACGCCTCCATGGAGGGCATGGGCAAGCTCAAGCCGGTCTTCAAGAAGGACGGCACGGTCACGGCGGGCAACGCCTCGGGCATGAACGACGCCGGCGCCGCCGTCGTGCTGATGAGCGCCGACAAGGCCGAGCAGCTCGGCGCCACCGTGCGCGCGCGCATCCTCAGCTACGCCTACTGCGGCGTCGATCCCCAGACGATGGGCATCGGCCCGGTGCCGGCGGTCGAGAAGGCGCTCGACCGCGCCGGCAAGTCGCTCGACGACGTCGAGGTGGTGGAGCTCAACGAGGCCTTCGCCGCGCAGGCGCTGGCGGTGATGCAGGATCTCGGGCTCGAGTCCGACCGCGTGAACCCGAACGGCGGCGCGATCGCGCTCGGCCACCCGGTCGCCGCGACCGGCTCGGTGATCACCGCCAAGATCCTCTCCGAGATGGAGCGCGAGGACCAGAAGCTCGGCCTCGTGACGCTCTGCATCGGCGGCGGTCAGGGCATCGCCCTGCTGCTCGGTCGCGACTAGGAAGCTCGAGACGCTGCGGGGGCCGCCTCCGCCGGGAGGCGGCTCCGCGCCGGCGGTCGTCCGTTACGCTCGCCGCGATGGCCGCCCAGCCCCTCGTCGCCGTCGTCACCGGTGCCTCCAGCGGCATCGGCGAGGCCACCGCACGCCGGCTCGCACGCGAGCCCGGTGCACGACTGATCCTCGTCGCCCGGCGCGAGGAGCGTCTGCGGGCGTTGGCCGAGTCCCTGCCGTGTCCGGCGACCTACGTCGCCGTGGACCTCACCGACGACGACGCGCCCGCCCGCGTGCGCGCGCACGTCGAGACCGAGTACGACGGGCGCGTGACGCTGCTGGTCAACAACGCCGGCACCTCCTGGCGCAAGACCTTCGCCGAGGGCGGCGCCGAGATCGTGCGCCGCACGATGGCGATCAACTTCGACGCGGTCGTGCGGCTGACCGAGGCGCTGCTGCCGCTGCTGCGTGCCTCGGCGCCGAGCGCGATCGTCAACGTCTCGAGCACCGCCTCGCGCGTCGCGCGCGCCGGCACCGGCGCCTACTCGGCCAGCAAGTTCGCGCTCACGGGCTGGTCGGACTCGCTGCACCTGGAGGAGCGGGCGAACGGGGTGCACGTCGGCATCGTGCTGCCCGGCTACATCGAGACCGAGGGCTTCCCGGCCAAGGAACTGCTCGCGCGGCGGGTCACCCGCTGGGCCGTCTCGACGCCCGACGTCGCCGCCGAGGCGATCTACGAGGCCGGCCCCGGAGGGCGCGCGGAGCGCTACGTGCCGCGCGGCTACGCGCTCGCCGCCGGCGCGCGCCTACTGCTGCCGCGCCTGACGCGGCGCGTGTTGGGCGGGGGCGGCGCGGCTGCGCTGACGACGCAGACGCGCCAGGACACCCTCGGCGACTGACGCGTCCTGCGGCGACGCGAACGGCGCTGCTTCAGCCGAGCGGCTGGACGTGCGAGACGAGCTGGTCGCCGAGCCAGGCGTGCAGGGCGAAGCCGGGGGTCTCGGGCCGCAGATCGATCTCGCCGGGCACACGCAGGTCGAGCCGCGCCTGCAGGTAGGTGCTCGGGCAGGTCAGCAGCGGGCGGCCGCCGATCTCGCCGAAGACCGCGCGATGGACGTGGCCGCAGACGACCCGGCAGACCTGTGGGTGGTCGGCCAGCAGGGCGGCGAGGGCGGCGCGGTCGGCCTCGGGCAGGCCGAGCTCGTCGAGCCCGCCGATGCCGATCGGCAGCGGCGGATGGTGCAGCGCGACGATCGTCGGCGTCTCGCGGTCCTCGGCCAGGGCGGCGGCGAGCCACCGCAGCCGCTCCGGGCCGTAGCTGCCGGCGTCGGTGCCGAGCTGCACCGTGTCGCCGCAGACCAGCCGCAACGGTCCGAGCCGCAGCACGTACTGGACCAGCTCGCCGTCGCCGGGCACGTCGAACGTCGCGCGCAGCAGTGCGCGGTCGTCGTGGTTGCCGACCAGCACGTGCACGGGCATCGGCAGCGGCGTCAGCAGCTCGCGCACGCGTGCGTACTGCTCGGGTTCGCCGCTGTCGACGAGGTCGCCGCTCACCAGCACCGCGTCCGGCAGCCGGTCGAGTGCCAGCACCCGCTCGACCGCCGCGGCAAGCGCCGCCGCAGGGGCATCTCCGTCAGCGCCCGCCCTCAGGTGCGAGTCGCTCAGCTGCGCGAGGACGTACTGGGCAGCGGCCACGATCGGTCGCGAGCCTACCCGCTTGACGTCGGTCGAGCGGACTGCAAGTGTCGGTTGCATGACCACTACGGACTCGCGCGCGTTGCCCCTTCCACACCTCGAAGGGGTCGAGCATCGTGACGTGCTCGTGCGCGGGTTGCGGCTGCACGTCGCGCTCGCCGGTCCGGAGGACGGGCGGCCGGTGGTGCTGCAGCACGGCTGGCCGCAGCACTGGTACTCGTGGCGTCATCTGATCGGGCCGCTGGCGGAGGCCGGCCACCGCGTGATCGTGCCGGACATGCGCGGCTTCGGCTGGTCGGAGTACCCGTCGGACGAGGACTTCCGGCGCGAGACGCTCGTCGACGACCTGTTCGCGCTCTGCGCGGAGCTCGGTCACATGCGCTTCGCCTACGTCGGGCACGACTGGGGCGCGTGGATCGGCTGGCTGGCGTGCCTGCGCCCGGCCAGCCCGGTCGAGCGGGCGCTGCTGGTCTCGGTGGGGCCGCCGTTCCCGCCGCCTGGCGGACCCGGGCCGGATGCCCTGCTGCGGCTGGCGAAGCTCTGGTACCAGGTGGTGCTGGGCTCGCCGCTGCCGGCGCTGGCCAAGCACGCCTTCACGCGGCAGGTCTTCGTCCAGGGCAGCAGCCGTCCGTGGGCGCCGGGCGAGCTGGAGCCGTACCTCGCCACCCTGCGCCAGCCGGCGCAGACGCGCGCGACGACGCTGCTCTACCGGCAGTTCCTCGTGCGCGACCTGGCGGGCGTGATCGGTGGGCGCTACGCCGACGGTCGCCTGTCGATGCCGGTGCACTTCCTCACCGGCCGCGACGACCCGCTCTTCGACGAGGAGTCGCTCGAGGTCGCGCGGCCGCACGCCGACGCCGACTACGAGGGCGAGGCCCTCGACGGCGTCGCGCACTTCGTGCCCGAGGAGGCCCCGGAGGTCCTGCGCGAGCGCGCGCTGGCACTGCTCGAGTAGTCGCCCGGGCGGGACCCGACCCCGCGGGAGTCCCCATGAGCCCCAGGAAGCAGGCATCCATCGTCACCCGGGCGCCCGCAACCGTTTCGGCGGGCGCCCGGGGAGATCGATTGAGCCTTCCTGATCTTACGGGAAGACTTGAACGATGGGCTACCATCCACCCAGCAACCATCCGGTTCCTTGGGGAGGAGCTCTATGTCGAAGCTGCGAATGTCGTTGGCCGGGCTGCTGTCGCTGTTGGTGCTGCTGGTGGCGGCCGTGCCCGCCGCCTGGGCAGACGAGTACACCTCGCTTGGTGACTCCTATACCGCGGGCCCGCTGATTCCGAACCCGCTCGCTCCGCTCGGCTGCCTGAAGTCGAGCAACAACTACCCGCATCTGGTGCGCCAGAGCCAGAGGCCTGACGCTCAGCGACGCCAGCTGCAGCGGCGCCACGACCGAGGACATGACGACAGCGCAGAACGTCACGCCCGGGCCGAACCCGCCGCAGTTCGACTCGCTCGCAGCCGGCACCGACGTCGTCAGCCTCGGCATCGGCGGCAACGACATCGGCTTCACGGACATCCTGCAGGACTGCATCGCGATCTGGCCCTTCGGCTCGCCCTGCAGAGACCAGTACACGGCCGGTGGCAGAGACCAGATCAGCGATCGCATCAACGCCACGGCGCCCAAGGTGGCGGCGGTGCTGGCGGGCATCAGAAGCCGCTCGCCGAGCGCGAGAGCGTTCGTCGTCAACTACGCGGCGATCTTCCCGGAGACGGGCAGCGGCTGCTGGCCGCAGATGCCGGTCGCCAGAGGGGACGTGCCCTACCTGCGTTCCAAGCAGCAGGAGCTGAACGCGATGCTCGCCACGCAGGCGGCCGCGGTCGGCGCGAGAGTGGTCGACTGGTACAGAGCGAGCATCGGGCACGACGCCTGCAAGTCGTCCTCGGTGCGCTGGGTCGAGCCGCTCGTGCCGGGCAACTCCGCCGCGCCGGTCCACCCGAACGCGAACGGGATGAGAGGCGTCGCGAGTGTGATGTCCGCCGCCTTCTAGGGACGTCGGCGGGAGACGGTCGGGGGGCGGTCGCGCGGGCCGCCCCCGGCCGTTGAGGACACCGCCGCGCTAGGTTCGCGGCATGCCGGCGGACGCCCACCCGCAGTAGGTCGCGTGAGCGAGCGTGCGGTGACGAGTCCCCTGCTCCGTGGCCTGTACGAGCGCGACGGCGAGCTGCCGGCGCTGCGCGTGGGGGACCGCGCGCTGCGCTACGGCGAGCTGCGCGGCGCCGTCGGAGCCGTCGCGCGGCAGGTCGCCGGCCGGGCGCGGGTGGGCGTGTGGGCCGAGTCGACGCTGGAGACCTGCGTCGCCGTCGCCGGGGCGCTCGCGGCGGGCGTGCCGGCGGTGCCGATCAACCCGAAGCTCGGCGAGGCGGAGCTGCGGCACGTGCTCGAGGACAGCGCCCCCGAGCTGGTGCTCGGCGCTCCCGCGGAGCGGCTCACCGCAGCGCTCGACGGCGCTTCGGAGCGGGCCGGCGAGCGGTTCGTGGCGGGTCGGGTCGACCTCAGCGCTTGCGCTGAGCTACCGCCCGACGAGTTCGACCCCGAGCGGCCGGGGTTGATCGTCTACACCTCCGGCACCACGGGACCGCCCAAGGGGGCGATCCTGTCGCGGCGAGCGCTCGCGCACAACCTCGACGCGCTCGCGGAGGCCTGGGAGTGGACGCCCGTCGACCTGCTCGTGCACGCGCTGCCGCTGTTCCACGTGCACGGCCTGGTGCTCGGCGTGCTCGGCCCGCTGCGGCTCGGCGGCGGCCTGCACCACCTTGGCCGCTTCGAGCCGAGCATGCTCGCCGCCGCGCTCGAGGGCGGCGCGACGCTCGTGTTCGGCGTGCCGACGATGTACTACCGGCTGGCCGCGGCGGCGGAGCGGGAGCCGCGCGTGGCCGCTGCGCTCGGGCGAGCGCGCCTGCTGGTGTCGGGCTCGGCGCCGCTGCCGGCGCCGGACTTCGAGCGCATCGAGCGGCTCGCCGGGCAGCGCATCGCCGAGCGCTACGGCCTGACCGAGACGCTGATCGACACCGCCGTGCGCGCCGGCGGCGAGCGTCGCGCCGGCTACGTCGGCCTCCCGCTGCGCGACGTCGAGCTGCGGCTGGTCGCCGACGACGGCAGCGACGTCGAGAGCTGCGACGACGAGACGCTGGGCGAGGTCGTCGTGCGCGGGCCGAGCCTCTTCAGCGGCTATCTCAACCGGCCCGACGCGACCGCGGCCGCGCTGCGCGACGGCTGGTTTCACACCGGCGACATCGCGGTGCGCGCGCCCGACGGCTACCTGCGCATCGTCGGCCGCCGCTCGACCGACCTGATCAAGACCGGTGGCTACAAGGTCGGCGCCGGCGAGGTCGAGACGGCACTGCTCGGGCACCCGGCCGTCGCCGAGGCGGCTGTCGTCGGGCGGCCCGACGACGACCTCGGCGAACGCATCGTCGCCTTCGTGGTCGCGCGCGAGCCGGTCGGCGCCGACGAGCTGAGCGCGCACGTCGCCGGCCAGCTGACTCCGCACAAGCGCCCGCGCGAGCTGCGCTTCGTCGAGACGCTGCCGCGCAACGCGCTCGGCAAGGTGCTCAAGCAGCAGCTGGAGCCCTGAGCACCCGTCAAGACTCGACACCGGCGTGCTGCGCGGGTCTAGTATCGGTTCATGGAGACGATCGCCAGTGCCAACGAGGAAGCGATCGAGGCATGGAACGGCGTCCTGTTCGACCGCTTCGTCGCCTACCGAGACGTCGTCACCACCGGGCTCGGCGCCCACGGGGAGGAGGGGCTCCGCTGGAGCCCTCCGCATGCCGGTGAGCGGGCGCTCGACATCGGCTGCGGCTTCGGCGACACCACGCGGCGCCTCGGCGAGCTGGTCGGTGCCGAGGGCGAGGCGGTCGGCGTCGACGTGGCCGAGCGCTTCATCGAGGTCGCGCGCACCGAGGCGGCCGAGGCGGGGACCACGAACGTCCGCTTCGCGGTCGCCGACGTGCAGGTCGGCGAGCTGGAGCGCGGCTTCGACTACGCCTTCTCGCGCATGGGCATGATGTTCTTCGCCAACCCCGTCCAGGCGCTGCGCAACATCCGCCGGTCGCTCGTCCCCGGCGGCCGACTGTGCGCGGTGGTCTGGCGGCGCAAGAGCGAGAACGAGTGGATGGCGCGCGCCGGGCAGGTGGTGGCACGCTTCGAGCTGGCCGAGGAAGCGCCGGAGGAGCCGACGTGCGGACCCGGCCCCTTCTCGATGGGGGACGCGGACGTGACCAGCAGCCAGCTGCTGAGCGCGGGCTTCGAGGACGTGACGCTGCGCCGCTGCGACCTGCCGATCAAGTCCGGCGACGACATCGACAGCGCGGTGCAGTTCGCGCTGGCGCTGGGCCCGGCCGGCGAGGCGATGCGCAAGGCCGGTCCGGCCGGGGAGCGGATTCGCCCGCAGATCGAGGCGGCGATCGCGGAGTCGCTGGAGGAGTTCACGCGCGAGGACGGCTCGGTCTGGGCGCCCGCCTCGACCTGGATCTTGTCCGCGCGCGTGCCGGACGCCGCCTAGCGAGTACTCGCCGTCGAGATCCCGACGCGCTTGGTGAAGGGCGCGTCGAAGACGCCGCTGCCGGCGATCTGGTCGCGCACCGCGCGCCAGTCGGCGTAGCGCGGGTAGAGGGTGGCGAGCCGCTCGTCGTCGTCGGTGAGCGTGTTGAACTGACCCCAGTGCGGCCGGCCGCCGAGCTCGTAGAGCTCGTCCTCGTAGGCGGCCAGCAGCTCGTAGCCGCCATGCGTGTCGACGAGCTGGATCAGCTCGATCATCATCGTGTCCACGCCGTGCTGCATCGCCATCAGCGCCGGCGTCGCCTGCACGAAGCGCAGCGCGATCGGAGCGGTGTGGTAGACGGAGCCCAGCCGCGCGTGCCGCTCGGCGATCTCGAAGATGCGCTGCACGGCCTCCCCGGCGCGCGCCAGCGGCACGCCGATCTCCGACGAGTAGGCGCGGTTGTCGTTGGCGCGGCCGATGTGGAAGACCTTGTACGAGGTGTTGACGTACTTGCGGTCGTCGAGGCCGCCGAGCGCCCAGTCCAGCCCGCGCGGCGCGATCGTCGGGCGCAGGTCGACGACCTTCTGGATCAGCCACTGGAACGGCGCCGAACCGGCGAGCAGCTCCGTCAACGCGTTGCGGCGCGCTCCGGCCCCCGGTCGCGGCCGCTCGTCGGTCTCGTTGCGGGTGGTGACGATCACGCGGTGGCGACCCTTGCGCTCGTAGGGGTTGAGGTAGACCTCGTAGTGCGCGTTGGCCGCCAGCGCGGCGTCGAGCTGCGATTCGACCTCCTCCCAGGTCGACAGCCGGCGCACCTCCGCGAGCAGGAAGGCCTCGCGCACCTCGAGCGTGAGCGCGTAGGTGATCCCCAGCGAGCCCATGCCGACGAGAGCGGCGTGGAACCAGGTGTCGTCCTGGACCAGCTCGCCCGGGCCGTCGTAGAGCGTCGGGTCGGTGATCCCGTCGGCCGGCTCGATGCGCCAGAGCTTGCCGCCGCTGCCGACGACGTCGAGCGAGCGCACCCAGTCGCAGAGCGGACCGAACGCGATCCCCGAGCCGTGGGTGGCGGTCGCCATCACGCCGGCGACCGTCTGTCCGTCGTAGCCGCCGAGCTGCGCGAGCGCGAGCTGGCGCGCGGCGAGCTGGGCGTTCAGCTCGCGGATGCGAATGCCTCCCTCGACGCGCACGAGCGGTGTAGCCGCCGCCTGGGCGCGCAGCGCGTCGGGATCGCCGAGCAGGCGGGTCAGGCGCGTCGGCCGCAGCAGGTAGCCGGTCGTCAGCGCGACGTCGGACCACGAGTGGCCCGAGCCGACCATGCGGATCGTGGCGCCCTCGGCCTCCGCTTCCCGGACGAGCTCGATCAGCTCTTCGAGCGAGCCGGGCTCGCAGATGCGCAGCGGCTCGATGAACTGGTTGCCGGTGTGGTTCGTCCAGCGCTCGCGGCGCTTCGGGGCCATGGCGCGACGCTATCCGCCGCCTGGGACATGGTCAAGCGGCGCTCAACGCTGGATGACCGCCTCGCAGCGGCGCGCGCGACCGCAGGCGGTCAGGCCGCGCGCGTGCGTCGCCGCGGCTCGATTGCGGCGGCGACGTCGGCCGCCAGGCGCTCGCTCTCGTCCGGCTCGAGCGTGCTGGTCGTGATCCGGATCGCCGGCGGCACCTGCAACCGGAACGGCGCGCCGGCGCAGACGGCCCAGCCCTTGGCGACCAGCTCGCGGATCGCGGCGGCCTCGTCGGGCACGGGGACCCAGACGTTGAGCCCGGTCGGTGCTTCCACCGCGATGCCGTGCGCGGCCAGGCCCTCGACCAGCGCCAGGCGCCGCTCGCGATAGATCTCTCGCGCGCGTGCGTGGCCGGTGGCGACGTCGGAGTCCGTCCAGAGCTCCACGACCAGCTGCTGGAGGACGTGGCTGACCCACTGCGGTCCGAGCGAGAGCCGGCCCTCGACGCGCTCGATCGTCTGCTCGTCACCGGCGAGCAGGGCGACGCGCAGGTCCGGGCCGAGCGACTTCGACACCGAGCGCGCCGCCGCCCAGCGCTCGCGGCCGCCGGTGACCGTGACGCGGGGCGCGTCGACGACCGGACCGAGGTGGTCGTCCTCGACGACGAACACGTCGGGTGCGCCTGCCAGCACCGTCCGCAGCTCGTCGGCGCGGGCGTCGTCGAGCGCGGCGCCGCTCGGGTTCTGGCCGCGTGGGGTGATCACGACGGCCTCGGCGCCGTCGGCGAGCACGCGCTCGAGCGCCTCGGGGCGCATGCCGCGCGCGTCGATCGCCACCGGCACGAGCGCCAGCCCGAGCGCACGGCAGAGGTCGATCACGCCCGGGTAGCCGGGGTCCTCGACGGCGACGAGGTCGCCCGGACGCAGCTGTGCGCCGAGCGCCCGCTCGATCCCGTCGAGCGCGCCGCTGACGATCGTGACGTGGTCGCTGCCGATGCCGGCGCGGCGGAACTCCTCGGCGGCGAGCCGCTGCAGCTCGGGCAGCGCCGGCTCCTCGGCGTAGAGGCGCACGGCCGGTGCGAGCCGGCCCAGGAACGGTGTCAGCTCGGGCAGCAGCGCCGGGTCCGGATTGCCGGTGGCGAGGTCCCGCGCACCAGCCGGTACGGGCAGCAGCGGCCAGGGGCCAGCCAGCGGCGGGCGCCAGCTGACGTGGCTGCGGCTGCGCTCGCGGGTGACGATCAGGCCGCGCGAGCGCAGACGGTTGAGCGCGGCGGTGACGGTGGTCGGGCTGATCGAAAGCTCCCGCGCGAGCTGGCGCACGGGCGGCAGCGGGTCGCCGGGGCGGAGATCGCCGCGGGCGATCGCCGCTTCGAGGCTGTCGGCGAGCTCGTTTGCGCCGCTCGCCCTTAGGTGGTACTGTGCCAGTTCAGACAATGTTTTGTACTGTAACAGATCGAGGAGCGGGTCGAGAGAGCGCGAGGCGGCCGGGAGCGGGCCGGTGAAGGCGCCCAGCGAGCGCACGCGCGTGCGCCGGGTGCCGGCGCGTGCCGCCTACGACCGCGAGGTCGTGGACGCGATCCTCGACGACGGCTTCCTCTGCCATCTCGGCTTCGTGCAGGACGACCACCCGGTCGTGATCCCGACGCTCTACGCGCGCGCCGGGGACCACGTCTACATCCACGGTTCGTCTGCCAGCCGGGCGATGCGCACCGGACGCGGCGGCGCGCCCGTGTGCCTGACCGTGACGCTGGTCGACGGCCTCGTGCTCGCCCGCTCGGTCTTCCATCACTCCGTCAACTACCGCTCGGTGGTCGTCTTCGGCGAGGCGGAGCAGGTCGAGGGACCGGAGGAGAAGGAACGCGCGCTGGAGGCGTTCGCCGAGGCGCTCCTGCGCGGGCGCTGGGCGGACGCCCGCGGGCCCACCCGTCAAGAGCTGAAGGGGACGATGGTGCTGCGCCTCCCGCTCGACGAGGTCTCGGCGAAGGTCCGCACCGGTCCGCCGGCCGACGACGAGCCCGACTACGACCTCGACGTCTGGGCCGGCGTCGTGCCGCTCTCGCTCGAGCGTGGCGAGCCGCTGGCCGACCCGCGGCTGCGCGGCGGCATCCCGCTGCCGGCGTACCTCTAGGGCTCGTTCGCGCCGTCGCGCAGGATCTGGTCGGCGCGGCGGTAGATCTCGATCGGCTCGACCTCGAGCGCGACCGCGATCGAGGCGAGCGCCTGCACAGTCGGGTGGCGCTCGCCGCGCTCGATCCCGCCGATGTAGTTGTAGTGCGGCTTGCAGCGTCGCGACAGTGCGAGCTGGGACAGACCGCGCTCCTTGCGCAGAGCGCGCACGGCATCCCCGATCGCGCTGACGAGCTCCTGCGTTGCGTCCACGACCGCCACACTCCCAGCGTGTGGAGTGGCGGTCTACAGTCTCAGCGTGTCATTCCGTCCTGACGTTCAGGACTGGTGCAAGCGGTCGAGAGCGACGCGATGCGTCAGCCGCGGGTCTGCGCGCGCGAGCGGGCGCCGCCGCCATACGCGCTCAGGTCGACCAGGAACGCGAGCACGACGATGAACCACTCGAAGCCGGTGACCTCGTTCGTCGAGGCCGACCACATGACCGCGTAGGCGAGCGTCGTCCACGGCAGCAGGAAGAAGCCGAGCAGCGGCAGCAGCCAGCTGTCGAAGGCGCGCGAGAGCAGATCGCTGAACAGCCAGACGAAGAACAGCGCCAGCCGTGGCGAGATCAGTGCGAAGAGGGCGACGAAGCAGCCGATGCCGCCCATCATTGCGCTTCCGCGCGACTCAGGCCAGTGCGGGCATGCCGAACATCGTGCGGAAGGAGGCGGTGTCGTTGAGGTGGGGGAAGGGCTCGTCGGGCACCGGCACGCCGAGGAACTCGCACAGCGGCTCCCAGCCCTGGCCGATCTCGTACACCAGCAGCTGGTCGGCCGGAACGCGCGCGACCACCGCGTCGACGTGGCGCTGGTAGACGTCGAGCGCGTGCTGCTTGTCGGCGAAGCGACCGTCGAAGGTGCCGTTCCAGATCAGGCCGTTGATCATCGCGAGCACCTCGGGGGAGGGCGGGTTCTCGCTGTTGCCCTCCAGCTCGCCGCGCAGCGCCATCTCCTTGGCCGCGTGGATGCTGTTCTCGCAGCTGCGATACCAGGCCTCGGGATCGCGCACGCTCAGCAGCACGGGCAGATCGGGCCAGGTCTCGTGCATCTGCTCCCAGAAGCTGCAGCCGGGCCAGTCGACCGACGACTCCCAGCCGGCCAGCGCCTCGCGCCAGTCGACGTCCTCGCCGGCGGCCGCGGCCTGCCAGTAGGGCAGCGGCTCCGGGTCGCGGACGAGGTCGATCATGTGGAAGCACGGCCCCATGCCGAGCTGCTCCAGCGCCGCCTTGAGCGACATCGTCCCCGTGCGGCCGAAGCCGGCTCCGATCACCTTCATGGGCAAACCTCCGTCGTCGTCACCACTGCAGCAGTCCCAGCCCGACGGTCACGCCGGGCCCGATCGTCACCATCAGGCCGTGCTCGCCAGGCGCGGGATCACGCTCGGCCTGCGTCGCGGCCAGCACGTAGAAGGCCGAGGGCGTGCCGACGTTGCCGTGCTCGGCCAACACGCCGGCGCTCGTCGCCACCTGCTCGGGGCTCAGCCCCAAGCCGCGCTGCACGCCCTCGACGATGCCGCGCCCGCCCGGGTGGACCAGCCAGTGGTCAATCCGGTCCGAATCGAGGCCGTGCTCGGCGAGGAAGTCCGTGACGAGCGCCGGCAGCTGCAGCTCGGCCAGCTCGGGCAGCTCGCGCGCGATCGCCATGTGGCTGTCGTCGGCGTCGACGGCGAAGCGGACGTGGTCGAGCGTGCCGGCCACCTGGTGCACGCTGCTCGCCACGAGCGCGGGTCCGGGTGCGGCCGGGTCGAAGTCGAGCACTGCGGCGGCGCAGCCGTCGCCGAACAGCGCCGAGCCGACCACCTTCACGCGCGCGTCGCCGGGGCGCGCGGCTGTGAGGAAGCCGGAGACGCTCTCCGCTGCGACCACGAGCGCGCGCTGTCCGGGGCGGTCGCGCAGCGCCTGGGAGGCCAGGCGCAGCAGCGGCACGGCGCTGGCGCAACCGACGCCGACGAGGTGGTACTTGTCGCAGGAGGGATCGAGTCCGTAGTGCTCGACGAGGCGGTGGGCGAGCGTCGGCCCGCCGACTGACCAGTACGTCGCCGTCACGACCACGCCGATCTCGTCCGGGTCGAGCTGGAGCTGGTCGAGCGTCTCGACCGCGAGCGCCAGCAGCCGGCGTTCGGTGCGGGGGGTGCGCTCCTGCAGCGTGCTGGCCAGCAGCTCCTCGTCGAGCTCGAGCCGGCGCCGGCGCACGCCGCAGCTGGCGAACACGTCGTGGGCGAACGGATCCCCGCCGAGGCCGAGCAGCTCGAGCACCTCGTCCTGGTCGAGCGCACCGGGAGGGTCGGCGACGGCCAGGGCCGCGATGCGGGCGGCCGCTGACGGACGACCGCCCGCGTGCGCCGCGTCTGCGACGGCCTCTGACAACTCGCTCATCGGCGGCGAACTATCGGCGTCGCCCGGGGTGCCGACAAGACGCAGAAGCCCGCAGACCGAGGTGCCGAACCGGCTACGCAGCGGCGTTCCGTAGTTACTACGGAAGGCGTGTCGTGCCCGTCCGGCCTGGGACAATGGCCGGCGTCGAGGCCCGCCGCACATGACCGAGCACAGCCCGCTGACCGTCGTCCTCGCGGACGACCACGTGGTCGTCCGCACCGGCCTGCGACTGCTGCTGGAAGCGGAGCCGGGCATCGAGGTCGTCGCCGAGGCCGGTGACGTGGCGAGCGCGATCGAGCAGGTCGAGCGCACGCGCCCCGACGTGCTCGTGCTCGACCTGCACATGCCGGGTCAGCCGAGTCTGCCCGCGATCCCGCGCCTGCGCGAGACGAGCCCCGAGACGCGCGTGCTGGTGCTGACCGCCCAGCGCGACCCGAGCTTCGCCGGCGAGGCGCTGCGCGTCGGCGCCGCCGGCTACGTGCCCAAGGAGGCGGCGGGCAGCCAACTGCTGGAGGCGATCGGCGTCGTCGCCGCCGACGGCACGTACCTCGATCCCCAACTCGGCGCTCGCCTGGCCGCGACCTCCGCCGCGGCGGGCCGTGCGGCCTCCGAGCTGACCGAGCGCGAGATCGAGGTGCTGCGCCTGATCGCCCGCGGGCGCACGAACCGCGAGATGGCGGAGCGACTCTTCCTCAGCGTGCGCACCGTCGAGAGCCACCGCGCGCGCATCCAGCGCAAGCTCGGTCGCTCGCGCCGCTCGGACCTCGTCGACTACGCGCTCGAGCGCGGTCTCGTCGAGGCGAGCGACCTGCCGACCTAGCGCTTCGCGAAGCGTTCCCTCGAACGAGGCCTCGGCGAGACCTCGCCCTACACGAGCGCGAGCGGCAAGGAGGCCGTGACCTCGGTTCCCTTCGCGCTCGACTCGATCGCCAGGCGGCCGTCGAGCAGGTCGACCCGCTCGCGCATGCCGCGCAGGCCGAAGCCGCCCGTGTCGTCGCCGACGTCGAAGCCGCGGCCGTCGTCGCGGATGCGGACGTGCAGCGAGCCGTCTGCCTCGGCCAGCTCGACGGCCACGCGCGTGGCCTGGCCGTGGCGGGCGGCGTTCGAGAGGCACTCCTGCGTGATCCGGTAGGCGGCCGTCTCGACCTCGGTCGCGGGTCGCGCCGCTCCGTCCACGCGAGCCGGCAGCGCGAGCGCCGTCGCCACCTCGATGCCGTAGACGACCTGGGTGCGCTCGGCCAGGTCGCGCACCGAGGCCTCGAGCCCGAGCTCGTCGAGCGCCGCGGGACGCAGGTCGCTGATCAGCCCGCGCAGCTTGTCCAGCTCCGACTCGATCTGCTCCTGGGCGAGGCGCATGCGTCCGCGCATGTCGTCGGCCGCCGCGGCGCGGATGCCGGAGGACAGCAGCACGTGCACGGCGGCCAGGCCCTGCAGCGTCTCGTCGTGCAGCTCGCGCGCCCAGCGCGCGCGCTCGGCCTCGGCGGCGGCCAGGCGCTCGCGCGCGGCGCGCTCGCGGGCGTCGCGCAGCGCGGTCTCCATGCGCACGCGCTCGCTGACGTCGGTGAAGACGATCACCGCGCCGCCGGCGCCGGGCTCGCGCACGGGCGCGCTCGTGTAGTGGACCGGGAAGCTGGTGCCGTCGCGGCGCCAGAAGAGGTCGTCGGTGACGTGCTGGACCGACGGGGCACCGCCGGGCTGGTGGATCGGGCAGCGTTCGCGCGGGTAGTGCTGACCGTCGGCGCGCGTGTGGTGCAGCACCTCGTGCGCCGGCTTGCCGACGAGCGCCTCGGCCGGCCAGCCGAGCAACTCGGCGGCGGCCGGGTTGGCGAACGTGATCAAGCCGTCCGCGTCGACGTGGTAGATGCCCTCGCCGGCGGACTCGAGGATGCGGTCGCGGTCGCGCTCGAGCCGCTCGAGCTGCTCGCGGGCGAGCGTCAGCGCGCGGCGACGCTCGGTGATGTCCTGCATCAGGCCGAGGCTCTTGAGCAGCCGGCCGTCCTCGTCGCGGATCGGGGAGACGCTCAGCTCGATCCAGACCACCTCGCCGCTCTTGGTCACGTAGCGCTTGTCGAGCGAGAAGTTCTCGAGCTCGCCGGCGAAGCTGCGGCTCGCGAGCCGCAGGCCGACGTCGACGTCGTCGGGATGGGTGATGTCCGAGAACGTCAGGCCGGCCAGCTCCTCGGCGCCGTAGCCCGTCAGGCGACAGAAGGCGTCGTTGACCTCGGCGAGCTTGAAGTCCTCGCCCACGAGCGCCATCGCCACCGGCCCGTCCTCGAACAGCCGCCGGAAGCGCTCGCTCTCCTCGCGCAGCGTCGCCGCGCGCCGGCGACGCTCGGTGACGTCCCGCACCGCGACGGCCAGCAGCGGTCCCTCGAGCTGGTCGAGCACGCGCACGGAGATCTCGATCGGCAGCTCCGAGCCGTCGCCGCGCAGGGCGCTCAGCTTCTGCTCGGGATCGAGCACGCCGCCGGGGATCAGCGCCTCCAGCGGCAGCGTCAGCAGCTGGTCGCGCGAACGACCGAACAGTCTCGCGGCCGGCTCGCCGGCCGCCACGATGCGCAGCTGCCGATCGATCACCAGCGTCGGGTCGGGAGCGATCTCGAGCAGGTCATCGAGCGCCCCGGAGGCCATGGGCCGAGGCTACTGCCTGCGAGACTCGCGTGGGTGCTCGCCGTCGTCCTGGCTCTGGGGTCGTCCGCTTGCTACGGGGTCTCGAACTTCATCGGCCCGCAGCTTGCGCGGACGCACGCGCTCGTCACGGTGATCGTGATCTCGCAGCTGGCGGCGCTGGCGGCGTGCGCGCTCTACGTCGCCGAGGACGGCGGCGCGACGCTGCCGACCTCCGCGACCCTGCTGGCGCTGCTCGCCGGCGCCGGCAACGCCGGCGGGTTGATCGGCTTCTACAAGGCCGCCGAGCTCGGACCGCTGTCGGTGGCGGCGCCGATCGGGGCGACCGGGGCGATCGTGCCGGTCGTCTGGGGCCTGGCCTCGGGCGACTCGCTGCGCTGGACGCAGGCGCTCGGCCTCCTGCTGGCGATGGGCGGAGCGGCCCTGGCCGCGCGCCGCACGGTCGAGGGAGACGGCAGCGCCCGCGCCTATCCCGATCCACGCGCGAGCGCCCTCTACGCCACCGCCTCCGCGGTCGCCTTCGGCGTCTTCCTGACCGCGTTGCCGAAGGCCTCGGCCGACGGTCACGCCTGGGCGCTGCTGGACGCGCGCATCATGCTCGTCGCGCTGGTGGCGGTCTGGGCCGGCCGCCGACTCGGCAGCATCCGCGTCGAGCGCAACTGGCCGCTGCTGGCGCTGCCCGGGCTGTTGCTGGTCCTCGGCACGGTGCTCTACATCACCGCCGCCGACCACGGGCAGCTGTCGCTGGTGTCGGTGCTCGGCTCGCTGTTCCCGGTGTTCACCGTCGGCCTCGCCGCGGTCGTGCTCGGCGAGCGCCTGTCGCCGTTGCAGACCGCCGGCGTCGCCGCGGCGCTCGCCGGCATCGTCCTGATCGCCGCCTAGCCGACCCCGCCTGGGGATGATGCGCGCATGAGCGACGAGAACCCATTGCTGTACGAGGTCGAGGCAGGCGTCGCGACCCTCACCCTCAACCGGCCCGAGCGACTCAACGCCGTCACCCCCGCCCTCGCCGAGGCGTTGGCGGCCGCGATCGCACGCGCGCAGGCCGACGACGACGTGCGGGTGCTGCGCCTGCGCGGTGCCGGCCGCGCCTTCTGCGCCGGCTACGACCTCGATTGGGCGGCCGAGGAGATGGAGTCGATCGACCGCGCCGGCCCTTGGGACCCGCTCGAGGACTACGGCAACCTGTCGCGCTTCGTCGACACCTACATGGGCCTCTGGCGTTCGCCGAAGCCGGTCGTCGCCCAGGTCCAGGGCGTCTGCATCGGCGGCGGCTCGGACCTCGCGCTGTGCTCGGACCTGATCGTCTGCGCCGACGACGCCCGCATCGGCTACCCGCCGGCGCGCGTGTGGGGCTCGCCGACGACGGCGATGTGGTTCTACCGGCTCGGGCTCGAGCGAGCCAAGCGGCTGCTGCTGACCGGCGATCCGATGGACGGCCGCACGGCCGCGGAATGGGGCTTCGCCAGCGGCTCGTATCCACGCGAGCAGCTCGACGCCGCCGCGCTCTCGCTGTGCCGGCGGATCGCGCTGATCCCGAGCAACCAGCTGCGGATGATGAAGCTGCTCGTCAACGCGGCGGTCGAGCAGATGGGTCTCGCGACGACGCAGACGCTCGGCACGCTGCTCGACGGCGCAGCGCGGCACACGCCCGAGGGCTCGGCGTTCTCGCGCCAGGCCAACGCCGACCTGATGGACACGATCGCCGCGCGCGACCAGGCCTTCGGCGACTACGCCTTCGGCAAGCGCACGGTCGCCGACTCGCTGCTCGACTGGACGCCGCCGGACGACGGGCCGACGGACTGGGTGACTCGCTGAGATAGGGACACGCACATGTTTCGGGAGCGCCTCGGCGGGGCACAGTCGAGGCGTGGCAGGGGTGCTACGGAGAGGCGCGCAAGCGCTGACGGCTGCTGCAGTGTTGAGCGTGCTGTTGGTGCCGGTCGCGCATGCCGCGTTCGGGGTCGAGTCCTTCGACGCCCGCGTGGTCGACGACGAGGGCAACCTCTTCGAGCAGGCCGGCGGCCATCCCTTCGAGGGCTACACCGCCTTCGCGATGAACACGCTTCCGTCTGGTGCCCCTGACGGGCACGTCAAGGACATCCGCGTCGACGTCCCGCCGGGCCTGATCTCCAACCCGCAGGCGGTGCCGCAGTGCAGCGACGCGCAACTGGCGATCTCGGCCTGTCCCGCCAACGCGCAGATCGGTCGCGTCAACCTGACGACCTTCATGGGTCTGCGCGTCGGCCTCGAGCTGCCGCTCTACAACATGACGATCGGGCCGAACCAGGTCTCGCGCTTCGCCTTCAACCCGCAGCAGGCGCTGCTGGGCGCGCCGGGCGCGATCCTGGCGGCGATCGTCGAGCCGCTCGGCATCACGCTGAAGCCGGTCGAGATCATCGGCGGCGTGCGCGACGCGAGCGACTACGGGCTCTTCTTCACGATCTCCGACGTCGCCGACAACCCCGAGATCGTCGACTCGCGCCTGACCTTCTGGGGCGTGCCCGGCCTGCCCGACCACAACGCGCAGCGCGGACGCTTCTGCGTCTCGACGTCGCTCGTCCCGATCCCCGTCTGCGCGCCCGGCGGGCAGCTCGCGACCGCCGGCCGGATCCCGTTCCTGACCAACCCGACGACCTGCAGCGGACCGCTGCCGACGACGCGCTTGAGCGTCGCCTCGCACGAGGGGCCGACGGCCACGGCCACGTCGACGCTGCCGGAGGTCGCGCGCAACTGCGAGGACGTGCCCTTCGAACCGGACATCTCGTTCGGGCCGGCGACGGTGCCGCGCGACGCGCCGTTCGGGTTTGCCTTCAACCTGCACGTGCCGCAGTCCCAGGAGCCCGACGTGCTCGGCACCGCCCACGTCGAGAACGTCTCGGTGACGCTGCCGCCCGGCATGACGATCAGTCCCTCGGCCGCCAACGGGCTCGAGGCCTGCACCGACGCGCAGTTCGCCCAGGGCACGCACGACCCGATCGCCTGCCCGGCGGCCTCGCGACTCGGCGACGCCCAGATCTCCACGCCGCTGCTGGCCGACGCGC
Source organism: uncultured Thermoleophilaceae bacterium (assembly GCA_963846505.1). GTDB lineage: Bacteria > Actinomycetota > Thermoleophilia > Solirubrobacterales > Thermoleophilaceae > JACVRW01. The sequence continues at coordinate 346,354 of CAWJWD010000001.1, read as the reverse complement.
TGAACGGCGGCGTCTACCTCGGCCAGCCGCTGCCCGGCGATCGCTACCGGCTCTTCCTGAACGCCGACGCGCGCGGGGTGACGGTGCGCCTGAAGGGATCGATCCGCCCCGACCCGGCCGCCGGCCAGCTGACGACGGTCTTCGAGGACAACCCGCAGGTGCCGTTCTCCAACTTCACGCTCACGTTCCGCGACGGGCCGCTTGCGCCCGTGGCCTCTCCCCCCACGTGCGGGAACGCGGCCGGCAGCTCGAACCTCTCCCCCTGGTCCGAGCAGCCGGCCGCCACCCCGTCCGCCGCGGTCGACGTGACCGGCTGCGACGGCTACCCGTTCGCCCCCACGCTCGGCGCCGGCACGCGCAGCCCCGCCGCCGGCGCCTTCACGCCGTTCGCGCTGGCGCTCGGGCGCGACGACGGCCACCAGCCGCTCGCGGGCGTGGACGTCGACCTGCCGCCGGGCCTGCTCGGCATGCTCGCGCGCGTGGACCAGTGCCCCGACGCGCAGGCCGCCAGCGGCGCCTGCCCGGCCGGCAGCCGCATCGGCACGGCCTCGGTCGAGGCGGGGCCGGGCGCGCAGCCCTTCGGCCTCTCCGGTCCCGCCTACCTGACCGGCCCCTACAAGGGCGCGCCGTTCGGGATGGTGGTCGTGATCCGCGCGCTCGCCGGTCCGTTCGACCTCGGCACGGTCGTCGTGCGCCAGCGGATCCAGGTCGATCCCGAGGACGCGCACGTCAGCGTCGTCAGCGATCCGCTGCCCCAGATCCTCGAGGGCGTGCCGCTGCGGTTGCGCTCGGTCAGGGTCGACGTCGATCGCGCCGGCTTCATGCGCAACCCGACCTCGTGCGGCGCCAAGCAGGTGAGCGGCGTGCTCGGCTCCGCGCTCGGGGCTGGCGCCGACGTCGCGGCCAGCTTCCCCGTCGACGCCTGCGACGCGCTGCGGTTCGCGCCCAAGCTCGGCCTGAAGCTGACCGGCGCCAAGCAGCTCGACGAGGGCGAGCATCCCGGCGTCCGCGCGACTGCCACCCAAGGGGAGGGCCAGGCCGGGATCCAGTCGACGAAGGTGTCGCTGCCGCTGGCCCTGGCGCTCGACCCGGGCAACGCCGAGCAGCTCTGCAGCGTCGAGGACGCACAGCGGGCGACCTGCCCGCAGGGGTCGATCATCGGCGGCGCGAGCGCGAGCAGCCCGATCCTGCACAAGCCGCTGGCGGGGCCGGTGTACTTCGTCCAGGGCGTGCGCACCGATCCGACCACCGGCCGCCAGATCCGCACGCTGCCGACGCTGCTGGCGACGCTGCGCGGCGAGGTGGCGATCAACGTGCGCGCCGTCACCTCGGTCGAACGCGGTCATCTGGTGACGACCTTCCCGACGCTGCCCGACGCGCCGATCTCGCGCTTCGCGCTCGAGATCGAGGGCGGCGGCCACGGCATCCTCGTCGCGAACCGGAATCTCTGCGGCAGCTCGCGCAAGCTGATCGCCAAGGGCTACTTCGGCGGCCACAACGGCAAGGCCAAGGGCATTGAGACGTCGATCGGGACGCCCTGCAAGAAGAAGTCGCCGAAGCTGAAGCTCGGCAAGGTCGCGCGCAGCGGCAACCGCCTGCTCGTGACCGGCAGCGTCGCCAAGGCGGCCAAGGGGCGGCTCGAGGTCGGTGCCCGCTGCGCCGGCAAGGCCGTCTCCAAGCGCGCGAAGCCCAAGCGCGGGCGCTGGCGTACGACGCTCAGGCTGCCCGGGCGCTGCGCGGACGGGAGGATGCTCGAGGTCACGGCCCGCTATGCCGGCGGGGCCGGCTTCGCCGCCGCCGCCGTGCGCGCGCGCACGACGCGCGGCTAGAGCGCACGCGGCGGGCTCGAGCGCCGGTTGGCTTGGGTGCCTGCCCGTCCCGCTACGGTTGACCCATGAGCGAGCTCTCCCGTCGGTCCGCAGGCCCACCGTCTCGTCGCGCGCGCGAGCAGCGCGCGTACCGCTTGGCGCTCGCCGGTGGCGTCGCCGGTGCGATCGCCGTCGTCACCTTCGTGCTCGCTCTCGTGGGCGTGATGGGCTTCGGCATTCCGGTGATCGCCGTGATCGTGGCGATCGTCTGCACGCTGCTGTTCCGGCGCGCCGTCTCCCGCTAGCCGGCTGGGCCGAACTTCGGCCTCGGCACCGACCCCAAAAGGAAGTACTCTGCGAGCAATCAATCCTTGTCAAGCACGAGGGAGTGCTCATGGGGGACGCAGCGATCGATGTCGAGGCGAGCTCGCTCTCGCTGGCCGACGTGCTCGAAGCGCGTGAGGCCTACCACGTCCATCTGATCCAGCAGCGCAACGTGGTCGCCACCGCGGTCGGGCGCTACCTGTTCCGGGTCGAGGAGGACGAACGGTCGGCGAGCTTGGCCGAGAAGCTCGCCGAGACGCCCGGCGTACGGCCGCCGAAGACGCTCGAGAACACGCGCGTGCGACCGGACTCCTGGCCGTGCGTGCTCGTGTTCGTCGACCACTGGATGGACCAGGACGAGATCGCTGAGGCTCCCGACGAGATGGTGCCCCGGCGCCTCTACCTGCCGGACGGCCGCTCGGTCCCGACGTGCGTCGTCTACGCGCCACCAGCCGGCGACGAGGCTGATCCAGACCGTCACCTGAGCTTTCCGAGCGAGCTCTTCGGTGGCGGCTACGTCTGCCTGAGCGAGGTGCAGGAGCGTCAGCGCGTGGGCTCGATCGGCTGTCTGGTCAGCGACGGCCTGAAGGTCTACGCGCTGACGAACCGTCACGTCGCCGGGGAACCCGGGACGCCGCTGTTCTCGATGGTGGAAGGGGCGCTGGTGCCGCTCGGGCACTCGGCAGCGCGCTCGGTCGGCCGGCTGCCGTTCGACGAGGCCTACCCCGGCTTCGCCGGCAAGCGCATGGAGGTCGCCGTCGACGCCGGCTTGATCGAGGTCGACGACGTGCGTCGCTGGACCACGCAGGTGTTCGGCGTCGGTGCGATCAGCGAGCTGGTGGATGTCGCTCCCGAGTCGCTCGCGCTCGACGTGATCGGCCTGCCGGTACGGGCGTTCGGGGCGGCCTCGGGACAGCTGCGAGGCGAGTTGACCGCGCTGTTCTACCGCTACCGCACGCGCAGCGGGATCGAGTACGTGGCCGACGCCGTGGTCGGACCGCGGGCGGGCGATCCGCCGCTGCGCACGCGACCGGGAGACTCCGGCACGCTCTGGGTGCTCGAGCCCGAGGCGTCGTCCGACGAGGTTCCCGCCGCGCGACCGCTGGCACTGCAATGGGGTGGCGAGCGCTTCGCGTCGGGCGACGGCGGCGACGGCACGCCGTACGCGCTCGTGAGCTTCGTCAGCACCGTCTGTCGTGCGCTCGACGTCGAGCCCGTCTACGACTGGAACGCCGACCACGAGCTCTACTGGGGCGAGGTCGGGCACTACACGATCGGCGCACGTGCCTGCGACCTGGTCGACCCGGCGCCCCTGCGGGCGTTCTTCGAGGCCAACCGCGAGCGCATCTCGTTCGACCTGCAGGCGATCGAGGACGGCCAGTTCCATACCGACGCCGACGAGTTCTTCCATCCGCTGGCGGACGTCCCGGACCGGGTCTGGAAGCTCAAGCGCAAGGGCATCATTCGTCCGCGCGAGAGTCCGAACCACTTCGCCGACATGGACCAGGCGGGGCCGGACGGGTCGACGCTGCTGTCCCTCGCCGCTGCGTCGCCGGCCAACGTGAACCCGGCGACGTGGATCGCGTTCTACAGAGCCATCGGCGTCACCCCGCGCCACATGGGCCTGCTGCCGTTCCGCGTGGCGCAGCTGTACCGGTGGATGGTCGACAGCCTCGGGAACGACCACCTCACGGACGCGCTCGCCGCAGGCGGCGTGATGGCGCACTACGTCGGAGACGCATGCCAGCCCCTGCACGCGTCGCACCTCCACGACGGCGAGAACGAGAGCGACGAGGGCGTGCACTCCGCCTACGAGACGAAGATGCTCGACCGCCATCGGGCGGAGCTGATCGGCGGCCTCGACCACGAGCTCGCGGGCGCTGCTCCGCGGCCGCACCTGCGGGGTCACCGGGAGGCCGCGCTGGCCGTCGTGGAGTTGATGCAGCGCTGCTTCGAGCGCCTGCCGCCGCAAACGATCCTGGCTGCCTACCGGGCCGACCACGATGCCGACGAGCTCTGGAACGCCGTCGGCGCGGAGACGGTCCTCTGCATCGCCGACGGCTGCCGGACGCTCGCGATGCTCTGGTCGAGCGCCTGGGACGAGGCCGGGGCGGCCGCGCCTGCCGCCAGGGGGGTCGGCAGGGACGACCTCCGGCGACGCTACCTCGACCACTCCTTCGTGCCGTCGCTGTACCTCCCCGAACTCGAGGCCACCGGCTTCTGGTAGCGCCCCGGCCGCTTCGACATCGTGTCGAGTTCATTTCGACCAGATGTCGATTGAACCCCGCGGGCTCGCAGCCGATTAGAGGCGGAGATGTCCAGCACGCGGGTCCTGGTCAACAACGGCACGTCGTCGATCGGCGACTACGAGCGCGTGCACCATCGGCTCGTCGTGGCCAACCGGCTGGCGACGCGGCTGGCGCCCCTGCTCGACCCGGTCGCGGTCTGCCGCCTCACGGTCGACGAGCTGCACGTCGCCTTCGACTACTACTTCGCCGTGGTCCAGCGCCTGGACTCCGACGGCGTGCTGCGCGTGGTCGCCGGCGCCGGGCCGCTGACCGACGACTCCTCGGACTACCTCGCCTGGGAGCAACCGATCTCCGAGGGCGTCAACGGTCGCGTCGTGCGCACGGGCGAGCCGGCGCTCGTGCCCGACACGCGCCACGATCCCGACTACCTGCGTCGCGACCCGCGCAACGACCCCGGCTCGGAGCTGTCGGTGCCGATCCGGGTCAACGGCGAGGTCTGGGGCATCCTCAACCTCGAGGAGGTCGAGACCGGCGCGTTCGACGAGACCGACCTGCTGCTGGCCGACACGGTCGCGGCGCAGGTCGGCGCGGCGGTCCACAGAGCCGAGCTGGTCGGCGAGCTCGAGGACGCCTTCAGCGCGACGCTCGGGATGCTCTCCGACGTGCTCGAGACCAAGGACGCCTACACCGCTCACCACGCGAGCGAGGTCAAGCTGCTGGCCGACCGCGTCTGCGAGCAGCTCGGCGTGACCGGCGAGGCGCTGCGGCGCGTGCAGTACGGCGCGCTGCTCCATGACGTCGGCAAGATCGGGGTGCCGAGCGAGCTGCTGGGCAAGCCCGGCCCGCTCGATCCCGACGAGCGCAAGGTGATGGAGACCCACGCCGAGATCGGCGCCGACCTGCTCGAACGCATTCCCTTCTTCGCGGACACCGCCCCGCTCGTGCGCTGGTCGCACGAGCGCTGGGACGGCCGTGGCTACCCCGACGGCCTCGTCGCCGAGCAGGCGCCGCTCGGCGCGCGCATCGTCGCCGCCTGCGACGCCTACCACGCGATGACCTCGGATCGGCCCTACCGCAAGGCGCTGCCGATCCCGGTCGCGGTGGAGGAGCTGCACCGCGGCGCGGGCACGCAGTTCGATCCCGCGGTCGTGGAGGCGCTGGTCGCCGCCGTGACGAGGGGCGAGGACGAGCGGGCCGCGGCGGGCGTGGCGCGAGCCGTCTAGAGGGTCGCTTCGGGCGGGGGCAGCCGTCGGCCTACGCCGCGGCGCGCGGCCGGCGCGACAGGCGAGCCCGCGGCGACAGCAGCGGACCCCACTCGTCGTCCGCGATGTGCGCCGTGGGCGTGACGTCGAGCCACTCGCCGAGTGCGCTCGCCAGCCCCTCGGGATCCTCGAGGTGCGGGAAGTGGGCGGCGCGGGGGAGGGTCTTGAACGTGCTTCCGGGCGCGGCCTCGTGCGCGGCGCGGCCGTGTGCGATCGGGATCGTGTTGTCGCGCTCGCCCCAGACGATCAGGCTTGGCATCGCCTGCAGCAGGTAGAGGCGGTCGGTTGCGCTGACGCGCTGCCCGCGCACGTCGATCACCGCGCGCAGCGTCTGCAGGAAGGCGCGCCGGGCCGCGGGCTGCTCGAGCGGACGCAGGGCACGCGCGATCGCCTGCAGGTACACGCCCCAGCCGGCGCCGCGCTCGCGCAGGCGCGTGCCCGCACCCTGCAGCGCGGCCAGCACGCGCCGGTCCGCGGCGCCCGCCAGCAGCGCCTGCGCGCCCGGCAGCGCCGCGGTGCGCAGCAGCGGGCTGACCTCGTGTCCGAGGCCGCCGCTGGACACCAGCACCAGCCGCTCGACGCGTTGGGGGAACTGGTAGAAGAACTGCATCGCCACGCCGCCGCCGAGCGAGTGGCCGACGATCGTCGCGCGCTCGACGCCGATCACCGTCAGCAGGTCCCGGATCACCGCCGCGTGCGCGCCGAGCGAGTAGTCGCCACGCGGCGTCGCCGAGTCGCCGTGCCCGATCAGGTCAGGCGCGATCACGGTGTAGCGATTCGCCAGGCGTAGCGCGACCTGCTCCCAGTGCCGCGATGAGTTGACCATCCCGTGGATCAGCACCACGGGCGGGCCGCTGCCGGCGGTGCGGTAGATCACGCGGTGGCCGTGCAGCTGCAGCTGCCAGGCGTCGAAGGCCATCGCCGCTCACCCTAGCGCTCGAAGCTTTCGTCGTCCGCTACCGCGGCAGGAGGCGGCGTGGCAGGCGGTCGCGCAGCAGCCAGAGGCCGGCGCCGAGCGCGCCCGCGGCCAGCGCGATCAGCACCAGCAGGAGCGGGACGGGCAAGCCGTTGTCCGCGTCGGCGGCGTCGAAGCGGCCGTTCTCGCCCGGGCGAATCCGTTCGCCGCCGATCTCGATCGGAGCGTCGCCCGCGTCGGCGGTGACGGCGGCGAGCGCGGCGCGGTCTCCCTGCTGGGCAGCCTGCTCGGCCGGACTGGGGGAGCCGGCGCTCCCGCCGGCGTCGCGGCGCTTGCCGTCACCGCCGCTGCCGATCGCGGCGGCGATGATCTGCTTGCAGTCTCCGTACTCGAGCTGGTCGGTCGGCAGCGCCTCGATCCCCCGACGCAGCTCGCGATCGCTGTAGCGGCGATCGAGCTTGCCGTCGGCGGTGCAGTCGTCGACTACCTGCCAGCCGCTCGCGGGCGCCGACGCCGGCAGGGCCAGGGTGCAGCTGGCGAGCAGCGCGGCGAGTGCCGAGATCGGGAGGGCACGCGTCATCGCTGCCACTCTGACACTCGCCGGGGGCCGAGGTTGCGGTCGCCGGCCTGGCGCAATCGCTGGCCATGAGTGTCTCCTATGCTTCCGGGCATAGGGGGATCATCGCCATCGCTCGCCCACTTCTGAGCTGGGCACGCAGGCTTCGCCTGCCCGAAGGTCGCCGCCGCAGGGCACTGACCGTCGGTGCGTCGATCCTTGCCAGCGCCGTGCTCGTCACCGCGCTGGTGAGCAAGTGGGACGAGCTCGAGGCGGGCATCACAGGCGCGCCGCTGGCGATCGTGGTCGTGGCGACGATCCTGCAGATCGCTGGCGCTGGTCTCGCGCAGCGAGGCCTGGCACGTGAGCGTGCGCGCCTCCGGCGCCACGGTCAGCCGTCGCCGGCTGTACCGGGCCTCGAGCATGGGCTGCGTCGGCAACGTGCTGAACTCGCAGCTGGGCGCGGCGGCGCGGATCGCGACGCTGCGCCGCTCGGCGCCGCAAGAGTGCCCGAAGGTGCCCGCGCTGGTCGCCGCCGAACTGCCGATCCTGGTCGTCGAGGCCGCGCTCGCGGCGGCGACCTCGTTCACCCTCGATCGGGCCGCTCGGACTGCCCTGGTGGCTGCCGCTGGCGGCCCTGGCGGTGGTCGGCGCGATCAGCGCGCTGGTGCGCGGGGTGGCGGTCAACAAGGCGCGCTGGCTGCGCACCGGGCTGGCGGTGATGGGCACAGGCCGCGGGCGACTGCTGCTGGTGGGCTTCGTGCTGATCGCCGTGTTCTCTCAGATCGGCCGCAACTGGATGATGCTGCACGCGGTCGGCATGGACGTCTCGATCTTCGACGCGGTCGCGGTGCTGATCGCGGTCGTCACGCTCGGCCAGCTGCCGTTCGGCCTCAGCGTCGGCGCCGCCGCGAGCGTGCTGATCCTCGGGCCGCAGGGCGTCGCAGCCGCTGCGGCGGCCGGCGTGCTGCTGACCGCGACCGGCACCGTCGGCGGCCTCTGCTTCGCCGCCTGGGCGGGCGTCGACGTGCTCGGCGAGTCCCGCCTGCGCAGCTGGCCGCGCGCCTGCGGCCGCCGCTCGCCTGCCCGTGGACGAAGCTCGCCGCGCTGCCCGCGCGGGAGCGCTCGGTCGTTCGAGCGCTCGTACTTCGGTGGACTCAGCCACCTGCAGATCATCCGCACGCTGAACGTCGCGCCGGCAGCGGTCTGACCGCCCCCGGCGCGCTTCGGCCAGCCGCGACGAGCTGCCGCGCCCGCCGGCTAGGCGGCCTTGCCGCCTTGCGAGCGCTTGCCCCCGCCGCTTCCCTGGTGTCGCTTGTTGCTGGCGCCCGTGCGCCTGCGACCCCCGCCGCCGCGGTGCGAGCGCCCGCCGTGGCGCTCCTCGGGGCGACGCGCCTGGCCGCCGCCGAACCCGGCCTGCTCGAACTCGCTGTGCAGACGCAGGCCGTGGGCGATCTTGCGCACGTCGCCGGCGTCCTCGGCCGACACGAACGTGGTGCCGATGCCGCTGCGTCCCGCCCGCCCGGTGCGGCCGATGCGGTGGACGTAGCCCTCGCTGTCGGCCGGGCGGGTCGAAGTTGATCACGTGGGTGATGTGGTCGATGTCGAGGCCGCGGGCCGCGACGTCGGTGGCGACCAGCGTGTCGACGTCGCCGCGCTCGAAGCGCGCGAGCGCCTTCTCGCGCTGGGACTGCGTCTTGTTGCCGTGCATCGCGAGCGCCTCGATGTCGTGCTTGCGCAGCCGCTTGACGAGCCGGTCCGCGCCGTGCTTGGTGCGCACGAACACGAGCCGGCGCCGGCCGTGGGCGTCCTCGCGCAGCTCGCGCACGAGCGTGTCGAGCTTGGAGTCGTGGGTGACGGGCACGAAGCGGTGGCGGATGTCCGCCTTGCGCTCGGGCTTGGGCGCGAGCTCGTGGCTGCGCGCGTCGGTCGTGTACGCGTCGGCGATCTCGCCGGCGGCGCCGTCGAGCGTGGCGCTGAAGAAGAGCGTCTGGCGCTCGCGCGACGTGCGCTGCACGATGCGGTCGACCGCGGGCCGGAAGCCCATGTCGAGCATGCGGTCGGCCTCGTCGAGGATCAGGGTCGTGACCTGGTCGAGTTGCACGGCGCGTCGCTCGAGCAGGTCCTCGAGCCGGCCGGGCGTCGCGACCAGGATGTGGGCGCGCTTGGCGAGCTTGGACTGGCGCTCGATGCCGGCGCCGCCGTAGACGGCCGCGATCGAGAGCGCGCGGGCGTGCGCGATCGTGCGCAGCTCCTCGACGATCTGACCGGCCAGCTCGCGCGTCGGCACGAGCACGAGTGCGGAGGAGCGAGGGTCGGTGGCCTCGATGCGGTCGACGAGCGGCACGCCGAAGGCGAGCGTCTTGCCCGAGCCGGTGGGCGACTTGACGAGCACGTCGCGCCCGGCGAGCACGTCGGGGACGACGAGCGCCTGCACGGCGAAGGGCTCTTCGATCCCTCGCTCGGCGAGGGCGGTGACCACGGCGCTCGAGGCGCCGAGGTCGGCGAAGGTACGGCTAGACATCGGTGTGGCTCCTTGCTGGCCAACCGCGTTCTGCGGCGACCTGTATGCGATACGGGAGATTCGACTGACCCGGATCGCCGGAGCGCACGAGACAAGAACCTCGCAAGCGGCGGCGCCGCCTGCCCGCCTGAGGCTAGCAGCGCCGCCTTGTCTCGATGCGGTCAGGTCACGACGAAGAACTTCATGAACGGCTCCTTGGTCCTCCAAGTCGCCTTGAAGCCGTCCTTGAACGACGCGAGGTATCCCTCCTGCAACCAGAGCGTCGAGCCGTCCGGGAGCGTCAGCTCGGCGGCGCCGTCGATCACGTAGAGCGTCTCCGAGCCGACGACGTGGTACGGCAGGCCGTCGAGGTCGCCGTTGGGGAGATGACGCCAGAGCCCTGCCGAGAGCAGCGGCTCGCCCGGCTCGCTGCGGCGCAGCCAATGGACCTCGCCCGCGTTGCAGCCGTCGTCGATGAACTCCCATTCATCGATCAGTACAGGCGAGATGAACGCCTGCTTTCCCTTCCAGACCATCCATGTCTCCTTCTGTGTGTGTCCTGTGACTGGGGTCACACAAGCGTGAAGGACGCGACGTGGGGGGCTCTCACCGATTCATGGCAGAGGACCGGACTGGATTTCCATAGAACGCAATTCACCGAGCCACACGGGTCCGGGTCTTCCGGAGGACGGTGAGCGGCGGTTACGCTCTTCGGTGTGAGCGATCTTCCCGCGGCGATCCGACGGCTCGCCAGCTGGATCGAAGAGGACGTCGAGTCGCTCGCCGAGCGGATGCTCGAGCGGGCGCGCGGGGAGGTGTCCGAGCCCGCCCTGGACGCCGATCCCGCGCTCGCGGAGGCGTCGCACCAGGGCACCGTCGCGCACCTGCGGGTCATCTGCAGCGGGCTGACCGGTGGTCGCATGCTGCCGTCCCAGCCACCGCCCGCGGCCGTCGAGCAGACGCTGGCGTTGGCCAGCGGCGGCCTTTCCTGGTCGATGCTGATGCGGCGCTTCACGTTCGGCCACGCGGAGCTGTGGGACTGCATCCTGGAGGAGATCGACGACTGGGAGCTGAGCGCGGAGGAGCGCACGCTGCTGTTGCAGATCACCTCGCGCTACCTGTTCAGCTATCGCGACTACATCACGACGCAGCTGACGGAGGTCTACCAGGGCCAGCGCGACCGGATGGTGCGCAGCCGCGAGCACCGTCGCATCGGGCTCGTGCGCGAGCTGCTGGACGGCCTGCCGGCCTCCGACGACGAGCTCGGGTACCGGCTGCAGGCCCACCACGTCGCGGCGGTCGCTTGGGGGACCGAGCCCGAGCATGCGCTCACGGCGCTCGCGCATGCAAGCGGACCCGAGCTGCTGTTCGTGCCCGGAGGCGGGCGCTCGCTGTGGGCGTGGTATGGCGGCGGCGCGACGATCGAGGAGCAGCTGACGGCGGCGCTGGCTGCCAGCTCACCGCAGGAGGGCACGTTCCTCGCGCTCGGTGGCCAGGGCCATGGGCTCGAGGGCTTCGGACACAGCCACCGCGAGGCGATGCAGGCCTTTCGCGTCGCGGTCGTGCGTCCGCGCACGGTGACGCGCTACGCGGACGTGGTGCTGGAGGCGCTGGCACTGGCGAACGCGCGTGAGGCGCGCGAGTTCGCCGAGCGTGAGCTGGGGGCGCTGGCCGCTCCGGACCCGCGTACGGCGACCTTGCGCAAGACGCTCGTCGCCTACTTCCAGGCCGGCGGCAACCGCGCCGCGGCCGCTGCGCTGCTGGCCGTGCACGAACGCACCGTCGGCTATCGCCTCAGCGCGGTCGAGAAGCTGCTCGGACACGAGATCGGGCAGCGCCGCGAGGAGCTCGGGATGGCGCTGCGGGTGCAGCGCCTGCTGGAGACCGGGACCGGCGCCGAGGGCCGCTAGCGGCGGCGGCGGGGCGGAGCGGCGTCGCGGTCGCGCGGCGGGTGCGCCTCGCGCTCCTCCGGCGTCATCTTGCGCACCGTCAGCGTGCCCCGGTCGATTTGCTCCTGGATCGACTCGAGCTTTTCCTTGCGTCGTTCATCCGCACGCTCCTTCTGCGTCTTCACTGCGCCACCCTCCTTCGGGTCGAGCCTGCCGTGACGGGGATCCGGTTGCCCCACGCTCGCAAGGCCCTCTCCAGAGAGTACCCGGCCGGGTGGCCGGTCACGCCGAATCGGGTGCTCAGCGACGCTGCTGCGGCTTGGAGACCGTGAAGCTGAACGGCTCGTCGGCCTTCGTGCGGTTGCCGGCGGCATCCGCGACGGTCAGCGAGATCCGGTACCGCCCCGCGCGCAGGCGCCGGCGTTCGAAGCGCGTCGAGATCTTCACGGTGTTCTCGCCCTGCGTCGTCGCGCGCGCGAGGATGGCCAGCTGGGCGAAGCGCTTGCACGTCGGGCGCTTGGCCAGCGACCGCTTGGGCTTCGCGCAGCGCCCGTTCGCTCGCCGTCCTGGCAGCACCCGCTGGAGGCGTAGCTGCAGCGTGCCCGGCTCGTCGACGATGAAGCGCAGCAGCAACGTGCGCTTGGACCCGAGCGTCAGCTTCCTGCGGACGAGCTTCACGTCCGTCAGCCTGGGCTTCTTCGTGTCGGCAGTCGGAGGCGGAGGAGGGGGCGGTGGGGAGACGATTCCGCTCACCCGGCCGACGCGGTTGCCGGTCTCTTCGGTGAACCAGATCGTGTTCTGCGGCCCGGCGGTGACGTAGCGCGGCCCGGCTGCCACCGCCGGATCGCCCGTCTTGGGCGTCAAGCCGGGCACCTGGGTCGTACCACCGCCGACGTCGACGCGCCCGATGGCGTTGGCCTGGAACTCCGCGTACCAGATCGCGCCGTCCGGGCCGGCCGTGATGCCGAAGGGATCGACGCCCTTGGAGGTGAAGTTGACGGCGTCCGCGGTCTCGTCGGCGTTCGCCGCGATGCGCCCGACGGTCGTCCCCTGCGCGGCGTACCAGACGTTGCCGTCCGGTCCGCCGACGACGTCGTACGGCGTCACGCCGCCCGGGCGTCGATGCCGGTGTAGTCGCCCGCTGGCGTGATCTTGCCGAGCTTCTGCCCGCCGAAGCCGGCGATCCAGACGTTGCCGTCCGGCCCGAGCGTGATCCCGCGCCCACCGAGGCCCGCGGTGGCGATCTCGCCGGCGGGTGCCGCCGCGCCCGCCGTGGTCATGCGCTCGACCTGATCGCTGCCGGAGTCGACGACCCAGAGGTTGCCGTCTGGCCCGACCGCGATCCCCTGCACGCTGATGATCCCGAACCCGCCGAAGCTCTCGGTCGCGCTCGGATCGCCGGGAGGCATGCGGCCGACCCCGCCCGCTCCGCTCACCTGGCCGGTGAACCAGAGGTTGCCGTCGGGCCCGACCGTGATCCAGTTCGGCTGGGTCAGGCCGTCGAGCGTGTCGAACTCCGTGATGACGCCGTCCGGCGTCACGCGGCCGATCTTGTCGGCGCCGCGCTCGGTGAACCAGACGTTGCCGTCCGGTCCCTGGACGATGTCCTGCGGCGCGGCGTCCGGGGTCGGCAGGTCGAACTCGGTGACGGCGAGCCGCCGCCGCGACGCTCAGGCGCCGATCACGCGCTGGAAGGCCCCTTCCAGCGCGGCCGTCTCCTGCGCGTCGAGCGGGCGCAGGTCGGTCGCGGTGCGCAGGCTCTCGTCGCTGGGGAAGATCAGCTCGCTGGAGGCGAGCTCGGGGTCGCGCTGCTCCATCAGCTCCTGCACGCCCTTGACGGGGCAGACGTAGTTGACCCACTCGGTGATCGCCAGCTGCACCTCGGGCCGGTAGACGAAGTCCATGAGCTTCTGGGCGGTGGACGCGTGCGGTGCGCCGACGGGGATCTGCATGTCGTCCGACCAGAGCAGGAAGCCCTCCTCGGGTTGGACGAACTCGATGTTCGGGTTGTCGGCCTGGAGCTGCACCGCGTCGCCGGACCAGCCGAGGATCAGCCACGAGTCGCCCTTGGCGATGTCCTTGGTGTACTCGTTGCCGGTGAAGCCCCGCACCTGACCCGACTTGGTCTCGGCCTCGATCTTGTCGACGGCGGCGAGCATCTCGTCGAGCGTGGCCCTCGCCGGGTCGGCGCCCTGGGCGAGCATGACCATCGGCACGGTGTCGTAGACCTCGCTCAGCAGCGTGACCTTGCCCTTGTAGGCGGGGTCGAAGAGGTCCGAGATGCTGCGCGGCGCGCGCTCGAGCTTGTCCTTGCGGTAGATCAGGCCGGTCATGCCGGACTGCCAGGGCACGGTGAACTCGCGCTTGGGATCCGCCGAGGGCGAGTGCAGCCGATCGATGAGATTGGCTTGGACGTGGGGCAGCTGGCTGCGGTCGAGCTTCTGCACGTAGCCGAGCCGGATCATGCGCGCGGCCATCCAGTCGGTGACGACGTGCAGGTCGCGACCGCCGGAGTCCCCGCGCGCGTACTGCTGGCGCACCTTGCCGAAGAACTCCTGGTTGTCGTTGATCTCCTCGACGTACTTCACGCGCGTGCCGTAGCGGCGCCGGAAGCGCTCGAGCGTGGCGTGGTCCTCCTCGATGTAGAGCGGCCAGTTGGAGAACGTCAGCTCGTCGGAGATCGGACCCCGCTCGACCACCTCGACGCTGGTGCGGGCGCCACCGGTCTCGCTGCCGCAGGCGGCCAGCCAGGCGGCGGCGGAGAGGCCGGCGCCGCGTGCCATCAAGCCGCGGCGGGTGAGGCGTCGCGCGGACATCGGTACGCACGCTAGCGGAGGCGCCGTGCGGGGCTGGATGGGCGTGCGGAGCGGCGAGTGCCTAGCGCGGCTCGCGTGCGAGCGCGAGCGCCTGCGACAGCTTCAGCGGCGCGCCCAGGCGCAGCACCGCACGCTCGTAGACACGGCCGGCAAGCCGGATCAGCAGCGCCGAGAAGGCGAGCATCAGCACGATCGAGACGGCGAGCTCCCAGGCCGGCAGCGCGTCCTGCGCGGCGCGCGCGGGCACGATCATCGGCGCCAGCGGCGGCACGAAGCTCGCGACCGTCGCGAGCGTCGAATCGGGGTCGTCGAGCACCGACAGCGACAGCAGGTAGCCGCCGACGAGCACGACGGTCATCGGCGCGGTCGTACTCTGCGCGTCTTCCTGGCGCGAGACGAGTGCGCCCGCCATCGCGTAGGCGCAGGCGTAGAGCAGGTAGCCGAGCACGAAGTAGACGGCCACCAGCACGGCCGTCCAGGCGGTGCTCGAGGGCAGCTCGAGCTCGCCGGTCGCGAGGGCGAAGACGAGACCGGCGCCGCCCACCGCCACCAGCTGGATCAGGCCGACCAAGCCGATGCCGAGCACCTTGCCCGCAAGCAGTTCGCGTGCGCGGATGGTGGACAGGATGAGCTCGATCACGCGCGAGCTCTTTTCCTCGATCACGCCGACGGCGACGACGTTGCCGAACGTGATGATCGCGATGTAGAGCAGCAGCACGCCCACGAATGCCAGGCCCTGGCCGCCCTCGTCGCCGTCGGTCTCCTCGACGGTGGCGAGCTGCGGCGGATTGAGCGCGCGCCGGATCTCGGCGGGGGAGAGTCCCTGCGCCTGCAGCTGCTCGGTCGTGCCGAGCGTGGCGGCTGCGCTGCGCACCAGCGCGACTGCCTGGTCGTCGGGCTCGGCGGGCACGAGCAGGCGCCCGCCGACGAGCGCGAGGTCGACGTCGTCGTCGCGCACCGCGGTGCGGGCGGCGGCGGGGGAGGGCAGCCGCTGCAGCTCGAGGTCGAGCTCGAACGCGGCGGAGCGGTCCTGGGCGGCGACGCCGACCGCGCGCGCCTCCGGCCCGGTCACGCCGAGCGTGACGGTCTTCGGTCCGTCGTCGCCGGTCAGCGTCGAGACCAGCGCGATGCCGAGCACGAGCGCGAGCTGGATCAGCAGTCCGACGCGGAAGGCGCGGCTGCGCACGCGCTCGCGCAGCTCCCGCCGGGCGGTGAGGGAGATGGCGCGACGGGATGTCATGAGCGGCTCCTGCGGCGGTGAGCCGGCGCGGGCCTCACGACGGGCGCTCCTCGGCGGGCTCGGCGACGACGGCGCGGAACAGCTCGGCGAGCGTCGGCGTGTCGGGTCCGAAGCGGTGCACGGCACCGGCGGCGCGCGCGGCGTCGAGCAGCGCCTGCGGGTCGGCGTCCTCGTCGAGCTCGAACACGCCGTCCTCGACGTGGCGCACGCCGGCGACTCGCTCGACCCAGGACGGGTCGGTCGCGTCCACCTCGACGCGCCAGCGACCGCTGGCGCGCCCGGCGCGCAGTTCGTCGACGGCGCCGGCCGCGACCAGGCGGCCGCCGTTGACGATCGCCACGGCGTCGCAGAGGCGCTCGACCAGCTCGAGCTGGTGCGAGGAGAACACGACCGGCACGCCGCGACGGCTGGTCTCCTCGCGCAGCACCTCGCTCAGCACGTCCACGCCGACGGGGTCGAGGCCCGAGAACGGCTCGTCGAGCACGAGCAGGTCCGGCTCGTGCACGAGCGCCGCGGCCAGCTGCACGCGCTGCTGGTTGCCGAGCGAGAGCGCCTCGACCGCGTCGTCGGCGCGCGTGGCGACGCCCAGGCGTTCCATCCAGCGCTCGGCGCGCCCCTGCGCCTCGCGGTGCTCGACGCCGTGCAACTCGGCCAGGTACGTGAGCTGCTCGCCGACGCGCATCTTCGGGTAGAGGCCGCGCTCCTCCGGCATGTAGCCGATCCGCCGGCGGTCGTCGGCACCGATCGGGCGCCCGTTCCAGCGCACCTCGCCGCTGTCGGGTGCGAGCACTCCGAGCGCGATCCGCATCGTGGTCGTCTTGCCGGCGCCGTTGGGGCCGACGAAGCCGAACATCTGACCCGGCGCGACGCTGAACGAGAGGTCGTCGAGGGCGACGGTGTCGCCGTAGCGCTTCGAGAGCGCGATCAGCTCCAGGCCCTGCCCGGCGGCGTTCACGCCTTGCGGCAGCGGACCTGGTACACGCCGGTGAAGCCGCTCAGGAAGCCGTTGCGAGCGGCACGGAGATAGAGCCGGAAGATGCGCACGCGCTCGGCGCCCGCGATCCGCTCGGCCTCGTCGAGGTGCTCGTCGAAGCGCTTGGCCCAGTGCGACAGCGTCGTCGCGTAGTCCGGCGCGAAGTCCTCGACGTGGTTGCTGGGCAGGCCGGCGCGCTCGAGCGCCAGGACGATTCGCGACAGGTGCAGCGGCGCCGCGTCGGGGAAGACGTAGCGCTCGGAGAACGGTCCCGCCTCGGGGTCGCCGTGCCGCAGCCGCGCGATGCCGTGGTTGAGCAGCCGCCCGCCCGGCTTCAGCATGCGCGCCAGCTGGCGCGCGTAGAGGTCGATCTGGCTCGCGCCGACGTGCTCGACCATGCCGATGCTGGCGATCGCGTCGAACGGCTCGTCGGCGAGCTCGCGATAGTCGGCGAGGCGGATCTCGACGCGGTCGGCGAGCCCCTGCTCCTCGACGCGCCGTCGTGCCAGCGCGGCCTGGTTCTCGGACAGCGTGATGCCGGTCACGTGCACGCCGTGACGCGACGCGGCGTGCAGGGCGAAGCTGCCCCAGCCGCAGCCGACGTCGAGCACGCGCTCCCCGGGCTGCAGCCCGAGCTTGGTGCAGACGAGCTCGAGCTTGGTCTCCTGCGCCTCCTCGAGCGTCTGCGCGCCGCGCGAGAAGATCGCGCAGCTGTAGGTCATCGAGGCGTCGAGGAAGAGCTCGAAGTAGTCGTTCGAGATGTCGTAGTGGTGGCGCACCGCGCGCCGGTCGCGCACGATGCTGTGGCGCTGGCCCTCCGGGCGCAGCTCGGACTCCGGTACCGGCGGCGGCTTGACGATCCCCATGGCGCGCACGGCGGCGAGCGTCAGCCGCGTCCGCCGCTTGCGCTCGAGCGGCGGCGGCTGCCAGCTGGCGAGCAGGTCGAGCGCGGCATCGACGTCGTCGACCTCGAGCGTGCCGGAGACGTAGGCGCGGCCGATGCCGAGCTGGCCGGGGGCGCGCAGCGCGTGCGCGAGGGCGGCTTTCGAACGGGCGGTGAAGGTGGGACCGCCGCCGCCGTTGGTGGCGGGCAGCGTCGTGCCGTCCCAGAGCTCCAGCGTGAACGGCCGCTCCGGGAACGCCGCCTCGAGCTCGCGGCGCAGCTGCGCGGTGCCTGCGCTCATGCCGCTTCGGCTGCCCCCACCGCCTTGCGCGCCTGCCGCGCGGGGTCGACTCGCTTGACGTCCCACACGAGACCCAGCTTCTCCATTCCACGGATCAACCAACCGGAGAGATCGATCTCGTGCCAGCGCAAGCCGTGGAAGGCGGAGGTCGGGAAGGCGTGATGGTTGTTGTGCCAGGACTCGCCGAGCGAGAACAGCGACAGCCAGCGCAGGTTGCGCGACTCGTCGCCGGTGACGTAGTCGCGGCGGCCGAAGAAGTGGCAGAGCGAGTTGATGCTGTAGGTGACGTGGTGCACGACCAGCATGCGCACCGCACCGCCCCAGAGCAGGCCCGTGAGCGCCGCCTCGAGCGTGCCGCCGAGCGCGTAGCCGAGCGCGAACGCGGCCGCCAGCCCGCCGAGCACCCACCAGACGAAGGTACGGTCGACGAAGCTCACGACCGGGTCCTCGAGCAGGTCCGGTGCGTAGCGGTCGCGGGCCCCGCGCTGGGTGTGGATGAACAGCCAGCCGACGTGGGCGTGGACGAGCCCGCTGAGCACCCCGCGCCAGCCGCCCTCGTGGCCGACGTGGGGGCTGTGGGGGTCGCCCTCCTGGTCGGAGAAGGCGTGGTGCTTGCGGTGGTCGGCGACCCAGGAGATCACCGGGCCCTCGATCGCGGCGGAGCCCAGCACGCCGAAGACGCCGCGCACTGCCGGGCTGGTCTCGAACGAGCGGTGCGTGAACAGGCGGTGGAAGCCGACGGTCACCCCGAACGCCGTCGACAGGTACATGATCAGGAAGACGACGACGTCACGCCAGTGCAGCAGGTCGTTCCAGACCTGCCAGCACACGATCCCGAGCCCGATGAACGGCACGACCGTGACCGTCCCGGTGAGAAACCGATCCAGGGCTTCGTTCTTGACCGGCTGGACGTCGTCGGCCGTCGGCCGTACTTGCTCGGTCATCGATGTCCCTCTCGAATCCGTCATTGCACGATGGGTCCCGGGGTGGCGGGGACGCCGCATGCTAGTCCGACGCGCAGCGTAAGGTTTCCCGCGCGTGTACGACTGGCTGCTCTTCCTCCACGTGCTGGCCGCGTTCATGCTGGCGTCGACGGTGGTGACCTTCAGCGCCGTGGTGCTCGGCGCGCCTGCCGGCAACCGCGCCGTGGCGCTCGCGGACGTGCTCTGGAACGTCGGCGGGCTGGGAACGCTCGTCTTCGGGATCTGGCTCGCGCTCGACGTCGACGGCTACGAGATCTGGGACGGCTGGATCTTGGGCGCGATCGTGCTCTGGGCGGTCGCCACCGAGGCGGGGCGCCGGGCACGCGTCGAGTTGACGCCCGAGGGGGCGGCGGCCGGCCAGGCCGCGTTCTGGCACTGGTCGCGCACCGTGCTCGTGCTCGCGCTGCTGATCGTGATGATCTGGAAGCCGGGCGCATGAGCCTGCTCGCGGCGGTGCGTCCCGACGACTGGAACCTGCCGCTGTTCCTGCACGTGCTGGGCGCGATGACGCTCGTCGGCGGGGTGGTGCTGGTGCTCGTGTCGCTGGTCGGCGCTCGCGGGGGCGACGGCGGCGCGGCATCGTTGCGGCTCGGCTTCCGCTCGCTGCTGTGGGTCGCCCTGCCGGCCTGGATCGTCATGCGCGGCGCCGGCGAATGGGTGGCCGACAAGGAGGGCTTCACCGACCTCGACGACCCACCCGACTGGCTCGACCTCGGCTACATGACCGCCGAGCCCTCCTTCCTGCTGCTCGTAGTCGCCACCGTCCTCGCCGGCATCGGTGCCCGGCGTGCCGCCAACGCCGACGGCAAGCCCGCCGGCAGGCTCGGCAGCGTGGCGATCGTGCTCGTGGCCTTGGCGCTGCTGCTGTACCTGGTCGCCATCTGGGCGATGACGACCAAGCCGGGCTAGCGCTACACGATCAAGCGCCAGGTACGCAGGATCGGCCACTGCAGCGTCGGCAACGGACCGGCGGCGCGGAGCAGCGCGGTCGCCGCAGCGCGGTGGCACGGAGCGCGCATCTCCTTCTTGGTGAGGTACATCGGCACCATCCCGGAGGCGATCAGTGCATGTCTCTCGCCACGGGGGAGCGCACGCGCGACGCGCACGGAGGTCGCGACGATCTCGCACAGGCGCACCAGCGCCTGGTCCTGGGAGGGGTAGTGCTCGACGTAGCTGTGCGCACCGCACGCGAGATCCTCCGCGCGATCGGCGTAGCTGTCGAGCATCGTGCTGGCGAGCGAGATCCATGGGAAGTACGCGGCATAGGTCAGATCGACGTCGCGCGCCGTGCAATCCGGCTGCGCCGCGAGCGCCAGCAGCGCGTGTACGGTGAGCGAGGAGCTGGCCGCTCCGCTGAGCTCGAACCACGAGAACCCCGTGTGATCCGGGTACTCCTGCTCGACCCACGCTTGGAGCCGAGCGTCTCTGTCGCAGGGGTCGGGCGCGTGGTTGATCGCGCAGACCGCACCGCGGCGAGCCTCACGGATCACGTGCGGTCGCAGGAGCTCGAAGGAGGGCAGCTCCAGACATTGGGCTCGGCACTCCTCCACCAGCGCCCGGAGGTAGCCGCCGTCGTTGGAGCTGGGGTTGTAGCGGTAGTAGTCGGAGATCGGACCGCCAGGGTCGAGGCTCTCCGCGAGCGCGCGATGGAGCTGAAGGCCGTTCAGCACCATGTCCTCGCACGGCCGCTCGCTGACTGTGTCGAGATAGTCCCAGATGACCTCGAGGGCTACCAGC
Source organism: uncultured Thermoleophilaceae bacterium (assembly GCA_963846505.1). Taxonomy (GTDB): domain Bacteria; phylum Actinomycetota; class Thermoleophilia; order Solirubrobacterales; family Thermoleophilaceae; genus JACVRW01. The sequence continues at coordinate 325,914 of CAWJWD010000001.1, read as the reverse complement.
ACCCGCAACAGCGGCAGGCTCCTGCGCGTCGGGAGGGTGGCGAAGAGGGCGGCGCCCTCGGTGTTGAAGCGCTCGTCGGCAAGCGTCGCCAGCGCGTCGTCGCGCAGCGTCCCCGGGGGCATCGCTGCCGCAACCGCTCGCCAACCGGTGACGAGCTTCGCCACGCCGGGCAACACCCACGCAAGCTCTCTTCCCGCAACAGCGAAGAACGTTCCCACCTGCGTCACGCTCAGCGGCGCAGGGGCGATCCTCATGTTCAACATCCGACCCCGAAACTCCGATGTGTAAGACGCCTATTCCTGTAGTGCCACCGCAGGCGACACTCGCGCTGCGAGATAGCCAGGGAGCGCGGCTATCGACACAGCGATCGCGGTCACCAGAACGAAGCTGACCACGGCGAATCCGATGCTCACCGAGTACACGACTGGGAAGCCGGTGACAGCGCTGAGCGCGCGATCGAGCAGCTGCTGGCCACAGAGGCCGAACAGCGCTCCCGCCAAGCAACCCGTTCCCAGCAGCAGGGCGCTCTCGAGCAGCAGGGCGCGCCAGACGGTCAGCTCGTCGAACCCGTCGAGCTTGAGCGAGGCCAGTCGCATGCGCCGCTGCCAGACCACCCCTCCCGTTGCGGCGGCCATCGCGAGCACCGCCGCGATCAGCACGAGCGCCGAGAGCTGATTGAGACGCGACAGCGCGTCGCGGCTCGTCGCGCGGTGAAGTGCTTCGCGTTGTGCGCCCGTCTCCACCGTGAGTGCAGAGCTCGGGCCAAGCGCTCGGTCGACTGCCGCAAGGCCCTGCTCGGGTGGGACGCCGTCACGCAGCATCACCTGGTAGGCGCTCGGTCGTCCCGAGCTCCAGCTCCGACTGTAGTCCCCCTGATTGAGCACGATCGCCCCGGGCGGCCAGCCGACGTTCGTGCTCAGGGCCGCCACGCGCAGGCTCTGCGGCCGCGGCGCGGGCAAGGTGAACCGCGATCCGACGTGGAGGTCTCGCTCGGCGGCGATTCGCTCGGAGACCACCGCCCAGCCACCGGCGCGCACACGCCGCTCGGCTTGGTCGACGTCGCCTTCCACGAGCTGCGAGCTCGGGATCGGCTGGGCCGAGTCGCGTGGCTGGGCGAATACCCACACACGTCGATCTCCGAGGTCGAGGAAGCTGCTGCGGTAGACGCCGACCGAGCGCACGTCGGGCAGCTGTCGCAGCCGCGCTTCGGCATGCGAGTCGAACGGATCGGTCGCGAGCAGGTTCGGCGTTCCGCCGGGCGCGACCCAGATGTCCGCGGCCGCGTTCACGTCGTGCGACGAGCGGTCGAGGCCGGTCTGGAGATCGCTCTTGGCGCCCTGGCTGGCAACGCTGCCGAACACCGCCAGAGCGCCGGTGGCGGTCAACGCCAGCGAACGAGTGGGCATCGAGCGCAGCTCCCCGAGGGAGATCATCGGCACGGCGCTGCGCATCCGCAGCAGCAGGTGCTCGGCGAGCGCGAGCGTGCCCCTGACCGCTGCCGGCAGCCCCAGCATGAGCGAGGCGACCAGCATCCCGATCGCCGGCAGCGGGAGGCCGGGGGCGATCACGATCGTCGCCATGCTGAGCACGAAGCAGCCTGCGCTCGCTCCCAGGAGCGTCAACGCCCGACGCTGGCTTACGGGCTCGCCCTCCTCGGTGATGCTCGGGGGCTTGCGTCCGAGCGTGTCCTGCAGCGGCAACATCGCGGCGAGGAGCGCCGACCCGAGCCCGGCCACCACTGCGATCGCGGCGCTCTGCCATTCGACGATGCGCTGCTCTCCGACCGCGAAGGCGAACGTCAGATACCCCGTGCTGTTGTCGAACAGCGCGCGCGAGAGGACGTCTCCGAGCACCAGGCCGGCGGCCGTCGCCGTGATGCCGAGCACGAGCGCGTCGAAGAGCAAGATCTGCAGCACGGAGAGCGGCGAGTACCCGTCGATGCGCAGACCGACGATGAGACGGCGTCGATCGGGGAGCGTGAGCAGCATCGCGTTGAACGCGAACAGGAAGCCGACGAGGGCGCTGATCGCCGAGAACAGGGCAGTCGACTGGTTCGAGGGGGTCGCCGCCTGCTCGAACTGGCGGATGTCGCTGTCGCCGCGCTTGACTTCGTAGCGTCCCTGCGCCCTGGCGACGAGCGACTGGCGGACGGATTCGGTCTCGCCCTCGACCGGCTTGATCAGGATTCGGGTCACTTGACCGGGGGTGCCGGCCAGGTCCTGGGCGTTGGCCAGGGGGGTGATCGCGATCGGGCTGTGCGTGAGCGAGCCGATGTCGCTTGCGCCCAGCGCGAGGTTGAGCCGCACTCGGTGCTTGATCGCCCCTGCAGAGATCGTCACGTGCCCGCCGACGCTCGCCCCGATCTTCTGCACGATCGGCTCTGGGAGCGCCAGCAGATGTCGGGTGGGCAGGCGCGTCGCTCGGTATCGACGCGTGAGCCGTCCCTCGAGGCCCGCCAGGCTGCGGTCGATGCCCATCAGCAGGGCCGAGCTGGTTCCGCTCGGCCCCGACACGGTGGCGTGCTTCTCCAGCAGCGGCGCAGCGACGTCGACGCCCGGCACCGCCCGAATCTCCTCGAGCGTCCGGCCGTCGAACGGGCTTCTGTCCGGTTGCGCTACCTGCAGCGTCGCCTCCCCGAACGTGCCGCCCACCAACTGCTTCATCGACCCGGTCATGCTCGTGTTGGCGATCTGGGCAGCGAACACGAGCGCCACGCCGACCGCGATCCCGATCAACGCGAACGACTCCTGTACCCAGCGCGTCCGCAGCCGCAGCCGGTAGAAGTAGAAGAGGCCCGAGAGTCGCATGCCCCGGCTCCTAGAGCCGGACCGGGGCCACCGGGCCGAGATCGGGATCGTGATCGACGAGGCGACCGTCTTGCAGTGCGTGCACGCGGTCGGCGAAGCCCACCGCCTGCGGATCGTGGGTTACCAGCAGCAGGCCCGCGCCGCGCTCCTGACAGATCGCTGAGAGCAGCTCGAGGACGTCTCTGCCACGGCGGCTGTCCAAGCTCCCCGTCGGTTCGTCGGCGAGCAGGAGCTTCGGATCGGTCGAGAGGGCCCGGGCGATCATCACGCGCTGGCGCTCACCCATCGAGAGCTCGTGGCCACGGTGGTGGTAGCGGTCGCCGAGACCAAGACGGTCCAGCAGCGGCCCGACTTGCCGTTCGGCGTCGCGGATGCGTTGGTGGCTGCCGGCGAGCTTGAGCGCGGCGTTGTCCAGCGCGGACAACCCGGCGACAAGTTGGATGTTCTGCCGCACGATGCCGACGTCGCGCATGCGATAGCGCGCGGCTTCCTTCGAGGACAGGCGCGTGACGTCGCGGCCCTCGAACCGGATCGTGCCCGCATCGGCCTGGAGCAGTGCGGCGATCAGCAGCAGCAGCGTCGACTTTCCGGAGCCGCTGGGTCCATAGAGGGCGACGAACTCGCCGCTCTCGACCGTCAGCGAGACGCCGTCCACGGCGCGCACGGGATCGCCCTCGATGGCCGGATAGTGCTTGACGAGGTCCTGCAGGAACAGCACTAGCCGCTGGTCTTCGGCCGCTTGCTGCGCATGTCGATCACCGTGCCGGGCTCGGGACGGGGCCGCACGAGGCGTCCACGGCTGAGCGACATCAGCAGATGCGACTGCAACATGTCGGGCATGTCGGGCGTGGTCAGCAGGACGCCGATCCCGGTTTCGTCGGCGGCGCTGCGCAACAGTGCGACGACACGTTCGCGCTCGATCGCGTCGAGGCCCGCACTCGGGTCGTCCGCGAGCACGAGCGACGGTCCGCGCACGATCGCGTGCGCGACCGACACCAAGGCTTGGGCGCCGTCCGAGAGGCGGCTCCAGGTGAGCTCCGCGCAATCGTCCGCTCCGACTCGCTCCAGGGCCGTGGCCGCGCGCCGGTGCGCCTCCACCCGTCCGAGTCTGCCCAGCAGCGGCAGCGCGACGTAGTCGAGTATCGGCAGCGACGGAATCGAGGGCTCGGTGCGCTGGACGACGCCGATGCGTTCGCGCAGCAGCTGTGCCTGCTTGGTGCGCGAGCGGCGCGCGACGTCGATGCCCTCGAAGCTGACGCTGCCCGCGTCCGGTCGCTCCATGCCGGCCGCGATCCGCAACAGCGTCGACTTGCCCGCGCCGCGGCGACCCCAGACGGCGATGAAGTCTCCGCGTTCGAGTTCGAGCGAGACGTCGTCGAGCGCGACGACCTCGCGGGCTCCACGCCAGTATCGCTTCGTCACCCGGTCGAGTGCGAGCAGCGTCAAGGTCAGTCCCAGTCCGGTGCGATGCCCTGCGGGCGCTCCTGCACCCACAGCATCGCCTCGCGGGCTCGCGCGAGCCAGTCCATCGTCGCCTCGAGGTGCATGACCTCGGCGTCGCGAACGATCAGGGCGGCCACGGCCTCCCAGGAGCCGCCGCGGGCAAGCACCTCGCCGAAGCTCGCGCGGCCGGTGTGCGCCTGCAGACGTTCCAGACAGGCGCGCTCTTGCTCGTAGGTGATCTCGATCAGGCGATCGAGGTTCTCGGGACGGGCGGTGGCGATGCGCAGATGCAGCTCGTCGCGCACGTCCGGCTCCGACGGTGGCGCGCTGATCCAATGGTCGAAGCGCGCGACGCCCTGGTCGGTGGCCTCGTAGACGGCGCGCGGAACGCCGCGCGGAGCGTGCGCGGTCGCACCGGTGGAGCGGATCGATCCCTCTCGCTCCAACTCCTCCAAGGTGGTGTTGATGATCGAGCTCGTCAGCTCCCACGAGCCGAGGCGGCTCCGGAAGCGCTGCGCGAGATCACCACCGTATCCCGGCCGTTCGACGACGAGGCCGAGGATGGCGTACTTGAGCCACATAAGAGACAGAAGCGTATCTGGAGCACTCAGCAGTTTGCAAGCCTTTAACCAGCAAAATGCGGTGAAGATGTACAAGGATTGTCTCGCGGTGGAGACCGATCCGTCTCATTCGCGCCCGAAGAGGCGGGCGATTTCGCGCGTTCCGTGCGTGACGCGGGCGCCTGGGCCCGGCTCGGGCGTGACCTCGGCGGGCAGCAGGGGCTCTCCGCAGCACGAGCAGCCTACGATCGGGGTCGCCAGCTCGCCGCAGCGATCGTGGCGCAGCAGCATCGGCGGGCCGGCGTCGCCGGCGGTCCAGCGGTCGCCCCAGGCCAGGAGGGCGAAGAAGGCCTGCACCAGCTGCTCTCCCTTGGCGGTCAGCGGGTACTCGTGCCGCGGCGGATGCTCGCTGTAGGCCCGTCGCTCGAGCACCCCGTTGTCGACCAGGCGGGCGAGCCGCTCCGCCAGGACCTTGCGGGAGATGCCGAGGTTGCGCTGAATCGCGTCGAAGCGCAGCAGACCGAGGTAGACGTCGCGCAGGATCAGCGGCGTCCACCACTCGCCGGCGACGTCGACGCTGCGCGCGATCGAGCAGGGGATGTCTGCGAGGGGAGTGCGTTGCATGCGCCGGAGGGTAGTTAGTTGCCTCAGGGAACTTACTGCGGTACGGTCAGTTTCCTCGAGAGACCCTTAGGAGGCCAGGCCGATGTACAAGACGATCGTCAAGCGCAAGGTGCGAACGGCCTGGCGGCAGCTCGACGCGCGCGACTACCCGTACGTGATCGATCAGTTCGCCTCCAGCTTCGAATACCGCTTCGTCGGCGATCACGCCATGGGCGGGGTGCGTCACACGCGTGCGGCGATGGAGGCCTGGTTCGAGCGCATCTTCCGCCTCTTCCCGCACATCCGGTTCGAGCTCGAGGACGTGCTGGTCGGCGGCCCCCCGTGGCGCACGCGGGCGGTCGCGCTCGTGCGCGTGGACGCCGGCGACTATCGCAACGAGCTCGCCCAGACGATCGACATCCGCTGGGGTCGGATCGTGCGCATCAACACGCTCGAAGACACCCAGAAGCTGGCCGCCGCGCTCGCTGCGCTCGCCGCCGGCGGCGTCGAGGAAGCCGCCGCGCCGCCGATCGAGGACGAGCAGCCGGCTCGGACGCCCGCGATCGCCTGAGCGGTCAGGCGGTCGCGATCGGGCCGGCGACCGCTCCGCGAGCGTCGAGCCCGAAGCGCAGCTCGGTCAAGCCGCTCATGCCGGCTCGCGTGCGCTCGGGATCGGGAGCGTAGGCGAGCAGGAAGCCGCCGCCGCCCGCCCCGAGCGGCGTGACGGCGTGAGCTCCCGCCGCGAGCGCGCGGGTTGCCGCTGCGTCCATGTCCTCGGTCACGGTGCCGGGAGCGCGGTCGCGCTTGGCCTCGAAGTGCAGTGCCATCAGGTTCGCGCAACGGTCGAGGTCGCCGGCTTCGAGTGCGCTGCAGGTCTCACGTGCCAGCTCCTGCAGGCGGTCGAGCGACGCACGCACGCGCGCGTCGCCGATGTCGGCGCCGGCGAGCACGTCGGAGGCCGAGCGCTCGCCGCCGACGTAGAACAGCAGGAAGTGGTCGCGCAGCGCCTCGAGCACGTGCTCGGGCAGGTCGAGTGCCCGCGCCGTCACGCCGCCTGCGGGCTCGAAGGTGTAGGCGCGCACGCCGCCGAAGGCGGCTGCGTACTGGTCCTGCTTGCCGACCGAGCGCGCCAGCGCGTCGATCTCGATCGCGCAGGCCTGCTCGGCCAGCAGATCCGGTTCGGAGCGCTCGCCGGCCGCAGCTCGCAGCGCGGCTATCGCGCAGACCGCGTACGCGCCGGAGGAGCCGAGGCCGGTGCCGGGCGGGACGTCGGAGACCGAGGCCAGCTCGAACGGACCGCCGTGCCAGTGGCGCGCGATCGCCTCGCGCAGGATCGGGTGCCGGATCCGGAGCGGGTCGTCGACCTCTTCCCACTCGAGGTGCTTGAGCCGATAGCGCTCCTGGAAGCCCGTCGACACGAGCATCTGGACGTAGCGGTCGATCGCCGTCGAGATCACGAAGCCGCCGTGGTCGCGGTAGTACGCGGGAAGGTCCGTGCCGCCCCCGCCCAGGGCCACGCGCAACGGCGCCCTTGCAACGATCGCTGCCATCGCGCGGCAATCTATGCGTTGGGCACCCCGACTCGGGGGTAGGAGTCTTCGATGCACGAAGTCGTACCGGGCATCTATCACTGGAGCGCGTTCCACGAGAACATCGGACAGGACGCGCACTCGTACTACGCCGTGGGTCCGCGAGCGCTGATCGATCCGATGCCGCCGCCGGGCGAAGGGCTCGAGTGGCTGCGCGACGAGCCGCGGCCGGAGCGGATCGTGATGAGCCAGCGCCATCACTGGCGCGCCTGCGCCCAGTTCGCCGAGCAGTTCGGGATCCCGGTCCTCTGCCAGGAGGACGGCGCGGCCCAGCTCGAGCCGGACCGCGAGGTGGAGACGTTCGCCTTCGGCTCCGAGCCCGCGCCGGGAATCGTCGCCCACGAGGTCTGGTCGGGCTGGCCGGGCGAGACGGCGCTGCACCTGCCGGACGTCGGCGCGCTGGCTCTCGCCGACGCCGTGGTCCGGGACGGAGACGCCGAGCTCGCGTTCGTGCCGGACTCGCTGCTCGGCGACGATCCCGAAGCGGCCCGACAGGGCCTGGGCGACGGCCTCGCACGGCTCGCGCGGGAGCTCGAGTTCGACACGCTCCTGCTCGCGCACGGAGAGCCGCGCGCGCACGGCGGACGCGAGGAGCTGCTCGCCTTCGTCGGCGAGCGCTGAGCGACGTGCCGGTCCTGCGGCGCGCCCGCCGTCCGCCGCGCTAGCGTCGGCGCCATGAGCCCAACGGAGACGCTTCCCGCCCTCGACGAGCTCGCGATCGCCGACGCGCCCGAGACGTGGGCTGCCGCCGGCTTCGACGTCGAGGGCGCCGAGTGCGTCGTCGGATCCGTGCGGCTGTGCCTCGAGGGCCCGGGCCGGGGCCGTGGCATCGTCGGCTGGTCGCTGCGCGGCCTCGACACGCTCGAGCTCGACGGGCTGCCGGCCTCCCACTCCGACCGGCCCCCGCCGGACGCCGCGCCGGCGCACCCCAACGGCGTGCTGCTGATCGACCACCTCGTCGCCTTCACCCCGGATCTCGACCGCACGCTCGAGGCGCTGCGCGCCGCCGGCATGGACCTGCGCCGCGTGCGCGAAGAGCCGACGCCCGGCGGCGCGCCGCGGCAGGGCTTCCTGCGCCTCGGCGAACTGATCCTGGAGGTCGTGCAGGCTCCCGACGACACCCGCATCGCCGGCGATCCGGACGGACCGGCACGGCTCTGGGGCCTCTCGTTCGTCGTTGCCGACCTCGACGCGACCGCCGCCACGCTCGGCGAGCTGCTGGGAACGCCCTGCGACGCCGTCCAGCCGGGGCGGCGGATCGCCACCCTGCGCCGCGAGGCCGGGCTCGGCCCCGCGATCGCGTTCATGACGCCGCGTCCCGCACGCGCCTGAGACCGAGGCGAGACCAGGTCGATACTGACTGCGCGCGAGCGCGACCGTAGCGTGGCGCCACGAGGTGGTTGGACGTGGCGAGCTTCAAGAGCGTGGAGGCCGGCAGCGGCCATGTCGTGCACGCGGCGATCGCGAACGCGATCGCCGGCAGCGCGACGATCGAGCGCATCGATGACACCGGCCGCGTCCAGGACGACAACCCCGAGGTCGAGTTGGTGCTGGCGGTGAGCCTGCCGGGGCATGAGCCCTACCGGGCCCGCCATCGGCAAGTGCTCTCGCGCCAGGTGGCGCACCTGCTCGGTCCCGGCAGCGCCGTACCCGTGCGGGTCGACCCGCACGACCGCCTGCGACTGGAGATCGGCTGAAAGGAACCCGATGGGCTTGTTCAAGAACATGAAGGACGCCATGGGCCAGGCCAACGACGCGATGGCCAACGCCGGCGCGATGCAGCAGCAGGCGCAGCAGACGGCCGGTGGCCTCAGCGGCGGTCCGGCGGACCTGCAGGCGGGGCTCGAGCAGCGCGGCGCGCTGGAGGCGCAGGCGCACGAGCAGAACCGCATCCTGTCGGTCGGCAGCGCCGGCACCGCGCTGATCAAGGGGCACGTCGACGCGGGCGAGCAGGTCGCCGGCAACCCGGTCTGGATCTTCGAGCTCGAGGTCACCCCGGAGGGCGGCGCGCCCTACGCCGTCCAGCACCGCGAGATCGTCTCGTCGGCGGCGATGGGCAGCTACGGCGACGGCACCTCGATGCCGTGCCGGATCGATCCGGCCGACTTGCAGAGGGTCGCCTTCGGCGAGAAGCCGTTCATGTGATGGGCCTCTTCCGGCAGTTCAAGGACATGACCGACACGCTGCGCAGCGACGAGCTCAGGGAGCTGAAGAAGCAGGCCGACGCGCAGCCGAAGACGAGCATGCTCGAGGGCGTCAAGTTCGCCAACCAGGCGCTGAAGGACGCCCAGGAGCTGCAGCAGAGCGCCGCCGGCGTGGGCGGCCTCGATCCGCAGGGCTTCGCCCAGACCTACACGGGCGGCATCGCCGGCAACGCCACGGTCGAGGCGATCGCCGACACCGGCACGATGATCAACAACGCGCCGGTGGTGGAGATGGACCTGACCGTGACCGTCCCGGGTCGCGACCCGTACAAGGTCAAGCATCGCCAGCTCGTCGCGCACAGCGCACTGCCGCGCTTCCAGCCCGGCTGCAGCTTCTCGGTGCGCGTCGACGCCGGCGATCCGACCAAGCTCGTGATCGGCTAGGAGACGCCGTCCATGTCGATGCGATGGCTCGTCTACAGCGGCTGGATGCTGGTCGTGGTCGGGGTCGCGTTTCTCGCCGGCTCGCTCGCGGCCGGGCAGGCGCTGTTCGGGGTCGCGATGGTGGCTGCCCTGGGCGCGCCGGGCCTGCTGATGGTGCGCTGGGGCCGCGCAACGAGGGCGGGTACACGACCACCCGCACGGTGACGCTTCCGGGCGGGCGCATCCCGGTCGTGGGCGAGACCGTGACGATCAAGGTTCGACCCCAACCGCCGCCGCGAGTTCGTGCTGCTGGAGGAGTCCTGCGAGGTGCGCGACCAGGTCCAGCTGGCGAGCGACGCGCTGGGTCGGATGCAGGTCGGCCGCCGCTTCCGTTGAACTATGCCCCGTGGTGCGAGCGACCCTCGCGCTGTTCGCCGCGGCGGTCGCGCTGCATCCGGCTGCCGCGTCGGCGGCGTCACCGAGCGCGGCTGCGCAGGCGGCCGCGGCCAAGCGGCTGCACGCGCGCGTGGTCGCGGGCTTCGCCGCGCCGGCGCTGCTCGAGCCGGAGCGCTTCCCGGTCCTGGGGCCGGTCGACCTCGGTGAGGCCGATGCACGCTACGGCGCCTCGCGCAGCGGCCACGTGCACGAAGGCCAGGACGTGTTCGCTGCCGCCGGGACGCCCCTCGTCGCCCTGCGTGGCGGTGTCGTGGTCGAGCGCGGCGACGACGGCGGACGCGGCAACTACGTCGCGGTCTACACACCCGCCCTGCGCGAGACCTACCTCTATCTGCACATGCTGCGCCCGGCCCGCCTGGGCGTCGGCGACGAGGTCGGCGTGGGGGCGCGCATCGGGCGTGTCGGCTGCACCGGATCCTGCTGGGGAGATCATCTCCACCTCGAGCTCCGCCGCGGTCGCGGAACCCTCGGCGCGACGCGCGACCCGCTCCCGCTGCTGCGCCGACTCGAAGGCAAGTAGCCTCCCGGGGACGTGGACCAGAAGGCGCTCAGGAACAGGCTCGTCCTCGCCACCTCGATGTGGCGCGAGGCGACCGCGGCACCGCTTCCGAAGATGCCCCCGGGCGCTCCGGCGGAGCAGCTGCAGCAGTTCGAATTGAAGCTCGTGGACCTGCTCTGCAGCCAGGCCAACGCGGCCAACGCGAAGGACGTCGCCGACAAGACCTGGGACCTCGTGCACGATCGTCCGGATGACGATCGCGTCAAGCGGCAAGTCGTGGAGTGCCATGAGGCGCTGGCCCGGCTCTCGGCCCGCGGCAGCGGCGGGTAAGCACCCGCGTCCGGTGAGGGAGCTGCCGGAGCTATTCGACCTGCGCGTCAAGGCGCGCTCGCTCGCCTACCTGTTCGCCGCCGGCGCGGTCGTCGGCGTATTGACGTTCATCTTCCCGCCGGCCGCGGTGATGGAGCTGCAGCTGGCCATCACCTGGTCGATCGCGCTGCTGCTGGCGTTCGGCATCTGGATCTATGCCGACCGCATCCGCGAGTGGCACCTGCACGCGCTGACGGTCGTCGCGACGGTGCTGCTGACGTTCGCGAACTACTACGCCGGCGTGGGCGCGCTCTACGCGCTGCTGTTCTCGTGGGTCGCGCTCTACGCCTTCTACTTCTTCGACCTGCGCGCGGCGTTCGTCTACGTCGGTCTGATCGCGATCGCGTACACGATCATCCTGCTGTCCCAGGACACCGGCAGCGCGATCATTCGCTGGCTGCTGGCGGTCGGCACGCCGACGGTGTCCGGCCTGCTGATCTCGCGCCTGCTCACGCGCGTGCGTACCGAGGCGGCGGCGGCCGACGCCCGCGGCCGCGAGTTGCGCCGCAGCGAATCGCGCACGCGGCTGGTGCTCGACAGCGCTCCCGACGCGTTCGTCGCGATCGACGGCGAGGGTGCGATCACGACCTGGAACGCGGCCGCGGAGCGCATGTTCGGCTGGCCTGCCGGCGAGGTCGTCGGGCGGCGGCTGCGCGAGGTGATCTTCCCGCCGGAGGGACGCGACGCGCACGAGGACCGACGGCGCGAGCTCGCCTCGACGGCCGACCCCGTGCGCATCTTGCGCGTCGAGCTGGACCTGCAGCGCCGCGACGGCAGCACCTTCCCGGCGGAGGAGGTGATCTCGCGCGTGCGCATGGGCGACGACTTCGTCACGTCGGCCTTCATCCGCGACATCAGCGAGCGCCAGCGCCGCCAGGAAGAGCGCGAGGCGCTGCTGCGCGAGCAGGCGGCGCGCGCCGAGGCCGAGCGTGTCGCGGAGATGGTCAGCGGCATGCAGCTGCTGGTCGACGCGGCGCTCGCCCACCGCGGCATCGACGACATCCTCGAGGATCTCGTCGCGCGCGTACGCGGCGTGCTCGGCGCCGACGCCGCCACGATCTTCCTGGCCGACGAGAACGGACGGCTGGTCGTGAGCGCGACCTCCGGCGCCGGCCCGACGTCGCAGTCGCCGGCGCCGATCGCCTTCGGCGACCGCTTCGCCGGGCGGGTCGCCTCGCTGCGCGAGCCGCTGCTGGCCCAGGACCCGGACCCGGCCGATGTCGAGGACCTGGCCATGCACGCGCTCGACATCGACTCGCTGATCGGCGTGCCGCTGCTGGCCGAGGGCGCGGTGACCGGCGTGCTGGTCACCGGCGCTACGCGCCCGCGCCGCTTCTCGACCGAGGATCTCAACCTGCTGCGGCTGGCGGCCGAGCGCGTCGCGCTGGCGATCCTGCACGCGCAGGTCTACGAGCGCGAGCATCGGATCGCGGAGACGCTGCAGCGCAGCCTGCTGCCCGAGCGCCTGCCCCAGGTGCCGGGGCTCGCCGCCGCGGCGCGCTACCTGCCGGCCAAGACCGAGGCCGAGGTCGGCGGGGACTGGTACGACGTGATCCCGATCCCCGGCGGCGGCGTCGGACTGGTGATGGGCGACGTGGCCGGCAAGGGCCTGGCGGCCGCGTCGATGGTCGGCCGCCTGCGCAGCGCGTTGCGCGCCTACGCGCTCGAGGGCCACGACCCGGCGCGCGTGGTCGAGCAGCTCAACCGGCTGGTCTGGGCCGAGGCGGAGGAGAGCCAGATGACGACGCTGCTCTACCTCGTGGTCGATCCCGCCGCCGACGAGGTGCGCTGGGTCAACGCCGGCCATCCGCCCGCCCTGCTCGTGCGCGACGGCGCCGACGAGCCCCCGCGCTATCTCGAGGGCGGGCGCTCGGTGCCGCTGGGAGTGCTGCCCTTCCCGGCCTTCGAGGAGGTCGTCGAGCCGATCTATCCGGGCTCGACGGTCGTGCTCTACACCGACGGGCTGATCGAGCGCCCCGGCGACCACCTCGACGACGGCCTCGGCCAGCTGGCCGACGTCGTGCGCTCGGCTCCCGACGATCCGGAGGCGCTCTGCGACCACGTGCTCGCCCGGCTGGTGCCGGTCGGTGGCGCCCCGGACGACGTGGCGCTGCTGGCGCTGCAGAACACCGCGCTCGTCAACCGCTTCCGCGTCGAGTTCCCGACCCAGCCCGAGGCGCTGGTCTCGATGCGCAGCCTGCTGCGCCGTTGGCTGCGTCAGACCAACGGCAGCGAGCGCGACTTGGCCGAGATCATCACCGCCTGCGGCGAGGCCGCGACCAACGCGATCGAGCACGCCGGCGCGGGAGGAGGGACGCCGTTCGAGGTCGCGGGTCGCTTCGAGGACGGCGTCGTCGACATCGCCGTGCGAGACTACGGCGCCTGGCGCCCTCCACGTGAGGGAGACCAGGGGCGCGGTTTGTCGCTGATGCGGGCCCTGATGGGCGACGTGGAGGTGCAGCCGAGCCCTGAGGGGACCACCGTGCGCTTGCGCCGGAGGCTCGAGGTGACGGACAACGGAGACGGGCAGTGAGCGAGGAGCTGGTACGGCTCGAGATCGCCGAGCAGGGCGAGATCGTGGTGGCGCAGGTCACGGGCGAGCTGGACATCGCCGGAGCACCCGACACGGGTGCGCGGATCGCGAGTGCCGTTCCGACGTCGGCGCGTGGTCTGGTCGTCGACTTCTCGGAGCTGGACTTCATCGACTCGAGCGGCATCGCGATGCTGTTCAACCTCGCGCGGCAGCTCGGCAGTCGGCGCCAGGAGCTGCGCGTGGTCGCGCCGGGCGGCGGTCCCGTCGCGCGCGTGCTCGAGATCGTCGAGTTCGAGCGCGCCGCGCCGGTGCACGGAGTGCTCGACGAGGCACTCGCCGGCATGAACGACTGAGGCGCGGCTAGCGGTTTGGCTGGCCAGCCAACTTGGTAGTACGCTGGTCCCCGTGACCGACATGATCAGCACCCCCGAGGCCCAGACCACCGCCGCGATCGACGTCGAGAACCCCGCGACCGGCGAGAGCATCGCGACGGTCTCGGTGGTCGCTGCAGAGGACGTTCCGTCGCTGGTCGCGCGCGGTCGCGCCGCGCAGCCAGGCTGGGAGGCCCTCGGCTTCGACGGTCGCGCGCGCGTGCTGCGGCGGGCGCAGAAGTGGATCGTCGACAACTCCGACCGCGTCTGCGAGACGATCGTCTCCGAGACCGGCAAGGCCTGGGAAGAGGCGCTGATGGCCGAGATCGGCTACGCGGCCGGCGCCTTCGGCTTCTGGGCCAAGAACGCGGAGGACTATCTCTCCGACGAGCGCGTGCGCTCGGCCTCGCCGTTCATCAAGGGTCGCAAGCTGATCGTCCGCTACGCGCCGCTCGGCGTCGTCGGCGTGATCGGTCCCTGGAACTACCCGCTGACGAACTCCTTCGGGGACTGCATCCCCGCGCTGGCGGCCGGCAACTCGGTCGTGCTCAAGCCGTCCGAGGTCACGCCGCTGACGTCGCTGCTGATGGGCGAGATGCTGCGCGAGTGCGGCCTGCCGGCCGACGTCTACCAGGTCGCTCCCGGCTACGGCGAGACCGGCGCGGCGCTGATCGACGAGGTCGACTTCGTGATGTTCACCGGCTCGACCGCAACCGGCAAGAAGGTGCTCGAGCGCGCCGCGCGCACGCTCACCCCGGTTGGTCTCGAGCTCGGAGGCAAGGACCCGATGATCGTCTGCGCCGACGCCGACGTCGAGCGTGCCGCCAACGCCGCGGTCCACTACTCGATGCAGAACGCGGGGCAGACCTGCATCTCGGTCGAGCGCGTCTACGTCGAGGCGCCGATCTACCGCGAGTTCGTCGACCTCGTCGCGGGCAAGGTGCGCGAGCTGCGCCAGGACGTGCCGCGCGGGCCGGGCACCACCGACCTCGGCGCCGTCATCCACCCGCCGCAGTCGGACATCGTCGAGCGCCACGTGGCGGATGCCGTCGAGCGCGGCGCGCAGGTGCTCGTCGGCGGCCACCGCCGCGACGAGGGCGACGCTCACTTCTACGAGCCGACGGTGCTCGTCGACGTCGACCACTCCATGTCGTGCATGCGCGAGGAGACCTTCGGGCCGACGCTGCCGATCATGAAGGTCGCCGACGCCGACGAGGCGGTGCGGCTCGCCAACGACTCCCCCTACGGCCTGCAGGCGTCGGTTTGGACCAAGGACACGATCAAGGGCGAGCGGCTCGCGCGCCGCGTCGACGCCGGCGCCGTGACGGTCAACGACGCGCAGATCAACTACCTCGCGCTCGAGCTGCCGATGGGCGGCTGGAAGGAGTCGGGCCTCGGCAGCCGCCACGGCGCCGACGGCATCCGCAAGTACACGAAGAAGCAGGCGCTGCTGGTCACGCGCTTCGCGCCCAAGAAGGACATGCACATGCTGCCCTACAGCGCGAAGAAGACCAAGCTGCTCACGCGCATGCTGCGCTTCGTGTACGGGCGCGGCAAGCGCGCCTAAGCCGCCGCGCCCCTCGGCCGATCAACCGAGGGGATGCGCACGAGCCTCCGCGGGTGAGAGCGATACGCTCGCCCCGCCATGACCGAGCTTTCCCCAGTCAACCGGATCGAGATCGCGGTCGACCGCGCCCTCTGCATCGGCTCGGGCGACTGCGTGGACACGGCACCGGACGTCTTCAAGCTCGACGACGAGGACAAGGCGATCGTGATCGACCCGGACGGCGCGTCGACCGACGACGTGGTCATGGCCGCGAGCAACTGCCCGGTCGGCGCGGTCTTCGTCGTGGGCGAGTCGGGCGACCTCTACCCGTAGTCGCCGGCGCTAGCGCCGGCGGCGCAGGAGCACGAGTGCGATGAGGCCGGCGAGGGCGCCGGCCAGCGGGATCCAGGCGCGCGGGCCGGGGCGCCCCTCGTCCGCGTGCGGCTCGACGCCGGCGGGCATCGGGAACTCCTCGGCGGCGAGCACGTCGTGCGGCTCGGCGATGCCGGTCGGATCCGGCGGGAAGCGATCGTCGCGGGTGCCGATGCCGAACTCCTCGGCGGCCAGGACGTCGTGCGGCTCCTCGATCCCCGAGGGGTCCGGGGGCGGGCTGGATGGGTGCTCCGTCATCGTCCCTATGGTTCCAGATCGGATGGGACCGCGGATCGTGCTCGCCTGTGCCCTGCTGCTGACGCTTGCGCTTGCGGCGTGCGGCAACTCGACTCGGTCGACGCCCGATCCCGACGAGCCGGCCGAGGTCGTGCTGACTCCCGAGGACGCGCGTCAGGCGCGTGCCGGTCTGAAGGAGGACCCCGTGCCCGCGGGCGACTCCCAGGCGCGTGCGGTCGAGATCGAGGGTGCCGGCTCGGCACCCACCGGAGACCCGACCGACGACGCTCCCAGCCCCGGCGCTCCCAGTGACGCCGAGGTGCGCGCCGAGCTGCGCGAGGCACGCGCGAACCTGCGCCGCTTCAAGCACTATCTCGGCAGCGCGGCCTACCTGCGCACCGGCCCGCGGGCGCGCGTGCTGCCCAACGGCGAGGCGATCGCCCCCGACGCCGCACCGGACGTCGTCAAGCGCGTGATCCTCGCCGGCAACCAGATCGCGAAGTTCCCCTACAAGTGGGGCGGGGGCCACGGCGCCTGGCGCGACAACGGCTACGACTGCTCGGGCTCGGTGTCGTTCGCGCTCGCGGGCGCCGGTCTGCTCCACAGCCCGCGCACCTCCGGAGCCTTCGTCGACTTCGGCGCTCCGGGGCCGGGCAAGTGGATCACGATCTACGCCAACGGCGGCCACATCTTCATGTACGTCGCCGGCCTGCGCTTCGACACCAGCGGTCAGGGCCGCGCCGGTACGCGCTGGCAGGAGGCCGACCGGCCCACGGCCGGCTTCGCGGTTCGCCACATCCCAGGGCTCTAGACCCGCTGTTCGATCGAAACTTCCTTCGCGAAGGCGGGTTGACCTGGCATGGACTCGTCATCTCGCCGCCTACTGCTGACGCTGCTCGCGCTGACCCTCGCCGTCCTGCTGGGCACCGACCGCCCGGCCTTCGCGATCCATCCGGGAGCGGTCGACCAGAGCTTCGGGAACGGCGGCGAGCTGCTCCTCGGGCTCGACGGGCAGTCGTTCGCCCCTTCGGCGCTCGCGCTGCGACCCGACGGGGCGCTACTCGTGATCGGCACCACCGGCACCGCCGAGACGGGCGCGACGGCCGAGCTCGTGCTGATGCAGCGCAGGCCGGACGGCACGCCTGACCCGAGCTTTGGAACCGACGGCGTCGTCCGCACGACGCTGCCGGGGCCGCTGGCCGTCGGCGCGGCAGCCCTCGAGCCGGGTGGCGGAGTCGTGCTCGCCGGCAGCTCCTGGGCCGGTCCGCCGAACCTGGAACCCCACGGTGCCGTCGTGCGCCTGCTGTCCGACGGCAGCCTCGATCGCGGCTTCGGCGACGCCGGCATGGCGACGGTGGACGTGGTGGACGGCGCCCCCGAGAGCCTCGGGGCGGTCGGGCTGGAGACCGACGGCGCGATCGTCGTCGGCGGTCGTGCCACCTACTCGCGCGGCGCGTCGCGCGGGACGGTTGCCCGCCTGACGCCAGCGGGTGCGCTCGACCCGGGCTTCATGCTCGAAGGTCGCGCCACCCTCACGACGACGTCCGTCGCCGCGCTCGTGCCGTCGAACGGCGCCACGCTGGCGTTCGGCGCGGACTCCCCCGTCGCGTCGGTGGGGGATGGAGGACCGGCGCTGATCGGTCTGCGCTGGCTGGCCGGGCCGGCATACCCGGACGTCGGCGGGCCGATCTACTCCGATCCACGCTGGAGCGAGCTCGGGATCGGGGCCGCGACGCCGCTGCCCGAGCATGGCGCGCTCGTAGCGAGCTGGGCGAGGGAACGCGGCGCGCAGGGCCTGCGCCGCCTCCTGCTGCTGCGCTTCGACGAGGTGCTCGGGCGGCATGCGAGCGTGGTCCTGAGGGACCGTGCGGTGCTGGACGACGTGGGCGAGGGATACCGGTATGCGGTCGGGATCGACGGCGACCGTCACGCAGTCGTGACCGCCGCCGACCTGGCGGATTCCGGCAATCGCGTCGCGCTCACGCGCGTGAGCCGGGACGACCTCGACATCGACCGCTCCTACGGGCACGGCGGGCGAGCGTGGGTCTCGCTGCGCGGACCGCAGCAGCTCATGGCCGCGGCGGTCGCGCCGGACGGCGCGACGCTGCTGCTGGCGCGGCGCCCCTCCTACCTCGCGGGCGTCGAGCAGGCGACGCTGACGCGGGTCGCGGGCGGCCGGGACCACACCCGCCCGCGGGTCTCGTTCGGGCCGCGCACCCCGCGCTGCGCACGCGGCCGGCAGGTCGTGCGCGTCGTCGTCCGCGACGACTCGGTGCTCGACGCGGTCGTGGTGCGCCGCGGCCGGCAGGTCGTGCGGCGCTCCACGCGCACGCGCCTGACGCTGCGCGTGCGGCCGCCGCGGCCCGGAGCGCGACGCCTGCGGGTGGCTGCCAAGGACGCCGCGGGCAACATCGGCCGCGCCCGCCTGAAGCTGAGCAACTGCCCGCGGTCGCGCCGCTGAGCGTGGCCTGCTGGGACGGCTGCTCGATCCTTTGCAGCATGCCCGGATATCCCTGCTAGCTGCTACCTTCGGCCGCTCTTGGACGAGCACCCGACACGCCGGCTCGACCCTGGGCGCCGGCCGCCGGGCGGTTCCCGCCGTCCTCCGCGCCGCGAGCCCGAGTCCGTCTACAAGCGCCGCAGGCTGATCGCCGGCGGTGCTGCCGCGATCGTGGTTCTGCTGCTGATCGTGCTGATCGCAACCGCTGGCGGCAGCGACGATCCCAGCCCCGACTCGAGCCCCGCCGACCTCGGCGTCCCGACGTCGCCCGAGACCTTGCGGCCCTCGACCGAGCGCGACACGACGGAGACCGAGACCACCGAGACCGACACCACGCCCTCCACGGGCGGGACGACCGGCGGCACCACGGGCGGAACCACCGGTGGCACGACCGGCGGGACGACGGGCGGCACCACCGGTGGCACGACGGGAACTCCCACGCCCCCGGCTACGGGTCAGGGTGGCGGCGCCACGCCGGGCGGCACGGGCACGGAGACTCCCGCCGCGCCCCAGGGCGGCACCGGGGGCGGCGCTGTCGCCCCGCCGGGCGACGGCTAGTCGACCCGCTGTCGCTGTCGCTGTCGCTGTCGCGCTGCCGCCGCCGCCGCCAGGCCGTCGTCGTCGCTGCCTAATCGTCGCCGCTCGGCCTGCGCCGCAGCTGCTTCACGCCTCCGCGCTGACGCTTCGTCGTCAGGCGTCGCCTGCGCGACGCGCCGGTGGGCTTCGTCGCTCGGCGTGAGCGGGGCACGTGCAGGGCGGCGATCAGACGGTCCCGCAGGCGTTGGAGGGCCAGCTCGCGATTGCGTCGTTGGCTGCGCGTGTCCTGCGCAACCGCACGCACGACCGGACCGAGCCGCGCCGTCACGCGCAGCTTGTGCTGCTCGTCGAGGGTGCGCGAGGCGGCTACGTCGAAGACGGCCTCGACCCGCGAGGCGGTGACGTTCGCGTGCTGACCGCCGGGCCCCGAGGAACGGCTGACGCGTAGCTCCACCTCGTCGAGGGGCAGCTCGATCCCGTGCGTGAGGGGCATCGGATCCTGCATCGCCACGAGCGTAGCCGTGCAGGGCGTGGAAGACTGCGCGGCGGTGAGGGTGGCGGTCGTCGGACACGTGGAGTGGATCGAGTTCGCTCGCGTCGAGCGGATGCCGACCGCCGGCGAGATCGTGCATGCGCAGGAAGTGTGGGAGGAGCCGGGCGGCGGCGGGGCCGTCGCCGCGGGTCAGCTCGCCAAGCTCGCGGGCGGCGCGAGCTTCTACACCGCACTCGGCGACGACGAGCTCGCGCGCCGCTCGCGCGCGGACCTAAATGCCCTCGGGGTGAGGGTCGAGGCGGCGGTGCGGCCGGGGCCGCAGCGGCGCGGCTTCGTCCACGTCGACGGGAACGGCGAGCGCACGATCACCGTGATCGGCGAGCGCCTGGGCCCCCGCGGCGACGATCCGCTGCCCTGGGACGAGCTTGGCGGCGTCGACGCGATCTACCTGACCGCCGGTGACGTGGGCGCGATCCACGCCGCGCGCGCCGCGCGCGTGCTGGTCTCGAGCGCGCGTGGGCTCGAGACGCTGATCGCGGCCGGTGTGGAGCTGGACGCGCTGCTGGCGAGCGCGAACGATCCCGGCGAGCGCTATCAGCTCGGCGACCTCGTTCCCGACCCGCGTTACGTCGTGCGCACGGCCGGCGCGCGCGGTGGCACCTGGGAGGGCCGCGACGGCAGCGGCGGCAGCTGGGCGGCGACGCCGTTGCCCGGTCCGGTCGAGGACGCGTACGGCTGTGGCGACAGCTTCGCCGCCGGCCTCGCCTACGGGCTCGGCGCGGGCATGTCGATCGACGCCGCGCTCCAGCTGGCAGCACGCTGCGGTGCGGCTTGCCTGACCGGCCGCGGCCCGTACGCCGGACAGCTGCGGAGCGCCGTCCCCTAGCCGGGGACGTCAGTGGTCGGCGACGCGCCCGTCCTCGGGCTCGAGCGGCTTGCCGGCCTCGACCCAGGCCACGATGCCACCCTCGAGGTGGTACGCGTCGAACCCGGAGGCGCGGAAGGCCTCGACCGCCGCGGCCGAGCGGCCACCCGTGCGGCAGTAGAAGACGGGCGAGCGCTCGGGATCGAGCGAGGCCGCCTGCGCGGGCAACTGGTCCATCTCGATGTGCCGGTCGCCGGCGATGTGGCCGGCGTCGTGCTCGTAGGTCTCGCGCACGTCGATCAGCTCGAGCTTGCCTGCGGCGACGAGCTCCTCGACCTGGGCGGGGGTCAAATCCTGCGTCTGTTCGGGAATCGAGACCATCGGCGGGAACGCTATCGATCCCGCTCGGTCGGCGGCGCCGGGCCGTGGGGGGCTCGGATATCGTGCCCCGCCATGAGTTGGAGCTTGCAGGGCCGCACCGTCTTGATCACCGGCGCCGCCCGCGGCATCGGCGCGGAGTCCGCGCGCCGCGTCGCGGCCCGAGGCGCGAACGTCGCGCTCGTGGGACTCGAGCCGGAGGAGCTGGAGCGCGTCGCCACCCAGTGCGGCTCGAACGCCGCCTGGTTCGAAGCCGACGTGACGGACACCGAGGCGCTCGAGCGCGCGGTGGCCGGTGCCGTCGAGCGCTTCGGCGGCCTCGACGTGGTGATGGCCAACGCCGGCATCGCGCCGGCGGGCATGGTGCGCAGCATGGACCCTGCGGCCTTCGAGCGCACGATCGAGATCAACCTGCTCGGCGCCTGGCGCACCGTGCGCGCAGCGCTGCCGCACGTGATCGAGCGGCGCGGCTACGTCCTCGTGGTCGCCTCGGTGGCCGCGGTCGCGCACGCCCCCGGCCTCGCCGCCTACGCCGCCAGCAAGGCTGGCGTCGAGGCCTTCTCGGATTCGCTGCGAACCGAGATCGCCCATCTCGGCGTGGATGTCGGCGTCGGCTACTTCCACTGGATCGACACCGACATGGTCCGCGGGGCCGACGCGCATCCCGCGATGGAGAACTTCCGCGCCCAGACCTCCGGGCCGCTCGGCAAGACCTACTCGGTCGCGTCCGTCGGCAAGGCCGTCGTCGAGGGCATGGAGCAGCGTCGCAAGTGGGTCGTCGTGCCCGGCTGGGTGCGCGGGCTGCTGCTGCTGCGCGGCGTGCTCGGGCCGATCATCCACCGCGGCGCCCTCGACGCCGTGCCCGAGGCCGACGCGGCCTTCGAGCGCGACATCGCCGAGCGCGGCGTCGAGGCCGTCTCCGCGCCCGTGGGCGTCGGCGGTGCGGCCGACCCGAAGCTCGGCCAGCAGCAGCCCGTCGGGTCGACGGACTAAGACGAAGACGCTAGAGGTCTTTGACTTCCGACAGCACCGCGCCGACGGACGCCTTGGCGTCGCCGAACAGCAGCGCGGTGTTGTCGTTGTAGAAGAGCGGGTTGTCGATGCCGGCGAAGCCGGTGTTCATCGAGCGCTTGAGCACGATCACCTGAGCGGACTTGTCGACGTCGAGGATCGGCATGCCGTAGATCGGGCTGCCCTTGTCCTCGCGCGCGGCCGGGTTGGTGACGTCGTTGGCCCCGATCACCAGCGTGACGTCGGTCTGCGGGAACTCGGGGTTGATCTCGTCCATCTCCTTGAGCGCGTCGTACGGGACGTCGGCCTCGGCGAGCAGGACGTTCATGTGACCGGGCATGCGGCCGGCGACGGGGTGGATGGCGTAGAGCACCTCGACGCCGCGCTTCTCGAGCTCGTCGGCGAGCTCGCGCACGGTGTGCTGCGCCTGGGCGACGGCCATGCCGTACCCGGGCGCCACGACCACGCGGGTGGCGTAGGCGAGTTGGACGGCGACGTCGGAGGCGTCGGTCGAGCGAGCGGTCCTGCCGTCGACCGCGGCGCTGGTGGCCGCGGCCCCGCCACCGCCGCCGAAGCCGCCCGCGACGATGTTCGGGATCGAGCGGTTCATGGCCTCGGCCATGAGCTTCGTGAGGATCGTGCCGGAGGCGCCGACGATGATGCCGCCGACGATCAGCGCGGTGTTGTCGAGCGCGATGCCTGCGGCGGCCGCGGACAGGCCGGTGAGCGCGTTCAGCAGCGAGATCACGACGGGCATGTCGGCGCCGCCGATCGGCAGCACGACCATGTTGCCGAGGACGGCCGCGGCGACCAGGATCAGGACGAACAGGCCCTGGGACTCCGCGCCGGCGGCGATCGCCACCGCCGCGCCGACCGCGACCAGCAGCAGCGCGAGGTTGACGAACTGCTGACCGGGGACGCCGATCGGCTTGCCGGGGATGAGCTCCTGCAGCTTGCCGAAGGCGACGTTCGAGCCCCAGAAGGAGACCGAGCCGATGATCGCCGCGAACAGGATCGGGATCAGCGTCTCGAGCGCGGGATTGCCGCCGAACTCGAGCGCATGGCGGTACTCGGCCCACGAGATCAGCGCCACCGCGCCGCCGCCGACGCCGTTGAACAGCGCCACCATCTGCGGCATCGCGGTCATCTTCACCTGGCGTGCGGCGGGGATGCCGATCACGGTGCCGATCACCACGCCGAGCGCGATCAGGCCGTAGTCGCCCGTCGAGGGCGTCAGCAGGGCGCCGGCGACCGCGAAGACCATGCCGACGGCGGCGATCATGTTGCCGCGCCGGGCCGTGGACGGCTTCGTGAGCTGGCGCATGCCCACGATGAAGAGCGTGAAGGCGACGATGTAGAGCGCCGAGATGAAGTCGGCGTCGGTCAGGAACGACGCGCTGTAGATCACTTGTCGTCTGCCTTCTTGGCCGGCGCCGGACGCTTCTTGAACATCTCGAGCATGCGGTCGGTGACGAGGAAGCCGCCGACGACGTTGATCGTCCCGAAGGCGATCGCGATCACCAGGATCGCCTTGTTGAACGCGCCCTCGGCGGAGCCGATGACGAGGATGCCGCCGAGCACGACGATGCCGTGGATGGCGTTCGTCGCCGACATCAGCGGCGTGTGCAGCGTGTTCGGCACCTTCGAGATGACCTCGAAGCCGACGAACGCCGCCAGCACGAGGATGGTGATCTCGGTCAGCAAGTCCATCAGGCGGGCACCTCGGCAGCCTTCTTCGCGCCCTCGTGGACGATCTCGCCGCCGCGCGTGATGCAGGCGCCGGCGATCACCTCGTCCTCGAAGTCGAGCTTCAACGCGTTCTCCTCGCCGACCATCAGGCCCAGCAGCGCCTGGATGTTCTTGGCGTAGAGCATCGACGCGTGGTCGGGCATCGTCGACGCCAGGTTGAGCGGCCCGATGACCTTCACGTCATGGCGCACGACCGTCTCGCCCGGCTCGGTCAGCTCGCAGTTGCCGCCGGTCTCGGCCGCCAGGTCGACGACCACCGAGCCCGGCTTCATGTTCTCGACCGCCTGCTCGGTGACCAGCAGCGGCGCCTTGCGGCCGGGGATGGCGGCGGTCGAGATGACCGCGTCCATCTGGCCCATCGCCTCGGCGAGCAGCTCGCGCTGCCTTTGCTGCTCCTCCTCGGTCAGGGCGCGCGCGTAGCCGCCGGCGTCCTCGGCGTCCTCGAGGCCCATGTCGAGCACGAGGAACTTGGCCCCGAGCGACTCGATCTGCTCCTTGACCGCCGAGCGCACGTCGAAGGCCTGCACGATCGCGCCAAGGCGCTTGGCGGTGGCGATCGCCTGCAGGCCCGCGACGCCGGCACCCAGCACGAGCACCTTGGCGGGCCGGACCGTGCCGGCGGCGGTGGTCAGCATCGGGAAGAAGCGCGGCAGCTCCTGCGCGGCGATCAGCGCGGCGCGGTAGCCGGCGACGGTCGCCTGCGAGGAGAGCGCGTCCATCGACTGGGCGCGCGTGATGCGCGGGATCGCCTCCATCGCGAAGGCGGTCACGCCGGCGGCGGCCAGCGCGCGCACGCCCTCGGCGTTGCTGAGCGGCTGCAGGTGGCCGATCAGGATCGCGTCCTTGTTCAGGCGCACGATCTCCTCGGGGCTCGGCGGCGCCACCTTGGCGACGACGTCGCCGGAGAGCCCTTGGCCCTCCGCGAGGGTCGCGCCGGCCTTCTCGTAGGCGGCATCGACCTGGCCGGCGGCGATGCCCGCACCAGGCTCGACGACCACCTCGTGGCCGTCCTTGGTCAGTCGTTGTACGACCTCCGGCACGAGCGCGACTCGGCGCTCGCCAGCGGCGGTCTCCTTGGGAACAGAGATCTTCATAACGGGGGGTGGAGGGCTGAGGGCGCCTCCGAGGGCGCGTTAGCGTAACCGACGGTCCCGCAATCTGCGCCGTCGTGTCCAGCGGCGCCGAGAACCGCACTGCGACACGGCCAATCCACACAGAGGTGCCTTGACCGCTCAGTACACTGGCTTGACCGGCCCTTCTGTACGCAAGGCCGGCTGTATGAGCCCAAAAACCGTTGAGAAGAGGGATCGTGTAGTCATCCGCTTCGCGGGTGACTCCGGGGACGGTATGCAGCTCACCGGCAGTCGCTTCACCGACGCGACCGCCGTCGTCGGCAACGACCTCGCCACGCTGCCGGACTTCCCCGCCGAGATCCGCGCGCCCGCGGGCACCCCGCACGGCGTCTCGGCCTTCCAGATCCACTTCGCCTCGCGTGACATCCTCACGCCCGGCGACCACCCGAACGTGCTCGTGGCGATGAACCCCGCCGCGCTGATCACCAACCTCGGGGCCGTCGAGAAGGGCGGCACGGTGATCGTCAACGAGGACGGCTTCACCGACCACAACCTGCGCAAGGCCGGCTACACCGCCGACCCGCTCGAGGACGACACGCTGGAGGACTACCAGCTCTTCCGCGTGCCGATGACGAGCATGACCGTACGGGCGACCGAGGGCATCGAGGGCATCAGCTCGCGCGACGCCTCGCGCTGCAAGAACCTGTTCGCGCTCGGCGTGCTGTCCTGGATGTACGGCCGGCCGGTCGACCCCAGCGTCGAGTGGATCGAGAAGAAGTTCGCCGACAAGCCGGCCGTGCGCGACGCCAACCTCGCGGCCTTCCGCGCCGGCTGGAACTTCGGCGAGACGACCGAGCTGCTCGCCGTCCACTACGAGGTCGACGCGGCACCGGCGCCGCCCGGCACCTACCGCAACGTCAACGGCACGCAGGCGCTCGCCTACGGGCTGATCGCCGCCGGCGTCAAGTCGGGCCTCGGCCTCTTCTACGCCAGCTACCCGATCACGCCGGCCTCCGAGCTGCTGCACTCGCTCTCGCGCCACCGGCGCATGGGCGTGCGCACGATCCAGGCCGAGGACGAGATCGCGGCGGCGAGCATCGCGGTCGGCGCCGCCTTCGCGGGCGAGCTGGCGGTCACGGGCACCAGCGGCCCCGGCCTCGACCTCAAGTCCGAGACGATCGGGTTGGCGGTGGCGATGGAGCTGCCGCTGGTGATCGTCGACGTCCAGCGCGCCGGGCCGTCGACCGGCATGCCGACCAAGACCGAGCAGACCGACCTGCTGTCCGCCCTCTACGGGCGCCACGGCGAGTCGCCGCTGCCGGTGATCGCGGCGAGCACGCCGTCGGACTGCTTTCGCGCCGGGATCGAGGCGGCGACGATCGCGATCGAGCACCGCACGCCGGTGATCTTGCTGACCGACACCTTCCTGGCCAACTCGTCCGAGCCCTGGAAGCTGCCCGACGTCTCGACGCTGACGGCGATCGACCCGAACTTCGCAACCGATCCGAACGCCGACGAGGGCGGCTTCCTGCCCTACCTGCGCGACGAGCGCCTGGCGCGGCCGTGGGCGATCCCGGGCACGCCGGGCCTGCGCCACCGCATCGGTGGGCTGGAGAAGCAGGAGGGCACCGGCAACATCTCCTACGACTCCGAGAACCACGCGCGCATGACCCATCTGCGTGCCGAGCGGATCGAACGCGTGAAGGTGCCGGACTTGGAGGTCGACGACCCGGACGGCGACGCCCGGCTGCTGGTGCTGGGCTGGGGCTCGAGCTACGGCGCGATCAAGGGCGCGGCGCGGCGGGTGCGGCGCGAGCGCGAGCTGTCGGTGGCGACCGTCCACCTGCGCAACCTCAACCCGCTGCCGGCGAACCTCGGCGAGGTGCTGCGCTCCTACGAGCGCGTGCTGGTGCCCGAGATGAACATGGGCCAGCTGGTGAAGGTGCTGCGGGCCGAGTTCCTCGTCGACTGCGAGAGCTACACCAAGGTGGACGGTCTGCCGCTGGCGACGGCCGACGTGATGGAGGCGATCGTGGAGCGGATCGGATGAGCCCGGCCGACGGTTCCAACGGGCACGTGCACGCCAACGGCGGCGACGTGCTGAAGCTGACCAAGGCCGACTTCTCCTCCGACCAGGAGACGCGCTGGTGCCCGGGCTGCGGCGACTACGCGATCCTCGCCTCGGTCCAGGGCTTCATGCCCGAGCTGGGCATCCCGCCGGACAAGATCGTGTTCGTGACCGGCATCGGCTGCGCCGGCCGCTTCGTCTACTACATGGACACCTATGGGATGCACGGCATCCACGGCCGCGCGCCGGCGCTGGCGACGGGCGTGGCGGCGGCGAACCCGGACCTCTCGGTGTGGGTGGTCAGCGGCGACGGCGACGCGCTCTCGATCGGCGGCAACCACCTGATCCACGCGCTGCGCCGCAACGTGCCGTTGAAGATCCTGCTCTTCAACAACCAGATCTACGGCCTCACCAAGGGCCAGTACTCGCCGACGAGCGAGGAGGGCAAGGTCACCAAGTCGACGCCGTTCGGCTCCCAGGACCACCCGTTCAACCCGGTCTCGCTGGCGCTCGGCGCCGAGGCCTCGTTCGTGGCGCGCACCGTCGACACCGACAAGGCCCACGTCGCCGAGACCCTGCGCGCCGCCGCGGCCCATCAGGGCACGGCCTTCGTCGAGATCTACCAGAACTGCAACGTCTTCAACGACGGCGCCTTCGACGCGGTGCGGGCCAAGGGCCAGAAGGAGCTCAACCAGATCCGCCTCGAGCACGGGCAGCCGATCCGCTTCGGCGCCGAGGGCGAGCGCGGGGTGGCACGCGGTGCGGACGGACGCCTGGAGCTGGTGCAGGTGGCCGACGCCGGCGAGGACGCTCTGCTCGTCCACGACGCGCACCGCCCCGACCCCAGCCTCGCCTTCGAGCTCGCCCACCTCGCCCAGCGTCCCACCGGGCCGACGCCGATCGGCGTCTTCCGCGCCGTCGAGCGACCGCTCTACGGCGCCGCGCTGGCCCAGGAGCTGGAGCAGACGCGCTCCGAGCTGGGCACCGAGCAGCTCGAGCAGCTGCTGCACTCCGGGGACACCTGGACCGTCTCCTAGCGCACGTGTGCCCGCGACCCGTCCGCGGCCTGGCGGAGGCGGATGCTCTCGGTGAAGAGGCCCTCCCACTGCAACACGGCGCTGCGAATCGTCTTGCGCTTCGCCCAGTCGGCGGCATTCTGCGCGAGTTGCTCGCGCAGTGTGCGCTTGACGACCATCCAGCGCAGAGCCTCGAACCACTCGCCGTCGGGCACCAGGCGCCCGCCTTGCTCGACGCCTAGGTCGGCGTAGGGGCCGACGGGCGACGCCAGCCAGGGTATCCCGGCGGCCGCGTACTCCTTGAGCTTGATGTCGGAGCGCGAGCGATTGAAGGGAATGTCCGCCAGCGGGGCGATGCCGACGTCGAAGCCGGCGATTCGGGCCGGAAGCTCGTCGAAGGAGACGTACTCGTCGTGGCGATAGCGCTCGCGCAGGCCGAGGTTGACCCCGATGCACTCGACGTGCACCTCCGGGTATTCGGCCTGCAGCCGGCGCAGTGCCTCGGCGATCGGGATGCGAGCGGCGTCGGCGCGGTGCTCGAGTGCCGCCACCCAGCCGATGACGATCCCGTCGTGATGGCGGGGCTGCGTCAAGTGATGTGCGAGGAGGTGGTTCTCCACCACCTCCACGTGCGAGAGGCCGGCTCCGCGGTATCTGCGTGCCAGATGGTCGTTCGTCGTGGTGACCGTCTGCGCGAGCTTGGCGGTCCTCATCTGCTGTCCATAGAGGTCGCGCCCGGCGAGGCCGCCTAGCTGCTTGTAGGCGGGAGACTCCTCGGGCAGCGACGTTATGTCCACGTCGTTGTCCCAGGTGATCGCGCTGCCCGCGTGCGCGAGCGCACTCAAGAGGGCCTGAACGTCCGGATCGGCGTGCTGATAGACGTGGACGAGGTCGCAGCCCGCAAGGCTGCGTTCGTCGATCTCTCCCGACTCGGAGGCCCAGACGACGTCGTGGCCGCGGCGTTCCATCTCCTGCATCGGACCGAGGACGCGGTAGCTCGCACCCCAGGTCTGGCCCCAGATCGTTCCCAGGCGCACCGGATACAGAGTATCCGCAATCGCTTGAGCAATGGGAAATTCTTGAAAGGTGGCCCAACTGCGGTGGTCGCGTGTCAGGCGACGAGCTGCAGCGAGAAGTCGTCCACGCCGTCCCCGCTGCGTTGGGCGTGCAGCTCGCGGGTGAGCTTGCGCAGCAGGCGATGGGCGGGTTCGTTGTCGCTGGCCATCGTGGCGGTGAAGCGCTCGATGCCGTTGACGCGCGCGATCGTGGCCAGCTGCTCGGCGAGCAGCGATCCGAGTCCGCGGCCCTGCCAGTCGTCGCCGACGACGATGGCGACCTCGGCCGCAACGGGGTCGTCGGGCAAGCGCACGAAGCGCGCGACCGCGATCAGCCGTCGCACCGGTTCGCCCGGGTACTCCGCGACGAGCGCGACGTGGTTCTCGCCGTCGACCTCCGTCAGGTAGCGCAGCTCCGAACGGGAGAGGCGCGGCTTGGGGGAGAGGAAGCGGCGCTGCACGCTGGTCTCGGACAGGTGTCGCAGGCCGTCCGCCAGCATGCCCTTGTCGTCCGGGCGGATCGGCCGGATCAGGACTGGATGACCGTCGGGGAGCTGCGCCAGCATCTCATCCAGCCTGACGGGTTCGGGCGGCGCTTTGTGTGCGGTTCATCACAACAGAGTTGCATCATACATACCTACTCTGCGCGGGCTCGCTCGTAGTCCAGCTCGGTGCGCACGCCGCGTGCGCGCAGGATCTCGTTCGCCTGCTCGAGGTCGGCTGCGTCCTTGACGGCGTGGGCAAGCCGCGCCGCGGACTCGACGGCGACGCTCGGGTCGAAGAAGAAGGTCCCGGCGCCGAGCGGCGACAGCTCCACCGAGCGCACGCCGTCGCGGATCGGCACCGGTCCCAGCTCGCCCCGAAAGCAACGCAGCGCCTGCGCGCTCGCCTCGGTCGGGATCGCGGCGACCGCCTCGTCGAGCCGCGCCGCTACGGACGGCGTCAGACCACGCGCGCCGGCCAGGCCCCCGGCGGCGGCGACCTCCGCAAGCCGTTCCAGCACCTCGGCCGGCGTCAACTCGCCGTCGCAGCCGATGCCGAAGATGCCGGCGAGCGCCGGCGCCGGCCGCGATTCGGCCTGCAGCAACGCTCCGGCAGCCAGCAGGACCGCGTCGCAGAGCGGGCTGGCGAGGCTCTGCTCGTGGCCGTGGCCGAGCACGTCGCCGCCGACGTCGATCAGCACCAGCAGGTCGCAGTCGAGCGCGGCCATCGCCTCGCGCAGGCCGCCGGCGAGCGTGGCGGGACCACGGTTGACGTCGACGAGGACGGTCTCCTCGCCGAGCAGCTCGGCCATGCGCGACTCGGCGAAGCGCACGCTGCTGGCGGCGATGCGGGTCTCGGGCCGGCAGGCGAGCACGCCCTCGCCGAGCGGGCGTGCGTCCGCGATCTCGGCCTCGGCGCGCGGGCCGGGCTGGGGGTCGATCGGACGTCGCTCCCAGCTCACGCCGCCGACGACGGGCTCGGCGCCGGTCTGCTGCCGGCAGGCCTCGGCCGTCGCGAGCGCGCCGACGACGTCACCGCCGCCGCCGATCCCGATCACGAGCGGTCGCCGCGTCGCGGCGAGCAGGGCGTCGGCGTCCGCGCTCATGGGAGAACCTCGCGCGTAGGCGTAGCCGTGGCACGACCCGGGCGGGACGTCACGAGCGCCCTCGTCCCGACACGCCCGCGTTGCGCAGCAGCCAGGCGATCTCGGCTTGGCGTTCCACCACCGCGCAGACGTCGAGCGCCTGCGCCGGGCTCTCGCCCAGCGCGACCACCCCGTGGCGGGCCATGAGCACGGCACGGCGGCCGGCACAGGCCGCGAGCACGATCGCCGCGAGCTCGTCCGAGCCGGACTCCCCGTGCTCGGCGCAGCGCACCGAACCGCCGGCTGCAGTGAGCAGCTCCTCGGTGTCGAGGTCGAGCGGCTCGCCGAGGAAGCTCCAGGCGGTCGCGTGGACGCTGTGCGTGTGGGCGATCGCGCCGGCGTCGGGTCGCGTGGCGTAGAGGGCGAGGTGCACCCGTCGCTCGCTCGACGGCTCGCCGCCGCCCTCCAGGACCTCGCCGGCGAGCGAGAGCCTGATCAGGTCTCGCGGCCCGATCTCGTCGTAGGGCACCGCGCTCGGCGTGATCAGGATCGAGTCGCCCTCGCGTGCGCTGACGTTGCCCGAGGTGCCCGCGACGAGGCCGGCGGCGAGCATCGCGCGGCCGGCGTCGACGATCTGCTGACGGAGATCAGTCGGCACGGTGGTCTCCGTCCGGTGTGGCCGGCCCAAGCACTCGGTGCAGCCAGCACTCACCGCACACGGGCGATCGCCTCCTCGTACGGCGCCTCGAGCGCGCCGGCCTCGGTGAAGATCGCGCTTACGAGCTCGGCCGGCGTGACGTCGAAGGCCGGGTTGAACGCGGGCATGTCGGCGCTGACCTCCTCCGGGGCGCGCTCCTCGATCGGGATCCCGGATCCGTCGGGCGTGTCGGGATCGATCGTCGACAGCGGCGCGGCGACGTAGAAGGGCACGTCGTGACGCTGGGCGAGCACCGCCAGCGGGTAGGTGCCGACCTTGTTCGCGACGTCGCCGTTGGCGGCGATGCGATCCGCGCCGACGACCACCCGGTCGACGAGACCGCGCGCCATCAGGCCCCCGGCGGCGGCGTCGGCGATGACCTGGAAGGGGATGCGCGCACGCTCGAGCTCCCAGGCGGTCAGCCGCGCCCCCTGCAGCAGCGGACGCGTCTCGTCGACCCAGACGTGCTCCAGTCGCCCGTGCGCGTGGGCGGCGCGCAAGACGCCGAGCGCGGTGCCGTAGCCGGCCGTCGCCAGCGGACCGGTGTTGCAGTGGGTCAGCGCCCGGTCGCCAGGCTCGAAGCGCTCGGCGCCGAGCTCGGCCAGCCGGCGGTCGGCGGCGTCCTGGGCCATGTGCAGCTCGTGCGCTACCGCGAGCGGGTCGTCGCTCGAGCGGGCCTGCTCGACCGCCCAGCGCAGGTTGACCGCGGTCGGTCGAGCGTTCGCGAGCAGCTCGGCTGCCGCGGCTCGTCGGGCCGCCGCGTCCTCATTTCCGGACGAGCCGCCGGGAGCGGCAAGCGCCATTCCGTACGCGGCGGCGATGCCGATCGCGGGAGCACCGCGCACGGCCAAGCTGCGGATCGCCTCGGCGACCTGCTCGGGGCGCTCGCAGCGCAGCCAGCGCTCCTCGTCCGGCAGCGCGCGCTGGTCGAGCAGGAGCAGGGCGCCGTCCTGCCAGCGCAGTGGGCTCGCGAGCATGCCCGCAGACTAGTGCGGGCATGCTCGGCGATACCGCTGGCGGCTAGTTGCTGCCGCCGTCGACGAGGCCCGTCTCCTGCAGGTACTGCTGGGCGACGGCCTTCGGCGTCTCCTTGTCGAGGTCGACGCGAGCGTTGAGCTCCTGCATCGCCTCGTCGGTGAGGCCCTCGTTGACCTGGCCGACGACCTTCTCCAGGTCCGGCCCGGCCTGCTCGATCGTCTGGTCGCGCACGACCAGCGTCGAGTTGTAGGGCGGGAACATGTCCTTGTCGTCCTCGAGCAGCACGAACTTCTCGCGCTTGATCTGCGGGTCGGTCGTGAACACGATCGAGACGTCGGCCTGGCCCTTGGTCAGGACCTCGTGGCGCAGGGCGATGTCGACCGGCACGAACTTCTCGAAGTCGAGCCCGTAGACCTGCTCGAGGCCGAGCAGGCAGTCCAGCCGCTGGCGGCACTCGGGCGAGCCGTAGAGCGTCAGCTTGTCGGCCACCGGCTTCAGGTCGGAGATCGTCTTCAGGTCGTACTTGTCGGCGGTCTCCTGCGTCACGGCGACCTCGTTCGAGCTCGTGAACGGGGTCGGCGGCAGTGCGGTCAGGTCCTGCTTGGCGAAGCCGGCCTTGGCCTGGTCGTAGGCCTTGGCGGGATCCTTGGGCAGTGCGTCCGCCTCGACGCCGAAGAACGACAGCAGGGCGGTGCCGGTGTACTCCGGATAGGCGTCGATCTCGCCGCTCTTGACGGCCTTCAGCGCCGTCTTCTCGTCGCCGAGGTTGAGCTCGGTCTTGACTTTGTAGCCGGCGGCGGCGAGCGCCTGGGCGTAGATCTCACCGAGCACCTTCTGCTCGGTGAAGTTCTTCGAGCCGACGGTGATCGACGTCGAGGCGTTGTCGGCGTTCTCCTGGATCGCCGACTCGCTGCCGGAGCTGTTCGACGAGCCACTGTCGCCACTGTCGTCATCGTCGCCGCACGCGCCGATGGCGAATGCGATCAACACGAGGATCAGCAGAGCTGGCCAGCGGGGGGTCCTCATGGTGTGACTTCCCTTCTCTTGATCGGAAACAGCGACCGGCGGGCAGTGCCACCGGCTTCCAGCTTCAGGCCACGCGGGGTGACTGCCCGTTGCAGGGCGCCCAGCGAGACCTCCGTCAGGACGGCGAGCAGTGCCACGACGATCGCCGCGGCGAGCCTGCCCTCGTCTCCGTACGTGTTGACGTTGATGATCGGGTCGCCGAGCGTGGTGACGCCCGCGAGCGGGGCGATCGTCGCGGTGGCGACCACGTTGACGGCCGAGATGCGGATGCCGCCGAAGATCAGCGGCAGCGCCAGCGGCCACTCGACCTTGCGCACGATCTCGAGGCCCGTCATGCCCATGCCGCGCGCGGCGTCGACGGTGTCGCGGTCGACCTGGCGCACGCCGGTGTAGGCATTCGTGAGGATCGGTGGGATCGCGAGCAGCACGAGCGCGAGCGTGAGGTTGGTGAAGCCGACGCCGAGGTAGGCGACGAAGAACGCGATCAGGGCCAGGCTCGGCACGGCGCGGCCGACGTTCGAGGCGTTGATGGCGAGGAAGCCACCCTTGCCGATGTGCCCGAGCCAGAGCCCGAGTGAGATCGAGATCGCGCAGGCGATCGCCATCGCGGCGAAGGACAGCTGAAGGTGCGGCCACATCAGCTCCCACAGCTCGCCGAGGCCGCCGACCTGCGTGCCGCCGGCCGGCGACTCGCGCTCGGTGAAGATGAAGCTGATTGCGTTGCCGAAGTCGCCCAGGAAGGCGAAGGTGGTGGTCATCGCGCCGCCACCGCCCGCGTCCAGGGGGTGATCAGGCGCTGCACGAGCAAGATCAGCAGATCGAGCACGGCCGCCAGCAGCACGGCCAGCCCGCCGGCCACGATCACGTTCGACTTGAAGTTGATGTCGGCGAAGATCTGCTCGCCGAGTCCCCCGGCGCCGGCGAAGAAGACGAGCGTGGCGAGGCCGACCGTCGTGGTGGTCGCGATGCGCAGCCCAGCCATGATCTCCGGGAGCGCGAGCGGCACCTCGACGCGCCAGAGCAACTGGCTGTCGGTCAGGCCCATGCCGCGCCCGGCGTCCTTGGTCTCGTCGGGGACGTTGTCGAGCCCCGTCAGCACGTTGCGGAAGATGATCAGCAGCACGTAGGCGACCAGCGCGACGATCGCGGTGGTGTTGCCGCGGCCGGTGATCGGCAGCAGCAGGAAGAAGGCCGCGACGCTGGGGATCGTGTAGAGGATCCCGGTGACCTGCGTGACGGGGTTGATCAGCCAGCGCCGCCGGTAGGCCAGGAGCGCCAGCCCGAACGCGATCAGGAACCCGATCGCCACCGAGACGACGGTCAGGAACACGTGCTGGAAGAAGGGATCGACGTAGCGGTCGTAGTTGTCGACGATCCAGTCGGGACAGAAGCCGTTGTCCGACACGCAGCTGTCGGCGCGCTCGCGCAGCTGCAGCTGGGCGATGAGATCGATCACGCCGCGGCGTCGGCCCCGCTCGGGACCTGCTCGGGGTCGGTCTTCAGCGCATGCGAGAGGATCTCGATGGAGAGGACGCCGACGACCCGTCCGCGCTCGTCGACGACCGGCGCGTATTGGGCCTCCTCGGCGAGCAAGTCCGAGAGCGCGTCGCGCAGCACGTCGTCGAGCTCGATCCGCGGCTTGGGCTCCGAGCGCAGCTCTTGCTCGACGCGCTCGCTGGCCAGGCCGCGTTCGGACAGCCAGCCGACCGGCCTGCCGTCGCCGTCGATCAACAGCGGGAACGGCACCTCGCTGCCGGCGAGCTTGGCGCGCGCCTCGGCGGCCGGCTCGCCGACGCGTACGAGCGGTGCCTTCCAGAGGTCGACGTCGCGCACGCGCTGCAGCGCCAGGCGCTTGAGCGCACGGTCGGCGCCGACGAACTCCTCGACGAAGCGGCCTTGCGGGAACATCAACAGCTCGGCCGGCGGGGCAAACTGCGCGAGCTTGCCGCCCTTCTGCAGCACGGCGATGCGGTCGCCCATCTTGATCGCCTCGTCGATGTCGTGGGTGACGAAGACGATCGTCTTGCGGATCTCGCGCTGCAGGCGCAGGAACTCGTTCTGCAGCCGCTCGCGGTTGATCGGGTCGATCGCGCCGAAGGGCTCGTCCATCAGCATCAGCGGCGGATCGACCGCCAGCGCCCGCGCCACGCCGACGCGCTGGCGCTGCCCGCCGGAGAGCTGGGTGGGGTAGCGGTCGCGCGTCTCGTGCGGGTCGAGGCTGACCAGCTCCAGTAGCTCGTCCACCCGCGCGCGGATGCGGTCCTTGCCCCAGCGGAGCAGCTTCGGCACGGTGGCGATGTTGTCCGCCACGCTGAGGTGGGGAAAGAGGCCGATCTGCTGGATCGCGTACCCGATCTCGCGGCGCAGCTCCGCCGGCTTGCGCTCCTTGACGCTGCGGCCGTCGAGCAGGATGTCGCCGTCGGTGATGTCGATCATCCGGTTGACCATCCGCATCGCAGTCGTCTTGCCGCAGCCCGACGGGCCGACCAGGACGCAGATCTCACCGGCTGGCACTTCGAGGCTGAGCGCGTCGACCGCGGGCTCGTTCTGGCCCGGGTAGCGCTTGGTGGCCGCACGGAACTCGAGCGTGGCGGCCTCGGGGCGCGCTGACGGCCCCGGTGTCTGGGCGGATTCGTCGCGGGTCACGAGAAGGGCCCCCGCGGGTGGGGGCGTGTTGACTCTACCCCGCCGACCTGGAGGACAAGCCGCTTCGCGAAGCCTTAACGTCGCCCTCGGCAAGCCGCTCCAGCTCCCGGCGCAGGTCGCCGCGCAGGTTGGCGACGTCATCGGCGCTGACGTCCCGGTCCACCTGGGCGGACTGGGCCGGCTCCGGCGCCGGCGGTTCGCCGAGCGCCGGAGCGGGCGCTGGGGGACGGTGGCCGCGGGCTTGCAGCGAGCGCGCGACGCGCATGCCGAGCACGGCCGCCGCGCCGACGCCGCCGATGAGGAGCTTGGAGGGTGCCATCGCACCCGCATCGTGGCGCCGATGGTGGACGGAACGGGGCGGCTAGAGCGCGGCGGCGGCGAGCAGGTCGACCTGCTTGGGATCGGACGAGGAGGGGAACAGGATCAGCTCGTCGGCGCCTGCGTCGGCGAAGGCCTTGACGTACGCCTGCACGGTCTCCGCGTCCTTGGCCACGCTGTCCACGACGCCGCTGGCGTACTCGCCGAGCCAGCCGTAGTAGCCGCCGATGTTCTGCTCGGCGTCCTGGGCCGCGTTCGGGCCGAGCGCGAAGTAGCCGAGCACGCCGGCGTACGGCTTGCCGTCGCGACTGGCCGCGCTCCAGGCGGCCTGCAGCTTCGGCGTGCTCGCGGCGAAGACCGCGGGCGGTCCGCCGCCCATGATCCAGCCGGCGTGCTCGGCGGCGCGGCGGTAGGCCACGTCGGCGCCGCCACCGATGATCACCTTCGGCGGGTCGTCGCGCACGTCCGGGCCGATCGGTCCCGCGAAGCCCTTCTCGGCGCCGCTCCAGATCTCGCCCATCTCGTCGAGCATCTCCTCGAAGCGCCCGCCGCGGCCGCCCATCGGCAGGCCGGCAGCCTCGTAGTCGTCCTCGCGGC
Source organism: uncultured Thermoleophilaceae bacterium (assembly GCA_963846505.1). GTDB lineage: Bacteria > Actinomycetota > Thermoleophilia > Solirubrobacterales > Thermoleophilaceae > JACVRW01. Next base: position 289,388 of record CAWJWD010000001.1, on the reverse strand, counting down.
CACCGACGGCCATGCCGAGCACCAGGCGCCCGTTCGAGAGTGCCTGCAGCGAGGCGGCCTGCTTGGCGAGCGCCGCGGCGTTCTCGCGCAGCGGCGCGAGCAGGATCGCGGTCGTGAGCCGGATGCGCTCGGTCACCGCCGCCGCGGCCGACAGCGCCACCAGCGGCTCGAGGTTCGAATAGACGAGCCGGTCGATCGTGCCCAGCGTCGAGAAGCCCGCCGCCTCCGCTCGCCGTGCCCACTCCGCGATCGCCTTGCCGTCGACGCCCGGAATCGTGTTCGGAAGCCCGATGCCGATCTCCACTCCTGCCTCCTCGTCGCCTCGCGTATCGGTCGCGCGTTGACTCTAGCCACGCTGCGCGGGCAGCCCGCGGCGGCTCCACTCGCTCCAGGAACCGGCGTAGAGACGCGGTGGCCCGAGGCCCGCGGCGACTGCCGCGAGCACGAGCACGCTCGCGGTCACGCCCGAGCCGCAGTAGGCGACTGCGTCCGTGTCCGTTTCCACGCCGGACGCTGCGAAGCGCGCGCGGAGTTGCTCCGGGGAGAGGAAGCGCCCGCCGGGCGCGAGCTCGGCGAAGGGAAGGTTGCGCGCGCCGGGGATGTGGCCGGCGACGGGGTCGATCGGCTCCCGTTCGCCGCGGAAGCGCTCTGGCGCGCGAGCGTCCAGGAGGACGGGAAGCGCTGACTCCGTACTCGCGGCCGGCGCTCCGCCGCGGGCAAGCAACTCCTCGACGGTCGCCGTGTCGTCGCGCCGCCCGCTTGGCGCGAAGTCGCCCCGCTCGATTTCACGCATGCCCGCTTCCAATTCCCCACCGGCTGCTCGCCACGCCTTCAGGCCGCCGTCCAGCACCGCGGCGTCGTCGTGGCCGAAGTGCCGCAGCAGCCACCACAGCCGGGCGGCACCACCCTCGCCGGCTTCGTCGTAGGCGACCACGGAACGCGTTCGCCGGATGCCCGCTCGGCACGCGGCGGCCGTGAAGTCCTCGGCATTCGGCAGCGGGTGTCGACCGCGCTCGCCCGGCGGTGCGGCGAGGTCGCGGTCGAGGTCGAGGAAGGCGGCGCCGGGGATGTGACCCGCGAGGTATGCCGCCTTGCCCGCGCCTGGCCGGCCGAGCGCGAAGCGGCAGTCGACCAGCGTCAGCTCGTCAGCGTGCTCACGCAGCTCGTCGAGTTGGATCAGCGGGCCGAAGCGCATGGTGGGATCGTACGAGCCGCTTGGCCGTCAGGCTGAGATGGTCAACGGTCTGCTCGCGGCGACTGAGAACGTGGCTCTCATGGACCACGTTCTCGAGCTGCCGACGAATGTGACCACGATTCTTCTGCAATCCATGGCCAGTGACTGAGTGGCCGGATTGAATGTGACGCAATTTCTGATGGTCTGCGTGTCGATTGTCATGGGGATGACGACACCGCCGAGTCTGCATTGCGGGCCCGAGGTGAATTGAAGATCGGCTGAGAAGTTGACTCCGGCCACTGAACTGGTTGATCTGAACACGACCGAGCAGGTGAAATCGGAGCCGAACCCGTTACATGCGGATCTGGCATTGCTCGAGAACGTGACGGTGCCCGATATGGAGGTGCCGGGAGCATTGACTCTGCCTGTGATCTCGGCTGTTGGGCATCTGAAGGAGAACGCGCCGTCATCGCTGGCCCACTGAGCGTCGAGGGAGGTTGCTGAGACGCTGGTGTTGACGGGTGTGATGCTGGCCTGTGCCGCGGGGGTGGCAGCGAGTGCGCTGAGCACGACGACGGCTGCTACCCAAATACGAATCATTACTTAATTTAATCGAGTAAAAGCGGAGAGGTCAACGACTCATGTCGCTCTCGCTCGGGACGGGCAGGTCAGCGAGACACGGCATCGTGGGATCGTATGAGCCGATGCGCGCGATGGTGCTGGACACGCCGGGCCGCCCGCTGGTGTCGCGGGAACTCCCCGATCCCGAGCCGGGGCCGGGACAGGTGCTGCTGCGCGTCGCCGCCTGCGGGGTCTGCCGCACGGACCTGCACGTGGCGGACGGCGAGCTGACCGAGCCGAAGCTGCCGCTCGTGCTCGGGCATCAGATCGTCGCCCGCGTGGTCGGTGGTGGCGAGCGCTACGGGGAGGGAGATCGGGTCGGCGTGCCGTGGCTTGGCTGGACCGACGGGACCTGTCGCTTCTGCCGCTCCGGACGCGAGAACCTGTGCGACGGCGCCCGTTGGCGCTCGAGCTCGGCGCCGAGTGGGCGGGCGACTCGGCCGGGCCCGCGCCCGAGGAGCTCGACGCGGCGATCGTCTTCGCCCCGGTCGGCGCGCTCGTGCCGGCGGCGCTGAAGGCGGTCGGCAAGGGCGGCGTCGTGGTCTGCGCCGGGATCCACATGAGCGACATCCCGGCCATGGGCTGGCCGGCGAGCAAGCGCTCTCGGGCCTTGCTGCACGGTTGAGCGAGACGAGCGCTTCAGGCCGCGCGGGCGCTGCGCTGCCGTGCGGCCCGGCGGCGCGGCTCCGAGTCCTCGAAGGACTCCAGCGCGTTCGCGACGGCGCGGTAGGCGGCGGGGCTGACGGCCATGCCGCAGTGCGAGGCGGCGATCTCGACGTTGGCGTCGGCGGCGGGGTCGACGCAGGCATGCCAGTCGACGACGCCGTCCGAGCGCGAGTAGATCGAGACCGAGCCGATGCCGGTCGGGAGCGGGGCGGCGAGGTCGGCCCAGAAGCTCTCGCAGCACGCGCCGTCGAGGCAGGAGCGCTTGAACAGGCCGGGGGCGCCGAGGCGACCGAGCACAGCGATGCCCTCAACCTGCAGGCGCACCAGCGGATGGATCGCCAGCGTGTCCTGCGAGGGCGAGCCGAGCGTGACGATCCCGCGCACGAGCTCCGGGCGGCGCTGGGCGAGCACGCGTGCGAGGCTGCCGCCGCGGCTCTGGCCGACGATCACGGCCGGCCGCCCGTGGCGCTCGACGAGCTCCTCCAGGCGCGGCTCGAGCCGTCGCAGCGCGGCGGCCGAGCAGTCGACGTTGGCGACGATCCCCGCGCCGCGCGGCCGGTAGCCCGTGCGGCGCAGCCAGGTCGCCATCAGCGACAGCGAGCCGTCGCCGGCGAGGAAGCCGGGGATCAGCAGGACCGGACGGCCGCGGCCGTCGCGCAGGCCCTGGCCGCGCAGGACCGGGTCGCGCAGCAGGCGCGCGGCCTCCAGGCCCATGCGAGCCTCCCGCCACAAGGGCGGCCGGCTGCGCTGCATGCTGGCCTCCTGCTCCCTCATCTCACCATCCTGCTCCTGTTCATCGGCACGAGCGACCCGAATTCGGCTCCAGACCCTCGCCGCGGACTCGGACGGATCGCTCGAGCTAGCGTCCCGGCGATGCGCGCGGTGACGATCGACGACGGCAAGCTGACGGTGGCCGAGCGGCCGGATCCCGAACCCGGCCACGGTGAGCTGCTGGTGCGGGTCCGGGGTGCCGGCCTCAACGGCGCGGACATGCTCCAGCGCAAGGGCGCCTACCCGGCGCCGCCCGGATCGCCCGCGGACGTCCCCGGCCTGGAGCTGGCCGGCGAGGTGGCGTCGATCGGTCCGGGCGTGACCCGCTTCGAGCCGGGCGACCGCGTGATGGCGATCGTCGGCGGCGGCGGTCAGGCCGAGCTGGCGCTCGTGCACGAGCGAGCCGCGATGCCGGTGCCGGAGTCGATCGCCGACTGGGGGCAGGCAGGCGGGATCCCCGAGGTCTTCACGACCGCCCACGACGCGATCTTCAGCCAGGCTCGCCTGCGGCCGGGCGAGCGGCTGCTCGTGCACGGGGCGGCCGGCGGCGTGGGCACGGCCGCGGTGCAATTGGGACGAGCGACGGGTGCGCGCGTCACGGCGACGGTGCGCAACGAGCGGTTGCGACCAGACGTCGAACGGCTGGGGGCGACGGTGCTCGACCCGGAGGGCTTCGAGCAGCACGGTCCCTTCGACGTCGTGCTGGAGCTGGTCGGAGCGGGCAATCTCGGACCGAACCTGAAGGCGCTCGCCACTCGCGGCCGCGTCGTCGTGATCGGGGTCGGCGGCAGCGGCCCCAAGGGGGAGCTCAACCTGCTGGCGCTGATGGGCAAGCGGGGCAGCATCCACGCCTCGACGCTGCGGGCGCGCCCGCTGGAGGAGAAGGCGCAGGCGATGCGGCTGGTCGAGCACGAGGTGCTGCCGCTGTTCGACGCCGGGGCGCTGTCCGTGCCGGTGGCCGCGACGTATCCGCTCGACGAGGTCGAGCAGGCCTACGAGCACTTCGCCGCCGGCGGCAAGTTCGGCAAGATCGTGCTGCTGCCCTAAGGGAGGTCGATCGGGCCGGGGTGCGGCGGCTCACGTTCGCGCCGACTGCTCCACGAGGTGCTCGTGCGCGCTATCGTGGCGTTTCACATACAGTCTGTATGTGAATGTGAGCGATCGGAGGCCGAGATGAGCGACGCGAGTTGGCGATCGGACGCGCTGGGACCGGCGCGCGTGTTGGAGGTCGGCGGCGCCCGCATCCGCGCGCACGTCACCGGCGAGGGCCCGGCGATCGTGTTCGTGCACGGCGCGCTGGTGAATGCGAACCTCTGGCGCAAGGTCGTGCCGCGCCTCGACGGCTTCACGCGGGTGACGCTCGACCTGCCGCTCGGCTCGCACCTCGAGCCGGCGCCGAGCGCCGATCTCAGCGCCCCGGGCCTGGCACGCCTGATCTCGGGTGCCGTGGAGCAACTCGGGCTCGAGGACGTGACGCTCGTCGGCAACGACACCGGCGGCGGGCTCTGCCAGCTCGTCGCCGCCGAGCAGCCGGCCTGGCTCGGCGGTCTCGTGCTCACGTCGTGCGACGCGTTCGACAACTTCCCGCCACGGTTCTTCCGCATCCTGCTCGCGCCGATCCGCTTCCCGCGCCTGGTGCCGCTGCTGTTCGGCGGTCTGCGCCTGCGCCCGCTGGGCCGCCTGCCGATCGCCTACGGCTGGCTGACGACGAAGCCGATCGATCCCCAGGCCTACGACAGCTACGTGCGGCCGATCCTCGGCCGCCAGGAGGTGCGGCTGGACTTCAAGCGCGTGATGGCCGGGCTCGACCCCGCCTACACGCTCGCCGCCGCCGAGCGGCTGCGCGAGTTCGAGCCGCCGGTCCTGATCGCCTGGTCGCGTGAGGACAAGTTCTTCCCGCCGGCCCACGGCGAGCGGCTGGCGGCGCTGATTCCCAACGCGCGGCTGGAGTCGATCGAGGGCGTGCGCACGTTCTCGGCCGAGGACGCGCCCGAGCGCGTCGCGGAGCTGATCGCCGGCTTTGCGCGGGAACGCGCCGCCGCTCCGGCCTGAGCACTCCGAGGAGTTCGCCCGTTCGCGGCGAACCGGACCCGTGGTCGACTGTCGCCGATCTCAAGCGAGATCGGCAGACTGCCGAGAGAGATCCTGAACGAATGAGCGACGAGACGCCCCTCAACGTCGTGATCGTGGACGACCACGTGGCGCTACGACGCGGCATGGAGCTGTTGTTGCGCCGACACGGCCACCACATCGTCGGTACCGCCGACGATGCCGAGCAGGGCGAGAGCCTGATCCTGCGCCGCCGGCCCGACGTCGCGCTCGTGGACCTGTCGCTGCCGGGCGAGAGCGGCGCGCAGCTGACCCGCCGCCTGCTCCAACGGGAGTCGGGTCTGCGCATCATCCTCTACACCGGCGCCGCCGACGAGAGCGAGCTGCTCGACGGGCTCGACGCAGGCGCCGCCGGCTTCGCACTCAAGAGCGGGGATCCCGAGGAGCTCGAGGAGGCGATCCGCACCGTCGCCGACGGCGGCGACTACCTCGATCCGCGCCTCGCGCCGCTGATCGCGCGCAGCGACGTCAGCCGACCCAGTGTCCTGTCCCCACGCGAGCGGGAGATCCTCGCGCTGCTCGCAGACGGCCTCAGCGGCGAAGAGGCCGCCAAGCAGCTGTTCCTCTCCTCGGAGACCGTCCGCACCCACGTGCGCAACGCCATGACCAAGCTCGGCGCCGCCACGCGCGTGCACGCGGTGGCGCTGGCGCTGGTGCGCGGCGAGATCGAAGCGCCCGAGCGGTTGTAGCCCGGGCGCTCCGCGTCCTGCTCGCCTCTAGCCGAGTCGCTCCACCAGCATCGCCTGGCCCTGGCCGCCGGCGACGCACATCGTCTCGAGCCCGATCGTCTTGTCGTCGGTCTCGAGGCCGTTGAGCAGCGTCGTCATGATCCGCGCCCCGGTCATGCCGAAGGGGTGTCCGAGGGCGATCGCGCCGCCGTGCGGGTTCATCTTCTCCAGCGGAATGTCGCACTCGCTCATGATCGGGATCACCTGGGCGGCGAAGGCCTCGTTGAGCTCCACGGTGTCGACGTCGGCGATCGTCATGCCGGCGCGCTCGAGCACCTTGCGCACGGCCCAGATCGGCGCCACGCCCATGTACTCCGGCTCGATCGACGCGACCGCCGAGGTGATCACGCGGGCGCGCGGCTTCAGGCCGAGCTCCTTGGCCTTGTCGGCGCTCATCACGAGCACCGCGGCGGCGCCGTCGTTGAGCGGACAGGAGTTGCCGGCCGTCACGGTGCCGCCCTCCTTGAAGGCGGGCTCCAGCGACGCCAGCTTCTCCAGCGTCGAGGACGCGCGCGGGCCGTCGTCCTTGGAGACGACGGTGCCGTCGGGCAGGGTCACCGGCACGATCTCGCGGTCGAAGTAGCCGCTCTCCTGCGAGGCGACCGCCAGCTCCTGCGAGCGCTGGGCGTACTTGTCCATGTCCGCGCGGCTGACCTCGTAGCGCTCGGCCACGTTCTCGGCCGTGTTGCCCATCGCGATGTAGGCGTCGGGATCGCCGTCCTTGCCCTGCAGACGCTCGTTCTGGTCGGCTGCGCCGGCCGGCTCGGTGCGCTCGTTGTAGCGCGAGACCCACTCCACGCCGGCGGCGACGTAGGTGTCGCCCTGGCCGGCGACGACCGCGTTGGCGGCCTGGCGGATCGCCTCGAGGCTGGAGGCGCAGTAGCGCGAGATCGTCGCGCCGCTCACGCCCAGCGGCAGCTTCTCGGAGCGCAGCGCGATGATGCGCGCGATGTTGAAGGCCTGCAGCCCCTGCGGCATGCCACAGCCGCAGTAGAGCTCCTCGACGGAGGTCGGATCGACGTCGGGGTTGCGGTCGAGCAGGGCGTCGACCACGAACGCGCCCATCTCATCGGGGCGCAGCTGAGCCAGCGAGCCCTTGAAGGCGCGGCCGATGGGCGTCCTGACGGCATCGACGATGACTGCTTCCGGCATGCGTTCTCTCCTGAAGTCTGGTGCTGAAGGGGGCCCGTGATCCTACGTACGCCGGCTCAGCGCGGCGCCATTCGCAGCGCGCCGTCGAGCCGGATCACCTCGCCGTTGAGCATCGCGTTCTCGGCGATCTGGCAGGCCAGCGCGCCGTATTCGGCGGGGCGGCCGAGCCGCGAGGGGAAGGGGATCTGCTTGCCGAGGGCCGTGCGCGACTGCTCGGGCAGGCCCGCGAGCAGCGGCGTGTCGAACAGGCCCGGCGCGATCGTGCAGACGCGTACGCCCCAGCGGGCGAGGTCGCGTGCCGCGGGCAGCGTGAGGCCGACCACCCCGCCCTTCGAGGCCGCGTAGGCGGTCTGGCCGATCTGGCCGTCGTAGGCCGCGATCGACGCGGTCATGATCACCGCGCCGCGCTCGCCCTCGGCGTCGGGCTCGTTGCCGGTCATCGCCGCAGCGCTCAGGCGCAGCACGTTGTAGGTGCCGATCAGGTTGACGCCGATCACGCGCTCGAACGGCTCCAGCGCCGCCGCCCCGTCCCTGCCGACCGTGCGCTCGGCCCAGCCGATGCCCGCGCAGGAGACCGCGACGCGCAGCTCGCCGAAGGCCTCGACCGCGCTCTGCACCGCCGCTTCGACCGCGGTCGCGTCCGTCACGTCGGTCTCGGCGAACGCGCCGCCGAGCTCGTCGGCCAGCGCCCGTCCGCGCTCGGCGTCGATGTCCGCGATCAGCACGCGCGCGCCGCGGGCGCTCAGCTCCCGCGCGGTCGCCTCCCCGAGCCCGGAGGCGCCGCCGGCGATCAAAGCACCCACTCCCTCGATCTGCATGCCGGAGCAGGCTACCTATGGGGACTTCCCCATTGGCGTACTCGCATGGGCATCGTCGTCTGGGTCATGGTCGGGATCGCGCTTCGTCACACTGTCGCGGATGGCCGAACCCGCTGCGGGCACGCTGAGCGAGCGCCTGCCGAGCATGGTGAGCAGGCGCTTGCCGCCGCGCTACCTGAGCCTGTTCTGGCGCGTCTTCCTGACCAACGCGCTGGTCCTCACGCTCGCGGCGATCGTCGCGGTGCTGGTGCTCTCGCCGGCGATCTTCCACTCGCCGATCGTGGTCGAGGAGCTCGCGATCTTCTTCGGCGCGCTGCTGCTGATGCTGGTGTTCAACCTCACGCTCATGCGCCGGATCGTGGCTCCGCTGGACGAGTTGGTGCGAGCGATGCGCACGGTCGACCCGCTCGAACGCGGCGGGCGCGTGAGCGTGCACGGCGGAGCCTCGGAAGCCTCCGAGCTGGCCGACGCCTTCAACGACATGCTCCAGCGGCTCGAGGCCGAGCGGGCCGACAGCGTGCGCCGGGCACTGCGCGCCCAGGAGGCCGAGCGGTTGCGCGTCGCGCAGGAGCTGCACGACGAGGTCGGCCAGAGCCTCACCGCGGCCCTGTTGCAGCTCGGTCGCGTGCGCAAGCTGGCGGCACCCGAGCTCGGCGAGCAGCTCGGGGAGGGCATCGAGACCGTGCGCGAGAACCTCGAGGAGCTGCGGCGGATCGCCGGGCGCTTGCGTCCGGGTGCGCTCGAGGACCTCGGGTTGCCGAGCGCGCTGTCGGAGCTCGGCGACCGCTTGCGCGACCAGACCGGGCTGCGCGTCGAGCGCCACTTCGACCGCTCGTTGCCGCCGCTGTCGCCCGAGCAGGAGCTGGTGATCTACCGCGTGGCGCAGGAGGCGCTGACGAACGTCGTCCGCCACGCGGAGGCGGCGGTCGCCGAGCTGTCGGTCGAGTACCAGCCTGGATGGGTGGTGCTGTCCGTGCGCGACGACGGTCGAGGGATCGGCGACGCTCACGCAGGAGCGGGCCTGCAGGGGATGCGCGAGCGGGCGGCGGTGGTGCAGGCGCGCCTCGAGCTGCGGGAGCCGCCCACGGGCGGGACGCACGTCGTGCTGAGCGTGCCGCTCGACGACGACGGACCGCCGCTCGGAGCGCCGGGATGATGCCGCTGAAGACGCGCATCCTGCTCGCCGACGACCATGCCGTGGTGCGCCGCGGCCTGCGCATGGTGCTCGACCACGAGCCCGACCTCGAGGTCGTGGCCGAGGCCGGCGACGGGGCCGAGGCGGTCGAGCTGGCGGTGACCGAGGCGGTGCACCTGGCGGTGCTCGACATCACGATGCCGCGCATGACCGGGCTGCAGGCCGCGCACGAGATCGCCCGCCGCGCGCCGGACGTGAAGGTGCTGATCCTCTCGATGCACGACGACGAGCGCTACCTGTTCGAGGCGCTGCGCGCCGGCGCGGCGGGCTATGTGCCGAAGTCCGTCGCCGATCGGGACCTCGTCGAGGCCTGCCGCGCCACGATGCGCGGCGAGCCGTTCCTCTACCCGGGCGCGGTCAAGGCGCTCGTGCGCGACTGGCGCGATCGCGACGCCGCCCTCGACGCCGAGGACCCGCTCACCCCCCGGGAGGTGGAGATCGTCAAGCTGATCGCAGAGAGCCGCACCAGCCGCGAGATCGCCGAGCTGCTGACGATCAGCGAGAAGACCGTCGAGCGGCATCGCGCCAACATCCTCGAGAAGCTCGAGATGCGCGACCGCGTCGAGCTGACGCGCTACGCGATCCGTCGCGGGCTGATCGAGCCCTAGCCCCGAGCCCGGCTCGCCCGCCGTCTGAGGGTCATCCCCCGGGGCGGATGCGGGTCATCCCCCATGGACCGGCGGGCGTTCGTTCGCCAGCCTGCACGGCATGCACGCCACGAAGCTCCCCGCTCAGGCGCTCCAACCCCCCGCGCGAGCGCTGGTGGTCGACGACCATCCGGCGGTTCGCGAGGGCGTCCGGGCGATGCTGGACGCGACCCCCGGCCTGCGCTGCACGGGGTGTGCGGCCACCGCGGCGGAGGCGCTCGAACGTGCGCAGGAGACGCGTCCGAACGTGGTCGTGCTGGATCACCACCTGCCCGACGGAGACGGCGTCACGCTGTGTCTGCAGCTCACGACGGCGCATCCGGACTTGGCGGTGGTCCTGTACTCGGCGTTCGCCGACGAGCACCTCGCCGTGCTCGCCACGATCGCCGGCGCCGACGCGCTGGTGAACAAGAGCGCCGACCCGGACGAGTTGCCGGCCGCCGCGTTGGCGGCGGCCAGCGGCTCGGCCGAGCCGCCGTCGCCGTCCCCGGCGGCGTTGGAGGCGGCCGGGTCGCGGCTCGACCCGGAGGACCTGCCGATCCTCGGCATGTTGTTGCACAAGACCCCGCCCGCGGAGATCGCGCGCACGCTCGGCAGCGAGGAGTCGTGGCTGACGACTCGTCGCTGGGCGATGCTCGAGCTCCTCAGCGGGAGCCCCGGTCGTCGGACCCGACAGCGCACCCGGCGGCTTGCGGTGCGGCCACGCCCGCCGCGGCCGCCGGTGCGCCATCTCGTCTAGGCGCGGCGCCTCAGCGCGGCGGCAGCGAAGCGAACGCCAGGCCGAACAGCGCGCTGTCGTCGGTGAAGAACTCGTCGAGCCGCAGGCCCGCGGTGGTCAGCTCGCGCTCGACGGCGGTACGCGTGAACTTGGCGCTGATCTCGGTGCGGATCTCCTCGCCGTCGGCGAAGGTGACCTCGAGGTCGGCGCCGTCGATGCGCACGTGCTGGGCGCCGTTGGCGCGCAGGCGCATCTCGATCCAGGAGTTGGCCTCGTCGAAGAAGGCGACGTGCTCGAACGCGTCCGGGTCGAAGTCCGCGTCGAGGCCGGCGTTGATGACCCGCAGCACGTTGCGGTTGAACTCCGCGGTAACGCCGGCGCTGTCGTTGTACGCGGCTTCGAGCACGGCGCGGTCCTTGACGAGGTCGGTGCCGATCACGAGGCCGTCGCCGGGACGCATCAGCTCGCGCATGCGCGCCAGGAAGCCGGCACGTTGCGCCGGGAACAGATTGCCGATCGTGCCGCCGAGGAAGGCGAACAGGCGCCGGCGGCCCGCGGGCACGCGCTCCAGGTCGCGGCCGAAGTCGCCGACGACGCCGTGCACGTCGAGGCCCGGGTAGATCTCGACCAGCTCGACCGCGCAGGCCTCGACGACCGACTCGTCGACGTCGAACGGCACGTAGCGCCGCAACGAGCCGTTGCCGGCCATCGCGTACAGCAGCGCGCGCGTCTTCGAGGCGGTGCCGGAGCCGAGCTCGACCAGCTCCTCGGCGCCGCAGCGCTCGACGATCGTGGGCGCGTGGCGGTTGAGGATCGAGCGCTCGCAGCGCGTCGGGTAGTACTCGGGCAGTGAGGTGATCTTGTCGAACAGCTCCGAGCCGCGCTCGTCGTAGAAGTACTTCGGCGGGAGCTGCTTGAGCGAGCGGCTGAGACCGGTGCGCACGTCCTCGGCGAGCGTGTCGAGCACGTCGCAGCGCGTGATCCGGACGGTGGCTTCGGCGCTGGTCGTGGCCATCAGGCGTCCTCCGCGCAGCGGAAGCCGGCGAAGATCTGCCGGCGCTGGGGGTGGTCCCAGTTGCGAAAGCTCACGCGTGCGACCCGGGGACGCGTGACCCAGGAGGCTCCTCGCAGCACCTTGTAGCCCGCGCCGAAAAACACTTCCGAATATTCAGCATACGGATATGGGCGAAAGCCGGGGTAGCCGGCGAAGTCGCTTGCGGTCCACTCCCAGCAGTCGCCGACGAACGCGCCCGAGCTGCCCGGACCGAAGTCGAGCTGGTCCAGGTTGCCCGTCGACTCGCCCAGCTGCCGAGCCGCCTTCTCCCATTCGGCCTCGCTCGGCAGCCGGGCGCCGCGCCAGCGCGCGAACGCCTCGGCCTCGTAGAAGGAGACGTTCATCACGGGCTGGTCCGCCGGCGGCCGCTCGCTGCGCTCGAAGCTGCGCACGCGACCGTCGTCGTCCCAGTAGAGCGGGCGCTGCCAGCCCTCGCGCTCGCGCGTCTCCCAACCGGCCGGAGACCACAGCTCGGATCGCGCGTAGCCGCCCTCGGCGATGAAGTCCGCGTAGGCGGCGCAGCCGACGGGGGCGGCGTCGATGCGGAACGTCGGCAGGTGGACCTCGTGCGCCGGACGCTCGTTGTCGTAGGCGAAGCCGTCGCCCTCGGCACCCATGACGAAGGGGCCGGCGGGGACGAGGACGTTGTCCGCGGCCGAGGGAGTCGACGCGGGTTTCAGGCGCCGGATCGGCGCGTACACGCCCGGCTCGGCCAGCTGCAGCGTCTGCAGCATCGTCTCGTTGTGCTGCTGCTCGTGCTGGATCACCATGTCCCAGACGATGCCGTCGTCATCGGCGACGTCGAGCACGGCGAGCGCGCGCTCGCGCACGGCGTTCATGTACGCGATCGCCTCGTCGCGGCGCAGGTAGGGCAGCTCGCCGCGGTCGGCGCGCGGCGTCTCGGCCGCGTCGTAGACGTCGGCGAGCTCGGGGCGCAGCAGCTCGAGGCCGCCGACGCGCCGCGCCAGCCAGAGGTCCTCGAACGCGGCGATGTGGCCGAGGTCCCAGACCAGCGGGCTCATCAGCGGGTCGTGGACGCGGTTGAGGTCCACGTCGGAGATCGGCTCGACGAGCGCGAGCGTGCGTGCCCGGGCGTCGGCGAGCAGCTCCCCTATGCGCGACTTGGGAAGCGACTCGACCCCTCCGAGGGGCGTTGGATGGGGTGCCTGGGAGGCGATCTCTTAGTCGGTTACGCGCTCGACGAGGAAGGAGATGCGTACGAGCGCGCGCCACTCGTCCAGGTTCTCTCCGCGCAGGCCGGCGGAGACCACGTCCACCGCCTTGATGTTGCGCAACGAGCTGCGCGCCTCCGCAAGGGCGGCTTGCACCGCCGCGTCGGAGCTCTCCGACGAGCTGCCCACGACCTCGATGATCTTGGTGACCGCCACTGCCGCTCCTTCGATCGCTTACGAGGAACGGTACCCCCTAGCCGCGGCATCTACCATGGACGCCGATGGAGGCCTCGGGGGCGGAGTCTCGGCGCGAGGGCGCGTACCTGGACGCGTCGCGCCTGACGCCGGGGGAGTACCTCGGCATGGCGGCGGCGCTCGTGCTGTTCGCGTCGCTGTTCCTGCCCTGGTTCACGACCAGCTCCGACAACCCGAACTCGCGCCTGGCCGGCGCCAGCGGCGGCGACGGCGTCAACGCCTGGGAGGTGTTCGGGACGCTCGACTGGCTGCTCGTCGCAGCCTGCGCAGCGCCGTTCATCCTCACCTGGATCGTCGCTCGCGGCCATTCGCTGACCTGGAAGCCGGGCGAGGTGACGATGGTCGTCGGCATCGTCGCCTTCGTGCTGATCCTCTGCAACGGGATCGTGCTGGGCCGCCCGGGCGAGGACAGCGTCGACATCGGCCTGGCCGTGGGCTACGTCGTCGCCCTGCTGGCGGCGGCGGGGATGTTCGTCGCCGGCTACCTGCGCCAATCGCTCTACGGCGACCAGCGCAAGCCGCCCGGCATGCTCTGACGCGACTGCTCCGATGCGACCCGTAGTAGCGTCCCGCGCATGGAGGCCCAGGTCGGAGCACCCCCCGGAAGCGGCAGCGAGGTCGGGCCGGACCGCAACCTCGCGATGGAGCTCGTGCGCACCACCGAGTACGCCGCGCTCGCCTGCGCGCGCTGGATCGGGCGGGGCGACAAGGAAGGGGCGGACGGCGCCGCCGTCGACGCCATGCGCATGCTGCTCGACACCGTCTCGATGGACGGCGTCGTGGTGATCGGCGAGGGCGAGAAGGACGAGGCGCCGATGCTCTACAACGGCGAGCAGATCGGCGACGGCTCGGCGCCGCGCGTCGACATCGCCGTCGACCCGCTGGAGGGCACCGAGCTCTGCGCCAAGGGCCTGCCGAACGCGATCGCCACGATCGCCCTGGCCGAGCGCGGCACGATGTTCGACCCGGGGCCCTGCGTCTACATGCTCAAGATGGCCACCTCGCGCTCGCTCGCGCATCTGCTCGACATCGAGCGGCCGCTGAGCGAGACGCTGAAGCTGATGGCCAAGGAGAAGGGCGTGCCGGTCGGGGACCTGGTCGTGATCATGCTCGACCGCCCCCGCCACGACGACTACATGGCCGAGATCCGCGACGTCGGCGCGCGCATCCGCCTGATCCCGCACGGCGACGTGTCCGCGGCGCTGACCGCCGTCACCGAGGGGTCGCCGGTCGACCTGCTCTACGGCATCGGCGGCACCCCGGAGGGCGTGCTCGCCGCGGCGGCGATCCAGTGCACCGGCGGGCAGCTGGTCGGCCGCCTCTGGCCGCGCAGCGACGAGGAGCGCCAGGCCGCGCTCGACGCCGGCTACGACCTCGACGAGGTGCTCGACAAGGACCGCCTGGTGTCGGGCAAGGACGTCTTCTTCGCCGCCACCGGCGTGACCAGCGGCGAGATGCTCCAGGGCGTCAACTTCTTCGCCGGCGGCGCCACCACCGAGTCGATCTCGATGCGCTCGCGCTCGGGCACCGTGCGCACCATCCACGCGCACCACGACCGCGCCAAACTTCGAGAAATTATTCCGCAGTTAGGCTGAACGGTCCGATAGCCGCTCAGGGCGTTGCTGGAGGGCTCCCACGCGCGACTCGGCCAGGTCCATGCGGGCCAGCGAGCGCAGGAAGGCGTGCGTGACGATCACGTGGATGCGCAGCTGGGTCTCGTTGTAGAGGAAGCGGCCGATGCGGGCGAACCAGCCCCAGCCGGCGATCAGGGGGTAGAAGTTGACGACCTCGGAGCTGACGGTGCCGGTGACCTCGTCGGACGGGTCCCCGCCGTCGGCTTCTGGTCGACGCACGCTCAGGCGCAGGTAGCCGCGGCCGCGGCCGGCAGGGGCGACGAGCAGGCCCTTGTCGATGCGCCAGGTGACCGTGCCGTGGTGGGGGCCGAAGTCGTACTCCGGGGCGTGGAAGCGCAGCAGCGTGAACGGGCGCGTGATCACCACGACCTCGCGCGACTCGGGCGTGTATCGCACCTGGAGCAGGCCGAGCGAGACGCGCGTGAGGAAGCGCCAGTAGGTGCGCGCGAGTCGCTCGAGGTACTCGGCCGACCAGATCCGGTCGAGCTCCTCGCGCGGCAGCGTGACCTCCGCCTCCTGGCGGCTGCCGACCCCACCGCCCTCGGGATGCTCGCGCTGGTCGACGCGGGTGATGTTCACGCGTGCGCGGGCCTGGCGCTCGCGGGCGACCAGTCGCCGCGGATCTCGCTTCCTCACAGCAGCTCGACCTCGACGGCATCGCCCGCGGCGGCCGCGCCCTCGCCGGCACCGATCAGGGCCAGCGCATCCGCGCGCAGCAGCGAGCTGAGGACGTGGGATCCCTGCGGTCCGGTTGGGGCGGCGCGCCAGCCATCGGCGCCGAGCTCGAGGCGCACGCGCACGGCCTGGTCGCGCGCGGCGCGGCGCGGGACGGCCTCGGTCAACATCGCCTGCGTGCGCGTGGCGGCCGGGTCGGCCCCCTGCAACGCCGCCAGCGCCGGGCGCACGAACAGCGCGAACGTGACCATCGCCGAGACGGGGTTGCCTGGCAGGCCGAACACGAGCACGTCGTCGCGCTGGCCGAACCAGGTCGGCTTGCCGGGTTGCAGCGCCACGCCCCAGAAGCGCTCCTCGACGCCGAGCGCGCGCAGCTGCTCCTTGACGTGGTCGTGCGGTCCGACCGAGACGCCGCCGGAGATGCAGAGCACGTCGGCGGCCTCGAGCGCCGTCTCGATCGCAGCCCGCGTGCCCTCGGTCGTGTCCGGCACCGTGGTCGGGGCGGAGGCGAGCGCGCACGCCTGCTCGACCTGCGCGGCGAGCGCGTAGCCGTTCGAGCTGTAGATGCCCCCAGCCGCCAGCGGCTGGCCGGGAGCGGTCAGCTCGTCTCCGGTGACCAACAGCCCCACCCGCGGTTGCCGGGCACAGCGCACCGAGGCGAGTCCGATCGACGCCAGCGAGCCGATCGCGGCGGCGCCCAGGAGGGCGCCTTGCTCGATCAGCAGGTCGCCCGCACGGACGTCTTCGCCGCGACGGCGGATGTTCGCCCCGGGCTGCGTCTCCGGCACGCGCACCTCGTCCTGGCGCGGCAGCTCGACGTGCTCGACCGGCACCACCGCCGTCGCTCCCTCGGGCACCATCGCGCCGGTCGAGATCCGAACCGCCGTGCCCGGCTCCACCCGCTCGCTCGCCGGGTGGCCGGCGCGCGACTCGTCGATCACGCGCAGCCCGGCTGCCGGGCCGGCGACGACGGCGTAGCCGTCCATCGCGGAGGGGTCGAAGGGCGGCACGTCGATGGCGCTCGTCACGTCCTCGGCGAGGACGCGGTTGCGGGCCGCGGCCAGCGGAACCTGCTCCGAGGCGAGCGGGCGCACGGCGTCCAGCACGCGCTGGCGTGCCTGCTCGATTGGGATCAGGTCGGCCATATCCGGCATCTTTCCATCGTTTCGCCCGCGCCATCCGCCGTAACCGGGGGTACGATCGAACGAGCGCACGGACGTCCGTGACGATCTGGATCCTGCCGAATGACACCAATCCGAGGCCCCCTCGCGCGCCTCGATCGATCGAGGGAGGAGCTCGCCAAGGCGTGGCTCGTCCGGTTGATCGAGCGCGCCACGCTCGAGGAGATCAGCGATCTCCCGACGGATCGCATCGCGCGGGAGCTCCCGGAGCTGATCAGCGACATGATCCACGCGGCCGCCTCGGATGCGTCCAAGCCGTACGAGCTGAGCGACGAGCAGGTCCAGCGCGCGGCCGGGCTGGCGGGCCTGCGCAGCGGGCGCGACGCCTCGCCGGGAGACCTGGCCCGTGACATCGCCTCGCTGCAGGCGGTGCTCGTGCGCGCGCTGCACGAGGAACTCGCCGACAGCCATCCCGATCGCTTCGCGGAGGCCGTTGAGCGGCTGGTGGACGCGGGCGGCGCGATCCAGGCCGCCGCGCTCGACGAGCTGGTGCGCGCCCGCTCGCGCACGCTCGAGACCCAGGCCAACACGGACGCGCTCACCGGCCTGCACAACCTGCGCTTCTTCCAGCGCCAGCTCGCCGTGCAGCTCGAGTCCTACAAGCGCTACAAGCACCCCTTCTGCGTGCTGCTGATGGACGTCGACGGCCTCAAGCGCATCAATGACGCGCACGGCCACCCTGCCGGCGACCGGCTGCTGATGCAGGTCGCGATGTCACTGCAGCGCTCGGTCCGCACGATGGACACCGCCGCTCGCCTCGGCGGCGATGAGTTCTGCGTGCTCGCCCCCGAGCAGGACGCCAAGAGCGGGCCCGCGCTCGCGGAGCGTCTCGCCGCCGCGATCGCCGAGGAGGTCGTGACGCCGGAAGCGCCGGCGAGCGTCTCGATCGGCGTCGCCGCCTGTCCGGAGCACGGCGAGGAGGCCGAGGCCCTGATCGACGCGGCCGACCGTGCGATGTACCGCGCCAAGGCCGCCGGCGAGCCGTGGGCGCTGGCCGAGCCGCCGGGCACCGAAGTGCCCACCGAAGTGCAGCGCTAGCTACTCGATCAACCCGTGGCGGATGCCGATCGCCACGGCCTGGGTGCGCGTCGACGCCTCGAGCTTGGCGAGGATGCGCTTGGTGTGCGTGCGCACGGTCTCGGTCGAGAGGCCGAGTCTCTCGGCGACGGCGTCGGTCTGCATGCCGTCGGCGAGCATCTGCAGGATCTCGCGTTGGCGCGCGCTGAGCGTGCGGTCGCCTTCGTCGAGCACGATCGTCGAGGACAGGCCAGGGTCGACGTAGAACTCGCCCGAGCGGGCCGCGTCGATCGCCCGCACGAGGTCCTCCGACGGAGAGTCCTTGCGCACGTAGCCCTTGACGCCCGCCTTCAGGGCCTCGCTCAGCAGCCGGGCGCCGCCGTCGGACGTGAAGATCACGATCGGCGCGCGCAGTTCGCGCTTGAGCCGGTCGACGACGTGGGCCACGTCGACCCCGGCGTGCCAGGGGTCGATGACCACGACGTCGGGCGGGTCGGCCTCGACGCCGGCAGCGGCCTCCTCGATCGTCGCCGCCTCCGTGACCGCCGGGTCGTCGAAGGAGCTCTCGAGGACCGCGCGGATGCCCGCCCGCACCACCGGGTGGTCATCGACGATCAGGCAGCGTGGCGATTGCGCGGTGCTCGCGAGCATGACCGTTCAACGATACCTCGAATACGAGGGCTCGTCACCTGTACGGAGGATGCACGGCATCACCCCTCTCGGGGATGACGGGAAAGCTACGGGCGCGGCAGCCGCCGCACGAGCTCCTGCGCGACGCCCGCGGTGACGCGCACGCCCGTCTCGGCGACCTTGGCGGCCGTTCGCAGCGCGCCGCCCACCGGGTCCGAGCTGGGTCCACGAGCGGGGGGCGGTGGAGGAGGTGGGGCAGCTGCGGGCGTCGGCGGCGTGGCGAGCTTCGGCTTCCGCGGCGCAGCAGCCGGCTTCGGCACCGTCTTGGGCTTGGCGACCACCTTCGGCTTCGCGGCGGCCTTGGGCTTCGCCGTCTTGGGCTTCGCGGCAGTCTTGGGCTTCGCCGTCTTCGGCTTGGCTGCGGTCTTCGGCTTCGCCACGGTCTTGGGCTTGGCAGCCGCCCTTGGCTTCGCCGCGGCCGCAGGCTTCGAGGCTGCCGCCGCGTCGCCGGTCGCGCTCGCACGCCGGCCGCTGCGCCGGCCTGGGCGGGAGCTGGGGAGGTTGCCGAGAACGCTTCCGTCGTCTGCCATGGGCGCGCAGTCTAGACCCGGGCGGGTCGGACGACCCCGCTCGATACGTGGAATTCCGTGGAATTCCACGTACCCAAGACGGAATGCCCGGGTAGAACTACACTGGTCCAAGGCCGATCGGCGGAAATTCAGTTTCCGCGGATTGACGCCGCTCTATGAGACGTTAGAGTTTGGAACGTCTGTTTGAATGGGCCCCAGGCCATGCGCGGGGGCCCCTTTGCCGACAGGAAAGGGATGTCTGTAGCCGAACTGCAAGAGCTTGATGAGGTCAAGCTCCTCGTCGCCAAAGGCCAGCAAGTTGGGACCTTGACGTACACCGAGGTCGCCACAGCTCTGGCAGAGATAGAGCTCGACGAAGGCGATATCGAGGAGCTGCACGGCTACTTCGAGAAATCGGAGATAGAGCTGGTCGAAGAGGACCCGACGCAGCGCGCCCCCGAGGTGGAGCGTGCGGTCGACCGCAAGGACCGGCGTCGCAAGAGAGCCACGATCGACCTCAAGCCGGACATGACCACCGATTCCCTTCAGTTGTTCCTGAAGGACATCGGCAAGGTCCGCCTATTGACCGCGCAAGAGGAGGTCGACCTCGCGAAGCGCATCGAGCGTGGCGACCTCGACGCAAAGCAGAAGATGGTCGAGTCCAACCTGCGACTGGTTGTCTCGATCGCCAAGAACTACCGCAATCAGGGCCTGCCGTTCCTGGATCTGATCCAGGAGGGCACGCTCGGGCTGGTGCGCGCCGCGGAGAAGTTCGACTACCGCAAGGGGTTCAAGTTCTCGACCTACGCCACCTGGTGGATCCGCCAGGCGATCGCTCGCGCGCTCGCCGACAAGGCACGCACGATCCGCATCCCGGTGCACGTGGTCGAGAAGCTGAACAAGATCGGTCGGGCCGAGCGCAAGCTCGTGACCGAGCTCGGTCGTGAGCCCACGCCGGAGGAGATCGCCGAGCACACCGGCATCGAGCCGGAGGAAGTCGAGTCGATCAAGCGCTCCGCACAGGCGCCGGTGTCGCTCGAGAAGCCGGTCGGCGACGAGGAGGAGTCCGAGTTCGGGCAGTTCATCGCCGACGAGCGGGCCGAGTCGCCGTACGAACGTGCTGCGGAGATCCTCACCAAGGAAGCACTGCGCGAAGCGCTGGAGAACCTCTCCTACCGCGAGCGTCGTGTCCTCGAGCTGCGCTACGGCCTGGGCGGGGAGCATCCGCGCACGCTGGACGAGGTCGGGCGGACGTTCAACGTCACGCGCGAGCGCATCCGCCAGATCGAGAACCAGTCGCTCAAGAAGCTGCAGAGCCTCGCCGAGGCGCAGAAGCTTCGCGACGTGGCCTAGTCCAAAAGCCGCGTCAGCACTTCAGGCTCGTGGGGGCCTGGTCGATTGAAGGACTATGTTCGACGTCGACCAGGCCCTCATGTGCGTGATCGAGACCGAAGCGTCCGATCTCCATCTCAAGGTTCCCGCCCCGCCGATGGTTCGCCGTCACGGCAAGCTCGTCCCGATCGCGGGCAGCGAGCCGCTCACGCCCGAGGACACCGAGCGGACGCTGTTCAAGATGCTCACCGACGAGCGCAAGCTCGAGAGCTTTCGCGACGAGCGCGAGGTCGACTTCTCCTACTCGATCCCCGGCGTCGCCCGCTTCCGCGTCAACGCCTTCGTCCAGCGTGGTTCGGTCTCGCTGGTCTGCCGCGCGATCCCGTTCCAGATCAAGACGGTCGCGGAGCTGTCGCTGCCGCCGGTCGTCACCGACCTCGCCGACGAGGAGCGCGGGCTGCTGCTGCTGACCGGCACCACCGGCTCGGGCAAGTCGACCACGCTCGCGGCGATGATCGACCACATCAACTCGACCTACGCGAAGCACATCGTGACGATCGAGGACCCGGTCGAGTTCATGCACCGGGACAAGACCTCGATCATCAACCAGCGCGAGGTCGGCGAGGACACGGAGTCGTTCGCGCGTGCGCTCAAGCGCGTGCTGCGTCAGGACCCCGACGTGATCCTGATCGGCGAGATGCGCGACGAGGAGACGGTCCGCACCGCCCTCTCGGCGGCCGAGACCGGCCACCTCGTGCTGTCCACGATCCACACCGTGGACGCCTCCGAGTCGGTCAACCGCATCATCGACTTCTTCCCGCTCGTCGAGCAGCGGCAGGCGCGCGCGATGCTCGCCGGCACGCTCCAGGGCGTGATCAGCCAGCGGCTGGTGCCGACCCCGGACGGCCAGGGCCGCGTGGCCACCTGCGAGATCCTGCGCATGACCGGCCGCGTCAAGGACATGATCGTCAACCCCGAGGAGACCGGCCGGCTGCACGAGGTCATCTCCGAGGGTGCGTACTACGGCATGCAGACCTTCGACCAGGCGCTGCTCGGCCACGTCCAGGACGGGCGGGTGTCGATGGAGGACGCGCTCAAGGCGGCCACCCATCCGCACGACTTCAAGCTGCTGGTTTCCTCCGACGGGCAGCGCTCGACCTCGGTCGACCACGTCTTCGGAGACGACGAGCCCGAGGTCGTCAGCGCTCCGAGCGTCGAGGCGCCGGCCGCGGGCAGTCCGCTCGGCGGCGAGTCCTACTAGCCGCGGGCCGCTCGGCGCACGCGCACGGGGACGCGCACGCGTCCCTCGAACAGCACGTCCTGCGAGCCGCGCACGAGCTGGCCGGGGCCGCCGCGGAAGCGCGCCACGATGCCTTCGGGGTGGTGCAGCGAGCGCAGCCGCTCGTCCAGCTGCTTGACGCTGCGCGGCGGTTGGAGGTCCGGCCCGAGGTCGTCGAAGAGCAGTTCGAAGGCCCCGAACAGCTCGTCCTCGAGCCCCGCCTGCGCGCTTGCGCTCGTGCCCTCCACCACCAGCGTGCGCGGACCGCGGGGGGTGGCGCTCGGCACGCGCACGGGCACCGAGATCGTCCGCGACGCGCCGGTGCCGCGCCGGCGCAGCTCGAGCCGGACGCGTACCCGCGAGCCCGCCCGCACGTCCCGTGGCGGGGTTGCGGCCACGATCACGTCGCTCGGGGTTCCCGTCCGAGCCCGCGCGACCAGCTCGACGCCCTCCAGCGGCAGGGTCGGCAGGTTGTAGCTCTCGACGAGGCCGCCCGCCTCGATCAGGTCGAACAGCGCGCCGTCGACCGAGGCGTAGCCGTTGCAGAACCCGAGCGGACGCTTGCGCCCCCTGACGGCGAAGCGCGCGCAGACGTCGACGTGGGCGGGCTGGATGCTGCGCTGCGCCTGCTGGAGCGCGGTCTGGACGGCGAGCGGCGCCAGCAGCCCGACGCCCGCGCCGAGTCCGTAGCGCCGCTCGTCCGCGAGCTTGGCCTGCAGCAGCGTCGTGCGTCCCGCGGCGTGAGCCACGACGCGCAGCGGCACGGAGGGCGGCTCGGACCCGACGGTGCCGGCGATGGCCGCGTCGGCGTCCGTGGTGAACGCGCCCAGGTCGTGGCCGCCCCCGGTGGCGAGCTTGTAGGTCTGAGCGCCCTCCGCGAGGCCGAGCGGATTGTTGATCACCGAGAAGACGTAGGCGTCCTGCATGAACAGGGAGCGCGGCCCGAGGTCGTCGAGCGGATGGCCGAAGGCCCACAGCCGGTCGCCGTCGCGGTAGGCGACGGTGCCGACCGCGCCGAAGCGGATGTCGCCGCTGGCGAGGCCCGCCGCCACGGCGGCGCCCGGACGCAGCTCCTGCGGGGGATAGCCGCCGACCGGCCCGCTCGGCGCGGCGAGCAGCGTGCGCCTGGCACGTCCGGCGACCGCGCTCAGCAGCCGGCGGCTGCGCGGGCTGAGCCCGGACGCCGTCAGCGGGCTCGTCAGCGGGCGTGCCTCGCGCGCCAGCGCCCCGGCGGCGCGGGCGCCCTGCGGGGTCGGCGC
The DNA here is from genome assembly GCA_963846505.1 of uncultured Thermoleophilaceae bacterium. Lineage (GTDB taxonomy): Bacteria > Actinomycetota > Thermoleophilia > Solirubrobacterales > Thermoleophilaceae > JACVRW01. The sequence continues at coordinate 266,732 of CAWJWD010000001.1, read as the reverse complement.
GGGCGCGTCGGCGAGGATCTCCTCGATCGGCGTGGCGAGCACGACGAAGTTGCCGTAGTCGCCGATCGACTCCGAGATCGCGCCCGCGTTGCGGCCGTCGCAGTAGATCGGCGAGCCGGAGAAGCCAGGGCCGACGCCGGTGCCGGCGATCGCCGGACCGGAGACGCGGATCAGCAGCCGCGGGCCGGTCAGCCCCAGTTCGGGCGCGATCGTGTCCAGGATCTCGACGTCGAAGGACGAGATCTCCGTGCCCTTCACGACCGACAGGGCGGTGCAGCGCATCCCCGCCCGCACCTCGGACAGGGGCATGATCGGATCGGCCGCCCGCGCCACTGGCGCGAGGACCAGGATCGCGAGCAGGGCGAACAGCGCACGGCGGGCCAAGGCGGCGGAGCGTAGCGCGCGGGTCGGTGCGCGGTCGGACCTGGACGGTGGTTGCAGTCGGAGCGCCATGTCTTGACTACGGCCGGGGAACCGCCGAGAGTGCAGGACGAGTCCGAAGCGAGCGAGTGAAGGAGGCAGGGTTGCAGAGCACCCTCGGTGAGTTCCAGGAGACGCAGTCCCAACAGGCGTTCGCGCTCCAGAACTCCAAGCTGTTGAAGGTCAGCCTCAACCAGGTGACGATCCAGGCCAAGGCCGGCGCGATGGTCGCCTATCAGGGCGACGTCAGCTTCGAGCACGCCGGCTCGGGCGGCATGTCGCGCATGCTCAAGAAGGCCGTCACCGGCGAGGGCACGAAGCTGATGAAGATGGAGGGGACCGGCGAGGTCTTCCTGGCCGACCAGGCCCAGGACATCCATCTGCTCTACCTCGAGAACGACGCCATCACCGTCAACGGGCAGAACCTGCTCGCGTTCGACTCCGGCATCGACTGGGACATCCGCCGCGTCGAGGGCGTCAGCGGCATGATGGGCGGCGGCCTCTACAACATGGCGCTGACCGGCAGCGGCTGGGTGGCGATCATCTCCGACGGCCCGCCGGTGCTGTTGAACACCGGTGACGCGCCGACCTATGCCGATCCGCAGGCCGCGATCACCTGGGCCTCGAGCCTGCAGACGGGCATCAAGACCGACATCAAGCTGAAGAACTTCATCGGCAAGAGCTCGGGCGAGTCGGTGCAGATGTCGTTCTCCGGCCAGGGCTGGGTGCTCGTGCAGCCGAGCGAGGGTCGCGTGCAGCCGGTCGCCGGTGGCGGATCCGGCGGTGGCGGGCTGCTCGGGAACCTCGGCGGCTGAGTCCTTCCCGAAGCGGAGTGAGGGCAGGGCGCGCCCCGTCCGGGGCGCGCTCTTTCCTCACTTCAGTTGGTGAAGTCTTGCGCTAGACTCGCCTTCAGCGTGTCTGTTGACGACTCCTGTCCCGTCTGCGCAACGGCGGACATCATCTGCGGGAAGTGGACGATCCTCGTCATTCGCGACCTCGCCGAGCAGCGCAGCCGCTTCTGTGAGCTGGAGCGCTCGCTGACAGGCATCAGCCCGCGCACGCTGTCGCTGAGGCTGCGCGCGCTCGAGGAGCAGGGCATCGTCGAGCGTCAGACCTACTCCGAGGTGCCGCCGCGCGTCGAGTACTCGCTGACGTCGAAGGGCCGCGCGCTCGTGCCGCTGATCGAGGACATGCGCCGCTACGGCACCGAGTGGCTCGGCGCGACCGGCGACTGCGCCCCCCGCTCCGCCGACACGCCCGGCGTGGCCGCCGCCTGAGGGCGCCTCGAGGGGAGGATCGGGCGCGCATGGGGCGAAGCACGCCCACATGCGAAACCGCGCTCTCCACGCCGCCCTGCGCGACTTCGCGCTCGAGGCCGCGTCGCTGCTGACCGACGCGTTGCGCGACGGCGCCGAGATCGAGTTCGACGTCGTCGACGAGGGCGATCGGCACGGCCCGGCGCTCTACCGCTACCGCCCTCGCACCGCCGAGTTCGTCGCCGCGCGCTGGGAGGACCTGCGCGCGCTGGCCGCGTGCGAGCGGGCGCGTGCCGAACTGGGCGCGGGCGCGGCGCTGTGGCTGCGGGTGAACGGGCTCGCGGGCGAGCAGGCCGACCCGGCCCTGCGCGCGATGCTCGAGCGGCTGTACGAGGACGCCACCAGCTTCGGCTTTCCCGAGGAGCGCTTCGAGCGGCTCTACCTCGAGGTCGAGCAGACGCTCTACCGCGACGCCGTGCGCACGCGCGTGGTCGCGCCGCTGCACGGGGTGGTGCTGGAGCCCGAGTCGGTCGACCTCGGCGACGGGCTGTCGCTGATGCGCGGCGATCGCGCCGAGCTGCCGTCCGAGGCCGCGTGGGCGGACGGAGGCGAGCTGCCGGAGACCGTCTGCGTGCTCGAGCGCGACGCGACGCCGTCCGAGCCGCTGCGCGCGGCTGCCGCGGCGGCGCGCTTCAACCGCTTGGTGACGGCGATGCGGCTGTTCAAGCCGGGCGCGGTCAGCCTCGGCCACATCGGCTGGTGGCGTGCCGGGGACGCCCGCTGGAGCGCCGTCGGTCTGCCCGGCGGCGGGACGGCGCGCGGCGAGGAGTGGCTGCTGGAGACAGGCGACGAGGACGAGCTGCGTGACCTGGTCGGGCTCTGCGAGGAGGAACAGGGCGACGGCGTCACGAGCTGGTCGCTGACGCGCTTCGAGATGGGCTGCTCGCGTCTGAGCGCGGCCGAGGCGGTGTCCGACTACCTGCTGGCGTTGCGCGCGCTGCTCGACGCGACCACCGACGCCGGCCAGGCGAGCCTCGCGCTGCGCGTGGCGGTGCTCTGTGCCGAGGAGGGCCAACGGCGCGACGTGCAGCGCAAGGTCGAGCTGGCGGTGTCGCTGGAGCGCTTCATCATGGGCGGCCGCGGCCAGCTCGACGAGGCGATCCGGGCCGAGTCCCCGAGCGAGCTGGTGGGCGAGCTCGAACGCCACCTGCGCGCGCTGCTGCGCGACATCCTCTGCGGCTACCTCGACCCGGACCTCAAGAGCGTCGCCGACGACATCCTGCTCGAGTCCCGCGAGCCGTTCGAGTTCGCCGCCCGCGACCTGCGGCGCGGGGAGCCGGAGGAGGCGCCGACGCCGTCCGCTCGCATCCCGCTGACGCCGCGCCCGGAGCCGCCGGCCGAGCAGACCGGAACCGGTGATCCGGACACCGCGGAGCTGCCCGCGCTGGTGGTCGAGCCCGCCGACCACCAGCCGATCCACGCGCGCCGCGCGAGCGAGCCGTCGCCCGTCGTCTCCGCCGAGCCCGTGCAGCAGACGCTCGACGGCGTCACCACCTCCTCGGACTGGGGCTTCGACGACCCCGAGGACTTCTCGGCCCCGATCTAGCGCTCGCCGAAGAGGTGGGCGTTCATGCGCCGGAGGCCGTCGAGGTCGTGGACGTCGCCGTCGAGCATGGGGACCTCGAGCAGGGGACGGCGGCGCAGGCGCCTTCGAAGGAGGTCGAGGTTGGCCTGATCGCGCTCGGCGAGGGCGCGCTGCTCGTCGTAGGTGCGCAGGACCTTGCGCGCGAGCTGCTCGTCGCCGAGCAGCTCGTGCAGCTCGAAGGCGGAGGCGGGGTCGCCGGCGACGCGGACGCGGTTGGCGATCGCGCCGGCGAAGGGCAGGTCGGCCTCGACCAGGCGGCGATGGAAGAAGAGCGCCTCGTCGATCGCCGCCTGGCGAGGGGAGGTGACGATCACGAAGGCGCTGGCGCTGCTCTCCAGCAGCGCCGTGACGCGCTCGGCACGCTCGCGGAAGCCCTCGGTCATCGAGCCGAAGGAGCGGAAGAAGCCCGAGAGGTCCTCGAGCATGTCGATGCCGGTCGCCCGGCGCAGGACGCCGAACAGCATGCCCGTGCCGCGGCCGAAGACCTTCATCCCGAGCCTGCCGGGCGTGCTGAAGAACTGCAGCGAGCGCGAGTCGATGAAGCTCGACAGCCGTCGCGGCGCGTCGAGGAAGTCGAGCGCGTGGCGGCTCGGCGGCGTGTCGAGCACGAGCAGGTCGTAGCGGCCTTCGAGGTGGAGCTCGTGGAGCTTCTCCATCGCCATGTACTCCTGCGAGCCGGCCACCGCGCTCGACAGCTCCTGGTAGATGCGGTTCGAGAGCACCGCGTCGCGCGTGCGCTCGTCGGGCGCATGGGTCTCGATCAGCTCGTCGAAGGTGCGCTTGGCGTCGAGCATCATCGCCCACAGCTCGCCCTTGACGTCTACGTCGACCCGGCGCTCCTCGTTGCCGAGCTCCGGCAGCCCGAGCGCGTTCGCGAGCCGCCGCGCCGGGTCGATCGTCAGCACCGCTACCTTCTTGCCGCGCGCCGCCATGCCGAGCGCGATCGCGGCAGACGTCGTCGTCTTGCCGACGCCGCCGGACCCCGCGACGACGACCACGTCCTTGCGCCGCAGCCAGTCCTCGACCTGCGCGCTCACAGTCGCCGCTCCAGTTCGCGCGAGAGCTGCTCGACCTGCTCCAGGCCGAGCTCGGCGTCGGTGAGCAGCGGCAGCGTCGTGACGGGCGCGTGGGCGGCGCGGCGCAGGCGCCGGACCTGGGCGTGCTGCTCGGCCGCGCGCCCCCGCGCGGACGCGGCCGACGCGATGGCCTCCTGCGCGGTCGTCGAGCCGCGCTCGCCGACTGCGGCGAGCTGCTTCGCCTCCGCCGCGCTGAAGCGCTCCGGCTCGACCGCGTTCACGACGATCCGGTCGAGCCCGCGCACCACGGCCTCGCTGAGGTCGTGCTCGAACTCGAGCGTCTCGTTGACCGGCATCTCCTCCGGCAGCGCCACCGCGACCACCGCGGTCTCGACGGGGTCCGCAAGGAAGCCGGCGATGACGCTCGCCTGGCGCGCGATCGGGCCGACGCGCGCGATCGCGGCGTAGGTCGCAGGCGCGCGCAGCATCGCCAGGCCGTGACCGGTGGCGGGCGCGTCGACGATCGCGAGGTCGTAGGTCGAGCCGCCGGTACGGCGCTCGAACTGGGCCATGTCCCAGACCTTGCCGATCGTCACCAGCTCGGCGACGCCGGGTGCGGCGGCGGTCAGCAGCCCGAAGATGCGGCTGTGGCCGAGCACGCCCGCGAGCGTGCTCGAGTGCAGCTGGTGGCGCAGCCACTCCGACAGCGCCTGCTCGGGATCGATCGAGACCCCCGACAGCCCGTCGGCGAGCTCGCCCTCGCCATGCCCGAGCGCCGACACGCCGAACAGGGAGGCGAGCGCCGACTGCTCGGCGACCTCGGCCACGACCGTGCGCTTGCCGGCCCGCACGGCAGCGAGGCCGAGGGCGGCCGCGACGGTCGTGCGACCGACGCCACCCTTGCCCACAACCACGATCAGACGCCTGTCGAAGAGCTCACTCATCGGCCGCGCGTCAAGGGTACGGGCGGACGGCCTGGAAGGAATCGTGCGCGCGCGTGCGAATAGGGCTCCCGTAATGGGACTGTTCGACCGCAAGTCCACCAACGGCGCGAATGCCGAGCCGGCGCGCGCCAAGGAACCGGAGGCCCCCGTGACGTCCACGGCCAAGGTGATCGCCTTCACCAACCAGAAGGGTGGTGTGGCGAAGACGACGACCACGCTCAACCTCGCCGCGGCGTTCGTCGAGCGGGGCAACCGCGTCCTGTGCGTCGATCTCGACCCACAGGCGAACCTGACGATGAGCCAGGGGATCGACCCCGACACGCTCGAGACCTCGATCTACGACGTGCTCGTGCACCAGCTCTCGATCCGCGAGATCATCCGCAAGCGCGAGGTGGACGTCGCCTGCGCCTCGATCGACCTCGCCGGCGCGGAGATCGCGATGTCGACGATGATCGGCCGCGAGCGCTCGCTGAAGAAGGCGCTGAGCAAGGTCGCCGACGACTACGACTTCATCTTCATCGACACGCCGCCGAGCCTCGGGCTGCTCACGATCAACGCCCTGACGGCCTCCCACAAGGTAATCGTCCCCGTGCAATGCGAGTATCTGTCCATGCGCGGGCTGATCCAGCTCCAGAACACGCTGTCCATGGTGCGTGAGGAGCTCAACCCAGAGATCGAGATCGAGGGCATCCTGCCCACGCTCGTCGACAACCGGACCGTGCACGCCAAGGAGGCGATCGAGATCCTCGAGGAGAACTTCGGGGAGCGCGTCTTCGCCTCGCGCATCAACAAGACCGTGCGCTTCGCCGAAGCGCCGGTGAAGGGCATGTCCGTACTCAAGTACGACCCAGACGGCAAGGCGGCATACGCCTACCGGCAACTGGCGGAGGAGGTCCTGGCGAATGGCAAGCGGTAAGCGGGCAAGCATGCGCGAGGGGCCCCTGGCCCAGCTGTTCCGCAAGACGGACGAGGATCAGCCCGAGGCGCAGGCGAGCAAGCCCGTCGACCCGGAGCTGCGCACCACCGCCGCCGAGCGGTCCGCGCAGCGCGAGGCCGAGCGTCGCGAGCTGGAGTCGCGTGCCGCCGAGCGCCAGGGTCGCGAGGTGCGCCCGGTGGAGTCGAAGCCGGACCCGGCTCCCGCGCGCGAGCAGCAGCGTCCCGCCCCGGCCGCCGATCAGCGGACCGCGGCCGAGTCGCGTCCCGCGCCCGCCTCGCACGCCGGCGAGCGTCGTGCCACCGGCAGCCGCTACGACGGCATCCCCACGCCCGAGGAGCGCCTGCGCAGCGTCTTCAGCGCGGACATCCCGGAGAACATCCTCGACCACGCTCCCGCGCCGCCGGCTGCGCCCAGCGCGCCGCCGGAGCGCTCGCAGCCCTTGCCCCCGGCGATGAACGTCGATCACGGTCACGCCGAGCCGGTGCTGCGCGTGGTCGGCGTCGGCGGCGCCGGCGTCAACGCGGTCAACCGCATGATCGAGGCCGGTGTCGAGGGCGTCGAGTTCATCGCGGTCAACACCGACATGCAGTCGCTCGAGGGCTCCGCGGCCCAGACCCGCCTGCACATCGGCGGTGAGTCCACGCGCGGTCTCGGCGCGGGCGCCAACCCCGAGCTCGGCCGCCAGGCGGCGCTCGAGGAGTACGACGAGATCAAGGGCCTGCTCAAGGGCGCGGACATGGTCTTCGTGGCCGCCGGCGCCGGGGGCGGCACCGGTACGGGCGCCGCGCCGGTGGTGGCGCGCATCGCCCGCGAGGTCGGTGCGCTGACGGTCGGCATCATCACCAAGCCGTTCACCTTCGAGGGCGTGCGCCGCGGCCAGGCGGCCGACGAGGGCGTCGAGGACCTCGCCCGCGAGGTCGACACGCTGATCGTGATCCCGAACGCGCGCCTGCTGCAGGTGCTCGACCGCAGCACCTCGATGGTCGACGCCTTCCGCGTCGCCGACGACGTGCTGCGCCAGGGCGTGCAGGGCGTCTCGGACCTGATCACCCTGCCGGGGCTGATCAACCTCGACTTCGCGGACGTGCGCACGATCATGGCCGAGGCGGGGCAGGCACTGCTCGGCATCGGCATGGGCGTGGGCGAGACCCGGGCGATGGACGCGGTCGCGCACGCGATCGAGTCCCCGCTGCTGGAGACCTCGCTTGAGGGCGCCCGCTCGATCCTGCTGTCGATCACCGGCGGGCGCGACATCTCCCTCTGGGAGGTCAACGAGGCCGCCAAGGCGGTCGCGGACGCCGCGCACCCGGACGCGAACATCATCTTCGGCGCCATGGTCGACGAGAAGGTCGAGGACCAGGTCTGGGTGACGGTCGTGGCGACCGGCTACGGCGATCGCCCGCAGCACCGTTCGCGCCCCAGCAGCGACGAGCGCCGCATCCCGGCGGACGCCGAGCCGCGCGTGCGGCGCGGGCGCGAGCGGGCGCGCAGCAGCAGCCTGATGGACGTCGACGTGCCGGAATTCATCCCGCATCGCTGAGTCCGAATAGGGTGCGCCCATGAGGGGCGCAGGTCGATGAAGGGCGTGGTCGCCGGCGGGCATCCGCTGACCGCCCAGGCGGGCGCGGACGTGCTGCGCGCCGGCGGCAACGCGGTCGACGCCGCCGTCGCGGCGGTGCTGATGTCGTTCGTGGCCGAGTCGCCGCTGACGGGCCCGGGCGCGGGCGGCTTCATGCTCGTGCACACCGCCGGCGGCGAGGACCACCTGCTCGACTTCTTCGTGGCCGCTCCCGGGGCCGGCCCGGACGCCCCCGGCGAACCCGCGACGCTGACGCCGATCGACGTCCGCTTCTCCGACGACGCGCTGCAGCGCTTCAACGTCGGACCCTCGTCGTGCGGCGCCTACGGGACGCCGCGCGGGCTCGCGGAGGCGCTCGAGCGCTTCGGCAGCGTGCCGCTGGCCGAGCTGGTGGCGGCGCCGGCGCGGGCGGCGCGGGCGGGCGTGCCGGTGGTGCCGCTGCAGGCGTTCCTGTTCGAGGTGCTGGAGCCGATCTTCCGCTCCACGCCCGAGTGCGAGGCCATCTACGCGCCCGGCGGGCGCCTGCTCGGCGAGGGGGACACGATCCGCCTGCCCGAGCTCGGTGACCTGCTCGAGCGGCTGGGCGCCGAGGGACCGGGCTTCCTCTACGACGGCGACGTGGCGGCCGCGGTCAGCGACTGGGTGCTCGCGCGCGGCGGGCTGCTCACGCGCGAGGACCTCGCGGCCTACGCGCCGATCGAGCGCGAGCCGGCGCGCGTGACGTTCCGCGGCCGCGAGGTGCTGACGAACCCGCCGCCGTCCTCCGGCGGCATCCTGATCGCGGACGCGCTCGGGATCGTCGAGCGGCTGGAGGGCGCGCCGGACTCCGCGACCGTGGCCGAGGTGATCGCCTCGACCAACCGCGCCCGCGACGCCGAGTTCCTCGACGGCCTGGTCCAAGAGGGGTACCTGGAGCGCTTCCTGGCCGAGGACGCGCTCGACACCGTCGCCAGCGAGGTGCGCTCGCGGCTGGGCAACACGACCCACATCACGGTCATGGACGCCGACGGCGGCTGTGCGACGGTCACGTGCTCGAACGGGTCCTGCTCGGGCGTGGTGGTGCCCGGCACCGGCATGCACCTCAACAACATGCTCGGCGAGCAGGACCTCAACCCGCTCGGCTTCCACCTGCACGAGCCGGGCACGCGCGTGCCGAGCATGATGGCGCCGACCGTGGTGCTGCGCGACGGCGCGCCGGAGCTGGCGCTCGGCTCGGCGGGCTCGAACCGCATCCGCTCGGCGATCCTGCAGACGATCCTCGGCGTCGTCGACCACGGACTGGCTGCGCAGGAGGCGGTCTCCGCGCCGCGGTTGCACGTCGAGGACGGCGAGGTGGACGCTGAGCCGGGCATCGACGAGGCAGCGCTCGAACGCCTCCTCGAGCGAGGCTGGAAGGTGCGGCGCTGGGCCGAGCGCAACCTCTACTTCGGCGGCGTGCAGGCGGTCACGTGCTCGCCGGCTGGTGCGCTCTCGGGTGGTGGAGATCCCCGCCGCGGAGGCGCCGTGGTCGTGGCCGAGTGAGCCCCGCGACAGCGTCCACGCAGAGATTTCTGACCGTATTCCGGTGCAAGGACGCCTCCGCTGGAGGCCCATCTGTCTATGGATGGCGCAATGAACCTTGACTGCGCGGTCAACGCGACCTAGTTTGCGGGGGACGCGCCTGGCCCCGGCGCGTTGCATCGTGACCAGTCGAGATCGCCACGGACCGGCTTCGCTCGAGGAGTCGACGACGCCACGAGAGCGCACGGCCACGGTCGTGTCGGTGGCGATCGGCTGCACGCCCGATTCGCAGCGCGCCGCCGTCGCCGGCCACGTCGGGGAGCTGGTCGAGCGCGACGGCATGCTGCTGGCGGAGTTCGAGAGCGTCAGTGCCGCGCTGGCGGCCGCCGTGCAGGCGCAGGAGCGGGCCCACGGCCGGCGCGCGCCGAGGATCGGCATCGCTCACGGCAGGCTCGTACGCAGAGCGGACGGGCTGGAGGGACTGGCCGCCGACGAAGCCCTGAGGCTCGCCGGCGCGGCAGCGGAGGGCGAGGTGCTGGTGGGCGACGTCGTCCGCGTGCTCGCCGATGCGGCACACGCCTTCGAGGTGCGGCCGCTCGACGTGACCGAGACGCCCGCGAGCGCCTGGCGGCTCGTCCTCGGCGCGGGGACGGGAGTCCCGCTGCCCGCGCCGCTGCGGGGCGACCCCGCACGCTTCCCCTTCGTCGGGCGCGACGCGGAGCTGGGCGCGATCCTCGGTGCGCTCGCAGCCCTCGGCCCCGGGGAGCGCAGCGCGTTCCTCGTCAGCGGCGAGCCGGGCATCGGCAAGACGCGGTTGGTGTCCGAGGCGGCGCTGGCGGCGCATGCCGGTGGCGCGGTCGTGCTCTACGGGCGCAGCGACGAGGGCGTCGGCCAGCCCTACCAGCCGTTCGCCGAGGCGCTCACCCACTTCGTCACCCACAGCCCTGCCGCCGCGACGATCGAGGCCGCGGGGGCGCGTGAGCTGGCCGCGCTCGTGCCGGCGCTGGGCGACCAGGCCGGCGTCGCGCGGCCGCCGGGTGCGGCAGGCGAGCGCTACCTGCTGTTCTCGGCGGTCGCCTCGCTGCTGACCGCCGCCTCGCGCGAGGTGCCGCTGCTGCTGGCGCTCGACGACCTGCAGTGGGCCGACGAGCCGACCGTGCTGCTGCTGCGGCACCTGCTGATGGCGCCGGGGTCGCTGCGACTGCTGGTGATCGCCGGCTACCGCCCCGGCGGGCAGGGTCCGGCGACGACGCTCGCGGAGCTCCGCCGCGACGAGCGCGTGCGCGAGCTGGCGCTCAGCGGCCTCGGCGACGAGCAGATCGCTGCGCTCGTCGAGCAGACCGCCGGCGAGGCGCTCGACGAGCGCGAACGCGCCTTCGCCGGTGCGCTCCAGCGCGACACCGGCGGCAACCCGCTCTTCGCCGGCGAGGTACTGCGCAGCCTCGGCGACCGCAACGCCCTGCGCCGCGCTGTCGACGAGCTCGCCGACACCGAGGCTCTGCCCGCCCCGCCGACCGTGCGCGAGCTGATCGTGGCTCGTGCGGCTCGTCTCGGTTCCGACGTGGAGCGGGCACTCGCCGCGGCAGCCGTGATCGGAGGCGAGTTCGACCTCGACGCCGTGCTCGCCGTCGCGACCTTCGAGGCGGAGGACTCGCAGGCCGCCGCTCGGCTGGCCGTCGCGATCGACGCCGCGGCGGACGCCCGGCTGGTACAGCCGGCCGACGACCGCTCGGGTCGCTTCCGGTTCCGCCACGGCTTGATCCGCACGACGCTGTACGAAGAGCAGGGACCTGCTCGGCGGGGCCTGCTGCATCGGCGTGCGGCCGAGTACCTTGAGGGAAGGGTCGAGCAGCGGCCCGGACCGTGGGCGGCCGCGCTCGGCGAGCACTGGCGCGAGGCGATCCCGGCCGACCCCGAGCGGGCGCTGCGCTGGGCGACGTTCGCCGGCCAGCACGCGCTCGACCAGCTCGAGCCGCACGCCGCCACGCGTTGGCACACCCGGGCGCTGAAGCTGCTGGACGCCGGCGGCTACGGCGACGATCGCCGTCGTGCCCAGCTCCTGATCGGGCTCGGGATCGCACAGCGCCAGCGTGGGAACGCGGGCTTTCGCGAGACGCTGCTGGCTGCGGCTCGACTCGCGAACCGGCTGGAGGAGACCGACCTCGTGGTGGGCGCCGCGCTCGCCAACACGCGTGGCTTCGTCAGCGCCTCCGGCGCCGTCGACGAGGAGCGGATCGCGATCCTGCACGGCGCGCTCGAGCTCGTCGGCGAGGAGGACTCGCGCGAGCGCGCGCTGCTGCTCGCGACGCTCGCCTCCGAGCTCAGCTTCGCACCCGGCTTCGAGCGCCGGCTGGCGCTGAGCGACGAGGCCGTCGCGATCGCCCGCCGGGTCGGGGACGCCGCGACCCTCTGTCGCGTGCTCAGCGCTCGCTTCGTGCCGGTTTGGGTGCCCGAGACGCTCGACGACCGACTGGCGAGCTCGCAGGAGAGCGTGCGGATCGCCGACGAGCTGGGCGATCCGCTGGCCCAGTTCGCCGCCATCCACTGGCACGGCGTCGCGCTGGTGCAGGCCGGCCGGATCGAGGCGGCACGGCGGGCGGTCGAGCGCGAGGGCGCGCTGGCGGCCAAGCTCGGCGAGCCGACCACGCGTTGGCTCGCGCTCTACGACGCCGCCAACCTCGCGATCGTGGCCGGGAGGCTGGCGGACGCCGAGCAGCTCGCCGGCGAGGCGCTCGCGAGCGGACTCGAGGGCGGCCAGCCGGACGCGCGCTCGTTCCATGCCAACCAGCTCATGAACATCCGCTACGAGCAGGGTCGGCTCGCCGAGCAGCAGCCGCTGATCGCCGCCCTGGTACGCGACAACCCGGGCATTCCGGCCCTGCGCGCGCTGCTGGCGCTCTCCTGCCTCGAGGCCGGCCTGCGCGACGAGGCGGCCGAGCTGCTGACCACCGAGTCGCTCTCCGAGCTGCCGCGCGACGTGACCTGGCTGGCCGGGCAGGTGATCTGGGCGCACGTCTGCGCTGGCGTCGGGGACGCCGATCGCGCCGCGTCGCTCTACGCACGGCTGGAGGCGTTCGCCGCGCAGATCGCCTACACCGGGATCAGCGCCTGGGGCGACGTCGACCACGCGCTCGGTCGCCTGGCTGCGCTGCTCGGCCGTTACGACGACGCCGAGCGCCACCTGCTCGCCTCGGCCGAGCGCTACCAGCGCGCCGAGGCGCCGATCTGGCTTGCGCGGGCCGCCGTCGACGAGGCCGCCGTGCGGCTGGAGCGCGGCGCCCCGGGCGACGCCGAGCACGCCCGCCCGTTGCTCGAGCTGGCGATGGGCGAGGGACGTCGCCTCGGGGCCATGAACGTCACGCGTCGGGCGGAGTCGCTGGCTCGACACGAACGCGCCGCCGCGGTGCTCGCCGCCATCCCTCGCACGGCACGGGTGCGCGACACGTCCCAGGCGGAGGACTCGCAGCTGGCCGACGCCGCCGTGGCGCTGCGTCGCAGCGGCGACGTCTGGACGTTGCACTCCGCCGCCGCCGAGCTGCACTTCAAGGACTCCAAGGGCCTGCGCTACCTCGCCCGGCTGCTGAGCGATCCGCACGCCGAGGTGCACGTGCTCGAGCTGACCGGCTCGCCACCCGAACCGGTGCCGGCCGGCGGCGTCGCCGAGCTCGACCTGCGACGGCCCGCCGGGGACGCGGGCGTGCTGCTCGACCCGAAGGCCAAGCACGCCTATCGGCTGCGGCTTGAGGATCTCGACCAGGAGATCGCCGAGGCCGAGCGCTTCAACGACCCCGAGCGCGGCGCGCGTGCCCAGGCCGAGCGCGAGGCGATCGCCCACGAGCTGGCCGCTGCCGTGGGGCTCGGTGGCCGCGACCGGGTCGCCGCCTCGGCGGCCGAGCGCGCCCGCGTGAACGCGACGCGCGCGATCCGCAAGGCGATCGGCCGCATCGAGCAGGGCGACGCCGCGCTCGGCGGCCACCTCGCACGCGCCGTGCGCACGGGCACCTTCTGCGCCTACGACCCGGCCCCGCAGGACGAGCTGCGCTGGGAGCTCGTCCTCTGAGCCCGAGCGCCGCCAAGCAACGCGTGCTCGTACTCGGCGGTGGCGCGGGCTCGCTCGCGGCCGCCTTCGAGCTGACGGCGACCGAGGCGTTGCGCGAGCGCTTCGAGGTGACCGTGCTCCAGCCCGGCTGGCGGCTGGGCGGCAAGGGGGCGAGCGGGCGCCGCAAGGAGACCGGCCAGCGGATCGAGGAGCACGGGCTGCACGTCTGGTTCGGCTTCTACCGCGAGGCCTTCGGGCTGATCCGCCGTGCCTACGAGGAGCTCGGCGACGACGCGCCGGCCAAGCCGTGGGCGAGCGCCTTCAGCCCGATCGAACGACTCGTGCTCTGGGATCCGGACGGCGACGAGCTGCGCTCGTGGTCGTTGCCGCTGCCGGCGCAGCCGCTGGAGCAGGTGCCCCAGACCGCGCCCGACGATCCGGCGCTCGGTGCGACCGAGCGCCTGCTGCGCAGCTGGCGGGCCTTCCTCGACGACGTCGACGAGGGCTGGGCAGCGGTGCCGGCCGCACTGAAGCTGGCGGCCGCGGTGGCGCGGGCGTCCCCGCCGGACGACGGCCGCGCATTGCGCGAGACGGCGCGGCTGCTGCGTGGCGCGGTCGAGGCGCAGGCGCTGGTGGAGCGCGCGATCCCAGGTGACACGCCGTTCACGCTGCGCGTGCTCAACCGCCTGCTCGACTTCTGGGCCGCGCTGCTGACCGGCATCGTCGAGGACGAGCTGCTGCGTCCGCCCGGGGACTTCGACCCGGCTGCGATCGCGCGTCTGGACGAGCTCGAGTTCCGGGAGTGGCTGCAGCCGCACGTCCGCTTCGACGACACGCTCGAGCACTCGTTCGTGCGGGTGCTCTACGACCTCGCCTTCGCCTACGAGCAGGGCGACCCGAAGCGTCCGAACGTCGCCGCCGGGATGGCGCTCGAGAACCTGTTCCGGATCCTGTTCGGCCACGACGGGGCGCTGATGCTGCGCATGGAGGGCGGCATGGGCGATGTCATCTTCGCCCCGCTCTACGACGCGCTTGCCAAGCGCGGCGTGCACTTCCGCTTCTTCCATCACGTCACCGGCCTCGGCGTCGGCGAGGACGGACGTGCGCTCGACACGGTCGAGGTGGTCGAGCAGGCGACGCTGCGCGACGGGGAATACGAGCCGCTGGTGACCGTCGCGGGCGAGCGCTGCTGGCCGGCGGCGCCGCTCTGGGATCAGCTCGAGCAGGGCGAGCAGCTACGCGCGACGGGCGCTGACCTCGAGCGCGTCGCAGACCCGCTCGGGCGCGGTGCGAAGCAGCTGCGACGAGGCGAGGACTTCGACGCCGTCGTGCTCGGCATCTCGGTCGGCGCGCTCGAACCGCTGTGCGGGGAGCTCGTGGCCGCCAACCCGCGCTTCGTGGCCATGCTGGCGGCGCAGCGCACCACCGCCACCCAGTCGCTGCAGATCTGGCTCGGCGAGGACGGGCATCCGCCCGGCCTCGGCGACGGCGGCGGCATCGCCGGGGGGCTGGCAAAGCCATTCGACACGTCCTGCGACATGACGCACCTCGTCGCGCGTGAGGCCTGGCCGCCCGGCTCGGACCTGCGCCGGCTCGCCTACCTCTGCGGCACGCTGCCGGACGGGCCCGAGGAGCAGGCGCTCGCGGCGGTGCGGGCGGGGGCGCACGCGCTCGCGCGGGGTGCCTACGGCGAGGGGCCGGGCTCGTCGCTGGTCGGCGTCGACGGGCGCGCCGGCGGCGTTCTCGACGACCAGTTCTGGCGCGCCAACACCGCCGGCAGCGAGCGCTACGTGCTGACGCCGGCCGGCAGCACCAAGCACCGGCTCGCCCCGGGCGACTCGGGCTTCGAGAACCTCGTTCTGGCCGGGGACTGGACGCGCACGCCGGTCAACGCCGGCAGCGTCGAGGCGGCGGTGCAGTCCGGCCAGTCCGCGGCTGCGGCATTGATCGCCGCGGCTGGCGACCCGCTCGCGGTGCGCAAGCGCGTGACCTCCGCCGCCGGCGCGCCCGCCTACGTCGAGTACGGCGGTCTCACGAGCGCGCCCGGGCCGCTGCTGTGCGAGGGCACCACGCTCTACGGCTTCTGGGCGCGCTGCGACCGCGAGCGGCTGGAGCGGCTCTGCCACAAGGTCTTCGACGAGCCCTCCGGCGGGGTCGTCAGCTGCACGCCGCTGCTCGACCACGCGGTGATCACGTTCGGGCTGATCGAGGGCATCCGCCCCCAGTCCGCGCCGTTCGACACCATGGGCGTCGTCCCCGAGCGCCATGCCGCGATCTGGATCCCGGTGCGCTGCCGCGGGCCGGAGGGGACGCCGGCGGTCGGCGTGTTCCTGCCCTACCTCTGGCTCGACGATCCGATCTCGGTCGCCTCGGGGCGCGAGGTCTACGGCTACGCCAAGAACTGGGGCTATCCACGCTTCTCCGGCGACGGGATCACGCGCTCGCGCACGCCGGGCCCGCCCAAGCGCTTCCAGCTCGACGCCCACGCGATCCGGGAGTACGGTCGCGGCGAGGCGCCGCAGCGCCAGCGCCTGTTCGAGGTCACCCGCTCGGGCCTGCTGGGCACGCTGCTCGACTGGGCCACGCCGGACGACCTCGACGACCTCGTCGCGATGGCGCGCTCGTCGCTGGCGACGCTCTCGCTGGTGCGCTCCGAGCTCGACGACCTCGGCGACGGGCTGTCCGATCTGCGCTCGTTGCTGCGCTCCGAGGTGCCGCAGATCTTCCTGCGCCAGTTCCGCGACCCGACCACGCCGGGCATGGCCAGCCAGCTGCAGATCGTGACCGCGCCGGCACGGATCGTGCCGGGCAGCTTCAGTGCCCGGGCCTTGGGTGGGCACCGGCTGGACGTCGCCCCGCTGGCGAGTCATCCGCTCGGTCCCGAGCTGGGGCTGGAGAGCGGCGCGCTGGGGCCGAGCTTCCGCGTGCGCATGGACTTCACCGTCGAGCCGGGCGAGGTGCTGTGGTCCGGCTCGGCGCCTACGTGAACATCGTTCACGGCGAGTGAACGCCCTACTCGGCGAAGGATGCAAGCCGAACGCCGAGGAGGGAACCCCCAGATGGACTCGCAGCAGCAGCTCGACAGGGCGATCGCCGCCGCCAAGGCAGGCGACGCCGGCGCGCTGGACTACCTGTACGTCAACTACGCCGACGACGTGCGCGGCTACGTCGCCAGCATCGTCGGCAACCGCGACGACGCCGACGACGTCACCCAGGACGTCTTCCTCAAGCTCACCCGCTCGTTGCGCAACTACCGCCGGCGCGAGACGCCGTTCGCCGGCTGGCTGACGCGCGTCGCGCGCAACGCGGCCATCGACCACCTGCGCGGACGGCGCCAGATCCCCGTCGGCGAGGTGCGCGTCGATCACGTCGTCGAGGACTCGGCGGACGAGCTGGGCGTGCTGCGCACGGTGCTAGGTGCGCTGCCGGCCGATCAGCGCGAGGTGGTGATGCTGCGTCACGTGGCGGGCCTGTCGCCGAGCGAGATCGCGCTGCGCATGCGGCGCACCGAGAGCTCGATCCACGGCCTGCACCACCGCGGCCGTGCAAGCGTGCGCGCCGCGCTCTCGGAGGCGGGCTGCGCCCCCGTGACGGTGGCGCGCGCCCGCTGAGCTTCGACCGCCGGTCCACCGACGCCGGTCCCACTTTCGACCGGTGGTCCGATGACTGCGCCGTGCTGATGGGCCACCCTCTTCCAATGCACGAGCGTCTCTCCGCAATGGACAGCTCGTTCCTGAGGTTGGAGACGGGTGGCGCCCACATGCACGTGGCATGGAGCGCCACCCTCCAGGTTCCGCCCGGGGGCGAACCACCGACGGTCGAGCGTCTGCGCGGCTCGATCGCCGCCCGGCTCGACCGCGCGCCGCGCTTTCGCCGCCGGCTGGCGTTTCCCGCCGCCGGCCTCGGCGAGCCGTCCTGGGTCGACGACCCGCACTTCGACGTCAGCCGCCACGTGCTGCCGCTCGGTCCCATGCACGCGGTGCTCGACGACAAGCGCTTCGCGCATCTCTGCGACCGGGCGCTGTCGGTGCCGCTGCCGCGCGACGCGCCGCTGTGGGAGATTCGCTTGGCCCCGCGGTTGAGCCGCAACCGCGTCGGGCTGATGGCGAAGTTCCACCACGCGCTCGTGGACGGCAAGTCCGCCGTCGAGGTCGCGCTGCTGCTGTTCGACCTGACGCCGGACGCGGTCGCCGAGCCGCTCGCGCCGTGGGAGCCGGAACGCAGCCCGGGCGCGGCGCGGCTGGCGGCAGACGCGCTCTCGGCCGGCGCGGGGGAGTCCCTGCGCGCCGTGCGCGGCGCCGCGCGGCTGGCGACCGAGCCGCGCTCGGCGGCGCGGCTCGGCGCCTCGCTGCGCCGGGCCGCGCTGGCGGCCGGCGAGGACCTGCTGCGCCCCGCGCCGAGCTCTGCGCTGAACAGCCGCATCGGGGCGCGGCGGACGCTCGTGCGCTACGCGACGCAGCGCGACGACCTGCGCGTGATCAAGCGAGCGGCGGCGGTGACGTTCAACGACGTCTGCCTCGCCGTCGCGGCGGGAGCGCTACGCCAGATCGCGCTCGAGCGCGGCGATCAGCCGCGGCCGTTGAAGACGATGGTGCCGGTCAGCGTGCGCGCCGAGGACGAGCGGGGCGATCTGGGCAACCGCATCTCGATGGTGTTCGTCGACCTGCCGCTCGACGTCCCCTCCGCGGCTGCCCGCCTCGGTCGCGTGCACCGCGAGACCTCGGCCTTCAAGCGCTCGGGCCGTCCGGCCGGCGCGGAGACGGTGTTCAACGCGCTCGGCCTGCTGCCGCCGCCGCTGCGCACGGTCGCGGCGCGGGCGGTGGCCGCGCCGCGCACCTACAACCTCACGATCTCGAACATCCCCGGACCCGACCTTCCGCTCTACGTGCTCGGGGCGGAGCTGGTCGAGGCGCATCCCGTCGTGCCGATCGCCGCCGGCCACGCGCTCTCGATCGGCATCTTCACCTACCGCTCGCGCGTCACCTTCGGCCTCTACGCGGACCCGCAGGCGTTCCCGCAGGTGCGCACACTGCCCGCCGCGCTCGACGAGTCGCTCCGGGAGCTGACGAGAGCGTTCGGGCGCGGAACCCGCCGCCGGGGACGGAGGGAGCAGCTCCGTCCCCGTGCTCGAACGCGGGTCGTCGGATGACCGTCGTCGGCTAGCCGCCGCCGCTGTACGCGCAGGACCCGCCGGCCGCCTTGCAGAGGTTCACGCGGCCGAAGCCGAAGCTCGCGTCGCGGCCGGGGGTGCCGAGGTCGTCGACGGCTGCGTCCAAGCGGCTGCGGATCGTGCTCGCGGCCGCGCCAGGGTCGAGCTGCCAGAGTACCGCCGTGACGCCGGCGGCGTGGGGGGTCGCCATCGAGGTGCCGGAGAACGCCTCGTAGCCGCCGCCGGGAACCGTCGAGAGGACGTCCACGCCGGGCGCGGCGACCTCGACGTCCGCGTTGGCGTTCGAGAAGTCGGCGCGCGCGTCGCTGGCGTCCGTGGCCGCGACGGAGACCGCCTCGGGGTAGCCGGCCGGGTAGTTGACGGTCGCGTCGCCGTCGTTGCCGGCCGCCGCGACGATCACCGAGCCGCCCGGACCGCCGCCCTCCCAGGCGTTGGTGACCGCGCTTCGGAGCGTGGTCGAGGCGCCGCCGCCGAGGCTCATCGAGATCACCTTGGCGCCTTGCTCGTGCACCCAGCCGATGCAGTTCGCGACGTCCGCGGTGGTGCCCGTGCCGAGCGGTCCGCCGAGCGCCTTGCAGATCACGAGCTGGGCGTCGAAGGCCACGCCCGCCACGCCGATGCCGTTGTCGGCGTTGGCCGCGATCGTGCCGGCCACGTGCGTGCCGTGGTCGTTGTCGTCGGCGCAGCTGCCCTCGCTGATCTGTCCGGCGAAGATCAGCAGCCCCCGCGACTGGGCGCAGGCGGCGGTCTTGCCGGCGAGGTCGGGATGGGTCTGGTCGATGCCGGTGTCGACGATGCCGACGCGCACCCCGCCAGTGGCGGGGAAGGCGGCCAGGCCGGCCAGGTCCCAGCCCTCGGGGGCGTCGACGTCCGCGTCCGCGCTGCCGCCGGTCTGGCCGTTGTTGTCCAGCCCGTAGAGCTCGCCGAAGCGCGGGTCGTCGGGGACGGCCTGCGTGCGCAGGATCTCGTTCGGCTCGGCGTAGAGCACGTCCGGGCTGCGGTTCAGCTCCGCTGCTGCGGCGGCTGGGTCTCCGGACACGCGCACGACCTGCGCGCCGACGCCCTTGATCGTCGCCACCGCGCCGCTCGCGCCGAGGCGGCCGAGCAGCCCGTCGCGCTCGCCGGCGCTCGTGCCGGGCACGTACTTGACGATCACCGTGTGCGGGTCGTAGTTCGCCTGCGCGGCAGCTGCCGGCACCAGGCACGACAACGCGAGCGCGCAAGCGATCGCCAGACGCATCCTGCTCATCCCAGACCTCCGTCGTTCGACCTCGCCCCCTGCCAGGGACGCGCGCCTGGGTCTATATCCGGGGCGGCCGAGGCGTAAACGCCGCTGGGCGTTCAGCCGTGCGCACGGCCGTTGCCGCGCGCCCGCTCGGCGATCTGCTCCGCGCGCTCGAGCCGCAGCAGCGTCTCGGCGAACAGCCCGCCGACGCGCTCGAGCCGCAGGCGCTCGGAGCGCTGCTCTAGCAGCTCCTGCTTTGCGTCCAGCGGCACGTCGACGTTCGCCACCATCCCGTATGCGCTCATCTGCTCGAGTGCGCTGGCCGTCGGCCGCTCGTCGGTGGCACGCTCGACGAGGTCGGCATAGCGCTCGCGGGAGGCGCCGGCCACTTCCTCGTCGGGTTCCTCGTCGGCGTCGTCGAGCAGCTCGACGTCGCCGGCGGGATAGGGCATGTCGTCGATCCGGCGCAGCAGGCGGAAGGGGTGACTGCCACGGACGACGATGTTCATGCGCCCGTCGTCGAACTGCTCGAGCACCTGCTCGACCATGGCGCAGCAGCCGATCTCGCGCAGACCGCCTTCGCCGAGCCAGAGGATCCCGAACTCGGTGTCGAACTCCAGGCACTCGCCGATCATCGTGCGATAG
The DNA here is from genome assembly GCA_963846505.1 of uncultured Thermoleophilaceae bacterium. Lineage (GTDB taxonomy): Bacteria > Actinomycetota > Thermoleophilia > Solirubrobacterales > Thermoleophilaceae > JACVRW01. Next base: position 246,356 of record CAWJWD010000001.1, on the reverse strand, counting down.
CGCGGCTCGAAGATGTGCAGCGGCACGACCTCCTGGGGCAACAGCACGAGCCCGAGCGGGAACAGCGGAAAGCGCTCGCGTGTTTCGCCCATCGCAGGGCCAAAGGCTACGCCGAACGCGACTCGTCCGCTCGGGATGTCCGTTCCGTACCGATGACGATGACCGCCTTGCTCTGGCTCACCCGCGATCTGCGCGTCCACGACCACCCGGCGCTGCGGGCGGCGCTCGACGATCACGAGCGGGTGGTGCCGGTCTTCTGCCTCGACGATCGGCTGCTGCACGGCCGCCACGCCTCCGGCCCGCGCACCCAGTTCCTGCTCGACTGCCTCGCGGACCTCGACGGCTCGCTGCGCGAGCGCGGCAGCGGGCTGGTGGTGCGTCACGGCGCGCCCGAGCGGGAGCTGCCCGCGCTCGTGCAGGCGGCTGGCGCGGACGCCGTGTACGTGACGGCCGACAGCGGCCCCTTCGCGCGCCGGCGCGCCGAGCGCGTGCGGCGGGCGCTCGGCGACGTGCCGCTGCATCCTCGGCCGGGCTTGCATGCCGTCGACGACCTCGGCGCGGTGCGGACGCAGCAGGGCAAGCCCTACACGGTCTTCAGCCCCTTCCACCGCACCTGGCGCGACGCGCCCCGCCGCGACGTGCTCGGCGCGCCGCCTGCGCTGCCGGCCCTGCCGTCGAAGGTGCTCGAGGGACGGTTGCCGTCGTTGGCCTCGCTGGGGCTCCGGCAGGAGCTGGAGCAGCCGCCGCGCGGGGGCGAGACGGCGGGACGCGAGCGGCTCTCGGCGTTTCTCGCCGACGACGTTCGCGCCTACGCCGACAACCACGACGCGCTCGGCGCGGACCGCACGTCGCGTCTGTCGGCCCAGCTGCACTTCGGCTGCCTGTCGGTACGGGAGCTCGAGCAGCGGCTGCCGGACGGCGACGGCCCGGACGCCTTCCACCGGCAGCTCTGCTGGCGCGACTTCTACGCGCACGTGCTGCTGCACAACCCGCGCAACGTCCGCTCCGAGTTCCAGGACCGCTACCGCGGCTCGATCAGCTGGAGCCATGCCCGGCAGCCGTTCGAGGCCTGGTGCGAGGGCCGGACCGGCTTCCCGCTCGTCGACGCCGGCATGCGCCAGCTCCTGCGCGAGGGCTGGATGCACAACCGCGCCCGCTTGGTGGTCGGTTCGTTCCTGACCAAGGACCTGGGGATCGACTGGCGCTGGGGCGAGCGCTGGTTCATGCGCCTGCTGGTCGACGGCGACGAGGCCAACAACAACGGCAACTGGCAGTGGATCGCGTCGGTCGGCGTCGATCCCCAGCCGGCGTTCCGGCGCATGTACAACCCGGCGCGCCAGATGGAGAAGTTCGATCCGCACGGCGACTACGTGCGCCGCTACGTGTCCGAGCTGCGCGACGTGCCGGGCAGGTACCTGAAGGAGCCGTGGACGATGCCGCAGGACGTCCAGCGCGAGGTCGGTTGCGTGATCGGCGAGGACTATCCCGCGCCGCTCGTCGATCACGCAGCGGCGCGCCGCGAGGCGCTCGAGCGCTACCGCGTGTGAACCGGCGTCCATGCTGCGTCCGCAGCGCTCAAGCCCGCTTCACGAAGGGTCGATAGTCAGCGCATGTCGACTGACGTGAGCAACGGCGTTCCAGAGATCGTCGAAGAGCACGAGATCGTGCTCGACCTCACGCTGGCCGAGGCGGAGGCCGTCAAGAACTGGCTCCTCAAGCCGTCCGCGGACGGCAGCGCAGCGATCGACGACGAGCAGGCCAAGTCGGTGATGGTCAAGCTCGGCGCCAAGCTGGACTTCATCCAGGGCGTGTCGAAGGTGCGTGACGAGCTCGAACAAGCCGGCCTTCCCACCGACCAGATGAGCGACGAGCAGGTGGCCGACCTCGGACGCCGTATCGCCGAGTCCGGTCTCCGGCGCTTCTCCGGACCGCAGTAAACCCAGACCCGCACCCGCGGAGGCCCGCTACGGTCGCTGTATGGCGACCGCGGGTCCCTCCGTGCGTTCCGAGCCGGACGCAGGCCCCGCACACGTCGCGGTGGTCTCGTTCCTCGCTTCCCGCGTCGTGCCGAGCGGCGGCTTCTGGGTCGCCTTGGCCGGCGGCGTCGCGCTGGCGCGCGTGGCCGAGCGCCGGGGCATGCGTCGCAGCTACGGCGTGAGCATCGCCGCGATGCTGGAGACGGTCGCGATCATCGGTCCGCTCCGCTTCGGCGTGCCGCTGACCCAGGCGGTCACCGCGCCCCTGCTCGGGCGCATGGAGGCGCGCGGCTTGCCTGCCTGGCTGCAGATGCTCGTCTGCGGCGTGCTGCGGCTGGCGCAGAACAGCCTGCAGACGGCCATCTTCATCTGGGTGCTCGCCGGCGGCCTCGACGCGTTCGCCGGCACCTACGACGCGATCGCCAGCCGCGTCGGCTTCGACGTCGGCGAGCGTGAGACCCTGATCTTCACCGTGCTCGGGCTGGCGGCGTGGGCGACGTTCGCGAGTGTTGTGCAGGTGCTGGTGTACCGGCGTGGTCTGGCGCGCTGGGATGCCACTGCTGGCGAGAAGTCCCTTCTCGATGCGGGCTCCGCGTCCGGTGATGGCTCCCCGTCCGTCGAGGGATCCACGCCTGCCGGCGGGTCGCCGTCCGCCGAGGCATCTGTGCTTGCTGACGGCTTTCCGCGTGTCGATGGCTCCCCGCCCGCCGAGGGGCCTGTTCCTGAGCTCGGGGTTTCCGCAGACGGCGCCGCGCCGGGCTCGGCCCGCTTCGATCCTCGCCTGCTGGCTCTCGTGGCCGTGATCGTCTTCGCGGTCCTGCTGTCGAGTTCCGGTTGGCTGATGCTTGCCGGGGTCGCCGCCTTCCTCGTCCTGGCTTGGGTCGTCGCCCGCTCGGACCCGGCGCCGTTGCGTGCCGGTCTGGCCTTCAGCGCCCTGCTTGGCTTCAGCGTCTTCCTGCTCGCGGCGATCGGCGGCCTCGGCCTCGACGTCGCCCTCAGCCGCGGACTGCGCGCCGTCCTGCTGGTGATGACGGCGACCTGGCTGCGGGCCGCCGCCCGCGCCGAGGGCCTGCGCTTCGCCTTCCGCCGCGCCCTGCGTCGCCTTCGCCGGATCCCCTCGATTCCCGAGGCCGCCCACGTGCTCGACTCGCTCGAGAGCGAAGCTCGTCTCGCCGCGTCCGGCCGGGCGTTCGCCGCTGCGCTCGAGGACGTTCCACACCGCCCGGTTCCGTTCGTCGACGCGGTGCTCGGCTGGGTCGTCCGCGAGGCGCGCCATCCGCGCCAGCCGCCGGCGTCCGGTCGTCTCGCTCCCTAGGCCGGGCCCCGGTCGACGGGTGTGTTCTAGATGGCGCGAGGGGGCCGAAGCAATCGACCCCCTCGCAGCGCATTGCCGGTCTAACAGGCTATGAGACCGTGATTCTGGGGTTGGCTATGATTGAGAAGTTGCCTCTGAACGTCGCCGTTCTTGAGGCTCTTGCGGATCTGGATGTGACGGTCAGTCTGCAGTTCACCACCAGTGACTGGGTCGCTTGGGTGAATGTGGCGCACCCTCTCACGGTCTGTGCATCGACGTTGACTGTGGTTCCTATGGCCGGGAAGGTGACTGAGCACGGCTCGGCTACGGTGGGAGTGTCGATGGCCACGTCGAATGAGGTACTGACGCCGGCAACTGAGCCGACTGATCTGAGTGTGATTCTGCATGAGACGGCGTCTGATGAGAGATTCCCGACACCCAAGACGTCGCCGGTGCATGTGGTTCTCGTGTCTCTTCTGAATGTGATGGTGCCTGAGATGGTGGTGGTGTTGACGATGGTGCCTGTGAAGTCAACCGTAGGGCATCTGACTCTCGTGATCGATCCGTCGTCGGCGTCGAACTGAGCGTCGTTGGAGCTCGCTGAGATTCTCTGGCCGACTCTTGTGAGGGTCGCGTGTGCAGGTGCGGCCGCGACGCCGAGCACGGCGAGCGCGGCGAAGGCCACCAAGCTGCGGATGGCTAGCGCTTTCATGGGATGGTGCCTCTTTCGTTAGATATTTGTAGGAGTTTGTCTGTACGGCTGAACGACGCTCGGTAGCTCGCTCTATCGCCCGTGGGTCGTCCGCGAGGCGCGCCTCGCTCCCCTAGGCTCTGGCCGGGCGGTGTTCTTGGGGGGCGAGGGGCCGAAGCGATCGGCCCCTCGCTCTGCATCGATTGCCTAGCGGGCTATGAGATCGTGATGTTGGGTCTGATTGAGAAGGTGCCGGTGAACGTTGCCGTTCTTGAGACTCCCGCGGATCTGGATGTGACGGTCAGTCTGCAGTTCACCGTCAGTGATTGATTTGCTTGGTTGAATGTGACGCATCCTCTGACGGTCTGCGCATCGACGGTGACTGTGGTCAGTATGGATGGGAAGGTGACTGAGCATGGCTCGGCCACGGTGGGGGCGTCGATGGTCAGGTCGAATGAGGCGTTGGTGTTTCTAACTGAGCTGATTGATCTGAGTGTGATTCTGCATGAGACCTGATCTGATGAGACGTTCCCAGCACCGGCCACGTCGCCGGTGCATGTAGTTCTCGTGTTTCTTCTGAATGTGACGGTGCCTGAGATGGTGGTGGTGTTGACGATGGTGCCTGTGAAATCAACTGCAGGGCATCTGACGTTCGTGATCCCTCTGTCGTCGGCGTTGAACACGGAGTCGACGGAGCTCGCTGAGATTCTCTGGCCGACGGGTGTGAGGGTCGCGTGTACAGGGGCGGCCGCGACGCCGAGCACGGCGAGCGCGGCGAAGGCCACCAAGCTGCGGATGGCTAGCGCTTTCATGGGATGTGCCTCTTTCGTTAGATGTCGTGAGACGTTGGTACGTCTGAGCGATCGCGATGGCCCGGTGCTATACACCTCCTTCATTGATCAAGACTCAACGAGCGAGCTAGAATAGCTGATCAAAAGGTAGCAGGCAACCATCTTTTGTATCGGTCTTCATTTGCTCAATCGATTCGACCTTGGAGGCCGAAAGGATATGTTTTGCAGGGATTTTGTGATCAAGACACGATCATGTGTATTATGAGCGCGAGCTGGCGCGGGAGTAGAGTCCCGCCCATGTCTTGAGGTGTTCTGGTTCGCAATGGGGAGAGGGAAACCGTGTTGATGGCCCGTGGTGAAGTGACGTCTGGGCTTGGTCGGTTGTGGGCGGCAGTATCGATCTCGATCGCGGGCCTGTTGGTGTTTGGTGTGTCGAGTGCGGTTGCGGCGTTGGGGGTTGTGGGGTCGTTTGGGCAGCCCGGAGAAGGGGCTGGGCAGTTCACGTCGGCGACGGGGGTTGGGGTCAATCAGGCGTCGGGTGATGTGTATGTGGTGGATGCGCCGTCGGGTCCGGGTGGGGCGGGGGGGCAGCGGGTCGAGCAGTTTGCTGGGGATGGGTCGTTTGTGCGGGCTTGGGGTTGGGGTGTTGCTACGGGCGCAGGGCAGTTTGAGGTGTGCACGTCTAGTTGCCAGGCGGGGATCGGCGGGTCGGGCAACGGCCAGTTGAGCGTGCAGTTGCAGGACGAGGCGTTCTCGTTTGGGTATCCGCAGTTGGCGGTGGATCAGTCGGATGGTTCGGTGTATGTGGTGGATACGTTGAACGACCGGGTGCAGAAGTTCAGCGCGAGCGGCGATTTCCTCAATGTTCTGGGTGGGGGTAGTGGGTCTGGGGATGGGCAGTTGAACCGTCCACAGGGTGTCGCTGTCGATCCGGTCTCGGGTGACGTGTATGTCGCAGACACGGCTAACAATCGGGTGCAGCGGTTCACGAGCGGCGGAACCTATGTGTCGCAGCTGGGGAGTCCCGCGGGTGGGTCGGCTGACGGCGAGTTCTTGGGGCCGCGGCGGGTGGCGGTGGACTCGACGGGGCGCCTGTATGTCCTGGACGACGGCAACGCGCGGATCCAGCGCTTCACGGCGGGTGGCGCCTTCGATGGCGTGTATGGCGGGGCGTCGGTCGTGGTGGGTAGTGCTTTCCAGCCGAATGAGCTGGCGATCGATCCGGCCAACGACCACGTGTACTTCATCGGGTTGACGGCGGACTTCTCGACCTCCGCGGTGATCGAGCTCGACCCCGCCGGGGCGCTAGTCGATGTCCACGCCCCGAACGCCGGCCCGATACTGGGCGGGCTCGGGGTGCGGTCGTCGACCGGACGGGTCTACGTTGCGGATCTGTTTGGCCAGCAAGTGCTGGAGCTGGACGACGTTGCCGCGCCGACGGTGTCGATCGACCCGGTCACCGACGTAACTGCGAGTGGGGCGACGCTCGGTGGTGTCGTCAATCCGCAGGGCCCGCCCGGCGCGGGGTATCACTTCGAGATCTCGCCCCCCGGTTCGGGTGGCGGGTCTGTGCCGTCCACCGATGTGCCGGTGGGGGCGGGTACCTCGGACGTGACGGTCTCGCAGCAAGTGAGAGGGCTCGCGCCGAACACCGAGTACACCGTGCGGCTGGTAGCGACCAAGGACTTCAACAACGGGACCGCGACCAGCAGCGAGGTGACCTTTACGACCGATGCCGCGCCGCCGGGCGTGCGGGCGTTCGGGGCGGGCAACGTCACCGACACGGCGGCGTGGCTGGGTGGGGAGGTCAATCCGCGCAACTCCCCGACGACGGCATACATCGAGTACACGCTTGAGGCCGACACCGCCTACGCTGACGCCAGCCGGCTGCCGGTGGCGCCCGATGCGGTGGACCTGGGTGGCGGGAGCGGGTTCGTGACGATGACCCAGCTCGCGACCGGCCTCCAGCCGGGAACCGACTACCGCTTCCGGATCGTCGCGACCAACCCGGCAGGCACGACCGAGGGCCCTGATCGCCTGTTCACCACCCGCCACGCACCGCCGAAGGCCCCACCCGGGCGAGGCTACGAAATGGTCTCCCCTCCAGATAAGAACGGCGGCGACATCGACCGCAACATCGGCGCAGCGGCTACCACGTCGGGAGCCTCGGACACGGGCGACGAGGTGGCCTACGCGTCGGCGGCGCGGTTCGCTGGAGCGGCTGGCGGTCAGACGGGGCAGTACCGCAGCGTGCGCGACAAGGACAGCGGGTGGTCGACCCGCGCGACCAACCCGCCGTTCGAGACCGACCCCGGGATCGAGGCCAACGGATCGAGCACGCAGGTATTGTCGAACGATCTATCGCAGACGGTGGTGAGCACGAACTTCCCGCTGTTGCCGGTGTCGGCGCTTCTGGGAACCTCGGCGGGGCTGTATCTACAGGACAACAGCGGCAGCTCGTCCTCGTATCGCCTGCTGAGCGTCCCAGAGGGGTCGCTCCCGGCCTCGGAGGTGCGGGCGCCCTTCACGTTCGTCGCGGCGACGCCGGACATGGGGCATGTCGTGTTCGAATCGATCGGTGCGCAGCTGACGTCCGAGCCCGTGCCTGCCGCGCCCAACAAGGGCGTGTACGAGTGGGCTGACGGGCAGGTGCGGCTCGTGAGCAAGCTCCCCTCGGGAGAGTCCCTCAACAACGCCGCGGGTGGGGGGGGCACCGGCGGCGGCAGCCTTCATCCGGGCGGGCACGTGATCTCCGACGACGGCCGGCGAATCTTCTTCACCGACGGGCTAGCGTCGCCGGCGCCGTTGTACGTGCGTGAGGACGGTTCGGTGACGCGGGCGGTGTCGGCGTCCGAGCGCGACGGGGACGATCCGTTGGCGGCTCGGTCGGCCCGGTTCCTCGCGGCGAAGGGTGATGATGGGTCGTTGGCGTTGTTTGCCAGCGATAGCAAGTTGACCGACGATGCCACTGCCTGTGGCGATCTCTTCTCGTGTCCGGCTCTGTCGAGTGATCTGTATCTGTGGAACGCCGACGCCCCCGAGGGCGGGCGGTTGACGGATTTGACGACGGCTGATCCGGATGGCGGTGGGGTGCTGGGTGTCGCCGCTGTGGCGGATGATCTGTCGCGGGTGTTCTTCGTCGCCAACGGAGACCTCGCAGAGGGCGCGGCGGATGGTCAGCCCAATCTCTATGTGTGGACTCCCGGTGGCGGGGTGCGTCACGTCGCGACGCTGGCCGGGGGGGATGGCGCCATGTGGGGCACCAACCGCACTGAGCCAGCCGTCCGGTATCGGGATGCGCGGTTGAGTGGCGATGGGTCGCGGTTGTTGTTTGCGTCGCGTGGGCGGGTGACCGCCCAGGACACGGGTGGGACCAAGCAGGTCTATCTCTATGACGATGCGGAGGGGCGGCTCGAGTGCGTGTCGTGCACCGAGTCTGCGCCGACTGGCGACAGCTGGCTGTTCTACCCCCCGGATTTCGGATCCGGGGGGCTGGCGCCGTATCGGTTGCCGCGGAATCTGTCTGCGGATGGTGGGCGGGTGTTCTTCGAGACTGCGCAGGGTCTGGTCGACCGGGACACGAACGGTCGTGCGGATGTGTACATGTGGGAGGACGGCGAGCTGTCGTTGATCTCCACGGGCAAGAGCGACGAGCGATCGGAGTTCGTGGATGCGAGCGCGAGTGGGGATGACGTGTTCTTCACGACGCGCGAGCGGCTGGTCGGTTTGGATGTCGACGACCAGGTGGATATCTATGACGCTCGCGTAGGCGGTGGCTTTGCCGAGCAGGAGATCCCACCCGAATGCATCGGCGACGAGTGCCGAGGGCCCTTGACTCCCACTCCGAAGCTCGCCGACCCGGTCGGTGGGCAGGGGTCGGGTGATGGATCGGTTCCCGTACGGGCGTCGTTGACGGTGAAGGCCTTGTCTGGGGCTCAGCGGCGGGCGTTGGCGGCTGGTCGCAAGGCGACGTTGGTGGTGCGGGTCAACAAGGCCGGCCGGGTGGCGGTGCGGGGTACTGCCCGGATCGGCAAGGGGGCTCGTGTGGTCATGAGCGCCTCGAAGCGGGCTGGGCGTGCGGGACCGGTCAGGTTAGGGCTGCGACTTTCGAAGCCCGCTCGTAGGCAGCTCGAGTCCAGGGGTCGGTTGCGGGTGTTGTTGGTTGTGCGGTTTGGTGGTGTGTCGCGGTCGGTGTCGTTTGGGCTTGTGGGTGCTTCGAGTGGGGGGAGGGGCCGATGAGCCCGATCGAGATCAGGGCCCGAAGGGCAGCCGTCGCTGGTGTGTTGGCGATTGGGATGGTGTTGGGGGCGGCTGGGTCGGCGTGGGGTGCGTTTGGCATTTCCGCGTTCGATGGTGGGACGTTCGACAGTGCTGGTGGTGCGTTTACGCAGGCTGGTGGGCATCCGGATACTGCGTCGACGACGTTCGAGATGAATCGGATCGTCGATGGGAATGGTTTGCCGGATATCGATGGCAGCGATTTGCGTGATGTGCGGGTCGAGCTTCCGGCGGGGTTCATCGGCAATCCCACGGCCATGCCCGCATGCCCACGCAAGCTGAACGTTCCGAGCAATAAGCAGGCGGGCGATGGTGGGTTCGATCCGAACGAGTTCTGTCCGTTGAATTCGATCGTCGGGATCGCGGAGGTCAAGACGCAGTACCTGACCGGTATGGAGGTCCGGCGGTTCATCGCCCCCGTGTTCAATCGCGTGCCGCCGCCGGGGGTGGCGGCCCAGTTCGCCTTCAGCTTCTTGGATGCCGTGACGACGTTGGATGCGCATGTGCGCAGCGATGGCGACTACGGGGTCGACGTCGTGTCTCGCAACGCGTTGCAGCTCAAGGCGGTGCTGGGGAGCAAGGTGACGTTGTGGGGGACGCCGGCCGATCACAGCCACGACATCCAGCGCTGCATGGCCTTCTTTAGTACCGACAGCGCGTTCTTTCCCGATGACGGGTCCACGCCGGAGTGTCAGAACGATCTGTTCACGCGGGCCTTTGCGCCGTGGAAGGCTCCGAGTGCGGCGAATGTGCCGGTGAGGGCGTTTGTTGCGAATCCGACGGCGTGTACGCCGGATGGCGTGGGGTTGGAGACGCGGTTGCATGTGGAGGGTTGGGCTGCATCGCGGCCGTTCGATGATGCGAGTTTCGTGAGTCATTTGCCGCCGGGGTTGCCGTTGCCGGTGGAGGATTGGGGTGCTGTGAAGGGGCCGGATGGGTGCGGGCGGGTGCCGTTCGATCCGTCGTTTGGGGTCAAGGCCGATACGCGCAAGGCGGATTCGCCGGCGGGTCTCTCGGTGGATCTGTCGTTTCCGCAGGCTGGGTTGGTGAATCCGTTGGGTGTTTCGACGGGGCATTTGAAGCGTGCGACGGTGGCGTTGCCGGAGGGTTGGTCGGTGTCGCCGTCGGCCGCGGATGGGCTGGATGGGTGCTCTGATGCCGAGTCGCGTGTTGGGACGTTGTTGGGGGCGGAGTGTCCGCCGGCGTCGAAGATCGGGACGGTCGAGGCGACCACGCCCCTGCTCGAGGAGAAGCTCACGGGCGGGGTGTTCGTGGGGTCGCAGGAGTCGGATGATCCGTTGTCGGGCCAGATGTTCCGGATGTTCATCGCGCTCAACAACGAGCAACGGGGGATCAGGGTCAAGCTCCCGGGCCAGATTCGCATTCCGCCGGGCGGCGGGCCGATCGTGACGACGTTCGACAACAACCCCCAGGTCCCGGTAGACAAGATCTCGCTGCGTCTCAACGGTGGTCCGCGGGCGCCGTTGGCGTCGCCTCTGGATTGTGGGACCAAGACTGCGACGGCCGAGTTGGAGTCGTGGTCGGGCGCCGTCGTGACCCGCAGCAGCGAGATGAGCGTCGATTGTCCTGGTGTGGGGCCGCTGGCTCCGACCTTCACGGCTGGTGTGACCGGCAATCTCGCCGGTCGCCACACCGGCTTCGTGTTGCGTGCGAACCGTCCGGATGCCAGCCAGGTGATCGATGGGTTGTCGTTGCGGATGCCCACGGGGGTGTTGGCGAAGCTCAAGGGCGTGCCGCAGTGCGCTGATGCGGCTGCGAGCGCTGGGACGTGTCCTGAGTCGTCTCGGGTTGGGACGGCGACGGTTGGGGCGGGGCCGGGGTCGCATCCGTTCTTTCTGTCGGGTGGGGTGTATTTGACTGGCCCGTATAAGAAGGGCCCGTTTGGGCTCTCTGTGGCGGTGCCGGCGAAGGCTGGCCCGTTCGATTTGGGGCTCGTGGTCGTGCGCCAGCAGCTTCTGGTCGACCCTGTGGATGCCCATGTGAATGTCGTGAGTGATCCTTTGCCGACGGTGGTCAAGGGCGTCCCGGTCCGGATGCGCAGCCTGAATGTGGATGTGGATCGCCGGGACTTCGTGCTCAACCCGACTTCGTGCAAGGCCAAGACGATCCTCGCGACGTTCAAGGCACCCAACGGATCGGTGTTCACCGCAACCTCGCCGTTCGGCGCGGCCAACTGTGCCGCGCTCGGTCTCAAGCCCAAGCTCGGTCTGCGGCTGACCGGCAGGAAGCAGATGACCGATGGCAAGCACCCTGGTGTCAAGGCCGTGGTCTTGCAGCGGCGCGGGGATGCGAACCTCGAGCGGGTCGAGGTGCGGTTGCCGCTCTCGCTGGCCTTGGATCCGGACAATGCGCAGGCGTTGTGTGAGTTCAAGGATGGGATCAAGCCCGACCCGACCTGCCCGGAGGGCTCGATCGTCGGCAGGGCCGTTGCGCGGACGCCGTTGCTCGAGCAGCCGTTGTCTGGCCCGGTGTATTTCGTCAAGAACGTGCGTGTCGACCCCAAGACGGGCCGTTCGATTCGGACGTTGCCGATGCTCGTCATCCCACTCCGCGGCGAGAACGGCATCAGGCTCAACCTCAAGGGCACCAGCAACGTGTCCTCGAGCGACCAGCTGGTGAACACGTTCGCAGCCATTCCCGACGCGCCCGTCAGCCGCTTCGATCTCACGATCCAGGGCGGCAAGAACGGCATCCTGGTCGTCAACGGCAACGCCTGTCGTCGCAAGCAGGTCGCCAACGTCGAGATCGACGGGCAAAACAACAAGACCTCCGACCGCAACACCACCATCAAAACCCCCTGCAAGAAACCCAAGAAGAACCGAGGGCGATAGACGCCACGATCGACGACCGTCGTGACGGTGCCAGGCGCTCAAGCCTGGGGGTACTGCCTGCCCTCAGGCCGGCGTGCGCGCCGAGACCAGCAGGTTGTAGAAGAGCGCCGGCGGCAGTCTCGGCTCGAGCAGGGTGCGGTCGAGCGACTGCAACGCGAGATAGCCGCGGTAGGCGTAGACGCGCCAGGCCCAGGGGATGTCGGCGGGGTCGGCGGAGGCTTCCAGCGTGCGGTTGGCCCAGCCGAAGAGGCTGGCGGCGAGCTCCTCGCCGCTGACGTGGACGTCCTCGAAGCCCGCGCTTTCGGCGTGCGTCGAGAGGTCGCCGGGGGTGAAGGCGTGCACGTCGACGACCTGCTCGAGCTGCGCCTCCTCGACGTGATGCCCGTTGGACGAGGCGCCGTTGCCGTTGAGGTCCGCGTCGCCGTTGCGGCGCGGACCGGCGCCCAGCAGCGCGCGCCACAGCGGCGACACCGCGTGGGCGCCGCGCTTGGGCACGGTGGCGATGCGGTCGCCGTAGTGGGACGGCTCGCCGCAGAAGGCCAGCCAGCCGCCGGGCTTCAGCACGCGGGCGAACTCGCGGAAGGAGCCGGCGAGGTCGGGCAGGTGGTGGAGCACGGCGTGGCCGAAGACGAGGTCGAACGAGTCGTCCTCGAACGGCAGCCGCGCGGCCTCGCAGCAGACGGTTTCGACCTCGAGCCCGAGATCGCGCGCGGACTCGGCGCAGACCGACAGCATCCCGGGGGAGATGTCGGTTGCGACGGCCTCCTCGACCACCCCCGCGAGCATCAGGTTGAGCGTGAAGTAGCCGGTGCCGGTGCCGATCTCGAGCGCCCGGCCGAAGCGCTCCGGCTCGCGCCCGAGCGCCTTGCGCAGCTTGCCCGTGACCTGCGACCGGCCGAGCTCCCCGTAGTCGATGCCCCACTTGGCGTCGTAGTGCTCGGCGGCGAGGTCGTGGTAGCGCACGTTGGCCTCGCGAATCGTCTCCGGCTCCCGCATGAGGGCGGGAAGGCTACCCTGCGACGCCGTGATCGACGCCGTACAGCGTGACCAACCCGAGGGCGTGCCGCCGCTGGAGCTGACCGGCGAGCGCACCCTTCCCGACGTGCCCGCCGAGAACTACTGGTACCGGCGCCACCTGGCCGTCTACGAATGGATCGCCGCGCGCTGCGCCGGCCTCGACGTGGTCGACATGGCCTGCGGTGAGGGCTACGGGGTCGACGTGCTCGCTCGTCGCGCCCGCCGCGTGACCGGGGTCGACGCCAACCCCGAGGCGCACGAGCACGCGCGCCTGAAGTACACCCGCCCCGGCGTGCGCTTCATACGCGACCTCGTCGAGAGCTACGGCGAGCCCTGCGACGTCGTCACGTTCCTGCAGACGATCGAGCACGTCCAGGACCCGGCCGAGATCCTGCGCCACTTCCAGCGCATGCTGCGCCCCGGAGGCACCGCCTACGTCTCGACGCCGAACCTGCTCACGCTGGCGCCGCCGGGCGCCGAGAAGTCCGACAACCCCTGGCACGTCAAGGAGTACCGCGCCGAGGAGTTCCGCGTCCTCTGCGAAGGGGTGTTCGAGCACGTCGAGCTGCTCGGCCTCTTCCACGCCCGCAAGCTGCGCGCGCACGAGCTGGCGCTGAAGGCGGGCTGGGACAGCGTGCATCCGGCGCTCGGCATCACCCAGCCCTTCTACGACCGCTTCACCCCGGCGATCGCCGCGAGCGACTTCGCGCTGCGTCCCGGCCCGCTCGACGCCGCGCTCGACTTCCTCGCGGTCTTGCGGTGACGGCCGACCACGAGGGGGCGCTGGCCCTCGTCCTGCACTCGCACATGCCCTACGTCGAGGGCTTCGGCACCTGGCCGTTCGGCGAGGAGTGGCTGTGGGAGGCGGTCGCGAGCGTCTACCTGCCGCTGTTGGAGCTGCTCGACGGCGCACCGATCACCGTCGGGCTGACGCCGGTCCTGTGCGATCAGCTGGAGGCGATGCGCGGCGAGCCGGGCGAGCGCTTCCTCGCCTACCTGCACGAGGTCAAGGCGGCGATCCACGCCGAGGACGCGGCCGGCCTCGAGCAGGGCGGCGAGCCGGAGCTGGCGGCCGAAGTGCGGCGCGCGGCCACCGACTACCTGCGCGCGGAGGCCGCCTTCGAGCGCTGCGAGCGCGACCTGCTGGCCTGCTTCGGCGCGCTCGACCGGGTCGAGCTGTGGACCTCGGCCGCGACGCATGCGCTGCTGCCGCTGCTGGCCACCGACGCCGGCATCGCCCTGCAGCTGGCCACCGGGATCCACTCGCACACGCGGCGCTTCCGCGGCTGGGGCGGCGGGCTGTGGCTGCCCGAGTGCGCCTACGAGCCCGGTCTCGAACGCCAACTCGCCGACCACGGCGTGCGCGCCTTCTGCGTCGACCAGACGCACGCGCTCGGCCACGGCAGCGCCGAGCAGCTGGCGCCGATCGCGACAGCCGCCGGGCCGCTGGCGGTGCCGATCGACTGGGCGACCGTCGAGCTGGTCTGGGACGACCGTGCCGGCTACCCGGTCGACGGGGCCTACCGCGACTACCACCGCCGCACGATCCACGACCTGCGTCCCTGGAACAACAGCGGCGACGCCTACGACCACGAGGCGGCGCTCGCCCTCGCCCGCACGCACGCCCGCGACTTCGTCGAGCGGGCCAAGCGGCGGCTGGCGGGCGGCGGGCTGCTCTGCTGCGCGCTCGACACCGAGCTGCTCGGCCACTGGTGGTACGAGGGCACGGCCTGGCTGGCAGGGGTGCTGGAGGAGGCCGAGGCGCAGGGGCTGGAGCTGGTGACGGTCGGCGAGGGGCTGGAGCGGGTCCCGGCGGTCGAGCGCGAGCTGCGCGCCTCGACGTGGGGGAGCGGGAAGGACATGTCGACCTGGGACGCGCCCGGGGTGGCGGACCTGGCGATGGGCGCCCGCGACGCGGAGCTGCGCACGGTCGCGGCGGCAGCCGCCGCGAACGGGGGGTCCAGGGGCCCGCTGGCTCGCGCCGCCCGCGAGCTGCTCGCGCTCCAGTCCTCCGACTGGGCCTTCATGGAGACGCGCGACCTCGCCGCCGACTACCCGCGCAAGCGGGTGCGAGCGCATGCGGCCGACCTCGACACCGCCTTGCAAGCTCTGAAAGACTCCGCCCCCGCTCCGGAGCCCACTCTGCGGGAGCTGGCTCCGGACCTCGACCTCGCTTCCCTCACCACCCCTTGATGCGCGTCCTGATCCTCTCCTGGGAGTACCCGCCGCTGATCGAGGGAGGGCTGGCCCGCCACGTGCGCAAACTGGCCGAGAACCTCGTCGCCCACGACGTCGACGTGCACGTGATCGCGCGCGGGCGCGAGGAAGATCCGGTCGAGGAGGAGCTCGACGGCGTGATGGTGCACCGGGTGCGCGAGCCCGAGCGCCCGCGTGACCTGGGCGAGTTCGTCGCCTGGGTCGAGCACATGAACGCGGACATGCTGGCCGTCGGCGTCGACGTCGGCGACCGCTACGACTTCGACGTCGTCCACGGCCACGACTGGCTCGTCGCCTCGGCCGGCGACCACCTCGCCAAGCGCTTTCGCACGCCGCTCGTGGTCACGATCCACGCGACCGAGTACGGGCGCCACCAGGGCTGGGTCGACAAGCACCCGCAGTCCTACATCCACGGCACCGAGCGCTGGATGGCCAATCGTGCCGAGCGCGTGATCACCTGCTCGGCCTACATGCGCGAGCACGTGTCGGACATCTACGGGCTCGACGAGGGTCGTGTGGCGGTGATCCCGAACGGCATCGATCCCTCCGAGCTGGTTCCGGTCGACGACCTCGACACACTGCGCAGCAGCTTCGCCACACCGGACCAGAAGCTCGTGCTGCTGGTCGGCCGGCTCGTCTACGAGAAGGGCTTCCAGCTCGCCCTCGAGGCGCTGCCGGGGCTGATCGAGCGCGTCGGCGACGTGCGCTTCATCATCGCCGGCTCGGGCACCGCCGAGACCGAGCTGCGCGAGCAGGCCAATGCGCTCGGCCTCGACGAGCACGGCACCTTCCTCGGCTGGATCGGCGACGACGTGCTGCACTCGCTCTACCGCATCTCGGACCTGTGCGTGATCCCCTCGATCTACGAGCCGTTCGGCCTCGTGGCGCTCGAGGCGATGGCCTCCGGCTGTCCCTGCCTGGTCGCCGACACGGGAGGCCTGCGCGAGGTGGTGCCCAACGAGGACGTCGGGCTGCGCTTCCGCTCGCGCGACCCCGCCTCGCTGGCCGCGATGGCCGAGCGCCTGCTGACCGACGAGACACTGCGCGACAAGCTCGTCGCCGAGGCCAGCGAGCACGTGCTCAGCTTCGACTGGGCGGACGTCGCCAGACAGGTGGCGTCGATCTACGGCGAGGTCGTCGCCGAACCGCCGCGCGTGCGCTAGCTCGCTAGTGCGGCCGGCCCAGCCGCAGCACGAGGGTGCCGGTCCACATCGCCGCCGAGATGCGCGGGTCGATGAAGGCGAGCGGCACCGAAGCGAAGAACACGGCCGTCAGCAGCAGGTTCGACATGCTCGCCGAACGCGCGGCACGGTCACGATGCCAGTCGTGCGCATGCCCGGCGCGCAGGATGTGGCTCGCCATCAGCCAGTGCACGAGCCCGGCGCAGCCGACGACGACGCCGAACACCGCGGCGGCGACCGGCTCGTTGCCGTAGCGGTCCGAGAGGTCGGTCGCGAACGGCATCAGCGCGATCAGCGCCAGGAACAGCAGGTTGAGGAACATCAGCACGCCGTCGAAGGAGCGCAGGCCCTCGAACAGGCGATGGTGGATGACCCAGTAGCGGCCGATCAGCGCGAAGCTGAGCGCATACGCGCCGAGCGAGGGCAGCAGCTTCACGAGCTCGTCGACGAGCTCCTGCTCGCCGGCGTCGTCGGGCAGCACGGGCACCTCGATGTTCAGCACCAGCAGCGTGATCGCGACCGCCATCACGCCGTCGGTGAAGGCGACCACGCGACTGAGGTCCCTGCCTTGCGCGCTGGTGCCGGCTTCCATGCCCCGTCATCCAAGCCGTGCGGCCGGATGGATCGCCGTCACGAACGACCGGCGCCCGCCGAGTGGCGGGCGCCGGGGTACTCGTCGTCCCGGAGGCCCTAGGCCTCGGAGTGGGCCGGTTCGCCCACGTGCGGCCGCTGCGGGCGCCGCTCGGGCTCGACCGGACCGGCATCGCCCTCGAGCGACGGCCCCTTGGGCAGCCACTCGAGCCACTTCGGCAGGTACCAGTTCCAGTCGCCGAGCAGCTTCATCGCCGCGGGCAGCATCACGCCGCGCACGACCGTCGCGTCGATCAGGACCGCGACCGCCAGGCCGACGCCGAACTGCTTCATGTCGATGAACGAGAGCGTCGCGAAGATCGAGAACACCCCGACCATCACGGCCGCCGCCGCGGTGATCACGCCGGCCGTCGACTTGATCCCGTGCGCGACCGCGTCGTCGGTGGACTCGCCGCGATCGACCGCCTCGCGAATCCGGCTCAGGATGAACACGTGGTAGTCCATCGAGAGGCCGAACAGGATCACGAACAGCATGATCGGGAACCAGGCCGTGACCGCCCCGGTCGACGTGAAGTTCAGGAAGTCCTCGAAGTGACCGTCCTGGAACACGTAGGTGACGACGCCCAGCGCGGCGCTGACCGACAGGCCGTTGAGCACGATCGCCTTGAGCGGGATGACCACCGAGCGGAAGGTCACCAGCAGCAGCAGGAAGGCCGCGGCGAAGACGAAGCCGAGCACGTACCAGATGCGCTCCTTCATCAGGTCGCTGAAGTCCACCGAGCCTGCGGTGAAGCCGCTGACGCCGACGAGCTCGGCGCCGCCGATCTCGCCAATGGTGTTCGGCGCCACGTCGTCGCGCAGCTGGTTCAGCGCGGCGACCGACTTGTCGTCGGTGCCCGAGCCGGCCAGCGGCACGTGCACCACCATGGTGCCCTCGTCCTTGCTGACGTCGACCGTCACCGGCTCCTGCAGCAGCTTGGAGTCGCGTGCGGTCTGACGCACCTGGTCGACTGCCCGCTGGTAGGCGGGGGAGGTCACGTCGTCGCCCTGGACGACGATGTTGGCGGAGAACTGCTCGCCCGGGAAGGCGGCCTGCATGCGGTCGTAGGTCTGCATCACCGCGAGCGAGCGCGGCAGGCCGTCGACGCCGGAGTCGGCGGTGTGGATGTGGAACACCGGGATCGCCAGCACGACCATGAGCGCGGTCGCCAGCGCCAGCGACAGCTTCGGCCGCGCGAGCACGCGGTCGAGCACGAAGCCCCAGACGCGCGGCTCGCCCGTGCGCCGCTCCGGCTTGAGGAACGGCACCCGGCCCTTGTTGACGCGGTCGCCGAGCTTCGAGAGCACGGCGGGCAGCACCGTCAGGGAGCCGATCATCGAGATCGCGACCACGAGGATCGTGCCGGTGGCGAACGAGGAGAACGTCGCGGCGCCGCCGAGGTACATGCCGGCCATGGCGATGATCACGGTGATGCCGGAGATCAGCACGGCGCGGCCGGAGGTCGCCGCGGCCGCCTCGAGGGCCGCGTCCTCGCTGCGTCCACGGGCGCGCTCCTCACGCTCGCGGCGCAGGTAGAACATCGAGTAGTCGACGCCGACGGCCAGGCCGATCAGCAGCACGACCGAGGAGATCGACTCGTCGACCGGCCACAGGTGGCTGATCGGGCCGAGCAGGCCGATCGCCGCCGCCACGGCGGTGATCGCCAGCAGGAGGGGGACGAAGGCCGCCAGCAGCGCGCCGAATGCAAGGATCAGGATGATCAGCGTGACGGGCAGCGAGGTGAGCTCCGCCTTCTGGAAGTCGTCCTCGAACGCGTCGCTGAGCGCCCGGTCGGCACTGGCGTCACCGAACTCCTCGATGCGGAAGCCGGGATGCGCCTTGTCGAGCGCCGCCACGGCGGCGAGCGGCTTGGCGACGGTGTCCTCGGCCTTCTCCTCGGGCAGCTCGAAGGTCACGAGCGCCGAGTGGCCGTCCTCGGAGATCTGTCCCTGCACGTCAGGGTCGAGCGGATCGGTGACGTCGTAGGCCGGCTTGGTGGCCTCGAGCTTCGAGACGGTCGCGCCGACGGCCTGCTCGAACTCGGGGTCGCCGGACGAGTAGCGCTTGCTCTGGATCAGGACGCTCTCGCCGGCGTCCTCGGGGAACGCCTTGTTGATCGCCTTGTCGGCCCGGCCGGACTCGCCGATGCCGAAGTCGGCGTCGGAGAGGGTGCGCTGTCCGATCGAGCCGCCCACGAAGACCGCGAGGATCACGAACGCGAGCCAGCCGAGGATCGCCTTCTTTCGATGCTGAGCGCTCCAGCGGCCTGCGCTGGCGGCGAGGTTGCGGGTTTGCCTGTACGGGGAAGGACGCCTGGATTCGGTCATGGCTGCAGCTTCCGCTTCCGAGGACGGCATTCCGATGCGGCCTCCCGGCGTCTCGAGGTGCGGCTCGCCGAGCGGCCGGGGTGTGGGTATCCGTACCTAGCGCCAGCGCATGCGCTTGGGCGTCTCGCGCATGCGGATCACGCGCGCGGGCACGCCGCCGACGACGGCGTTGTCGGGCACGTCGCGGGTGACCACGGCGTTGGTGCCGACGATCGCGTTGTCGCCGATCGTCACGCCGCGCAGGATGCAGGCGCCGTAGCCGATCCAGACGTTGTTGCCCACGCGCACGTCGCGCTTGTAGATGCCCTGCAGCCGGATCGGCCGGTCGGTCTCGACCACGCCGTGGTCGAAGTCGATCATCATCACGCGATCTGCGATCACGCACTCGCGCCCGATCGAGACGTGCTGGAAGCAGGAGATCGTGCACTCCTGGCCCATCACCGTCTTGGCCCCGATCGAGATCGTGCCCTCGTGCGCGCGCAGCTTGCAGCCATGCCCGATCCAGGACCAGCGCCCGAGCTCCAGCCGCCCCCGCTCGCCGACCTCGAGCGCGCAGCCGGGCCCGACGAAGGCGAGCCCGTCGAGGCGAAGGCGTTGTCCGTAGCGCAGCTTGATCCACCCGAGGCGCACGATCAGGCGCCCGTACTTGCGGTTGAGCATCCCCTTGCGGCGCAGGAAGCGCAGCAGCGTCAGCAGACCGCCGCTGCGGGGAGGCGGCGGACCGCGCAGCTCCAGCGGCAGGTCGGACGGCGGGGCCGCTATCGGTTCGGATGCGCCCATGAGGGGCAGGGATCATAGGTGCGGCTATCCGTATTGGCGACGCTGACGGTCTCGACCAGAATCATCTGCACATGGCGCGTTCTGTCCTGATCGTGGATGATCACCCGAGCTTTCGCTCGAGTGCGCGCATGCTGCTCGAGGCCGAGGGCTACGAGGTGGTCGGCGAGGCCGCTGACGGCGAGAGCGCCATCGAGGCCGCGGGCCGCCTGAACCCGGACTTCATCCTGCTCGACGTGCAGCTCCCGGACATCGACGGCTTCGAGGTGGCGCGCCGCCTGAGCACCAACGGCAACGCGCCGGCGATCGTGCTCGTCTCCTCGCGAGACCTGTGTGACATCGGCTCGCTGGCGACCGGCAGCGGCGCGCTCGGCTTCATCTCCAAGGGGGACCTGTCGGGCGAGGCGCTGGAGGCGCTGCTGTCGTGAAGGCGCTGCGGCCGGCCCTCTGGGGCCTTGCCGGCGCCGCTCTGGTCTTCGGCGTCATCGACGTCGCGCTGATCGCCGCGTCCGACTGGGCCGACTCGCGCGGCCTGTGGGCGGTGCTCACGGTCGTGATCGGCTGGTCGTTCGTCGGCGTCGGGCTCTACGCCTGGGCCCGCCGGCCGGACAACCACATCGGCGCGCTGATGGTGGGTGTCGGCTTCGCCTGGTTCCTCGGCATGGTCGGCATGTCGAACGAGCCGTTGCTGTTCACGATCGGCAACTACCTCGGCTCGCTCTACCTCGCGGTCGCCGTGCATCTGCTGCTCGCGTTCCCGAGCGGTCAGCTGCGTTCGCGCTGGGACCGCCGCGTGGTGTGGGTGGGCTACTCGCTGGTCCTCGTGGGGGTGCTGGCGCTGTACGTCTTCGCGGGCCCGGAGCAGATCAACTGCGAGGACTGCCCGGACAACCTGATCCTGATCGACCCGAACGAGAACGCGTTCTCGGCGATCTCGACGGTCTTCAACTTCATCGCGCTGGCCTTCATGGCGTCGGTGGCGATCAGCCTCGCCAGGCGCTGGCGCGCGGCCACGATCCCGGAGCGACGGCTGCTGGTGCCGGTCTACATCGCCGGGATCGCGCTGCTGGTGGCGCTGTTCGTGGGCATCGCGCTCGACTCGATCTCGCGCGACTCGGCCGCCGAGCACGTGATCTGGATGCTGGGCTTCCTCCCCTTCACGCTGATCCCGTACCTGTTCCTCGGCACGCTCGTGCGCGCGCGCATGATCCAGGGCGGCAAGATCGGCGAGCTGATCGCGCGTCTGGGCGAGCGGCCGCAGCCGGGCGAGCTGCGCGACGCGCTCGCCCGCGCCGTCGGCGACCCCTCGCTCGAGCTCGTCTACTGGCTGCCCGAGACCGCGCGCTACGTCGACTCGGAGGGCCGGCCGGTGCCGGTCCCGCCCGCCGACCCCGGGCGCTGGCTGACGCCGGTCGAGCGCGACGGTGTGCGGGTGGCGGGGCTCGTGCACGACTCGGCGCTCGACGAGCATCCCGAGCACATCCGCGCGGTCGGGGCCGCGGCGGCGCTGGCGCTCGAGAACGAGCGCCTCGACGCCGAGCTGCGGGCGAAGCTGGAGGAGCTGCGCTCGGCGCGCACGCGCATGATCCGCGCCGCGGTCGACGAGCGCCGGCGGCTGGAGCGCAACCTGCACGACGGGGCGCAGCAGCGGCTGGTGTCGCTGGCGCTGAGCCTGCGCATGGCGCGCATGCGCCTGCGCGACCAGCCGGACTCCGCCGAGCAGCTGCTGGAGGAGGCGGCCAAGGAGCTCGACGCGGCCTTGGCGGAGCTGCGCGAGCTGGCGCGCGGCATCCACCCGGCCCTGCTCAGTGAGCGTGGCCTGTCCGCCGCGGTGACCGCCTTGGCGGACCGCATGCCCTTGGAGGTCGAGGTCGAGCGGACGCCGGAGGAGCGTCTGCCCGAGCAGGTCGAGCTGGCTGCCTACTACGTGGTGTCCGAGGCGCTCGCCAACGTTGCGAAGTACGCGCAGGCGACACACGCGAGCGTGCGCGTCGAACGGATCAACGGGCGGGTGGAGGTGCAGGTGAGCGACGACGGCGTCGGAGGGGCGGATCCGGAGCGCGGCACCGGGCTGCAGGGTCTGGACGATCGCGTCTGCGGCGTCGACGGCAAGTTCGAGGTCGAGTCGGCGCCCGGGGAGGGCACGACCGTGAGGGCGACGATCCCGTGCGGGTAGTCGTCGCCGACGACTCGGTGCTGCTGCGCGAGGGCATCGTGCGGCTGCTCGAGGAGTCCGGCTTCGAGGTCGTCGGCCAGGCCGGCGACGCCGAGGACCTGCTGCGCAAGGTCGGCGCCCACAAGCCGGACGTCGCGATCGTCGACATCCGCATGCCGCCGACCAACACCGACGACGGCCTGCGCGCCGCGATCGCGATTCGCAGCAGCCACCCGGATACGGGCGTGCTGGTGCTGTCGCAGTACGTCGAGGAGGGCTACGCGCTCGAGCTGGTGGGCGATGCCGCCGGCGGGGTGGGGTACCTGTTGAAGGACCGGGTGGCGGACGTCGAGCGCTTCGTCGACTCGGTCAAGCGCGTCGCCGAGGGCGGCTCTGCGCTCGATCCCGAGGTCGTGTCCCAGCTGCTCGGCCGCGCGCGACGCGAGGATCCGATCGACGCGCTGACCCCGCGCGAGCGCGAGGTGCTGGGGCTGATGGCCGAGGGCCGTTCGAACGGAGCGATCTCCGAGCAGCTGGTGATCACCGAGCGCGCGGTGGAGAAGCACGTGACCAGCATCTTCAGCAAGCTCGACCTGACGCCGGCGGCGGAGGACCACCGGCGCGTGTTGGCCGTGCTGGCATTTCTACGGGCCTGAACTGTCCTGACAGATACTTTCTATCAATCTGGCGTGGAGCAGAGGGTGCGAATGATAGATTGATAGAATCTTTCTATCATGGACGTAGTCTTCGAGGCACCCGAGGTTGAGCCCGTCGAGGCCGAAGTCCTGCATCTGATCGACGAACTGCGCGAGCAGCTGCGCTTCAGGGTCGCCGAGAAGCCTCGACGGTGGGCGGGCCACTTACGCCGGATGGCCTTCGCGCGAGCTGTGCAGGCCTCGAACAGCATCGAGGGATACGACGCGAGCCTCGACGACGTGGTGGCGGCCGTGGACAACGAGCCCACGCTTTCCGCGGACGAGGAGACTCGCCTTGCTCTGGGGGGCTACCGAGATGCCATGACCTACGTCCTTCAGCTCGCGCAGGATCCCGAGACGGTCGCGGTCGACGAAGGGCTGCTGAAGTCGCTTCACTTCATGATGCTCAAGCATCACCTGGAGAAGAACCCGGGGCGATGGCGTCCCGGCGCGATCTACGTCCGTCGTGAAGCCACCGGCGAGATCGTCTACGAGGGTCCCGATCACGAACGGGTCCCCGAGCTGATCGCGGCGAGCATCGAGGAGCTGGAGAACAGCGCGGCGCCGGTTCTCATCCGGGCGGCGATGGCACACCTCAACCTGGTGATGGTCCATCCGTTCAGCGACGGCAACGGCCGCATGGCGCGATGCCTCCAAACGCTGGTCCTCGCCCGGGAGCGGATCGTCGCTCCGGTCTTCTCGAGCATCGAGGAATACCTCGGCCGCAACACCGACGCCTACTACCGGGTGCTGGGAGAGGTCGGGCAGGGGCGGTGGAACCCGAGTCGAACCGCCAGGCCATGGGTGCGTTTCTGCCTGACCGCGCACTACCACCAAGCCCGCACGCAAGTTCGACGAATCCAGGAGACCGAGCAGCTCTACATCGCCTGCTGCGAGCTCGCGGACGAGCACGGGCTTCCCGAGCGCACCGCTGGAGCGCTCGCGGAAGCTGCGCTGGGCTTCCGATTGCGCAACTCCTCGTATCGGGCGGTGGTCGAGGTCACTCACGGGGACACGCTCCCGGACCTGACCGCAAGCCGGGATCTCAAGGCCATCGTCGACGCAGGCCTGTTCGAGCCGATAGGGGAGAGGCGTGGGCGCTATTACCTCGCGGCGCCAGCGCTACTCGCCGAGCAGGAGCGAATTCGATCGAGTCGCGCGCCGAAGGAGACCGACGATCCGTTCGAGCGCGCGCTCGGGCAACTCGAGCTCGACGTCTCCTGAGTCTTTGTGCGCGTAGCTCAGTCGAATGACTGCGCCTTGCGCTTCGCCGGGGCTGATCGGCGCTGTCGCCGTCCGGGTGCGTCATTCTCGGTGGATGGCGTCGAACGCGACGACTCCATTCGGCGACGAGCTCGCCTTCGCCGGCCTGCGCAAGCAGGCGCGCCTCCTTGCTGAGGGCGTCGTCTCCTCGCGTGAGCTTGTCGAGCTGACCTTCGCCCGCATCGAGGCAGCTGAGGATCTCGGCGCCTTCCGCTGCGTGCGCCCCGAGGCTGCGCTGGCGGAGGCCGACGAGGCAGACCGCCGTCTGCGCGCCGGCGGCTCGGCGCCGCTGCTCGGCGTGCCGGTCGCGATCAAGGACGACATGGACCTCGCCGACGAGGAGACCCGCTTCGGCTGCGCCGGCAGCTTCGAGCCGGTCGCCGAGGACGGCGCGGTGGCCGCGCGGCTGAAGGCCGCCGGCGCGGTGATCGTCGGCAAGACCAACACGCCCGAGATCGGCCAGTGGCCGTTCACCTCCGGCCCGGCCTTCGGCGCCACGCGCAACCCTTGGAGCCTGCCGCACTCGCCCGGCGGCTCGAGCGGCGGCAGCGCCGCCGCGGTCGCCGCCGGCCTGGTGCCCGCCGCGGCCGGCTCTGACGGTGCCGGCTCGATCCGCATCCCGGCGGCCTGGACCCATCTCGTCGGCGTCAAGCCCCAGCGCGGCCGCGTCTCCACGGCGCCGGACCCGGAGGCGTTCAACGGCCTTACCTGCATCGGTCCGCTGACCCGCAACGTGGGCGACGCGGCGCTGCTGCTCGACGTGCTCGCCGGTCCGCACGAGCTCGACCTGCACCGCCCGCCGGCGCACCATGAGACCTACGCCGAGGCGGCTACCCTCGAGCCCGGCCGGCTGCGGATCGCGCTCTCGCTGAGAATCCCCTTCAGCGCCGCGCCGGCGAAGCTCGCGCCCGAGGTGCGGGTGCAGGTGGAGCGCATGGCCGGCGTGCTCGCCGGTCTCGGCCATCACGTCGAGGCGGCCGACCCGACCTATGGGCCGATCGGCCTGACCTTCCTGCCGCGCTCGCTGACAGGCGTGCACGCCTGGTCCGAGCGCGTCCCCGACCAGAGCGCGCTCGATCCGCGCACGCGCCACAACGCCGCGCTCGGCCGTCGCTACGCCCGTCACTTCCTCGGGGTGGCGCGCGCCGCCGAGCGGCCGCTGCAGCGCCTGGTGGGCCGCATCTTCCGTCGCTACGACGTGATCCTCGCCCCGACCACCGCCAAGCCGCCGCAGCCGGTCGAGGCGATCGACGGCCTCGGCAGCTGGGCCACCGACCGCACGATGGTCGGCGCCTGCCCCTACGCCTGGGCCTGGAACGTGCTCGGCTGGCCCGGCGTCAACGTCCCCGCCGGCCTCACCGACGACGGCCTGCCCGTCGGCGCCCAGTTACTCGGTCCCGCCAATTCCGAGCCGCTGCTGCTCTCGCTGGCCGCCCAGCTCGAGGCGGCCGAGGCCTGGCACGAGCGCCGCCCGCCATTTACGCCTACGTCGATCGCCGCCAGCGCTTGATTGGCGATCGTTGGGCTAAGCCTTAATTCCTTGCCTCGGCGATTTCGACGCTGCCCTAGGGACGTCGATCCAACAGTAGGTCGAGGCGCACAGAAGCAGCCCTGACCCAAGCTCAAACTGGGTCCTGGGCTTCTAGGAGGGATACGGCTAAGAGGTTTAGGGGTGCTCGCGATGAGCTATCGGACGGCTCGGTTACCTTCGACATGTGAGCGAGCGTGTCGTTATAGCCGCAGTCGCCGAGAACCTGCCGGCGTTCGAGCCGCCGGTCGGAGACCAGGGGTTTGAGCTTCCTTACGAGCGCCGCCTGAAGGTTGCGCTTGATGTGGATCACAGCGAAACCCTCGCTCAGGTGTACCGGCGGGCTGTCGGGCAGCTGGCCCCTCGAATCGTGGAGTCGGATCAGTTCAAGGGCGAGCCGCTGGACACGGTTCGCTGGACTTGGTTCTTTGAGCCGGGCGAGGAGATGGGAATCGACACTGCTCGCAAGCGATGGGAAATGAGCGAAGACCTACTTACTGTCAGGGCCGACCATGAGCTGAGGTGGAACCGGCCGCAGTCGGACATTCCCTACGCCGATCTATTGCGAGCGAGCGATTACGGATTGCTCCGAGGCGATCCGCGACGCCCCTACCTCGTATTGCTCCTTCCCCAGGGCGGCGAAGCCTTCCAGATGGCGTGGGAGTCGATCACCACGCTTTGGTCGATCATCGGGCACATGCTCGCTGCGCGCGAGATAGTCAACTTGGCACGCGGGTGGCGACGGGACCGTCTTTTGAAGGACATCAGCGGTGGAACCGAGGTCGTCGAGCGACACGCAGCGCGCTGGGCCCGCCACGGCGGGGGTCCGCGGGATGTCCTGAAGACCCTTGAGTTCCAGCCTTGGCCTGTCGAGGAGTTGCGCATGCTGCTCGGATTGGACACGCAAGACGAAGCCGAAAAGTTGCTGCGGAGCTTCGGCTTGCG
The DNA here is from genome assembly GCA_963846505.1 of uncultured Thermoleophilaceae bacterium. Taxonomy (GTDB): domain Bacteria; phylum Actinomycetota; class Thermoleophilia; order Solirubrobacterales; family Thermoleophilaceae; genus JACVRW01. The sequence goes on along the minus strand of CAWJWD010000001.1, from coordinate 219,738 downwards.
ACCGAACGAGCAGGGCCTTTACGAGATCAGCAAAGACCAAGAAGCGGAGTTGCTCGGGTTGGTTGCCTGGGAAACGAGCTACGGTGACCTCTCTTGGTCCGCAAACTCGGAGCGGGCTGCGAGTCGACTCGCGACTTTGTTGCGAACTGGCGAGCTACCGCCCGCCAATTTCGACTAGAAGCTCGGCTGACTCGCCAGCAGAGGTGATACCGAAGTTGGGGCGCCGGCTGCTCTGTGCGGCGCCCGGGTTGAAGCTAGTTCGCCAGGCGTTGTGCGGTGTGCGCGGCGCGGGTGGCGAAGACGTAGGTGCCGATGCGGTGGATGAGCCCGGCGGCGTGGAGGCGCTCGATGGCGTCCTCGGTGTCGCAGGTCTCGATCTCGCCGTCATCGGCGGTCTGGGCGCTGGACGTCAGCGAGCGGGAGAGCTCGGTGATCGACCAGAGGCCGGGGTGGTCACAGACGAGGAGGCCGAGGAGCGCTTCGTCAACGGAGTCCTCGGCAGCGCAGCCTGAGCCGGCCGCGGGGTTAGGGTTGCGGTGCATGGGAGTTTCAGCCTCCTGTGCCGGGCCCCGGGCGGTTGCACCCGCGCCGGGGCCGATTTGTTGATGGGGAAGGAACCTAGACGGCGAGGCGGATGGAGCCGTGCGTCTCTCGGCTATGCAGCGAGAGCTGCTCGCAGGTCGCCGACGACGACCTGTTCTGGGACCGGGAGCGTCACATGCAGATCGCCGTCTTCGTCCAGCAGGCGACGGGCTCCGACCAGCGTCACCCCCACGACATGACCTGTGGCGTCGAGGCGGACGGCGTGTCCCTCCGGGGTCTCGTCGAAGTCCACGGCGCTGCCGGGATCGCCCACGTGGAGGTAGAGCACGTCGGCGTCGGCGTCGTATTGGACGCGGTCGAAGGTGATGGGTCCGATCGTCACGCTCATGGCTTTCGCCTCCTGGCGAATGCAGTGATGATACGCCCGGTGCCGTCGTTCGAGAACGAGATGACGATCTTCAGCCAACGGCTTGGCCCGACGCCTTCCGCGTAGAACCACTCCTCGCCCGCTGTCCGACCCGGCATGACGTGCTCCACGTCGCCGATCGCGCTCAGCAGGTCGGATCGATACGTCTCGAGCTCGGGATGCGCTTCGCAGATGTGCCGCCATCGCTCTGAGGACAGGCAGACCAGTCGCCCGCGAGCGTCTCGTACGCGATCGGTCTGTTCCTCCTCGACCATGGACGGCGACCGTAGCCGTCGAGCCGGTCGCACCCACGCGACGCGATCGCCGTTGCAGTCGGGCTCGCGGGTGAGGGCCCGTTGGATGACATTCAAATAGCGAAATCAGCACCTAGTGGTTTCGCTTGATCATCCGTGAGAGGCTTCGATGCGCTTGGCGCATCGCTGCGTATCGAATCAGTGCTGATTACGGAGGATGGCCTGATGTGATCGACGACCGTGGAACCGCCGACGTTCCGCCCGGTATCGAGCTGCGGCACCTGCGCGCGCTCGTGGCGGTCTCGGAGGAGCTGCACTTCGGGCGAGCGGCCCAGCGCGTGCACGTCTCGCAGCCGACGCTGAGCCGGGCGATCGCAGACTTGGAGGCGCTGATTGGGGCGCGCCTGGTGGATCGCGGCTCGCGCAACGTCGTGCTGACGGAGGCCGGCGTGGCGCTGGAGGCGGCGGCCGTCGTCGCGCTGGACCAGATCGCCGCCGGCGTCCGCGCGACGCAGGAGGGCGGGCCGCTGCGGTTGGGATTCGTCTGCTCGCTGGGCCAGCGCTGGCTCGCCTCGGTGCGCCGGCGGCTGAGCGCCGACGGACACGCGCTCCAGACCGCCGTGATCGGGTTCGAGCGGGGCTTCGCGCCGTTGCGCTCCCAGGTTGACGTCGCCGTCATGCCGTTGCCGCTGGCTCCCCCGGCGGGCCTCGAGCACGTCGTGCTCGGCCGCACCGAGCCGTGGGTGGCACTGCCCGCTCGCCACCCGCTGGCCGGCTCGCCGCGCGTGCCGCTCGCGGAGTTGCTCGACGAGCCGTTCGTCTTGCCCCCCGCGCACGAGCTCTGGCGCGAGAACTTCGACATGATCGCCCGCGCGCAGGGCAAGGAGCTGCGGCGGGGGGCGCGGGCCGAGTCGATGTACGAGACGCTGGCGCTCGTCGCGGCAGGCGAGGGCTGGTCGATCTCCGCCGCGCAGTCGGACTTCCATCCCTGGAAGGGCGTCGTGCTGCGCGCGGCGTCGGGAATCGAGCGCGTCCGCGTCGTCGCCGCCTGGGACCAGGCGCGCAGCGGCTCCCGGCAACGGCTGCTGGTCGACGCGCTCGAGGCCGCCTCGAGTCGCTGACGGCGGCTTGCGCGCGGCCGCCGGTGCCGCTACCTCTCGTCTCCTACCGCGCAACGGAGGGGGAGACATCGATGAAGCACAGGTCCGGCATGTACCTGTCGCCGGTATTGGCCGACGATTGGGAGTTCACCGACGACGGCGGCCCCGGCGAGTTCCATTGGCTGCGCCGTGGCGGCTTGGGAGAGCCGCCGATGTCCGCCGGGCTCTGGCGCCACCTGCCCGAGGAGAACCCGAAGGGCTTCTCCTATGAGGTCTCCGGGTCCGAGACCCTGTACGTGATCGACGGCGCGGCCGAGCTGACGCTGCCCGACGACAGCGTCATCTGGCTCCAGGAGGGCTACCTCGCGTCGTTCGCCGACGGCTTCAAGGCGACCTGGCGCACGGTCGAGCCGTTCATGAAGTTCTTCGTCGTCAGCGGCAGTGCGAATCCGACGCCGCACCCGCGGGTGCGGCTGTGCCGGGACGCCTGCAACAGGCACAACTGACGGCTGCCGGCGCGGCCCGCAGGTCGGATCAGGGCCCAGGCGGACGACGAGCGCAGGAGGCGCTGCCGGCCTTCGAAGGGCCGGCAGCGACCTCCTGGTTGCTCACTGCACGCGACTCGAGGCGAAGCGACGCACTGGCGCGTGGCTCCATGCCGCGCTGCCCGGGGTCATGAGATCGTCAATCTGCCTGGTCTGCCATTGATCGTCGTCGTTACGTAGGACGCGGTGAGCGTCACCGTTCTGACGGTGCATGGCGCTCTGCCGCTTCTGCTTCTTGCCGTGAACGCCGCATTGATCGACAGCGTCTGGCTGGCTTGGTCGAAGGTCGCACCTCCTCTGACCACCTGTGGATTGATGTCGATTGTGCACGCGGCGGCCGGGATGCTGATTGAGCAGAGGCCGATTCGGAGGTCCGCCGTGGCTCTCGAGCCCGCGACTGAGGACGTTGAGGTGATTGTGTATGAGCAGATGATGTCGGGGACGGCGAATCTAAAGAGGCTCTCGGTGCAGGTGCCTCTTGGCGCCAAGCCTGAGTAGATGACCGTGCCTGAGATCGTCGTGCCGCTGCCGTTTATGCGAGCTGTGTACTCGGATGTGGAACAGCTGATGTTGTCCATTCTGTCAAGTGTGAACACGGGGTTCGTGGATTGTGATGAGATGATGCTCCCGGGCGGTGTGAAGGTTGCATGCGCAGCGGGAGCGCCTGCGATCGCGAACGCGCTCAGGAGCGCGACCGTCAGCAGCAGGCCGCGGACGGGCAGGATCTTCATGGCGGATCCTTTCTCCGGTCGTCGGACCGGTATGTGGGGATCGCCTACATTAGAATATTAATGAGCAATAAGCAATACTTCACTCATATAGCTATGAACTAGCCTGATCGAGCTGATGCACCAACCGTCCTGGGGACGGCCGAGCGCCGGGACGAGGTCGGTTCACTGTCCTGGCAGAATGGCATCAACTCAGGTCAGGCAGGTATTCATGTTTAGTGTGATGGCGCGGCGCTCACCCGCGAGCGAACAGGGCACAGCGGTCGAGCGAGACGCAGCGGCAGGCGCTGGCGACCTCGAGCCATGCGCGCATCCCCTCGGCGCGAGCGATCAGCGCCTCGACCTCTCCCAGCTTGCGCTCGGCCAGCGCCGCGAGCGGCTGATGCGTCGGCCTGCCGGCGTCCTCGGCGTCGAGCAGTACGCGGATCTCGTCGAGGGTGAAGCCGGCCCGCTTGGCGACGTCGATCACCTCGAGGCGGCGTAGCGCGCCCGTGTCGTAGCGTCGCTGTCCGTACTCGCGCTCGGGTTCGGGCAGCAACCCCAGGCGCTCGTAATAGCGAATCGCCGAGGTGTTGATCCTGGCACGCGCCGCGAGCTCTCCGATCGTCAGCGCCGCCGTCTCGTCGCTCATCCGCACACCTCTTGACTTGAACCCAGGTTCAGGGGCAACAGTAGTCGCGTGTCCACGCCGATCGCCTGCAGTCTCACCGGCGACGAGCTGCCCAGGCGGCTCGCCGAGATCCGCGCCCTTGGGACCAAGGCGCTGATCTCCGCCGAGCGTGACGAGGTGCGGGCGGTCCTGCGCTTCCGCGACGGCGCCGAGGTCCGTACGGAGCTCGAGCGGATCGTCGTCGCCGAATCGACCTGTTGCGCGTTCCTGCGCTTCGAGCTGCGCGACGAGCCCGCAGCGACGGTCCTGACGATCGCCGCCCCACCGGACGGCGAGCCGGTGCTGCAGCAGCTGGTCGACGCCTTCGCCGGCCCGGGCGCCTGAGCGATGCGGGTGGCCGAGCCGTCCGCGCGCATGCCCGTCGCTGCCGCGGCCTAGCCGCACACGCCGCCCTGGCGGCGCGTGGCACCATGCGCGCATGCGCCGCGTGAACCTGTCTCGACCCGATCTCGTCTACGACTCGACCGACCCGGAGGGCTTCCGCGCCGGCATGGATCGCTTCGGGCCGAAGCTCGGCGCCGAGCTGACGGGGGCGAGCCTGTACCACCTGCCGCCGGGCCAAGCGCTCTGTCCGTACCACTACGAGTACGGCGAGGAGGAGTGGCTGCTCGTGCTCGAGGGGCGGCCGACGGTGCGCACGCCCGAGGGCACCGAGCCCCTCGAGCCGCTCGAGTTCGTGTTCTTCCCGACGGGGCCGGACGGCGCGCACAAGATCGTCAACGAGACCGACGAGCCGGTGCGGGTGCTGATGTGGTCGAACGTCCTCGAGGTGACGGCGACCGCCTACCCGGACAGCGACAAGATCGGGATCTGGACCGGCGACAAGACCGAGGACGTGATGGTGCGGCGGTCGTCTAACGTCGAGTACTACGACGGCGAGAGGGGGGAGCGCGGCTGATGGCCACGCAGCAGGAGAAGGCGGCGGCGTTCCGCGCTCTGCACGAGGGCGAGCCGTTCATGATCCCGAACCCCTGGGACGCCGGCTCGGCGCGCGTGCTGGAGGCGCTCGGCTTCGAGGCGCTCGCGACGACGAGTTCCGGCTTCGCCTTCACGCTCGGGCGGCTCGACGGCAGCGCGACGCTCGACGAGGTCGTCGAGCACGTCGGCGTGCTCGACCGGGCGACGAGCCTGCCGGTCTCGGTCGATCTCGAGAACGGCTACGGCCCCGAGCCGGCGGACGCGGCCACGGCCGTCGCACGCGCCGCCGCGGCCGGGGCGGTCGGCGGCTCGATCGAGGACTACGACCCGAGCGGCTCCATCTACCCGCTCGAACGGGCCGTCGAGCGCGTGGCGGCGGCTGTCGAGACGGCCCGGGCACTCGACTTCGACTTCACGCTCACCGCCCGTGCCGAGAACCACATCCGCGGCAACCCCGATCTCGACGACACGATCGCGCGCCTGCAGGCCTACGAGCAGGCGGGCGCGGACGTGCTCTACGCGCCCGGTCTGCGCAGCGGCGACGAGATCGAGGCGGTCGCCGACGCGGTCTCGAAGCCGCTCAACGTGCTTGCCCACCCGGGCCTCTCGATGGACGAGATCGTCGCCGCCGGCGGTCAGCGCGTGAGCGTCGGCGGCAGCCTCGCCTGGGTGGCGGTCGCCGCCTTCGCCAATGCGGCCGAGCAGCTGCGCGACAGCGGCGACTTCTCGGTGTTGCGTGCGCCGGTCAAGCTCGGCGAGTGGCTGCGGGACTGAGCCTTCGCGTGGGAGAACGATCGCTCCAGGGGCGCCACTGGGCTCGTCGCAAGAACATCGAGCGAGCGAACCTGGACGACCACCATCGGCTCGTAGAAGCCGTCACCGGCGTCTTGGGAGGCCTGGTGGCCGCTGGCCACACGGTGATCACGTTCGCCGACCGCGACGACTCCGGTCCGCCCGACGTGGTGGTGACGCCGCGGCGAGCGGGCGCGGCCGCCATGGTGTTGGCAGCCGACTACGGCTTCATCTCGATCGCCGTCGGCAAGCATGAGCACGTCCACGCGCTGACCACCAGCGAAGGCTGGGAGCGACGCCTCCAAGCCATCGTCGTCGCCGTTGCGTCCGGGGCGTATTCCGAGGAGACGAAGCCCGGCGTCACGGGGCCCGTGGTGCACATGCGCTTCGTCACCGAAGCGGGCGACGTGACCGTCACCCACACCGACCTGCCGGGGCAGATCGAGCCGTCGCCGCTGAGGCGATACGCGGCGTACGCCCCGTCCGACGAGCCCTAGGCGCGTGCGATGACGAGCAGATAGTCCGCGTCGTAGCGCAGCGATCCGTCGTCAGCCTGGTTCCAGCGCGCGAGCATCTCCATCAACGCGGGCCGCAGCTCGCCGGCGCGCTCGCGCCATGGCGTCGCGGGCGCTCAGCAGCGGGCCGAAGCTCTCGAGCATGAAGTCGGCGTAGCCCTCGGGCGACTCCTCGGCGAACGAGACGTGATGGCGCGTCGCAGGTCAGCTCCTGCACGTGCGGGCCGAGCAGCTCGCGGACATGCTCCTCGGTGCCCCACGCCGGCGGCGGCGAGCCGCCGCCCGGTGGGTCGCCGACGACGCGCGAGACGGTGGCGAACATGTCGCCGACGGCGCCGTCCGGCGTCCAGTTGCACATCCCGATCGCGCCGCCGGGCCTGCAGACGCGCAGCATCTCCGCCGCGGTGCGCTCGTGGTCCGGGGCGAACATGCAGCCGAAGGTCGAGAGCACGCGGTCGAACGAATCCGGCGCGAAGGGAAGGTGCTCGGCGTCGCCCTCGACCCAGTCGACCTCGACCATCGCATCAGCCGCCCGCTCGCGCGCGATCGCCAGCAGCTCGGGCACGAGGTCGAAGCCCGTCGCCCGGGCGCCCATGCGCGCGACGGGGATCGTGGCGTTGCCGGTGCCGCAGGCGACATCGAGCACGTCCATGCCCGGCTGCACCTCGATCCGCTCCACCAGCAACTCCGCCGCGCTGGCGATCTTCTCGGCCACGGCGGCGTAGTCGCCGCTGGACCAGACGTCGCGGGCGGGATTCGGACTCGGGGGTCATCCGTAGGGGAACTATGGCGGGTAGCCGTACTACGCGCGCGGGCCTTCTGTGGAAGATTGCCCGACCATGGATGCGATCGTCACTGCCACAGACGTCCGCCGGCGTTACGGCGAGGGCGACGCTGCCGTCGACGCCCTCGACGGCGTCAGCGTCAGCTTCGAGCGAGGGCGCTTCAGCGCCATCATGGGACCGTCGGGGTCGGGCAAGTCCACGCTCATGCACATCCTCGCCGGGCTCGATCGTCCGACCGGGGGCTCCGTCCAGCTCGACGGCACCGAGATCACCGGCCTCGACGACGGCGACCTGACCAAGCTGCGCCGAGACAAGCTCGGCTTCATCTTCCAGTTCTTCAACCTGATTCCCGGTCCTCACCGCCGAGGAGAACGTGACGCTGCCGCTGGCGATCGCCGGCGACAAGCCGGACAAGGAGTGGATCGACCGGCTGATCGACACCGTCGGCCTCTCCGATCGGCGCACCCACCGCCCGTCCGAGCTCTCCGGCGGTCAGCAGCAGCGCGTCGCCGTCGCGCGCGCGCTGGCCTCGCATCCGGCGGTCGTGTTCGCCGACGAGCCGACCGGCAACCTCGACTCGAAGGCGAGCGAGGAGGTGCTGCGGCTGCTGCGCCAGGCCGTCGACGAGTTCGGGCAGACGGTCGTGATGGTCACCCACGATCCGGAGGCCGCCTCGCACGCCGACCGGTTGCTGGTGCTGCGCGACGGCCAGGTCGTCCACGACGCCGCCGCCGGCAGCGCCGAGGAGGTCATCGAGCTGACGAAGGACGTGGGCTAGCCATGACCAAGGTCGCGCTGCGCGGGATCGCGGCGCGCAAGCTGCGCGCCTTCACCACCTTCCTCGCGATCTTCCTCGGGGTCGCGCTGGTCGCGGGCACGTTCGTGCTCACGGACACGATCAACCAGCTCCTTCGACCAGATCTTCTCCGACTCGCTCAAGGGCACCGACGTCGTCATCACCGGCCAGACCGAGGTCGAGCAGGACGACGGCAGCCCGCCCGCCTTCTCCGCCGACCTGCTCGAGCGCATGCGCCAAGCGTGGACGGCGTCGAGGCGGCCGCGGGCTCGATCTTCTCGCTCGGCAAGTTCGTCAAGAAGGACGGCGACGCGCTGACCGCCGGCTTCGCCCCGAACTTCATCTCCTCGCACGCGCCCGAGCGCTTCGAGTCGCTGAACATGAAGGAGGGCCACCCGCCGCGCACCGCGCAGCGAGGCGACGATCGACAAGCAGACCGCCGATCGCGAGCGACCTCGAGCGTCGGCGACACGCTCTACGTCGCCGGCGAGCGGCGGGTCAAGGGCTACCGGCTGGTCGGCATCACCACGCTCGGCGACGACAACTCCTTTGGCGGCGCCGGCATCGCCCAGCTGACGCTGCCCGAGGCGCAGCGGGTCACCGACAAGCGGACGAGTTCGACCAGATCTCCGTGGCCGCGGCCGACGGGCGTCTCCGACAAGCGAGCTCGCCAAGCGCATCCGCGAGGTCATGCCCGAAGCAGGTGCAGGTCGAGACCGGCCGAGCAGAACGCCCAGCGCCAGTCGGACGAGATCGCCAGCAACCTCTCCTTCCTGACGATCATCCTGCTCGTGTTCGCGTGCGTGGCGCTGTTCGTCGGCGCCTTCCTGATCTTCAACACGTTCTCGATCACCGTCGCCCAGCGCACGCGCGAGTTCGGCATGCTGCGCACGCTCGGCGCCTCGCGTCGGCAGGTGCTCAGCTCGATCGTCAGCGAGGCGCCTGCTGCTCGGCTTGCTCGGGGCGGTGCTCGGCCTGATCGGCGGGCTCGGCTTCGCCAAGGGCATCAACGCCCTCTTCAAGGCGCTCGGGATCGACCTGCCGAACACCGGCACGGTGATCGAGGCGCGCACGATCGTCGTCTCGCTGCTCGTCGGTCTCGGCGTGACGCTGATCTCCGCGCTCTTCCCCGCGCTGCGCGCGACGCGCGTGAGCCCGATGGCGGCGCTGCGCGAGATGGACGAGGACGCGGACAAGCGCCGCTGTGCTGGTGACGATCGTCGCCGGTCTGCTCGGCGCGGTCGGCCTCGCCTTCCTCTGCATCGGCCTCTTCGGCGGCCTCGAGGACTCGGGCGCGGCCGCCGGCCTCGGCGGCGGTGGCATGGCGATCATGCTGCTCGCCGTCGTCGCTGTTCAGCCCGCGGCTGGTCAAGCCGCTGGCCAACGTCGCCGGCAAGCCGATCGAGAAGCTGCGCGGCCTGACCGGACGGCTGGCGCGCGAGAACGCGATGCGCAAGCCCGGCCGCACGGCGTCCACCGCGGCCGCGCTGATGATCGGCCTGGCGCTGGTGGTCTTCGTCGCGGTCTTCACGGCGGGCCTGAAGAAGTCGATCGACAACGCGATCGACAGCAGCTTCCAGGGCGAGCTGGTGCTGTCCAACTCCGACGGCTTCTCCCCGATCCCGCAGGAAGCGGTCGAGAAGGCAGGACAGGTCCCGGGCGTCTCGACCAGCTCCTCGCTGACCTACTCCAACGGCAAGCTCGTCAGCGGCGCGAAGGCATCGGCCAACGGCTCGAACGTCCGGCTCTCGGGCGTCGATCCGGCGACCGTCGACTCGGTGCTGACGCTCGACTGGCAGCAGGGCTCGGCGGCGACGCTGAGCGGCATCGGCGAGCGTGGCGCGGTCGTGGACGACGCCTGGGCGAAGGCCAACGACGTCCAGGTGGGGGACACGCTGCGCGTGCGCACGCCCAAGGAGACGACCGTCGACTTCAAGGTGCGCGGCACCGTCAAGGACAACGCGGACCTGTTCGGCAACTGCTCGTGGACGTCGCGACGCTGCGCGCGGACTTCGGCCGCGAGGGGCCGAGCCAGGCCTTCCTCGCGCTCGCTCCGGGCGCGAACGCCGATCGCGTGCAGGATCGGGTCGACCGCACGATCGGGCGCGCGTATCCGACCGTCGAGGTCGAGAACCAGCAGCAGCTCAAGGACCGCCAGGCGGCGCAGATCGACCAGCTGCTGAACCTCGTCTACGGCCTGCTGTTCCTGGCGGTCCTGGTCGCGCTGTTCGGCATCGTCAACACGCTCGCGCTCTCGATCCACGAGCGCACGCGCGAGCTGGGGATGCTGCGCGCCGTGGGCATGTCGCGCCGTCAGGTGCGCCAGATGATCCGCTACGAGGCGGTGATCACCGCGCTGATCGGTGCTCTGCTCGGCGCCGTGCTGGGCGTGGTCTTCGCGCTGCTGATGTCGCGGCCGCTGGCCGACGAGGGCTTCGTGATCTCGATCCCGATCGGGACGCTGATCGGCCTGCTGGTGCTGGCGGCGCTGTTCGGCGTGCTCGCGGCGATCGGCCCGGCGCGGCGGGCCTCGCGTCTCGACGTGCTGCGCGCGCTCGCCTACGAGTAGACGCCAAGCCCCTAGAGCGAAACGCAGTCAGAGCGCCATCCGGCTGTCTCGACCGCGCGGCCCGTAGGATTGCCAGCCCCATGTCCGCGCCTGGAAGGACCGCCGCCGAACTCGCCGAGCGCCTGCTCGCCGGCGATCGTCGCGCGCTCGCTCGCGCGATCTCGCTGGTCGAGAACGACGATCCCGAGGGCTGGGCGCTCGTGCGCGAGGTCTATCCGCACACGGGCAAGGCGGCGATCGTCGGCTTCACCGGACCGCCCGGCGTCGGCAAGTCGACGCTGATCGGGCGCCTCGTCGAGAACGCCCGCAAGCGCGATCGCCAGGTCGCCGTGCTCTCGATCGACCCCAGCTCGCCGTTCACGCAGGGCGCGCTGCTGGGCGACCGCATCCGCCTCACCGACCACTTCCTCGACCGTGGCGTGTTCATCCGCTCGATGGCCAGCCGCGGCTCGCTCGGCGGCCTCTCGGAGGCGACCCTGCAGGCCGCGCTGCTGATGGACGCCTCCGGCAAGGACGACGTGCTCGTCGAGACGGTCGGCGTCGGTCAGGCCGAGGTCGACATCATCGACCATGCCGACACCGTCGTGCTCGCGCTGATGCCCGGCTCGGGCGACTCGATCCAGGCGCTCAAGGCCGGTGTGATGGAGATCCCGGACGTGATCGTCGTCAACAAGTCCGACCACCCGCTGACCGACACGATGATCCGCGAGATCCGCGGCGTGCTCTCGCTCGCGCCCCAGCACGGCTGGCGCGTGCCGATCGTCAAGACCGAGGCCAGCCGCAACGAGGGCATCGACGAGCTGGCGGAGAAGATCGCCGAGCACCGCGAGCACATCGAGGCCGAGGGCACGCTCGCCGAACGGCGCCGGCGCAACCTCATGAACGAGGTGATCGGGCTCGCGACCGCGCGCATGCGCCGCCGCATCGAGGCGCACGCCGCCGCAGGACCCGGGCGTGCAGGAGTTGCTGGACGAGGTCGTGGCGCGCCGGCTCGATCCCGCCAGCGCGGCCGCGAAGTTGCTCGAGCACGAGTTCTAGAACTGGTCTAGACCACTGTGCTAGCGTGCCTCTCGTCAGCACGACGAGGAGGCGATGGTGATGTTCGGTCGCAGCATTCGGCTCAGCGGGCTTGCCGCGCTGGCCGTCCTCTTGCTCGCCGCGTTCGGGATCGCGGCCTGCGGCGACGACGACGGCGACAGCGGCGGTGGTGGAGGAGGTGACGGCGCCAAGGTCGCCTTCCTGCTGCCGGAGTCGAAGACGACCCGCTACGAGGAGCAGGACCGGCCGGCCTTCGAGGGCAAGGTCAAGGAGATCTGCCCCGACTGCGAGGTCATCTACTCGAACGCCGACCAGGACCCCGCCAAGCAGCAGCAGCAGGCCGAGGCCGCGATCACCCAGGGCGCGCAGGTGCTCGTGCTCGACGCGGTCGACGTCAAGTCCGCCGGTGCGATGGTCCAGCGCGCCAAGCAGTCGGACGTCCCGGTGATCTCCTACGGACGCCTGATCTCGGACGAGCCGCTCGACTACTACGTCTCGATCGACCCCTTCAAGGTCGGCCAGCAGCAGGCGCGCGTGCAGCTCGACGCGTTGAAGCAGGCGGGGGCGGACGAGCCGCGCGTGGTGATGATCAACGGCGCGCCGACGGACTCGAACGCCAAGCCCTACAAGGACGGCGCGACCCAGACGCTCGAGCAGGGCGGGGCGACGGTCGTCAAGAGCTACGACACGCCGGACTGGAGCCCCGACAAGGCCCAGCAGGAGATGGAGCAGTCGATCACCGCGCTCGGCAAGGACGGCTTCGACGCCGTCTACGTCGCCAACGACGGCATGGCCAGCGGCGCGATCGCGGCGCTGAAGAGCGCCCAGATCGACCCGGCCGACCGCTTCGTCACCGGCCAGGACGCCGAGCTCGCGGGCGTGCAGCGGATCCTCGACGGCGAGCAGCTGATGACCGTCTACCAGCCGATCAAGGACATCGCCGGCACCTCGGCCGAGCTCGCCGTCGCGCTTGCGCGTGGCGAGCAGCCGGACGCCAAGCTCGCGCCGGACGAGGTCGACAACGGTGCGGGGAAGGTCAAGAGCGCGTTGCTCGACACGATCGCCGTCGAGCAGGACAACGTCCAGGACACGGTGGTCAAGGACGGCTTCCTCGACGCGGCGGATATCTGCACGGGCCGCTATGCGGCGGCGTGCAAGGAGCACGGCGTGCAGTGAGCGGACGTCCGCGGAATGCTCTGGCGGCGGGCGACGGCGCGGCGGCCGGCCGTGCCCGCCGAGCGTGCGACACACTGGAGACATGACCGCGAGCGGCCTGCCCACCCGCCTCGGCGCCGGTCCCAAGGGCCGCGAGCTGCGCGCGATCCTCGGGGGGCTGGTCGAGTCGCTGCCGGCCGGCTCGCCGCTGCCGTCCGAGCGCGAGCTGGCGGAGCGCTTCGAGCTCGCGCGGATGACGGTGCGCGGAGAGCTGGACCGGCTCGTGGCCGAGGGGCTCGTCTACCGCATCCATGGTCGCGGCACGTTCGTCGCCGAGCCGCGCGTGGCGCAGGCGATGGCGTTCAGCTCCTTCAGCGAGGACATGCGCGCTCGCGGCCTCGTGCCGGGGTCGCTCGTGCGTTCGCAGGCGCTGATCGAATCGGACGGCTTCCTTGCGGGCGCGCTTGCGCTCGTGCCCGGGGCGCCGGTGTTCTGCCTCGAGCGCGTGCGCACGGCAGACGGCGACCCGATGGCGGTCGAGCATGCCTTCCTGCCGGCAGAGCGCCTGCAGGGCATCGAGGGGCTCGACTTCACCACCGCCTCGCTGTTCGAGGTGCTCGCCGAGCGTTACGGCATCTGCTTGCGCGACGCACATCAACGCGTGCTGGCGGTTGCGATCGAGGGCGACGACGCGGCCGTGCTGGGCGCCGAGGAGGGACAGCCCGGGTTGTCCTTCCACACGCTCGCCCGCGACGGCGAGGGCCGGCCGGCCTACTACGCGGTCTCGCTCTTCCGAGGCGACCGCTACGAGGTCTCGATCCGCCAGACGCGGGAGGGTTGAGCGTGCGGCGCGACGACGCCGCGCCCCCTCCGCTCGGTGCCGCGATGGCGGCGGACATGGCCGCGCAGCCGGCGGTGCTCGCAGGGTTGGTGGCGCGGCGTGCGGCGATCGTCTCCTCGCTGGTGGGGCCGCGACCGGCGGGGATCGTGATCGTCGCGCGCGGCTCGTCTGACTACGCGGCGGTGTTCGGCCGCTATCTGCTGGAGGCCGCGACCGGCATGCCGGTCGCGCTCGCCGCGCCGAGCCTGCAGACGCTGTACGGGGTCGAGCCGCGCGTCGAGGGCTGGCTGGCGATCGCGATCAGCCAGTCCGGCCGCACGCCCGAGATCGTGACCGTGCTCGAGCGCTTCGCCGCCGCGGGTGCTCGCACGGTTGCTGTCACCAACGACCCGGCGAGCCCGCTCGCCGCCGTTGCGGCGGTTCACGTCGTGCTTGGCGCCGGCCCGGAGGCTGCGGTGCCGGCCACGAAGACGTTCACGGCCGAGCTCGCGGCGATGGCGCTGATCGCCGAAGCGCTCTCCGCCGACTTCTGCCGGGAGAGATCAGCCGGCGGCGAGGCGTCCGGTACCGAACGATCGGCGGGGGGTGTCGTCTTCGACGAAGCCGAGTGGGCACGGCTCCCGGACATCGTTGCGGAGGTTCTCGACGACGCTGATTCTGCCGAGCGCACTGCCGCCGCGCTCGACGGGGCACCTGGGCTCGTTTGCGTCGCTCGTGGCTATCTCGTCTGCGTCGCGCTTGAGGCTGCGCTCAAGCTGCGCGAGGCTGCAGGCGTGCGTGCCGAGGGCTGGTCGTCGGCCGACTTTCGCCATGGCCCTGTGGCCGTTGCCAGCCCCGATCTTCCGCTACTGGCAATCTCGGCCACCGGCCCCGCCGCGGCGGACGTCGCCGCATTGGCCGGGCGAGTCGAGGAGGCCGGTTCGGTGGTTCTGCGGCTCTCCGACGCCGCCAGCTCCGACCTGCCGCTACCGGGTGGTCTGCCCGAGCCGCTCCTCGCCATTGCCGCCAGCGTCCGCGTCCAGCAACTCGCGCTGGCCGTCGCCCGACGTCGTGGCATCGATCCCGACGCGCCACCCGGCCTGAACAAGATCACGCCAACTACCTAGACGAACCACGGTGAGCTGAGTAATTGAATTTTGAATGGGCGAGGGGGCTGGCTACGCCAGCCCCCTCGCCCATATACAGTTATTTTACTATTATGAGACGGTCAGTCTCGCTGGTCTCGAAACTGAGAAGCTTCCGCTAAACGTAGCCGTTCTGGCAATGGCGCCCGCTCTGACTCTGAGCGGACATCTCACGGTCAATGACTGGGTCGCCTGACTGAATGTGACGCAGTTCGCGACGGTCTGCACGTCGACCGTGATCGTGACGCCGATGCCGGGCACTCTGACCGTGCATCCACCATCGATTCTTAGGTCGAATGAAGCATTGGTATTTCTAAGTGAGCTGACTGATCTAAGTGTGATTCTGCAGTCGTTGATGTCGTCTGCTGAGGTGCCGGGCGGTATGCCGGGGCCGCTACCTTCGCATGTCGCTCTCGTTCTGGCGTTTCTCGTGAAGATGGCATTGCCTGAGAGGGTTCTGCCGTCGGCACTGTTGGTAACTGTGACGTCGGCGATGGGGCATCTGACGGTGAGGCTGCCGTCGTCGGCGGCGAGTTGAGTGTCGGTGGAACTTGCTGAGATTCTGGCGTTCACGGGTGTGATAGTCGCGCTTGCAGGTACGGCGGCGACTGCGAGCATGGTGAGCGCAGCTACGGCCACCAAGCCGCGAATGGCAAAGTCCTTCATGGGTCTAGTTCCTCTCGTCCTACTTAGTGGTTGTCTCATAAAGATGCGTATTACAGAGCAGGCTCCGTGTTGATTTGAACGAGGCATCCTCTCTGGGCGAGGGAACGTGAATGCATCAGTCTAGCTGAGTAAAAGATCGATTGCTACCCCGATTGTGTCTGGGCACCACATCTTTAGGTTAGTGCTCAAATAGTCGATTTTGCAGGCATTCTTTCGTGAGAGACGAGCATGTGTATTATGAACGCTCATATTTCGGTTTAGACCTCGCGTTGATGCCTGCCATCTGCGCGGCGTCCTGTAAGACGCGTATTCGCGATGGGGAGGGGATCGTATTCGATGGCCCGAGGTGCTGCAGTGCGCAGAATTCGCCGATTGTCTTGTCTTGTCTTGTTGTTGGCTGTCATGAATTTCTCGGCATTTGGTGTGTCGAATGCGAGCGCGGCGAAGGGAGTCGTAGAGGCTTTCGGGCAAGCTGGGCAAGAGGCGGGACAGTTCACGTTTGCAGCGGGAAGTGCCGTCAACCAGACCACGGGCGACGTGTATGTGGCGGATGTGCCGATCGGCGCGGGAGAAGCGGGCGGTCAGCGGGTCGAGCAGTTCACCGCAGACGGAGCGTTCGTGCGCGCGTGGGGTTGGGGCGTCGCTACGGGGGCAGGTGCCTTCGAGGTGTGCACGTCCAGTTGCCAGACGGGGAGCGGGGGGTCGGGAGACGGCCAGTTCGAGTTCGCGTTGCAGGGCGAGACGTTTACCCATCCGCAAATCGCCGTCGATCAGTCTGATGGCTCGGTGTACGTGGCGGATACGTTGAACGACCGGGTGCAGAAGTTCAGTGCGTCCGGCGATTTCCTCGATGTCCTGGATGGCGGCAGTGGGTCTGGTGATGGGCAGCTGAACCGCCCGCAGGGCGTTGCGGTCGATCCGGTTTCGGGCGATGTGTACGTGGCGGACACGGGCAACAATCGGGTGCAGCGGTTCACGAATGCGGGTGTGTACGCCTCGCAACTCGGGAGCCCAGCGGGTGGGTCTGGCGACGGGGAGTTCCTTGGGCCGCGGCGGCTGGCGGTGGACTCGACGGGTCGGTTGTACGTGCTCGACGACGGCAACGGGCGCATTCAGCGCTTCACGGCAGGTGGGGCCTTCGACGGCGTGTTCGGAGCGGCGTCTGTGATTCCGAACCCGGCGTTGCCGGGATTCTCGCCTAGCGAGTTGGCAGTCGATTCGGCCGACGACCACGTGTACGTGTCTGGGATGACGGCGGATTTCTCGGCGTATGCGGTGGTCGAGCTCGATTCGGCCGGAGCGGTCGTCGACGTTCATGCGCCGAACGCCGGTGTGACCTTCGGCGGCCTGGCGGTGGAGTCGTCCACGGGTCGGATCTACGCGTCGGATCTGTTCGGCCAGCGGGCCGTGATCCTCGATGACGTCGTCGCGCCGACGGTGTCGATCGACCCGGTCAGCGAGGTGACGGGCACCAGCGCGAGGTTCAACGGGTCTGTGAACCCGCAGGGGCCCCCGAATACCGGGTATCACTTCGAGATCTCGCCCCCCAGCTCGGGTGGGGGGTCTGTGCCGTCCGCGGACGTGCTCGTGGGGTCGGGTATGTCGGACGTGCCGGTGTCGCAGCAGGTGAGTGGGCTCGCGCCGAACACGGAGTACACGGTGCGGCTGGTGGCGACCAAGGACTTCAACGCGGGAGGCGCGACCAGCGATGAGGTGACGTTCACGACCGACGCCGCACCGCCGGGCGTGCGGGCGTTCGGGGCGGGCAACGTCACCAACACGGCGGCGTGGCTCGGTGGGGAGGTCAATCCGCGCAACTCCCCGACGACCGCGTATATCGAGTACACGGTCGAGGACGACACCGCCTACGCCGACGCCAACCGGCTGCCGCTCGCGCCCGACGTGGTGGACGTCGGCGCAGGGAACGGGTTCGTGACGGTGACCCAGCTCGCGACCGGGCTCGAGCCGGGGACCGGCTACCGCTTCCGGATCGTCGCGACCAACCCGGCAGGCACCACCGAGGGCCCGGACCGCATCTTCACCACTCGCCAGGCGCTACCGAAGGCCCCGGAGGGGCGAGGGTACGAGATGGTCTCCCCGCTCGACAAGAACGGCGGTGACATCGACCGCGATCTCGGCGGACCCTCGTTGACGTCGGGGGCGTCTACGACGGGTGATGTGGTCGCATATGCGTCCGCGGGACGCTTCGCGGGGCTCGCAAGCGGCCAGATGGGGACGTATCGCAGCGTGCGTGACGAGCAGACGGGATGGTCGACGCGCGCGCTCAACCCGCCGTTCGAGACCGACCCCTTGATCGATGCCAACGGTGCTGGGCTTGGGTATCTGTCCGGCGACCTGTCGCGCGCGGTGGTCTCAACGAACTTCCCGCTGGCTCCCATGGCTCCTCTGTTGAGCGCTTCGGCGGGCTTGTATCTGCAGGACAACAGCAGCGGTTCGTCGTCGTATCGGCTGTTGAGCATTCCCGACCATCAGCTCTTGCCGTCGTCCATTCGCTCTCCCTTCGGCTTTGCAGCTGCGACGCCGGACATGAGTCATGTGGTGTTCGACTCCCGGGGCGTGCAGTTGACGGATGACCCGTTGCCTGCGACGCACGAGGGGGTGTACGAGTGGGCCGACGGTCAGGTGCGATTCGTCAGCGAACTGCCTTCCGGAACCGCAGCTGCCTTGGGCAAGGCTGGGGCGGGCAGCAGCCTTAGCTCGGTTCATCCGGGCGAGCACGTGATCTCTGACGACGGGCAGCGGATCTTCTTTGCCGATGGTTTGGCGGCGGAGTCGCCGCTGTACGTGCGCGAGAACGGTTCCGTGACGCGGGCGGTGTCGGCATCGGAGCGCGACGGAGACGACCTGTCGCAGGCTCGGGAGGCCAGGTTCCTGGCCGCCAAGGCCGATGACGGGTCGTCGGCGCTGTTCTCCAGCTTCGTCAAGCTGACCGACGATGCCACCGCTTGTGACAGCTCCTGTCCTGGAGGACTGTCGAACGATCTCTACCTGTGGGACGCTGACGCTCCCGCGGGCGAACGCCTCACCGATTTGACGACGGCCGATGCAAGCGGTGGCGGAGTGTTGGGGATCGCTGCGGTGGCCGACGATCTGTCGCGGGTGTTCTTCGTCGCCAACGGCGATCTCGCAGAGGGTGGGGCGGATGGTCAGCCCAATCTCTATGTGTGGTCCGCCGGTGACGGGGTGCGTCACGTCACCGTCTTGTCTGGCGGCGACGGGGCGGTCTGGAGCACGAATCGAGAGGTGCGACCTGTTCAATATCGGGATGCGCGGCTGAGCGACGACGGCACGCAGTTGTTGTTTGCATCGCGTGGGCAGGTGACTGCGCAAGACATGGGGGGGACCAAGCAGGTCTATCTCTATGACGATGCGGAGGGGCGGCTCGAGTGCGTGTCGTGCACCGAGTCTGTACCAACTGGCGACAGCTGGCTGTTCTTCCCGCCAGACCTCGAGGCCAATCACCGGACGCCGTATCGGTTGCCGCGGAACTTGTCTGCGGATGGTGGGCGGGTGTTCTTCGAGACTGCGCAGGGTCTGGTCGACCGCGACGTCAACGGCCGTGCGGATGTGTACATGTGGGAGGACGGCGAGCTGTCGTTGATCTCGACGGGTCAGGCGGCGGAGGAGTCGGAGTTCGTCGATGCGAGCGCGAGTGGGGACGATGTGTTCTTCACGACGCGCGAGCGGCTGGTCGGTTCGGATGTCGACGAGAAGGTGGACATCTATGACGCTCGTGTGGGTGGTGGCTTTGCCGAGCAGGAGGTTCCGCCGGAGTGCGTTGGCGACGAATGCCAAGGGTCGATGGCTGTCGCGCCGAAGCTCGTCGATCTGGTGGGTGGGGTGGGTGCGGGCGATGGGTCTGTGCCCAAGCGGGCGTCGTTGACGGTCAAGCCTTTGTCTGTGGCTCAGCGGCGGGGTTTGGCTGTTGGTCGCAAGGTGACGTTGGTGGTGCGGGTCAACAGGGCTGGCCGTGTGGTGGCGCGTGGTAGTGCTCATGTGGGTGGGAAGCGGCGAGTGGTCCTGAGCGCTTCCAGGCGTGCGGGTCGTGCGGGGCCGGTGAGGTTGGGGTTGCGGTTGTCGGGGTCGGCTCGTAGGCAGCTCGAGTCCAGGGGTCGGTTGCGGGTGTCTTTGGGTGTGCGGTTTGGTGGGGTGTCGAGGTTGGTGTCGTTTGGGCTTGTGGGTGCTTCGAGTGGGGGGAGGGGCCGATGAGCCCGATCAAGATCAAGGCCGGCAGGGCAGCCGTCGCCGGCGTGCTGGCGATCGGGATGGTGTTGGGGACGGCCGGATCGGCGTGGGGAGCGTTTGGCATTGCTGGGTTCGATGGTGGGACGTTCGATAGTGCGGGTGGTGGGTTTACGCAGGCTGGTGGTCATCCGGATGTGGCCTCGACGACGTTCGAGATGAACCGGATCACCGACGGGAATGGTCTGCCGGACATCGACGGCAGCGATCTGCGTGACGTGCGGGTCGAGCTCCCGGCGGGGTTCATCGGCAATCCGACTGCCATGTCCGCCTGCCCGAGTGCGTTGCGGGTGCCGAGCGGCGCTCAAGCAAATGGAACCGGGTTCGATCCGAACCGGTTCTGTCCGCTGAACTCGATCGTGGGGATCGCCGAGGTCAAGACGCAGTTTCTGAGCGGTCCGGAGGTACGACGTTACGTAGCTCCCGTCTTCAACGTCGCCCCGCCGCCAGGGGTGGCGGCCCAGTTTGGCTTCAGCTTCCTAGATCTGACGACGACGTTGGATGCGCATGTGCGCAGTGACGGTGACTACGGGGTCGACATCGTGTCGCGCAACGCGTTGCAGCTCAAGGCGGTGTTGGGAACGAGGGTGACGTTGTGGGGTACCCCGGCCGATCACAGCCACGACAACCAGCGCTGCATGGCCTTCTACGACCTCGCCGGAGACGGCAGCGCGTTCTTTCCCGAGAGCGGTCCGTTGCCGGAGTGCCAGGTTGGTTTGTTCGTTCCGCCGTGGAAGGCGCCGAGTGCGGCTGGTGTGCCGGTGAGGGCTTTTGTTGCGAATCCGACGGCGTGTACGCCGGCTGGGGTTGGGTTGGAGACCCAGTTGCATGTGGATGGGTGGGCTGCGTCGCGGCCGAGCGATAGCGCGAGTTTTGTGAGTCATTTGCCGCCGGGGTTGCCGTTGCCGGTGGAGGATTGGGGTGCTGTGAAGGGGCCGGATGGGTGCGGGCGGGTGCCGTTCGACCCGTCGTTTGCGGTCAAGGCGGATACCAAGAGGGCGGATTCGCCGGCGGGGTTGTCGGTGGAGCTTGGGTTTCCGCAGGCTGGTCTTGTGAATCCGTTGGGTGTTTCGACGGGTCATTTGAAGCGTGCGACTGTCACTTTGCCGGATGGTTGGTCGGTGTCGCCGTCGGCCGCGGATGGGCTCGAGGGTTGTTCGGATGCTCAGGCCAGGGTTGGGACGTTGTTGGGGGCTGCGTGTCCTGCTGGGTCGAAGGTCGGGACGGTCGAGGCGTCGACGCCGCTGCTGGAGGAGAAGCTGTCGGGCGGGGTGTATGTCGGCAGCCAGGAGTCGGATGATCCGTTGTCGGGGCGGATGTTCCGGATGTTCATCGCGCTCAACAGCGAGGAGCGCGGGATCCGGGTCAAGCTCCCGGGTCAGATCCGTATTCTGCCGGGTGGCGGGCGGATCGAGACGACGTTCGACAACAACCCCCAGGTCCCGGTCGACCGGATCTCGTTGCGTTTGAAGGGTGGTCCGCGGGCGCCGTTGGCGTCGCCTCTGGATTGTGGGACCAAGTCCGCGACGGCAGAGCTCGAGTCGTGGTCGGGCGCGATCGTGACCCGCTCCAGCGATATGACCATCGATTGTCCGGGTGTTGGGCCGCTGGCACCGACGTTTACGGCTGGTGTGACGGGGAATCTCGCCGGTAGGCATACGAGCTTCGTGTTGCGTGCGAATCGTCCGGATGCCAGTCAGGTGATCGATGGGTTGTCGTTGCGGATGCCGCCTGGTCTGCTCGCGAAGTTGAAGGGTGTGCCGCAATGCGCTGATGCCGCTGCGAGCGCGGGGGCGTGTCCTGAGGGTTCGCGGGTTGGGACGGCGACGGTTGGTGCGGGCCCGGGTAGCCATCCGTTCTTCTTGCAGGGTGGGGTGTATTTGACTGGCCCGTATAAGAAGGGGCCGTTCGGGCTGGTGGCGGTCGTGCGGGCGAAGGCTGGTCCGTTCGATTTGGGGCTCGTGGTGGTGCGTCAGCAGCTTTTGGTCGATCCGGTGGATGCCCATGTGGATGTCGTGAGTGATCCGTTGCCGACTGTCGTCAAGGGCGTCCCGGTCCGGATGCGGTCTTTGAATGTGGATGTCGATCGCAAGGACTTCGTGCTCAACCCGACCTCGTGCAAGGCCAAGACGATCCTCGCGACGTTCAAGGCACCCAACGGATCGGTGTTCACCGCGAGTTCGCCGTTCGGCGCCGCGAACTGCGCGGCGCTTGGTCTGAAACCGAAGCTGAAGCTTGGGTTGACCGGCAGGCGTCAGATGACCGATGGCAAGCACCCCGGCGTCAAGGCGCTGGTGACCCAGCGTCGTGGTGATGCGAATCTCAGGCGTGTGGAGGTGCGGTTGCCGCTCTCGCTGGCCTTGGATCCGGACAATGCGCAGGCGTTGTGTGAGTTCAAGGACGGCACCAAGCCCGACCCGACGTGTCCGAAGGGATCGATCGTCGGCAGGGCCGTCGCGAGGACCCCGCTCTTGGAGCAGCCGTTGTCTGGGCCGGTCTATTTCGTCAAGAACGTCCGCAAGGATCCCAAGACGGGGCGTGAGATCCGGACGTTGCCGATGCTCGTCATCCCGCTGCGCGGCGAGAACGGCATCAGGCTCAACCTCAAGGGGACCAGCAACGTCTCCTCGAGCGACCAACTCGTCAACACCTTCGCAGCGATCCCCGACGCCCCAGTCACCAAGTTCGACCTCACCATCCAAGGAGGCCGCAACGGCATCCTGGTCGTCAACGGCAACCTCTGCCGCCGCCGCAAGCAGGTCGCCAACGTCGAGATCGACGGCCAAAACAACAAGACCTCCGACCGCAACACCACCATCAAAACCCCCTGCAAGAAGGCGCGAGCCAAGCACAAGCCTTAGAGGTCGTCCCGACAGCAGGCTCGCTCGGAGATGCGGTCGCAGCCTTGGCGGCGACATCGGCTGGAGCGTGCCGATTCCGCCGTGGCCCGGTAGCCGTGGCCAGTTCGGATCTCCGCTGCTGGCGATCTCCAGGATGGTCTCGCGGCGGCGGACGTCTCTGCGTTGGCTGAGCGGTTCGAGGGGCCGGTTCGGTGGTCTTGCGGCTCTCTGACATTGATGGGTCGGACTTGCCGTTTCCAGGTGGTCGCCCGGTCTGAGCAAGATCACGCCGACTACCTAGACGATCACGGGAGCTGGCTCGCAGAGTCGGCTGAGGCCGCGGGCGGCTCGCTGGCTATGAGATGGTCAATCTTCTGAGGGCTGCTACTGAGAAGGTCCCTCTGAACGACAACGTTCTTGAGCTCGTGGCTGGAACTGTGGCTCTGATTCCTCTGGCGTCGATCGTCAGTGATTGATTTGCTTGGTTAAATGTGACTGCGCTTCTAACGGTTTGCGGGTCGATGACGAAGAACGCCACCATGTGGACGCTGACCGAGCATGGCTCGGTTCTGGTGGGGGCATCGAAGACCAGGTCGAATGAAGCGCTGACACCTACGACTGAGCTGGTTGATCTGAGTGTGATTCTGCAGGGGCCGATGTCCGATGAGATCAGACCGACCCCCGAGACGCTAGCGCTGCATGTCGCGCTCGGTCCGCCCGGCCGAGGTGAGAATGCGATCGAACCTGAGATGGTGGTGCCGTTGACGACGGAGCCCACGAAGTGGGCTGTGGGGCATCCGAGTCTCGTGATCGATCTGTCATCGGCGTCGAACTGGGAGTCGATGGAAGTCGCTGAGAGGTCTCTGACCAAAATTGTGACGGACGCATTCGTGGACGTGGTGGTAACCGCGAATACAGCCAGGGCAGCAACCGTGAGCAGGCCGGGTATGGCAAGGGGCTTCATGGGCGTTGCCTCTTCCCTCTATCTGGTGAGTCGCGGTCTTGCATGGCACTCTTTCGAGCGCCATAGAGGTTAATCTAAGGTGGAGAGACGCAGATCGAACAATTTTAGCTGATCGAAGATCGTGAGGCAAGGTGCAGCTGGGCTAGGTGGTGTCAGGATGCGAACGCTTCGGCGCCGCCGACCACCGTGCGAGTGACGCGCAGGTTCTCGTCGAGCACCGTCACGTGCGCGGGGCGCCCTGGGCGCAGGACGCCGAGGTCGGGTCGCCCCAGCAACGCCGCCGGGGTGGCCGAGGCGGCGTGGACCGCCTGGGGAAGCGCCGCGCCGCAGTCGACCAGGTTGCGTACCGCCTGGTCGAGCGTCAGCACGCTGCCGGCGAGCGTGCCGTCCTCGAGCCGGGCCGCGCCGTCGTCGACGTGCACCGAGCGGCGGCCGAGGGCGTAGTCGCCCGGGCCGAGCGTGGCTGCCTCGATCGCGTCGGTGACGAGGCAGAAGCGCTCGCCGGCAGCGAGGAAGGCGGCGTAGGCGGACTCGGGCGCGAGGTGGACGCCGTCGACGATCGTCTGCACCGTCACGCCTGGGTGGACGAGCGCGACCCCGCCGAGGCCCGGATCGCGCGGCTCCCAGCGGCGGTGGGCGTTGTAGATGTGGGTGATCGCTCGGGCGCCACGCTCGAAGGCGGCTCGCGCGGCGTCGGCGTCGGCGTTCGAGTGGCCGCAGGAGACCACCACCCCGCGAGCGGTCAGCAGCTCCACGAGCTCGAGTCCGCCTGGCAGCTCGGGGGCGAGGGTGACCATGCGCACCGGTCCGTGCTCGCACAGGCGCACGGCCAGGCGCGGGTCGGGGTCGAGCAGCGCAGCGGGATCGTGCGCGCCTGGCCACGCGGGGGACAGGAAGGGGCCCTCGAGGTGCACGCCGGTGATCTGCGGCAGCCCGGGCTTGGTGCCGGCAGCGGCTGCTTCGAGGGCGGCGAGCGTGTCGGCGACCGGCGCGGAGACGAAGGTCGGCTGGAACGCCACTACGCCCGTGGTCGCCAGCGCGGCAGCGGCGCGGCGGTAGCCAGCGGGGTCGGTCGTCATGAAGTCGACGCCGGCGAAGCCGTTGACGTGCGCGTCGACGAAGCCGGGCACGGCAAGGCCCGTGGCGCCGGCAGGCTCGACGCCGACCGCGGCCACCACGCCGTCCTCGATGCGCACGTCTCCCTGCACCAGCTCGCCGTCCACGAGCGCCGCTGCGACTCCGAGTTGCACCCAGCCTCCTAACTGGTCTAGACCAGTGCGATCCTAGCTGACGCCTCGCCTGTAGCCCAGCCCTCCGCTTAGGGGTGCCTAATAGGATGGGCGCCGCATGGCCGCGAACGGACATCGCGCTGCGGGTCCGGTCGAGGTCTGGGCTGCGCGCGCCTGGAACGTCTTCAACGAGGGGCGCCCCTTCTCGATCGTCTACCCGGCGATGGTGCTGCTGGCCGCCTGGCCGCTGGGCCTCGCCCCCGACGGCTCGATCGCGCTCGCCCTGCTCGGCGCGCTCGGGCTCGCCGCCGTGCTCTCGCGCTTTCCGTTCCCGCTGCGAGCCCGCGCGCTGCTGTGGTTGGTCGCCGCGGCGTCGGTGCCGCTGCTCGAGCCCTGGCGCGCCCCCGCCGGACTCTGGATCGGCGCGCTCGCCGGCTACGTCTTCTTCACGGTCATCCTCTGGGGCTCGATCTATTACCACCTGCGCACCGGCGCGCCCTGGACGAACGGCCTGCGCTTCTGGCGCCTCGTCCTCACCAACTCCGACCCGACGAGCGGCAACGCTCTCGAGCAGCTGCCGAAGCTGCTGATGACGCTCAGCGCCGGCACGCTGCTGGCGGAGGAGCCGACGGCCGGATCGGTGCTGCGGATCGCAGCGGTCGCCCTGCTCGCGGCCGCGCTCGGTGCGCTCGCCTGGCGCTCCTTCGTCCGCAATCACCTCCCGCGGTACCCCGAGCGAGACGACGCCCTCGCAGGCGGCGCCCACGGGTCCGCCGCGCCGGCGAGCAACGGCGGTGCAGCCCCCGCCCCGGCCACGCCGCTCGCCCGCCGCGTCTACGTGATCGTCGTCGACGGTGCCAACCGCGGCCGGCTGTGGCAGGCGAACGCGCCGGTCATGGACCGCCTCGCCCGCGAGGGCACCGAGTACCTCGGGGTCGAGCCCGCCTATCCGGCGCGCACGGTCGTCTGCTTCTCCTCGATGCTCACCGGCGCCACTCCCGCCGAGCACGGCATGCGCTCCAACTTCGCGCCGCGGCTGGGCGTACGCCGGGAGTCGATCTTCGAGGTGCTCGAGCGCCATGGACGCAAGGGACGGCTGGTCGGCATCGCCCACCTGCTCGATCCCTTCGGCGAGGACGTCGTGCGCTCGGTGACCTCGGTGCAGCCCACGAGCCAGATCGACCATTCCCTCTGCGCCGAGGGGCGGCGGGTGGTCGAGGAGGAGGATCCCGACCTGCTCGTGCTGCAGCTGCTGGCGGCCGACCAGCTCGGCCACGTGCGCGGCACGCGCAACCCCGAGTACCTCGACCAGCTGGCCGAGACCGACCGCCACGTCGGCGACTTCCTCGCCTTCCTCGACGAGCGCGGCAAGCTCGAGGACGCGACCGTGATCCTGATGGCCGACCACGGCCAGGGCCGCGGCATCGGCGGTCACGGACACATGGACTGGGGCGAGCGGCCGGTCCCGTTCGTCGTCTGGGGTCCAGGCTCGGTGCCGGGTGCGATCGACCACCAGCCTCGCTCGGTGCTGGAGCTGGCGCGCACGATCTCGACCCTGCTCGGCGTCGAGGCGCCGGCGGCGTCTCGCGGCCGCCCGCTCGTGCCCGCCCTGGAGCACTCCCTCGAATGGCCGCCCGCTGCCCGGGCGACCAACGGTACTGCTCCAAGAGCGGTTGCCGGGCCGGCTTCCGCGGCCGGCCGCTTCGCCCGGCCACCCGTCGCGCGCGAGCCGCTGGTGAGCGAGCTTGCCCGCCTCTCCGCCGGCGCTCCCTCGCCGGCCGGCCGCTGCCTGGCGATCGTGGTCGCCCGCGACGAGGAGGAGGCCGTCGGGGACGTGCTCGGTGGCCTGCCCGCCGAGGCCTGCGGCTTGCCCGTCGACGTCCTGCTCGTCGACGACGGCTCGACCGACGCGACGCCCCACATCGCCCACGAGCACGGTGCGCGCGTCGTCACCCACGAGCACTCCCGCGGGCTCGGGGCCGCGCTGCGCACCGGTCTGGAGCTCGCCCGCGACGAGGGCTATGCGGCCGCCGTCTACCTCGACGGCGACGGCGAGTACGACCCCGCCCAGCTCGCGCGCGTGCTCGATCCGGTCGCCCGCGGCCGCGCCGACTACGTGCTCGGCTCTCGCTTCCTCGGCCACCGCGAGGGCATGAGCTGGCACCGCGACCTCGCCAACCGCGGCACCACCGCCCTGCTCGGCACGCTCATGCGCACGGTGCTCAGCGACGGCCAGACCGGCTACCGCGCCTTTTCGGGCGCCGCGCTGCGCGCCGCGCGCATCCGCCACGACTACAACTACGCGCAGGTGCTGACGCTGTCGCTCTGGGGCGCCGGCATCGAGCCGGTCGAGGTGCCGATCGACTACCGCCGCCGCATCACCGGCCGCTCGTTCGTGCGCTACCCGGAGTACCTGGCGCGTGTGGCGCCGG
Source organism: uncultured Thermoleophilaceae bacterium (assembly GCA_963846505.1). Taxonomy (GTDB): domain Bacteria; phylum Actinomycetota; class Thermoleophilia; order Solirubrobacterales; family Thermoleophilaceae; genus JACVRW01. The sequence goes on along the minus strand of CAWJWD010000001.1, from coordinate 192,565 downwards.
CGCTCTGGCGCGAGTGGCGCAGCTCGCGCACGACGAGGGCGGCCAGGGCGAAGGCGAGCAGCACCGCCAGCACGTCCGGCCAGATGCTGCCGGCGCCGAACAACGGCAGCAGCTCGGTCAACGGCCCGAACGGCGCGTCGGGCCGGCCGGTCACCCAGGCGCCGTCGCCGAGCCGCACGTCCAGGTAGAGCCAGGTCGACGCCGCCAGGGTCAGCGCCGAGAGCGCCAGGCCCACCCGGGGCGCGTGACGCAGGCCCCAGGCGATCAGCGGGATCGCCAGCGGCAGCGCCGCGAGCAGGTGCCGTGGCGGGAACCAGAAGCCGAACATCGTCGGGGCGAGGAACGCCGCGACGACCAGCTGGGCGCCCAGCGCCGCCGCGCAGATCGTCGCCGCCAGCTCGATCTCCCGTGCCGCCGGCAGCGCCCGGGCGAGCCGGTCGCGGTGCGAGCGCCAGAGCAGCCACAGTCCGGCGAAGGCGAGAGCGAAGATCGGGGCCCAGCGCAGCAGCCCGTACTCGCGGTCGACGAACAGCGCCACGAGCCGGTAGACCCGGTCGAGGTAGCCGCCGGGGAAGCCGGCGTCGGTGGCCGTCTCGCCGGCGACGTCGGCGTTGTACGGGGTCGGACCGCCGTAGATGGCCTCGTTGATGCCGACGTAGAAGGCGACGCTGAACAGGCTCACCTCGACCGCCGCGATCGCGAGCGTGCGCCGCCGCGCCCGCCACAGCGCCCGGGCGGCGAAGTAGCCGATCACCAGGCCGGCGGGCACGAACTTCGTTCCCAGCCACGGCAGCGTGCCGAGCAGCAGGAAGCAGCCGACCGCGTAGCGCCGCCGCGGACTCGCGTCCAGCTTCAGGGCGAGCAGCGCGCCGCCGGCGAGCGCCGCGCCGGCGGTCAGCTCGGGGTAGACGGCCGTGCCGTAGGCGAGGAACGGCGGGCTGAGTCCGACGACTGCCGCAGCGCCCAGCGCCCACGGATCCGGGACCACGCGCAGCGCGAGCCGGTAGGCGAGCGCGATCGCCAGCGCCGCGATCGCCGCCAGGAACAGCTCGACGCCGGTGGCGCCGCCGATCGCGTACGCGGGGGCGATCAGCAGCGGGAAGCCGACACCGTGCGGCTCGTTGAGCTGACCGTTGGTCTCGCGGCCGTGCTTGTCGAGCAGGTAGGGATAGAAGTCGGCGTAGGCCTTGTCGGCGAACTCGTCGAGCACGTCGACGTTGCCGTCCTCGACGATCGACTTGGCGGCCAGCAGGTAGTGCGGCTCGTCGCCGGCGTAGTCCGATTGCGCGAAGGCGTGGATGCCGAGCGTCGCCGCGTAGGCGCCGAACAGCACGAGGAAGAGGGCGAGCGTGCGTCGCACGAGCGGGAAAGGCAATCAGACCCGACAACCTGTCGGAGCCGAAGCCCCGATCTTTGGCCACAGGTCGATACCCGCACCCTGCGCCCGCTGGTGGAATCGATCTCGCATTCCTTCCCCGGAATCAAGCGGACAGTCAGCGCCCGCTCTCACACCGGCGGGCACTCGAGCCCTCGGACGGGATTTCCGACAGGGGTCCCGCCCGAGGGCTTCCGCTTTCCGTAGCCCAGGCGGGTCCGACCATCCCCGTCGGGGGCCTTGCTCACGACTGCGGAATGCGAGACACTCGACCGCGATTCGCACCCGACGCATGAAGGAGTGACCGTGAGATATCTGGTCACCGTCAAACCGGGTCCGATGCCGCCGCCGATCGAGCAGATCCGTCAGGCGAAGGACTGGATCCAAGCCAGGGTCGACGACGGCACCTTCGACGCCGTCTTCGCCTTCCCCGAGGGGGGTGGCTGCAGCATCGGAACCTACGACTCGGTCGAGGGGCTGATGGAGCAACTGCTCGAGTACCCGCTCTCGGCCTTCGTCGAGTACGACGTCCAGCCGCTCACCGACGTGGACGCCGCCTTCGAGCGCTTCATCCCCTATGTGGAGCGCATGACCGCGCAGCTCGCCGGCCAGGCTTCCTGAGCGTCGCAACGCGGCGGCGCGGACGGGCTCAGAACTCGCAGCCCGTACCGTCGCCGTCGCGGTCGAGGCCGTAGTCGTCGCGACCGACCACGGCGACAGCGCCGGTGTACATCGGCCCGTTTCCCTGGCCGCCCTCGCAGTCGTAGTCGGCAGCGCTGGGATCGAGGCAGGGGTCGTAGCTGGGATGGCACTCGCTCCCCGAGCTGGCACCACCGCTACTCGACACCGCGGTCGTCCCCCTGTCGTCGGTGCCCACAACGATCGCGATGACGACGACCACGGCGGTGATCACGTAACCGGGACCCCTCTTCATGGCCCATCTACTCGGCCGGACGGACGACGATTACAGGGTCGAAGTAAACCGATCAGCTTTGATCCAGTCGAATCGCTCGGCGTTCCGCCCGGGAGACGATCCCTACGATGGCGGCGGCATGGTCCGGACCGCTCTCCGCAGCCTGCTCGCCGCCGTCGCGCTGGTCGTGCTCGCGCTGTTCACGGCAGACCTCGCGCTCGCGCAGGCGGGTGGCGGCAGCTCCGGCTTCGGCGGGGGCGGTGGAGGGGGCGGCGGCTTCAGCGGCGGTGGCGGCTTCAGCGGTGGCGGTGGCGGTGGCTCGGGCGGCTCGGGCTCGGGTGGCGTCAGCCCGTGGGTGGCCGTGTTCGTGTTCGCGATCGTCGGGCTGGTGCTCGCCTTCGGGGCGGTCAAGGCGAAGCGGTACCGGCGCAAGGTGCACGAGCGGGACGCCCGCGTGCGGACGGCGGCGGCGGAGGCGGCGACCGATGACGACTACTTCGCGGCCGAAGCCGTCGAGACGTGGGCGCAGGCGGTCTTCGCCGAGGCGCAGGCCGCCTGGGACGCACGCGACCGCGAGCGGCTCGCGAAGGTCGTCGGCCCTGACCTGATGGTGGAGTGGGCGCGGCGCCTGGACGACTTCGAGCGCAAGGGCTGGCACAACCGCGTCCAGATCGTCCAGCGCCCGGCGATCACCTACGTCGGCCTCGTCAATCGCGAGGACGACCGCGAAGACCGCGTGGTCGTGCGCATCCAGGCGCAGCTGACCAGCGTCGTGCTCGACCGCGAGGGCAACAAGATCACCCGCAAGGACTCGTCCTCGGAGTATGTCTCGCTGACCGAGTACTGGACGCTCGCGCGCGGCGGCGAGGGCTGGATGGTCGTCTCGATCGAGCAGCAGGCCGAGGGCGACCATCACCTCGAGGGCGAGATCGTCGCCTCGCCCTGGTCGGACGGGCGCATCGCCGACGAGACGCTCGCCGAGCTCGCGAGCGCCGACGCGGTCCCGGCGGGATTCACCACCGCCGACCTGGCGGTGCTCGACTTCGATGGCGACGCTCGCGCCCAGGCCAACGACCTCAGCCTCGCCGACGCCCGCTTCGCCCCGGACCTGCTCGAGGCCGCCGCCCGCCGCGCCGTCGAGGCCTGGGCCGAGGCGGTCGACGGCGGCGACGCGCCGCTCGAGCAGGTGGCGGCGCCCGCAGCGCTCGCGACGCTGCTCTACGGCGGCGACGCCAGCGGCCGCACCCGCCTGGTCGTCCGCGGCCCGCGCGTGAGCCGGATCGCGATCGAGCGGGTCGACGTGACGGGCCAGCCCGCCACGATGACCGTTGCCGTCGAGGTCTTCGGCCGTCGCTACGTCGAGGACCGCGACACCGCCGCCGTGCTCTCCGGCGGCAAGGACCGTCCCCAGCGCTTCACCGAGCGCTGGACCCTGACCCTCGACGGTCCGCCCGAGGCGCCATGGCGCCTCGTGGACGCAGCCACGGCGCGCCAGGGCGCCTAGCTGAGCGCGCCGGCAGGCAGGATGAAACGGCGGGGTGCGCTGGACTCGGGCGGCCCGGCGCGGTTGAGCCGCGAACCGTGGAGGCCGCCCGAGGGTGCAGCGGAGGCTTGCTCCTCGGGCTCCCCGTCGTGGTCGCCGATCCATGCCATCACCATCGGGAAGTCGGCACCCTCGGCGAGGATCGCGGCACGCTCGACGACCGTTCCCCCCGAACGATGGGGGCGCGCAAGGCGCGTGAGCAGAACACGGATCTCGTCGTCGTCCACACCCTCACCTTAGTCCTCTCGTGCGAGCTGCCACGATCAGCCGATGCGTGAGATCGAGATCCGCGGCGACATGATCCGCCTGGGCCAGCTGCTGAAGCTGTCGGCGCTGGCCGACTCGGGCTCCGAGGCGCGGGAGCTGCTGCTCGAGCAGCGCGTGACGGTCAACGGCGAGACCGAGACCCGACGTGGGCGTCAGCTGCACCGCGACGACGTGGTCGCGATCGGCGACGAGGCCGTGCGCGTGGCCTGAGCGCGCCGCACCGCCGCGCTAGCCACGCACCGGGAGGTCGAGCGTGTCCCGTTCGGGGACGCCCTCGCCGAACTGCCGCTCGCGCTCGATCTCGGCGTTCAGCTCGGCACCCAGCAGCAGCGCGACGTTGGTCAACCACAGCCAGCCGACGAGCAGGATCGCGCCGGTGAACGCACCGTAGATCGCGCCGATGTTGCCCACCTTCGCGATGTAGGCGGAGAAGCCGTACGAGGCGCCGAGCCAGACGAGCACCCCGACGACGGCGCCGGGCGTCACCCAGCGAAACGAGCGCTGGCGCACGTCGGGCGTGACGTAGTAGACGAGTGCGAACACGAGCATCGCGACCAGCAGCGCCGCGGGCCAGCGCACCACGTCCCACACGCGTGCGACCGTCGGCCCGAGCCCGACGAAGCCGAGCAGGTCCTCGGCGAAGCGGCCGCCGACGAACACCAGCACCAGCGTCGTCAGCACGAGCAGCATCAAGACGACGGTGGACGCGATGTCGAGCGCCTTGCGGTGGAAGAAGCCGCGCCCGGCGTCGCTGGGCAGGTCGAGCACGACGTTCAACGCCCGGCGTGCCGCCTCCAGGACGCCGGTCGTCCCGTAGAGGGCCACCACGGCGCTGAGCGCCAGGGCGGTCGCTGCCGTTCCCTTGCTCTGCAGGGCCGTGCGCAGCGACTCGTCGAGCGGCGCCAGCGCGGAGGCGGGGGCGACCTCGCGCAGGTAGCCCATGATCGCGTCGTAGGTCGCGGGGTACTGACCGACGAGGCCGAGCAGGGAGAGCGCCAGCAGCACCGCCGGGAACAGCGACATCAGCGCGTAGTAGGTGAGCGCCGCCGCGTGATGGGTCATCTGGTCGTCGTAGAACGAGACCAGCGTGCGCTTGACGACGGTGCCTGCTCGCAGCTCTGGCGTCCTTCGTTCCCCTCGAGATGGGTCGCGCGAAAGGGGAGGGGACCACCTAGCGAACGATTCTCCCGCCCACGGTAGCGGGCGCCGGCCTCCGGCCGGCGCCCGTGTCGGTCAGTGGGTCAGAAGACCCAGGTCTGGCCCCACTCGATCGACGCGATCGTCGCCTGCCCGCTCACGCTGGGGTGGAAGTAGTCGTTGGTCGACACGTCGCTCGCTCTGAATCTGTAGTTGAAGCCGACGTCTCTGTCGTAGCGGCACTGCGCGTAGGTGGCGCAGACGTCGGACAGGGTTCTGTTGAAGTCGATTGAGCGCTGACGCACGTTTCTGCGCCGGTCCTCGTCGGCTCTCGCTCTCGAGGTCGGGTTGGCGAGCATCGACTGGCAGACTCTGAGCGCGTTCCAGGTGTTCGTCGCGGTTCTGTCGGCGGTGAACAGCGACCAGAGGTTGTAGGTGTCCGGGATCGAGCCGACCGAGATGCGGGCGGCCGGCAGTCTCGTTCTGAGGTCGCTGATCGCTCTCTCGAAGTCTCTTCTGAAGTTCGCGACCGAGGTCATCGTCGCCTCGCTGCTGGTGCAGACGTCGTTGGCGCCCATCTCGATCGTCACGTACTCGACTCTCTGGCCTGCGGCGGTCGCCACCTGTCCGGGCAGGTGGGTCATTCTGGCCCCGGATCTGGCGTCGTTGAAGGCGTTGCCTCTGATCGCTGGATTGGCGGCGAGGATGCGGTTGTAGAAGCTGTTGACGGCGACGTTGGTGCCGGTCGCCCAGGAGTTGGCCGGGCAGTCGGTGAAGATCGGCGCACAGGTGTTGAAGGCGCGCGTGATCGAGTCGCCGGTGGCGGCCATCGAGTTGGGGTAGACGGCGAGCGCCGGGGCGGCGCCGAGGGCCGACAGGATGGCGGCGGCCGCCACGGTGAGCAGGGTCCTTCGCGTCACTGGCACTTCCTCCTCAGGGAGTTAGAACACCCACGTCGCGCCCCACTGCAGGATCGCGATCCGTCTCTGCCCGGACAGGCTCGGATGGAAGTAGTCCGCGGTCGAGACCTCGCTGGCTCTGAAGTGGTAGTCGAAGTTGGTGTCGTTGTCGTACTTGCACTGCGCGTGGGCGACGCACACGCTCTCGAGCACGTCGTTGAAGTCGATGATCCGCTGGCGCACGCGTCTGCGCCGCTCCTCGTCGGCTCTGGCCAGCGACCCCGGTCTGGCCAGCATCGACTGGCAGACGCCGAGCGATCTCCAGGCCGCGACGGCGTCGGGGTTGGTGTGCAGCAGATCCCAGAGCCAGTACGCGTCGGGGATCGAGCCGACCGAGATGCGGGCGCCGGGGAGTCTCGTTCTGAGGACGTCGATCGCGGCCTGGAAGTCCGCTCTGAGGCTCGCGACGGACGTCATCGTCGCCTCGCTGCTGGCGCAGGCGTCGTTGGCGCCCATCAGGATCGTCACGTACTCGACTCTCTGGCCGGCCGCGGTCGTCACCTGACCCGGCAGCGCGCTCATCACCGAGCCGGATCTGGCGTCGTTGAAGTTGTTGCCTCTGATCGCGGGGTTCGCGGTCAGGATGCGGTTGTAGATGCTGTTCACCGACGTGTTGGTCCCGACGGACCAGGACAGCGCCGGGCAGTCTCTGAACGACGGCGTGCAGGCGTTGAAGGCCTTGGTCATCGAGTCGCCGGTGGCCGCCATCGAGTTCGGGTAGACGGCGTACGCCGGCCGCGCGAGGACGATCAAGACACATGCCGCCAAGGTGACGACAGCGGCTACATTCAAAGTTCTCTGAACGATCAGGACAGCGTAGCGGGCGCTACGCCGGGGTGGCCGCGGCTCGCCGCGGCACGATCGTCGCCACGGCCACGCCGGCGAGCACGACCGCGACGCCCAACAGCTGCAGCGCCGAGGGCGTCTCGGAGAGGATCACATAGCCCAGGAACACCGAGCTGACCGGCTGGATCATCAGCAAGATCGACGTCAGCACCGCGGGCAGGCGCGGCAGCGAGATGCTGATCAGCAGCCAGCCCAGCACCTGCGAGGTGAGCGCGAGCACGACCAGCCAGAACTGCGACTCGCCGCTCGGCCACCAGTCCAGGTCCCCGACGGCGATCCCGCCCAGCGCGGAGAAGACCGCCGCGGTAAGCGTGGCGTCGAACAGCGGCCCGGCCGGCCGGCGCTCGTCGCTGTTGCCCTGGCGCAGGATCAGGATGAAGAGCGCGTACGTGAGACCGGTGAGCAGGCCGTAGATCACGCCGAGCGCTGGGTCGTCGCCGTAGGCGCCGGCGCCGATCACGCCCGAGATCAGCACCACACCGGCCATCACGATCGGGATTGCCGCGAGCGAGCGGTTGCTCGGCCGCTCGCCGAGCCAGAGCCAGGCGATCAGCCCGACGAGCACGACCTGCGTGTTGCCGAGCACCGTCGACAGCCCGGCTCCGACCGCCTCGATCGAGTGGTGCCAGAAGGTCAGGTCGGCGGCGAAGCAGATGCCGGCGACCAGGGCCAGCCGGCGGTCGCGTGCCGAGCGCGGGCCGTAGCGCCGGCGCTCGATCCAGGCGAGCAGCGCCAGCGGTGGCAGCGCCCAGAGGCAGCGAAAGAAGGCGGCCGTCGAGGGCGAGACCTCGGCCAGCTCGACGAGGATCGCCGAGAAGGCGATCACCAGCGCGCCGAGGGCGCCGCTGACGGCTGGGCGGTTCCCGAGCATCGCCGAGCGAGGGTACCCACGGCCCCATCGCGCCCCGTCCGTGTGATACGGAGAGGGTGTGACGATCGAGCCCGCCACCAAAGCAGACTTCGACGCGATCGTCGCCGCGCTGCCGGACTACTGGGGCGAGCGCGACCTGCGCGCCGTGCACCACCCGTTCATGTGGCACGAGTTCGGCGACACCGCGCTCGTGGCCCGCGACGACGACGGCACGCTCGCGGGCTACCTGTTCGGCTTCATCTCCCAGACCGAGCCGGTCGGCTACCTGCACCTGATCGCGACGCGCACCAGCCACCGCCGCCGGGGCGTCGCGCGAGCGCTGTTCGTGCGCTTCGAGGCGCTGGTGCTCCAGCGCGGGGCGGTCGCGCTGAAGGCGATCACGACGCCCGCCAACACGGGCTCGGTCGCGTTCCACAGCTCGATGGGCATGTCGGTCGTCGAAGAGCCCGACTACGCCGGCCCGGGCAATGCGCGCATCGTCTTCCGGCTCGAGCTGCCGAGGGGCTGAGGGTCCGCGTGGAGCGCAACGCCGTCCTCTGGACGCTGGTCGTGTTCTTCGGCGCGTCGCTGATGTTCGCTGGCATCAACAACGCGACCGAGGACGCGGGCGCCGGCGTCAGCCTCGGGCTGCAGCTGGTCGCCGGACTGCTGCTGGTCGCCGTGATCGTGATCGTCATGCGCCGACGGGGCTGAGCGCCGAGCGGCAGCTAGCCTCGATAGCGCGCAACCCGAGATCGAAAGGGAGTCAGATGGCGAAGGTGTTGTACACGGCTGAGGCGACGGTCACCGGCGGGCGTGCGGAGGGCCACGGGGTGACGAGCGACGGGCAGCTCGACCTCCAGCTGCGCCAGCCCAAGGAGACGGGCGGCGAGGGCGACGGGACGAACCCCGAGCAGCTGCTCGCGGTCGGCTACGCGGCCTGCTTCGAGAGCGCGCTCGGCGCCGTGGCGCGGCGGCAGAAGGTCGAGACGGGCGATCTCTCGATCGACAGCAAGGTCAGCCTGATCACGACCGAGGACCGCGCCTTCAACGTCGCCGTCGAGCTGCACGTGACGCTGCCCGACCTCGAGGGCGAGGCCGCCGCGAAGCTGGTCGAGGCCGCCCACGGCGTCTGTCCCTACTCGAACGCGACGCGTGGCAACGTCGAGGTCACGCTGACGGCCAACGGCCAGCCCGTCGGCTGAGGGCAGGCGCCGCGCCCGTGACCTGGCTGGTCGACGGGATGAACGTGATCGGCTCGCGCCCCGACGGCTGGTGGCGCGACCGCCGCGGCGCGATGCGACGGCTGGTCGCGCAGCTCGACGAGTTCGCCGCCTCGCTCGACGAGCCGCTGACGGTGGTGCTCGACGGTGCGCCGTTCGACCTGGCGGGCGAGCGGGTGGAGGTGAGCTTCGCGCGGCGGCGGGGACCGAACGCGGCGGACGACGACATCGCCGAGCTCGCCGAGGCGGGGGACACCGTCGTCACCTCCGACCGTGAGCTAGCTGGGCGCGTGCGCGCTAAGGGTGCTGAGGTGTTGGGAGTCCGAGGATTCAGGGACCGGCTGGTGTAGCCGCTCCGCCACCGTCACCCGCGCACCACGCGCTGGGATGACCGTCACGTGGCGCAGCTTCGGCCGCTCGTCCTTCGCGCTCGTGGTCTCCAGCCGGACGCGCCGCAGCAGCTCGCGCAGCACGACCTTCATCTCGGTCTGGGCGAACGCCGCGCCGATGCAGCGCCGCACGCCGCCGCCGAAGGGGATCCAGGTGTAGGGCTGGGACTCGCCGTCGAGGAAGCGCTCCGGACGGAACGCCTCCCAGTCGGGATAGACGTCCGGCCGGGCGTGCATCGCCGCGATCGCGGCCAGCACGATGGTTCCGGCCGGGAGCGTGTAGCCGCCGATCTCGGTGTCCTGCTTGAGCAGGCGGGCGACGTCGGAGACCACCGGTCGCGTGCGCAGCGTCTCCTTGACGACGGCGTCGAGGTAGGCGTCGTCGTCGAGGTCGGAGCTCAGCCGTTCGAGCACTCGCGGCGTGCGCACCAGCCGCTCGCAGGCCCACGCCAGCGCGGTGGCGGTGGTCTCGTGGCCGGCGGTCAGCAGCGTCATCAGCTCGTCGCGCAACTCGGCGTCGGTCATCGGGCTGCCGTCCTCGTGGCGGGCGGACAGCAGCAGCGAGAGCACGTCGTCGCGCTGCTCGGCGTCCGGCGCCATGCGGCGCAGCGCGATCTCCTCGTAGATCAGCCGGTCACCGTCCTCGAGGGCACGGCGAAAGCGCGCGGCCGGCGACCAGCGCGTGAGCTCGCGTTGCATCAGCGGCAGGAAGTCGAACGAGCCCGTGGCGTCGCCGATGCGCGGGATCGTCTCGCGGAAGCGGTCCATGCGCTCGCCGTCGTCGACGCCGAAGACCGCGCGCAGGATCACCTCGAGCGTGATCCGCTGCGTGCACGGCAGCAGTGCGAACGGCCGTCCGACCGGCCAGCGGGCGACCTCATCCGCGGTCGCCCGCGCCATCAGCTCGACGTGGCGCCGCACGCGCTCGCCGTGGAACGGCGGCAGCAGCAGCTTGCGCTGACTCATGTGCGCGTCCTCGTCGAGCGTCAGCAGCGAGTGCTTGCCGAGCGGGCCGCCGAGCACGGTCGCGTTGGCCTCGCCGGCGTGGAAGGTGCGCGCGTCCCCGGTGAACAGCTGCTTGACGAGCTCCGGATCGGCGACGTAGACGAGGCGTCCGAAGAACGGGAAGCGGCTGCTGAAGATGTCGCCGTAGCGCTCGCGGCGAGCCCGCAGGAAGGCGTAGACGTCGTGCGCGACCAAGCCGGCCTGCACGAGCGGCGGCAGGCGGGGACCGGGCGGGTAGGACGAGACGGCCACGGTCCTCCGAGGATAGGCGGCTCGGCCATGGCCCGTAGCACCAGACGGCGATGTTCTAACGGACTTCGGTCATTCATATGGAGTTCAGATGAAGAATTTGACCGAGACCTTGACAAACCCCTCGGCCGAGCGAAAGGATCGCCTCGATATGGGGAAGGAAGAGCTGGGCTCGCTCGGCTCCCTACGCGAGTCCAATCGAGAGCGAGTGGTTCAAGCACTGCAGGCACTAGGCGTCGCCAGCCGGGCGGAGATCGCCCGTCGCACCGGGCTCTCCCGTTCGACGGTCTCGAGCATCGTCAGCGACCTGCAGGAGGCCGGGCTCGTCTCAGACCACGCCGGCGACGGTCGCGTCGCCACCGGCGGCGGGCGACCGCCCTCGCTGATCGCCCTCGACCCTTCGGCCGGCCTGGCCGTCGGCATCGACCTCGGCAAGCAGCACCTCTCCGTGGCAATCGCCGACCTCTCGCACGCGGTCGTCGCCGAGCGCCGGCGGGAGCTGCCCGACGGCTACGACGTCGAGCAGGCGATGCACAGCGCCGCCGAGCTCGTCGACGAGGTGCTGTCCGAGAGCGGTGCCGCGCGCGACCGGGTACTGGGCGTGGGCATGGGCGTGCCCGGCCCGATCCACAGCGCCGGCACCGTCGGCTCGGCGGCGATCCTGCCCGGCTGGGGCGACCTGCAGGTCGCCGAGCGCATGAGCGACCGGCTCGGCCTTCCCGTGCGCGTCGAGAACGACGCCAACCTCGGCGCGCTGGCCGAGCACATGTGGGGCGCGGGCGACGGCTCGGACTGCATGGTGTACCTCAAGTGCTCGGCGGGCATCGGCGCCGGGTTCGTGCTCGACGGTCGCATCTACAAGGGGGCTGGCGGCACCGCCGGCGAGATCGGCCACACGACCGTCGACGAGACCGGCGACATCTGCCGCTGCGGCAACCGCGGCTGCCTCGAGACCTACGCCGGCGCGACGGCCATCGCCCGCCTGCTCACGCGCAGCGTCGGACAGCCGATCGACCCGGACACCGCCGTCGAGCGCGCGGTCTCCGGCGACCCGCTCGCGCGCCGCGCGTTCGTCGACGCCGGCCGCCACATCGGCGTCGTGCTGGCGGACATCTGCAACTTGCTCAACCCCGAGCGGATCGTGGTGGGCGGCGGCATGGGCAATGCCGCCGGCGACCTGCTGCTGGATCCGTTGCGGGAAGCAGTGCAACTGCGTGCCATCGCGAGCGCGGCGGAGGACGTCGACGTCGTCCCCAGCCGCCTCGGAGACCGTGCCGAGCTCCTCGGCGCGGTGGCGCTCGTACTACGGGAGGCAAGGCCGGCCCAAGCGGGTCGGGGAAAGGCAAGCAACCCCTGAGGAGGGAGAGCAAGCATGACCAGTAAATGGAAAGTCACTGCACTGCTCGCGGCCGTTGCGCTGCTCGCCTCGCTCGCGCTGGCCGCGTGCGGAGACGACGACGACAGCGGGAGCAGCGACAGCGGCGGTGGCGGGGGCGAGTCGATCGCGCTGCTGCTGCCGGAGTCGAAGACCGCGCGCTACGAGTCGCAGGACCGGCCGAACTTCGAGAAGAAGCTGAAGGCCGAGTGTCCGGACTGCGAGCTCATCTACTCGAACGCCGATCAGGACCCGTCCAAGCAGCAGCAGCAGGCCGAGGCGGCGATCACCAAGGGCGCCAAGGTGCTCGTGCTCGACCCGGTCGACGCCGCATCCGCGGGTGCGATCGTGGCGCGGGCCAAGCAGTCGGACATCCCGGTGATCAGCTACGACCGCTTGATCACCGACGCCGACGTCGACTACTACATCTCGTTCGACAACGAGAAGGTCGGCAAGCTGCAGGGCGACGCGCTGACCAAGAAGCTCGCCGAGGACGGCAAGGACAACGGCTCGCTGGTGATGATCAACGGCGCGCCGACGGACAACAACGCCAAGCTGTTCAAGCAGGGCGCGCACAGCGTGTTCGACAAGAGCGACTACAAGATCGCCAAGGAGTACGACACGCCGGACTGGAGCCCGGACAAGGCCCAGCAGGAGATGGAGCAGGCGATCACGGCGCTGGGCAAGAACGGCTTCGTGGGCGTCTACGCCGCCAACGACGGCACCGCCGGCGGCGCCATCGCGGCCATGAAGGGCAACGGCATCGACCCGAAGACGATCCCGACCACCGGCCAGGACGCCGAGCTGGCCGCGATCCAGCGCATCCTCGCCGGCGAGCAGTACATGACCGTCTACAAGGCGATCAAGCCGGAGGCCGAGCAGGCCGCCGAGCTGGCCGTCGCGCTGGCCAAGGGCGAGGACCCGCCCGCGGGCCTCGTCAACGACAAGGTCGACAACGGCCAGAAGCAGGTCGACTCGGTGCTGCTCCAGCCCGTCTCGGTGACCGTGGACAACATCAACGACACGATCGTCAAGGACGGCTTCTGGACCGCAGACCAGATCTGCACGGGCCAGTACGCGGCCGCCTGCAAGGAGGCCGGCATCCAGTAACGTCGCGCCAGCAGCCGGCGGCGCCCGGTGCGCCGCCGGCCAGCTGGTCGTCGAGGGAGAGGAGAAGGGCATAGATGAGCGGTGAAACGCCGGTACTCGCGCTCGAGGGGGTGAGCAAGAGCTTCGGGCCCGTGCAGGCGCTCCGCGACGTCAACTTCTCGATCGCCGCGGGTGAGGTCGTCGCGCTGGTCGGCGACAACGGCGCCGGGAAGTCCACGCTCGTCAAGGCGATCGCGGGCATCCACTCGATCGATGACGGTCGGCTGCTGTTCGAGGGCCAGCCCGTGAAGGTGTCCGGGCCGACGGATGCCGTGGCGCTCGGGATCGCGACCGTCTACCAGGACCTCGCGCTCTGCGACAACCTCGACGTCGTCGAGAACCTCTTCCTCGGCCGCGAGGAGCAGAGCGAGGGCATCGGCGCGCTGACCCGCTCGCTCGACGAGACCTCGATGGAGCAGCAGGCTCACGACCTGCTGCAGAACCTCGCGGTCACGATCACCGACGTGCGCGCCGAGGTCGGCACGATGTCCGGCGGTCAGCGCCAGCAGGTCGCGATCGCGCGCTCGCTGCTCGGCGAGCCGAAGCTCGTGGTGCTCGACGAGCCGACCGCGGCGCTCGGCGTGCGGCAGACCGCGCAGGTGCTGGCGCTTGGTCAAGCGGCTCAAGGAGAACGGCCACGCCGTGCTGATGATCAGCCACAACCTCGCGGACGTGTTCGAGGTCGCGGACCGCATCTACGTACTGCGCCTCGGTGCCGAGGCGGGAGACTTCCAGGCCAGCGAGACCTCGCAGGACGAGATCGTGGGGGCCATCACCGGGTCGCACGCCCGGGACGACGGCAACGGCAACGCGGCAGGGGGTCCGGCATGAGCGCGCAGGGTGCGGCGGCGACCGTCGACGACGTCGGGACCCCGCAGGAGCGGCCGCCCTTCCTGCGGCGCGTGCTCCAGGGCGACCTGGGCGAGTTCCGCGTCGTCATCGGCCTGATCGTGATCTGGGCGATCTTCCAGTTCCAGGAAGACCGCTTCCTCACCTCGACCAACCTCACGAACCTCGTCCTGCAGATGACGGCCATCGGCCTGATCTCGGTCGGGGTCGTGCTGGTGCTGCTGCTCGGCGAGATCGACCTCTCGGTCGGCGCGGTCAGCGGCCTCTGCGCCTCGATCATGGCCGTGCTGGTGGTCAAGCACGGCTGGTCCCCCTATCTGGGCATCGCCGCCGCGATCGCCGCCGGGGCGGTGATCGGGATGATCCAAGGCACCATCTTCACGCGCTTCGTCGTCCCCTCCTTCGTGGTCACGTTGGCGGGCTTGCTGGCGTGGCAGGGGGCGCAGCTCGAGGTGCTCGGCGAGACCGGCACGATCAACATCACCGACCCGAAGATCACTGGCCTGACGAGCACCTTCTACGACGGTGCGACGGGCTGGATCATCACGATCGTCGGGCTCGCGGCCTACGTCGCGATGGTGTTGTTCTCGCGCGCACGCCGGGCTCGCGCGGACCTGCCGGTAGCGCCGCTGGGCAGCATGCTGCTGAAGATGGGCGTGGTGGTCGTCATCGCGCTGGTGGCGACGTGGGTGATGCAGGACGATCGCGGGCTGCCGCTGGCGGCGCTGATCCTGCTCGGCTTCGTGCTGCTGTTCCAGTACATCACCACGCGCACGCGCTTCGGCCGCCACATCTTCGCGGTGGGCGGCAACGACGAGGCGGCGCGCCGTGCCGGCATCAAGGTCGACCGGGTGCGCGTCGCGGTCTTCATGATCGCCTCGTCGATGGCGGCGATCGGGGGCATCATGGCCGCCTCGCGCCTGCTCGCGGTCAACCAGTCCTCGGGCGCCAGCGACCTGCTGCTGCTCGCGATCGCGGGCCCGGTCGTGGCCGGCACGAGCCTCTTCGGCGGCCGCGGCTCGGTCTGGACCGCCCTGCTCGGCGCGCTCGTGATCCAGTCGATCTCGAACGGCATGGACCTGCTCGCGCTGCAGTCGTCGGTGAAGTTCATGGTCACCGGTGCGGTGCTGCTGCTGGCCGTCGTGATCGACGCGCTCGCCCGGCGCCAGCGTCAGGCCGCCGGCCGAGTGTGACCCGGCTGCTGGGAGCCGGCTCGCCGTGCGTGGACGGCGAGCCGGTCCCGGTCGGGGAGGCTTCGGCTTGAACGGGCCGCTACGCGTCGGGCTGATCGGCTTCGGCCTCGCGGGCTCGGCCTTCCACGCGCCGCTGATCGCGGCGCAGCCACGGCTCGCGCTCGCGTCCGTCGTCACGGGGAGTCCCGAGCGCGCGAAGCGAGTGCAGACCGCGCACCCGGACGCGCGCGTGCTGCCCGACCCGGACGCGCTCTGGGCCGTGGCGGGCGAGCACGACGTGGTCGTGATCGCCGCGCCCAACGCTCAGCACGTGCCGTTGGGACTGGCGGCGCTCGAGGCCGGACTGCACGTCGTGATCGACAAGCCGCTGGCGCCGAGCGTCGCCGGCGCTCGCCTGCTGCAGGACGCCGCCGCGGCGGCCGGGCGGCTGGTGGTGCCGTTCCACAACCGCCGCTGGGACGCCGACGCCCTGACCCTGCGCGGACTGCTGGCGCAGGAGGCGATGGGGCGGGTGCTGCGCTTCGAGTCCAGCATGGAGCGCTGGCGCCCGCAGGTCGACCCCGAGCGCTGGCGCGAGCGCCGGGACCCGGACGCCGCCGGCGGCGTGCTGTTCGACCTCGGCCCGCATCTGATCGACCAGGCGCTGTGGCTGTTCGGGCCCGCCGGGCTGCTCCACGCCGATCTCAGCCGTGGGCGACCGGGCGCGCAGGTCGACGACGACGCCACGCTCGTGCTCGCGCACGAGTCGGGCGTGCTGTCGGTGCTGCGCGCGAGCCTGGTGACCGCGCTGCCGGGACCGCGCATGCGCGTGCTCGGCAGCGACGCCGCCTGGGTCAAGCACGGGACCGACCCGCAGGAGGCGGCGCTGCGCGGCGGCGCCGATCCGCTCGAGGACGGCTTCGGGTGCGAGCCGCCGGAGTCCTTCGGCCAGCTCGGCGACGTCGACTCGGGGACCACGCCGACGCCCAGCGAGCCGGGCCGCTATCTCGCGTTCTACGAGCGCCTGGCCGGCGCTGTCGCCGGGAACGAGCCAGCGCCCGTGCAGCTGGAGGACGCGCTCGCCGGGCTCGAGCTCATCGAAGCGGCGCGACTCGCCGTCGCGGCAGACGGTGTTTGACGATCTGTACGAAGATTCGCACGGGACTTGACACAAAAACGGATGCGTTTACGATGTCCTCGTCCCGGAAGCCCGTTTATTCGGGGTCCGAGGGGACTGGGGTAGACCGGCCGGTCGCCATTCGTGCCGTTGCGCGGTGCACGCTTGGAGACCGGCCGGTCCGTATTTCCAGGGTCGTTTCGGGGCCCTGAGCACACGATTTTGCGGGCCTGTCACGCACGCAACCCTCGTGTGCGTCGAGCCGTCGTAGCGTCGGCCCCATGGATCGGCGACGCGGCACGCGGCGGGCGTGGTGGGCAACCGGCGAGCGCGGGCAGGCGAGCGTCGAGTGGGTCGCCGTCGTCCTGCTGGTCGCCGGCGCCCTGGCGGCCGTGACGGCGATTGCGCCGGCGACGGACGGGCGCTCGTTCGGCGGTTTTCTCGCCCACCGCATCGCCTGCGCGGCGAAGGGCAACTGCGACGACGGCGACGCGGCGTTGCGCTCCGCCTACGGCGAGCGCACGGCCGCGCTCGTGCGCGAGCACGCGCCCAACCTCGTCTACGAGCCGGGCGAGACCGAGCTGCCGGTGGACTGGCGCCGCTGCCGCGAGCGCCGCTGCGACGACGCGCCGGACGACCGCGACCTCGACGTCCACCGTTCGCTCGCGGGCGAGCGGGCCACCGTCTTCACGCGCGTGCTGCGTCGCGGCGGCCGGCTCTTCGTGCAGTACTGGCTCTACTACGCCCAGTCGAACACGACGGTTGCCGGCTCGGACGAGGTCTGGGCGAAGTCCTGGGTGCTGCCGCAGCTGCGCAACCTCGTCCAGGGGACGACCGACTATCCGGGCTTCCACGAGGACGACTGGGAGAGCGTCCAGCTGCGCCTCGACGCCGACGGCGGCGCCTGGATGCGCGCCAGCTCGCACGGGCACTACCAAGGTTGCCCGCAGCGCTTCTGTCGCGGCGACTGGGTGCCCAGCAGCGGCTGGAGCCGCGTCTCCCGCGGCAGCCACGCCGGCCACGTCCCGATGGAGATCGCCGACCCCGTGGGACCGAGCGGCCGCCCCCGACTGCCCGGGCGGGACCTGCGCGAGCGCACGTCGACCGGCGAGGGTCTGCGCCTGATTCCGCTCGAGACGCTGGACCCCGACGAGTACCGCCCGCGCGATCCGAAGGTCACGCCGCCCTGGGACAAGGACGCCTACCGCGATCCCGCCAGCGACGAGTCGTAACGGTCCTTCAGCGAACAGCACTATTCTCGACCGGGCATGCTGTCAGCGTTTCAGCGGCCCACCGCCAGGGGATGCCACCCACGATGAGGGTTGGCCTCGTCTTGGGCGCGGGGGGCGTGCTGGGAGGCGCGTGGCTGACCGGCGCGCTCGAGGCGCTCGCGCGCGAGACGAGCTGGGATCCGGGCAGCGCCGAGTACGTCGTCGGCACCTCGGCCGGATCGGTGATCGGGGCGCTGGTGGCGGCCGACATCCCA
This sequence comes from uncultured Thermoleophilaceae bacterium, assembly GCA_963846505.1. Lineage (GTDB taxonomy): Bacteria > Actinomycetota > Thermoleophilia > Solirubrobacterales > Thermoleophilaceae > JACVRW01. Next base: position 174,661 of record CAWJWD010000001.1, on the reverse strand, counting down.
CCGTGGTTCATGGTCGCCCACTCGGCGGGTGACAGCTTCGAGGGTCTCGACGGGCCCGACGGGCGACCGGCGGCGGAGGCCGATCGCTCTGGCGGGGCCGCCTTCCGGCTGCACCGCGGCCTGCCGTGGCTCGGTCCCGGCTCGCTGCGGCTCGGCCTGAGCTCGCTGCGCGACCCGCTGCGCCACACGCCGCTGCAGCTGCTCGCCGGCTGGCTGCCCGCCGGGCTCGTCTCGACCGACTCGATCAAGGAGGTCGTGCGCCGGGCGGTTCCGGGCCGCTGGCCCGAGCATCCGAGCTACTGGGCAGTGGCATGCGACTACACGAGCGGCCGGCGCGTGCCCTTCGGCCGCATCGACGCGCCGCACGCCAGCGTCGCCGACGCGGTTGCCGCGTCCTGTGCGATCCCCGCCTTCTTTCGCCCCGTCCGCATCGGCGGCCGGCGCTACGTCGACGGTGGCATCTACTCGGCCTCCAACCTCGACCTGCTCGCCGGTCGCGGCCTCGACCTCGTGATCTGCCTCAATCCGCTCTCGTCGCTCGAGCCCGACGGCGACGAGGGACCGAGCGGCTGGCTGGGCCGGGCGTCGCGACGGGCCAACGGGCGCCGGCTCGGCCACGAGGCCAAGCGCGTGCGCGAGTTCGGCACCGAGGTCGCGCTGATCCAGCCGCTGGCCGAGGACCACGTCGCCATGGGCCGCAACCTGATGAGCGCCACGCGACGCCAACAGGTGATCGAGACCGCCGAGCGGACGGTCACCGCTCAACTGCGCGAGCCGGGCATGCGCGCCTTGCTGGGCAACCTGCCGCAGGGCGAGCCGCACAAGCTGCGCAAGCCGCGCGGGCCGGCCGAGAGCTGGCCGCGGATCGGCGCGAGGCGAGCCGCGTGAGCCAGCTCGACGACGCGCTGCGCGTCACTCGCGGCGTCGCCGGGCATGCGCTCGGGCTCGTCGGCGGCGTCTTGCGCAGCGTGCCCGAGGGCGTCCCGGGTAGGGAAACGGCGCGTGGCATGGACCACTCGTTGCACAATCTGCGCCGGAAGCTCGATGGAGGAGACGAGGAAGACGTGAGCGCACAGCCGATGAGCCTGTCCGAGCGGGTCAAATACCAGCTCGGTGGGGTGAAGGTCCTCAAGGACGCGGGCGTCGTGCGCCCTGTGCGGCCCGATCGCCTGCTGGCGATCGTGAAGGCGATGTCGCGCTTCGGCCGTAGCCCCGCTGCGGGATCGATGTCGCTCGCGGCCCGCTACCCGGACGAGCCGATGATCGTCGACGAGCTCGGCACGCTCACCTTCCGCGAGGTCCACGAGCGCACGAACGCGCTCGCGCACGCGCTGGCGGCCGCCGGCATCGTCGCGGACGACGGCGTCGGGGTGATGTGCCGCAACCACCGCGGCTTCATCGAGGCGAGCTTCGCGGTCTCGAAGCTCGGCGGGAACGTGCTCTACCTCAACACGTCCTTCGCCGGCCCGCAGCTGACCGAGGTCGTCAAGCGCGAGCAGCCGAAGGCGATCATCTACGACGAGGAGTTCGCCGGGCTGCTCGAGGAAGCGGGCAAGGACCGCAAGCGCTTCGTCGCCTGGCACGACTCGGAGCGCTGTGACGATCCGACGCTCGACGAGCTGATCGCCAAGGGCGACCGCTCCGACGTCAGCCCGCCGGCGAGCGAGGGGCGCGCCACGATCCTCACCTCCGGCACGACCGGGACGCCCAAGGGCGCCGCACGCTCCAACCCCCAGTCGCTCGACCCGGCGATCTCGCTGCTCGAGCGGATTCCGCTCAAGGCGCGCCAGGTCACCCACGTCGCCGCGCCGATGTTCCACTCCTGGGGCTTCGCGCACTTCTCGATCGGCCTGATCATCGGCTCGACGTTCGTGCTGCGCCGCAAGTTCGATCCCGAGGAGTGCCTGGCCGAGATCGCGCGCCATCGCTGCGGCTCGCTCGTCGTCGTGCCGGTGATGATGCAACGCATCCTCGAGCTGCCCGAGGAGACCCGCCGCCGCTACGACCTCTCGTCGCTGAAGGTCGTCGCCGCCTCGGGCTCGGCGCTGCCGGGCGACCTCGCCACGGACTGGATGGACGAGACGGGGGACAACCTCTACAACCTCTACGGCTCGACCGAGGTCGCCTGGGCGACGATCGCCACCCCGCAGGACATGCGCGCCGCCCCCGGGACGGCGGGCAAGGCCGCCCGCGGCACCGTCGTCAAGCTCTACGACCTCGACGGCAGGGAGGTGCCGCCGGGGGAGACCGGGCGCATCTTCGTCGGCAACGAGATGCTGTTCGAGGGCTACACCGGCGGCGGCACCAAGGACCTGATCGACGAGCTGATGGCCACCGGCGACGTCGGGCGCTTCGACGGCGAGGGCCGTCTGTTCGTCGAGGGGCGCGACGACGAGATGATCGTCTCGGGCGGCGAGAACGTCTTCCCGAAGGAGGTCGAGGACCTCCTCAGCCGCCACGAGGCGGTGGCCGAGGCGGCGGCGATCGGCATCGACGACCACGACTTCGGCCAGCGGCTGCGCGCGTTCGTCGTGCTCGAGCGGGAGGGCAGCGTCAGCGAGGACGAGCTCAAGGCCTACGTGAAGTCCAACCTCGCCCGCTACAAGGTGCCGCGCGAGGTGGTCTTCCTCGAGGAGCTGCCGCGCAACGCCACCGGCAAGGTGCTCAAGCGCACGCTGCGCGAGCACGAGGTCGAGCCCACCGCCTCATAGCCGTTTCGAGGTTGCGCGCCCCGCCGCGGGGTAATCGAGCCTGGAGGGACGCACTCGACGAGGAGGGATGACCTATGAGCACCGGAGCGATCGTCGCGATCGTGATCGGAGCGTTGATCGTGCTGGCGCTGGTGATGCTGCTGCTGCGCAGCGGACGCCGCAAGCGGCACGACGCGCGTCGCCATCAGGCGGGTGAGATCCGTCGCGAGGCGCAGGTGCATCAGGCGCGAGCCGACAAGGCCGACGCGGAGGCGCGAGAACGCGCCGCGCTGGCGGAGGAGCGCCGCCACGAGGCCGACGAGCACCATCGTCGCGCGGCCGAGCTGGACCCGGACGCCGATGCCGACGACCTCGACGCCGAGCGCAACCGCGCCCGCAGCGAGCGTCGGGTGGACCCGGGCGGCGAGGCGAACGGCACGATCGGGGACGCCGAGCGCGAGCGCCGCGTCGGCCATGAGCACGACGATCGCGCCGACGAGCACTACGAGCGCGCGGACGAGCTCGACCCGCGCAGCCAGCCACAGCGCCGCTAGCGCACCTGGGGCCACCGGTTCGCCGGTGGCCCCAGGTCGTTCTCAGCCGCAGACCGGCCAGTGGCCGGAGCCGTGGCGCGACAGCAGCAGCCAGGCGCGCCAGGTCTGCTCATGCCGGTGTGCCGCGGCGGGATCGCCACTGCCGCCGACGACGGCCCAGGTGCTGAAGCTGAACTGGTACATCCCGCGGTAGGCGCCACCGCCGCCGATCGCACGCGGGTTGCCGTGCGACTCGCAGGCCGCGATCGAGCGCAGGTGCGAGCGGCCCGAGGCCGGGATCGCGCGCACCTTCAGGCGGTACTTCGCCACCTGGCCGCGCGGGGTGCGCAGGTAGCGGTGCAGTCGCTTCTGCATGCGGTGGATGGCGTGGCGCAGCTCGGGCCGAGTCGGTGGGCGCGGCTTGCCGTCGGCGGCCTGCGCGGTTGTCAGCAGGTTGCGACCCAGGAAGGCGCCGTAGCGCCCGAGCCGCTTGCGCCAGCGCGCGTAGGCGCGGCGCAGGCTGCGCGAGGCGGGACGAGCCTCGGGCCCGTTGCTGCCGGTGGCGTCGGCCGTGGTGTCGACGGCGGCGGTCGGAGTGGGAGCCGGTGCCTGGGCGGCGGCTGGGGTCGCGAGCATCGTGCTTCCGAGCGCGAGCGCGCACAGGCATGCGGCCGCGAGTCTTCGTGCGAACAGACGATCACCTCCGGAGGGGTGGAATGCCCAGCGCGCGCACGTGCGCGCCGGGACTCGCCCCCGCCGGAAACAGGTCGAAAGCAGGCAGGGGCTGCTTACGAGCTTCGGCGACAGTAGCCGCGCTCAGCGCTGTTCAAACCATTCTGTGACGCACCTCACACGGTGAAACGGATGCGTAAACGTCCCCCGTACGGGGGACGGCTGGCGAGGTCAGGCGGCGCTGCGCCGCGCCAGCTCTACGAGCGTGCGTACCCCAAATCCGGACGCGCCCTTGCCGGAGTACGTGCGTCCGAGCCCCCACGCCGTGCCGGCGATGTCCATGTGCACCCACGGCTTCTCCGCCACGAACTGGCGCAGGAACTCCGCGGCGTAGCTGGAGGGCGCGAGGCGCTGCTCGGCGGCGTTGGTGAGGTCGGCGTACTGGCCCTTGGTCAGCTCGAGGTACTCCGGGTGCAGCGGCAGCCGCCAGCCGATCTCGCCGGTCGCGTCGCAGACCGCCGCGACCTCGCCGTACCAGTCGTCGTCGTTGGCGAACAGGCCGCAGTAGGTGTGTCCGAGCGCCACCAGCACCGCACCCGTCAGCGTGGCGAGGTCGACGATTCGCTCGGCGCCCTGCTCGACGGCGTAGGCGAGCGCGTCTGCCAGGATCAGCCGGCCCTCGGCGTCGGTGTTGTTGATCTCGATCGTGGTGCCGTCGAGCGCGGTGACGATGTCGCCCGGCTTCATCGCGTGGCCGCTGGGCATGTTCTCGGTCGCCGGCACGACGGCGGTGATCGTCGCCGGCAGCCCCAGCCGGGCGATCGCGTCCATGGCCTCCAGCACGGCCGCGCCGCCCGACATGTCGAACTTCATCTCGTGCATCTTGGACGCGGGCTTGATCGAGATGCCGCCGGTGTCGAAGGTCACGGCCTTGCCGACGAAGCCGAGGTGCGGCCCGCGGGCGCCGGTCGGTCGGTAGCGCAGCACGATCAGCCGCGGCTCGGCGTCCGAGCCCTGCGCGACGGCGGCGAAGGCGCCCATGCCGCGGGCCACGATCGCCTCGCGGTCGAGCAGCTCCAGCTCGAGCGCCTCGTACTGGTCGGCGATCTCGACGGCGCGCTCGGCGAGGAACGCGGGGTTGGCGACGTTCGACGGCAGGTTCTGCAGGTCCCGGGCGCGGTTGGCGGCGTCGCTGGCGACGCGCGCCCGTTCGACCTCGTCGGCCGAGAGGCCGTCGCCGGCGAGCTCGAGCGACTCGAGCCCGCCCTCGTCGTCGGACTTGGACGACTTGAAGCGGTCGAAGGAGTAGAGCTTCAGCAGCGTGCCCTCCACGAGCGCCGCCGCGATCCCCTCGCCCGCCGGTGCGGCCCAGGACAGCGACACCGCGGCGAGCTCGCGCGCCCGGCCCGCCACCGCGGCCGCCGCGACCCGGGCACGCTCGGCGGTCGAGCTCGCTCGCGCTTGCCGAGGCCGGCGATCAGCACGCGCCGCTGCCCACCGCCGGGAGCGTCCTCGTGGGTGACGGCCACCTTCTTCAGCCCAGGCCGTGCCTCGCCGAGCTCCACCAGCCCCTGGAGCGACGAATCGGGCAGCGTCTCGCCATCGAACAGGGCCACCACCCGGGTGTCGGCAGCGGTGTCCGCGGGCTCGCCCGCGCGGATGGAGACGGAGATCGCGCGCATCGGCGGCAGTCTAGGCGTCGTCCTTCGCATCCTCCGGTGTCGCGTGGATATCGTTGCGGGCCCCCCGAAACGCGCCAAGGAGCCTGCAATGCCCAAGACCGTCATCCTCGGCGCCGCCCGCACGCCATTCGGCAAGCTCGGCGGCGGCCTCGCGAGTCTCGATGCCACCGATCTCGGCGGTACCGCCATCGCCGCCGCGCTCGAACGCGCCGAGGTCGGTCCCGAGCAGGTCCAGCACGTCGTCTTCGGCCAGGTGCTCCAGGCCGGCCAGGGGCAGATCCCCTCGCGCCAGGCGCAGATCAAGGGCGGGATTCCGAAGGAGGTCTCCTCGGAGACCGTCAACAAGGTCTGCGCCTCGGGCCTGCGTGCCGCGGGCATCGTCGATCAGGCCGTCCGCGCGGGGGACCTCGACGTCGCCGTCGCCGGCGGCATGGAGTCGATGTCGAACGCGCCCTACCTGCTGGCCCAGGCTCGCTTCGGCTACCGCATGGGGGATGCGAAGGCGCTCGACGCGATGATGCACGACGGGCTCACCAACCCGTTCAGCGGCAAGGGCATGGGCGAGGAGGCCGACGCCGTCGGCGAGGAGCTCGAGATCACGCGCGCCGACATGGACAAGTTCGCGCTGCGCAGCCACGAGCTCGCGATCCAGGCGACCGACGACGGCAAGCTGCCCGAGGAGATCGTCGCGGTGACCATCAAGTCGCGCAAGGGCGACACGGTGGTCGAGATCGACGAGGCGCCGCGGCGCGAGAGCTCGCTCGAGTCGCTGTCCAAGCTGCGCGGCGCCTTCAGCAAGGACGGCGCCCACACCGCCGGCAACGCGCCCGGCGTCAACGACGGCGCCGGCGCCGTCGTGCTCGCCTCGGAGGAGTGGGCGAGCGCCAACGGCCGCACGCCGCTGGCCACGATCGTCGCCCAGGCGGCCGTCGCCGACGACTTCCCGTACCTGGCCCGCACCCCCGCCAACGCCGCCAAGAAGGCGCTCGAGCAGGCGGGGCTGAGCGCGGACCAGATCGACGTCTGGGAGATCAACGAGGCCTTCGCCTCGGTCGCGCTCAACTCGATGCGCATGCTCGACATCGACGAGGCGAAGGTCAACCCGAACGGTGGCGCGATCGCCCTCGGCCACCCGATCGGCGCCAGCGGCGCGCGCATCCTGATGACGCTCGTCAACGAGCTGCGCCGTCGCGGCGGCGGCCTCGGCTGTGCGGCGATCTGCTCCGGTGGCGGGCAGGGCGACGCCGTGATCGTGGAAGTGAATGGCGGCTAACGCAGCCGCCGCCTTCTTCGATCTCGACAAGACCCTCATAGAAGGGTCGAGCGCGCTCCATTTCGCACGCGCGTCCTACCGAGCGGGCCTGATGTCGCGTCGTCAGCTTGCCGGCGACGCGCTGGCGAACCTGCGCTTTCGCCTGCGCGGGTCGACCGACGAGCAGACCGAGGAGCTCAAGCAGCGCATCCTCGACGCGATCGCCGGTCAGCGTCAGCGCGACCTCGCGCGCCTCGGCCCGCACGTGCTCGCCGGCATCCTGCCGCTGCTCTACCGCGAGATGCTCGACGAGGTCTACGCCCACCAGGACGCCGGCCGCCGCGCCTACATCGTCACCGCCGCCTCGCAGGAGCTGGCCGAGGCGCTCGCCCGCGTGCTGGCGCTCGACGGGGCGATCGGCATGCGCAGCGAGGTGCGCGAGGGCGTCTACACCGGTCGCCTGGCGGGCCCGTTCACCTATCGCGACGGCAAGGCGGTGGCGATCCGCGAGCTGGCCGAGCGCGAGGGCATCGACCTCGAGCGCTCCTACGCGTACTCGGACTCGGAGTCCGACCTGCCGATGCTGCGTGCGGTCGGCAACCCGGTCGCGGTCAACCCGGACGCGAAGCTGGCGCGGATCGCCCGCGCCGAGGGCTGGCGCGTGATGCGCTTCGACAAGCTCGGTCTGCGGCTGAAGCTGCTGGGCGCCGTGGCGGCCCTCGGGCTCGCGGGCGGGGCTGGCGGCTACGCCGCCGCGCGGCTGCGCCCGGCGCCGCCGCGCCGTTCCGGTTGGCGGCGTCGCTAGGCGGGTTGCGGGCGCTGCTGCGATCGTGACCAGTCGCCGACTACTCGGACGACGATGTCCCCCGCCACGGTGACCACCCTCGACACCGATCCGCGCGCGCTCGCGGAAGCGGTGCTGCGCCACAACGACAACGGCGGCTACACGGTGCCGTCGCGCGCGACCTACCCGCATCAGTGGAACTGGGACTCGGCGCTCGCCGCGCTGGGCTGGGCGGTACTCGATCCGGCACGGGCCTGGACGGAGTTGGAGACGCTGCTGGGCGCGCGCGACCGCGAGGGGATGGTGCCGCACATCGCCTTCCGCAGCCATCGCGACGACCACCTCGACAGCCACCTGCGCGGGCTGCTCACGCTCGTAGCGCGCACGTACGCGCGCTATCTGCCGGGGCCGCGCTGGTGGGGCCGCCGCCACTCGGCCGACGGGCGGCGCATCTCCGGCATCACCCAGCCGCCGATCGCCGCCACCTGCGCGCGGCTGCTGTTCGAGCAGGAGCCCGACGAGCGGCGCGCCCGCGCGCTGCTCGCGCCGTTGCTCGCCTGGCAGCGCTTCCTGCTCGACGCGCGCGACCCGCACGGGCTCGGCGAGCCGACGATCATCCATCCCTGGGAGACCGGGCGCGACAACGCCGTCGAGTGGGACGGCCCGCTCTGGCGCGTGATGCCGGAGGTGCACGTCGTGCACCGGCGCGACACGCACTCCGTCGACGCCGCCGAGCGCCCGACCGACGAGCACTACCGCCGCTTCCTGACCCTCGTGCGCCAGGGCACGCGCTGCGGCTGGGACCAGCGCGCGCTGGCTGTCAAGGGGTCGTTCCGCGTGCTCGACGCCGGCTTCTCGGCGATGCTCGCGCGCGCCGCGCGCGATCTGGCCTGGCTGGCCGAGCAGCTCGACGAGCCGGCGATCGCCGAGCGGAGCACGGCCGACTGCGAGCGCGTGACATCGGCCCTGCTCGCGCGTGCCGACTCGGACGGGCTGATCCGGTCGGTCGACCTCGGCGCCGACTCCTCGCTGCACGTGATCAGCGCCGGCAGTGCGTTGGCGCTGCTGACGCCCGGGCTCTCCGACGCACAGCTCGAGGCCGGTCGCGAGCTGGTGCTGTCCGGCCGGCTGGCCTCGCCCTACGGCGTGCGCTCGCTCGATCGTCGCCACCCCTCGAGGCTGCCGCGCAACTACTGGCGCGGGCCGGTGTGGGCGAACGTCACCTGGCTGGTGGCGCTGGCTCTCGCCGAGCGCGGCGAGCGCGTGGCCGCGGCGCAGCTGCGCTTCCGCATGCTGGAGGCCGTCGAGAGCGGCGGCATGCGCGAGTACTTCGTGCCGGACTCGGGCCGTGGCCTGGGCGCTCGCGACTTCACCTGGACGGCCGCGCTCTACCTGCGCGAGCTGTCGGTGCATTCGCTGCGCGCGGAAGCCGTTGCCTGAGCCGCCACCCGGGTATCACCCCTCGATGCACCGCTTTCGACAACTGGTCGGATTCGCGAACGCGTATTTCCGACCACCGGCCCAAGACACCCACGACGCCAGCCGGCACGCTGTGCGCGTGCACTCTCCTCCCAGCACCAGCGCCCGCACCGGAGGCGACGTCTTCCTCACCGGAGCGACCGGGTTCCTGGGGACGGCCATGCTCGCTCGCCTAGCCGCGGGCTGCGGGAGCCGCCGAGTGTGGGCGCTGGTGCGCGCACGAAACGGGGAAGAGGCTCGAGCGCGGCTGGCCGCGGCGCTCGCGCCTCGTCTCCCCGATCTCAGCGCTTGGGAGGGCCGCATCGTCGCCGTGCCCGGCGACCTCACCCAGCCGGGCCTCGGGCTCGACGCACACATGCGCGAGGAACTTGCCGAGCGCGTCGACTGGGTCATCCACGGCGCCGCCTCGGTCTCGTTCACGCTGCCGCTCGAGCAGGCGCGCGCGATCAACGTGACCGGCACGCAACGGGTGCTCGACTTCGCCGAGGAGTGCGCCGAGCGCGGCGGGCTGCGGCGCCTGTCGCACGTCTCGACCGCGTACGTGGCCGGCACGCACCGCGGCCGCTTCGGCGAGGACGATCTCGACGTCGGGCAGGGGTTCAACAACACCTACGAGCAGACCAAGTGCGAAGCCGAGCGGCTCGTGTGGTCGCACGCCGGCCGCCTGCCGGTCCAGGTGCTGCGTCCGAGCATCGTCGTCGGCGAGACCGACAGCGGCTGGACCTCCTCGTTCAACGTGATCTACACGCCGCTGCGGGCGTTCGCGCGCGGGGCGCTGCCGGCGATCCCGGCCCGCCGCTCCGCGCCGGTGGACGTCGTCTCGGTGAGCTACGTGGCGGACGCGATCCTCGCCCTCGGAGGCGGGGAGCACCCCTGCCGCACCTACCACCTCAGCGCCGGCGACCAGGCGCCGACGGTCGGCCAGCTGATCCGCCTGAGCGCGGACACGCTCGGTCGCCGCGCACCGGTGACGTTGCCGCCGCGGCTCTACCGGCGGGTGCTGCACCCGTTGCTGCTGCGACGCAGCACCGGGGCGCGCCGGCGTTGGCTCGAGCGCAGCGACGTCTTCTTCCCGTACTTCGCCCCGGCGGTGCGCTTCGACACCGAGCGAGCGCAGACGGCGCTGGAGCCGTCGGGCATCCGTCCAGCGCCGCTGCGGCAGTACTTCGGGCGGCTGATCGAGTTCGCCGAGCGCAGCGACTGGGGCCGCCGGCCGGCGGCCAAGCCCGCTGCCGAGCGGGCCGCGGCGGCGCAAGGCGCCCCGGCGGTGAGAGGCACCCCCGCCACCGTCTGAGCCGGTCCGGCGACGGTCTGACCGTCTTTCCGTCGCACATCCGTCCACAGATGGCGCAAAATGGACGGGAATGTGGTGCGTGGGGTAAAGGCCGAGCGTGTCACGTGCCGAATCAATACTCGTGCGCGGCCTCGGTCGTCTCCCAATCGTGACTGCCCTGATCTGGGCGGCCTTGGTTCCGGCTGCCTTCGCGGCCACCGAGGTCGGTGACGCGGGCGATCTGCCCGCGAGCGCCCAGGACCTCGGCGCCGAGACGGCGCTCGGCTCGATCGCCGGCACCATCGAGAGCGAGACCGACCGCGACGTCTACCGCCTCTGCGCGAGCGGCGGCGGCAGCTTCTCGGCGAGCACCGTCGGGACCACCGCGATCGACACGCAGCTGTTCCTGCTCGACGACGGCGGGCGGGCCGTCTACGCCAACGACGACGCACCGGGCGTGCTCGGCCAGTCCACGCTCCCCGCGGCCGACCCGCTGACTCCCGCGGCGGCAGGCGTCTACTACCTCGCGATCACCCGCTACAACCAGGACCCGCTGACCGCTGCCGGCGCACGGCTGTTCGCGGACGTCGTCTTCACGACCGGTCCGGCTTCGAGCGACCTCGGCGCGGTCATCGCCGGCTGGAGCACCGGTCGCACCGGCGCCACCGGCGCCTACGCGATCGTGCTGACCGGCGTGGTGCCGTGCCCGCTGCCGGACACGACTGCTCCGACGGTGGACCTGCGCACGCCGTCCGACGGTGCCAGCTTCGCTCAGGGCGAGGTAGTGGTGGCCGACTACGACTGCGCGGACGAGGGCGGCTCCGGCCTCGAGTCCTGCCTCGGCGACGTGGCCGACGGCGAGGCGATCGACACCTCCACGCCGGGTAACTACAGCTTCAACGTCAACGCCCGTGACGCGGCGGGCAACGAGACCTCGATCAGCCACGCCTACACGGTGCAGGCACCGCCCGACACGATCGCGCCTGCGGTCGATCTGCGCACGCCGTCCGACGGCGCGAGCTTCGTCCAGTACGAGGAGGTGGCTGCCGACTACGACTGCCTCGACGACGGCGGCTCGGGCCTGCAGTCGTGTGTGGGCGACGTGGCCGACGGCGAGGCGCTCGACACCTCCACGCTTGGCTCACACAGCTTCAGCGTCAACGCGCGGGACGGCGCGGGCAACGAGACCTCGGTCGTCCACGCGTACACGGTGTTGCCGCCTCCGGACACGATCGCGCCGACGATCGACCTGCGCTCGCCGGCGGACGGCGCGACCTACGTCGTGGGCGAGCAGCTGCTGGCCGACTACGACTGCCTCGACGACGGCGGCTCGGGTGTCCAGTCGTGTGCGGGCGACGTGGCCGACGGCGAGGCGATCGACACCTCCACGGCGGGCGACTTCAGCTTCACCGTGCATGCCGCCGACACGGCTGGCAACACGGCCGTGCGCACGGTCGCCTACACCGTCGACGAGGAAGACACCGGCGGTGGGTTCGAGTTCGAGGGCTTCTTCTCCCCGCTCGACGACGCCCCGCCCGCGCTCAACCGCATCAAGGCCGGCAAGGACGTGCCCGTGCGCTTCCGCCTCGGCGGCGACCAGGGCGAGGACGTCTTCGCCGACGGCTTCCCGCGCTCGGCCCGGGTGCCCTGTGGCCAGGACGCCGATGCCGACACGGCGAAGCCGACGCGCTCGCCATGGTGGTGGCGCCAGTGGCTCGACGGCGACATTCGATACAACCGCTGGACGGATGCGTACACCTACCTATGGAAGACCGATTCCGACTGGGCGGGCAGCTGCCGGCAGCTGATCGTGAAGTTCACCGACGGCAGCATCGAGCGCGTCAACGTCGAGTTCCCACGGCGCTGGGGCCACGGCTGGAATTGGCGCTGGGACGACCGTGGCCGCGGCAACAAGCAGTCCCGGGGCCACGACGCGCGCAACCGCAAGCACCGGCGCTAGCCGCGTCGGCGGTCGAGGCCGAGCGATGAGGCGCTGGGCGCCGTTCGTCGCGGCCTACGCGCTGTCCGCCGCGCTGGTGCTTCCCGCGGTGCCGCTGGCGGCGGACGAGCAGGCGGCTCCTGGAGCACAGCCCTCCGCGCCGGCGCCGCCCGTGTCGACCGCTCCGCCCGAGACCGCCGCCCCGCCCACGCCGGCCGTTCCTGCCGACCCGCCGGACGAGGACGTCTCCCCGCCGACGTCGCCCGACGCGGCTTCGCTCCCTTCGGACGCACCGGCCGCTCCCGATACGTCGCTTGCTCCAGCCGGTCCGCCCACCGCGGCCGGTCCGCCCATCGCCGCTCCTCCGGCGAATTCCGCTCCGGCCACCGTGCCGACGCCGGCCGATCGCAAGCGCGCGAGCCGCGTGTTCGCCCGTGCCGCCGCGCCGGGTTCGGTCACGATCGCGGACTTCAGCTTCGGGCCGGCCACGGTCACGGTCGACGTCGGCGACAGCGTCACCTGGACGAACCGGGACGACGTCGTCCACACCGCCACCGGATCGTCGGGCGGCTTCGACACCGGCGACATCGAGCCGGGCTCCAGCGGCGGCGCGACCTTCGACCAGGCCGGCAGCTTCAGCTACATCTGCAAGCCCCATCCGTTCATGAAGGGCACGGTGGTGGTGCGCGCCGCGAGCACGGGCGGTGGTGGCGACGACGGCGCCACGACCGGCTCCACCGGCACGGGTGGGTCGCTTGGCTCGGACTCCGTCGGCGGGGCGGACGAGTCCAGCGGCCCGCGCCTGCCCAACACCGGCCTCGACGCCCTCGTGCTCGCGGGTCTCGGCGTCCTCTTCCTCGGGATCGGAGCGCTCGTCAATCGCCGCGCAGCCGAGCCGCCGCCTCCTGGGCAGCCGGGCTGGTAGGTCGGCCGCCTCGGCGCGGCGTGCTTGCGGCGGGCGGTCCCTTCGTCGGGCCGCTCCCGGCTACGGCTCCTCGGCGTTCACCGGTAGCGACCACTGGGAGCTCGCTCCCGGCGGGTCCCAGCGCAGCCGGTAGGTTCCCGGATCGGAGAGCGTCTGCTCCACCGTCCCGTCGGCGCGCGTGCGCAGCACGGGGCTGGCCGCGCTCCGCGCGCCGTCCGGTGCCAGGCGCTCGAACGTCACTCGCCGCGCGCCCTCGCCTGGCGCGACCCGGCCCCAGGCTGCGTAGCCGCCCTCGGCGCGCGGCTCGATCCAGAGCGGCATTCCCAGTGCCTGCAGCGCCGGCTTGGGCGTGCCGTCGGCGAACTCGAGCCCGGTCTGGAACGTGCGCCAGTACGAGCGCGAGTCCGGTGGCACCGCCGGATCGGGCGGGATGTCGCGCAGCAGGTACCAGGCGATCATGCGCAGGTCGGGCTGATCCCAGGCCATCGCCATCGACTGGCTTAGGTAGCGCGCCTGCAGCTCGAGCGGCACGCCGCGATACGGGTCGGGCGGGTTGCTCTCCCAGGCGAGCTCGGTCGCATAGAGCGGCAGCGGCCGTTCGAGCCGGCCACGGCGGTAGAGCGCCTCCAGCAGCGCGGCGAGCTCCGGCAGCCGTCCGACGGTGAGGTTGCCGGGCAGTTCCGGCTCCCCGTCCGGCGGCAGGCTGAAGCCGTAGGGGTGGATCGAGAAGCCGTCGGCGCGCAGCGGGCGGAAGTCGCGGCACTCGGGCCGCCGCAGCGGCCGCAGGCGCGCGTCGACGCAGGCCAGCTCGCGCACGAAGCGCATCGGCGTCATCCGCGCCGCCGGGCCACGGGTGTCGTGGCCGACCGAGCTGAGGCCGCCGATCAGCACGCGGTTGCGCGCGTCGGCGGCGACGATCGCCGCGTCGGCGGCCTCGTGCATGCGCCGGTACCAGTGCGGCGACGCCGCCACCCAGCGTCCACCGCGCCGTTCCCACTGGGGCATCAGGAAGGCGGGGTGGTTGGGCTCGTTCCAGGTCGTCCAGAGACGCACCGCCGGCAGCGGGGTGCCGCCGAGGGCCGGATCGACGTAGCGGCCGGAGTAGCGCGTCGCGAGCGCGGTCGCGAAGCGGCCGAAGGCGGCGGGGTCCGGGCGCCAGCGGCCCTGGTCGAGCTCCCGCGACGGTCGCCGTACGGCCCAGCGCGGCGCCCAGAACGAGACGTCGATCATCGGCTTCATGCCGGCACGCAGGGTCTCGCGGACTGCCGTGTCGAGCTTGGCCCAGCCCGGTGCCGAGTAGGCGGCGGGATCGGTCTCGTCGAAGACGGGCTTGACCGCGCTGCGCGGCTGCGGCGCGAGCCCGACCCAGGCGCCCGTGAAGCGGATGCGGTCGACCCCCGACGCCGCCAGCTGCTCGGTCGCCTGGCGGATCCGCTCCGGCGGGGCCTCGCGCAGCTGCGCGTCGTCCTGCACGACGACCTCGAGGTCCCGTCCTGGCACGACGCTCCGCGGCGGCGGGCCGCCCGGCTCGTCCTGCTCTCCGTCGTCGGTCAGCAGCGCCAACGCGACGAGGGCAATGGCGACGGCGGCGACGCCGAGCGCGAGCAGGCCGATGAGCCGCGAGCGCCTCACGGCCGGGAGAGTAGGCGCCCGTCGCCTCCTCCAGGCCTGCGAGGTGCCGGAAACCGCGAGGGCGATGCGCAGGTATGCTCCGGCGCCCATGTCCGACCGCAAGATCCGCGTCGTCGTCGCCAAGCCCGGCCTCGACGGCCATGACCGGGGAGCGAAGATCATCGCCCGTGCGCTGCGCGACGCGGGCATGGAGGTCATCTACACCGGTCTGCACCAGACCCCCGACCAGATCGTCGAGACCGTCCTGCAGGAGGACGCCGACGCGGTCGGGTTGTCGATCCTCTCCGGCGCCCACATGACGCTGGTGCCGAAGATCGCCGAGCGTCTCAAGGAAGAGGGCGCCGACGAGGTGGTGCTGGTCGTCGGGGGCACGATTCCGAGCGGGGACGTGCCGGAGCTGAAGAAGCTGGGCGTCGCCGAGGTGTTCACGCCGGGAGCGCCGGTGCAGGGGATCATCGACTTCATCCGCGGCGCCGTACCCGCCTAGAGAGCCGAATACAGCTGGTCCGCGGGAGTCGCCGAGCGACGTCCGCGTTGATCGATTGACTCATCAGTCAATGAAACGGGTATGATCTCGCGGCGCGGGCGGGAACCGCCGCTGCGCCGCTCAGGAGCAACGAAGGAGAGTCTTTTCGTGAAGATCTGCGTCCTCGTCAAAGAGGTGCCCGACGCCGCTGTAGAGAAGCGCATGGACCAAGGCTCCAAGCGCCTCGATCGCTCGGGTGAGAAGAACCTGAATCCGTTCGACACCCACGCCATCGAGGCCGCCATGCAGATTCGCGAGGGCGGCGTCGTGGACGTGGAGGAGATCGTCGCGGTCACCATGGGGCCGGAGTCGGCCTTCCGTGCGCTGCACAAGGCGGTCTCGCTCGGCGCCGACCGCTCGGTCCACCTGACCGACGACGCACTCGCCGGCTCGGATGTCTGCGCCACCGGCTACGCGCTGGCGAAGGTGCTGGAGGCCGAGTCGCCGGACATCGTGCTGCTCGGACAGCAGTCGGACGACGGCGAGTGCTACACGATCGGCGCCGTCGTGGCCGATCACCTCAAGATGCCCTCGCTGACGCAGGTCATCAAGATCGACGTCGAGTCCGGCGCGCTGCGCTGCGAGCGCCAGGCCGAGTACGGCTACGACACGGTCTCGGTCGCACTGCCCGCGGTCATCTCCGTCGGCGACGCGATCAACGAGCCGCGCTACCCGTCGCTGAAGGCGATCATGGGCGCCAAGAAGAAGCCGCTCGACACCAAGGGCACCGGCGACGCGGGCATCGACGCCGGCAAGGTCGGCGCCGACGGCTCGCAGACCACGGTCCTCTCGATCAACCCGCCGCCCGCCAAGCAGGCCGGCGAGATCATCGAGGACGAGGACACCAACGAGACGGTCGAGAAGATCGTCGCCTGGCTCGATGAAAGGAAGCTGCTGGCATGAGCATCCTCGTCTACGCACTGCACTACCAGGGCGAGTTCAACAAGAACTCGCTCGGCGCCGTCTCCGAGGGCGCCAAGCTGGCGAAGGAGCTCGGCGGCGAGGCCGCCGCCGTCGTCGTCGGCGGGGACGACCTCACCAACGACCTCTGTGCCACGCTCGGCTCCTACGGCGTGTCGAAGGTCTACCGCGCCAAGGCGCCGGAAGGCCTCGCCCAGCCGGTCGTCGACGTGATGGCCAAGGTCATCTCCGACAACGGCTTCAAGTACGCGCTGTTCGGCGGCGGCCTGCTCGGCTTCGAGATCGGCGCCGGCCTCACCGCCCGCCTGAACGCCGGCGTGACCATGGAGGTCACCGCCGTCAAGGCTCAGGACGGCAAGCTCGTCGCCGAGCGGCCGATCCTGCAGGACTCGGCGATCGTGGACGTCGGCTACGTCAACGAGCCGGGCATCATCATCGGCCGCCTCAACGCCTTCGACATCAAGGAGTCCGGCGGCGGCGCGGCCGAGGTGATCGACGTCGACGTCCAGCTCGAGGAGCACTCGACCAAGGCCACGATGGTCCAGCGCGGCGAGCAGCGCGGCGCGGACGTCAACATCGAGGACGCCGACATCCTCGTGGCCGGTGGCCGCGGGCTCGGCAAGGCCGAGGGCTTCGAGCTCTGCGAGTCGCTCGCCGAGGCGCTCGGCGGTGCCGTCGCCGCCACGCGCGCGGTCGTCGACGCCGGCTGGTACCCCTACGCCGCCCAGATCGGCCAGACGGGCAAGACCGTCGCGCCGAAGCTGTACCTGGCGGCCGGCATCTCCGGGGCGATCCAGCACAAGGTCGGCATGCAGGGCTCCGAGAACATCGTCGCGATCAACAAGGACCAGAACGCGCCGATCTTCGAGTTCTCCGACCTCGGCATCGTCGGCGATCTGAACAAGATCCTGCCCAAGCTGACCGAGGCCGTGAAGGCCAAGAAGGGCTAAGGAGCACACCACCATGGCCAAGCCCGCACCGATCGACTTCCCGCCGCCCGTCGACTCGCCCAAGGAGTTCGTCAAGCGCTCCCTGGACGGCGAAGACGAGCGCATCGACATCGGCGTCGTGATCGTCGGCGGCGGCACGGCCGGGCTCGCTTGCGCGAACCGGCTGCTGCAGCTGCTCGCCGATGACGAGGCGCTGCTGGAGTCGCTCGGTGAGGTCCCCGTGGCCGTGGTGGAGAAGGCCAAGACCTGCGGCGGCCACAACCTGTCCGGGGCGGTCATGCGCCCCGGACCGCTGCAGGAGCTGTTCCCCGACCTGACGCGGGAGCAGTGGCGCCAGGAGGGCTTCGCCTTCGGCGAGGTCGAGAAGGAGTCGATCTACGTCCTGCCCAGCGGCAAGACCAAGATCCGCATCCCGCCGCCGCCGCCGCAGCACAACAAGGGCAACGAGGTCGTCTCGGTGGCCGCGCTCTGCCGCTACATGCAGCAGCAGGTCGAGGACGCCGGCGCCTACCTGCTGACCGAGACCTCGGCGACGCAGCTGATCGTCGAGGACGGCGAGGTCAAGGGCGTGCGCTCGGGCGACAAGGGCCGCGGCAAGGACGGCGAGCCGCTCGGCAACTTCGAGCCGGGCACGGACATCGCCGCCAAGGCGACGGTGCTCGCCGAGGGCTGCTGGGGCCACCTCACCGGCGCCGCCATCCGCGAGTTCGACCTCGGCGAGAACCGCGAGCCGATGGTCTGGGAGCTCGGCGTCAAGGAGGTCTGGAAGGTCGACAAGCCGCTCGACCGCGTGATCCACACCGCTCGCCGGCTGGCCGCTGAAGATCTCCGCCAAGTACCACCAGATCGGCGGCTCCTGGATCTACCCGATGAAGGACGAGAAGACCGGCGACGACCTCGTCTCGATCGGCTTCGTGCTCGACCTCGACTACGCGGACGCGACGAGCTCCTGCCACGACCTGCTGCAGCAGTTCAAGACCCACCCGATGGTGAAGAAGATCCTCGAGGGCGGCGAGCGCGTCTCCTGGGGCGCCAAGGCGATTCCGGCCGGCGGCTACTGGGCGATGCCCAAGCTCACGATGCCGGGCGCGGTGCTGGTCGGCGACGCCGGCGGCATGGTCAACCTCGCCGCGCTCAAGGGCGTCCACTACGCGATCAAGTCCGGCATGCTCGCCGCCGAGCAGATCTACCGCTCGCTGAAGGCCGAGCACAGCGACTTCTCCCCCTACGAGGACGCGGTCGAGCAGTCGATC
This sequence comes from uncultured Thermoleophilaceae bacterium, assembly GCA_963846505.1. Lineage (GTDB taxonomy): Bacteria > Actinomycetota > Thermoleophilia > Solirubrobacterales > Thermoleophilaceae > JACVRW01. The sequence goes on along the minus strand of CAWJWD010000001.1, from coordinate 156,150 downwards.
ATCGGCAAGGACCTCTACGAGCAGCGCAACACGCGCCAGCCGTTCCAGATGGGCCTGATCAAGGGCGGGCCGATCGTCAACCTGATGATCGCCACCAAGGGCCGCTTCCCGGGCGGGCGCTGGAAGCTGCACCGCAACGACGCCCAGAAGATGTTCATCGGCAAGACGAAGAACGGCTATCCCAAGCCGGACGGCAAGTACATCTTCGACAAGCTCTCGAGCGTCTTCATCACCGGCAACGCGACCCGCGACGACGCGCCCAACCACATCCGCGTCCAGACCAACGTCCCGCGCGAGATCGCCGAGACGTGGCAGTGGATGTGCCCCGCCGGGGTCTACGAGATCCCCGAGGACGCGCCCGAGACCGGCGACGTGGACGTGATCGTCAACTACACCAACTGCGTGCAGTGCGGCGCGATCACGGCCAAGGGCGGCCGCCTCACCACCCCCGAGGGTGGGGACGGTCCGTTGTACCGCAACACGTAGAAGCGCTATGTCTGCTGCGCCCGTGCGGTGAGGTACTCCGCGCGGGCACGAAATGTCGTGCGCATGTCCTGCGTGACCCCCTCGAGGAACTCCTCGCGGTAGGTCACGTCCGTGAGTACGGCGATCGCGTAGTAGACGCCGCTGAAGGCCGCGATGCCGCCGGAGACCCGCAGCAACGCCTCGGTGATCTGGATCGGCTGGCCGAAGAGCGTCAGGTCGAGCAGGTCGGTGCCCTCCGTGACCGCCCACGACTCGCGCACCTCGGCGCCGACGGCCAGCGCGCCGAAGACGACGAAGAACGCGCCGATCGCGACGCTGACCACCAGCACCTGCAGCGCCTGGCTGACGAACATCACCAGCCCGACGTTGAAGCGCTGGCGGCGGTCGAGCGCAGGACCTTCGCTGCCCGCCTCGCGCTCCAGCTCGCGTACCTCGCGCGGCAGGCGCACGCAGATGAACAGCGAGCCGGTCGCCACGAACAGGGCGCCGACGAGCGCCAGGAAGGCGTCCGGCATGTCGCTGAACACCTGCCACATCTCCGTGTTGATGAACAGCACCAGCGCGAACACGAGCAGCAGCGGCACCGCCCGCGCCAGCATCTGCAGCGAGACCGCGAGCTGGGTGAAGACGCGCCCGCCGGCCCAGCGCAGGATCGCGAACAGCCCGTAGCCGATCCAGGCGTAGACGAGCGCGAGCAGCAGTGCGTTGCCGAGCAGCGTCAGCGCCGCGCTGCCGGCCTGGCCGCCGAAGATCAGCGGCAGCAGGGCGGGGACGACGACGAAGAAGGTGAGCTCGGGCGTGCCGACGTGGCGCGGCAGTGCCGCGAAGGGCCGGCCCCGGGCGAGGTTCAGCAGGCCGAACGCGCCCAGCAGGATCGCCAGGCCGCCGAGCGCCGCCGCGAGGTTCGCCAGCGGAGACCAGTCGAGCTGGATGGCGCCGAGCATCTCACCGAGGAAGACGAGCGCCAGCAGCGGTGCCGCGCGCGTGAAAACGTCCTCGCCGGCAGAGTAGTCCTCGATGAACAGCGGCAGTCCCGCGCGCCGGAAGCGTCGCTCGTACTCGGCGGGATCGTCCACTCAGCCGCCGATGGAGAACATGGCCTCCAAGTCGTGTCGCGAGAAGACCTCGAAGGCGACCATCGTGTACGTGTCGACGATTCCCGGCAGCTGGGAGAGGCGCCTGGTGATGACGTCCGCCAGCTCCCCCTCGCGCTCGACGCGCACCATCGCGACGAAGTCCCACTTGCCGGTGACCGAGTAGGCCTCGGCCACGCCGTCGACGTCCGTGAGCGCGCCACCGAGATCGGCCAGGGCCTCCCGTTCGGCCTTGATCAGGATGACTGCGTGGGTCATCGAGCTGACCATATAGCTTGCGGCCATGCGGTATCCCGGACAGCATCCGCGGCGCGCGGCGGTCGTGGGCGCAGGCTCGTTCGGCACCGCCGTGGCGGTGCTGCTCGAGCGGGCCGGCGTGCGCACGACGCTGCTCTGCCGCACCGCCGAGCAGGCCGAGCGGCTGGAGGCCGGGCGTGAGAACACGCGCTACCTGCCCGGCGTCGAGCTGCCGGGGCACTTGCGCGTGCGCACCCTCGGCGAGCGCGAGGACCAGTTCGCCCGCGCCGACCTGATCTTCCTGGCCGTGCCCTCGAAGGGGCTCGCGGACGCGCTCGCCGAGCTGGAGCGCCTGGGCGTCTCCGAGCGCGCCGGCATCGTCTCGCTGGCCAAGGGCCTCGTGCCGCCCGAGGGCCTGCCGCCGACGGTCGCGCTCGAGCGCGTGTTCGGGGCCGAGCGAGTCGCCTGCGTCGGCGGACCCGCGCATGCGCGCGAGATGGTCGAGTCCGGCGCGGGACTCGTGTGCGCCTCGCGCTCGGAGTCGCTGGCACATGGCGTCGCGGAGGCGTTCCAGCGTGCCGGCGTGGTGTGCGAGGTCTCGGACGACCCGGTCGGCGTCGAGCTGGCGGGGGTGGCCAAGAACGTCGCGGCCGTGGCGGTCGGCGCCACCCAGGCGCAGGGCCTCAACGCCGCCGGCATGGCCGCCGCCGACATCTTCCTCGAGGTGCTCGGCCTGGCCGCGCTCAGCGGCGGCACGGCCCGCACCTTCGTCGGCCGCGCCGGCACGGGGGACCTCGTCGCCACGGCGCTGGCGCCGACCTCGCGCAACCGCAGCGCCGGCGAGCTGCTCGCCCAGGGCGTGCCGGCCGAGGAGATCCCGGTGCGGGTCGGGCAGGCGGTCGAGGCGCTCGAGACCGTGCGCCTGCTCGCGACGGCGATCGAGCGCGCCGGGCTCGAGGCGCCGGTGATCCTCGCGCTCGCGCACCTGATCGAGGGCACGCTGCCGCTCGACGACTGGGTGGCGCTGGTGCGCGCCAAGCAGCCGCCACCGGCGCGCTTCGGCCCACCGACGACGTGGTGGACGCGGCTCAAGGCTTGGACGCGACGGCGTTTCGGCCGCCGTGAGTAAACTCGGAGAGGTCATGAAGCAGGGCATCCATCCCAAATACGTCCCGGCCCACGTGCGCTGCACCTGCGGCAACGAGTTCTGGACTCGTTCCACCAAGCCCGAGCTGAACGTCGAGATCTGCTCCAACTGTCACCCGTTCTACACGGGCCGGCAGAAGCTGGTCGACACCGGCGGACGCGTCGAGCGCTTCCGCCGGCGCGCTGCGCGCAGCCGTCGCGGCTAGGAACGCGTCCCCGCAACTCCCGCGGTCGCTGCCTGTTTCTTCAGGGAGCATGCGTCGTCGAGCCTCCACCACGATCGTCGGAGCAGCCCTCGTGGCTGCCCTCGCTGTCGGCGCCGCGCCCGCCCAGGGCGCGGCCGGCAGCACCGACGCCAAGCTCGCGAGCGCCAAGCTGCGTCTCCTGCTCGCAGACCGAGCAGAGCGCCGTCTTCCGCGGCCGCATGGCGCGCGTCCCCGAGTCCATGCGCATGGCCATGCGCTTCACGCTGCTGTCCACGCTGACGCCGACCGGGCGCTCGAAGCGGGTGCACGTTCCCGGCCTCGGCCGCTGGCACAAGGCCAAGCCGGACGTCGGTGCCTTCTCCTACAAGCAGGAGTTCCTCAACCTCACCGCCGGCGGCAGCTACAGCGTGCGCGTCGACTACCGCTGGTACGACGACGCGGGCACGGTGGTCAAGTCGACCAAGCGGCGTTCGCCCGCCTGCAGGCAGCTCGACCGGCTGCCGAACCTGCGCGTCCAGATCGCGTCCGCCCAGCCGACCCAGACGAACGGGGTCTGGCGCTACGGGCTGCGCGTCGGCAACGACGGCCTGACGTTGGTCACCGGCATCGCGGTGCGGCTCTCGATCGACGGCTCGGTCGCGGGCAACGCCACCGTCGCGGCACTCGACCCCGGCGGCTGGACCCGGGTGAGCGTGCGCGGCCCGGCGTGCGCTCGCTGGGTGGATGCCGAGGTCGACCCCGAGGCCGCGATCGCGGAGTCGAACGAGCTCGACAATCGCCAGCAGCTGGCCTGTGCCGACCTGCCGTCCGACTGACCGCCGTCGCGGCCGGCGCGCGCCATTACCATGAGTCGGGTGAGCGCTACCGTCGAGGGCACCCGAGAGGCAGTCAGAGACGCGCCCATCGGTGGCCAGGCGGTGCTCGAGGGCGTGATGATGCGCGGCATCTCGACCTGGGCGGTCGCGGTGCGCAAGCCGTCCGCCGAGCAGCTCGCCGCCGGCGGCCCGACCTCCGAGGAGGGCGCGCAGGGCGAGATCGAGGTCTTCTCCGAGCCGCTGGTCTCGTGGTCCAAGCGCCACCGCGTGCTGCGCTGGCCGGTCATCCGCGGCGTCACGGCGCTGGTCGAGTCGCTGAAGATCGGCTTCAAGGCGCTCGGCATCTCCGCCAACGCGCAGATGCCGCCCGACGAGCAGGGCGAGAAGCAGGAGATCGGCGGCGGGGCCTGGATCGGCACGATCACGTTCGCGCTGCTGTTCGCGGTCGGCCTCTTCTTCCTGCTGCCGGCCGGCCTGACGAACCTCTTCGCGGACTCGATCCCCAACGGGGTCGTGTTCGTCGTGATCGAGAAGCTGGTCCGGATCATCGATCTTCCTCGCTGTACCTCTGGCTGATCTCGCGCATGAAGGACCTCCAGCGCGTGTTCGAGTACCACGGCGCCGAGCACAAGACGATCTCCTGCTACGAGGCCGAGGTGCCGCTGACGCCCGAGAACGCCAAGGAGTTCTCGCGCTTCCATCCGCGCTGCGGCACGAGCTTCCTGCTGATCGTGATGATCGTCGCCATCTTCGTCTTCGCGCCGCTCGGCAAGCTCGACTGGCAGTGGCTGTTCATCTCGCGCGATCGTGGGCATCCCGATCGTCGCGGGCCTCGCCTTCGAGGTGATCAAGTGGTTCGGCAAGAACCGCACCAAGCGCTGGGCGCGCGTGCTGATGTGGCCGGGCATCCAGCTGCAGCGGCTGACCACGCGCGAGCCCGACCTGGCGCAGCTGGCCGTCGCGATCGCCGCGCTCGAGGCCGTGCTCGCGGTCGAGAACCCCGCGGCGGCCAGCGACGAGGACAAGATCGGCATGGAGGTCGTCGCCTAGCGGCGAACCCGTTTGCGCCCGCCCGCTCGCAGGTGGGCGCAGGTCGTACCCTTCCGACTGTGATCGAGAAGCTCGTCGAGCAGATCGAGAGCCGCTTCGGCGAGCTCTCGGAGCAGATGTCCGACCCCGAGGTGATCGGCGACCAGCGGCGCTACGCCGAGGTCGGCCGCGCCTACCGCGGGCTCGAGCCGGCGAACGAGCTGGCGCAGGAGTGGCGCAAGCGCGCCGACGACGCGGCGGGCGCGCGCGAGATGCTCGAGGAGGGGGAGGACCCGGAGCTGCGCGAGCTGCTCGACAGCTCCGAGCAGCGGCTCGAGGAGCTCGAGGAGGAGATCCGGCTGGCGATGGTCGAGCCCGACCCCAACGACGACAAGGACGTGATCGTCGAGGTCCGCCCCGGCACCGGGCGGCGAGGAGGCGGGCCTGTTCGCCGGCGACCTCTACCGCATGCTCAGCCGCTACGCCGAGCGGCGCGGCTTCAAGACCGAGCCGATCGAGCTCTCCGACGGGCACTACACGTTCGCGATCAAGGGCCAGGGCGCCTACAGCGTGTTCAAGTACGAGGGCGGCACCCACCGCGTGCAGCGCGTGCCCGAGACCGAGTCGCAGGGGCGCATCCACACCTCGACCGCGACGGTGGCGGTGCTGCCCGAGGCCGAGGACGTCGACGTCGAGATCGACCAGAACGACCTCCAGATCGACGTCTACCGCTCCTCGGGCCCGGGCGGCCAGTCGGTCAACACGACCGACTCGGCGGTGCGGATCACCCACAAGCCGACCGGCCTCGTGGTCTCGATGCAGGACGAGAAGTCCCAGCTGCAGAACCGCGAGAAGGCGATGCGCGTGCTGCGCGCCCGGCTGCTCGAGCGCGAGCTGGCCGCGCAGCAGGCCGAGCAGGCGCGCGGCGCGGCTGGCCCAGGTCGGCAGCGGCGAGCGCGCGGAGAAGATCCGCACCTACAACTTCCCCCAGGACCGCGTCACCGACCACCGCGTGAACGTGACCAAGAACAACCTGCCCGCCGTCCTCGCCGGCGAGCTGACGACTTCACCGCCGCGCTCGAGGCCGAGGAGAAGCGGCGCATGCTCGAGGCCAGCGCCGCGGTCGGCAGCTGACGCCGATGCGCGTCGCTGCCGCTCGACCCCCACGCTTCGAGGCCCTCGGGCGGCGGCCCTCGGGGGCCGGGCGCCACTCCTCGTTGCGATGAACGTCCGCGACGCGCTCGAGGCCGCCGAGACGGCGCTCGCCGCCGCGGGCTGCGACACGCCTCGCCTCGACGCCGAGCTGCTGATCGCCGACGCGCTCGGCGAGCCGCGCTCGCTGCTCTTCACCGAGCCGGCGCTCGCCCTCGACGGGGCCCAGGCGCGTGTGATCGGCGAGCGCGTGCGCCGCCGCGTGCAGCGCGAGCCGGTCGCCTACATCCTCGGCCGGAAGGGCTTTCGGCACATCGAGCTGGCCGTCGACCCGACGCGTCCTGATCCCGCGTCCGGAGACCGAGCTGCTGGTCGAGGTCGCGCTCGAGCTGCCCGAGGGCGCGCGCGTGCACGACGTCGGCACCGGCTCCGGCGCGATCGCGCTCGCGCTGCTCGACGAGCGTCCCGACCTCGTGCGTCACCGCCTCCGACGCCTCGGCCGCGGCGGTCGAGGTCGCCCGCGCCAACGCCGCCCGCCTTGGCCTGCCGCTCGAGGTCGCCCACGTCGCCGGCCTGCCCCCGGGTGACTACGACCTCGTCCTCGCCAACCTTCCCTACGTTCGCGACGACGAGTGGGCCAGCCTGGCTCCCGAGATCGCGCGCTACGAGCCCCGCGAGGCGCTGACCTCGGGCGCAGACGGCCTCGACGCGATCCGCGCGCTGGTCGTCGAGGCGCCGCTCGGCACCCGTCTGGCGCTCGAGCACGCCCCTGCTCAGGCCGAGGCGGTGCGCGCCCTCCTAGACGACGCCGCCACCCTTGCGACCTCGCCGGCCGCGATCGCGTCACCGTCGGCAGCGTCGCCGTCGCGCTAGCGCCCGTCGTGCGCGCCAGGTCTTGATGCGCTGCCAGGTGTTCCAGAAGAACGGGACCTCGATGTACTGGTCGAGGACGGCGACATCTTCCTCCGTGTATTCGGAGATCGGTTTGTCAGGGAGGCGCTCCCACGGTGTGCTCATGATGACTATAAGTATAGATTGGATGACGTCGATCCCGGCGAAGCCGCCTCTGGAGCGGCTTCGAGCGCGAGGACGAGACGAATTCCGATGACCGCGACGGCGACAGCGATCAGGACGGATCCGACGCGGACGAGTTGGGTTCTTGCGACGACTACGTCGCAGGCTCCGGCGGATCGAGCTCTGCAGCGAAAGCAGGATGACCGTCTCGACACCGGATGGTCCTTCGCCCGGAGACCGGCGACACTTCCACGTAGATCGGGATTGAGGGTCGAGCCGGGCAGGGAACAGTGCGGCTCCGAGTGGAACGAGTGCACACCCGAGAAGCGTCGCGCCGGCGGTGAAGAAGCCGTCCCACTGCTGAGCGGCAATGTCGCTGCTGAACAACAACCCGAGCAGCAGGCCAGAGAAGCCGAGCAGGGTGGCCGCCTTTGTGTCCAGTTCATTGGCGTGCTGAACGACCAACCGCTGCTGCTCTCGCGCCAGGTCGAGGATGATGTCGGCGTCGCCTTGTCCCACCAGCAGGAGCCAACCAAAGCGGCTGCGACTGGTGGGTTACGTATGTAACAAGTAGGACACAGCTGAAGCGATGAGAACGAACGATGTTGTTACCTTCGAGCGCTGCATCGCCGTGGGCGGGATGGCGCTGTTCCCGGCAGACACCGTCTACGGGCTCGCGACCGAGCCGGATTCGCGCGAGGGAGTGGAGCGGCTCTACCGGCTAAAGGGGCGGCCGCCGCAACGGCCGGCGGCGGTCATGTTCTTCGCGCTCGAGCTGGCGCTGGCGGCGCTGCCCGAGCTGCCCGAGCGAGACGCGTACGGCGGTCGAGCGGCTGCTGCCCGGCGCGCTGACGCTGGTGCTCCCGAACCCCGGCTCGCCGCTATCCGCTGGCCTGCGGCCCGGAGCCCGAGCGGCTGGGACTGCGGGTGCCGCTGCTCGAGGGTCCGCTGGCGCCGCTGGCCGGCATGCGCTGGCCGGTGCTGCAGTCGAGCGCGAACCGCTCGGGCGGTCCCGACATCCGCCGCGTCGACCAGGCAGACCCAGCGGATCCGCGCCGGCGTGGACCTCGTGCTGGACGCCGGCGAGCTGCCCGGAACGCCGTCGACGGTGGTCGACCTGAGCCGCTTCCACGAGGACGGCCAGCTTCGAGGTTCTGCGGGAGGGAGCCGTGTCGGCGGTCGAGCTGGCCGAGCGGCTATCGTCGAGCCAATGAGCGACCTCAGCCCCGACTACTTCACCAAGCCCGTCGCGGAGGTCGATCCCGAGATCGCCCAGGTGCTCGCCGACGAGGCGGCGCGGCAGGAGTCGACGCTCGAGATGATCGCCTCCGAGAACTTCGTCCCGCAGGCGGTTCTGGACTGCCAGGGATCGGTGCTCACCAACAAGTACGCCGAGGGCTATCCCGGTCGCCGCTACTACGGCGGCTGCGAGTACGTCGACGTCGCCGAGGAGCTCGCGATCCAGCGCGCGAAGGACGTCTTCGGCGCCGAGCACGCCAACGTGCAGCCGCACTCCGGCGCCCAGGCCAACGCCGCCGCCTACATGGCGCTGCTCGAGCCGGGCGACCGCATCCTCGGCATGCAGCTCGACCACGGCGGCCACCTCTCGCACGGGATGCGGATCAACTTCTGCGGCAAGCTCTACGACGTCGTCGCCTACGGCGTGCGCGAGGAGGACTCGCTGATCGACATGGACGAGGTCGCGCGCATCGCCGAGGACGCGCGGCCGAAGCTGATCCTCGCCGGCTGGTCGGCCTACCCGCGCCAGCTGGACTTCAAGCGCTTCCGCGAGATCGCCGACTCGGTCGGCGCGTACCTGATGTGCGACATGGCGCACTTCGCGGGCCTCGTCGCGGCCGAGCAGCACCCGAGCCCGGTTCCCTACGCCGACATCGTCACCACGACCGTCCACAAGACGATCGGCGGCGCGCGCGGCGGCATGATCCTCTGTCGCGAGGAGTACGCGAAGAAGATCAACTCGGCCGTCTTCCCCGGCCAGCAGGGCGGCCCGCTGATGCACGTGATCGCCGGCAAGGCGGTCGCCTTCAAGATCGCCCAGAGCGACCTCTTCCGCGAGCGCCAGCAGCGCACCCGCGAGGGCGCGGCGGTGCTCGCCGAGGAGATGCTGGCCGCGGGCGTCAACGTGCTCACCGGCGGCACGGACGTGCACCTCGTGCTCGCCGACCTGCGCGAGTCCGAGCTCGACGGCCAGCAGGCCGAGGACCGGCTGCACGAGATCGGCATCACCGTCAACCGCAACGCGGTCCCGTTCGACCCGCGGCCCCCGGCCGTCTCGTCGGGCCTGCGCATCGGCGCTCCGGCGCTCGCCACGCGCGGCTTCGGCGCCGACGACTTCCGCGAGGTCGGCAAGGTGATCGGCGCGGCGCTGACCGGCGACTTCTCGGACTCGGCGCGCGCCGAGCTCCACGAGCGCACGCGCGCCCTGGCGGAGCGCTACCCGCTCTACCCGCAGCTCGCCACCGCCACCGCGGTCTGAGCTTCCAGCTCGAGGGCGTCGAGCTGGCCCGCGGGGGCCGGCCGATCCTGCGTGGGCTGGACCTCGAGCTCCCCACCGGCGTGACCGCGCTGCTGGGCCCGTCGGGCTCGGGCAAATCGTCGCTGCTGCGACTGCTCAACCGGCTGGCCGACCCGGACGCGGGGACGGTCCGCTTCCACGGCCGCGACGTGCGCGAGCTCGATCCGCTGGCGCTGCGCCGCCGCGCGGTGCTCGTTCCCCAACTGCCGGCGCCCGTGCCGGGCAGCGTCGCCGAGAACGTCCGCTACGGCCCACGACTGCTCGGGCGTGCAGTCGACGTCGAGCGGCCGCTGGAGCTCGCCGGGCTCGAAGCGACGTATGCCGAGCGCGAGGCCGGGCAGCTCTCGGTCGGCGAGCAGCAGCGGGTCATGCTCGCCCGGGCGCTGGCCCTGGAGCCCGAGGTGCTGCTGCTCGACGAGCCCACGGCCGCGCTCGACGAGGCGGCGAAGGCGGCCGTCGAGGCCGCGCTGACGAGCCTCGAGGGCGTGTCGATGGTGCTCGTGACGCACGAGCGGGCGCAGGCGCAGCGCTTGGCCGACGCCGTGGTCGAGCTGCACGAGGGACGCGTGCGGTGAGCGGCATCGACGTCGGCCTCGGCGAGGTCGCCGCGGCGCTCGCGCTGGTGGCGCTTGCCGTCGCGGTCTCGCTCTGGCGCCGCGCCGAACTGGAGCAGGAGCTCGGCTGGGCGGTGCTGCGCTCCTTCGTGCAGCTGACGGCCGTCGGCTACGTGATCCAGGCGGTGTTCGACTCCGACAGCCTCTGGGTCGTGGCGCTGTTGCTGGCGGGGATGGTGGCGGCCGGGTCGTTCACCGCCAGCCGCCGCGCGCGGGCGGTGCCGGGGGCGCTCGAGCCGATCGCGGTAGCGCTCTCGGTCGCGGCCGCGACGACGCTCGGCCTGGTGCTCGCGCTCGGCGTGTTCGAGGCCACGCCGCGCTACCTCGTCCCCGTCGGCGGGATGGTGATCGGCAACGCGATGACCGCCACGGCGGTGGCGCTCAACCGCCTGGCAGACGACGTCCACGGCCAGCGCGACGGGATCGAGGCGCTGCTGGCGCTCGGGGCGACCGCTCGGCAGGCGTGCGCGCCGCTGGTCACGCGCAGCCTGCGCTCGGGGATGATCCCGCTGATCGACCAGACCAAGACGACCGGGATCGTCACGTTCCCGGGCATCATGGTCGGCATGCTGCTGGCCGGAGCCGATCCGGTCGACGCGGTGCGCCTGCAGCTGATCCTGCTCTGGGTGCTGCTCGGCAGCGTCGCCCTGGCCGCGGTGATCGCCGTCTCGCTCGGATATCGAGCCTTCTTCACCGCCGCGCATCAACTGCGCCCGCCGTCGCCGTAATTCGCCGGGCGCGGCGCGGTTGTACGGTCGACGCCCCCATTCGACCCAAGGAGCTTGCAGTGAACCTCAGCCGCCTTCGCCCCTCGCCCGCGATGCTGGTCGCGTTGCTGGCGCTCGTCATGGCCTGTGCCGGCACGAGCTATGCCGCCATCACGATCACCGGCAAGAACGTCAAGAACAACTCGCTGACCGGCAAGGACATCAAGAACGGCTCGGCCACCGGCAAGGACGTCAAGAACCGTTCGCTGACCGAAGCTGACGTGAAGGCCGGATCGCTCAGCGGTGCCAGCGTCAAGGGCGACAGCCTCGGCGGCGGTCAGGTCGACGAGGCCGGTCTCGACGCCTCCAAGCTCGGCACGGTGGCCAAGGCTGCCGACGCCAACACGCTCGACGGCGTCGACTCGAGCGCACTCGCGCGCGGCGCCATCGCCACCACCCCGGGCAGCGTCACGCTCGCGCTCGGCGAGGATCGGCAGCTGCCGGTGACGATCGGCCGCTTCGAGCTGAACTGCACCGGCGGCGTCAGCGGCGCCGACGTGCGCTACCGCAACACCACCGGCGCCGACGCGCGCGTGTGGCGCTCGTACGTGCTCGACGACGGCACGGCCGACACGCTCATGGACGTCGCCGGGGCGGGCGTCAGTCACGGCCTCGCCTTCGCCGAGGCCAACCACAGCACGATCCGGGCCACCCAAGGCTCGGCGAGCGCCGAGCTGCGTGCCTTCTCGATGCAGCAGGGCGCGAACTGCCACTACAGCTGGGAGCTGGTCCAGGGCCAGTCCTAGCAGCGGCTGTGAGGGTCGATCGACCGGCGGGCCGCTGCGCGGCCCGCCGGTAGGCTGCGGCGGGTGGCCGTTCGGCACGTGCTCGCCATCGATCTCGGCACCGGCGGGCCGAAGGTGGCCATCGTCGCGCTCGACGGCAGCGTGCTCGGCTCCGAGCAGGAGCCGGTCGGTCTCCAGCGCCTGCCCGGCGGCGGCGTCGAGCAGCAGCCCGACGACTGGTGGCAGGCGATCGCGGGCACCTCGCGGCGGCTGGCCGAGCGCGGCCTCGCGACGCCGGACGCGGTCGCCGTCACGGGCCAGTGGGCCGGCACGGTCGCCGTCGGCGACGACGGCCAGCCGCTGGCGCCGGCGCTGAGCTGGCTCGACTCGCGCGGTGCGCCGCATGCGCGCCGGCTGGCTGGCGGCCCGGTCGCCGGCTACGCGCCGCTGAAGGTCGCGCGCTGGCTGCGCCTGACCGGCGGGGCGCCCTCGCTCAGCGGCCGCGACGCACTCGGCCACATCCTCTACCTCAAGCACGAGCGGCCCGAGCTGTACGCGCGCACGGCGGTCTTCCTCGAACCGGTCGACTGGCTCGGCCTGAAGCTCACCGGCCGCGCCGCCGCCACCAGCGCCAGCGCGACGCTGCACTGGGTCACCGATACGCGCGACCTCGCCAAGCTCGCCTACGACGACGGGCTGCTGCGGCTGGCCGGCCTCGACCGCGCCAAGCTGCCCGAGTTGCTGCCGGCGAGCGCACCGCTGGGTTCCACCACGGCTGCTGCGGCCGCGGATTTGGGGATCGACGCGGGGCTGCCCGTGGTGGCCGGCAGCCCGGACACGATGTCGGCGGCGGTCGGCTCGGGCGCGGTCGACGACTTCGCGGGTCACCTCTACGTGGGCACGTCGTCGTGGATCTCCTGCCACGTGCCCTACAAGCGCACCGACCCGCTGCACTCGATCGCCTCGCTGCCTGCCGCCCTGCCAGGGCGCTACCTCGTGTCTTGCGAGCAGCAGACCGCCGGTGCCAGCGTGGAGCGGCTGCGCGCAGCGCTGTTTCCGACCGCCGAGGTCGAAGACGGCTACGAGCGCTTGGAACGACTCGCGGCCGCTGCTCCACCCGGCGCCGGCGGCGTCCTCTTCACCCCGTGGCTGAACGGCGAGCGCACCCCGGTCGACGACCACCTCGTCCGCGGCGGCTTCTTCAACCTCTCGCTCGGCACGAGCCGGGAGCAGATCGCGCGAGCCGTCTTCGAGGGTGTGGCGCTGAACGCCCGCTGGATGGCCCGCTACGTCGACCGCTTCGTCAAGCGCCGCCTCGAGCCGCTCGCCTTCATCGGCGGCGGCGCCCGCTCGGACCTCTGGTGCCAGATCATGGCCGACGTGCTCGGCCGCGAGATCAGGCAGGTCGAGCAGCCCGTGCTCGCGGGCGTGCGCGGTGCGGCGCTGCTGGCCGGCCTCGCGCTGGGGGACATCGACCGCGACGAGCTGCACGGACGGGCGCAGGTGAAGGCCGTCTACCGGCCCGATCCGGCGACCACGGCCACCTACGACGAACTCGCGCAGGCATTCGTCAGCATCTACAAGGCCAACAAGGGGCTCTACGCGCGCCTGAACCGTGGCGCGGCGGGAGCACTGGGACAGGAGACCCGATGAGCGATCCGCTATCCGAGCTCGAGCACTCGCTCAAGCCCTACCGCGACCAGGTCGAGACCTACGAGCGCCTGCCCGAGCAGGGTCGCGACCGCGCCGAGGTGCTCGCCGAGGTGCAGGAGCTCGCGCGCGCCGAGCGGCCGCGCTGGGAGGAGGGCTACGCCTCGGGCGCCGTCTACAACGGCGATCGCGAGCACATCGACTTCCTCGCCGAGGTCTACGCCGCGCACTCGCAGAGCAACCCGCTGCACGTCGACCTCTGGCCGAGCGCGACGAAGTTCGAGGCCGAGATCGTGTCGATGACGCGCTCGATGCTCAATGGCGCGGACGACGTGGTCGGCACCGTCAGCTCGGGTGGGACCGAGAGCATCCTGCTGGCGATGAAGGCCTACCGCGACCACTCGGGCAAGTCGACGATCGTGGCGCCCGAGACCGCGCACGCGGCCTTCGACAAGGCCGAGCAGCTGCTCGGCGTGAGGCTCGTGAAGGTGCCGGTGGCCGACGACCTGCGCGCCGACGTGGGCGCCATGTCCGACGCGATCGACGACGACACCGCCGTCGTCGTGGGCTCGGCCCCCGGCTTTCCCCATGGCCTGATCGATCCGATCGAGGAGCTGTCGGAGCTGGCGCGCGAGCGTGGCGTGGGCTTCCACACGGACGCGTGCCTCGGCGGCTTCGTGCTGCCGTTCGCCGAGCGCCTCGGCTACGAGGTCCCGTCGTTCGACTTCCGCCTGCCGGGCGTGACGTCGATGTCGTGTGACACCCACAAGTTCGGGTATGCGGCCAAGGGGACCTCCGTCGTGCTCTATCGAGGCAACGAACTGCGCCACAGCCAATACTTCGCCGTGACCGACTGGCCGGGCGGCATGTACATGTCGCCGACGCTGGCGGGCAGCCGGCCCGGCGCGCTCAGCGCTGCCTGCTGGGCGGCGATGGTCACGATCGGCGAGCAGGGCTACCTCGACGCGACCCGCCGCATCCTCGAGGTCGCCGCGCAGATCAAGCGCGGCATCGCCGCGATCGACGGTCTGCACGTGCTCGGCGATCCGCTGTTCAACGTCGCCTTTGCGGCCGACGACCCGGGCGAGCTCGACATCTACCGGGTCATGGACGCGATGTCGACGCGCGGTTGGAGCCTCAACGGCCTGCACCGTCCGTCCTGCCTGCACGTCTGCATGACGCTGCGCCACGCCGAGCCGGGCGTGGCCGAGCGCCTGCTCAGCGATCTCGGCGCGTCCGTCGAGGAGGTGCTCGCCCAGCCCGAGGCGGAGGGTGGGATGGCGCCCGTGTACGGCATGGCCGCGACGCTGCCGGACCGCCAGATCGTGGCGGATGTGCTCAAGACGTACATGGATCTCTGGTACAAGGTCTGAGGATGGCCGAGGCCGCACCACAGCTCGTCACCCCGCCCAAGCTCCCGAAGCCCCGCATGCGCGGGGTCACGCACCAGTGGGCGTTCTTCGTCTCGGTGATCGCGGGCGCCGCGCTGGTAGTGGCGGCGCCGGCCGGCACGGCACGGCTGGCGGTCGGCATCTACGCGTTCACGGTCGCCGCGCTGTTCGGCACCAGCGCGCTGTATCACCGCATCAACTGGTCGTCGATCGGCGCCCGGCGCTGGATGCGCCGGCTCGATCACTCGATGATCTTCCTGCTGATCGCGGGCACCTACACGCCGTTCGCGCTGCTGGTGCTCGACGGCCCGCTCGCGACCGTGATCCTGATCGTGGTCTGGGTCGGGGCGGTCGGCGGCATCATCCTCAAGCTCGCCTGGGTCGACGTGCCCAAGGGCGTGATGGCGCTGATCTACATCGCGCTCGGCTGGGTCGCGCTGGCAGCCTTCCCGGAGCTGGTCTCCGAGCTCGGCTTCACCGGTGGCGGCATGGTGATCGCCGGCGGTCTGCTCTACACGCTCGGCGCGCTCGTCTACGCATTCAAGCGTCCCGACCCGGTGCCGACGGTCTTCGGCTACCACGAGGTCTTCCACGCCTTCGTGATCGTCGCCGCGGCGCTTCAGTACGCGGTGATCGCGTTCTACGTGATCCCGCACGCCTGAACGCCGCCCCTACCGGCAGTAGGCTGACCCAGGATGGACGCGCTCGATGCCCTCTGGGCGTTCCTGCTGGCGGGGGCGATCTCGTTTGCTGCCACGCCGCCGACCGCGCGGCTGGCGCGCAGGCTCGGCGTCGTGCACGTGCCGCGGGAGCGGGACCTGCACGACCGGCCGGTGCCGGGCCTGGGCGGCCTCGCGATCCTGGTCGCGGCCGTCGTCCCGGCGCTGGTGTTCCTGCCCGCCGGTGCGCAGACGCGCGGCATCGTGCTGGGCGCGATCGCGATCACGCTCGTCGGGGCCATCGACGACGCGCGCCCCGGGGGCCTGCCGCCGTCGCTCAAGCTCGCCGGCCAGTTCGCCGCCGCGCTGATCCCGATCTCCGCCGGGGTCTGGGTGGAGAACGTCACGCTGCCGTTCGTCACGCCGCTCGACCTCGGCGACTGGGGCAAGCCGCTGACGCTCGTCGGGATCGTGGCGGTGATGAACGTCGTCAACTTCACCGACGGCGCCGACGGTCTGGCGGCCGGCGTCTGCACGATCGCCGCGGCCACGTTCGCGATCATCGCCCTCTCGCTCGAGCGCGACGACGCCGGCGTGCTCGCGGCGCTGACGGCGGGGGCGGCCCTCGGCTTCCTCTGGCACAACTTCCACCCGGCCTCGATCTTCATGGGCGACGCCGGCTCGAACCTGCTCGGCCTGCTGCTGGCCTGCGTGGCGATCCAGGGCGTGCTGAAGACGGCCGCCGTCGTCGCGCTGTTCTTCCCGCTCGTGATCCTGGCGGTGCCGGCGCTCGACGCGACCTTCGTCGTCGCGAAGCGGATCAAGTACCGCAAGCCGGTCTACTCGGCGGATCGCTGGCACTTCCACCACCGCTTCGCCAACATCGGCTTCTCCCAGCGCCGCACGGTGCTCTACCTCTACGGCTGGACGCTGTCACTGGCCGCGTTGGCGCTGGCGATGCGCTTCGTGCCCTACTCGGACGACGACGGCCACCTCAACGCCGGCTGGAGCCTCGTGATCGTCGCCTTCGGCCTGATCGCCCTGGCCGCCAGCCTCTACCTCGTCCGCGTGCTCGAGATCCTCAAGTTCCGTCGCTTCCGCGAGCGTCAGATCCGCCGGGCCGTGGAGACCGGGGAGATGCCGGCGTTGAGCGCGACCGAGATCGAAGCCGAGATCGAGCGCGAGGTCGAGACGGGCGAGTTCGAGGCCGTCCGTCCCGACTGACGTCAGGCGGACTCTCCGAAGGCCGTCACCATGACGCTGCGCGAGCCGCCGTGGTCGCGATGCTCGCAGAGGTAGATGCCCTGCCAGGTGCCGAGCGCGAGCCGACCGTCGCGGACCGGGATCGAGAGCGAGCTGCCGGTCAACGAGGACTTGATGTGCGCGGGCATGTCGTCCGCTCCCTCGAGCGTGTGCGTCCAGAACGGCGCGCGCTCGGGCACGACCACGTCGAACCACGACGCGAAGTCGCGCCGCACGTCCGCGCTGGCGTTCTCGTTCAGCGTCAGCGAGGCGGAGGTGTGGCGCATGAACACGTGTGCGAGCCCGACCGCGAACGACCCCAGTTCGGGCACGCCTCCGACCACCTCGCGGGTGACGAGATGGAAGCCGCGAGGACGCGGAGCGAGCGAGATTTCGTGCTGGACCCACATACGGATGGAATTCTGCCCGGGAAGGCTTGGGCGAACCTATAGTGGCCAATCGCAACAGAAGGACTCGCGCCCACCGTCGTACGAGGAGGCCCGGCCACGGCCCGCAGGTCGAGCATCCAACCGCCGCTCCGTGAGCGGCTCCGCTTTCGCATCCCGGCTTCGGGCGGCCGCGCCGTGCCGCTGCAGCGCGCAGCGATGGCGCGCGTGGTGGCGTTGCTGGCAGCCGGCGGCGGGCTGCTGTGGCTGTTGGCCGCGGCGTTGCCCCACGCGCCCGGCGTCGACACGCGCCTGTTGTTCGTGCTCGCGCTGGCGGGCACCGGGACCGCCGTGCTCGCCGTCGCGGTCTTCGATCGCATGCCGATCTGGGGCTTCCACCTGCTCGGCGTCTGGGGCACCGCGCTCACGAGCGTGTCGGTCTATGCGTGGGGGGCCGAGTCAGGCGTCGCGCCGATGCCCTACGCGTGGATCGTGGTCGCCGCCTTCTACTTCTTCCCGCTCTACCAGGGCTTGGCCCACTGGGGGCTCGTGGCCGTCGGCTATGCGCTCGCGCTGCTCGCCGACGCTCCCGACTGGACGCCGGCGGCCGAGTGGGTGGCGACGCTCGGCTCCCTGCTCGCGATCGGATTGTTCGTGGCGGTCGTGCGCGATCGCATGGGTGGGCTCGAGGCACGTCCCGTCGGGGCGTCACGACGCGACCCGCTGACGGGCCTGCTGGACAGACGCGGCTTCCAAGACGCGTTCGACGTCGAGCTCGAGCGGGCGCGTCGCAGCGGCACCCCGCTCAGCCTCGTCGTACTCGACGTCGACCGCTTCGCGCGCGTGAACGAGCAGCACGGCCGCTCGGCCGGCGACGCGCTGTTGCGCCGCATCGGGCGCACGCTCGAGCAGGCCAAGCGCAGCTTCGACGCTGCGGCGCGCGTGGGGGGCGAGGAGTTCGCGCTGCTGGTGCCCGACAGCGACGAGAACGGCGCCTACACGCTTGCCGAGCGCATCCGCGGCGAGCTGGAGCGCAGCGAGCGGCCGGTCGCGACCGCGAGCTTCGGCATCGCCACCTTTCCGCAGCACGGGCAGTCGGTGGTGGCGCTCCTGCAGGCGGCCGACCAGGCGCTCTACGCAGCCCAGCGCATGGGGCGCAACCGCACTGTGATCTCGAGCGCCGAGGTGCCCGGCGTGCTGGCGGCAAGCACGCGTGGGCGCAGCGGGGGCCCCGTCGACCTGAGCGCGCTGCTGGCGCTCGCCGAGGCGCTCGACGTGCGCGACAGCGGCAGTCCCAGCCACAGCCGCCGGGTCGCGCGCTTCGCCGAGCTGACCGCGCGCGAGCTGGGGTTGCCGCCGGAGGCGGTCGAGCGCGTTCGCCTCGCGGGCATCCTGCACGACGTCGGGCGCGTCGGCATGCCGGACGCGCTGGTGCGCAAGCGCGGCCCGCTCGACGAGGGCGAGTGGCAGCTGATGCGCTCCCACCCGGAGATCGGCGCCCGGATGCTCGCCACGACCAGCTTCCGGGACGTCGGGGACTGGATCTTGCTGCACCACGCGCGCCCCGACGGGCAGGGCTATCCGGACGACAGGCCATGGGAGGAGGTGCCGCTGGAAGCGCGCATCCTCGCCGTCGCCGACGCCTACGAGGCGATGACCGCCGAGCGCGCCCATCGGCCGGCGCGACCGCCCGACGAGGCCGCCGGCGAGCTGCGGCGCGAGGCCGGGCGTCAGTTCGACGGCGACGTGGTCGACGCGCTGCTGCGCGTGATCTGACGCACCCGACCCTCACCGGTGAGGGTCATCTGACGCATGGCTGTAGGCTCTGCCGATGCGTGCTCGGTCCCAGGCCGGGCGACCGGCCACGGACGGCCGTCAGGGAGGACCTTCGGCAGGTTGGTCGCTCGCAGCTCAGATCCGCATGCTCGGCCGCGCCATTCCGCCGTTGCTTGCGCTGCTGAGCGTGGGGGCTGCGCTGACGATGGCCGCCGACGAGCTGCCGCTGGCGCTACGGCTCGCGGTCGTCGGCCTGGTGGCGCTGAAGATCTGGGCGACCGTCGCGATCGTCAGCCTCCCGTCGAGTGCCGGGCATCCCGCGGTCTGGCCCTCGGGGGCCGACCCGCTCACCGGTCTGCTGGGCGCCCGGGCCTTCGAGGACGAGCTCGCGGCCGAACTCGAGCGAGCACGCGCCGGCGGCCGTTCGCTTGCCCTGGCGATCGCTGACGTCGACGCCCTACGCGCGCACGAGGAGTGGTTCGGGCGCGATGCTCGCGACCGGGCGCTGCGCATGGTGGCGCGCGACCTCGAGAAGTGGAAGCGGCGGATCGACGTCGCTGCTCACCTCGGCGGCGGCGAGTTCGCCCTGCTGCTGCCGGGCACCGACGCCCGCGGGGCGCTGCTCGTCGCCGAGAGAATGCGCCGCGCCGCCCATCGCAGCTTCGCCGGCGAGCGTTCCCGGCCGACGCTCAGCATCGGCGTGGCGGTCTTTCCCGACCACGCGGACGACGCCGCCGGTCTCGGCGACGCGGCACGTCAGGCGCTCGCGGCAGCAAAGGAGCTCGGGCGCGACCGCAGCGCCCTGTTCTCGAGCGAGGTGGAGAGCGTGCTCCACTCTGCCGGCGGACGCGCGGCGAGCACCGAGGAGTTGCGGCTGGCGAGCGTGCTGACGCTGGCCGAGGCGCTCGACCTGCGCGACCACGCCGACGGCGCGCACGCGCACACGGTCGCCCGGATCGCCGAGGCCACAGCGCTCGAGCTCGGCCTTGGCCCCGAGCGTTCGGAGCGCGTGCACCTCGCCGGCATGCTGCACGACGTCGGCATGATCGGCGTCTCGCCACAGCTGCTGCGCACCGAGGGGTCGCTCGACGCGGACGGCTGGACCAGCATCCACAGCCATCCCCAGGTCGCCGCGCAGCTGCTCGAGGGTGACGAGCTGGCCGACGTCCGAGCCTGGGTCGCCGCCCATCACGAACGTCCCGACGGCGGGGGCTACCCGCTCGGGCTGGCGGGCGATGCGATCCCGCTCGAGGCGCGCATCCTTGCCGTCGCCGACGCCTGGGAGGCGCTCACCCACGACCGCCCGTACCGGCCCGCGCTCGACGAGCAGGCGGCCCGCGCCGAATTGCGCGCGCACGCCGGCACGCAGTTCGACGCCACGGTCGTGGCAGCGCTGCTGCGCGCACTCGAGCGCGAAAGCGCCACTCCTCGCTAGGCATCTCGCAGCAGACGTCAAGCGAAACGATCCGCTTATGATCTATGTACCCTGAGCGTTATGAACCTGTCGATGCGGTGTCGTCTCGCATCCGCTTGGACCCTAGGGACGATCGCCGTCTTGGCGATCTACTCGAGCGGTTGTGGCAGCGACTCCGGAGATCGGGAGCTGCCGGCGAATGCAGCTGCACGGGTAGGCGACACGGTCATCACCAAGCGGCAGTTGCGTGCGCTCGTGCCGGCCGCCGAGCACGCTTCCCAGCAGCGTGTTGCGACGGGGTACCTCATCCTCGTCGAGTGGATGAGGCAGGAGGCCAGACGGAAGGGCATCGCCATTCCAGCGCATGGCGAGGGTGAACCGAGAGCGACCGCCGAAGCGAAGCTGCTCGTCGAGCGGCTACGGGGCAACGTCGCCGACGGCCGGCCGTCTGAGCGAGAGATCGAGCGTTACTACCTGGCCCATCCGCTGACCTACCGCACACCTCAGGTGCGCTACATGAAGCTGGTGGCGACCGACTCGCGGGAGCGGGCCATGGCGGCTAGACGTGCCTTGCAGCAGGGCCGGGGGTGGGGCGCCGTAATCGCTCGCTATTCGGCTCACGACCGTTCTCCAACGCCGCCCAGCGGCGACATGGGCGCCGTGCCGGGAGAGATGCCCGCCGCATTGGACGAAGCGCTCTTCGCAGCTCGACGAGGGGCGTTCTACGGTCCGGCCAGGACGTCGGAGGCTTGGTACGTCTTCGAGTTGCTGAGGAGCGTCCGACGGGGACCCGGGCAGAGCCTCGACGAGGCACGCGACGCGATTGCCGACTCGCTCGAGGCCAGACGCGCGCGGCGCCACAGCCGGGAACTGCTCGAACGGCTCGAGACCCGGTATCGCCCGATCACGTTCTGCAGCAGACGGCTGCTGGTGCCCGAGTGTCGCAACGGGCCGGCCGGCCCGTCCGCAGCGGTGGCACTGCTCGCCCTGTAGGACCGACAACCGGGGAGGAAGGGGTCCCAACCTCCTGGGGCTGCTCGGTGGCCTGGCGCTTCCGCCAGAGGCAACTGTCACAAAGTAGTCACAAAGTCCGGAAAACGTGTACGCTCACCGCCCCGGCGGAGAAGCAGAGCCGCCCCGGGTCCAACAAGCAGGACCGTCTCTACCGGGAGCACCCCCCTTGGCAACGCACGCTCTGAACGCATCGAACGACCCCTTCGCGCTGCGCGCGCTCAAGCACCTCGATCTGGTGGTGCTGGCGCTTGCGCTGCCCGTGTTCGTGCTGGCGGGCTTCCCGCTGCTGGGCTGGGGTGCCGCCGCTGCGGCCTGGATAGTGCAGCGCGTGATCTCCGAGCAGGCCAACAAGCGCGCGCAGGCCTCGGGCGATCCGCGCACCGTCGCCGGCCTGCTGACCGGCAGCATGATCGGCCGCGGCTGGCTCGTCGCGCTCGCGATCTTCGGCGCCGGGATGGTCGACCGCGAGGCCGGCCTGACCGCCGCGGTGCTCTCGATCCTGCTGTTCACGATGTGGTTCACGACCCAGATGGCCACCCGGCCCTTCGAGATGGGCGGCAAGCGATGAAGACCCGCAGCAAGGTCCTGATCGGCCTCGGCCTCTACCTGCTGATCGTGGTCGTGGTCTTCGCGATCTTCGGCAGCGACGGCAAGAACGAGGCGTTCAAGCCGCAGGAGGAGTTCCGCCTCACGCCGTGGATCGACATCCACATCGGCGGACTCGACCTCAGCATCAACAAGGCCGTGCTCTACGTCTTCATCGCCTGCGCGCTGACGGCCCTGACGATGATCTTGATCGCGCGCAAGATGACGCAGAAGCCGAACCGCGTCCAGACCGCCATCGAGGCCGCGTACGACCTCACCTACACGAACATCACGCGCGGCAACATGGACGCGAAGATGGCGAAGCGCTGGTTCCCGTTCGTCGCGACGCTGTTCTTCTTCATCTGGTTCTCGAACATGATCGGCTACATCCCGCTGCCGACCAACACGCACGAGACGATTGACATCTTCGGCATCGAGTTCCCGGCCTTCGCGCTCTACGCCGCGACCGCGAACCTGTCCGTGCCGCTTGTGCTCACGCTCGTGGTCTTCGTCTCCTACCAGATCGAGGGCGTGCGGGCGAAGGGCCTTGTCCCCTACGTCAAGGGCTGGATCCCGCGCGGCACGCCGCCCGCGATGCGCGTCCCGATCTTCTTCATCGAGGCGATCTCGCAGTTCATGCGGGTGATCTCGCTGTCGGTGCGACTGTTCGCGAACATCCTCGCCGGCCACCTGCTGATCCTGTTCATGGGCGGCGGCCTGGCGGTCCTGCTGGGCCTCGCGGCCCTCGGTGCGGTCACGCTGCCGGTCGCGATCGTCTTCTTCATCTTGGAGGTCGGCCTGATCGCGACGCTCCAGGCCTTCATCTTCGCCACGCTCACGTCTATCTACTTCGGCGAGGCAACCGCCGCCGAAGGGCACTAAGGAGGGGATCTCAAAATGGATCTCGCAGCACTGCTTCCAATCGCTCAGGCGGCCGACCCGACGGACGGTCTCAAGGCGATCGCACTCGGCGTCGGAGCCGGCCTGGGGACGATCGGCCCGGGCATCGGCGTCGGCTACATCTTCGGCAAGGTGATCGAGTCGGTCACCCGTCAGCCCGAGATGCGCGAGGAGATCACGAGCATCCAGTGGCTCGGCTTCGCACTCACCGAGGCGATCGTCTTCTACGCGTTCATCTTCGGCCTCATCGCCTTCTTCCTCTAGGCCGATGGTCACGTTCCTGGCAGCCGCGGCGGAAGAGGAGGGAGGCAGCTTCCTCGTCACCCCCAGCGTGGGGTTGATGATCTGGACGCTGCTCGCCTTCGGCATCACGCTCTGGCTGCTCAACAAGCTCGCGTTCCCACGCATCGCAGAGGCGCTCGACAAGCGCCGCAAGGCGATCGAGGAGTCGATCGAGCATGCAGAGCGGACCAAGGTCGAGGCCGACCAGTTGCTCGAGGAGTACCGCGCACGTCTGCGCGAGGCTCGCGAGCAGGCCGAGGACATCGTCGCGCGTGCCCGCAAGGCCGCGGACGGCCTCGCCGACGAGTCGAAGGCCGCGGCCCGTCAGCAGCGTGAGGAGCTGATGGAGGCCACGCGCCGCGACATCGAGGCCGAGACCCGCCGCGCGGTCGACGAGATCCGCAAGGAGGTCGCCGACCTGACGGTGCTCGCCACCGAGAAGGTGACGCGCAAGTCGCTGACGCCCGACGATCACCGGCGTCTGATCGAGGATGCGCTGAGCGAGGTCGACTTCTCGACGCTCGCCGGCGAGGAGTCGAGGAACTAGTCGATGGAAGAGCTCGCCGACGTCTACTCGCGTGCCCTGTTCGAGGTCGCCAAGGAGCACGGCGTCCTCGATCGCGTGCACGACGAGCTCGGCGAGTTCGCCGACGCGCTCGAACAGGACGGCAACCTGCGCCTGTTCTTCTACTCGCCGTACTTCTCGTCCGACGAGAAGCGGGACGGGGTCGAGCGCGTCGTCTCGGACGGCGACGAGCGGCTGGTGAACTTCCTCGAGCTGCTCGCCGAGCGCCACCGCATGCCGGTGCTGCCGCGCATCCGCCGCGCGCTCGACGCGCTCTGGGCAAAGGAGAACAAGCTCCTGCCGGTGACCGTCACGAGCGCGGTCGAGCTCGACGACCAGCTGGTTCAGGACGTCGGCAAGCGCATCGAGGAGCAGACCGGCCGGCGCGTGGAGCTGAGCTCCAAGGTCGACCCGGACCTGCTCGGCGGCCTGGTCGTGCGCGTCGGGAACATGGTGCTCGACGCGAGCGTCCGCAACCGACTTGAACAGCTACGCAAGCAGGTCGCGAAGGCGGCCTAGGGGAGAGATTGGCAGTGCAGATCAAGCCAGACGAGATCACCAGCATCCTCAAGCAGCGCATCGAGGGGCTCGAGGACGGCGGCGCTGACCTCTCGGAGGTCGGCACGGTCCTGTCCGTCGCAGACGGCATCTCCCGCGTGCACGGGCTGGACAACTGCATGTCGATGGAGCTGCTCGAGCTTCCGCACGACGTGACCGGCCTCGCGCTCAACCTCGAGTCCGACAACGTCGGCGCCGTGCTGTTCGGCGAGTGGGACAAGATCGAGGAGGGCGACCAGGTCAAGCGCACCGGCCGCCTGCTCGAGGTGCCGGTCGGCGACGCCCTGCTCGGCCGCATCGTCGACCCGCTCGGCAACCCGCTCGACGGCAAGGGCGACGTCAACACCACCGAGACGCGCCCGGCGGAGTTCAAGGCGCCCGGTGTGGTGGCCCGCAAGTCGGTCGACCAGCCGCTGCTGACCGGCATCAAGGCGATCGACTCGATGACGAACGTCGGCCGCGGCCAGCGCGAGCTGGTGATCGGCGACCGCCAGACCGGCAAGACCTCGGTCTGCCTGGACGCGATCATCAACCAGAAGGACACCGACGTCATCTCGATCTACGTCGCGGTCGGCCAGCGCATGGCCACCGTCGTCGAGGTCGCGCGCCAGCTCGAGGAGGCCGGCGTGCTCGAGAAGACGATCATCGTCGCCGCTCCCGCCGACGAGGCCGCGCCGATCAAGTTCCTGGCGCCGTACGCCGGCGCGGCGATGGGCGAGCACTTCCTCTACCAGGGCAAGCACGCGCTGATCGTCTATGACGACCTCACCAAGCACGCCTTCGCCTACCGCCAGATGTCGCTGCTGCTGCGCCGCCCGCCGGGTCGCGAGGCCTACCCGGGCGACGTCTTCTACCTGCACTCGCGCCTGCTCGAGCGCGCGGTCAAGCTCAACGACGACCTCGGCGGCGGCTCGCTGACGGCGCTGCCGATCATCGAGACGCAGGCGGGCGACGTGTCGGCCTACATCCCGACGAACGTGATCTCGATCACCGACGGGCAGATCTTCCTCGAGGGCGACCTGTTCCGCTCGGGCGTGCGGCCCGCCATCAACGTCGGCATCTCGGTGTCGCGCGTCGGCGGTCGGCGCAGACCAAGCCGATGAAGAAGGTCGCCGGCCGCCTGCGCCTGGACCTCTCCCAGTACCGCGAGCTGGAGGCGTTCGCGCAGTTCGGCTCGGACCTCGACGCCGACACGCGCGCCACGCTGGCCCGCGGCGAGCGGCTGGTCGAGTCGCTCAACCAGGACGAGCGCGCGCCGTGGAAGGTCGAGGACCAGGTGGCCGCGATCTACTCCGGCACCGCCGGCTACCTCGACCGCATCAAGACCGATCGCATCCGCAGCTTCCACGAGGGCCTGCTGCAGCGTCTGCACTCCGACCATCAGGGCCTGATGGACAAGCTCGCCGACGGCAACTGGGACGACGGGATCGAGCAGGAGCTCGGCGACGCGATCGCCGAGGCGATCGACGACTTCGGGCCCGACTTCGACGCCGAGGGCAACCCGATCGAGGAGGGCGAGTCGGACCGCATCATGTCCGAGGACGAGCGCTCCCGCGAGGCCCGCACCGACGAGGGTCGCGAGGCCTCCGCCGAGGAGGAGAAGGAGGCCGCGCCGGCCTAGCCGGCGACGCCTTCGGGTAACGCGCCATGGCAAGCGTCAAGGACATCCGCAGCCGCATCGGCTCCGTCAAGAACATCCGCAAGATCACGCGCGCGATGGAGATGGTCGCCGCCGCGCGTCTGCGTCGGGCCGAGCAGCGGATCGAGGAGCTGCGCCCGTACGCGGACGCGATCCGGCGCATGACCCGGCGTGCCTCGGAGGCGGCCGACAACGTGCCCGTCGCTGCCGATCCTGCAGGAGAAGGAGCAGGTCGAGACCGTCGCGCTCCATCTAGTGACGGGCGACCGCGGCCTCGCAGGCCCGTTCAACTCGCAGATCATCCGCGCCGGCAACCGCCGCGCGGCGGAGCTGAAGGCCGAGGGCAAGCAGGTGCTCTGGTACGCGTCCGGGCGCCGCGGCGAGTCCTCGCTGAACTTCCGCGGGCTCGAGACGGGAGGGGTCTGGACGGGCTTCACCGACCGCCCCGCCTTCTCGGACGCGCGCGCGATCGCCGACGGCCTGACCGCCGCCTACGTGGACGGCAAGGTCGACCGCGTCGAGATCATCTACAACGGCTACGTCTCGGCGATGCAGCAGGACGTGCGCGTCGAGACGCTGCTGCCGCTGCAGCAGGCGGACATCCTCGGCGGCGACGAGGGCGAGCGACTCGCGCGACGAGGACGACGCCGCACGGCCGCGCGCTCTGGATCTACGAGCCGGACCCCGAGGAGATCCTCGCCCGGCTGGTGCCGGACTACGTCGAGATCTCGATCTACCGGGCGCTGCTGGAGTCGACGGCGTCCGAGCACGGCGCGCGCATGTCCGCGATGCGCAGCGCCTCTGACAATGCAGGTGACCTCATCGACGACCTCACCCTGGAGGCAAACCGCCAGCGTCAGGCGGAGATCACCCAGGAGATCATGGAGGTCGTCGCCGGGGCCGAGGGACTTCGATAAGGCGTTAGGAGAACGAGAGTGGAAGCCGGAACGCAGGTACAGCAGCAGCAGTCGGGCGGCGACGCCGCGGCCGTCGGGACCATCGAGGAGGTCCAGGGCGTGGTCGTCGAGGTCGCGTTCCCGGCCGGCGAGCTGCCCGAGATCTACAACGCGCTCGAGGTCGACCTCAAGGACGCCGACGGCGAGGACAGCCTGCTCGTGCTCGAGGTCCAGCAGCACCTCGGCGACGACCGCGTGCGCGCGGTCGCCATGGACGCCACCGACGGCCTCGCCCGCGGCGTGCAGGTGCGCGACACCGGCGGCCCGATCACGGTGCCGGTGGGCAAGGGCACGCTCGGCCGCATCTTCAACCTGCTCGGCGACCCGATCGACGACGCCGGCGACGTCGAGTACGAGGAGCGCTGGCCGATCCACCGCTCCGGCGCCGACGGTCGAGAACCTGAAGCCGACCACCGAGCTGTTCGAGACCGGCATCAAGGTCGTCGACCTGCTCGCCCCGTACGCCCGCGGCGGCAAGGTCGGCCTGTTCGGCGGCGCCGGCGTCGGCAAGACGGTGCTGATCCAGGAGCTGATCGCCAACCTCGCCCGCGAGCACGGCGGCCTGTCCGCCTTCTGCGGCGTCGGCGAGCGCTCGCGCGAGGGCAACGACCTCTGGGTCGAGATGACCGAGTCCGGCGTCATCGACAAGACGATGCTGGTGTTCGGCCAGATGAACGAGCCGCCCGGCGCGCGCATGCGCGTGGCGCTGTCGGGCCTGACGATGGCGGAGTACTTCCGCGAGCAGGGCCAGGACGTGCTGCTGTTCATCGACAACATCTTCCGCTTCGTGCAGGCGGGCTCCGAGGTCTCGGCGCTGCTGGGCCGGATGCCCTCCCAGGTGGGCTACCAGCCGACGCTGGAGACGGAGATGGGCCAGCTCCAGGAGCGGATCACCTCGACCCGCCAGGGCTCGGTCACGTCGGTGCAGGCGATCTACGTGCCCGCGGACGACCTGACCGACCCGGCGCCCGCGTCGGTGTTCGCGCACCTCAACGCGACGACGACGCTCTCGCGGTCGATCTCCGAGAAGGGCATCTACCCGGCCGTCGACCCGCTCGACTCGACCTCGACGATCCTCAAGCCGGACATCGTCGGCGAGGAGCACTTCCAGGTCGCCAACCAGGTGCGCGAGATCCTGCAGCGCTACAAGGAGCTGCAGGACATCATCGCGATCCTCGGCATCGATGAGCTGTCGGACGAGGACAAGGTGACGGTGCAGCGCGCCCGCAAGGTCGAGCGCTTCTTGAGCCAGCCGTTCTTCGTGGCCGAGCAGTTCACCGGCCTGCCGGGCGAGTACGTGCCGATCGAGGAGACGGTGCGCTCGTTCCGCGAGATCATCGAGGGCAAGCACGACGAGATCCCCGAGCGTGCGTTCCTGCTCAAGGGCACGATCGAGCAGGTGATCGAGGACGCCCGCGGCGCGCGCGAGAAGGACGAGGCCGACGAGTCGACCGCGGCGACAGCACCGACGACGGCAACGCCGAGGGCGGTTCCGAGGGCTGATGGCCCGCTCGTCCTTCAAGGTCGAGGTCCTCACGCCGGAGGGCCAGGTGTTCGCCGACGAGGTGGAGATGGTCTCCACCCGCACGGTCACCGGGCTCGATCGGCGTGCTCGCCAACCACGCGCCGCTGATGGCGATCCTCGAGCCGACCGAGTTGCGGCTCTACAAGTCGGAGTCGGAGATCGTGCGCTTCGCCCAGGGCGAGGGCTACCTGCAGGTGGTCGACAACTCGGCGCTGGTGCTGGTCGAGGAGGCGATCGCCCCGGAGGACATCGACCGCGGTGCTTTCGAGGCCCGGTTGAAGGAGGCGCGCGAGACGGTCGAGCGGGCCGACGAGGAGTCCGAAGAGCGCGCGCGAGCCGAGCGCGAGGTCAAGCGCTACGAGGCGTTCCTCGACGTCGGTTCCAGCGCTTCGTAGCCCATCGAGCTAGCTACTGGACCGCCAACGCGCCCGTGCACTCGGGCAGCTCGACCACCCGATACCTGGGTGCGCAGCGAGTGCGATCCTCGAAGCGGCGCGCGAGGCTGCGGCTGAGCGATTCCGGCGTGGTGTTCAAAGCCTCGACGAGACGGCGATTGCGCTCCCCGGTCTCGACGCTTGCGAGCAACGCCCGCCGCCTCTGCTCAGAGCCGCGGACCTGGCGGACAGCGGCCGGCGTCAACGTATCCAGCTGCCGGTTCATCATCCGCCGCAGGTCTGCTTTGGTCGGCTCGAGGCCACGAGCCCGAGCCTCCATCCGGGCCCACGTGAGTTGAATCAGATGACTCACGGCGAAGCGCTCGTGAGCCTCGTACAGCTCCTTGCAGACCCGTCTCTCGTATTCGGCCTGGCTTTCGGTCTGGGGTTGCTTCGCATCGACGCAGGCGGTGAAGTCCGGCGGTCTGACCTTCGTCCCGCCGTCGCCGGCACCGAGCGGCCAGAGCTCCCGGATGGTGCGTGCGACCACCGCATCCGAGATCTCGACGTCTCCTACCCGGATCGCGACCTTGAAGCCCTGCGATGCCTCGTCGCCCTCGTCGCTGCCACAGCCGGCTACCACAGCTACGACAATTAGACTAAGGATCAAGAGCGTATTGCGCATGAAAATTACTATGCCATAATAAACTAAACGTGATCTAAATGGGCGACGGACTATGACATGGTGATTTCTTGAGTCTGGTCTGCCGCTGACAGGATGATGGCTCTGTATGGGTCCGTGAAGTTGGCTGAGATGTTTCTTCGTCGGCCCCCTGGGTGGTCTGAGTCTCCTTCGAGAAGATGAAGAGGAGAGGGGGCCGGCGTATGCCAGCCCCCTCATCCGTAGTGGGGTTATGAGATGGTGATTCTCCCGCCAACTCTGCCATTGACGGCTATCACTCTGTATGACGCTGTGAAGCTGGATGCTTGGTTCATCCCGCCGCAGATCCCGCCGGATCCGTGGGAGATGAGTCCAGTGATTCTGACTGTGAGTAACTGGGTCGCCTGTTGGAATGTCGCTGCATTTGCGAAGGCACCGGCTTGTGAGCTGCCTCTGACTGTGATGGTGCATCCTGCGAGGGCGACGCTGATTGAGCATTCGAAGTCTGCTCTATCGAGCGTGATGTCGCCTGAGATGCTGGTGCCGGCTACTGATCTGCCGTTGTCTCTGGCTGTCGTGGATCCTCTGCAGCTGACGGTCACTCTGGTGCCGAGGATGCTCTCTCTACAGTCGGTCGTTCTCGTGGAGAAGAAGGTCAGTCTGCCTGAGATGTTTCTTCCGTCGGCAGAGATTGCGCCTGTGAAGTCGCTGTTGGGGCAGGTGACTCTGATGCCTGCGCTGTTGGCAAATGAGGAGTCGTTGGAGCTTGCTGAGATGGTCGCTCCGAGGGGTGTGGGCGTTGCTTGAGCGGGTACGACCACGACTGCCAGCGCGGCCATCATGGTTGCGGCCAGCAGCAGGCCACGGGTGGTGAGGGTCTTCATGTTGGTCGAATGCCTTTCTCCGGCACCAAGCCGGGGCGGAAGAGGGAACATCCCCCAAAGAGGGTAGAAACCCCAAAAAGAGGGGTGGAAACTCCCGGGATCAGGTCCTGACAGCAAGAACGTGGACAGAACTCCTTTCTCTAGAGGAGCTAATGGAAAGACAATAGCTGACCGAACGACAAAAAACAATCAAAGTATGAAGCCTTTAGCAACCCGCTCGCTTGTTGCACCGATCGGCAACGGCGGTGGTGTTGACACTGAAAACGCCTTCGTCTATGGTTCCGCCAAGGCTCGTAGCGTCCTGTTAGCCGGGGGAGTTGGACGGGTCCAGTGCTGAAGCGCCTGGGCCTTCAGTGACTTGGAGGAGCAGTAGGCGTTGCTTGGCGAGGAGAGGACTGGCTTCATGTTTGGGTGCGCTGTGTGGTCTCGTTCGGCTCTCGTTGCCGCTGCCGTGGGCGCCATGTGCGTGGTCTCCCTGGTGGGTGGCGTATCGGTTGCGAGCGCGGGAAAAGCAGTCTTGGAGACCATGGGCGGACCTGGCACGGGTCCCGGCCAGTTCACGGGGGCCAGCGGCGTTGCGGTAAATCAGGGTTCCGGCGACGTCTACGTCGTCGATGCCGCCACGGAGGGTGGTGTTGGAGGGCAGCGAATACTGCGATTCTCCGCTGCGGGTGAGTTTCTGGGCGCGTGGGGTTGGGGCGTAGCGACTGGCGCGGAGACCTTCGAAGTGTGCACCGCCGTCTGCGGAGCGGGCACTCAGGGCTCGGGCGAGGGCCAGTTCTCGTTCCTGGCCGAGCGATCGTCCGACTTTGCGCCCGTGTCTCCGCAGATAGCCGTAGATCAGGTAGACGGCTCGGTGTACCTAGCGGACAACTTGAACGCGCGCGTCCAGAAGTTCAGCGCGGACGGTGCATACCTAGATCAGTTTGGTAGCGCCGGCAGCGGAGACGGAGAGTTCAACCTTCCGCAGGGCGTGGCGGTGGACCCTGTGTCGCAGGACGTGTATGTCGCCGACACCGACAACAACCGCATCCAGCGTTTCAGCAGCGCCGGCGTCTATCAATCGCAGATCGGGACGGTGGCTGGCGGCTCCGGTGAAGGCGAGTTCTTGCGCCCCCGTCGCGTGGCCGTGGATTCGCTCGGGCGTCTCTACGTGCTGGATACCGACAACTTCCGCGTCCAGCGCTTTAGTGCGGCCGGCACGTTCGATTCCTTGTTCGGCTCCGGGGTCGCGAACGTGGCCGACAACCCGGACCTGGCCATCGACCCGGCAAGTGATCACGTCTTCATCGCGGCCTACAACAGCGATTTCAGCAGCAAGGGAATCGTCGAAGTCGCCGCCGACGGCGCGGGAGTCGACCTGCACGCCGGGGATGCCGGCTTCGCCGTGGCGGGTCTCGCGGTGCGGTCGTCCACCGGGCGCATCTATGCGTCGGACCGGTTCGGTCGGCAAGTAATGGTGGTGGATGACGTGGCCGCTCCAACTGCCTCGATCAGCCCGGTCACCGAGGTCACGGCGACTGGAGCGACGTTCAACGGTTCGATCAATCCGCAGGGGCCTCCCACGACGAGCTACCACTTCGAGTACTCGACCGACGGGGGGAACTGGACGGCGGTCCCTTCCAGCGACGTCTCCATCGGCAGCGGGACGTCGGACGTCGCCGTGAGCCAGGCGGCCACCGGCCTCGAGCCCAATACGGAGTACCGAGTGCGCCTGGTGGCGACAAAGGCCTTCAACGCGGCGAGCGTTACGAGTTCCGAAACCACGTTCAGCACGACCCTGGCGTCGCCGCTGGTGCGCCGGTTGGGTGCGGGCAACCGCACGGATACCGCGGCGTGGCTCGCCAGCGAGGTGAACCCACAGAACTCCCCGACGTCCTACTACTTCGAGTATGGCCGGACCGAGGCGTATGGCTCTCGAGTGCCCACTGGCGAGAACGTCGACATCGGTGCCGGCAATGCCTTCGTGCTCGTTCAGGAGCTGGTCGAGGGGCTCGATCCGGCCACCGTGTACCACTTCCGGGTGGTCGCGATCAACGAGGCCGGTACGACCAATGGTCCCGATCACACCTTCCGCACTCGCTCTGCCCTGCCCGCTCCGCCGCCCGGTCGCGCCTACGAGATGGTGTCCCCCCTTGACAAGAACGGCGGGGACGTCGATCGGAACCTTCCCAATCCCGGACAAACGTCGACGTCGGGGGCGGCCGTGTCCGGTGACGTCGTCGCCTATTCGGCCGATGCCCAGTTCGCTGGAATAGGCAGCGGCGCGGTGCACGGGCAGTACCGCAGCGTGCGTGGCAGCACTAGCTGGACGACCCGGGGGATCAACCCGCCGGTGGCTGCCGATCCGAGCGTCGGCATCCTCACGCCGATCATCTGGTTGTTGTCGGATGACCTGTCGCGGGCCGTGGTGAGCACGAATGCCCCCATCGTCCCGGCCGCGGCCTCCCTACTGGGCGGTTCCTGGGGCCTGTATCTGCAGGACAACCGAGGTGCCGCATCCAGCTACGAGTTGTTGGCGATGCCAAGCGATCCGCTTCCAACCGAGCCGCCTCCACCGACCACTCCGACTCCCGATCAGCGCTTCCGCTTCGCCGCAGCCTCGCCCGATCTTCGCCATATCGTGTTCGAATCGGTCGGGCGCCAACTGACGCCGGATGGGTCCTCTAGCGCGGGGGTCGCAGTCTATGCCTGGAATGACGGGCAGGTGAGCTTCGTCAGCGAGTTGCCCTCCGGCGAGCCGGCCGTCGAAGGTCAGGCCGGAGCGAGCAACGGATCGATCAGCGACGCAGGACGCTACTTCCCTGGCGACAACCTGGTCTCCGACGATGGCAAGCGGGTCTACTTCATCGACGGGATCCGCGATGGCGCGCCGTTGTACGTGCGGGAGAACGGAACGTCCACCGAGGCCGTGTCCGTGTCCGAGCGAGCCGGCGATCCCGCGACCGTCCAACCTGCCGTGTTCCGTGGAGCGAAGGCCAACGACGGGTCGCTCGCGCTGTTCACCAGCAACCGCCGACTCACCGAAGACGCCACCGCCTGTGACAGCGGCTGCTCCGGGGGGGTTGCGGATGACCTGTATCTCTGGAACGCGCTTGCTGCGCCGGGGGAGCGGCTGACCGACCTGACGACTGGCGATCCTGGCGGCGGCGGTGTCCTGGGCATCGCCGCCATTGCCGACGACCTCTCGCACGTCTACTTCGTCGCCACGGGAGAGCTCGCGCCGGGCGGAATACGGGGTCGAGCAAATCTCTATCTGTGGACTCCCGAGGCGGGGGTGCGCCATGTGGCGGCGCTCGGCGACGACGGTGGGGTTTGGAGCGTCATCCGCGACGCGCCCGGCGTGCAGTTCCGCGATGCGCGCCTGAGCGCCGACGGGTCGCATCTGCTGTTCGCGTCCCGTGCGCGACTGACGGCAGCCGATAACGGAGGACACAAGCAGCTGTACCTGTATGACGCGACGGCCGATCGTCTTACCTGTGTGTCGTGCACCCCGCTGGGGTCTGCCTCGCAGGCGGACGCGCGGCTCTTCTACCGACCCGTTCAAGGCCCGCACGCTCCCTACCGCCTGCCGCGGAATTTGTCGGCGGACGGCAAGCGGGTCTTCTTCGAGACGGACGAGGCGCTGGTCCTTGAGGACACCAACGCCAAGTCCGACGTCTATCAATGGGCAGATGGCGAGCTGAGCCTGATCTCCACGGGCAAGGCGGTCGACGGCGCGGAGTTCGTCGACGCTGACGCCGATGGGACCGATGTCTTCTTCACGACGCGGGAGCGACTGGTCGGCAGCGACGTCGACGACCAGGTGGACATCTACGACGCTCGGGTCGACGGGGGCTTTCCCAGCGTAAAGCCCCCGCCGCCCTGTGTGGCCGACCAGTGTCGCAAACCGTTTTCGACTGCTCCCGAGCTCCCGGTTCCCGGGGGGGCAGCAGCCGGTGACCTGCCTGCGAAGGTTCGTGCGTCCCTTGCGGTCTCGCGCCTGACCGCGAAGCAGCGCCGTGCACTGGTTGCGGGCCAGAGCGTGTCGCTTGCGGTGCGGGTCAACAAGGCCGGGCGTGTGACTGCGCGCGGGATGGCTAGGGTGGGCGAGCGGGCACGCGTGGTGCTCGCGGCCGCCAAGCGGGCACGACGTGCCGGGAAGGTCGTGCTTCCGTTGCGGCTCTCGGCAGCCGGGCACAGGCAACTACTTCGATCTGGCCGCCTGAGGGTGGCCTTGCGCGTGCGGTTCGCGGATGCGGACGAGCCGAGGACGCTGTCGATCGCACTCGCGGCGACCGGGCGGGGAAAGGGCAGGTGAGCCGGATGAAGCCGATGAAGGGTCGCTGGACGTCCGGCCGGGCGTGGGGAGGGTTGGCCCTGACTCTCGTCGTGGCTATGAGCACGTCGGTGGCGGCGCCCTCTCGAGCGGATGCCGCCGGGCCTGCGTGGCGTGTGATCTCGTCTTCCCCGGATCGCGTCGCCCCGGGAGCCACGTTCCGCCATCGGTTGACCGCCCGCAACATCGGAGACTCCGACAGCGCTGGCCCCGTAGCTTTCGACGTTGCGCTTCCGGCCGGCGTTACCAGCGTGTCGGTCGAGGGCGCTCTGCCTGGGTCGCCGCCGTTCACCTGGTCCTGCCTGCCCGCCGATCCAGCCGGGGCGTCTGAACTACGCTGCGAGACCTCGTTTCCCATCGCAGCTGGTCAAGCGGCGATCGAGGACATCGTGATCGTGGCGGCTGTCGACCCCGGCGCTTCTGGCGCTCTCACGACCACGGTCGAGCTGTCGGGCGGCGGCGCGGCCGAGCCGGCGAGCACCCAGAGCCTGATTCGAGCGAGTGCCGTGCCGGACTTTGGTGTTGCTACCTTCGACGGAGCGCTCTCCGATCCGACGGGAGCTGCTTACACGCAGGCCGCCGGCCACCCGGACTCGGCCTCGGTGACGCTACAGCTCAACAAGGTGCTTGGACCTCACGGCATGACGGTTGCCGACGGTGGCAACCTCAAGGACGCGCGGGTCGACCTGCCGGCCGGCTTGATTGGAAACCCCTCGGCGATGCCGACGTGCGCGAAGACGCTGAAGATTCCCAGCAACAAGCAGGCGGGCGAGGGCGACTTCGATCCGAACGATTTCTGCCCGATCAACACCATCATCGGGACGGCCGACGTCACGGTGACGCTCACCGAGGGACAGCTCAGGCGGTTCGTCGGGCCCGTGTTCAATCTGGAGCCGCCGCCGGGCGTCCCGGCACAGTTCGGATTCAGCTTCACCGATCAGAAGGCGATCCTGGATGCCGTCGTTCGCAGCGACGGTGACTATGGAGTCAGCGTGGTCACCCGCAACGCGAACGAGGTCAAGTCGGTGCTGGCGAGCACCGTGACGCTGTGGGGCGTTCCGGCCGATCACAGCCACGACAAACGCCGCTGCCTCGCCTTCTTCAATCCCGGCGTGCCCGAGGGGAACGTGTGGCCGGAAGGCGCGCCGTTGCCGGAGTGCGATCCCTTCGCGATCTTCGCGAAGCCGTGGAACGCCCCGCATTCGGCGGACGTCAAGCCCGAGGCGTTCCTCACGAATCCAACGGCGTGCACTCCCCCCGGCACCGGACTGGAGACGCGGTTGCGCGTGGACTCGTGGACGGGCGGATCGGGTGTCGCGAGCTTCGTCAGCCATCTGGCGCCCGGACTTCCACTGCCGCCTTCTCAGTGGGGTGCACCCCAGGGCCCGGATGGGTGTGAGCGGGTGCCGTTCGATCCGTCGCTCGACGTACGGGCGGACACCACCAAGGCAGATGCGCCCGCCGGATTGTCGGTCGATCTCGACTTCCCCCAGGACGGGCTGGCGAACCCCACGGGCCTGGCCACCGGCCACCTGAAGCGCGCGACGGTGACGTTGCCCGAGGGCTGGTCGGTGTCGCCGAGCTCCGCGGACGGCTTGGAGGGGTGCTCCGATGGGCAATCTCGGGTCGGCACGCTCTTGGGTGCCGAGTGCCCGAACGGGTCGAAGATCGGCACGGTAGTCGCGACCACCCCGTTGTTGAAGGAGAAGCTGGAGGGCGGGGTCTACGTCGGGACCCAGGAGTCGGATGACCCGTCGTCGGGGCGGATGTTCCGGATGTTCCTCGCGCTCAACAGCGAAGAGCGCGGGGTACGCGTCAAGTTGCCAGGACAGATTCGCGTCGATCCGTCCACCGGGAGGATCGAGACCACGTTCGACAACAATCCTCAAGTCCCAGTCTCCAGCATTTCGCTGCGGCTATACGGCGGCGCTCGGGCGTCGCTGGCGACGCCACTCGCATGCGGCACCACGTCGGTGAAGGCCACCCTCGAGTCGTGGTCGGGCGCCGTCGTCGACCGGACCAGCGACCTCACGGTCGACTGCCCGGGCACGCAGCCGCTTGCCCCGACCTTCAGGGCAGGAGTCACCGACAATCGTGCCGGCCGCCATACGAGCTTCGTGCTGCGTGCCGACCGCGCAGATGGCCAGCAGGTCGTCAGCGGCCTCTCGTTGCGCATGCCACGCGGGTTGCTCGCAACTCTGAAGGGAGTCCCGCGGTGCGCCGATGTCGCCGCGAACGCCGGCGTCTGCCCAGAGGCGTCGCGGGTGGGGACCGTCACGGTCGGTGCGGGTCCGGGCACGAACCCCTTCTACCTGCAGGGGGGCGTCTATCTCACCGGGCCCTACAAGCGAGGTCCATTCGGGCTGGCCGTTGCTGTGCCGGCGAAGGCCGGCCCCTTCGACCTCGGGACCGTCGTCGTACGCCAGCAGCTGATCGTCGATCCGATCGACGCACACGTCTCCGTGGTGTCCGATCCCCTGCCGACGATCGTCAAGGGCGTTCCGGTTCGCATGCGGCGTCTCTTCGTCGAGGTGAACCGCCGAGACTTCGTGCTCAATCCGACGTCCTGCGCGCAGAAGTCGCTGTTGGCCCTGTTTGCGGGGCCGGACGGATCCGTGTTCTCCTCCACGGCCGCGTTTGGTGCGGGCAACTGCGCCGCGCTGCCGCTCGCGCCCAAGCTGCGGATTGCCCTGACCGGCAGGAAGCAAACCAAGGACGGCACTCATCCCGGCGTCAAGGCGACGCTGCTTCAGCGCCGCGGAGATGCGAACCTCAGGCGAGTGTCCGTCAAGCTGCCGCTGTCGCTGGCGCTCGATCCCGAGAACGCCCAGGCCCTGTGCGAGTTCAAGGATGGCACGAAGGTCGAACCCACCTGTCCGCGGGGATCGATCGTCGGGCGCGCTCGGGCCGCTACGCCCCTTCTCGACGAGCCACTCACCGCACCGGTGTACTTCGTCAAGAACGTCCGCATCGATCCGAGGTCGGGACGCCCGATTCGGACGCTGCCGATGTTGGTGATCCCATTGCGCGGGCAGGGCATCGCGTTGAACATCAAGGGCACGAGCCATGTGTCCGGAGACCGCCTGGTCAGCACCTTCGACACGATTCCCGACGCGCCGGTAACTCGATTCGAGCTCAACCTCGAGGGCGGTCGCAACGGCATCCTCACGGTTTCGGGCACGAACGTCTGTCGCCGTGCTCAGGTGGCCAGCGTTCAGATCGACGGTCAGAACGGCAAAGCCTCCGATCGCGCTACGACGCTGAAGACTCCCTGTCGGCAACCAGCGAAGCGAAAGCGTGGCTGACGACAGCCCGTCAGGGCAATGACGGTTTCTTCACTCGCTGCGTGAAGATTGTCCCATCGGGATCGAAGTCGTCGCGAGACCCGTTGCGACACTCAGGGACCGTTAGGCGCACGAGACACACCGTGCGAGCCCTGACGGTCCTGCGCACTCGACTCCAGTAGTCGATCGCAGCTTGATTGTGGCGGCGCTCGGCTAGGAAGGTCGCGATCGCACCACGCGACTCGGCGAGCGACAGCAAGCGGGGTGGCTCTATGGCTCGAACTTGAAGCGCGTACCAGCCGGCCTGGGCGTGCACCGGAGCGATGACGACGCCTCTGCGGGCGCCAAAGAACGGAGCGCGCAAGCCGAAGTCGAAGAGTTTGCGGCTGCCCGCGAGGCGCTGAGGCTCGGAGCCGATCCCAGGCTGTCCATACGAGCGTGCGGCTGCGTTCCAGCCCATTCCCTCGTCGAGCGCACGCTTCGCTTGCCGCGCCCGCTCGGGGGTACTGCTCACGATCGCGCGTGCCACACGCTGCTCGGGCGTGATGAAGTACCGTCGGTGCGTCCGGTAGTAGCGCGCGATCGCGGACTCGGATATTTCCTGCCGGTCGATTGCTTCGACGGTCCGTCGTGCTAGCCGAGCGGGAAACGCCAAGGCCCGTACGTACGGGTCGCTTGGGGGCGCGAGACCCTGGGTGCTCGCTTCCTGCTTGATCCACAGGTCTTCGATCATGGTGCTAAGCGTGGAACTCCTGCGGTACTCATAGTTCCGGCGGCACTGTGCCCGAACCATGGAGTCGGTTGCCTGCGGGCGGTCGGAGCCCAGTCTTCTCCGGTTTACGACGCAGATGCGAAAGTTGGGCGGCACGTAGTACCTGGAGCCGGAGACGCCGCGGCTTTGCGCATAGGTCCGCTCTGCGGTTCGCAAGCGTCTTTGGTACTGGGCCAGCGAGATGCTCGCATCGCCGACCCTCGCGATTGCCTGAGAGGTCGAGGGCGAGGAACCTCTCGTCTGCGTGTCCGGGGCGTCGTCGCTGCACGCTGCGAGCGGAAGACTGGTTGCGAGCATCAGGGCGATCCAGGGCGAAGGGAGGGGGATGTTCCTCACCGACCGGCGTACGAGGAAACGAGCAGTTCTGATTGCACAACGCATAGCGAACGAGATTATCTGACTATTGGAAGATAAGCAATCAGCTATCTATGTGTCATCACGACGGCGACGATCGCGTGAGGCGGCCTCGAGACATGAGATCGGCACGCCATGGGCGCGTGGAATCGCGGTCAAGCAGCCCGATCGACGTCGTCGCCGATGCATAGCGTGTAGGCGATGACAGGCAGGCCAGCCACCGGCAGGGGCGCGTGGGTGGATCGCGTCCTGACGCTGCTCGCCGCCGGCTACTTCGTACTGGTGGCGGTTTGGAACTTCGGCTCGTCGGTGCACTCGAGTGCCAAGGATGTGGCCGACGGACGTCTGTGGCTGCTGCTGACGAGCGCGCTCGACGTGGACGGTGCGCTGCCGGTGCTGCAGGTGGTGCTTGTCGGCGTGGTTGCGACGTTCGTGATCGCGCGGGAGGGTCCGCGGGTCTGGTGGCTCGCGGTGCTATGCGCGCACGTGGTGTCCGCGCTGTTTGCCTACGGCGTCATCGGCGTCGCGGCTGGACTCGGCTCGGACGCGGCGGAGCGCGTCGCCGACGATCCGGACTACGGCGTCTCGTGTGTCCTGGCCGGCAGCGTCGGAGCGATGTTCGCGAGTGGCCTGTTGGCGCGGCGAAGGCCGCGGACGGACGTGTTGCGAGGACGGGCGCCGCATCGCTTCGCTCTTGGCCCCAGCGCCGATCGCGTCGCGGTGGTCGGCGGCGCCGTCGGCTTCCTCGGTCTGTTGACGATCGCGTTCGGTTGGTACGACATGGAGCACCCGATCGCGTTCGCC
The DNA here is from genome assembly GCA_963846505.1 of uncultured Thermoleophilaceae bacterium. Taxonomy (GTDB): domain Bacteria; phylum Actinomycetota; class Thermoleophilia; order Solirubrobacterales; family Thermoleophilaceae; genus JACVRW01. The sequence goes on along the minus strand of CAWJWD010000001.1, from coordinate 116,336 downwards.
TTGGGGGCGGGGGTGGTCTGGCTGACACATCGAGGTGATGGCGTGGAAAACACGCAACATCCAGCCTCCCCAAGCGTTTAGGGTGGGCACAACCCCTAGCTCCTGAAAGGACCACCCCCGTGCTCTCGAGGATTCGCCGCGCGGCGCTCGCCGCGCTTGTAGCGGTCGCCGCCCTGGCGCTGCTGGTTCCGATGGCAGACGCCAAGCCGCGCAAGAAGCAGGCCAAGCCGACGACCGTGACGGTGATGTCGCGCAACATCTACCTCGGCGGCAACATCTTCGGCCCGCTTGCCGGCACCACGCCGGAGCAGTTTCGCCAACTGGCCGGCGTGCTCTGGAACGAGGTCCAGACGACCGACTTCCCCACCCGCGCCAAGCTGATCGCCAAGGAGATCAAGCGCACCAAGCCGGACCTGATCGGCCTGCAGGAGGTCGCCACCTGGCGCCGCTCCCCGGGCGCTGGTGACGGGCAGACCACGCCGTCGACCCAGGTCGTCTACGACTTCCTCGCGATCCTGCGCAAGGAGTTGAAGAAGGCGGGACTGAAGTACGACGTCGGCAACTCGCAGTCCGAAGCCGACATCGAGGCCCAGGTCGACGCCGGCTACGACGTGCGCTTGACGATGCACGACGTGATCCTCGTCAAGCAACGCAAGGGTCTGAAGGTCACCAAGAAGTTCGGCAAGAACTACGACTTCAAGCTCAGCGTCCCGACGCAGGGCGGCACGCTCACCAGCCAGCGTGGCTGGACGGCCGTCGACGGCAAGCTGGACGGCAAGCCGTTCCGCTTCGTCAACACGCATCTCGAGGCGGCGCTCGACGCCGCTCGTGACGCTCAGGCGAAGGAGCTGGTCTCGACCAGCGGACCGCTGCGGACGAAGAAGCGACTGTTCCTTACGGGTGACATGAACACCGACCCGCAGGGGCGCGAGTCGACGGCCAGCGGCTTCGACATTCTCGAGGGCGCCGGCATCATCGATGGCTGGTCGTTGCTCAAGAGCAAGGACCCGGGTTACTCCTGCTGCTTGGAGAAGCCGGACCTGAGCGACACGAGCGCTGCCTCGTTCGATCATCGCATCGACTTCGTGTTCGTGAAGCCGAAGCTGAAGGCGCTTCAGGGCTGGGTCGTCGGCAAGAAGCTGAGCGAGCGTGCGCCGAACGGCCTCTGGCCGTCCGACCACGCCGGCGTGGCGATCAAGTTCCAGTATCGGAGGTAGTAGGCAGCCACGTGGCCGGGGCCGTCGCATCACGGCCTCGGCGCGTGCCCGCCGCCCATCGATCTAGATGTACAAAGTATTTAGTATCTAATTAGGAAGGCGGTCTAGAACCGCCGGATGGCGTTTAGCGGTCGTGCTGCGAGGGCCGGGTGCCACCGCGGGTGGTTTGCGGGCGTCCTGATGCTCGCGATGGGGTTTGCAGGGCTCTGCGTCACCACGACGATCGGTTCCGCGGACGAGGGCGCACGGCCGTCGGTTCGCGCGTTGCCGGCGAGAGAGATCACCGAGACGAGCGTTTGGCTCGGCGGGGAGGTGAATCCGAGGGGATCGCCTACGGGCTTCCTAGTGGAGTACACCCGCGCTTCGGATATCGCCTTCGAACATGGCGTGCTGGTCCCGCCCGAGGTCGACATCGGCGAGGCCGGACAGGGCGAGCGATTCGTGGTCGCCACGCAGCTGGTGATGGCTCTGCGGCCCGATACTGCCTATCGGTTCCGGCTGGTGGCGACCAGTCCGGTAGGGACGACGAAGGGTCCGGCGGGCACGTTCGTGACCCGCAAGGGACGCCACCCGGCCGCCGATCCGGACAGGCGCTCGCTGCGGCAGGGAGGCGAGGGCAACGTAGACCCGCCGAAGGGTGCCATGCGCATGGATTCGGCACGGGTCTACCGCGTGGTCAGAGGATACGGGCAGATCGTCTTGTATCTGCCGTCGGAGGTCGAGCGCCCGACGTTGACGAGCGATCATCCATATTTGCGAGTCGCTTGCTTCGCAGCCCGAGGGCGGTTGTTGTTTCGCGAGCGCCAGTCCTGGCCAAACCCGCAATATCACGTTCACGTGGTGGTGCCGGCAAGGCTCGTGCGTCAGATCGCCCGGTGTCGGGCGACGGGGACGGCGAGACCGCTGGAGCTGAGGGTGCGCGACGGTGCGGCGGACGGCGCGCATCCGACCGGATCGCGCGATCCCACCATGGGCCTCGATCCGCTCAGATCGGCGTTGTGATCGTGCGCGGGTTGAGCGTCCTCGCCGTCGTCCTCGCTTGCCTGCTGGCGGCTGGATGTGGCGACGAGGAGTCGTCGAGGACGATCGTGAAGATCGGTGACGAGACGCTGACCGAGGCTGACCTCGACGCATGGGTCCGGGCACACGCGTCGCCGGGCGGCAATGTGGCTGCACCGCTGAGGCCACCTCTCTTCGGCACCTGCGTGGCCGCGCTGCGGCGTGTCGATAGAGCCTCGTCGCGGCCGCAGCTGCGGGTACGCTGCCGCGAGCAGTTCAGGGCGCAACTGCCGCAGCTCATCGAGCGTCGTTGGGTCGACCTGGAGGTCGAGCGGCTCGGCATCAGACTCGATCCTGATTCGATGCGCCAGTCGATCCGGGCTCGGCTCGGTGCTGGCCGAGTACATGCTGCGCAGGGGGCGATCGGGCACCGGGTCGCGCGGCTGCTGCGGCGTCAGCTGCGCCTCGAGCTGATCAAGCGAGAAGTACGTGATCGGCTTGGGGACAAGCGGATCACCGACGCGGACGTTCGCCGCTCATACCGGCGTTACCCTCACCGGTTCTCGACGCCCGCCACGCGACGCGTCCGGCTCGTACTGGCTTCCACCAGGGCACGAGCAGCGCTGGCCAAGGAGGCTCTCGATGACGAGCGAGGTCGGCGGAGGTTCGTCCGCGCGCTCCCTCTCTACCAGGGTGTCAGCACGTCGAGCGACGGGCAGGCGACGTTGAGCGAGACCACTGGCGATGATGTGCTTCTGAGAGCGATCTTCTCCACTCCCGTCGGACGGGTCGGTGGGCCCGTGAGAACGGTGAAGGGCTGGTATGCCTTCGCGATCCTCGGCGCTACTGCACCGCGCCAAACGCTGGCCGCCGCACGACCCAGGATCCGGAAGCTGCTTCAAGAGGAGCGGGAATACGCTGCTCGCCTCGCGTTCATCACTCGCTACCGGCGCCAGACTATCTGCGCGCCTGAATACGTCACCGTGCACTGCTCGGCACGAATAAGCTCAGCCGGCGACGACTGATCCGGTGCGGTCCTGGGGGCGTAGGAGTCTGTACCGGCCATATCCGGACATTGGTGAGATAGTCAGTGTGGGGCCGGCGATGCCGGCCCCACACGCAGCGTTGTCATGAGGTAGCGGTAGTTATGAGATTCTGACTCTTGCTTGGGCGGGCACGGGTCTGTTGTTGACTGAGGTGACTCTGTATCTGCCGGTGAAGACGGCAGCGTTGGAGTTGGGGCAGACCCCGACTCCGACTGCTCTGATTGTTCTGATGTCGGCCGTGAGGGTTTGGGTGGCTTGGTCGAAGGTCCAGGCTGATGGTTGGCCGGCTGCGTTAAATGGGCCTTGGGGACCTCTGATTGTAACGGTGCACCCGAAGAACGAGAATACGATTGAGCACTCGAAGGGGGTACCACCTGTCATGGCTACGGCACCTGAGGTGGTGAAACCGGCGACTGAGCTATCTGATCTAAGTGTGATGTTGCCTCTGCAGGTAACCGTGACTGAGGTGCCGAAGGCGTTCTCGGTGCAGTTGATTCTGTTTCTGGGGTTGCTTGAGAAGGCGAGTCTGCCTGAGAGGGCGGTGCCTGCGGCGTTGATGGTGCCTGTGAACTCCGATGTCGGACATCTCACGACCGCTCCACCAAGCGAGAAGGATGAGTCTGGGGAGCTTGCTGAGATCGTGGCGCCAGCTGGTGTGATGAGGGCGTGTGCGGGGGTGGCGGCTATGGCGAGCACGCTCAGCGCACCAACGACTACCAGGTTGCGGAGAAGCAACTTCGTCATGTTTTGCACCTTCCCAGGAGGAGCTGGAGGGCGTTAGTTGCGCCCGCCCGAGTGAGGCGGCCGGAATGCGGCCGGGGGCCGGCTTTGCCGGCCCCCGACGGGGTGTTATGAGATGGTGAGTCTTATTTGGGATGGTACCGGTCTTGTGTTGACTGAGGTGACTCTGTATCTGCCGCTAAAAGTGGAGGCGTTGGAGCTGGGGCAGAGCCCGGTTCCGACTGCTCTGAGTGTTCTGACGTCGGCGGTGAGGATCTGGGTGGCCTGGTCGAAGGTCCAGGCTGAGGGTTGACCGCCTGCGTTGAAGGGGCCTTGTGGTCCTCTGATTGTGATGGTGCACCCGAGCGCCGGGACCGTAACTGAGCATTCGAAGGGGGTGGCGCCTGTGAGGACGACCGTGCCTGAGGCGCTCACGCCGGCGACTGAGCTGTCTGATCTGAATGTGATGAGGCCTCTGCAGACGACCGTGAACGAGCTGCCGAGGACGCTCTCGACGCAGTTGATTCTGTTTCTGGGGTTGCTTGAGAAGGCGAGTCTGCCTGAGAGGGCGGTGCCTGCGGCGTTGATGGTGCCTGTGAACTCCGATGTCGGACATCTCACGACCGCTCCACCAAGCGAGAAGGATGAGTCTGGGGAGCTTGCTGAGATCGTGGCGCCAGCTGGTGTGATGAGGGCGTGTGCGGGGGTGGCGGCTATGGCGAGCACGCTCAGCGCACCAACGACTACCAGGTTGCGGAGAAGCAACTTCGTCATGTTTTGCACCTTCCCAGGAGGAGCTGGAGGGCGTTAGTTGCGCCCGCCCGAGTGAGGCGGCCGGAATGCGGCCGGGGGCCGGCTTTGCCGGCCCCCGACGGGGTGTTATGAGATGGTGAGTCTTATTTGGGATGGTACCGGTCTTGTGTTGACTGAGGTGACTCTGTATCTGCCGCTAAAAGTGGAGGCGTTGGAGCTGGGGCAGAGCCCGGTTCCGACTGCTCTGAGTGTTCTGACGTCGGCGGTGAGGATCTGGGTGGCCTGGTCGAAGGTCCAGGCTGAGGGTTGACCGCCTGCGTTGAAGGGGCCTTGTGGTCCTCTGATTGTGATGGTGCACCCGAGCGCCGCGACCGTAACTGAGCATTCGAAGGGGGTGGCGCCTGTGAGGACGACCGTGCCTGAGGCGCTCACGCCGGCGACTGAGCTGTCTGATCTAAGTGTGATGAGGCCTCTGCAGACGACCGTGACTGAGCTGCCGAGGGTGCTTTCGGTGCATGTGATTCTGAGTCTGGGGTTGCTTGAGAAGGCGAGTCTGCCTGAGAGGGCGGTGCCTGCCGCGTTGATGGTGCCTGTGAACTCCGATGTCGGGCATCTGACGATGGGTCCACCAGCCGACAGCTGGGAGTCTGTGGAGCTTGCTGAGATCGTGGCGCCAGCTGGTGTGATGGTGGCGTGTGCGGGGATGGCGGCTATGGCGAGCACGCTCAGCGCACCAACGACCACCAGGCCGCGAAGAAGCAACTTCGTCATATCGGCATTACCTTTCGTATGAGGATGATAGTTGCGTGAGAATTGGTAGAGGTCGGGCTGTCATCGAGATCGACCTCCAAGGACCATATGCGGCGTGGCTATTGGCAGTGTCCTAGTCGCCGCCCCCTTTCATCGCGCTGATCAATAGTAGCACAGTAGCGAAGAAGATACAAATGATCAAAAATTATCGAGCAGGGCGGCGAGGGAGGCACTGACCCCCTAGTGTGTGCCGACCAAGTTTGGGCCTTGACATCGGAAAACGAGGTCGTCTATGGTGCTCTGGCGAGGGGGGCCCCCGAGCCGCGGCTCGCACGCGGAGGGGGGGCAGCACCCCCGAGCCTGATCAACGCTGTGAGGGGGAGGCCCACCTTGACCTTTGTCGTCTGCAGTGCGCGACAGCTGCGAATGGCCGCTATCGCCGGTCTACTCCTGGTCACGCTGGCCATCTGGGCTCCTAGCGCGAGTGCGGGGAAGGCCGTCGTCGGGTCCTTCGGGAGCGGTGGGGCGGGCTCCAGCCAGTTCGACGCACCTGCAGGCCTGGCAGTGAACGGAACGACTGGTGGCGTCTATGTGGTCGATGCCGACAATCAGTTCGCAGGCGAGAGTCCGGACGGTAATCGCATCGCACAGTTCGACCAGGCAGGCCCCTTCGTTCGAGCCTGGGGATGGGGGGTACAGACTGGCGCGAACGCTTTCGAAGTGTGCACGGCGGTGTGCCGCGGTGGTATTCCGGGGCAGGGTGCCGGCCAGCTGTCGGTGAACGCGTTCGACGACGGCGGAAACGTGACGATGTATCCCCAGCTTGCCGTGCATCAGAGCGATGGTTCGGTCTACGTTGCGGACACCGGCAACGATCGCATTCAGAAGTTCGCCGCCGACGGCACGTTCATCCTTCAATTCGGGTCGACGGGCTCCGGCGAGGGACAGATGGAGGCGCCTCAGGGCGTTGCCGTGGATCCGGTGTCGGGTGACGTGTATGTCGCCGACACGGACAACAACCGGGTTCAGCGCTACACGAGCGCCGGCACGTATCTCGCCCAGATCGGCGCCCCCGGCGGAGGCGCCGGCGAGGGTGACTTCAACCGTCCGACTCGGCTCGCGGTTGACGCAGGCGGTCGACTCTACGTGGTGGACGCTGGTGACGGAAGCGGGCGTGTGCAGCGGTTTGGACCTGCTGGAGACTTCCAGCAGCTGTTTGCCGCGGGTGCAGTCAACGCACCGAAGGACGTGGCGGTCGATCTCTCCGATGACCATGTCTACATCCTTGGGTTCACCGCGGACTTCACGGCTGCGGCGATCCTGGAGTTCAGCGGAGACGGAAGTGGGGTGGACACCCATGCCCCGAACGGCGTCCCAGTCGTCCTGGCGGGAGGCATGGCGTTCGACCCGGCGAGCGAGCGCCTCCTCGTAAGCGAGCCGACGGCCCACCGAGTGCTCGTCGTCGACGACGTGCTGCTCCCGACGGTCGAGGTTCAGGCGGCGACGGACGTGACCGCCCGTGGAGCGACGCTCCACGGGATCGTCAACCCCCAAGGGTCCCCGGAGACGCGATATCGCTTCGAATACTCCACTGACGGCGGGACTTGGACGCCAGTCCCGGACTCGGAGGGCGTCTCTGTCGGGACCGGGACGTCCGACGTCGAGGTTGCGAGCGCCGTGGAGGACCTCGAGCCGAACACGGCGTATCGGGTGCGCCTCAGAGCGGACAAGGCGTTCAACGCCGGAGGTGCGATCTCGGCCGAGGAGACCTTCACCACGGATGCGGCGCCCCCAAGCGTGCGCCGTCTGCCCGCGGGCAACGTAACTGAGTCCAGGGCATGGCTGGCCGGTGAGATCAACCCTCAGAAGTCTCCGACCACCTACTTCATCGAGTATGGGCTGACCCCGGCATACGGGTCTCGTCTGCCGGCCCAGGATGCCGAGGTTGGCGACGGTAGCCAGTTCGTCGTCGCGCGGCAACTCGCCGAGGGGCTCTCGCCCGCGACCACCTACCACTTCCGCTTAGTGGCGCTCAATGCGGCAGGCAGGACGGATGGCCCTGACGGGACCTTCACCACCCGCCCATCGGCGCCGCCCGCACCGGACGGACGTGCGTATGAGATGGTGTCGCCGCTGGACAAGAACGGAGGCGACATCAACCGTGATTTGCCTTCGGGGACGTTGGCGACCTCCGGCGCCGCCGCTTCCGGTGGCAGCGTCGCGTACGCCGCCCAAGCACAGTTCGCGGACATCGGGAGCGGCGCTCCGCAGGGTCAATACCGCAGCGTCCGCGGTGCGAAGGGATGGATCACGCGCGGGATGAACCCACCGGCAGACCCGAACCCAGGGTCTGACGTCATGACGTCCACGATTTGGTACCTGTCCAACGACCTCGAGCGGGCGGTCGTAGGCACTGATGCCGCGCTCACGCCAGGGGCGAAGCAGCTGCTCGGCGGATTCTTGGGGACTTTACCTGCAGGAGCATGGTGACTCCGCGGCTTCCTATGACCTCCTGTCTTCGCCTTGGATGGATCTCTCGCCCGAGGTGCCGGGTGATGAGTCCGTCGAGACCCGCTTCGAGTTCGCTGGCGCGACGGAGAGCGGCCGGCGCGTCGTGTTCGAGTCGGACGGTCGTCGGCTGACTCCGGATGGTCTGTCGAATGCGGGCGTCGGCGTATATGAGTGGGCGAACGGCGAAGTGCGATTCGTGAGCAAGCTCCCGTCCGGGGAGCCGGCGGACGCGGCACTCGCGGGTGCCGGATCGCTACGCGGCCAGTTCTATCCGGGAGACCATCTGATCTCGGAGGACGGCAGCCGGATCTTCTTCACCGCCGCCATCGGCGTTGGCGGCCCGTTGTACGTACGCGAGGACGGCATCAGCACGGAATTGTTAACGGCGTCTGAGCGTGCGGGTGACGATCCGTCGTTGCCGGCAAGTGGGCTGTTCGCGGCAGCGAAGGCCGACGACGGGGCGTTGGCCCTCTTCACGAGCGCCCAGAAGCTGACTGATGACGCCACGGCCTGCGATGTGAGCTGTCCAGGCGGATTCGCGCCCGACCTCTATCTGTGGGACGCGGAAGCCCCCGCGGGGGAACGGCTCACGGACCTGACCACCGGCGACGAGGGCGGTGGAGGCGTGCAGGGCGTGGCCGCCGCTGCTGACGATCTGTCGCATGTCTACTTCGTCGCGGCTGGCGTGTTGGCGCCCGGCGCCCAGGCTGCGCGGCCCAACCTGTACAAGTGGTCGCCTGGCGAAGGGGTGCGTTACATAGCCACCTTGACGGACTCCGATGGAGGCGTTTGGGCAACTGAGCGCGACGCTCGCACGAAGCAGTTCCGCGATGCCCGAATTAGTGCGAACGGGGCACAGCTGCTGTTCGTGTCGCACGGCCGGTTGACCGCCGCAGACAACGCAGGCACCAAGCAGGTGTATCTCTATGACGCCGAGACGGATCGGCTGGCGTGCGTGTCGTGCGCTCCAGAGCCGGCGGCTAGCGGTGACGCATGGCTGTTCTACCCGCCCGATCTCGGATCGAATCCTGCGATCGAGTCCCCCCGCGCGCCGTACCGGCTGCCGCGCAATCTGTCGTCGGACGGCAAGCGAGCGTTCTTCGAGACGGCGCAGTCGCTGGTTCCGACTGACACGAATGGGAAGGTCGACGTGTATCAGTGGGCTGCGGGAGCCGTGAGCCTGATAAGCACCGGAAAGAGCGCCGAGGGGGCGAGGTTCATCGATGCCGGCGCCGATGGTGGCGATGTGTTCTTCACCACGCGCGAGCGGCTGGTTGGCGCGGACGTCGACGATCAGGTCGACGTCTACGACGCCCGAGTCGATGGGGGCTTCCCCGAGCAGGAGCTTCCGCCCCCGTGCGTTGGGGACGAGTGCCAAGGCCCGTTTGCGCTGCCGCCGAGCCTTGCCGCGGGGAGCTCGCCGGCGGGAGCCGACGATGCCCAAAGGCTTGAGCGAGCGTCGTTGAGCGTCCGACGCTTCGGGCGTTCCGCCCAGCGCGCCCTCGCCGCGGGCCGGCGCGTGGTGCTGCTGGCGCACACCAGCAAGGCGGGGCGCGTGGTGATTCGGGGCCGCGCAAGAGTCGGGCGGCGCACGCTGACGGCGCTGAGGGCGTCGAAGTCGGCGAGACGGGGAGGTCCGGTGAGGGTTTCTCTCCGACTGTCGCGGCCGGCTCGCCTCGCGCTGGCGCGGTCGGGGCGGCTCCGAGTGTCGCTGGTGGTGCGATTCGGCGACGCGCGACCAGCGGTGATGGGCCTCGAGCTGAAGGCAGCGGGAACGGGGAGGGGCAGCCGATGAACTCCCTCTACGACCCCAACGCGAGGTTCCTACCAAACACGCTATCGCAGGGGCTGGGGATGAAACGGATTCTGTTTGGCGGTGGCATTGACGCTGGGAGGACTGTGTGCACTTGGTGCCGGTCCGGCTCACGGCGCCTTCGGTGTTGCGGCCCTCGATGGGGCTGTGTCCAACAGCGCCGGTGGAGCGTTTACGCAGGCGGCCGGCCATCCCGACTCGGCGTCGGTGACCTTCCAGCTGAATCGCGTCGCAAGGGATGGCCTCGTAGAGGCCGAGGGGGGGGACCTGCGCAACGCTCGAGTCGATCTTCCCCCTGGCCTCGTCGGTGACCCCACGGCGATGCCGGCGTGTCCGAAGACGTTGAGCATCCCCAGCAACAAGCAGGCGTTTGAGGCCGTGAGCGGTGGAGCGTTTGATCAAAACAAGTTCTGTGCGATCAATACCATCGTGGGAATCGCTGATGTGACGATCGCGCTCACGGACGGTTCGGTACAGCGGTTCGTCAGCCCCGTGTTCAATCTTGAGCCGCCGCCTGGGATGCCCGCCCAGTTTGGGTTCACCTTCAACGATCAAAAGGCCATTCTCGACACGTCGTTGCGCAGCGATGGCGACTACGGCGTGAGCGTGATGGTCCGCAACGCGAATCAGGCCAAGTCCGTCCTCGGGAGCGCGGTGACGCTGTGGGGGGTTCCTGCCGATTCGAGCCATGACGTCCAGCGCTGTTTGGCCTTCGCGAATCCCGCGGGCGGCACCACGTTCCCCGAGGGCGACGCGTTGCCGGTGTGCGACCTCAATCCATTCATCAAGTTGATCGCACCATGGAACGCGCCGAACCCCGCGAGGATCAAGCCCGAGGGATTCTTGACGAATCCAACTGCGTGTACGACGCCCGGCGTAGGGCTGATGACGCGACTGCGTGTCGAGTCTTGGAACGTGCAAAGCCTCCCGGACGAAGAGAGCTTCATGAGTCACCTGCCCCCGGGCTTTCCACTGCCTCCGGCCGAGTGGGGAGCTCCACAAGGTCCGGATGGGTGCGGGCAGGTCCCTTTCGATCCCTCGTTCAAGGTCCATGCCGACGGTACGAGGACCGACTCTCCGGCGGGACTGACCGTCGATCTCGCGTTCCCGCAGGACGGACTGGCGAATCCGACGGGCCTGGCCACCGGCCACTTGAAGCGCGCGACCGTGACGTTGCCGGAGGGCTGGTCCGTCTCGCCGAGCTCGGCCGATGGACTTGCGGGTTGCTCGGATCCGGAGAGCAGCGTGGGAACGCTGCTCGACGTTCGCTGTCCGGAAGCGTCGAAGATCGGGACGGTCGAGGCTCGCACCCCGTTGCTGAAGGAGACGCTCACCGGCGGCGTGTACGTCGGCTCTCAAGCCTCGGACGATCCGCTGTCCGGACGGATGTTCCGCATGTTCATCGCCCTGACGAGCGAAGAGCGAGGCGTGCGGGTCAAGCTCCCGGGTGCGATCAGGATCGATCCCACCACCGGGCGGATCGAGACGACCTTCGACAACAATCCGCAGGTCCCGGTGGACAAGATCACTCTGCGGCTCAAGGGCGGCCCTCGGGCGCCGTTGGCCACGCCGTTCGAGTGCGGCGACAAGAGTGTGACCGCCCAGCTCGAGTCCTGGTCTGGCGCGGTTGTCACCCGTACCGGGAAGCTGACCACGGAGTGTCCTGGAGCGCAAGGCCTGACCCCGACCTCGAGCGCCGGCGTGACCGAGAACTTCGCGGGGCGCCATACGAGCTTCGTCTTGCGGGCGGAACGCCCCGATCGCACGCAGGTGATCGATGGCGTGTCGGTCCGGCTGCCCACGGGACTGCTGGCCAAGCTAAGGGGCATACCGCTCTGCGCCGAAGCGGCAGCAAGCGTCGGCAACTGCCCGGAGGGGTCGCGTGTCGGGACGGCGACCGTCGGTGCGGGTCCCGGGACGAATCCGTTCTTCGTCCAGGGCGGCGTCTATCTGACGGGGCCCTACAAGCGCGGACCGTTCGGCCTTGCCGTCGCCGTGCGGGCGAAGGCGGGACCGTTCGATCTCGGAATGGTCGTGGTACGCCAGCAGCTCTTGGTCGATCCCGTGGACGCGCACGTCGACGTCGTGAGCGATCCGCTGCCGACGATCCTCAAGGGCGTCCCGATCCGCATGAGGATCCTGCACGTGGAGGCGGCTCGGAAGGACTTCGTCCTGAACCCGACCTCGTGTGCGACCAAGTCGATCCTGGCGGCATTCCACTCTCCGCAGGGGTCGTTGGCGACCAGGATCTCGCCGTTCGGGGTCGGCAACTGCGCCGCCCTTCCGCTGGGGCCGAAGCTGAAGCTCGCCCTGACCGGCAAGGGTCAGACGACCGACGGCAAGCACCCCGGCGTCAAGGCGACGCTGGTCCAGCGGCCGGGAGACGCGAACCTGAAGCGGGTGTCGGTTCGCCTGCCGTTGTCGCTTGCGCTCGACCCGGACAACGCCCAGGCTCTGTGCGAGTTCGAGGACGGGATCAAGGTCGATCCCATCTGTCCCAAGGGATCGATCGTCGGACAGGCCAAGGCCGTCACGCCGATCCTCAATCGGCCGCTGCGCGGTCCCGTGTACTTCGTGAAGAACGTACGCATCGATCCGCGGTCCGGACGGCGCATCCGCACCCTGCCGATGCTCGTGATCCCCCTTCGCGGCGAGAACCAGCTCAAGCTCAACCTCAAGGGCACCAGCAAGGTGTCCGGGGACCATCTCGTGAGCACCTTCGCCGCGATTCCCGACGCGCCGGTCACTCGCTTCGATCTGCGCATCAACGGCGGCAGCAACGGCATCCTCACTGTTTCCAATGCCAACGTATGCCGGCGCAAGCAGGTCGCGTTGAGCACCATCGACGGTCAGAACCGCAAGTCCCTACGACAAAGGCTCACTCTTGCGACGCCTTGCCGAGGGCGCAGGTAGTAACTGGCGATACGGCGCTATGCCGAGTCCGGCTGGGTATCGGCCGACAGCCGCGCGAACTTTTCCTTCGTGTGCGAGCGCGCGTACGTGAAGAAGATCGCCAGCCCGATCACCAGCCACACCACCAGCCGGATCCAGGTGTTCAACGGCAGCATCGCCATCAGCGCCAGGGCACTGAGGATCCCCAGCGGCGCCACCACCCAGACGTGCGGCACGCGGAAGGGCCGCTCGACGTCGGGGTGCGTGCGCCGCAGCACCATCACGCCGGCGCATACGAGCAGGAAGGCCAGCAGCGTTCCGATCGAGACGAGCTGGCCGAGCACGTCGATCGGCACCAGCGCGGCGACGACTCCGCCGGCGACGCCGCAGACCACGGTGGTGAAGACCGGCGTCTTGTAGCGCGGGCTGACGCGGTTGAAGATCGGGGGGAGCATGCCGTCGGCCGACATGCGCATGAGGATGCGCGTCTGTCCGTAGAAGGTCACCAGGACCGTCGAGAAGAGGCCCACCACCGCCGCGACGTCGACGGCGTTGTCGAGCCAGGCCACGTCGGGTCCGACCTCCTCGAGCGCCTTCGAGATCGGGTCGGAGACGTTCAGGGCGCTGTAGGGCACCATCCCGGTCAGCACCAGGCCGATGCCGACGTAGAGGAGCGTCGAGATCGCGACCGTGCCGAGCAGCCCGATCGGGACAGTGCGCTGTGGGTTGCGCGCCTCGCCGGCCGCGGTCGAGACGGCGTCGAAGCCGACGAAGGCGAAGAACACGACCCCGGCCGCCCGCACCACGCCGCTGGCGCCGAAGTCCCCGAAGCCGCCCTCGTTGGCGGGCACGAACGGGTGCCAGTTGGCGGTGTCGACGTTGAAGGCGCCGACGATCACGACCAGCAGCAGGACCGCGATCTTCAGCACCACGATCGCGTTGTTGGCGTTGGCCGACTGCCGCGTGCCGATGATCAGCAGGGCGGTGGTGGCCGCGACGACGCCGAGCGCCGGGATGTTGACCACGCCCGCGTCGTCGCCGAAGGGCGGGTTCGCCAGGTCGTGGGGGACGTGGATGCCGAGGCTGCCGAGGAAGCTGACGAAGTAGCCGGCCCAGCCGACAGCGACCGTCGAGGCGGCGAACAGGTACTCGAGCAGCAGGTCCCAGCCGATGAACCACGCGAGGAAGACGCCGAAGGCGGCATAGGCGTACGAGTAGGTGCTGCCGGCGATCGGGATCATCGCGGCGAGCTCGGCGTAGCAGAGCGCGGTCAGCGCGGCTCCGACCCCGGCGAGCACGAACGCGATCACGACGCCCGGGCCGGCGTATTCGGCCGCTGCCGCGCCGGTGGTCACGAAGATGCCGGCGCCGACGACGCTTGCGATCCCCAGCGTCGTGAGGCTGAAGGGTCCCATGGCCGCGGAGTCGAGCCGAGAGCGGTCCCGCTCGGCCTGGCCGAGGATCGTCTCGAGGCGGTCCTGCGTGGGTGGGGCTGAGGGCGAAGCCACGCGCGAACCCTAGAGCGGGGGGCGGATGCCGCTTCCGTCGAGCGGCAGACTCGTAAACGCTATCGTCTCTCGATGATGGCGCTGTCGATGGCGGACTGGCCGAAGGGGTGAGGGTGTGGGAGTGACGAGGGGCGAGCGGACGAAGAGCCGGGTGAGGGCCATGATCGTGGCACTGGCAGCGTCGGCGCTGCTCGTCGGCATGGGGGGGTGCAGCGACGACGACTCCTCGCCCAGCGCCGGCTCGAGCACGGATGCCGCCGACGGCACCACGTCGACCGGCTCCTCCACGACGCCGGCCGAGCGCGGTTCGAGCACGACGCCGACGACCACGGCGCCACGTCCGATCCCGATCTCCAAGCCCGCGCAGCGCAAGGGCGGGGAGGACTGTCAGGACACCAAGCCCGCGGTCGTCATCGAGCGCTACCTTCCCGCTGTCAAGCAGTCCAAGGCGAGCGACACCGCCGCGGTCCGTCGCTCCCTGATCGCGCAGATCAAGCAGCTACGCAAGGCGCAGGGCGCAAATGTGGCGCCCCCACCGGTCGCCGCCGCCGTCTATGCGATCTCCAAGCCTCGTACCCAGCGCAGCGGCGCGTATCAGGGTTGCCTGAAGAGCCTGGTCGAGCAGGCCCACCCGTAGCCGTCCTCTGCTTGGCAGACGCTGGGGGCTCTGGACCCCGCGCCCTTCGAGCAGGAGCAACGCCACGGAGCGCGTAACTGAAGCCCTAGAGGCTCCTGGGGCAGGCAGCGGCGCCTGCGATGACGTGAATGAGAGGATTCGAATGTGAGCGAGGACGGCGCGGAGGCCGAGGCAGGGGAGGGACCGAAGCCGGGCAAGGACTTCGTCGCGGCCGAGCGCGCCCACCGTCTGGCCAAGCTCGACGGTCTGCGCGAGCGCGGGATCGAGCCATACCCGGTCACCTACGACCGCGACCACACGGCTGCCGAGGTTCGCGACCAGTTCGGCTCGCTCGCCCCCGACACGGTTAGCGAGACGGACGTTCGCGTCGCCGGTCGGCTGATGCTGATCCGGCGCCACGGCGGGCTGCTGTTCGCGAACCTGAAGGACCAGACCGGCACGCTGCAACTGCTGGTCTCGCGCGAGGCGATCGGCGAGGACGGCTTCCGCGACGTCGAGCGGCTCGACCGCGGCGACTGGGTCGGCGCGGCCGGCAGGGTCATGACGACTCGCACGGGCGAGTTGTCCGTGCAAGCGACCGAGGTGCGACTGCTGTCCAAGTCGCTGCGGGCGCTGCCGGACAAGCACCGTGGCCTGACCGACGTCGACACCCGGTTGCGCGAGCGCTACCTGGACCTGATCGTCAACCCGGAGACGCGTCGCGTGTTCGACGTGCGCACCGCGGTGATGGCCTCGGTGCGGCGAACGCTGGCCGAGCACGGCTTCGTCGAGGTCGAGACGCCGGTGCTCGACGTGGCCGCCGGGGGTGCCGCGGCCCGGCCGTTCATCACCCACCACAACGCGCTCGACATCGACATGTACCTGCGCATCGCGCTCGAGCTGTACCTGAAGCGGCTGGTGGTCGGCGGCTTCGAGCGCGTGTTCGAGGTCGGCCGCGTGTTTCGCAACGAGGGTCTGGACACCCGCCACAACCCCGAGTTCACGCTGCTCGAGGCCTACCAGGCGCTGGGCGACTACCACGACATGATGGACTTGGTCGAGACGATCGCCTCCGAGGCGGCGCTCGCCGCGAACGGCACGACGATGATCGAGATCGCCGGGCAGCCGGTGGACCTGAAGCCGCCGTGGCGCCGCATCACGATGGCCGACCTGGTCGAGGAGAAGACCGGCGCGAAGATGCACCCGTCGATGCCGATCGACGAGGCGCGGGCGGTCTGCGATCGGCTCGGGATCCACTACGAGTCGGGCTGGGGCGCCGGTCGGCTGATGTCCGAGGTCTACGACGAGACCGGCGAGGGCACGCTGGTCGAGCCGACGTTCGTCTACGACTACCCGCGTGAGGTCTCGCCGCTGGCGCGCACGCACCGCGACGACGACACGATGACCGAGCGCTTCGAGGCCGTGGTGGCGGGGCGCGAGCTCGCCAACGCCTACAGCGAACTCAACGACCCGGTCGACCAGCGCGCGCGCTTCGAGCTCGAGGCGGCGGCCAAGGCGGCCGGCGACGAGGAGGCCGAGGACGTCGACGAGGACTACATCCGCGCGCTCGAGTTCGGCTTGCCGCCGACGGGCGGGCTCGGCATTGGGCTCGACCGGCTGGTGATGCTGATCGCCGGCGCGCCGGCGATCCGCGACGTGATCCTGTTCCCGACGATGCGGCCCGAGCCGGGCACGGCGCCGCGCGCGACCATGCGCGGCTTGTCGTCGGACGGCGTGCCGACCGCCGCGGACATGGCCTCGCCGCCGCCCGTGCCGGCGGAGGCCTCGCCGGAGGTCCAGCAGGCGGTCGCTGCCCCCTCTCCGGAGGCCGCGCGGGCGATTCCCAAGCCGACGACGGCGAAGGTGCTCGGCTGGCTGACCGCGCTCGGCGGGCTCGTGTATCTGCTGGCCTTGCTCCCGGCGCTGCACGGCCGGCTGGGGATCAGCAGGCTGCTCGAGGATCTGACCGGCCAGGTGACCGGACACGTGGTGTCCGTCGTGCTCGGGTTGCTCCTGGTCCTGATCGCCGGGCAACTACGCCGCGGCAAGCGGCGGGCGTGGGAGGCGGCGGTCGTCTTCTTCGCGATCGCCGCGATCGCGCACGTGGTGAAGGGACCGGCGCCGATCGTCGCGGTGTACTCGATCGCGATGGTGGTGGCGTTGCTGTGGAACCGGGATGCGTTCCCGGCCCGGCCGGACCCGGGGTCGCTGCTGGACGTCGCTCGCTTCGTGCCGCTCTACGCGGGCTTGGTGGGCGTGTTCGGGTTCGGCACGCTGCTGCTGGAGAGCGAGCACGTGGAGGAGAGCCTGTCCTTCTTCGGCGTGCTCGAGACGATCGTGCTCGGACTGGTGGGTGTCGACGGCCCGTACACGTACACGGGGCGGTTCTTCTCCGAGTTCTTCCCGGCGGCGCTGCTGGCGCTGGGGATCGCCGGACTGTCGGTGCTGTGCGTGCTCGTGTTCCGCGCCGTGCGCTACAGCGGCGCACCGTCCGAGTCCGATCGCTCGCGCGCGCGTGCGCTCGTGCGCGCGTATGGCTGGGACACGCTGGACTACTTCGCGCTGCGCTCGGACAAGAGCTACTTCTTCTCGGCTGCCGGGGACGCGATGGTCGCCTTCACCTACATCAGCGGCTATGCACTGGTGGCCGCGGACCCAATCGGGGCGCCGGGCTCCGAGGCGCGCGTGCTGGACGAGTTCCTCGCCTACTGTCGCGAGCGCGGCTGGCAGACGGCGTTCCTCGCGGTGCGCGAGGGGGACATGCCGCTCTACCGCGAGCGCGGCTTTCGCGAGGTCTACCTCGGCGACGAGGCGATCATCCCTTGCGATCGCTTCACGCTCGCAGGCTCCGCGATGAAGAGCGTGCGGTCGGCGGTCAAGCGCGTCGACAAGCGCTGCAGCTTCCGGCTCATGCGCGAGACGGACGCGTCGCCGCAGCTGTGCGCGCAGCTGAACGAGATCCGCGCGCGCTGGCGAGGCAAGTCGCCGGAGCGAGGGTTCACGATGGAGCTCGGTGGCGGGGTACGGGGAGAGAACCCGGACTTCCTGCTGGCCGTGGCCACGGGCGTGGACGGGCGGCCGCTGGGCTTCCTGCGGCTCGTGCCGTGCTTTGGCGAGGAGCCGGGCTGGTCGTTGGACTTGATGCAGCGCGACCCCGATGCGCCGAACGGGATGACGGAGTACCTGATCGCCAACGCGGCGCTCGCGCTGGGGGAGCGTGGGTTCAAGCGGCTGTCGATGAACTTCGCGGCCTGGGGGCGGCTGTTCGACGGCGCTGCGCGCCTTTCGCTGCCTCAGCGTGTGCTCAAGAGGGTTGCCGAGGTTCTCAATCCATACTTCCAGATCAAGTCGCTGCGTGACTTCAACCAAAAGTTCGATCCCGACTGGGTCCCGAGGTCGATCGTCGTCGCGAGCGTCGAGTCGATGCCCAAGGTCGGCCTGCTCTACGCCAGCGTCGAGGGCTTCGTCAACTTGCCGGTACTGGGAACTCGGCTCGTCCCGCCGTTGCGGGCGGATGTTCGAGCTGGTGCTGGAGGCGTTCCAGGGGCAGCCACTGCCAGTACGTGATGGTGGTCGAGAAGGGCGGCGGCGGCCCCGACCCGTTTCGCTGATGAAACAATGGTGTGCGCCAGGCTGGGACCCGGTGTGCCGGCCCCGGACCTGGCGTGGCAGAGCTATGAGATGGTGAGTCTCTCCAAGAGATGGCATCTGTGCTGAACTCCACGTCTCTTTCCCTTGGGCATCTGGTGGATCTCGTGTCAAAAGTTAATCTAGAGGGGATTGCCGGGAGTGAGGGCGAAACGCACCTCTCAGGCCCGAGTTCACTGAGATTGTGCAGTCCGCTCCTCTCTGGGTGGGATAGTTGAAGTAAATATAAATCAGTGTCAAGTCCCTAGAGAGACGGCCGGTGGGGCCCACATATTGTGCGGGCCCCACCTACCGAAGACTATGAGATGGTTACTCTCTGTCTGATGGTGTATCTACCTCCTAATCTTAGTCTGATTCTCTCCGGCCCACAGATCACGTCTGCGGAGTCGAAGTGGAATCTAGAGGGAGGGCCTTGATGGAAGACTACCCCGCCTCTTAGGGTTTGGGATCCTGAGATTGTGCAGGTCACTCTCATGGTGGGGCAGTTGATGTTCTCTGTGAAGTCTGCGTCCAGCACGATGTCGCCGACGGCGGAGCTGCCTGCGGTTGAGGCGGTTGATCTCAGTGTGATGGTTGTGGGTCTTCCGCTTCCTGTGACGACGTCGCATGAGGTGCCGAATTGGGAAATACATGTGGTTCTTGTTGCTGGCCCGAAGAAGTGGAGCTCGCCTGAGGCGCTCAGGCCGTCCGCGGAGATTCTGCCGACGAAGGTGCTGGTCGTGCATCTGACTGTGACGCCGCCAACGGCGAATAGGGAGTCGACCGAGCTGGCGTTGATGGTTCCACCCGCGGGTGTGATGGTTGCGGTTGCTGGGGAGGCGGCTACCGCCAGGGCGGTGAGCAGTGCGATCATGAGCAACAGATTGCCGGATATATTTTTCATATGGTCCTCTCGGTATGCGTCGTGCGAACGAGATCATTCTCGTGGTAAGTCAGTTCATTGCGCGAGCGCAGATTTGGCTGACCTGTCGAGGGGGCAAAGCAAGTCCGTAGCTTGAGGGGGCGCCTCCTCTCCGGCCGTGAGGTAGCGATGGTGAGAAGATTGGCTGACGGCACCAAGTGCCGCCCGCACATATTAGTTCAATAGTTGGGAAAAGTCAATCACTTAGAGTCTAGACGTTAGCATCGCTACTGGCAGAACGCGGCGGCGATCGAGAGAACAAAGTGGCGCCCCGACCCTGGTTGGGTCGGGGCGCCGGGGGTTGCTTCCCGTCGGGGTCTGCCCTAGGCGGCCCCGCGTGTGTAAGTCTCTGCCTCTGCATTCGGCTCTGAGTCTTTCCGTCCCGCAGAGGATGTCTTCTCGTCGAAGTTGACTCTAGAGGGATTGCCTTGGATCAGGGCCCCGCGCCTCTTAGGTTCTGAGAATGCGCAGGCACTCTCTGGCAGCATGGCGACCAACATCGGGTCGGTCGAGCGCATTGACGGTTGCACCCACGGGTGTAATGGCCGCAGTTGCTGGGAAGGCGACTACTGTCAGGGGTGAGCAGCCGGTCGTGGGCAGAAGGCCACCAGATGTGCGTGTGATGTCGTCCGCTCAATTATGTCCTGCCATCGGAGATGCAAACGGGGCGATCGGCTTGTTTTGCACCAGGTGCGGATTGGCCGACATACCAGCGGGAAGTTCAGAGGGCGCTCCTCGCTCAAGGGCTTATAGAAAGTAGAGACGGGTATCGCCAGTGCCCCATGTCGGGTCGTTCGACTGGTGGGAGCTCTGACAAACGGGGGCGGCTCCTTGGAGAGTCGAATCGGCCGGTTAGCACGGGGCTGGATGTTACGCGCCAATGAGAAAGGGATCATGGCAGCAGGGGCCTTCGGGGCCAGGGTGGGGTACCGCGGTCGCATAGACCCGGGGCGGGCTCGCACAACGTGCGGGCCCGCCCCGGTGTGTAAAGACTATGAGATGGTTAGTGCCTGTCTGAGGGTGTATCTGCCTCTGAATTCACCTCTGAGTCTCTCTGGCCCGCAGACGACGTCTCTGGTGTCGGCGTGGATTCTGGTCGGAGGGCCTTGGAGGAGGACTCCCCCGCCTCTTAGGGTCTGGGATCCTGAGACTGTGCAGGTGACTCTCTGGGTGGCGCAGTTGACGTTGTATGTGAAGTCTGCGTCTAGTACGACGTCGCCGGTGGCGGAGGTTCTCGCGGTTGAGCCGGTTGATCTCACTGTGATGGTTGTGGGTCTTCCGCTTCCTGTGGTGACCTCACATGAGGTGCCGAACTGGGAGCTACATGTGGTTCTACCCCCCAGCGCGAAGAAGTGGAGCTCGCCTGAGGCGCTCAGGCCATCCGCGGAGATTCTGCCGGTGAAGGTGCTGAGCGCGCATCTGACCGTGACGCCGGCAACGGCGAGTTGGGAGTCAGTCGAGCTGGCGTTGACGGTTGCACCCGCGGGTGTGATGGTTGCGTTTGCTGGGGAGACGGATACCGCCAAGGCGGTGAGCAGTGCGGTCGTGAGCAGCAGACCGCCGGATATGCGTTTCATATAGTCCTCTCGGTGTTTATGTGCTCGTACGAAGTAGAGATACATCTGCTAAGTCAGTCCCATTTGCGCCGGGCGCGGACCGGACCGACATGCCGGGGCAAAGCTCGAGGGGCGCCTCCTCTCAAGGTTTGTATGGATAACAAGGATAAGATGATCTAGTCATCATCAACAATAGAAAGACTACCAAATGCTTTAGAAAGAGCAATGCGTTCATAACTGAATAGTGGAGAAGAGGCACCGCCAGCGTCCACGGGCCCTTCGGTCTTTGATGGGGGGCTTGCAACGGGTCATCTACTCGGCTCCTTGGACGGAAAATCGATCGCCGTAGCACCGGGCTGAGGTAGCTACGCGCAGGAACTGGCCGATGAGATGAGTAAGGGAAAGCACGACGGCAGCGCGGGTGGACGAACGCCGTGGCTTTAGGCAAGGTCAGCAACAAAGTGGCGCCCCGACCCTGGTTGGGTCGGGGCGCCGGGTGTTGCTTCCCGTTGGGGTCTGCCCTAGGGGTAGACGTAGTCGGAGCTGATGAGGCGGATGTCGGTTCTGTCGAGGACGGCTGCGTTTCTGCCGGCGGCGGAGGGGAGGCCGACTCTGGAGTCGATCAGGCCGCTGATGAGTCCGAAGCCGAGCAGATCGCATGTGTAGGATCTGGGCGCGGCAAACGAGTTGTCAACGTGCTTGATATCGGTGAACAGGAGGATGTTGGCGTCCGCTGGGTCTCCGCCGACGCTGGTCGGCTCGTGGCCGGTGATGGGTCTGTTGGGCGCCGGTGGGGCGGTCGTGCCGATGGTGAGGTTGAGTCTAATCGGGTTGGCGGCGTTGCCGATGGAGCAGCCTGCTCTGATGAACGGGTTCAGCAGGTTGACCTTGATCGGCATCGTCAGCCCGAAATTGTTGAATGTGAGTTGTGGCGTTCCGACGAGCTGCGCCTGGGCGTAGACTCTGTTGGCGCCGAAGGTGATGATGTTGAGGATCACCTCGCTGATGCCGGTCAACCCCGCCAGACCACCCGGAACCGAGAGGGGGTTGCCCGTGAGGCCGCCTTGGGCGGTGTAGGGGACGTTGATGGCGTCTCCTGGCGATGTGGCGTCGAGGCCGCCGCTGAGGGTCACGACCTGGTTGATCGGGACGTTGGTCGTGCCGAGTTGGATGTTGCCGCCTCTGGTGTCGGCTCTGATGCAGGTGCCGACGTTTGCTGCATCGGGGCAGCCTGCCCATGCTCTGTATCTCGGATCGATGGCGGACGCGGACGGCGCTGCAACTGCCGCCAGGATGCACGCCATCAAGGCCCCAAGCAGGGCCCTTCGGAAGCTAAGCACTTTGATTGCTCCTTTCGACGACCGTCTAAGTCGTCATCAACTGTGATGAGTTCTTATACATGATCGGGGATTCTAAAGTCAATGAGACTTTGTCCTGCACTCAAGCATTCATAGGCATCGAACGTCCTGATTCTTCGCCTGGGCAGCCTGCTGGCGCCACGCATTACGCCCAACGGCTGACCCCGGACGGGTAACTGATCCAGGGCCGTTTCCGGGCGCGCCGCAGATTCGACGGAACCTGCGTTGGAGTCCGGGGCTATGAGACGGTGAGTCTCTCGGAGGTGATGTATCTGCCTCCGAATTCGCCGTTGGGTCTTTCCGTTCGGCTAGAGGACGCCTCTCGTATCAGCGGAAATTCTGGAGGAGTTGCCTTGGGTCGGGGGGGTCCCCGCGCGGCTCTCGGGTGGGGGCAGTTGACGTCGTATATGAAACCCGTGTTTGGATTCGATGTCCGCCTCTGGCGGAGACTCCGCGGGGCTGAGGCGCTTTGATCTCAGCGGGGGTTGATAGGGCGGCATGGGAAATGAGCGGTCGTGCGAGCCATCTCCAGATCCCGGTCGTTGACTCTGCAAACGAGGTCGTCTACAGTCCCTCTCAAGGGAGTCGAATCGGCGTGGCGCGAGCTTATAGCTACTTAGCGCGCGTACCCGTGTGAGGAGCGATGGGTGAGGAAGGGTAGGAGCACCGGGGGGCAGCAGGCCGGCCGAGGTGGCGTGCAGCGCCTCTGCGTGGTCGGACTAGTCGGATTGTTTCTGGTCTGCTTAGCACCGCCCGTTTCCGCGCAGGTCCCGTCGCGCGGGTATGAGCTCGTGTCCCCCCAAGACAAGAACGGTGGGGACCTGAATCGAGACACGCTGGTGCAGGACTGGGCTACGTCCGCCGCGGCGGAAGGGGGCGGCGCCGTTGCATATTCGGGTAGCTCGCAGTTCGCGGACATCGCCTCTGGTGCCCCGTACGCCCAGTACGTCAGCACTCGTACCAGCACGGGCTGGTTGACGCACGGCATCAATCCCCGATTCGAGGCCGAGACCCTGGAACCAGGAGTTCTCGACGTGACGCGGGTGCCGTTGCTCTCTACCGATCTTCGACGGGCCTTGGCCATCACCAACGTTCGTCTCACTGAAGACGCTGCAGCTCTGAGCGGGTCTTGGGGCCTGTATTCCTGGGATGCCTCGGCTCCCGATTGGCGGCTCGTGAGCAAGCCGTGGACGACCCTGCCTCCGGACGACGGCAACGGCGTACGAGTCCGGTTCGAGGTAGCGGGCGCATCGGATGACATGAGCACCGTGGTATTTACGTCGCAAGGGCGCCAGCTCACGGAGGATGGTCCCCCGCCGGGCGGGACGGGCTCGGCTTCGGCCGTATACAAGTGGTCTAACGGCAATCTGGAGTTTGTCAGCGAGCTACCAAACGGTGAGCCTGCTGCAAAGGGCTTCGGTGGGGCTCGAGCGGTGTCCCTGGGAAGCTTTCACCCCGGTGATCACCTTGTGTCCAACGACGGGCATCGGGTGTTCTTCAGCGATGAGTTCGCAAACTCCACGCTGTACGTCCGGGAGGACGGCACGACGATCCCGGTCTCCGTCTCCGAGCGTGCGGGGGCGAATCCTCTGGAGGCTCGACCCGCGGTGTTCTGGGCGGCCGAAGCCGAGAGCGGGACCCGGGCGCTGTTTAGCAGCGGAGAGCAGCTGACCGAGGACTCTGCGGTGCAGCCCGGGGCAGAGGACGTATACCTATGGGACAGGACCGCGCCTGAGGGCCAGCGAATCACCGATCTGACGACCGGAGCTCCAGGGGGCGGTGGAGTGGCGCCGTATCTTGGACTGGCGGCCGCTTCCGATGACCTCGAGCATGTGTACTTCGTTGCCTCGGGCGCATTGACGGGCGAAGCTCGTGCCGGCGAGCCCAATCTGTACGAATGGACGGAGGCTGGGGGAGTTCACTACATCGCTACGCTGAACGGGCTCGATTTCCCCGTCTGGTCCTTCATCCGAGCGAGTCCTGTCTACATGCGGTATCGGGACGCTCGCACTACCGCCGATGGTTCGCAGTTGGCGTTCGTCTCCGCGGCGCAACTGACGAATTATGACAACGCTGGTACCCGGCAGGTGTACCTCTACGATGCCGTCAGCCAGGAGCTGAGCTGCGTGTCGTGCGATCAGTCGAAGCCAGCGTCCACGAGCGATGCGGTCTTCTTCCCAGCCAAGCCGGGACTGGCGTCGTTCCCGTCCAATCCGCCCCGTCTCCCGAGGAATCTCTCCGCAGACGGGCGCTCGGTCATCTTCGAGACCGACCAGGCGCTGGTCGAGCGTGACGCGAACGGCAAGTCTGACGTGTACGAGTGGAGGCAGGGCGAACTGTCTCTCATCTCGAGCGGCCAAGGTGCTCGCGGATCGCAGTTCGTCGATGCGAGCGCCGATGGACGCGACGTCTTCTTTATCACTCGCGAGCGACTGGTCAAGGCCGATCAGGACGACCAGGCCGACATGTATGACGCCCGCGTGGGAGGTGGGTTCCCAGACAGCGAGCCGCCGCTCTTGTGCGAAGGCGATGCTTGCCAGGGTCCTGGCCCGATCCCGCCCGCGTTCGCTGGTCCCGCGACGTCCACGTTCTTGGGCGGTGGTAACACCACACCCCCAAAGAAGGGGAGCAAGAGCCGTAGGGCCAAGAGATGCGCTCGCGGCTTCGTGCGCAAGCAGGGCAAGGGCAAGGCACGAGCTCAGTGCGTACCCAAGCACAAGTCGGTCAAGAAGCGTGGAAGGCGGCGGTAGATGCGGCGTGTGAGTCTACGGAGGGCTGCGGTGTGTGCGGCCTTCACGGCCATGTCGGTCAGCGCACTGGGGTCGTCGGCTCGGGCAGACTTCGGGATAGCTGCCTTCGACGGGGCGGTGCTCGATGTCCAGGGGCAGGCGTTTACCCAAGCAGGCGGTCATCCGGCCATCGCCTCCACTAGCTTCTCGTTGAACCGGCAGATCGTGAACGGGACTGCCTACCCCGACGGCGGGGAGCTCAAGGACGTGATCGTCGATCTGCCGCCAGGGTTCATCGGCAATCCAATGGCTGTCCCTGCGTGCCCGAAGGATCGACGCATTCCCTCGGATGAGGAGCTCTTGCCAGAGGCCTCCGCGAGCGAGTTCTGCCCGGTGGCGAGCATCGTGGGCCGGGCGGTGGCAACCAACAACCAGCTCGGATTGGTACGGCGGTTCGCGGCTCCGGTCTTTGCCTTGGAGCCGCCGCCCGGGGTGGCGGCTCAGTTTGGCTTCTCGATCGCCAACCAGCGCACGTACCTCGATGCGACCGTTCGCAACGACGGCGACTACGGCATCCGCGTGCGCGTCCGAAAGATTTCGCAAGCCCAACCCGTGCTAGGCGGCGAGGTGACGTTGTGGGGCGTTCCAGCGGACCCTTCGCATGACGCATTGCGTTGCATGGGCTTTCCGGCGCTCACCGAGGACGAACCGCTGCCCGACTGCGACCCCAACGATCCGCTCCCGCTGTTGCGTCCGAGCAGCGTAACCGGCTCGCTCAGCGCCTTCATCACCAATCCGACCAAATGCACCCCTCCGGGTGTCGGCCTCGAGACGCTGTTGGACGTGTCGTCCTGGGTGCCGGGCATCCCGGGCGACCAGGCGAGCTTCCTAAGCCACAAGCCCCCCGGCTATCCGCTGGCGCCGGCAGAGTGGGGTGAGGAGGTTGGCGTGACCGGCTGCGAGAAGCTGCCCTTCCAGTCGGCCTTGGACGTTCGTCCAGACTCCACGCGGCCCGACTCCTCGACGGGACTCGAGGTGGCTCTGGCCATGTCGCAGGATGCCATCCTCAATCCGGCAGGCTTGTCTTCCGCGCATCTCAAGCGCGTCGCGATCGCCTTTCCAGAGGGGCTGACGGTAAATCCTTCGTCGGCCAACGGATTGCAGGCATGTACGGATGAACAGCTTGGCATCGGTCGGGCTGCGCCGGCATCGTGTCCGGAGGCATCGAAGATCGGTTCGGCGACGGCCGTGACTCCCCTGCTGAAGGAGCAGTTGCGGGGAGAGCTGTTCGTAGGCAGCCAGAAGAGCGACGACCCGGAATCCGGCGATCTGTTCCGGATCTTCGTGACCTTGAACAACACCGAGCGAGGCATCGCCGTCAAGCTGCGCGGCAACGTGAGGGCCGACGCCGACAACGGTCGGCTCGAGGCCACGTTCGACGACAATCCGCAGGTACCGGTGTCCAACATCGCCGTACGACTCAAGGGCGGAGATCGGGCGCCCTTGGCCACCCCGCCGACCTGCGGTCCCCATCTAGTCCAATCGGCCATGGCTTCGTGGGGCGGGCAAACGAGTTCGCCGGCGGACGACTTCGGGCTCGCGTGCGTTGGCGCGCGAGGCTTCGCCCCGAGCTTCACGGCGGGCGGAGCCAACACGACCGGTGGTGCCTTCAGCCCGTTTTCGGTCGCGTTCGCGCGTCAGGACGGCGAGCAGTATCTGAGCGGCGTGGGCGTGACGCTGCCAGGGGGGTTGTTGGCGAGGCTGAAGGACGTCCCCCTGTGCGGATCCGCTCAGGCTGAAGCGGGACGCTGTCCCCTCGAGTCGCGTGTGGGTACCGCGACCGTGGGTGCCGGTACCGGTGCGCATCCCTACTACGTCAAGGGATCGGTATCTCTCACCGGCCCCTATCGCGGCGCGCCATACGGCCTGGCCGTCGCCGTTCGAGCCGTCGCAGGTCCGTTCGACCTTGGCATGGTGGTGGTGCGGCAGGCGATCTACGTCGATCCGACGGATGGGCACCTAACGGTAGTCAGTGACCCCCTGCCGAGGGTTGTGAAGGGCGTCCCCCTACGGTTGCGTACGGCCCATGTCGCGATAGATCGGCCCGGGTTCACGTTGAACCCGACGAGCTGCGCGACCAAGCGGATCAACGCGACGTTCGTGGCGGACACGGGGGCCAGGGCCAACGGTGCGGAGCGGTTCGAGGTAGGCAACTGCGGATCCTTGCCATTCTCGCCCAAGATGACCATGCGATTGACGGGCAAGGGCCAGATCACTGGTGGAAAGCATCCCGGTCTGAAGACGGTCGTCACCCAAGACCGAAACCAAGCTCACATTCGCAAGGTCAAGGTGACCTTGCCGTTGTCCCTCGCGCTGGACCCGAACAACCCGAAGTCGGATGAGCTCTGCGAATTCGAAGAAGGACGGAAAGCCGACCCTCGCTGTCCGAGGAGCTCGATCGTGGGGTCGGCGGTGGCGAGGACGCCTCTGCTCAACCGGCCTCTGAAGGGCCGCGTGTATTTCGTGAAGAACGTGCGGATCAGCAAGCTCGGTCGTCGCATTCGAACGTTGCCGACGCTGCTGGTTGCTCTGCGTGGGGAGGTCTCCCTGAACGTTCGGGGTGAGACCAACGTCGACAAGGACGGACGCTTGGTGACGACGTTCCCGGTGGTGCCGGATGCGCCCGTGAGCCGGTTCGAGTTGACGATCAAGGGTGGGAGTGGGGGAATTCTCACTGTCAGCCGCGGAAACCTCTGCCGGAGGAAGCAGGTCACGTCCAGCATCTTGGACGCGCATAGCGGCAAGCGCCTCAGCAGGCCCGTGAAGATGGATACGCCCTGCGCCCGCAGGTAGCGCCCTCGGTTCGCACCCCCACCCCGGTCGAAGTTCCCCGCTTAGACCGGGGCATGCATCGATGGGGCACCGCTTTGGACGAGTAGCCAGGGGGCGGGCCGAGGGCTTGCTCCGACGTGAGGCACCGTGAGCATTTGAGTGGCGGCGCGAGGAATGAACCACGGCGCCGCCAGCTTAACTACTGGCTAGTGCGAGGGAAGACTACGCCGCATGGCTGGCGCGGCAGAAGCCCCGGCTTCGGGGTCCACCAGACCCCGGACGTCCGGTGCCCCCCACTGCGTTGGGGATGGGGTGGGGTCGGGCCATCATCTGACATAGAAATCTCTGATTAGATTAATTCATCCCGATCATTTGCTAATCTTCTGAGATGCTGATCATCCGACCCCTCTCACCATCGATGCCCTCACGGGCCTGAGGGAGGTGCCCTTCGCGCTTTCAGCCCGCGTTGCCCCTGGCGTGTCGACCGATTCCGTGCGCACCTGTGCGATTCGCGCCCGATCAGAACGACATGTATCTCTACTCTGCCTGATGCACAACTGAGAGGACGTTATGAAACGGATATCTGGTGGTTTTCTGCTCGTGACTGGGCTGCTGATCGTCGCTCTGGCGGTAGCCGCTTCCCCGGCAACTGGGACCATCACACCCGTCGCGAGCGCCGTCAACGCAAGCTCGACCGACTCACAATTCGCCATTGCCGGCGTCGCGATCAGATGCGCGCTCAGCACTTTCACCGGCGCCATCGCGGCGGATGGCAGAAGCGCCTCAGGCGAGCTCCACTTCTCTGCCAGAGACGGTAGAACCACATGCACCACCCAGTTTGGTGTCTCATGTGAGGTCACCACAGGTGGAGGAAGACCCACAATCGTCACATTGAGATCAACCGGCTCAGTCGCGGGCACCTCGGCCTCCGTCGATGTCGTACTGGATGCAGGCTTCACATACAACATCAACTGTCCCGTCCAGAGAGTCACCTGCACAGTCTCAGGAGCCCAGACCCTAAGAGGCGGGGGAGTCCTCCTCCAAGGCCCTCCGACCAGAATCCACGCCGACACCAGAGATATCCTCTGCGGGACGGAAAGAGTCAGACCCGAATACAGAGCCAGATACACCATTTCGCAGAGACTGACCATCTCATAGCTCCAAACCCAAGGTCCGGGCCCGGCGCACGCCGGGCCCGCTCTGGCTCCCGTAGTTCCGCCTCGGCGATGAACTCGCCGAGGCCCCGGGGCGGACATCGCTGAAACAGCGGGAGGTAGTGCAGCAGCTGCGCTCAGCCTCGGGCTGCGGTGCTCGAACGCTTTGCGCGAGCCTTTCCGCGGCGAGGGAGCTTCACGCAGCGCGACACCCGCTTCCCGCCGCGCTTGACGATCTTTCGAGACTGTCCTCGCTTGCATGCCCTTGGCTTGGGCTTCACAACGCGGACGGTCAGCGAGTTGCTGAGCGTGGCGCAGTCGGCACGCAATTGCACGCGACCCCGTATGCCCTTTGGCACGACGACCCGAATTGCCGCCGACGTCCAGCGCGACGTGTCGGCGACGGCGGAGCCGAAGTTGAGAACGCCCGAGCGGCCGAGGTCCGTACCTAGGACGGTGATGGTCCTGCCGGGAACTGCCTTGCCGCGATATCCGGTCAGACGCGGGGATGCGCAGCCATAGGGGAATAGGTCTGCAGCTGGCGGGGGGGGAATGACGAAGCTGGCCGGAAGGGTCTTGAACTCCAGCGCGTCGCTCTGGGTCGCGCCGGCAGTCGTCGTCGCGATCGCACGAACGCTGAAGCGACTGTCGGCTCGAAGATCGGAGACGGTCGCGGAAATGGCTTGCGCGCCGTCCCCTGGGTTGAGGGCGGTCTCCGGCGTCACGCTCGAGTAGGCGCTGTTCACTCCTGCAATGCTGAATCGATACGTTCCCGAGAGTCCGTTGGCATCGACGGTCGCGTGGAGCGTCACCGAATTTCCGGTCACCCCGGAAACTGGTTGGAGGGTAACCGCAGGCCGGGCAGGGGCGGTGGTGAACGTTCCGCTCGAGCCGGCGATCGGTCCGCCGGTCCCGTTGTCGGCCACGACACGGAAGAAATAGGTAGTCGCAGGTTCCAAGCCAGTGACGAGCTGGGAGACCTGTACGTCTCCAAAGCCACTACCGGCCGGCTCGGCCGCCGTCGACGAATCGAGGGCCGCTTCGCTCGTGCCGTATGCGAAGTGATAGGAGGTCGGAAGGTTGTTGGGATTCACCGTCGAGGTGAGACGCGCGTTGGCGGCCCGGACGTTCGAGGCGGTGGGAGGCGTCGCATCCACGGCGGGCGGAGCCGTGTCAGTCGTCAACGCGCGGTCCCCCCCAGCGCTGGCGCCAGATGCGTTGGTGCCGATGAGGCGGAAGTGATAGGTCTGGTTCGGTTGAAGGCTCCCGAGGACGGCATCGACGGGGACGGGCCCCGTCCCGTCTCCCGCGCTGGCCTCCGGCGTCGAAGCGCCATACTCCTGGGTCAGGCCGTAGTCGAAGCGATAGGAAGTGGCGATGCCGAGCGGGTCGATGAGACCCGAGATCGTCGCTCCGTCGGTGGTCTCGTTGGAGGCCGGGCCCGTGGTTACGTCAGGGAGAGTGACCTCATCGAAATAGACGATCTTGTTTGCCGACTGATCTGCCACATACACCCGCCCAGAGTCTTGATCGACTGCCAGATGCGGGCTGGAGGGCCAGCCGGAGGTCGTGTGGAAGCCGATGGCGCCTGCTCCGAACACGAACAGACGGGTATCGGCAGCGTCGAGATGAGTGATCTGAGGGCTCGACGGCGTTTCGAATACGAAGAGGCCTCCTAGAGAATCACCCGACAAGGCTCGTGGAGCGAGCCCCTCGGTGGATACCGTGGAAACGTACGCGCCAGCCGTGGTGAACCGCCTGATTACCGCAGAGCCGGGAAAGGATCCCTCAGCGACGTAGACGGTGCCGGTGGCATCGACCGTAACTGCACCCGCCTCGGAGATTTGTCCCTCCGTGCCCGCTCCCGTGATCACGAATCGAAGCGTGCCGGTTGCGTCGAAGACGCTGACGCCCGCGCCAAGCGCGGAACTCGCCACGTAGAGGTCGCCGTTCGTCGGATCGACCGCTATGTCGTTGGCTATCGCGTCGATCGGGATCTGCGAGAGATGAACTCCGGCGGCGCTGAACTTCTGCACCACCGGGCTGAACTCGTCGGCAACGTAGATGTCTCCCGAGACTGGGTCGATTGCGATGGCGCAAGGACTCATCGAGCCATTCGGCGTCGTGCTGCCGTCGAAGCTGGAGATGAAGCTTCCGTCGACCGCGAAGCGCTGGACGCGCCCGTTCCCCTCATCGGCGACCAACACGTCATGGGAGGCTGGCGAGACAGCGATTCCAACGGGCGTCGAGAACTCTCCGGGAAGGGAGCCCGGCGTGCCAAAGGATCCGCCGAGTACGTGGCCAGGAACAGCAAGTGCAGGCGTCGCGAGGGCTCCGACGGCCACGGCGACCGCGACCGCTGCTACGTATCTCCTTGCCTGCAGTGCGGCGGTTGGCGCTCTCAGGACCGACAGAACCACCGCGTGGCGCCCGCGTGAAAGCTGCATCTACTCTCCCTCGGCCGAGGCTAGACCTAGGCCACGCTCCGAAAACACTCCTGTGTAGGAGTATACAGCACTTGACTTATCCGGAGGAGCGGGACGCAGTGCCAGCTTGAGCTCTGAGACACGTTTAGTAGAAAAAGAGCAAGGAGTGGATTTCGTTCCTAGCTAGCGTCTCGTCGCGGCGTGGGGCGCGAGGGAGCGCGTGACCGCTGGCTCGAGCCCGTGCCAGCTAGCGTGTGGCGCCGGATGGAGAGCGCGGTCGCAGCACCAAGGCGCGAGCTGCTGTCCCTGCGCCTGATGGCGGCCGCCGCGCTCCTCAGCGCGCCGACGGCCCTGGCGTTCCTCAGCGGCGGCTTCTTCGACCAACCACGGTTGTGGGCGGGGCTACTGATCTGGCTGCTGTTGGCGGCTGCCGCGCTGGCGGGAGCGCCCGTGATCCCACGCCGGGGCGGAGGTCGCCTTGCGCTTGCGGGTCTCGCGCTGCTCAGTGCCTGGACGCTCGCCTCGATCGCCTGGGCGCCGCTCGGCGGGCGCGCCTTCGACGACGGCCAGCGCGCCGTGCTGTACCTCGGCGCCTTCGCTGCGGCCGCGGCGCTGTTTCGCGGCCCGCGAGCCACGCGACTGGTGGAGCCCGGGCTCGCCGCCGGCACCGTCGTCGTGATCGGATACGGCCTCGCCGGGCGGCTGCTGCCGGGCATCGTGCACGAGGAGGCAAGCCGGCAGGCGCTCGGTCGGCTCGATCAGCCGCTGACCTACTGGAACGCGGTGGGAGCGGTGGCGGCGCTCGGTCTGGTGCTGTGCGCACGCTTGGCCTGCGACCGCACGCGCGACCGATCCGCCGACCTCGACTCGCACGGTGCGTGGGTCGACGTCGGCCGTCGCGTGGAGGCGGTCGAGCAGGACGTGGCAAGCGCCCCGCCGGCTGGACCGGTCTGGGGTCGCGCGCTGGCTGCTGCCGCCTGCGCGCCGCTCGGCGCCGGGCTCTACCTCACGTTCTCCCGTGGAGCGATCGCCGTCGCGGTCGTCGGGCTGATCGCGCTGGTGGCGCTGCTGCCGGCCGTCGCGATCCGCTCGCTCGCGGTCTCGGTAGTCGCGGCGGTCGGCGGGGCGCTGTCGGTCGCGTTCTTCGGAGAGGTGACCGATCCGCACACCGGCTCGGGCGAGACGCAGGGGGCGATCGCGCTGGCGGTCCTCCTGGTAGTCGCGGTGCTGGCAGCTGCGGCGGGCCGAGCCGTCGCGAAGCGACGACGGGGCGCAGCGCGCGTCGTACGCGCGCGCCCATCCGCGTTCGCGATCGTCGTGGTGCTGATCGCGGTCGTCGCGCTGGCGCTCGCGGGCGTCAGCGGCCTCGGTGGGGAACGCGTGGCCCGCGCGCCGGCCGACGGGGCGAGTGCGCAGCGGCTGAGCTCGGTCGAGAGCCAGCGCTACGACTACTGGGACGTCGCCCTGGGCGCCTTCGCCGACCATCCGCTGGCCGGCATCGGCGCCGGCGGCTTCAAGGTCGAGTGGTGGCGCGAGCAGCCCGACACCGCGGCGCCCGCCTCGGACGCACACTCCCTCTACGTCGAGACCCTCGCCGAGCTGGGCCTGGTGGGCCTCGCCGCGCTCGCCCTGCTGTTCGCCGGCGTCGGGCTGGCGGCCGCTCGGGCACTCTGGCACCATCGTGCGCTCGCGGCAGGGCCGGTCGCCGCTCTCGTCGCCTGGGCGCTGCACGCCGGGCTCGACTGGGACTGGGAGATGCCGGCCGTGACGTTGATCGCCGTGCTGCTCGCCGGCTTGCTCGTCGCACTGGCTGAAGACGAGCCCGCCGCGCCCGAAGCGCTCCCTGCCGCGCGGTAGTCTCACACTCGGTGGAGGGGGCCCTGCGCATTCTCGTGCTCTCGGATCGCGACTGGACGCATCCGCAGGGCGGTGGCACGGGCACGAACCTCTACGGACAGGTGTCGCGCTGGATCGCGTGGGGCCATCGGGTCGACGTCGTCGCCTGCTCGTATCCCGGGGCCGCGCCGGTCGAGCGCCTGGGCGCGCTGACCATCCACCGCGTCGGCGGTCGCTCGACCGTCTTTCCGCGCGTGATCTGGCGCGGGATCCGGGGGCGGCTGCCGGAGGTCGACGTGGTGCTCGAGGTGATCAACGGCATCACGTTCCTGACGCCGCTGTGGGTCCGGACTCCACGGCTCGCGCTCGTGCATCACGTCCATCGCGAGCACTACGTCGAAGAGATGGGTCGCAAGGGCCGGCTCGCGGCGCTGCTGCTCGAGACGGCGCCGCTGAAGCTGCTCTACGGCGACACCCGCTTCCTCACCGTCTCGAACGCCTCGGCGGGCGAGATCGCCGCTCACGGCATCCCGCGCGAGCTGATCACCGTGCACCGCAACGGCGTCGAGACCGCCGCCTTCCAGCCCGACGACGAACGGACAGCCGAACCGACGCTGCTCTACCTTGGCCGCGTCAAGCGCTACAAGCACATCGAGCAACTGCTCGACGTGCTCGAAGCCGCACCCGCAGCGATGCTGGAGATCGCCGGTGATGGCGACCACCGTTCGGCGATCGAGGCGGAGATCGCGGCACGCGGGCTCGGCGACCGCGTGCGGTTGCACGGCCACGTGTCCGAGCAGCGCAAGCGCGAGCTGTTGCGCCGCTCGTGGGTGCACGTCACCGCGTCGTCGGTCGAAGGCTGGTGCCTGACGGTGATGGAGGCCGCGGCGAGCGGGACGCCGAGCGTGGCGAAGGCGATCGGGGGCCTGCCGGAGTCGATCGAGCACGGCCGCACGGGCTTCGTCGCCGAGACGCCGCAGCAGCTCGTCGAGCACACGCGGCGACTGCTCGACGACCACGAGTTGCGCGAGCAGATGGGCCGCGCAGCACGCGAGCGAGCGCAGACGTTCAGCTGGGATCGCACCGCGCAGGGCACCCTCGAGGACCTGCGCGCCGTGACCGAGGTCGCCGAGCCGGTGGCGCCGCTGCGCTCGCGCATCGCGGCCTCCGACACCGGGCGCGCCGCGGGTCTCGCCGCCGCCCTGATGGCCAACAACTTCATCGCCCTGATCTTCACCGTCGTCTTCGCACGACTGCTCGGGGAGGACGGCTACGGCTCGCTCGGGGCGCTGCTGGCCGCCTTCACGATCCTCGTCGTGCCCGGCTCGGCGCTGCAGGCTGCGGTGGCGCGCGAGGTCAGCGCCGCGGCGGCGCAGGGGCTCGAGAATCCGGCCGAGGGGGTGTGGCGCTGGATCGAGCGGCTGCTGGTGGCCTTCGTGGCGGCGGTGGCGGTCGGCGTGATCCTGCGCGAGCCGCTGGCGTCGCTGGTCGGCGTGTCGCAGGAGTGGGGCGCGGCGGCGATGCTGCCGACCGGCGCGCTCTGGCTGGCGCTGTGCGTCCAGCGGGGAACGCTGCAGGGGCTCGGCCACTACCGCGCAGTCGGGCTCTCGATCGTGGGGGAGGCAGGAGGTCGCCTGCTGCTCGGCGTCCTGCTGTATGCGGCAGGCCTCGGCGTCACCGGCGGCTTCCTAGGACTGAGTGCGGCGATCGCCGTGATGGCGGTCGCGCTGACGCCGCCCCTGGTCCATGCAGTCGGACCCTGGCAGGTGCGCCGTGCACCGTTGAGCTCCCGTGCGCTGTTGGGCCGGGCCTGGGTGCCGATCCTCGCCTTCGCGCTGATCGCCGCACTCCAGAACATCGACATCGTCTACGTCAAGCGCGAGGCGTCCTCGTCCGCGGCGAGCTCGTACGCGGCGGCGTCGGTCGCAGCCAAGGCCGTGATCTGGGTCGCGATCGGGCTGGGGCTCTACCTCCTTCCGGAGGCGGTCCGACGCACGCGGCTGGGACGCGATGCGCGACCGGTGCTGTGGCGCACGCTCGCCCTGGTGGCGATGGTGGCGGTGCCGATGGTGCTCGTGTACACGGTCGCGGCGGAGCCGATCCTCGCCGCGGTCTTCGGCGAGGACTTGACCGACGCGGCCGGCGCGCTGCCGTTGCTGGCGCTGGCGATGTCGCTGCTGGCCTGCTGCTATCTCGGCGTTCAGTACCTGCTCGCGCTGGGCCGCTCGGCGTTCGTGTTGATGCTGGGCCTCGCGGCCGTGGTCGAGTTGGTCCTGCTGACGCTGGTCGGCGCTGCGCTCGTGGACGTGGCGCTGGTGCTCGTCGGGCTGCAGCTGGTGCTCGCTCCCGCCGTCTTCGCGCTGGTGTTCCGCAGCGCCAGCAGAACGGCACGGGGTGTCGTTGCCTGAGCAGGGGTTCGAAGACGCCCTGGAGGCCGTGCGGGAGGTGGAGGGCTGGCTCACCGATGCCCAGGCGCGCATGCTCTGGGACGCGGCGCGGGCGCTTGCCGGCGGTGGCCGGGTCGTCGAGATCGGCAGCTTCCACGGGCGCTCGACGATCGTGCTCGCGCGAGCATTGGAGGGTCGCGGCGAGGTGGTGGCGATCGACCCCCACGCCGGCAACGACCGGGGCCCCCAGGAGTGGGAGGGCACTGCGGCGTCGGGCCAGGCAGACCACGAGCGCTTCCTCGCCAACCTCGCGCGCGCGGGAATGACTACCGCGGTGCGCCACGTGCGGCAGCCGTCGCGGCAGGCCCT
This sequence comes from uncultured Thermoleophilaceae bacterium, assembly GCA_963846505.1. Classification (GTDB taxonomy): domain Bacteria; phylum Actinomycetota; class Thermoleophilia; order Solirubrobacterales; family Thermoleophilaceae; genus JACVRW01. The sequence goes on along the minus strand of CAWJWD010000001.1, from coordinate 80,315 downwards.
CGGTGCGTCGGAGGGCGCGATCGACGTGCTCTACGTCGATGGTTCGCATCGCTACCGAGAGGCCCTCGCGGACATTCGTGGTTGGGGCATGCGCGTGCGTCCTGAAGGGGCGATGCTCATCCACGACTCCTTCTCCTCTGTCGGCGTCACTCTGGCCCTGCTGCGCGAGCTCGCGTTCGGGTGCGAGTTCGCCTACGAGGGGAGGGCGGGATCGCTGGCGCGCTACCGACGGCGGCCGCTGCATGGGTGGGCGAGAGTCGCGAACGCCACGAGCCAGTTCGCGCAGCTCGGCTGGTTCGCCCGCAACCTCCTGGTGAAGCTCAGCCTCGTGGCCGGGCTGCGCCCCGTGGCTCGTGCGCTCGGGCAGCGCGACCTCGGCTGGCCCTACTGAGGGCGGAGTGCCGGTCGCGTCAGAGTCCGACCGGCCAAGCGGCATCGAGTTCGAGCGGGGGGCCGTTTCGACACTCGGCCAACAGCAGCTCTTCGTTGCAGACGGTGATCGGACGGTAGCGGTCGCGCAGCTGCCTCCGCACCACCTGGACGGCGTGCTCCCGCCGCTTGGCCTGGAGCCTGATGCTCAGCGTCTTGCGGACCTGCTCGAGGCTCTGCCGCGGCAGGCGGTCGATGACGGTCAGCTCGAAGACGTACCACGCCTCGTCGGTCTTGACGGGTCCGTAGAACGTCCCTCTCCGGGCGGCGTAGACCGCGTTTCCGAGCGGCTCGGCGAACTCACCCGGCTGCAGGCCCATGTCGCCGCTCGGCGGCGTGGGGGAGCCCTTGCGGGTCGAGTAGCGGTCGATGACGGCCTTCCAGCTCTCGCCTTGCTCGAGGGCTCTCTTGGCGGCGCTCGCCTGGGCTCGCGAGCCCGCCGCGACCGATCTCATGTAGCGGACCTCCGGCAGGGCGTACTCACGGGGATGCTCGCGGTAGTAGCGGGCGATCTCCGCCTCGGGCGGCGGTCCGCCGCCGGCCTGTTCGACGATCGCGTTGGTAAGCGATTGCACCCGGCCCAGCTCGAGGGCTAGCGTCTTGGCGCCCGCATCGCCGAGCTCGTTCTTGGGGACGGCGATCTCCCGCCGCTTCGCCTCCTGTCTGATCCATTCGGCGACGATCAGGTACCGCGAGACCTGCCGAAGCTGCTTCTCCGGCTGGGCCGTCGCACGGAGGAAGGTGCGAGCTCGTTGCTTGGTGATCAGCGTGTCGTCGACGCGAGCCACCGCGTCGGCGGGGACGCTGCTGTCGGAGTCGTCGTCGCCGCAACCGGCGGTCGCGATCAGCGCGAGTACGGTCAGCAGCCCCGCTGCGACGCGCCCATTCACTCGCACTCGGGCACGTCGTGGTCGTCCGCGCAGACGGTGTCGTCTCGGTAGTCGGAGCCCAGTCTGGCGTTGTAGTCGGCGATGACTCGCTCGGAGGCGCCGCCGGTGCGACCCTTGACCAAGCGCGAGATGAGCTTGAACTGCAGCAGGTAGGCTTCGCTGACGCCGAGCAGGTACTTGATCTTCACCCCTGCGTGGTCGGCCGACCAGCGAGCGCCCTTGCTCTCTGCCGGGATCGCGACGCCTTGCTTCTCGGCCTCGAGTCTGTACCACTGGCCTCGGATCAAGAGCCCGAGGGCTGCCGCCTCCTGCCGGTCGCGGATTTGCTCGCAGCGCTGTCGGAGGTCGGTGGGAGTCGCGTCCGCCGCTTGGCTGCGCTTCGCTGCCACGCACCCCTCGACGTCTCCCGGCAGGTACGGCGGCATCGTCTCGGCCGAATGTCTGATCGCGACCGTGCCCACGGCCGCCCGCTTCACCGCTGCTTGCGTGATGGCGTGGTCGCCTACCTCGGCGGCGACGCCGTCGGGCAGGTCCTCCTCGCCACAGCCGCCGAGCAGCCCGACGGCGAGACAGCACGCGGCGAGTGCGAGAGCGTGCCCGTGGGTGAGGGGAGTGCTCACAGCGCCAACGCTCCGTTGGAGTCGAACTCGAGCGGCGGCCCGTTGTGGCAGACCGCCAACAGCAGCCGCTGGTTGCAGACGGTGATCGGTCGGTAGCGATCCCGGAGGCGTCTGTGCACGAGCTTGACGGCTCCCTTCATCTGTCGTCCCTCCAGCCGGATTCTGAGCGGTTGGCGTACTTGGGCGAGGCTTTGCCGGGGGAGTCGATCGATGACGACCAGCTCGAACACGTACCACGCGTCCTCGGTCTTCACCGGCCCGTTGAACGTTCCTCTGCTGGCGGCGTAGAGGGCGTCCCCGAGGGCGTCCGGCATCTCTCCGGGCTGGGCGCCCATGTCGCCGCTGGGCGGCGTGACGGTCCTGCTGGTGCCGTAGCGGTCGATCACGCCCTTCCAGCCCCGTCCCTGCTCGAGCGCGCGCTTCGCAGCGACGGCCTGGGCGCGCGAGTCGGTCGCGACCAGTCTCATGTAGCGCACTTCGGGGAAGGCGTACTCGCGCGGATGCTCGCGGTAGTAGCGGGCGATGTCCGCTTCGGGCACCGGACCTCCGGCGGCCTTCTCGGTGAGGGCGCCGATCAGCAGTATGCCTTCGAGTTGCGCTACGGCCCGCGGTGTATCGGCCTTCCGCTTGTCCAGGGAGCGCTCGATGGCGGAGGTCGGCACGCTGACGTCCTCCCGCTCGGCCTCCCGTCTGACCCACTCGGCGACGACGAGATATTGCGCCAGTCGCTTGCGCGCCTGGGCGTCCTTGGCCTGCCCTGGCAGGAAGTCGCGGGCGTGCTGCTTCGTGATGACGGTGTCGCCCACGCGCGCGACGGCGTCGGGCGGTACGTCGCTATCCCCGTCGGAGTCGTCCCCGCAGCCGGCGACCGCGCCCAAGGCGAGGACGACGAGGAACGTGGACAGCCACGCTCTCGACGGTTGATGTCTCATCGTGCTTCATAGCGGAGCTTTGCTTCACCATAGTGAAAACGACACAGTGGAGCTACGGGTTATCGAACGGCCCACGCGACGCCTTGACGAACGCAAGCAAGGCGAGCACGACCGCCAGCACCGCCACCCAGTGAGCCGCGATCAGATCGATCGGGTAGTTCGAGTTGAAGCCGCCGAGGTCGGTCGGCATGTCGAGCACGTAGATGGCGGGCACGACGATCGCGAGCAGCACCGTCGCGCCGATCGCGAGCACGCGGACCCCGATACCGCGCCAGAGGACCAACCCGACGAGCGGGCCGGCGGCCACCCCGGCGCGGAGGGCGAAGGCGAAGCCGAGGACCACGGCGGCGAGGACGCCTGCCGCGGCGGCCAGCGGCAGCGACGTCGGCCGAGCGAGCAGCGGATTGGACGTGGGTCTCCTCGTGCGATCGGGCTCGGGTGCCGTTCGCCACGGACGGCGAAGTACGAGGAATCCGAGCAGCCCGAGCGTGGCGAGCAGCGAGATCCCATAGCCCGCACGCACGGTGCCGATCGGCCCGAAGGAGAACGACGCCTGCTCGCAGCGGTCGACTCGCCAGCCGTTGGCATAGCCGTCGATCGGCACCGGCTGGCCGAGGTCGCGACCGTCGCAGCGGGCCCGCCACGCCGTGCTGTAGCTCTCGCCGAGCACGAGCCACGAGGGTCCGTCGAGTGCCAGCTGCGCTCCTGACAGCTCACCTCGGCCGAGGGTGCCGGGATCGAGTACGCGGCCCCCGCCGATCGAGGTGCCCGCACGGGGAGCGCGAGAGTCGAGTCGCAGCAGATCGGCCCGGAGCGGGCCCCTGGCGGTGCTCAGTCGCACGCGGCCCGCGGGAACCGTCGTGGCGCGGCAGCCGCGGGCTTGGAGTGCCCGCCCGGCGTCGAGGTCCGAGACCGTGCCGGTGGGGCGGAGCGGGACCCGAACGCCGGCGACGGTGAGGGAGGCGTCGCCACAACGGCCGCTCAGGGTGCTGGAGCTGCGCATGGCAGCCGTGGGGACGCCGGAGCCGCCGATCTCGCCGATGCCCACTGCTCGACGGCGGCGCGCGCTTGGGGGAGTCCGCGGCGGAAGGTCCGCGTCGAGCAGTTCGAGCCGGACGCGGTGCGTGGTCAGTGGCCGCGGCAAGCTCACGGTGCCGTCGTCTTCCACTGGCAACGGCGCCGTCAAGCCACCGTCCCAGCGCACGCGTACCCGCGTGGGCGCGCGCACGCGCGCGACCGGCGCCAGGCGAAGCGAGCGGATGGTGCGGGGCTCGGGGGTACGCCACTCGATCCAGGGGACCTGGTCCGGCAGCCACGCTCCGATCCAGCTCGTGCCGACGCGGCGGTCGAAGGCCTTCGACGCGCGGCGGCCGGGGACGCTCTCGAAACGGGCCGACGACTGGAAGCGCACGGCGCCGCGGTAGCCGGCGAGACGATCGAGCACGGTGTCGGGCGTGTCGAAGCCGGCGGAGACCCAGGCGTCCGCGGTGAAGCGGCGAGACGCCGGCAGCGTGATCTGTCGCTCGATGCTCGTCTCGGCGTCGGCGCGATTGCGCAGGTCGCGATCCTGCAGCTCACCTGCCGGTGGGCTGAGGTGCAGCGGGGAGAAGGGAGAGGTGCGCTCGAGCAGCACGGTCAGCCGAGATCGTTCGAGACGCTGTCCGCGCAGGGCTCGGGCGGCGATCAGGGGCGTGCGCAGCCGCTCGCTCACCTGCAGGCCGGGCACCCGCAGCTCGCGGATGCCGCCCGGGCCGCCGCCGCGGGGCGGTGCCGCGCTGCGCGAGATCTCGACTCGCAGCCCGTCCACGTCGCGTAGTCCGAGGCGGAGTCGGTTCCAGCCGCGGTGCAGCGCGTAGGTCGTGCCGGCGATGCGGACCTCCACCGGCCGTCCGCGACGATCGCCATACGGGAGCAGGGCGATCGTCTCGACGGCGCGCGGCCGGGAGAAGCCGACCTCGAGGTACGGCCGCTCGCCTTGACGCAGGAACGCGTTGGTGATCCAGCTCGTGCGCGGGTCGCCGTCGAAGGCGGCCATCGGGCCGCGCTCGGGGAACTGGCTGAAGCTGGCCTCGATCGTGCCGCGGACGTAGCGGGCGCCGCCCGCGTAGACGGCGACGGTCTGGGCGTCGGAGCCCTTGTCGAAGGGATCGAGCACCGCGACGTCGGGTGGCAGCTGCTCGCCCGCGTCGAGCGTGCGGCCGGTATTCGCGCGGATGCGCGAGTTGACGAACGCGCGCTTGCGGTTCGAGTCGGTGATCACGATCGAAGCGCCATCGCGCGCGAGTCGCCGCAGCGCGGCCGGGGTCTGATCGGCGGCGTAGAGCAGTGGCCGCTCGCGGTCCAGCTGTCCGAAGGCCGCGAGTGCGGTCACGCCCGACGCCGAGCCATCGACGACGGTCGCCGGGCCGCGAGGGCGCACCCGCACGAGCCCCGAGCCGCCGGTGGGCTCGAGGTCGTAGCGGCGCAGGGTGGGCAGCGGCAGGGGCCGGTCGAGCGAGGAGGACGCCGCAGGACGCGCGTGCGTGGAGCCGTACGAGCGGTCGGGGCGGTCGAGGCCGCCCGTGGCGAGCGCTCGCGCCGAGTCGGCAGGCGGCGTGCTGCCCGCGCGGCGGGCGTCGTAGTCGAACGGAGAGATGACGGCGCCGGCGCCCATGAGGTCGAGCAGCGGCGGAAGCTGGCCGGGCAGCGTGCGCTGCTCTTGGACGAGCCCGTCGACGGTCCAGAGCAGGTCGATCGCGCGCAGGTCGGAGTAGGGCACGACGAAGCGCGAGGCGGTCGGCCGGTCGCTGAGGACGGGAAGGGCAGGGTCGGTGACGCCGCCCCAGTCGTAGAAGCCGAACAGGCTGCCGGGCAGTACGACGGTGCGCGTGCCGTCGGGCAGGGTGCGATCGACGTCCGCGGCGGCGTGCGACCAAGCGGAGGGAACCGAGAACTCGACGTCGCGATCGACCGCGCGGCCCTGGAAGAAGGGGAGGGCGGCGAAGACGAGCAGCGCGCAGCCGAGCAGGGCGAGGACCGGCCCGGCGCGCCGTCGTCGCCACGCGCGCTCCGCGCCCAATCCGAGCAGGCCGGCGATGCCGAACATCGTCAGTGGCCCGGCCTTGTAGGTCGTGCGCAGGAACCGGACCGCCTCGACGTTCTCGTAGACGGTGGTGATCGCCCGGCGCAGCGGCGAACCCTCGGGGAAGCCGGCCATCATCGCGAACGCCCCGACCAGCGTCATCGCCAGCAGGAACGGCGCATACGGGTAGCGTCGGGCGACGGTAAAGCTCGCCAGCGCTAGCGCCGGCAGCAGCAGCGACACCACGAGCACGACGGGGTCGAACAGCAGCGTGCCCGCGTCGGAGAAGAAGGGCACCTTGACGCCACCGAAGCCGAGCTCCGTGTACGCGGTCCAGTAGCCCATCCCGCGCAGGCTCTCGGGTAGCGAGGTGGTGTGCCAGATCACGCTCGGTTGCTCGGTGAAGCGCAGGAAGTCGATGCCGTCGGCGGCCTGGACGAGCGTCGGCACGATCCACCAGGCCGAGGTGAGCAGCACGAGCGGCGCGGCTCGCAGCGCGAACTCGAGCGCGGCGCGCGGGCGCAGCCCCAGCGCCCAGAGCTCGTAGAGCACGAGCAGGACGGGGGCCAGCAGGACCCAGGCCGTGGTCGCCGCGTTGACGCCGCCCCCGGCCGAGGCGAGCACGAGCGCGAACGCCGCCGGCCACCCCCAGCCGCGAGGGTTGCGCAAGCCGCGCTGGACGCAGACGAGCAGCCACGGCAGCGACGCGTATGCCAACAGCGTGATGCTCGTGCGGTTGGCGAAGACGACGGTGTACGGGTTCAGCACCGCCACCGCGCCCGCGACCAGGTGGGCCGCGCCGCGTCGTCGGGTGTGGAAGGCGTCGATCAGCTTCACCGCGCCCCAGGCGGCGAGCGCGAGCATCAGACCCAGCCAGAGGCGGTGGACGACCCACGGCTCCAGGCCGAGCGTGCGTCCGAGGGCGAAGAACGGCCCCATCGGCCAGAGGTAGCCCGAGTACTGGCCGCTCCAGACGGCGCCCAGGCCGTATGCGTCGGTCCAGGGGGAGGTGACCGCAGCCAGGAAGCCGGCGGGATCGACGTGCAAGTCGATCTTGGTGTCCGACGAGGCAGCTCCCGGGCGCTGGGCGAACGCGAGCGCGAACGAGACGGCGGCGAGCCCCAGCGGGATCGCCCCGCGCTCGAGCCGGTCGGTCACGGCGGCCCAGGTCATGGCTCAGGATCAGACGGTGCGCGAGACCCGGTGCAGCGCGAACCCGCCGAGGAGCAGCGGGGCGGCTGCGGCGAACAGCAGCACGACGTTCAGGCCGGTCCGCGGCAGCGCGTCGCCGGCGCTCGCGGCGCCCGCCTCGGTTCCGGCTTGGGTGGAACCGGAGGGCGCGCTCTGCGTCGGTGCGCTCGTCTGCGGCGCCGGGGAACCCTGGCCGGAACCCGACTGGGGTTGACCCTGACCCTGGCTCGAGGGCTGCTCGGATCCCGCCAGCGGATCGGAGTACTGATCGTCGCCGGCGCTCTGCGCGAGCGTCGTGGCGGGAACGGCGAGCAGGACGAGCAGGATTGCCCAGGCGGTCAGCAATCGCGACACGGCGGCCATTGGTAGCAGACGTTCGGCACGAGCTGTGAATGGCTTCTGTCTTGACGCTGGAGTTGCAACGGATCCGCCGGATACGCTCCGGCGGTGCACGCGCTCGGGCCGCCTACTCGCTGCGCGTGGTGCGGCGCTTCGCTGGGTCCGGACGCGCAACGGTTGCCGGGTGGGCTGAGCTGCTCGAGCTGTGGCGCCCGCACGACGGACCCTTGGCCCAGCGACGCCGACCTCGACCGCGCCTACGCCGGTTGGTACCGCCCGGAGTCCGGTCGCTTCTCCGGTCCGCTCGACGCGCTGCTGCGGCGCAGCCGCGCGCAGCTGGCCGCTCGCGTCGACGAGCTCGCCCCACCAGGACCGGTGCTGGACGTCGGCAGTGGCGATGGGACGTTGCTCGACGCGCTGCATGCCGCTGGGCGTCCGGCGCTTGGCCTGGAGCGAGCGTCGAGCCGGCCCGACGTGCGCGAGGCCGAGGTCACCGAGCTCGACGAGCGCTTCGCGGCGATCGTCTTCTGGCACTCGCTCGAGCACCTGCGCGAGCCGGGCCGCGCGCTCGAGCATGCGGCGAGCCTCCTGCGGCCCGGTGGCGTGCTGATCGTCGCGGTGCCGAACGTGGCGAGCCTGCAGGCACGGTGGTTCGGCGAGCGCTGGCTCGCGCTCGACCCGCCGCGCCACCTCGTCCACCTGCCGGCTCGGACGCTGGCGCGCGGCACGCGCGACGCCGGCCTGACCGTCGAACGGGTCAGCTTCTGGCGCGGCGGCCAGGTGCTGTTCGGGACGCTCCACGGGCTGGTCGCAGCGCTGCCCGGCCAGCTCGACCTCTACGACGCGATTCGTCGCCCCGACGCTCGTCGCGTTCAGCTCACGTCGTCTCGACGGCTCGGCGCGACGGCCGCCGCGCTTGCGCTCATGCCGGTCGCGGCGCTGCTGTCGGGCCTCGAGGTCGCCGCCCGCCGCGGCGGCAGCGTCTACCTCGAGGCGCGTCGCCAATAGTGTTGGCGCCCGTGGGGGAGGGAACCCAGGCCGGGCCGAAGGTGATCGTCGTGATGCCCGCGTACAACGCGGTCAAGACGCTCGAGCGTACGGTGCACGCGATCCCGCTCGACGTGGTCGACGAGGTGATCCTGGTCGACGACGACTCGCAGGACGGCACGGTCGAACTCGCCCGCTCGCTGCCGATCCACACGATCTGGCACCCGCACAACGCCGGCTACGGCGCGAACCAGAAGACCTGCTACCTCGAGGCGCTGCAGCGCGGGGCGGACGTGGTCGTGATGCTGCACCCGGACGGGCAGTACGAGCCCGAGCTGCTGCCGCGGCTGATCGCGCCGATCGTCGCCGGCGAGGCCGACCTGGTGCTCGGGTCGCGGCTGGCGGTCGCGGGGATGGCCCGGGAGGGCGGGATGCCGCGCTACAAGCTACGCCGCCAACCGGGCTCTGACCGCGGTCGAGAACCGCGTGCTCGGCACGCGGCTGTCGGAGATGCACACCGGCTACCGGGCCTACTCACGGCAGCTGCTGCTCACCGTCCCGTTCCTGCGCAACGCCAACGACTTCAGCTTCGACTCGGAGATGTTGATGCAGGCGGCGCACTTCGGCTTCCGGATCGACGAGGTGCCGGCGCGCAGCCGCTACTTCGACGACGCGTCGTCGACGACGTTGCGCCAGTCGACGGTCTACGGCGTCAAGACGCTCGGCGCGGCGGGGCGCCTGCTGCTGCACCGGACCGGACTGCTGCGCTCGCGGAAGCTGCGGCGATGAGCCCTGGTGCCGCGCAGCGGATCACCGGCGAGCGGGTGATGACCGCCGCCGGCGGCTTCAATCCGACCTGGCAGCGGCACGTCGCCGCCTACGGCGAGTGCGCGGCGCTGCTGCCTCCGGGACGGGTGCTCGACCTGGGCTGTGGGGTCGGCCACAGCTACGAGCTGCTGGCGCCGCGGGAGACGGTCGGAGTCGACCTCGACTCCGGGGCGCTGGCAGGGCAGGCGCGGGAGACGCACGTGGGCGACATGCGCGCGTTGCCGCTGCCCGACGGCTCCTTCGCTTCGGTGCTGGCGGTGCAGTCGATCGAGCACGTGCCCGATCCCGAGCGCGTGCTGGCCGAGGTGGTGCGGGTGCTGGAGCCGGACGGGATCGCGATCTTCGTGACGCCCAACCGGCTCACGTTCGCGCGGGCCGACGAGATCGTCGATCCCTACCACTACGTCGAGTACGACGCCGCCCAGCTCGAGGCGCTCTGCGCGTCCTGCTTCGAGGCGGTCGAGGTGAAGGGGGTCTTCGGTTCGGAGCGGTACCTCGAGCTGGTGGCCGAGCAGCAGGCGCGGTTGGACTCGTTGCTGGCGAGGGATCCGTTGCGATTGCGGCGACTGGTTCCCCGCCGGGTGCGCCAGCGTCTCTACGATCGCCAGCTCGCTCGAGAGAGGCGAACAGCGGATTCGCGCGCCGTGGCCATCAGCCCGAGCGACTTTTGGCTGGCCGACGGTCCCACCGACCGCGCGCTCGACCTCGTCGCGGTGTGTCGTAGCCCGCAGGTGGCGGGTTCGGCTCGGAGGGTCGCGGGAACCTTCACGTGAGGGGTGAAGCAAGAGCGGCGCCCCGACGTGCGTCGGGGCGCCACTTTCGCCTTGCTCCTACCGTGCGGCTGTAGCTACTAGGGGTAGACCTCGTAGCTGGCCACGAAGCGGAAGTCGGTTCTATCGAATACCGCCTCGTTTCTGCCTGCTGCGGACGGGAGGCCGACTCTCGAGTCGATCAGTCCGCTGATGAGACCGAAGCCGAGCAGGTCGCATCCATATGCTCTCGGGGCTGCGAACGAGTTGTCCACGTGCTTGATGTTCGAGAGCACGGTGATCGCCGGGTCGGCGGGGTCGGCACCGGCGCCGGTCGGGCCGTGGCCGCTGATCGGTCTGTTGGGGGCCGGAGGTGCCGTCGTACCGGTCGTGAGATCGAGTCTCAGTGGGTTGGCGGCGTTGCCGATGGCGCATCCGGATCTCAGGAACGGGTTCAGGAGGTTGACCTTGATCGGCATTCTCAGGCCGAGGCCACTGCCGAAGTCGATCTGCGGGGTGCCGACGAGCTGGGCCTGGGCATAGACCCTATTGGCACCGAACGTGATCAGGTTGAGGATGAACTCGCTGATGCCGGTCAAGCCCGCCAGGCCACCCGGAACCTCGAGCGGATTGCCCGTGAGCCCACCCTGCGAGTTGTAGAAGATGGGAGTGATCGGATCGGTCGAGTTGCCGTCGAGACCGCCGCTCAGCGTCACGACTTGGCTGATCGGTACGTCCGTCGTCCCAATTTGGATGTGCCCGCCTCTGGTGTCCGCTCTGATGCACGTCGTCACGTTGGGTGCATCGGGGCAGCCGGCATAGGCTCTGTATCTCGATGTAATGGCGAACGCCGACGGCGCGGCGACGGCCATGATAAGACCCGCCACGAAGGCTCCTAGCAGGGTCTTGTGCAGATTGCGCACTGATTGCTCCTTTCAACAAACTTGGGTTTCCTGAACTTCAAACATCTTTCTACACGATCCGCTTCAACAAAGTCAAGAAACTCTCCTCATTGAGGGCTCCTGAGCGCGGACTCTCGATCGCCTATCCACATTCGGGGACGTCGTGGTCGCGAGCGCACAGCGTGCTGCTGCCGTACTTCTCGCGCAGGCTCTGATTCAGACGCTTGGTGGCCTGCTCGAACTCCTGCTCCTGGCGGTCGCTCATGACTTCCACCCTCGCCTCCTCGAAGCTGGGCGTCCTGGGCGGAGTGACGGTCTGGAGGCGTAGGACGGACCAGCCCACTGCTCGCTTGCTCAGCGCCACGCCGCCGACGCGCAGCCGCCGGACGATGCGCTGGGTGGCCGGATCCAGCTCAGACGTGGACTTGGCTCCCTCGTAGGGGAGGGTCACCTCGGATGTCGCCGATCTCCGCACGGTCTGATCCAAGGGATGACCGCTGCTCATGAGGGCTGCAGCGCGGTCAGCCTGCGCTCGGGTCCGCGTGCGCACCGCCTCGACCCGTCGGTCTTCGGGGATCGCGTAATGCTCGCGGTGGGCGAGGTAGTAGCGGCGGGCCTCGGCGTCCGAGACCGTCGGGCGGAGCTTGCTGTTCTGCACCAGTCTTACGCGCAGCGCACTGAACTCCGTGACCTCATACATGTTCTTGGGATCCACCCCCGCATTCGTTCCCCAGACACGGGCGAACCCGTGGAATGTGGGGATGGCCATGCCACGCCGCTTGGCTTCGAGCGCATACCAGCGTCCTTGGATGAGCAATCGAAGGGCGGCGCGCTGATCGCGATCGCGTTGCTCGGAGCAGCGCAGGCGTGCGGCCTTGGGATCGAGGTCTGCGTCGGAGCCCCTTCTTTCGGCCGCGATGCATCCTTCGACGTCGCCCGGTTGGTAGGGGCGCGAGACTCTCCCCGAGCTGGGGGCCAAGCGGCCGATCATCGCGTGGCCCAGTTGCGCTTGGGTGATCGGACGCTCCTCGACCTGCGCGACGATTCCTGCAGGGAGTTCCTTCTCGCCGCAACCCAGGAGTACGACAGCCACTGCGATCACAGTCACCTGGCAGGATCTACGGAAATTCACAACGGTCCTCGAAGTCTCTGGTGGAGTGGGCGTTGGACGCGCCAGAGTTGCCAAAGGCGAGCGGGGCCGGCTGGTGCCGGCCCCGCTGTGCCTAATACGAGAGTTTCGTTATGAAATGGTGATTCTCTCGGTGATGGTGTAGTTGCCGGTGAAGTCGGCGGTGCCGCCTTCGGTGCATCTGATGCCTCTTGCGTTGGCAGCCAGTCTGGACGGGGTGCCCTGGGTGATGGTGCCAGCTGCTCTGATGGTCTGCGCGCCTGAAACTGTGCAGACGAGGCCGCCGCCGAGGCAGGCGACTTCGTATGTGAAGTTGGCGTCGATCACGACGTCGCCCGTGGCGGTTCTGCCGGCGGTTGACGAGGTTGATCTAAGTGTGATGGTTGTGGGGGTTCTGCCGGCTGTTCTGACCTCGCATGACACACCGAAGGAGCCGGTGCATGTGGTTCTACCGCCGTTGGAGAAGTCGAGCTCGACTGAGGCGCTGAGCCCGTCGGCTGCGACGGTGCCGGCCGCTGTGCTTGTGGTGCATCTGGCTCCGAGGCCGCCTCTGGTGAGAGCGGAGTCGTTGGATCTGGCGGTGACGGTTCTCGCGGCGCCGGCTGTGATGGTTGCGGATGCCGGGGCAGCTGCGACGGCCAGGACGGCGAGCGCCGCGACGGCCACGAGCAGCCCGCGCATGGTTGCAGACTTCATGCTCAATCGTTTCCCTTCGTAAATGGGCGTTTGTTGCATTCCATGTCCCTCTTGATTCCCAGGGACCAGGGTCCGTGTCTCGAGAAGACGGACGGACCGACAGCTACTCAAGGCTCTATAGAACGCTCCTCTCTGTGGACCGACTGGGCGTAGCGGCGAGCGCTGGAAGTGGTCTCGCCGGTACGCCGCGCTACAGTAGCTGAGCGCTCAGGGGTCTGTCAATGTATCGACGGTTTCCGGATCTCGGGATCGAGAAATTCGCGGTCTCTAGTTGACCCTGCAAACGTCGCCGTCTATAGTCGGGGTCGAGGGGTTTGGAATGGCACGTGGCCTGTGGGGCGCGTGTACGCTACGTGCGGAGGAGTGGTGAGTTGGGATGAGGGACGGTGGTCAGCGAGCCGGTCGCTTCGTGCGACGGGTGTTTGGGGTGCTTGGCATCGTCGGGGTTCTGGCGTGTCTTCCGGCACAGGCGCTTGGGGCCCCTCCGTCGCGTGGGTTCGAGCTGGTCTCGCCCCAGGACAAGAACGGTGGGGATCTCGACCGCGACATCCTGATTCAGGACTGGGCGTCGTCCGGGGCGGCTGACGCGGGTGGCGCCGTGGCCTATTCGGGGTCTTCGCAGTTTGCGGATCCTGCGTCGGGTGCGCCGCAGACGCAGTATTTGAGTCGCCGGACCGGCGAGGGGTGGGTGACGCGCAGCATCTCTCCGCCGTTCGATGCGGAGGTGTTGAATCCGACCGCGCTCAGTTCGCCGCGTGTGGTGTATCTGTCGTCGGACCTTTCCAGGGCCGCCGCGCTGACCAACGTGCCGCTTACGGATCCTGCGGCGAAGCTCGGGGGTTCGTGGGGGATGTATCTCTGGCAGGCCGCGGGGCCTGCTTGGCGGTTGATCAGCGATCCGTGGGCGAGTTTGGGACCCGATCTCAGCGCCAACGTGCCGGACCGCTTCGAGTTCAGCGGTGCGTCGGAGGACATGCGGCACATCGTGTTTGCTTCGCGTGGTCGTCAGTTGACGGCGGACGGTCCGCCGTCGGATGACTTCGCTGACGGTCGGGCGCTGTACATGTGGTCCGACGGCGAGTTGGAGTTCGTGAGCGTGTTGCCCGACGGCGAGCCGGCTGCCCAGGCTTCCGGGGGGGCGCGGGCGGCGCTCGTCCCGTATCCGCCCTATCCGGGTGATCATCTGGTGTCGGATGACGGGCAGCGGGTGTTCTTTACCGAGGGGCGCAATACCGGCCCGTTGTACGTTCGCGAGAACGGCGCCACCACGAGGCCCGTCTCCGTATCGGAGCAGACGGGCGCCGAGCCGATCGCCCAGATCGCGGAGTTCTGGGCGGCTGAGGCGGCGACCGGAAGTCGCGCCGTGTTCTCGAGTGCGGAACGGTTGACCGATGATGCGACGGCGGGCGGCGATGGCGCTGACGTGTATCTGTGGGATGGCTCTGCGCCGGTCGGGTCGCGGGTGACCGATCTCACGACGACGTCGCCCAACGGTGCCGGGGCGATTGGTCTTGCCGCCGCGTCTCGGGATCTTCGGCGCGTGTACTTCGTCGCTGCCGCGGCGCTGACTGGCGATGCGGTCGCCAATCGTCCGAATCTGTACATGTGGAGCGAGGGCGAGGGATTGGATCTGGTCGCGGAGTTGACTGGGTTGGATTCGTCGGTTTGGTCTGTCATTCGCACGACGATCGATGGTCTCGGCACCTATCGAGACGCTAGGACCACCGATGACGGTTCGAAGCTGCTGTTCGTGTCCGCGGCGCAGTTGACGAGCTATGACAACGCCGGACAGCGGCAGGTCTATCTCTACGACGCTGCCACCAAGGACGTGACGTGCGTGTCTTGCAGCTCGGCGCTGCCTGCGTCTACGGGCGAGGCCGGCCTCTTCATGGCCAGGAACGTGCTTTCGGCGTTTCCCACCGTGCCGTACCGGCTTTCGCGGAATCTCTCGGAGGACGGGTCGTCGGTGATCTTCGAGACGTCCCAGGCGCTCTTGCCTCAAGACTCGAATGGTCGAGCGGACGTGTATGAGTGGAGGGACGGTGCGCTCCGGCTCGTCTCGAGCGGCCAGGGCAGCTCCGGCGCGCAATTCGTCGATGCCAGCGCGAACGGGCAGGACGTCTTCTTCATGACTCGCGAGCGCTTGGTCAAGAGCGATCGGGACAACCAGAGCGACATGTATGACGCCCGGGTGGGGGGCGGCTTCCCAGACGCCGCGGAGCCGGTTCTGTGCCAGGGAGATGCCTGTCAGGGCGCTACGCCCGACTCCCCGGCATTCGCTCCGCCCGCGACTTCCACGTTCGTCGGGGACGGCAACGCGGCGCCGGCCAAGAGCAAGCAGGTCAAGAAGAAGAAGCCCAAGAAGTGCGCTCGTGGTCGAGTGCGCAAGAAGGTCAAGGGCAAGTCGCGCTGCGTGAAGAAGCCCAGGGCGGCGCAAGAGCATGGGAGGCGGCGCTAGATGCATCGCATGAGGCTAGGGCGGGCGTCGCTGTGCGCTGTCGCCGCGGTCGTGCTGGCTGGCGTCGCGGGAGCGGCGCCGGCACAGGCGGAGTTCGGGTTGTCGGCGTTCGACGGCGCGGTCCTGGACGGCCAGGGGGAGCGTTCACCCAGGCGGGCGGTCATCCCGAGTCCGCGTCGGTCAGCTTCGCGTTGAACCGGCGCGTCCATGACGGCAACGGGACGTCCCCTCCCGGGGCGCAGTATCCGGACGGCGGGGAGCTCAAGGACGCCGTCGTGGACTTGCCGGCGGGGTTCCTTGGCAATCCGACCGCCGTCGCGGCCTGTCCGCGGGATCGCCGGATTCCGAGCATCGTCGACGCCCAGTTCCCGGGTGCGTCCGAGTCCACCTTCTGTCCGCGGTCGAGCATCGTCGGGCGGGCGGTCGTGACGGCCAACCAGGAGGGGGTCGTCAAGAAGATCATGGCGCCGGTGTTCAACTTGGAGCCGCCGCCGGGCGTCGCGGCGCAGTTCGCCTTCTCGGTCGCCGAGCAGAAGACGTTCCTGGACGCCGTGGTGCGCAACGACGGGGACTATGGGGTGCGCGTACGTGTGCGCAACGCCAGTCAGGGCGTCCCGGTCCTGGGCAGTACGGTGACCTTGTGGGGCGTCCCGGCAGCCCCCCAGCACGATGCCCAGCGGTGCCTTGCCTTCGAGATCGTGCTCGACAGCGTGCCGACGCCGGACTGCAATCCCAACAGCCCGGACGCGTTGCTGCGCCCGGCCGGTGTCGACAGCCCGGCCAACGCGTTCATCACCAATCCGACGAAGTGCACTCCTCCGGGCGTGGGCCTGGAGACCAGCATCGCGATCACGGCCTGGATGCCGGGCGTCGCGGGCGATCAGAGCAGCTTCATCAGCCATGCGCCCCCGGGCTTTCCGCTTGCCCCTACGGAGTGGGGCCCGGAGATCGGCGTGACCGGCTGCGAGAAGCTTCCCTTCCAGCCCGGCTTCGAGGCGCGGCTGGACTCGAGCCGTCCCGATTCGCCCACTGGCCTGGCGGTGGATCTGACTCTCCCCCAGGAGAGTCTCGTCAATCCCACGGGCTTGGCCCCTGCGCATCTCAGGCGGGTGTCGGTGACGTTCCCCGAGGGCGTGACGGTGAATCCCTCGTCGGCCAACGGGTTGCAGGCGTGCTCGGACGCGCAGCTCGGCATCGGCCAGCCTGGGCCTGCCGCGTGTCCGCAGGCGTCGAAGATCGGCACGGTGACCGCCGAGACGCCCCTGTTGGCGCAGCCGCTGCAGGGCGAGGTGTTCGTGGGCAGCCAGCAGAGCGACGATCCCGAGTCGGGGAACCTCTTCCGCGTCTTCATGAGCTTGAACAACCCCGATCGTGGCGTGGCGGTCAAGTTGCGGGGCAACGCACGCGCCGACTCGGAGACCGGTCGGATCGAGGCGATCTTCGACAACAACCCGCAGGTGCCGGTGTCTCGCATCGCCTTGAGGCTCAAGGGCGGCGATCGGGCACCGCTCGCGACGCCGCCGACGTGCGGGGTCAAGACGGTGGCTACGGCCATGGGGTCCTGGGGAGGGCAGCTCGCTGCGCCTGGGAGCGTGTTCGGCATCGATTGTGGAGCCGCGCGCGGTTTTGCGCCGCGGTTCACTGCGGGCGGGGACGTGCCCGTCGGTGGGGCCTTCAGCCCCTTCACGGTCGCCCTGACGCGCGACGACGGCGAGCAGTACCTCAAGGGCGTCGGCGTGGTGATGCCCGGCGGCCTGTTGGCCAAGTTGCGCGGCGTGACGCTGTGCGCAGACGCACAGGCCGACGCCGGGACGTGTCCCCTCGGGTCGCGCGTGGGCACGGCGACCGCTGGCGCCGGCGCGGGCGGCCATCCGTACTACGTCAAGGGCTCGGCTTCCTTGACCGGCCCCTACCGCGGCGCCCCGTACGGGCTGTCGGTCGCGATTCGCGCGGCTGCCGGGCCGTTCGACTTGGGCATGGTGGTGGTGCGCCAGGCGCTGTACGTCGATCCGGAGGACGCGCACATCACGGTCGTGTCCGATCCGCTGCCGACGATCGTCAAGGGCGTGCCGTTGCGCGTGCGTGACGTGCGGGTGGCGATCGATCGTCCCGGGTTCACCCTGAACCCGACCAGCTGCGCGACCAAGCAGCTCGAGGCGACGCTGCTCTCCGACGAGGGCGCGCGTGCGCAGGGCACGCAGCGGTTCGAGGTCGGCGGGTGTCGCTCGCTTGGGTTCTCGCCCAAGCTCGCGATGCAGCTGACCGGCAAGGGCCAGACCAGCGGTGGGGAGCATCCCGGCTTGAAGTCGGTGCTGACCCAGCCCGGCGGCCAGGCTCACATCCGGCAGGTCAAGGTGACCTTGCCGCTGTCCCTTGCGCTCGACCCCGAGAACGCCGACGGGCTTTGCGAGTACCTCGAGGGCAAGAAGGTCGATCCGCGGTGTCCGAAGAGCTCGATCGTCGGGTCGGCGATAGCGCGAACGCCGCTGCTGAACCGTCCGCTGAAGGGCAAGGTCTATTTCGTGAAGGGCGTCCGATTCACCAGAACCGGCCGGGCCATCAGGACGCTGCCGACGCTGCTGCTGGCGCTTCGGGGCGAGGTGTCGCTGAACGTTCGGGCTACGACCGCCGTCGGCAGCGACGGGCGCCTGGTGACGACGTTCCCCGTCGTCCCCGACGCACCGGTGAGTCGCTTCGACTTGTCCCTGAAGGGCGGGAAGTCGGGCATCTTGACCGTCAGCCAGGGGAACCTGTGTCGCAAGAAGCAGGTCACCTCCACGGTCTTGTCGGGGCACAACGGCAAGCGCGTCACGCCGTCGGTGGCGATGAAGACCCCGTGCGGCAAGAAGAGGCGTTGAGAGTGATTTCGGGAGATGGCCAGGCCAGCGCTTGGCTCGAGGGGGAGCAGATGCAGCTCATAGATGGGCGACGCCATGCGGCAGCCCGACGGATCGTCGGCGCTTCTTCGGTCGCGTGCCTGCGGGCAGCGAGCCGGGCGACGGCGTCCGTGGCCGTGCTGGTGCTGATGCTGGTCGCCGCGCCGAGCGCGCTCGGCGCGCCAGGCCACGTGTTCGGCGCCACCTTCGGTGCGCCGGGCTCGGATCCGGGACAGTTCTCCACGCCCACGGGAGTGGTCGTGTCGCAGTCCTCCCATGAGGTGCTCGTCGCCGATCAGAGCAACGCTCGCGTCCAGCGCTTCGACGCGGACGGGACGTTCATCTCGAGCTTCGACGGCAGCGCGACGCCGAGCAGCTTCATGTCCCCCGCGGGGATCGCCGTCGACGAGGACACGGGAGACATCTACGTCGCCGATGCCGCCAACCCGGTCGTCAACAAGTTCAGCAGCGACGGGATGTATCTCTCGCAGCTCCCGGTCGGCGGCGCCGGTCCCAACGGCATCGCGGTCGATCCCGCCAACGGAGACGTGTATGTCGCCGTGAACGACTTCCCCGGCCGCGTCAGCGTCTTCGACAGCGCCGGCAACCCCAAGCCCGACATCACGGGCGCGGGCTCGGCGGGTGAGCTCGTAACGGCAGGCGGCGTGGCGGTCGACGGTACGGGCGCCGTCTACGTCATGGACGGTTCGTTCCCCGGCACCGGCGTCGTCAAGCGGTTCACGACCGCCGGCGCGTATGTGTCGACGGTCTACGCCGACGGACTCGCTACCTCCATGGGCGTCGATCCCGTGAGCGGCGATCTCTTCGTCTACGAGGTCCCCGTCGACGGGCAGGAGCCGAGGATCCTCCACTACGACAGCAGCGGCGCTCTCCTGTTCACCTTCGGCGCTGGACGCATCGACGTGCCGGGGGGCTTCTTCTGGAACGCGGCCCCCGGATTGGCCGTCGACCAGGGCACCGGACGCGTGTACGTCGTGAACCAGAGCAGCGGTACGGTCGCCTACTTCAACCTCGTGACGTTGCCCGACGTGGTCACCGGCTCGGCCTCGGGCGAGACCGCGACCGGCGCGACGATCTCGGGCACGGTCGACCCGCTCGGAATCGCGACGACCCATCACTTCGTCTACGGCCTCACCTCCGCGTACGGCTCGTCCACCCCTGACGCCAGCACCGGAGACGGCACGGGACCCGTCCCGGTCGACGCGCAGCTGGCCGACCTGCAGCCAAACCAGACCTACCACTATCGCCTGGTCGCTGCCAACGTATCCGGGGAGAACCGGGGCGAGGACCAGACGTTGACGACGGAGGCCGCGCCACCGTCGGTGGACGCCCAGGCGCCGTCCGCGTCCAACGTCCGGGCGGTCAACGCGCGTCTCAACGGCTCGGTCAACCCGAACAACCTCCCGACGGCCTACCACTTCGAGTACGGCACGACCGACGGCGTCTTCGACTCGTCCACGCCGACGCAGAACCTCGCGAGCAGCTTCGGGAACGTCGACGTCACGCAACTCGTGACCGGCCTGGCCCCTGACACGACGTACTACTTCCGGGTGGTCGCCGACAACGGAACGGGAGGCCCCGTCGAGGGCGCCAGCGGCTCGTTCACGACCACCGGTGCGCTGCCCTCGGTCACGATCCAGCCCGCCACGGGTGTGACCACGTCCTCCGCGACGCTCCATGCGACCGTCGACCTACAGGGCCTGGCCGGGACGTACCGGTTCAGCGTCCAGGGCTTGGACACCGCCTACTCGAGCGTGACTCCAGAGGCGGCGCTCGGAGCCGGGGCCGGCCCCCAGCCGATCGCGGCGACCGTGACCGACCTGCCGGCCGGTCAGCGCTTCCACGTGCGCGCGATCGCGACGACGGATGCTGGAGCGGCACAGAGCGGCCCGTCGGAGTTCCAGTCCCTCCCGCTCGTGTTCGTCCCCGCACCCCGGCCTGGCGACGACGCCAATCCCTACGGATGCGCAACTCCCCGCCTCACCGGCTACCGAGGCAAGGCGACGCCAGGGAAGAGCATCACCGTCCTCGGCAGCGACCTCGGCCTCTCCGGAGTCCTCACGTTCGGCTCGCGCGCCGCAGACACGTCCAGCTGGAACTCGACCGCGGTCCGGTTCCAGGTGCCGGGCAACGCCAAGGGGCGAGTCCAGGTCCGCGCACGGTGCGGGAACGTCAGCAACTCGATCGTCGTGCGAGTCGGCTGCAAGCCGGGCCATGTGCGCAAGACGGTCAAGCAAGGCAAGAAGCGCGTGTCTCGTTGCGTGAAGAAGACCACGCGCAAGAAGGGCGCTTCGAACAAGCGCAAGGCCGCCAAGCGCTAGCCGACTCGAGGGCTCGCCGGGGGGGGGCGTGAACCCATCTGAAGGGTGCGGGGCCGGCGTGTGCCGGCCCCGAGTCGTTCCGTAGATCGTCAGTTCCCACAATCTGCCCCTTGATTGACAGGGATTCTGAGTGCTGTAAACTTCTCAAAGTATTGCTGTCCATCGCAACTCGATGCCCGCTCTGGGGCACCCGGGTCGGCATGGCATGAGAGGGGAGGTCGCCAAGGGCGCGTTACCGCAGCCCGGTCTTTCTCGGTTCTCCTTCGAACCACCTCGTACTCTCAGCGGAAGGAACGTCATGACCGTTGGACGTAGTGGACTAGCAGTAGCCATCGTCGGGGCTCTCAGCGTGTTGGCCGTCGCTGCCGCGCCGGCATCCGCCACGCTCACAGTAAGCAGAAGCAGAAGCGCAGGCGCGTCGGGGAACGGCGCCTTCACGAGAGGCGGCCTCGGAGTCAGATGCACCACAAGCACATTGAGCAACACGGTCGCTGCCGACGGCTTGAGCATGTCAACCGAGTTCGACTACAACAACGCCGGTAGACCCACATGCACGGGAAGCTTCGGTGTCTCATGCGAAGTCACCACAAGCAGAAGAACCCCCACAACCATGACAAGCAGATCAACCAGCTCATCCGCGGGCGTCTCTGCCGGGTTCGACGTCGTCCTCGACGCCAACTTCACACTCGAGATCAACTGCCTCGGTGGCGGTCTCGTCTGCACAATCTCAGGGGCGCAAACCATCAGAAGCGCTCGCACCGTTCTCCAGGGCAGCCCTGGCTCGGACATCTTCAACGCAAGAGGCATCAGATGCGGTGAAGGCGGCACGGCGGATTACACCGCTAGCTACGTCATCACTGGTGCGCTGACCATCTCATAGCGGGGGCCCTACTGCTCGGGAGTGCGTGTTCTCGAGCCAGCCGAGTGGGGCCAGCGCATCGGCCCCGCTCGGGGGTTCTCGGAGGCTATGAGATCTGCGAAAACGTGGTGGAGGGTTGGCGCCGCCCCCGTCCCCCGCCGTTCCCTGGGTTGTTCATGAGATGGTGATGGTCTCGGTGATGGTGTAGTTGCCGGTGAGGTCGATGGTGCCGCCTTCGGTGCATCTGATGCCTCTTGCGTTGGCGGCGAGTCTGGACGGGGTGCCCTGGGTGATGGTGCCTGCTGCTCTGATGGTCTGCGGCCCTGGGATTGTGCAGACGACAGCGCCGCTCTGGCAGCTGATATCGAGTGTGTAGTTGGCATCGATCAGGACGTCGAGGGTGGCGCCTCTGCCTGCGGTTGAGGCGGTTGATCTGAGTGTGATGGTTGTGGGGGTTCTTCTGCTTGTGGTGACCTCACATGACGAGAGGGGGCCATTGCATGTGGTTCTACCGCCATTCGAGAAGTCGAGCTCGACTGAGGCGCTGAGTCCGTCGGCTGCGACAGTGCCGGCGAATGTGCTTGTCGCGCATCTAAACCCGATGCCGCCTCTGGTGAAGACGGAGTCTCTGGAGTTGGCGGTGATTCTTCCGCTGCTCGCTCTGGCTGTGACGGTTGCAGAGGCTGGTGCGGCTGCGATCGCCACGACGCTGAGCGTTGCGAGGAGCGAGACCGCGAGGCGGCTAAGTGAAACGGTCATGACGGAGCAGTCCTTCCTGTCGGGGGAAGCGTGACAAGTCGGTTCGAGCGGAACCGAGAATGACCGGCCGGCTCGGCTGGGCCGAGACCTCCTTTTCATGCCTTGCTGCGCTCGGTCCATTCGTGTGAACGGAAGACCTGCAGCTAGATCGCAATAGTCTCGAAGTTTACAGCAGTGAAGAGAATTCGCCAAAAAGACGCCAGGAGCGGCCTCGAGTTCCGTGGCGGCCGTCCCGGGCGGCAGAGAACAGAGGGCCGTCCGCCGCTGTCAGCTCGCTATGGCTGCTTCTGGTGCGGGCTTGCGCCAGGGCAGCCGTCGTTGGAGGAACGGCCGTTCGACGAGCTCGTAGGTGAGGTGGGAGAGCAGGAGCGAGGCTGGGAGCCCGAGCGCCAGGAGGAGTGCGAAGGCCGGCCAGCCGGACGCGAGGTCGAAGACGGGGTCGCGTAGTTCCTCGATGACGGTGACGTGGACGAGGTAGAGGCTGTAGGAGCGCAGGCCGATCCAGTGCAGCGGGCGGTTGTCGAGCCAGCGCCAGCAGGGGCGGTCGCTCCACTGGAGCATAAGCGGAGCGGCGACGATGGCGGCGCTCGCGAGCGTGGAGGCGAGGATCACCGCCCAGGAGCGCTCGAGGCCCGGTGCCGCGTGCAGGGCCATCAGCGCCCCGTAGCCGGCGACGGCGACCGCGAGCAGCGCGAATGGCAGCGCCCGGATGCGCGCGCAGCGGTCGCGGAGGGTCGACAGCTCGATCGTCGCGAGAGCGATGCCGGGGACGAAGCTCCAGAGGAACGACAGGGAGAGGAACTGCAGCTTGTCGAAGGGGCCGATGGTCTCGGGCACGGCGTTGCGCAGCAGGGCGCTGGCCAGCCAGACGACGGTAAGCGTGACGGCGAGCACCCGCAGCCGGGCGCGTCGGTCGGCGCGGCGGGTGAGGGCGGTGAGCGCGATCGCCGCCACGGGCATCAGCAGGTAGAAGCCGACCTCGACGATCACCGACCAGGTCTGCATGAACAGCCCACGGGCGGGGATGAGGAACAGGTTCTGCAGGAAGGCGTAGGTGCCGAGCACGCCCCAGAAGCCGGAGCCGACCGTGCCGTAGATCAGCAGCAGCACGGTGAGCACGGCCCAGTAGGCCGGCACGATCCGCAGCGCGCGGTTGCGCAGGTAGCGCCCGACGCGAGGGACGCCGTCGCCGTCGAGGTAGGCGCGCACGAACGGCCGGGCGATCAGGTAGCCGGAGAGGACGAAGAAGACGTTGACCGCGACCGGCAGCGCGGTGAGGAAGCGGTCGGGCAGCTCGCCGAGGCTGCCGCTGATCCCACCCGGCTGGAAGGCGAACTGATAGGCGACGTGGACGAGCACGATCGCGAGCGCGGCGAGGGCGCGCAGGGGATCGCCGGCGGTGAAGCGGTTGGGGCGTGGCGGGGGCGTGGGCATCAGCTGGCGGTGCAGTTGCTCATCGCAGCTCGTAGAGCCGCGCGCAGCCGAACTGGCGGGTCCGTGCGACCAGGCCGCTCAGCTCGTGGGTCAGGTCCGGCCGCTCGCCGTGGCAGTCGCTCAACAGGAAGCGCGCGCCGCTGCCGCGCACGAGGATCCGCGCCTCCGCAGCTGGCATGCGTCTCTCGAACAGCTCCTGCGTCTGAGCGGAGCGCTGATAGGCGTCGGGAGTCCAGATCAGCCCCGAGGACCAGATCTCGCGGCCGGTGAGCCCGGGCACGAGCAGCGTGATCGGACCCGGCGCCAGCACCCCGCCGGGGCGAGGATCGTCGTCGAGGGCGCGCAGCGCGTCGGCTTCGCCCTGGACGAGGTAGGGGCGGGTGTCGGGGTCGCGGACGCTGGTGTGGGCGATCAGCAGCTGCATCGCCACGGCCGGGACGCAGAACAGGGCGACGACGCCGAGCGCCACGGCGCGGCTCGACCACGCGGGTCGCCAACGCGACCAGGGCAGCGCCGCGAGGCCCGTGACGGCGAGCACGGCCAGCGGCAGCGCCAAGCCCTCGACGGCGTGGTTGCGAAACGTGCCGGCAGGTTGGACGTAGACCACCAGCGCGATCGGCAGCCACCAGCGCGCCGCCGCCTCCTGGAAGCTGCGTACCGGGAGGCGGTAGGCCAGCAGCGCCGGGATCACGACGGGTATCAGCGCAGCGGCAAGCACCTGCGGGCGCCAGAAGCCACCGTCGAGCAGCAGGCCGAGGCGGCGATAGCCCGAGTCGGCGACGTTGAGGACGTAGAAGTAGACGAGCGGGAGCGCGCCGACGGCGAGCACCGGAAGCGCGCGACGCAGGAGCCGACGGACGACGGCCGCTCGGCGTACGGCAAACGGCGACGGCTCTCGAGCGTCGCCGCCGCGAGCGGCTCGGAGCGTGCGCACGGCGCCGGCGAGCTCCACCGCCGCGATCACCAGCCAGACGGTCGCGCCCTGCCAGGGGTGCAGCCAGCAGCAGAGCGCCAGCCCGGTCGCGGCGAGCGCGAGGTAGCGCGGCTGGCCGCGGCGGCCGCGCTCGTAGGCGAGCAGCACCAACGGCATCAGCCCGACCGTGATCGCCGCCCACGGATAGCCCAGCAGCTGCGCGATCGGCATCAGCTCGCGGCCGATCGAGACGAACTGGCGCTCGACGGTGCCGGCGTAGGGGACCTGGTCGAGCCGCAGCACGTTGACGACGTCGATCGCCGCCAGCACGGGGCTGAGGGCGAACAGCGCGAGCACGAGTGCGATGCGGCGCTGGAAGCGGTCCTCGAACAGCCGCCGCGTGTAGAGGTGCGCGCCGAGGAAGACCGCCGCGACCGCGACCGGCTTGAACAGCAGCAGCGCCAGGCCGGGCGAGAGGCCGAGGGCGGTCAGGGCGCCGGTGAGCACCCAGCCGGGGTGCAGCAGGCTGTCGACGTCCGGGCGCATGTCGAACGGGTTGCCGACGAGCACCCCCTGCGCCGCGTCGCGCACCAACGCGAGGTACTGGGCGGTGTCGCCGATGACCGGGCTGTCGGCGCCCCAGAGCACCCCGTCCTCGCGCAGCGCGATCTGGACCGAGTCGAGCAGCACCGCGCACGAGCAGAGGGCCAGCAGACCGAGCACCGCCAGCTCGAAGCGACCGAGCCCGAGCCGCCGCCAGCGTGGGCGGCCTGCCGTCGACGCCGCCGGCGTCGAGGGGCGGGGATCTGCCAAGGGATGCGTGGCTGAGGCCTCGGACACAGCTGCCGGCTCGGTCCGTTCGCAGGCTAACGCTCTGGGCGCCCGGCAACGCGCGACACCACGGCACCCGGGCCGCATGGCCGGCTGCAATGCTTGCGCGCGTGCCAGGAGAGGGGGTCGTCTCGGCGCAGCGCCCGCAGGGGCTCGCGCGCGTACGCACGCTGTGGCGGCTCTTCCGCCGCGAGCGTGAAGACCCCGAGCCCTTCTACCGGCTGCTCGCCGCCGAGGCGGCCGACGACCTCGATCGCCGCAACGGGCCGCTGGACGGCCAGACGGTGCTCGACCTCGGCTGCGGGCCCGGCTTCTACACCGACGCGCTGCGTGCACATGGCGCGCGCGTGATCCCGGTCGACAACGACCCCGCCGAGATGACCTACGCCGGCGGGGCGCCGCCGGAGGGTGCGCTGATCGCCGACGCGCGCGAGCTGCCGCTCCAGGACGGCAGCGTCGACGGCGTCTTCTGCTCGAACATGCTCGAGCACACGCCCGACGCGCAGGCCGTGATCGCCGAGTGCGTGCGCGTGCTGCGCCCCGGTGGCTGGGGCTACGTCTCCTGGACGAACTGGTACTCGCCCTGGGGCGGGCACGACATGAGCCCGTACCACCTGCTCGGGCCCGAGCGCGGGCCGCGTCTCTACGAGCGCCGCCACGGCCCGCCGCGCAAGAACGCCTACGGCGACGGGCTCTGGCCGGTGCACATCGGGCCGACGCTGCGCTTCGTGCGGTCGCTGCCCGACCTGGAGGTCGAGCGCGTCGAGCCGCGCTACTGGCCGCGGCTGGCCCTCCTCTGCCGCATCCCCGGCTTGCGCGAGCTCGTGACCTGGAACTGCGTCATCCGCGTGCGCAAGCGCCGATGAACGTCCGCTCGGCCCGCTTCCCGCTCTTCGACTCGCTGCGCGCGATCGCGGCGATCAGCGTCGTCGCCACCCACGCCGCCTTCCAATCGGGCTTCGAGGCGACCGACAGCCCCTTCGTCGCCTACACCGCGCGGCTCGAGGTCGGCGTCGCGATCTTCTTCCTGATCAGCGGCTTCCTGCTCTACCGGCCGTTCGTCGTCGCGCGCATGGCGGACGAGCCGCGCCCGTCGGCGCGCGCGTACGCGTGGCGGCGGCTGCTGCGGATCGTGCCGGCGTACTGGGTCGCGCTCACGATCACCGCGCTGGTGCTCGGGTTGCCGCACGTCTTCACCTGGGACGCCGGCCCGCTCTACTACGGCTTCGCGCAGATCTACTCGTCCACCTACGTCCTCGGCGGGCTGCCGCAGGCGTGGACGCTGTGCACGGAGATCAGCTTCTACGCCTTCCTGCCGCTGTTCGCGGTCGCGGTCGCGGCGCTGCCGGCGCGCACGCGCCGTGCGCGCTACCTGACCGAGGCCGCCGCGCTGGCGACGATCTTCGCGATCGCCGTCGCGTGGAAGCTCTGGCGCGTCTCGACCGCACCCGACCCCGACCACGCGAACGCCGTGCAGGGCCTGCTGTATCTGCCCGCCTTCCTGGACCAGTTCGCGATCGGGATGGGGCTGGCGGTGATGAGCGTCGCGGTGGCCGAACGCGACGGCGAGCTGTGGCGCTGGCTGCGGCCGCTCGACCGCTTCCCCGTGCTCGGCTGGCTGCTCGCCGGCGTCTGCTTCTGGGCCGTGAGCACGCAGATCGGCCTCGACGGCCGCAACCCGTTCTCGGCCAGCGTCACGGCGGACCAGGTCTTCGAGCGGCACTACCTGTATGCGCTGATCGGCCTGGGACTGCTGCTGCCCGCCGTCTTCGGCGATCAGGGCCGCGGTCTCGTGCGCAGCTTCCTCAGCTGGCGCGTGATGCTCTACCTCGGCGTGGTCTCGTACGGGATCTACCTCTGGCACTACGGCGTCTACACGCAGCTCGCCGAGTGGCAGTTCCTCTACTTCGACAACGACGGGCCGGTCCCGGTCGTGCTGGTCTGGTTCGTGGTCGGGCTCGCGGCGGCGGTCGGGCTCGCGACGATCAGCTGGTTCGCGCTCGAGCGGCCGCTGCTGCGCTTCAAGCGCCTCGTGCCGGATCGCCGCCGGCGCACGGAGGTAGCCGCGCGGGGACCCGGCGCCGTGCCGGAAGAGCCCGTCGTCTCGCGCTCGGGGAGCGTCGTGTGAGCGTCGCCGCGGCGGCCATGCGGCGCGCCACGGTTCGTCCCGAGCTGCGCTGGCTGGCCGGCCTGTTCGCGCTCGCCCTGGCGTTGCGCCTGGGCTTCGTGCTCGCCGTCGACCGTCCCGTGCTGTCGGACGTCGCGGGGCTGCCGTTCAACGACATGCTCTTCTACCACGCGACCGCGAAGGCGCTCTCGGAGGGGATGGGCTTCATCGGCTTCAACGGCGAGCCGACCTCGCGCTGGCCGCCGGCGTTTCCGTTCCTGCTCTCGCTCGTCTATCGCGTCGCCGGGCCGGAGCCGACGGCCGGCGAGGTCTTCAACGCCGTCGTGAGCGCGCTGACCGTGCCGCTGCTGTACCTCGTCGCGCTGCGTTCGTTCGGGCGCTCGGCGGCGCGCGTCGCGGGCGTGCTGGCGGCGCTGATGCCCGGCCAGATCCTGCTCGCCGAGGGCCTGCTCGCGGAGAGCCTGTACGCGTTCGTGCTCGTCGGGCTGTTCGCGCTGCTGGCGTGGCTGCCGGACCGGCGCTGGTCGGCAGTCGCGATCGGCCTGGCCGTGGGCGTGGCGGCGCTGACACGCGGGGAGGGCCTGCTGCTGCTCGTGTTGGCGCCGGTTGTCTGGTGGGGCCGCCTGCCGGCGCGCGAGCTCTGGCTGCGCAGCGCGGCCGTGCTGGCGGCCGCGCTCGTGGTCGTCGTGCCCTGGGCGGTGCGCAACTCGCTGGCGCTCGACACCACCGTCGGCATCTCGACCAACTCGGCCCAGACGTTCTGGTCCGGGCACAACCCGACTGCCTACGGCGGTCCGAGCTATCCCGACGGCGAGGTGCTCGAGCGCATCGAGGCGCTGCCCGCGAAGGGCTTCGACGCCGCGCAGTCGAAGCTGCTGCGCGACGACGCGCTCGACTGGATGGTTCACCACCCCGTCCAGGAGCTCACGTTGATCCCGCGCAAGCTGCTGTACCTCGGGCTCGGAGACTCGCGCGCGATCGGCGTCGGCCGCAGCGCGATCGAGCGCGAGCGCCTGACCGGCGCAGCGGCGACGGGCGGCATCACGCCGGTGATCGTCGAGAACCCGCGCACGGCGGTGGCGCTCGGCACGATCGCCGATGCCGCCTGGTATGGCCTGCTCGCGCTGACCGTGCTGGCGCTCGTCCTGCTCTGGCGCCGGCTGTGGGCGGTCCCGGCGACACGCGCGACGATCGTCACGCTCGGCATGACGCTGGTGCTGTACGGCTTCGTCTTCTACGGCAACTTCCGCTATCGGATGCCGCTCGAGCCGTTGCTGATCCTGCTGGTCGCGCCGCTGCTGGTGGCCCTGTGGGAGTCCCGGGAGCGGTTCGCCCGCGAGCCTGCCGAAAATTTGCACAAGGAAGCCTGAATCTAGTTACTCTTCTGAGTAATGGCTTCCGTGCACCGGAAGATTTCTGGCGATCTGCCGGCCTTCGCGATCCTGGCGCTCCTGGTCGTCGCGGGCATCGTCCTGCGAGTCCTCCTCAGCCAAGCGCAGAGCCCCGGATTCCTCGCGAGCACCGACAGCATCTACTACCTGATCGCCGCCCACACCAACGTGTTCGTGTGGGCCGCCGAGCACAACGGCAACCCTTGGCCAGCTGGGTACCCAGCGTTTCTGAGCTTCATCCATAGATTCGGCGATCAGGTCTCGCTGGTGATCCTGGTCCAGCACGTGCTCGGCATCGTCAGCGCGCTCCTCTGGTTCTTCTCCGTGCGTCGCGTCGCATCGGCGATGTGGGGCCTGCTGCCGGCGGCGGTCATCCTCCTGGCCGGGCCGGTGCTCTTCATGGAGCACGCTCCGCTGAGCGAGTCGCTGTTCTCGTTCTTCATCGCCGCTGCGGTCTTCTGCGCGGTCCTGGCCTTCGACCGTCAGCCGATCCTCTGGGGGGCGGCCGCCGGCGCGCTCGCGGCCCTCGGGGCGTCGGTGCGCGTGATCGGCCTGGCGCTGGTAGCCGTGGTCGTCCTGTGGCTGTCGGCGGGCGTGTCGGGTGCTTGGCGACGGCGCCTGGTCGCGTCTGCCAGCGGATTCGCGGCGGCGCTGGTGGTCCTCGGCGGCTACCTCGTCGTGATGAAGCACGAGACGGGCTTCGGGGGCCCGATGCTGACCCGCAGCGATCGTCCCCAGGCGACCCCTGCCAGAGGCACATTCGTCACACGCGCGGCCAACGACCTGACCCGCTTCTGGGCCTCGTCCGACAAGAGAGCGGCCGGTGGCTTCAACTACGACGGGGTCGTCTGGCTGATCTCGAACCCCGTGGTGCTCAACAACCCCGTCGAATACCCGTATCTGACAAGAGGCGTGGGCGCCAACTCGCCGTCAGAGTGGTACCTCACAGTCAGCACCAGAACGAACGACGGCCCGCGCACATTCATGCTCGGCTGGGAGAGGCGCACGCGCCTGGAGGGACCCGTGGCGCTCCTCTTCCTGATCCTCTCGGCCGGGATCTGGCTGGCACGTGGACGGCGCCTCTCGGGCGGGATCCTGTTCGCCGCCACCACCCTGGCGATCATGGTGCTGCCGGTCGTGTACCTGGTCTACGACGCGCGCTATGTGATCCCGGGCTACGGCGCCTTCGCCGCCAGCGCGGCAGTCGGCGCGGCCTGCCTGTGGGAGCGCCTGCGCACGCGGATGCGCGCGACCGCCGGCGCGGATCATGCACCGGCAGGCAAGGCCGAGGCTCAGTCGCAGCGGCTGCGGGAGGGCGTCGCGGGGTAGGCGGTCAGCGCGGGGCGGAGAGGGCGCGCGTGCGACGCAGCGCCTCTCGCTCGAGCTGGGAGTCGTCGGCTGCATTGGCGGCTAGCGCCAGCAGGCGCCAGGCAGGCAGGTTCTCCGGCTCCCGCTCGACGACCTCCCGGAGCAGGCCGATGCCGCGGTCGAGATCGCCGCGGCGCAGCGCCAGACCGGCGCGGTTGAGGTCTGGGGTGGTGTCCGGGCTCAGGAGGGTGGCGTCGTCGAGCTGCTCGTCGGCCTCTTGGGCGATGCCCGCCGCCTGTGCGGCGGCGGGCGACCGACTCAGTTCGGTGCCCGCTTGCTCGAGCCGCGCGTCGCGCAGGCCGATCGCCAACCAGGCGGCGACGACCAGGCACAGTACGGCGAGGGCGACGCGAGACGGCACGCGCGGATCATCTCAGCAGCGAGGCGCCGCGGGCGGCTGATCGCAGCGCCGCCGGGTCACGTCGGTCGGCGTGCGACCAGCACCTCGTAGTCGCCGAAGCGCCGCAGCGGCCGGAAGCGGCGATCCAGATAGCGGTCCAGCACCCGCACGCCGCTCGAGCGGCCGGCGCCGTTGGGCTCGCGCTCGTCTGCGACGGGTGAGCGCCAGCGGATCACCGTGCGGGTCCGGGCTCGCTCGACGTCGCGCACCATCTCCGCTTGCACGTCGCGCTCGGTCACGACGCCGGGCTGCATGATCGGGTAGCGCGTCGGGTTGGGCCGGTCGATCAGGACCGAGACGAGCGGATTGCCGACGCGCACGAGGTCGTGGCGGGGGTTGGCCACGAACACCGCCTCGTCGGGCTTCGTGGCGGCGTCGACGTAGCGGACGAGCGCCGCCAACGCCCGGGCCTCGCTCGGCTCGGCCTGGACGCCGTCGGCGCCGTCGACGTCGATCGTCGCGAGCGTCGGCGGGTGCAGCAGCTGGACGCCCTTGCGGTCGAGTCCGTAGGCGAGCGGCAGCGCCAGCACGGCAGCTGTCGCGACGAGCGCGGGCCAGCGGCGCCGTGGCTGGGCGAGCTCCGCTGCCAGGGTGGGCGCGGCCAGCAGCGGCAGCGTGGCGGCGAGCAGGACGACGTGGAACTCGTCCGCCCGTGCCAGCACGTAGAGCGCACCGGCGACCGCGAGCGGCAGCGCATGCAGTGCGAGCCCGCACGGCGGTCCCGAGCCGCGTGCCCAGCGCAGCGCGACGACCACGAGCCAGAGCGCGAAGCCGGCCAGCAGGAGCGTGGGGAAGAGGTGCTCGAAGGCCTTGTTGACGTCGCTCGCGGCTCCGGCGTCGAACGGCAGCGGCAGGCGCTGGCGCGACTGGTCGACGAGCGCGAAGCCGACGGTCTGGTCGAGCAGCCGTCCCGGGCCGGCGGCGATCGCGAGCGGAACGTAGACGAGCAGGGCGGTGGCCGCGGCGCCGACCAGGGCGCGACGGAGCGCGTCCGGGGACGTCGTCGGCTGCCAGCGGGCCAGGGCGACGGCCAGCACCGCCGCTGCTCCCACGTCCGGTCGGAACGTCAGCGCCAACCCGGCACAGACTCCGGCGAGCGCGGCATGGCGCGGCGCGAGCGCGAGGCCGGCGAGCGCCGACAGCAGCGCCGGCGCGAGGGGGTTCGGGAGCAACGGGAAGGAGAGCGCGGCGGCGACGGTCGACCATGCGGCGAGCGCGAGCGGGACGGGCGCTTCGCGACGCACCAGCCGATAGGCCAGCCAGGCGCTTGCCGCCGCCACGAGCACGTGCACGATCCGCCACGCGAGCAGCGAGCGGCCGACGAGCTCCTGCAGGCCGGCGAGCAGGAACGGCTCGGCCGGGCCGTAGTTCCACCAGAAGTCGCGCCAGGGCAGCTGACCGTCGGCGATGCGGTCGGCGGCGGCGAGCATCAGGCCCTCGTCGTGGGGGTTGATGCCGCGGCGCGCCGCGAAACCGGCGATGGCCACGGCGCCGAGCAGCAGCGCGGCGTCGCCGAGGCGGGTCCGGAGCCGCACGCGCTGACAATACCCTTTGGCCCCTCGTGCGCAGCCGGCTTGCCCAGCGGGTCGCCGCCAACACCACCGCGCAGCT
Source organism: uncultured Thermoleophilaceae bacterium (assembly GCA_963846505.1). Lineage (GTDB taxonomy): Bacteria > Actinomycetota > Thermoleophilia > Solirubrobacterales > Thermoleophilaceae > JACVRW01. Next base: position 48,192 of record CAWJWD010000001.1, on the reverse strand, counting down.
GGCGGGGAAGGCCGCGGTCCTCACGATCGCCGCGGGCTCGGTCGCCATCCTCACCCGCTACCTCGGTCCCGGCGACTACGGCCGCTACGTGCTCGCGCTGAGCGTGATGCAGCTGTTCGGCGTCGCGGCCGACGCCGGTCTCACCACGATCGTCGTGCGCGAGTCGTCGCGCCACCCGGAGCGCGCCGCGGCACTGGTGGGCAACGCGCTGACGCTGCGGCTGCTGCTCTCGCTCGTGGTGATCGCGATCGCCGGCCTGGTGTCGCTGGCGCTGCCCTACGAGCCGGACGTGCGCGTCGCGATCCTGATCGCAGGCGTGCCGCTGCTGTTCGGCATGCTCACCTCGGCCGTCACGGCCGTGCTGCAGACCGACCTGCGCATGGGACGGGCCGCGATCGCCGAGGTCTGCGGCCGGGCGGCCGCCTTCGTGGCCGTGATCGCGGTGGTGCTGCTCGACCTCGGCTTCTACGCGGCCGTCGGCGCGGCCGGGGTGGGAGCGGCGGTGACGCTGGTCGTCACCTGGCGGCTCACGCGGCCGCTGGCGCCACTCGCCTTCCAGGCAGCGCCCTCGACGTGGCGCGGCCTGCTCGGCGCCAGCCTGCCGGTCGGCATCGCACTGGCGCTGAACGAGCTCTACGTGCGCGCGGACACGATCATCATCTCGCTCTACCGCGACTTCGACGAGGTCGGCCTCTACTCGCTCGCCTACCGCATCCTCGAGATCACGTCGCTGCTCGGCACGGCCTTCCTGACGTCGGTGTTCCCGCTCATGTCCCGCTACGCCCACGCCGACCGCGAACGCTTTCGCGAGACCGTCCAGGGCGCCTGGGACGCATTCGTGCTCCTCGGCATGCCGGTGGCCGCCTGCGGCGCGGTGCTGGCGCCGCAGATCGTCGACCTGGCGGGCGGCTCGGACTTCGCCGGCGCTGCCGAACCGCTGCGCTTCCTGTTCTGCGCCGGGGCGCTGGCGTTCGTGAACGGGGTGATCGGCTACGGCCTGATCGCGGTCGACCGGCAGCGCAAGGCGCTCTGGCTGAACGTGGTCGGGTTGGCGACGAACGTGGGCCTGAACCTGCTGCTGGTGCCCGAGCATGGGATCGTTGCGGCCGCCGTGATCACCGTCTCGACCGAAGTGCTCGTGCTGGCCGGCGGCCTCTGGCTCGCCCGGCGCCATCTCGGCTTCGTCCCGGGCCTCGGCGTGGTGCCCGCCGCGGCGGCGGCCGCGGGACTGACCGCCGCGGTGCTGCTCGCGCTCCCCGTCGAGACGCTGCTCGTGCTGGTGCCGGTCGCGGCGCTGCTCTACGCCGGCCTCGTGTTCGCCACGAGCGCGCGCAGCCGCGAGTTGGTGGCGGGAGCGCTCGGCCGGTGAGCGAGCATCGCCACCGCTACGCCTGCCCGCGAGGTCCGCGCGACAGCGCCGCGTGGTACCTCGACGCCGACCCGCTCGAGCAGGTCGACCTCGCCCTGGTCGACTGGGTGGCCGACCACGCCGGGCGGGAGCTGCTCGACCTCGGCTGCGGCCTCGGCGGGTACGTGAAGGCACTCGGCGAGCGCGGCCTGCGGGCACGCGGGCTCGACGTCGTGCCCGCCTACGTGGAACGCGCCCAGGCCCTGGGCGTCGATGCGCAGGTCTACGACGGCGAGCGCCTGCCGGAGGCCGACGACGGAGTCGACACGGTGATCATGCTCGAGGTGCTGGAGCACCTCGAGGATCCGGCGGGACTGCTGGCCGAGGCTCGGCGCGTCGCACGCCGCAACGTGCTGGTGAGCGTGCCGAACTGCACGCAGGAGTGGCGCGGGGTGCCGGTCGAGTTCAGCCACATGCTGGACGTCGACCATCGCCGGTGGTTCACCGTCGACTCGCTCGACGAACTGCTGCGGGCGGCCTTCGGCAACGCGGTCGTCGAGCAGACGGCGCCCGTCGACGACCTGCTCGCCGGCCTCGTCCTGCCCCGGCCGTTGCGGCCGGCCCATCGGGCCCTGCGTCGCGTCGGTCTCGCACGTCCGCGCTTCTACAGCCGCCTGCTCGGTCGGGCGACGGTGCAGGCATGAGCGCAGGTCCGCGCGTGCTCGTCGTCTCGCCGGAGCCGGTGGGCGAGGTGATGGCCGGCCCTGCGATCCGCGCCTACGAGCTGGCGCGAGCGCTCGCTGCGCACTGCGACGTCACACTCGCCGCCCCTGCTCCCAGCGACCTTCCGCACCCCTCCGACATGGCGTTGCTGGCAGCCGGCGTCGCCGACTACGATGCGCTCGCGGCTGCGGCCGAGGAGCACGACGTCGCGGTCGTGCAGCGCCTGCCCGGGCAGCTCTTGCGGCGCCTCGCGCGGTCCTCTGTCCGGATCGTCTTCGACCTCTACAACCCGCTCCCGATCGAGGTGCTCGAGGCCGCCGGCGCCGAGCCGCTGGCCCAGGCCCGGCGGGCGCAGCGGATCACGACGCTCGGCGTGCTCGCCGGCCTGGCGGCTGCCGACTACGTCATCTGCGCCAGCGAGCGCCAGCGCGACTTCTGGCTCGGCGGCATGGCCTTCCGCGGTCTGCTCGACCCGAGCCGCTACCGCCGCGACCCGAGCGGGCGCTCGCTGATCGACGTGGTGCCGTTCGGCGTGCCGGACGAGCCCTCGCCCGCGCCGCCGGCCAGCCCGCCGTGGCCGGGCGTCGGCAGCGACGACCACGTGCTCGTCTGGGGCGGCGGCATCTGGCGCTGGCTCGACGCGTCGACGCCGATCCGCGCCGTGGAGATCCTGCGCCGCACCCGCGACGACGTGCACCTGGTCTTCATCGGCACGGGCCGTCCGGTCGGCGCCGAGGGCAGTTCGGCCGGCGACGAGGCCGTCGCGGAGGCCGAGCGCCTGGGACTGCTCGGCACGGCGGTGCACGTCAATCCCGGCTGGACGCCCTATCGCGAGCGCGGCGCGCTGCTGGCGGCCGCCGACCTCGGCGTGAGCGCCCACCCCGACCACCTCGAGTCGCGCTTCGCCTTCCGCACGCGCCTGCTCGACTACCTCTGGGCCGGCCTGCCGATCGTCAGCACGCGCGGCGACGTGCTCGGCGACCTCGTCGAGCGCCGTGGCCTGGGCGCCGCGCCGCCGGCGGGGATCCGGGCGCGTTCGCGGCTGCCTGCGCGCGCCTGCTCGACGACCACGCGCTGCGCGAGCGCACCGCCGCCGCGGTCGCCGTCGCCGCGGACGAGCTGCGCTGGTCGCGGGTGACCCGCCCGTTGGTCGACTGGTGCCTCGACCCGCCGCCGCCCACCCGTCGGCGCCGCGCAGCGCTCGCCACCACGGCAGGACAGCAGGCGCTGATCGCAGCCGACCTGCTCGAGCGGATGGGGCCGCGCGAGGTCGCCCGGCGAACCGGCTGGGCACTCGGCCGGACCGCTCGGGAAAGATTGCGCCCACCGCCGCGGCGCGACCGGCCATAGAATCGCCTTCGTGGCGCTAGAGGGAAGCCACATCAGACCGCGCAAGGTCGCACTGGTGCACGACTTTCTGATCTCCCTGCGAGGGGCGGATCGCGTGTTCCTGGACATGTGCGAGCTGTGGCCGGACGCGGACCTGTTCACACCGGTCTACGACGAGCAGGGCACCGAGGGGCGCTTTGCCCAGCGCACCATCCGCACCTCGTTCCTGCAGCGGCTGCGGCCGAACCGTCGCACCTTCCGTGCGCTGCTGCCGCTCTACCCGGCCGCGGTCGAGTCGTTCGACCTGTCGGGCTACGACGTCGTCGTCTCCAGCTCGAGCGCCTGGGCGCACGCGGTCATCTGCGACGAGCCGACCGTGCACGTCAGCTACTGCCACAACCCGTTCCGCTACGCCTGGAACGAGCGTCAGCGCGCGATCTCCGAGCGCACCGATCCGCTCACCCGCGCGGCGCTGCGCGGCTTCTTCCGCCGCTGGCGCGAATGGGACTGGATCGCGGCCCAGCGCGTCGACCGCTACCTGACCAACTCGCACACGACCCAGGCGCGGATCCAGTCCTACTTCGGGCGCGAGTCGCACATCGTGCACCCGCCGGTCGAGCTGAGCCGCTTCGCGCCGGCGCAACCCGGCGAGCACTACCTCGTCCTGTCCGAGCTGATCTCGCACAAGCGCATCGACGTCGCGATCGAGGCCTTCGCCGAGCTCGGCCTGCCGCTGGTGATCGCCGGCGACGGTCCCGACCGCCGCCGGCTGCGCCGGACCGCACCGCCCAACGTCCACTTCGCCGGCCGCGTCGACGACGCCGAAGCCGCCCGCCTGCTCGCCACCTGCCGTGCCTTCGTCCTCACCGGCGTCGAGGAGTTCGGCATCGCCGCCGTCGAGGCGCAGGCCTCCGGTCGCCCGGTGATCGCCCGTCGCGGCGGCGGCGCGCTCGAGACGGTGCTCGACGGCGTCACCGGCTGCTTCTGGGAGGGCGGCCCCGCCGAGCTCGGCGCGGCGGTGCGCGCCTTCGACGACGCGTCGGTCGACCCCGCCGCCTGCGCCGGCAACGCCCGTCGCTTCGCCCCCGAGACGTTTCGCCAAGGGCTCGCGCGCGAGGTCGATCGCGCAGTCGAGGAGGCGCGCGCCGGAGACCTCGACCACGGCGGTCGCGAGCGGCGCTCCCTGCCGCGCCGGCGCATGCCGGGCACGCGGCGCACCTGGAGCGGACCGCACCGCTGACGATGGCCGAGCCGCACCGTTGCGACTGGGGCACCGGCACGCCCGACTACGTCGCCTACCACGACGAGGAGTGGGGGCGGCCGGTCACCGACGACCGGGGGATCTACGAGCGCCTGAGCCTCGAGGCGTTCCAGTCCGGACTCTCCTGGCTGACGATCCTGCGCAAGCGCGAGGCGTTCCGGACGGCCTTCGCCGGCTTCGAGCCCGAGCGCGTGGCCGGCTTCGGCGAGCGCGACGTCAGCCGGTTGCTCGAGGACGCCGGCATCGTGCGCAACCGCGCCAAGATCGAGGCGACGATCGCCAACGCGCGCGCCACCGCCGCGCTGCACGAGGCCGGCGAGTCGCTGGCGCGCATCGCCTGGTCCCACGCCCCGACCGGTCGTCGCGCCGTGCCGAAGCAGCTCGGCGACGTGCCGGCGCTGACCCCGGAGTCGACCGCGCTTGCGAAGGAGCTCAAGCGCCGCGGCTTTCGCTTCGTCGGTCCCACCACGGCATACGCGCTGATGCAGGCCTGCGGCATCGTCAACGACCACGTCGCCCGCTGCTGGGTGCGCAAGGCGGTGGAGGCCGAGCGCCGCGAAGCGGCCTCTATCCTCCAGCCGCGGCATGGATGAACGTGCGCTCGCCGAGCGTCTGATCACCTACGACACCTCCACCCTCGAGGGGATGCGGGCTGCGGCGGGGTTCGTCAAGGGCTGGCTGGAGGCGCGCGACGTCGACGTGACGGGCACCGACCACAACGGCCGTCCGGTGCTGACGGCGACCGTCGGTCCGCAGGGCGCGCCGACCGTCGCCCTGCACGGCCACCTCGACGTGGTGCCCGGCCGCCCGGAGCAGTTCACGCCGCGCATCGACGGCGACCGGCTGATCGGCCGCGGCGCCTATGACATGAAGGGCGGTCTTGCCTCGATCATGTGCGCCTTCCGTGAGCTGGCCGACCAGGATGCGGTGCGCGTGCACTTCCTCTGCGTCTGCGACGAGGAGTCCGAGGAGGACGTCCAGCGCGGCTCGGACTACCTCGTCGAGCGCGGCTACACGGCCGACTTCGCGATCACCGGCGAGCCGACCGACCTGCTGATCGGCATCCAGGCCAAGGGCGTGCTGGTGCTGCGGATCGAGGTCTCAGGCACCGCGGCGCACGGCTCGACGCCCTGGGTGGGCGACAACGCCGTGCTCAAGGCGGTGGACGTCTTCCGCCAGATCGAGAGCCTGCCGTTCGCGCGCGAGTCCTCGGACCTGTTCGACCGACCGTCGATCAACCTCGGCCGCATCGAGGGCGGCGACGCGCTCAACAAGGTCCCCGACCTGTGCGTCCTGCACGTCGACGTGCGCTACCTGCCCGGCCAGGACCCGGACGCGATCCAGGCCACGGTCGAGCAGCTGCCGGACGCGCACGTGACCCGGATCTTCCACCGCAACCCGGCGATCGTGCAGCGCGACAACCGCTACGTGCGCGCGCTCGCGGACGCGATCCGCGCCTCGGCGGATCCCACCGGCGAGCAGATCTCGGTCGGCCGCCACGGCGCCTCGGACATCATCTCCTTCCTCGAGGCCGGCGTGCCCGGGGTCGAGTTCGGGCCGGCGGGAGGAGGGCATCACGGCCCCGACGAATGGGTTTCGATCCGGTCGCTCGGCCAATATCGCCAGGCGCTGGTCCAGTTCGTCAAGTTGCTCCCGACCCGGCTCGGCGCCGAGGACGACGGCGAGCCGCACCTGCGCATCGCGTGATGCCCTTCGACGACATCCCCAAGCCCGGTCTTTGGAAGCGGCTCGTGATCGGGGCCGTGCTGGTCGTGTTCGCGGCGGCGGGCGCGACGGCGGTGGCGGCGTTCCACGAGGTCGACAAGGTCGTCGACGCGCTCGAGATCAACCCGGAGCTGAAGCTGGGCAGATCGCTGGCGGAGACCGACCCGGGCGAGCCGCAGACGCTGATGATCCTCGGCTCGGACAAGCGGCCCGAAGAACAACGTCGAGGGCGCGGACAGCGGGGCGCGCTCGGACACGATCATGCTCGTGCGGCTGACCCGGACAAGGGCGCGATCGCGGTGATGTCGCTGCCGCGCGACCTCAAGGTGCAGATCCCCGGCCACGGGGTGGACAAGATCAACGCGGCCTATGACCTCGGCGGGCCGGAGCTGACGCTCGACACGGTCAAGGCGCTGACCGGGCTGCCGATCAACCACGTCATCAACGTCGACTTCGCCGGCTTCGGCCGCGCGGTCAACGCGATCGGCTGCGTCTACGCGGACATCGACCGCACCTACTACAACGACACGGCGGAGTACGCGTACATCAACGTCCCGGCCGGCTATCAGCGCATGTGCGGCGACAAGGCGCTGCAGTACGTGCGCTTCCGCCACGAGGACACCGACCTCGTGCGCTCCGCGCGCCAGCAGGACTTCCTGCGCCAGGCCAAGCAGCAGGTCGCAACCGGCGGCGCTGATCGACAACCGCGACCGGCTGCTGCGCATCTTCGGCAAGAACACGAGCACCGACGAGGCGCTGCGCTCGACCGCCGAGGTGCTGCGCCTGGCGAAGCTGGCGATCGGCACGGCGGGCCAGCCGCTGCGCGAGGTGCACTTCGAGGGCACGATCGGCCCGAGCTACGTCGAGGCGACCAACGAGCAGGTGCAGAAGCTCGTGCAGCAGTTCCTCGGCACCCGGGCCTCGACCGGCCCGCGAGGGGAGGCGAAGGCGAGGCCTGGGCGCAAGCCGCGGCGCAGGGCGCCCGTCCAGGGCGTGGTCAAGGACGAGGCGGACGGCAAGGACCAGGCACTGCGGGCCGTGCAGGCCGGAGCGGGCAAGCGGCTGCCGGTCTACTACCCGACGGTGCGCACCTCGGAGTCCTACTACCGCCAGCCTCCGCGGGTGTACCGGGTCAAGGACGAGGACGGCAAGATCCACCAGGCCTACCGCATGGTCCTCACCCGCGGCGAGCTGCTGGGCGAGAACTACGGCATGCAGGGGATCACCTGGAAGGACGCGCCGATCCTGCGCGAGCCGCAGGAGACGCGCACGATCGGCAAGCGCACCTACGAGTTGCACTACGACGGCGACCGCCTGCGACTGGTCGCCTGGCGGACCCCGAAGGCCGCCTACTGGATCTCCAACACCCTGCTGCTGTCGCTGACCAACCGCCAGATGATGGCCATCGCACGCTCCGCGCGCACGCTCTAGATAGCCTCCCCGCCTTCATGTCTGAGAGAGAGCCAATAGGCGTCATCGGCGTCGGCTGGGTCGGCCTGGTCACGGCCGCCTGCTTCGCGGAGCTCGGCCACGAGGTCTGGGCGCGCGACATCCTGTCCGACAAGGTCGAGTCGCTCGACCCGCGGCGAGGTGCCGATCCACGAGCCCGGCCTCGCCGAGCTCGTCGTCAAGAACGCCGCGCGCCTGCACTTCACGACCGACATGGCCGAGACGCTCGAGCACGCGCAGCTGCTGTTCGTCTGCGTCGACACCCCGCCGACCTACTCCGGCGACGCCGACCTCTCGCGCGTCGAGGCGGTGATCGCCGAGCTGGGCGAGTCCACCGACCACGCGCTCGTGATGAAGAGCACGGTGCCGGTCGGCACCGGTCGCTCGATCCAGCGTCGTCGCGACGGGCTCGGCTACGTCTCGAACCCGGAGTTCCTCAAGGAGGGCACGGCAGTCGACGACTTCATGCGCCCCGACCGCGTGGTGATCGGCGCCAACGCCGAGTCAGACAGCTTCGCCGACCGCGTCGCCGCGCTCTACGCAGCCGCTCGGCGGCCCGATCGTGCGCACGGACGTCGCCAGCGCCGAGATGATCAAGCTCGCCTCCAACGCCTTCCTGGCGACCAAGATCTCGTTCATCAACGAGATCGCCAACGTCTCGGAGGAGCTCGGCGCCGACGTCAACGAGGTCGCACGCGGCATGGGCATGGACGAGCGCATCGGCTCCCAGTTCCTGCGCGCGGGCATCGGCTATGGGGGCTCGTGCTTTCCCAAGGACGTGCAGGCGCTCAAGCAGCTGGCGGGCAACACGGGCTACCACTTCCAGCTGCTGACGGCCGTGATCGAGGTCAACGAGCTCCAGAAGCGGCGCACGATCGGGAAGCTGCAGAAGCACCTGGGGTCGCTGGTGGGCAAGGAGGTGGCGCTGCTGGGCGTCGCGTTCAAGCCGAACACCGACGACATCCGCGAGGCGACGAGCCTCGTGCTCGCCGGACGGTTGCAGGGCGAGGGCGCGCACGTGCGCGTCTACGACCCGGTCGCGGCCGAGCGGGCGGGGGCGATGCTCGGTGGGGCGACGATCGCCGGGTCTGCGCTCGACGCGGTCGACGGGGCCGACGCGGTGGTGCTCGTGACGGAGTGGCCCGAGTTTCGCGAGCTCGACTGGGAAGGGCACGTGCGCTCGCGCATGCGCACGCCGCTCGTCGTCGACGGGCGCAACTTCCTCGACCGCGAGTCGCTCGTGGCCGCCGGATTCAGCTACGAGGGCATCGGGCGGTAGCGGTGCAGGCGCTCGTGTTGGCCGGCGGGGAGGGGACCCGCCTGCGGCCGCTGACCTACACGACGCCGAAGCCCGTGCTGCCGCTCGCCGGCCGGCCGTTCCTGTCCTTCATGCTCGACTGGCTGCGCGGCCACGGCGTCGACGAGGTGATCCTCTCCTGCGGCTTCCTCTCCGACGGGGTGCGCAGCGTGCTCGGCGACGTCTACGGGGGCATGCGGCTGCGCTACGTCGTCGAGGACGAACCGCTCGGCACCGCCGGCCCCGTGCGCCTCGCCTACGACCAGGGAGTGCTCGCCGAGCGGCTGCTGATCCTCAACGGCGACGTGCTGACCGATCTCGACCTCTCGGCCGAGCTGGCCCTCCACGAGTCGACCGGCGCACGCGTGACCCTGGCGCTGCAGGCGGTCGACGACACCGCCAGCTACGGCGTCGTGCCCACCCACCCCGACGGTCGGGTCGAGGCGTTCCTCGAGAAGACCTCCGGCGAGGTGCCGACCGATCGCATCAACGCCGGCGCCTACGTGGTCGAGCGCGACGTGATCGAGGAGCTGCCGAGCGGGCGCGCCGTCTCGTTCGAGCGCGAGGTGTTCCCGCGGCTCGTCGGCGCGGGGCTCTACGGCTTCGCCGCCGAGGGCTACTGGATCGACATCGGCACGCCCGAGCGCTATCTCGAGGCGACCTACGACCTGCTCGCCGGGCGCGTCGACTCCGCCCTCTCGCCGCGTGACGAGACCGGCTCCCTGATCGCCGGCGACTGCCTGATCGCCGGCGCGCACGTCGGCCCGCAGAGCGTGTTGGGGCAGCACTGCTCGGTTGGCAGCGACGCCAGCGTCGAGCGCTCGGTGCTGCACGATCGCGTCAGCGTGGGCGCCGACGCGCACGTGCGCGACAGCGTGCTCGCCGAGCGGGTGCGCGTCGGGGACGGGGCGCGGATCGGTCCTGGAGCGATGGTGGGTTCCGGCGCGGTGATCGGTGCCGGCGCCGAGATCGGCGAGGATGCGCGCATCGACCCCGACGTGAAGATCGAAGCCGGCGCCGTCGTGGCGGCTGGTGCGACCGTGTCACTGACGACGGAGACCGCCGGGTGACCGGCGAGGAGGCGCGATGATCGACCCGTTGTCCCGCGACGCGATCGAGGCTGCCGATCCCGGCAACATGCTCGGTGACGTGCTCGCGCAGCCGCTGCAGATCGGCGACGCGCTTTGGCGCGCGGAGTCGGCAGGCGTGCCCAAGCGCGACATGCCCGGCGGGCTGCTCGTCTGCGGCATGGGCGGTTCGGCGATCGGTGGCGACATCGCCGCCGCGGCGCTCGGCGATCGCGCCACGCGTCCGATCCGGACCGTTCGCGGCTACGAGATCGAGTCGTGGACGTTGCCCGACACGCTCGTGCTCTGCGCCAGCTACTCGGGCGACACCGAGGAGACGCTCGCCTGCTTCGAGGCGGCCGGCGCCGCCGGCGCGCAGCGGGTGGCACTCACCACCGGCGGCAAGCTGGCCGAGGCCGCCCGCGCCGAGAACGTGCCGGTGATCGGCGTGCCGTCGGGCATGATGCCCCGCGCCGCCGTGCTCTACGGCACGATCGCCACGCTCGAGTGCGCCGCGCTCTGCGGCGCCGCGCCGGGCCTGCACGCCGAGATCGACACCGCCGCCGGGCTGTTGGAGCGGCTGGCCGGCGACTGGGGACCGGGCGCGTCGCCGGACTCGCAGGCCAAGTCCTACGCCCACGCCCTCGCGGGCACGGTGCCGGTGATCCACGGCGCCGGCCCGACCACCGCGGTCGCCCGTCGCTGGCACACCCAGATCAACGAGAACGCGGACGGGGCCGCCTTCTTCACCGAGCTGCCCGAGGCGGCGCACAACGAGATCTGCGGCTGGGAACGTGGCCGTCAGCGGGCGCCGCTGTCCGCCGTCTTCCTGTTCGACCCCGACCAGCATCCGCGCGTCGCCGAGCGTTTGGAGCTGACCGCGGAGGAAGCTCGGCGCGCGGGCGCGCCGACGCTGCCGGTGAGCTCGCGCGGCGACAGCCGGCTCGAGCGCGTGCTCAGCCTGGTCTTCCTCGGAGATCTCGTGAGCGTCTATCTCGGGGTGCTCGAGGGCGTCGATCCGACCCCTATCGACGCGATCGAGCGCCTCAAGTCCGCCCTGGGCAAACCTTGACATAGTCGTGGTAAGGTTGGCCCCGCCGCGTATGGAGGGGCTCACCATCAATCAGGCAGCGGAGACGACCGGTTGGTCGCCTCGCATGCTGCGCTACATCGAGAGCGCCGGCCTGATCGACCTGCCCCGCACGCCGTCGGGCTATCGCGTCTTCGGACCGGGCGAGCTGCAGCGCCTGCGCACGCTGCGCGAGCTGCTGGCCCGGTTCGACTGCGCCCTCTCCGACGTGGCCTTCGCCGAGCGGTTGCGCTCAGACGGACATCTGCGCGCCGCCGTCGACGAGTGGTTCGAGTCCCGCCCGCAGCGACCCGAGGGCGTTCCCTCGGACGACTGGCTGCACTGGGAGCAGGCCAAGCACGAGCGCCTGCTCGCCACCACGTCCACCACCCGACTCACGGAGACCCCCGCATGACGATCACGGAGACCGCGACCGACTACAAGGTCGCCGACATCTCGCTGGCCGACTTCGGCCGCAAGGAGATCAGGCTCGCAGAGCACGAGATGCCGGGCCTGATGGCGATGCGCAAGGAGTTCGGCAAGAGCCGGCCGCTCGAGGGCGCGCGCATCATGGGCTCGCTGCACATGACGATCCAGACCGCGGTGCTGATCGAGACGCTGACCGCCCTCGGCGCCGACGTCCGCTGGTGCTCCTGCAACATCTTCTCGACTCAGGACCACGCCGCCGCGGCGATCGCGGCCGCCGGCGTCCCGGTGTTCGCCTGGAAGGGCGAGACGCTCGACGAGTACTGGTGGTGCACCGAGCAGGCGCTCACCTGGCCCGGTCACAGCGGCCCCAACATGATCCTCGACGACGGCGGCGACGCCACGCTGCTCGTCCACAAGGGCGTCGAGTACGAGGCCGCCGGCGCCGTGCCCGACCTCTCCACGGCCGAGAGCGAGGAGCACGAGGTCATCCTCAAGGTCCTCACCCGCACGCTGACCGAGTCCCCGCGCAAGTGGACCGAGATGGCGGCCGAGCTCCAGGGCGTCACCGAGGAGACCACGACCGGCGTCCACCGCCTCTACGAGATGCAGCAGGCCGGCACGCTGCTGTTCCCGGCGATCAACGTCAACGACTCCGTCACCAAGTCGAAGTTCGACAACCTCTACGGCTGCCGCCACTCGCTGATCGACGGCATCAACCGCGGCACCGACGTCATGATCGCCGGCAAGACCGCGGTGATCTGCGGCTACGGCGACGTCGGCAAGGGCTGCGCCCAGTCGCTGCGCGGCCAGGGTGCGCGCGTGGTCGTCACCGAGATCGACCCGATCTGCGCGCTGCAGGCCGCGATGGACGGCTACCAGGTCGTGCGCCTCGAGGACATGCTCGACACGGCGGACATCTTCGTCACCGCGACCGGCAACAAGGACATCCTCACCGCCGACCACCTCTCGCGCATGAAGCACCAGGCGATCGTGGGCAACATCGGCCACTTCGACAACGAGATCGACATGGCCGGCCTGGCCAAGGTCCCGGGCGTCGAGCGGGTCAACATCAAGCCGCAGGTCGACGAGTGGCGCTTCTCCGACGGCCACACGCTGATCGTGCTGTCCGAGGGCCGGCTGCTGAACCTCGGCAACGCCACCGGGCACCCGAGCTTCGTGATGTCGAACTCGTTCACGAACCAGACGATCGCCCAGGTCGAGCTGTTCACCAAGAACGACGAGTACGAGAAGCAGGTCTACGTGCTGCCCAAGCACCTGGACGAGAAGGTCGCCCGCCTGCACCTCGACGCGCTCGGGGCCCGGCTGACCGAGCTCTCGGCCGAGCAGGCCGCCTACATCGGCGTCCCCGTCGAGGGCCCGTACAAGCCGGATCACTATCGCTACTAGCACCAGAACGCACGTGACCGCGCCGGGCTTTGTCCTCGCCTCCTCACGTGCGATGCACGCCACGGAGGCTGCGTCCGCGCCAGGCACGCTCACGAGCGCCCTGGAGCGAGTAGCAGCGTGAGCGTCGAGCCCGCCATCGCCGACCCGGCGCTCGCCCCCGAGGGGCGGGCCCGGGTCGAGTGGGCGGAGGGGCAGATGCCGGTGCTGCGCTCGCTTCGCGACCGCTTCGCGACCGAGCAGCCGCTGGCCGGCGTGCGCGTGGCCGCGTGCCTGCACGTCACCGCCGAGACGGCCAACCTGATGCGGGCGCTGGCCGCGGGCGGGGCGGAGGTCGCCCTCTGCTCGGCCAACCCGCTCACGATCCAGGACGAGGTGGCGGCGACGCTGGTCGAGGACGGCCTGCCGGTGCAGGCCGCGCGCGGCGAGGACCTCGACGCCTACGTCGCCCACGTGCAGGCGCTGGCCGACTGGCAGCCGCAGATCACGCTCGACGACGGCGCCGACCTGCTGACCCTCATCCACGAGCGCGGCCAGGCGGTCGACGGTGGCGCCGAGGAGACCACGACCGGCCTGCTGCGGCTGCGCCACCTCGAGGCCGAGGGCAGGCTGACCTGCCCGGTGCTGGCCGTCAACGAGTCGCGCACCGAGCGCACCTTCAACGACCGCTACGGCACCGGCCAGTCCGCGCTCGACGGCATCCTGCGCGCCACCAACCTGCTGCTCGCCGGCCAGACGCTTCGTGTTGCTCGGCTACGGCGCCAGCGGACGCGGGATCGCGCAGCGGGCACGCGGCGCGGGCGCGGCGGTGATCGTCTGCGAGGTCGATCCGCTGCGGGCGCTGGAGGCGCGCATGGACGGCTTCGAGGTCATGCCGTCGTTGGCCGCGGCTGCGCGTGGCGACGTCTTCGTGACCGTCACCGGCTCGCGCGCGGTGCTGCGTGCCGAACACTTCGAACGCATGAAGGACGGCGCGGTGCTCGCCAACGCCGGCCACTTCGACGTCGAGATCGACCTCGACGCGCTACGCACCAGCGCCACGGGCGGCGTACGCGAGGTGCTGCCGCTGGTCGAGCGCTACGAGCTCGCCGACGGGCGCAGACTGAACCTGCTCGCACGCGGGCGCGTCGTGAACCTCGCCGCCGGCCAGGGGCATCCGCCGGCCGCGATGGACATGAGCTTCGCCAACCTGGCGCTGGCGGTCGAGCACCTGGTGCTGCACGGTCCCGAGCTCGAGCCGCGGGTGCTGGACGTGCCGAAGCAGATCGACGAGGAGATCGCGCGGCTGAAGTTGGTGACCCTCGGCGTCGAGATCGACGCGCTGACGTCCGAGCAGGTGGCGTATCTCAGCTCCTGGGGGACGCCGGGCAAATAGGGGGATGCCCGACGCCCCCGCGGAGCCGGTTGGAGCTCTCGGAGGAAGCGTGGTGGCGACGGACGCCTAGGCCAGCCGCGGCAGCAGGCGCCGCTTGGGGAGGCGAACCCTGGCATCGCCGTTGCTGCGCGCCGCGCGGAAGCGCAGCAGCCCGACGAGCTCGCCGCTGGGCTGGAACGGGTCGGCGATCGCGACGCCGGTGCTGACGTCGAGTGCCGCCCACAGCTCGCCGTCGACCTCGGCGACGAGCATCTCGCCCGTGGGCGGAGAGGCGCTGTCGAGGGCGGCGAGACGGTGCAGGGCGACGGCGTCGGTTTGACTGGCGGGGCGGATGGTGAGCGTGTCCACGAGGGCCTCCTGAGAGCGTGTTTGATTTGACAACGTCGAGGATGCCTGGCTCGTGACATAACTTCAAATTCGAGCTACTGACAGCAGCGATAAGATGAATTTATGCTCGACGTCAAGCAGCTGAAGGTCCTCAAGGAGGTCGCTGCGCTTGGCTCCTTCTCCGCGGCCGCCGAGTCGCTGAGCTATACGCAGCCGGCCATCTCCCAGCAGATCGCCGCGCTCGAGCGAGCGGCCGGGTCGCGCCTGGTCGACCGCACGAGCCGTGGGGTGCGCCTGACCGATGCGGGGCGTGCGCTGGTCGAGCACGCCGAGGCGGTGCTCGCGCGGCTGGCCGCCGCGGAGGCCGAGCTGGAGGCGATCGCCGGCGTTCGCGGTGGGCGCGTGCGGCTCGCCTCGTTTCCGACGGCCGGCGCCTCGATCGCGCCGCCGGCGGTCGCGGCGTTCTCCCAACGCCACCCGGGGGTCGAGCTGTCGCTGCTGGAGGCCGAACCCGAGGAGGCGGTGCCGCTGCTGAAGGCCGCCGAGCTCGAGGTCGCGCTCGTGTTCGAGTACAGCCACATGGACCAGCCCGAGTTCGACCGCCTGTTCGAGGGCGTCGAGCTGCTGCACCTGCTCGACGACCCGATGTACCTCGCGCTGCCGAGCGACCACCCGGCCGCCCAGCGCAAGCGCTTGCGGCTCGAGGACCTCGACGAGGAGACCTGGATCCAGAACGACTGCTCCGGTCCCTGCGGGCGACTGCACCTGGCCGCCTGCCAGTCGGCCGGCTTCGAGCCGCACATCGGCTTCATGAGCGACGACTACAACGTCGTGCAGGGGCTGATCGCCGCAGGCGTCGGCGTCTCGCTGCTGCCCGCGCTGGCGTTGACCAACGTCCGCGAGGACATCGTCGTGCGCTCGCTCGGGCCGACGCGCGCCGAGACGGCGGATCATGGCCGCCACGCTCGACGCCCGCTACCGCTCGCCCGCGACGGAGGCGATGCTCGACGTCCTGCGGGAGGTCGCCACCGACTTCCGCCTGCCCGTCGGTCCGCCGGCGCTCGCCGCCTGACGTGCAGTTCGAGCCCGGACAGCTGCTCAGCGCCGAGTGGGACGGCAACGGCAGCTGGCGCATCCTCGAGGTGCTCGCCGGCGACGGCGACGGCGACGGCGACAGCGTCGAGGTGCTGCTGTTCGCAGACGCGTTCCCCGGCCCGCCCGCCCGCGGCGCCCTCGCTCGATGGAGGACCAGCAGGGCGAGCCCCAGACGATCGCCGCCGACGCGCTCGCGCTGATGTGGCCGGCCGAGATCGAGCCCGCGCCCGAGGACCGGCGCTCCACCCGTCGCGGCTTGCTCGAAGGTCTGCTGCGCGGCGGCGTGGAGCGCGGCGAGGGCCTCGTCCGGCGTCGCCGGCCCTGGCGCTGAACGCTGCAGCGTCGAGCGTGAGCTTCTAGAGTCGCCGCCCGTGTCTTCCGGGAGGGTCGACCGCGGCAGCGTGCTGGCGGGAGTCAGCGGCCTCGTGCTGGCGTTGGCGCTGTTCCTGCCCTGGTACGGCGTCGACGCGCCCGGCGTCAGCCGCAGCGCGAGCGCTTGGCAGACGCTCGAGCTGATCGACTTGGCGCTCTTGGCAGTCGGGCTCGTGGCGCTCGGCTGGGCGTCGGCGCTCGCCACC
Source organism: uncultured Thermoleophilaceae bacterium (assembly GCA_963846505.1). Taxonomy (GTDB): domain Bacteria; phylum Actinomycetota; class Thermoleophilia; order Solirubrobacterales; family Thermoleophilaceae; genus JACVRW01. The sequence continues at coordinate 31,716 of CAWJWD010000001.1, read as the reverse complement.
GGCGCGCTCGCCCCAAGCGCGGCGGCGGCCGCCGGGGCGGCGGTCGCCGGAGTGGTCGGCGTGACGCTGATCGTGTTCCGGATCGTCGACCTGCCGACGCCGGTCGTGCCGGCTCGCCTCGAGGGTCTGCTCGACTACGGCCTGCGGCCCGGGATCTTCATCGCGCTGGTCGCCAGCGGCGGGGTCACCGCTGGCGGTCTCCTGGCGCTGCGGCCCGCCTACGAGTCCGCCGTGGCGGCGCCGGGCGACGCGGCCGCCGGCAGCGAGTAGTCGAGCCAGCGCTCGTCGCGCTGCCCGCCGACCCGGTCGTAGACCGCTTGGGCGCGGTGGTTGTCGTGCGCGGTCTGCCACTCCAGCTCGACCGCGCCACGCTCGGCGCAGCGCTGCGCGCAGGCGGCGATCAACGCCTCGGCGGCGCCGCTGCCCCGACCCTCCGGGGCGACGAAGAGGTCGTTCATGACGCCGATGCGCGCGGCGCGGGTGGTCGCCCAGCTCCAGAAGATCGTCGCGAAGCCGATCGCCACGCCGGCCTCGTCACGTGCCAGCAGCTGCACGCCCTCCAGCTGCGGGTCGGCGATCAACGCCCGCGAGAGCGCGAGCAGCGCCTCGTCGGCGGGGCTCGTCTCGTAGAAGTCGCAGTAGCCGCGCAGCAGCGGCAGCAGCTCGGACAGGTCCTGCTCGCCGACGACCTCGATGCGCGGGGCGCTCACCCTCCGGACGCTACTACCGGCGCGCCCAGCACCGCCAGCAGCGCGTCGACCACGCGCGGGTCGAACTGGGTCCCGGCGCCCTCGCGCAGCTCGGCGTGCGCGGCCTCGGCGGACATCGGCTGGCGGTAGGGACGCTCGGTGATCATGGCGTTGTAGGCGTCGCAGGCGAAGATGATGCGGCTGCCGATCGGGATCGACTCGCCGGCCAGGCCGTCCGGGTAGCCGCCGCCGTCCCAGCGCTCGTGCTCGTGACGCACGAGCGCCGCGATCGGCGCGAGGTCGGGCGTGCGCCGCAGGATGCTCTCGCCGATCTCGGGGTGCTGGCGCATCACCTCCCACTCGGCGTCGGTGAGCGGGCCGGGCTTGTAGAGGATCTCGTTCGGGATCGCGACCTTGCCGACGTCGTGCAGCATCGCCCCGTCGCGGATCTTCGAGACTTCGACGGGGGAGAGGCCGAGCCGCCGCGCGACCTCGCGCGCGAGCCCGACGACCTCCTCGGAGTGCGAGCAGGTGTAGTTGTCGCGCGCGTCGATCGCCGCGGCCAACGCGGCGACCGCGGTGCGCGAGCTGTCGCCGGACTGGCTCAGCAGCACCGTCACCGCCTCGCCGCCGAGCACCTCGGCGGTGCGCAGGTCCGGGCGCGGGAACTGGGGCAGCCGGTGGCGCAGCAGCATCACGCCGAGCAGCGTGCCGCCACGGGCGAGGCCGACGGCAGCGTACGACCCGGCCGGCGCGGTGTCGCGTGCGTCGGCCCAGGGAACCTCCAGGGCCGTTTCGAGCGCTGCCAGCGAGCCGCGCGAGATCGGGCCGCTCTCCAGCCGCCGCCGCAGCCCCTCGCCGATCGTGATGCTCGCGCGCCGGAAGGCGGCCTGGCCCGGATCGCCGGGCAGTCGCGCCAGGGCGAGGCGCACGAGCGAGCGTCCTTGCGAACCTGGGCCCGGCTCGTACAGCGCGACCTCCTCGAGGTCGAGCTCGCGGCGCACGAGCGCGGAGAGGGTGTACAGCACGTGGCGTGGACGCTCGCAGCGGCTGACCATGTCCCAGAAGCCGGCCAGTGGGTCGTCGTCGCGGTCTCGCCCCTGCTCGACGCGGGCCAAGTCGCGCTCGGTCGCAGTGCCGGCGACGGCCAGCCCGTCCTTGCCGCGCCGCTTGGCCAGCAGCAGCGCGCGGTCGGCTCGGTCGAGCAGCTCGCCGGCGGTCAGCGGCTCACGCCAGCGCGAGATGCCCACCGACGCGGTCACCGGTGCGGCGAGGTCGCCGAAGCGGGCCGTCGCCTCGGCCACCACGGTGCGTAGCCGCTGCGCTGCCTGCAACGCGGTCTCCTCCTCAGCGCCTGGCAGTACGAGTACGAACTCGTCGCCGCCGTAGCGAGCGAGCCCGTCGTAGGGGCGGAACTCCGCGGCGATCGCGGTCGCCACCTGCTGCAGCAGCTCGTCGCCGACGAGGTGGCCATGGCGGTCGTTGACGGGCTTGAAGTTGTCGAGGTCGACGAGCAGGCAGGAGAGCGGCAGCTCCTCGCGCCGCGCGCGCCAGATCTCCTCGCCCAGCCGGGCCTGGATCGCGCCGTGGTTGAGGAAGCCGGTCAGCGAGTCGGTTCGTGCCGCCGCGCGTTCGCGCTCGAACGCCTCGGCGTTGCTGCAGGCCACTGCGGCGAGGTCGGCGATCGCCTGCAGTACGGCGATGTCCTCGTCGAGCACCGGTCGCAGCGAGGTGAAGCCGACCGACAGCGCGCCCTTGAGCTCGCCGTCCCAGAGCACCGGCACCCCGGCCGCCGTCTCGACGCGCTTCATCACGTCCGCGTCGATGATCTGACCGAGTTGGTAGTCGTTGGTGACGGCAGGCCTTCCGGAGACGAGCACGCGGCCCGCCATGCCCTGTCCAGGTTCGACCCGGCTGCCCCACCAGTCCGAGTCTTCGGGCACGCCGTGTGCCGCGACCGCCGAGCCTCCCTCGACGCCGCCGAGGTAGAAGCCGGCCACGTCCGCGCCCAGCGCGCGACTGCCCTGCTCGCAGAGGCTCGTCAGCACCGCGTCGAGGTCGAGGCTGGCGTTGAGCGCGCGCGGCCGCGCGCACGAGCGCGGCGCGGCGCTCGGCCCGCGCCGACAGGCGGCTGCGCATCTCGAGCACGGCGAGACCGGCCGAGGCCTGGTTGGCGAGCGTGTACGCCAGCTCGAGCTCGGTGACGTCGAAGGTGCGCGGGCTGAGGCTGACCAGCACGACGACCGCGCGCACCGTGCCCTCGAAGGCCAGCGGCACGTAGAGCAGGCTGGCGCCGCCGAAGCGCCGCACGAACTGCTGGGCGACCAGCGTCGAGCTCTCGGCGTCCGGCACGTGCAGCGCCTCGCCGGTGGCGTGGACGTGGTGCACGCCGCTCGGCCCGTCGCGCGGGATGGTGTACTCGAGCTCCCGCTCGGCGCCGTCCGCCGGGCGTGGGGCGAAGACGGTCGCACGGGCGCTGGTGGCGTCCTCGGCCATGCGGCAGACGTGCACGCGGTCGACGCCGAAGACCTCGAACAGCTCGCTCGCGAACGTCTCGTAGAGCCCGCCGGCGTCGCGGCGCCTCGAGCATCGCGAAGGACAGGCGGCGTACTGCCGCGAGAGCGTCGGCGGTCGTGGCCGTCGTCATCCGAAAGGGCATCGACCGGCCTGGCGACGAGCTTGAGCTTGGCGCGCGTAGGATCGCGCCCGTGCACGGACTGGATCAGAGCCTGGACAAGATGCGCCGCGAGGGCCTCCCGGAGATCGCCCTGCAGGCATTCGAGCACTACTACCGGCGGCTGGCGGCAGGCGAGCAGGGGATGCTGCCCGAGTCGCAGATCGAGCCGGCGCAGGGCATCGCCGACGCCGAGTCGTTGCCCGACGGCGGCGAGGAGCTGCTCGACCAGGCGATCGTGCTCAAGCTCAATGGCGGCCTGGGCACGAGCATGGGCATGACCGGCCCCAAGTCGCTGATCGAGGCACGCGAGGGCAAGACGTTCCTCGACATCACCGTCGAGCAGGTGCTGCGCCTGCGCGAGCGCAGCGGCGCGCGCGTGCCGCTGGTGCTGATGAACAGCTTCCGCACCCGCGACGCGTCGCTCGCGGCGCTGCGTCGCCATCCCGAGATCGAGCTCGACCTGCCGCTCGACTTCGTCCAGGGCAAGGTGCCGAAGCTGCGCGCGGACGACCTCGAGCCGATCGAGTGGCCGCAGGACCCCGAGCTGGAGTGGGCACCGCCCGGCCACGGCGACCTCTACACCTCGATCGCCGCCTCCGGCGTGCTCGACGACGCTGCTCGAGCGCGGCTACCGCTACGCCTTCGTGTCGAACTCGGACAACCTCGGCGCCGTGCTCGACCCGCGCATCCTGCGCTGGTTCGCCGAGCGGGAGCTGCCGTTCGCGATGGAGGTCGCCGACCGCACCGAGTCGGACAAGAAGGGCGGCCATCTCGCACGTCGACGCGGCGGCGGGCTGGTCCTGCGCGAGACCTCGCAGATCTCCGCGGACGACCAGGCGGCCTTCGAGGACGTCACGCGCCACCGCTACTTCAACGCGAACACCCTCTGGATCGACCTGCAGACGCTCGCGCGCACGCTCGGCGAGCGCGACGGCGTGCTCGGCCTGCCGATGATCGTCAACCGCAAGACCGTCGACCCCACGGACCCCGACTCGCCGGCGGTGATCCAGCTCGAGAGCGCGATGGGCGCGGCGATCGACGTCTTCGAGGGCGCGGACGCGGTGCGCGTGCCGCGACGTCGCTTCGTCCCGGTCAAGACCACCAACGACCTGCTCTCGCTGCGTTCGGACGTGTACGCGATCTCGCCCGACGACGCGCAGGTGTCGCTCGTGCCCGCACGCGACGGCGAGCCGCCGGTGATCGACCTCGACTCGAAGCACTACAAGCTGCTGGCCGACTTCGAGCGCCGCTTCGAGTCCGGGCCGCCGTCGCTGGTGGACTGCGAGCGGCTGACGGTCGACGGCGACGTCAGCTTCGACGCCGACGTGGTCGTGCGGGGCGCGGTGACCGTCGAGGGACCCGCCCGCATCGAGGCCGGGACGCTGCTCGAGGGCTAGTCTCGGGCTCATGCCCGAGGCACGCGCAGCGCCCGCGCAGGGGCGTCTGGTGGCGCACTTCCTGGAGTCCCGGCGCGACCCGCGGCGCACGGTGGTCGAGGGCTTCCATGCGCTCAAGCACGCGCTGCGCTTCGGCGCCTCGCTCGACGCGGTCGCCGGCACCGAGCCGGAGGAGTTGGAGCGGCTGGCTGCGACGCTCGCCCCGGACCTCACCGGCCGCTTCCGCGAGCTCGTGACGATCGTCGACGAGCAGACCTTCGCTCGCCTCGCGCCGCGCATGCCGCGCACCGGCGTGCTGGCCGTCGCCGGCCGGCCGTCGCCGGAGCGCCGGCGCGAGCGGCTGGACGCCGACGAGCGGCCCGCGGTGCTGCTCGAGGATCCGCGCAACCTCTTCAACGTCGGCGCTTGCGTGCGCGTCGCGGCAGCCTGCGACGTCGCCGGCCTGATCACGACGGGCGCGGTCGATCCGTGGCAGCCCGACGCCCTGCGCGGTTCGGCGGGCCTGCACTTCGCCCTCCCGGTGCTGCGCGGCGAGGATTGGCCGCACGACGCGTCGCGGGGCGACCGTCCCCTGGTGGCGCTCGACCCGGACGGCGAGCCCTTCGATCCCGCGACGTTGCCGCCGCGTGCGCTGCTCGCCTTCGGCACCGAGCGCCACGGCCTCACCGACGCGCTGCGCGAACGCGCGGATGCGCGGGTGGCGCTGCCGATGCGCACCGGCGTCTCGAGCCTCAACCTCGCGACCTCGGTGGCCGCGGTGCTCTACGCCTGGCGGCTGTCGCAGCCCGCCGACGCCTGACCTTCGTCCAGCGCCGCCCGCACGGCCGCCAGCAGCGTGTCGGCATCGAACGGCTTCTGCACCAGGCGCGGTCGGCCGGCCTCGACGCCGTGGCGCAGGACGACGTCGTCGGTGTAGCCGGACATGAACACCGGCACGACGCCGAGGCGGTCGGCCAGCTCCTTGCCGGACATGCCGGGCATCACGACGTCGGTCAGCAGCAGGTCGATCGCACCCTCGTGCGCCTCCCAGGCGGCCATCGCCGCCGGGCCGCCGACGGCCTCGATCACCGTGTAGCCGGCGCGGCTGAGGATGCGCTGGGTCAGTCGTCGCACGGCGTCCTCGTCCTCGACGATCGAGGATCGTCTCGCCGCGCCCGGGTCGCGCCTGCGGCGGCCTCGGGCTCGGCGTCGAGCGCCGGCTCGGCGCCGGTCGCGGGCAGCAGCACCTCGACGGCGGTGCCCTCGCCGGGCGTCGAGCAGATCTCGATGCTGCCACGGGCCTGGGTCACGATCCCGTAGACGGTGGCCAGCCCGAGGCCGGTGCCCTGCGCCCTTCGGCTTGGTCGTGTAGAACGGCTCGAAGGCGTGCTCGACCACCTCGGGCGGCATGCCGGCGCCGCTGTCGCGCACGCGCAGGCGCACGTGACGGCCCGCGCCGCGTCGGCCCGTGCCGGCGCGTCGCCGTCGAGGCAGACGTTCTCCAGGCGCAGCTCGAGCGTGCCGCCGCCGGGCATCGCGTCGCGGGCGTTGACGGCGAGGTTCATCAGCACCTGCTCGACCTGGCTCGGGTCGGCCTCGACGCGCCACAGCTGCCTCCGGCGCGTCGACTCGCAGCTCGACCGCCTCGCCGACGCTGCGGTCGAGCAACGTCCGCATGCCGAGCAACAGCTCGCCGAGGTCGAGCACGCGGCTGCGCACGACGTCGCGGCGGCTGAACACGAGCAGCTGGTTGGTCAGCCGCGCGGCGCGCTCGGCCGCCTGTGAGATCTCGCCGGCGTCGGCGCGCAGCGGGCTGTCGGCCGGCAGCGACTGCTCGAGGAAGCCGGCGTAGCCGCGGATCACCGAGAGGAAGTTGTTGAAGTCGTGGGCGACGCCACCGGCCAGCTGGCCGACGCTCTCCAGGCGCTGGGACTGGCGCAGCTGCGCCTCGAGCCGGCGCCGCTCGGTCACCTCGCGGCTGTTGAGCACCACGCCGGCGACGTCCGGGTCGTCGAGCTGGCTGGTCGCGATCGTCTCGACCTCGATCCAGCCGGAGCGGCCGCGCATGCGCCATTGGACCGGGCCGGCGCTGCTGCCCGTGTCCGCGATGCGCGCCAGCAGGGCAAGCGCTTCCTCGCGATCCTCGGGGTGGATCAGCTCTGCCAGCGGGGCTCCCTCGAGACCCTCGGCGGGCGCCGCCAACGTGCGCTCGGCCGACGGGCTGACGTAGCTGAACGAGACCGCCGGGGTCGACCACGGTGATCATGTCCGACGAGTTCTGCACGAGCGCCCGGAAGCGGGTGTTCATGCGCATCGCGTCGCGTTCGCGCAGGGCCTCGATGCGGCGGCTGTCCGACAGCGCCAGGCTGGCGTGGCCGGCGAGCGCGACGAGCATGTCCCGCTCGGTGGCGCTGTAGCGCCGCCCGCCGGCATAGGAGGCGACGACGAGGCTGCCGACCGGGCGCCCGTGCTCGTGCACCGGCACCGCCATGCCCGACGCCAGGCCGCGCTGCCTGTAGGCCTCCAGCCCCAGCTCGGAGCCCTGATAGTCCTCGGCCACGACCAGCCGGTCCTCGCTCAGCGCGCGCCCGCCGAGGCCGCTGCCGAGCGGGATGCGCTGCCCGCGCAGCTCCTCGGCGTCGGGTCCGACGACGGCGATCAGCTCGAGCGTCCCGGGCTCGTCCGGGGCGATCAGCCGCAGGCCGACGAGCTCCTCGCCGAGCAGCTCGCAGGCGTCGTGGCAGATCGCCTCGAAGATCTCCGCGCGTGCGGCGCCACGGGCGATCGCGCGCTGGATCCGCGACAGGCGCTCGAGCAGCTCCTGACGCTCCTGCAGCGACTCGAGCAGCCGCTGGTTGAGCAGCGCCTGGGTCTCGGCCTCGTCGCGCTGGGCGCGCTCGGCCGCGGCGACCCGGAACAGTCGCAGCGACAGGCCGAGCACGCGTGCCATGCCGCGCGCCAGCTGGTGCTCCTCGGCGGTGAAGCCCTCGTGCCGGCCGCGAGCGATCACGATGCTCACCGGCGGCGTCGTCCTCGACTCCGACCGCGAAGGCCGGGCAGGCCCCGAGCCCGGGGATGACGATGCTGACGGCCTCGTCGACGGCGACGTCGGCGAGCGCTCGTTCGAGCTCGTGATCGGGAGCGAAGCCGAAGCTCGCGACCACCTCGCGGCCTCGCACGAGCGCGGCGACCTCGGCCTCGAGGGCCTCGGCCGTGCGCTCGACGGCCATCTGGCTGGCGCTGCGCTCGTCCTCGGCCGAGGACACCAGCGCGAGGAAGCTCGTCAGCTGGTGCGTGGACCATGTGGCGGCCTGCGGCGACGCTGCCGCGGCTGCCGGAGTCTCTCCGAGCAGGGGATCGATGGTCACCCCATCGGCCGCTCAGCCACGAACTTGAGCCGCGTCTTCGAGCTGGGCATCTTCCAAGCGCTCGCGCCGACGCTGGTCGGTCTCGGATGCGGTCAGCATGCGCACGAACAGCGCCGCCAGCACGAGCCCGAACGTCAGCGACTGCTCGACCATCATGATCACGCCGCCGACGTTCTGGTCCTCGATCGGCGACAGGCCCCAGATCCGCGGCACGCCCTCGTAGTACGGGTAGAAGACGGTCGTGCTCCAGGTCAGCGCGATGCCCAGCACGGCCATGCCCGCCTTGGCCGTGCCGATGTAGGCGATCGGTTGCAGCCCGGTCAGCTTGTGGCGCATCGGCACGGGTTGGATCAGCGGCCACCAGACGGCCATGCCGGCGGTGAAGAACGAGACGTGCTCGAGCAGGTGCACGACCGGATGCTCGAGCGCCGCGTCGTAGAGCGCGGGAACGTGCCAGACGTACATCAGCGCCAGCCACAGGATCAGGCCCGTGAGCGGGTGGGCGAACGGCCCGAGCGCGCGCTCGACGCGGATCAGCCGGCGCGTGGCGGGGCGCATGATCACGCGCGAGAGGGCGAGCAGCAGCAGCAGCGGCGCGATGTCGCCGAGCAGCACGTGCTGGAGCATGTGGGCCGAGAACAGGTAGTTCTCGCCGAGGCCGTCCAGCGGGGAGCAGAGCGCGATCAGCAGCACGACGATGCAGCCGGCGAACGCGAGCGCCTGGGCCGCGCCGGCCCCGCGCCCACCGGCCTCGCGGCGGGCCGAGCGGAAGCGCATCGCGTAGATGGCGACCATCGTCGCCAGCGGCGCCAGCACGAGTGGATCGGCCAGCCACTCGATGCGCGGATGCACGTCGGCGAACGGCACGGCCCCGGATTGTGGCAGCGCCCATCCGTACACGATCGTCACGTACGGCACACACGCGTCACACGGTCTCCGGGACCCTGGACCGATGCTCCTCCCGCTTCGCCTCGGCCCGCTGCTCGCCGCGCTCGTGCCGCCGCTCTGCTGGGCCTGCGGCGGCGCCGCCCCGGCGCGCGAACCGCTCTGCCGCAGCTGCCGCGCCCGACTGCGCTTCCTCGACCCGGAGCCGATCGCCGTCGCCGGCGTGGAGCTCTGGGCGCCGGTCGCCTACGAGGGACCGGCTCGGGAGCTCGTACGCGGTCTGAAGTACCGCGGCGCGGCCGGCCTCGCGGACGCCCTCGCGACCCAGATCGTGCGCGACCGCGCCGAGCACGCTGCGAACTCCCGGCTCCGTGCTCGTTCCCGTTCCCACGGCTCGCTCCCGTGCTCGCCGCCGCGGCTACGACCAGGCGGAGCTCCTGGCCGCCGCGCTCGCCCGTCGAACTGGCCTCGCGCTCGCACGCTGCCTCACCCGCGTACGCGGCGACGACCCACAAGTCGGCCGCAGCCGCGCCGCCCGGCTGGCGGCCCTGTCCGGCGCCTTCGCGCCGCGTCCGGGCGTCGAGCCGCCCGCGCGCGCACTGCTCGTCGACGACGTGGTCACCACCGGCGCGACGTTCGCCGCCTGCGCCGAGGCGCTGCACGTCGCCGGCTGCCGCGAGGTCGCCGCGCTGGCCTACGCGCGCACGCTCGGTCGCTGACCGGTGGGAGCGAGGTTTCGGAACCCTGGAATACAGGGGACCTCCGGGGTACCATCGGTGTACCGCCTCGCGAACACACGTCGCCAACCCAGGAGGGCTTGCATGCGCATCCAGGTGAAGGGCCGCAACGGGATGACCGTCGACGAGGAGCTGGTGGCGAGAGCGCGCAAGAAGCTCGAGAAGGTGACACGGCAGGTGTCGCCGCTCGCCGAGCTGGAGCTCGAGTGCCGTGAGGAGCGCAACCCCGCGATCCGCGACTCGCAGGTCGTCGAGGCGACCCTCCACCTCAAGGGCACGACGCTGCGCGCCTGCGAGCGCTCCGAGGACCTGGGCCATTCGATGAACCTGGTCGCCGACGACCTCGCGCGCCAGGTCAAGAAGCACCGGGACAAGCGCCGCCGCCGGCGCGAGACAGCCCGCACGCAGCCGCACGTGGCCTGAGCCGAGCGTTCAGTCGTCGTCGTCGAGCCCGTCGAGGGCGACGGTCGCGTCCCCGTAGCGTGCTGCGGGGACGCGCAGGGCGACGTCGCCGCGCCCGAATCGGTCGAGCGGCCAGTCGGTCGTGATCGCGTTCTCGATCCCGAGCTCGCGCAGGCGGCCGGCGAACGCACGTGCGGTCCGCACGTCCTCGAAGTCGGCCACGATCTCCCAGTCGTCGAAGCGCGGATCGCCGACGTGCACGTCGCTGTCGCGAGGCTTGCGCTTGAACAGCCGCATCCCAGCGCAGACTAGATCAGAAGCGGGTGCGAGCACCGCTCAAGAAAATTGCACCGTGGTCCGAGCAGGCCTCCGCCCTTGCTACCGTAAGCCCCTCGATGTCCATCCTTGATCGAGCACTCCGGGTCGGCGAAGGCAAGAAGTTCAAGGTCTTCGAGCGCAACGTCGCGCGCATCGCCGACTTCGAGCCCGAGCTGGAGCTCGAGAGCGACGACGAGCTGCGCCAGCGCTACGCCTCACTGCGTCAGCGCTACCACAACGGCGAGCCGCTCGACGACCTCCTGTTCGAGTCCTTCGCGCTCACGCGCGAGGCGGGCAAGCGCACGCTCGGCCAGCGCCACTTCGACGTCCAGCTGATCGGCGGCATGGTCCTGCACGACGGCTCGATCGCCGAGATGCGCACCGGCGAGGGCAAGACCCTCACCGCCACGCTGCCGGTCGTGCTGAACGCGATCGCGGCGCGCGACGCCGACGGGGAACCCGCCTACGGCAAGGGCGTCCACCTGGTCACGGTCAACGACTACCTCGCTCGCCGTGACGCGAGCTGGATGACACCGATCTACAGCCTGCTCGGCGTCAGCGTCGGGATCATCCAGGCGAGAATGGACGAGGTCGAGCGGCGCGCGGCCTACGACTCCGACGTCACCTACGGGACCAACTCCGAGTTCGGCTTCGACTACCTGCGCGACAACCTCGCGGTCGAGATGGAGCAGAAGGCCCAGCGCGGGCACGGCTACGCGATCGTCGACGAGGTCGACAACATCCTCATCGACGAGGCCCGCACCCCGCTGATCATCTCGGGCCAGCCCGAGCAGGCGGCCGAGATCTACTACAAGTTCGCCAAGCTGGCTCCGCGCATGGTTCGCGGCGAGAAGCCGGAGGGGATCGAGGCCAAGGCCAAGGACTGGGAGGCCGACTTCGACTACGAGGCCGAGGAGAAGCACAAGACGGTCTCGGTCAGCGAGAGAGGCGTCGAGAAGGCCGAGAAGTTCCTCGGCATCGACAACATGTACCGCGCCGAGCACGGCAACCTGGTCAACCACCTGCACCAGGCGCTGAAGGCGGAGGCGCTGTACAAGAAGGACGTCGACTACGCGGTGATCGACAAGGAGGTGCGGATCATCGACGAGTTCACCGGCCGCATCCTGGAGGGGCGCCGCTGGTCGGAGGGTCTGCACCAGGCCGTCGAGGCCAAGGAGGGCGTGGCGATCCAGGAGGAGAACCAGACCGTCGCCACGATCACCTACCAGAACTACTTCCGCAAGTACGGCAAGCTCGCGGGCATGACCGGCACGGCCCTCACCGAGGCCACCGAGTTCATGAAGATCTACGAGCTCCAGGTCGTCGAGGTCCCGACGAACCAGGAGATGGTCCGCCAGGATCACAACGACCAGATCTACAAGACAAAGGACGGCAAGTGGGAAGCCGTCGCGAGACAGATCGAGGAGCGGCACAAGCTCGGCCAACCGGTGCTCGTCGGCACGATCTCGGTCGAGGTCTCGGAGCTGCTGTCGGAGAGACTGACCAAGCACGGCATCAAGCACGAGGTCCTCAACGCCAAGCCCGAGCACGCCGAGCGCGAGGGTGCGATCGTCGCCGAGGCGGGTCAGCCGTTCGCGGTCACGATCGCGACCAACATGGCGGGCCGTGGCGTCGACATCAAGCTCGGCGGCAACGAGGAGCACCTGACCGAGCAGCAGCTGCTCAAGCAGGGCCTGCAGCCCGACACGCCCAAGTGGGACGAGGCTTGGGACGAGCTGTTCCCGCAGATGGAGGCGAAGGTCGGCGAGGACCGCCAGAAGGTCATGGACGCGGGCGGCCTGTTCATCATCGGCACCGAGCGCCACGAGTCGCGCCGCATCGACAACCAGCTGCGTGGCCGCGCCGGTCGTCAGGGCGACCCGGGCGCCTCGCGCTTCTTCCTCTCGGCCGAAGACGACCTCGTGCGTCTGTTCGCGGGCGACCGCATCTACAAGATCCTCGACAACAAGTTCCTCTCCCAGGCCGACGACGAGCGGCAACGAGATGCCGATCGAGCACAAGATGCTCTCGAAGCAGATCGAGGGCGCCCAGCGCAAGGTCGAGGAGCAGAACTTCCTGATCCGCAAGCGCGTGCTCGAGTACGACGACGTCATGAACCAGCAGCGCGAGATCGTCTACGAGTACCGCGACCGCATCCTCGACGGCGAGGACATGTCGGAGACCGCGCGCACGCAGATCGCGGATGCGATCGAGCGCCTCTGCGGCCAGTACATGGACGGCGACTACAGCGAGGACTGGGACCTGCCGGCGCTGTTCACCCAGCTCGAGCAGATCTACCCGACCTCCTACGACCTCGATGACGTCGAGGACGGCACCGACCGCGACGGCGCTGGTCGGCATGCTGCGCGAGGACGTCGTCAACGCCTACGACGAGCGCGAGGCCGAGCTCGGCTCCGAGATGATGCGCGCGCTCGAGCGCTTCATGCTGCTGCAGGTCATCGACGAGCGCTGGCGCGAGCACCTGCACGACATGGACTACCTCGAGAGGGCATCCACCTGCGCGGCTTCGCCCAGATCGATCCGCTCATCGCGTACAAGAACGAGGGCTTCGACATGTTCACGGAGCTCATGCACAACATCTGGGACGAGTTCGCCCGCTACGTGTTCAACGTCGAGGTCGGGCCCGAGCAGCGTCAGCAGCAGGACGGCACCGGAACCGTCTGGAGCATGGGCGGCAACGCTTCCAGCACAGGCGGTCGCTACCGCTATGACGGCGGCAGATCCGCCACCGGCAGCGCCGCGATCGCCGCCGCGGCGGTCAACTACCGCCCGGCCGCGGGTGAGAACGGCGAGCCGCTCGAGGAGGAGATGCCGGCGATCGAGACGGTCGTCAAGGACGAGCGCGAGAACATCGGCCGCAACGATCCCTGCTGGTGCGGCTCCGGCAAGAAATTCAAGAAGTGCCATGGCGCCGCCTAGCGCCGATGGCCTCCGCGACCAGCTGAAGCTGCTCGCGGACTACCTTTGACCCCGCTCGCCTAGAGGCGCGCGTCAACGCGCTGGAGGGGGAGATGCAGGCCCCCGGCTTCTGGGACGACCAGGAGCGGGCGGCCAAGGTCTCCGCCGAGCATTCCGTCGTCACACGCCGGCTCGAGGGCTTTCGCGAGCTGGAGAGCGACGTCGACGACCTCGACGCGCTCGAGGAGATGGCGGCCGAGGACGAGGGCATCGCCTCCGAGCTCCAGGAGCAGCGGAGCCTCGATCGAGTCGAGGCTGGCCGCGCTCGAGGAGGCGCGCCTGTTCAGCGGCGAGTACGACGACGGCGACGCCGTCGTGACCGTCAACGCCGGCGCCGGCGGCACGGACTCGCAGGACTGGGCCGAGATGCTGCTGCGCATGGAGATGCGCTGGGCCGAGTCGCGCGGGATGAAGGTCGAGCTCAAGGAGGCCTCGGCGGGGGAGGAGGCCGGCATCAAGTCCGCGACCTTCATCGCCCGCGGCGAGAACGCCTACGGCCTCTTCAGCGCCGAGAAGGGCGTGCACCGGCTGGTGCGGATATCGCCCTTCGACGCCCAGTCGCGTCGCCACACCGGCTTCGCCGGCGTCGAGGTGGCGCCGCTGCTCGACGACGACATGAGCGTCGAGATCGAGCCCGACGACCTGCAGATCGACACCTACCGCGCCTCGGGCGCCGGCGGCCAGCACGTCAACAAGACCGACTCGGCGGTGCGCATCACCCACAGGCCGTCGGGGATCGTGGTGCAGTGCCAGAACGAGCGCTCGCAGTCGGCCAACAAGGCAGACCGCGATGACGATGCTGCGCGCGAAGCTGATCGAGGCCGAGGAGCGCCGCCGCCAGGAGGAGATCGCCAAGGAGAAGGGCGAGGCCCAGGACGTCGCCTGGGGCTCCCAGATCCGCAGCTACGTGCTGCACCCGTACACGATGGTCAAGGACCACCGCACCGGCGTGGAGGCCGGCAACGCCCAAGGCGTGCTGGACGGGGACCTGGACGACTTCGTGCGCGCGGAGTTGCTGCGACGCGCGGGGGATCGCAACTAGTCAAGCCTGCGCGCGTTCCTGCCGAACAACAAGGCGAGGAACGATGCACAAACGACCTTCCGAGCGCACGGGCGGTACGTGGCTGTGTGAGAGCGACCTCGATCGCGAGCGACTGTTGGACATGGACCGTCGCTTGGCGCTCGTGCGCCGCTCGTCGATGGCCGTGCTGGCCGCTGCGCTGGTGCTGTGCGCGCCGTGGCTCGGCTGGTGGACGCTGATCCCGCTCGTGTTCGCCGCGGCGCTGTTCACCGCCGCCGATCACTGGACCGAGCGGGTGGCCAAGCCGGAGTACGTCATGTTCGCGGCCTGGATCGGCTCGGAGGTGACGATCGGGGCGAGCGTCGCCCTGACCGGCGCCGAGGCCGTCGCGATGAGCTGGTTCGCGATCCCGGTCGTCACGCTCAGCGCGCGCTTCTCCACGCGTGGCGTGGTCGTGGGGGTGGGGATCGTGATCGGGCTGATGTGCGCCGTGGCCTTCGGGGTTGACCCAAGCGCGGTGATCGACGATCCGACCTTGGTCGTCGCGCCCACCGCGCTGGTGATCACCACCGGGATGCTCTCGACCGCGCTGATGCGCTCCGACCTCGAGCACCGCGGCGAGGCGGTGATCGATCAGCTGACCGGCATGCTCAACCGCAAGGCACTCGCCACGCGCACGAGCGAGCTCGCGCAGCAGTCCGCCATCACCGGCGAGCCGATCGGCGTGATCGTCGGCGACCTGGACCACTTCAAGCGCATCAACGACTCGCTCGGTCACGCGACGGGCGACGCGGTGCTCAAGGACGTCGCGTATCTCCTGCGCAAGCACCTGCGCGCCTTCGACCTCGTCTATCGGCTCGGCGGCGAGGAGTTCCTGATGCTGCTGCCGGGAGCGGAGGTCGAGCAGGTGGTCGCGCGGGCGGAGGAGCTGCGGGTCGTCCTCGCGGACGCCACGCTCGCCGGCGAGGTGCGGCTCACGATGAGCTTCGGCGTCAGCGCATCCAAGCGGGGGGACACCTTCGACTACGAGCGCATCTTCGCTGAGGCCGACGCGGCGCTCTACCAAGCCAAGCGCGGCGGGCGCGATCGCGTGGCCCTGCCGCCGGCGCTCATCCCGACTCCGGTCGGCTGATCTCGCACGCCTGCCGAGGCCCTGACGTCCAGGTCTGCATGAACGGCGAGGGGCCGCTCGCTGGCGGCCCCTCGCTCGTTCTCCCGTCTACTGCTAGCTGAGCGGCTCCGCTCAGCCAATGCTATGGACCTGGTTGGCGTCTACGGATAGACGTTGTCCTTGCCGGTGAACCGCACGTCGGTGTCGGACAGGATCGCGGTGTTTCTTCCAGCGGCCGACGGGAGTCCCGAGGTCGCGTTGACCAGTGCGTTGATCAACCCGAAGCTGACGAGCCCGCAGTTGTTGACTGCCGGCGCGGCGAACGCGTTGTCGACGTAGATGTTGTCGGCGACCAGTGCGACGAACGGATTCGCGGGGTCGATGTCGGTCGGGTTGTTGACGCCGCTGATCGGGGTGTTCGGCGGCGGTGGAGCAGTCGTGCCGGTGGTCAGATTGAACGTGACCGGGTTCGCTGCGGTGCCGATCGAGCAGCTCGAGCTCAGGAACGGGTTCTGCAGCTTGACCTGAACGGGCAGCTGCAACCCAGCCGTGAAGCCCACCGCGCGCGCCGTGCCGACCAGCTCGGTCTTGGCGTACACGTTGTTGGCACCGAAGGTGATCAGGTTGATGATGAACTCCGCGATCCCGGTCAGGCCCACCAGCCCGCCGGGAACTCTCAGCGGCGGCGCCAGCAGCCCGCCCTGGCTGTTGAAGGCTAGCGTGGAGAAATCGCTCTGCAGGCCACCGCTGAAGACGATCTGTTGATTGATCGGGACGTCCTTCGTACCGATCTGGATATGGCCGCTATTGGTCTCGCTACGAAGGCACAGAACCGTGGTCGCCGTGTTAGGGCAGCCCGCAAAGTTCTCGTATCCCGGCGCCGGGGCCGCAAATGCTCCTGGAGCCAGCACCACCGACCCGACGATCGCTACGACAGCAGCGAGCAACGCTCGCGCACAATACCTCATTCTGCATGCTCCTTCACTCAGTGGGTTATCGATTGACACCCCCTGCCGAGCCTGGTTGCGGAATCCACGGCGCATGCCTAGGCGGAACCAGACACAATGTTGGCTACGGTATTAGCAATGCTAAGCAATGTCAACCCGCCATCCAAACAACTACGATCCACTGCACCAGCAAGCCCTGGAGTCGATGGGGTCGTACCTAGCGGGGGCAGAGGGGGCATCTGGGACATACACAAGCATGTGTACGGGGCCAGATGATCTTGCTTGCTTTTTCTCATGCAATAAGCTATCCTTGTTTGTGTTGCGATTCAGCTACTAGTGCCACTGGCGTTTATGAAGAGGTCGGTAACAGCCGGCGAAGCGAGTAATGAAGCCTCGTGTGCGTCCAAGCGGAGTCCCTGAATCCGGTCTCCTCAAGGCCAGGCGAGGCTTTCGGGACTCTTGTCGTCAGGGGCTGACCTCGATAGCTCGACAGGCGTCGTCTTACGCAGGTCGAACTCGGGGGGAAGGGGGGTGTTTGCCTAGGGTTTCGGAGCGGTAGTCCAGCCACCTGAAGTAGTGATGGTAGTGATGGGTGGCCAGGGTATTATTATTTAGGAAGGATGCCTGCATGAAGTCTTTGAGAAGTAGCCTTTTGGTGGCGGTGGTGTTGGTGGCGGCGTTGGCGGTTGTTGTGCAGCCGGCGTTTGCGACACCGAGACTCACAGAGTCAACGGGTGCGACCCCAGTCGCCCCGTTCATCACACCGATCACGAACACAAGATCACCTTTCACAGGGCGTGCTATTAGACCCGTCTTGAGCTTGCCGGCCTTCGGGGGAGAGATTAGATGTGAAAGCTCCTTTGCGTCAGGGTATGTGACGGCGACACACACACAGGCGCGGATCACGAGCCTCTCATTCGGTGATGGCGTCAGAGGAACATGCACCGTGAGTAGACCTGCAGCCGGGACCGTGGACCAAGGATCGATCACATGCAACGCCACGTCAATCAACCCGTGGCTCTTGCATGTGCAAGCAAGAAACGCCGGCAACAATTGGTCGGGAACGGTGAACATCCCAGCAGGTGGACCTTACTGCAGGTTTGACTTCACAATTCCATCGCTCGGCGTGTCATGCACGCTTACGATCGACGGTGGTCAATCAGTTAGTAGAATGGTTCAGTACACAAATGTAACGTCACAGATCAACCTCGTCAGAGCTCAAGTTAGAGCAACGGTCAGAGAAACGGCAGCTAGAAGATGTCCGGCGCCATTCCCGGGCGCATCCACCGCGACCTTCAATGCGGATTACAACGTAAGACCAGACACAGTAAGAGATGGAACACCCACGGTCACAGCAGGATCATAGAAACTAGTCGTAGCAGACGATAGACGCGTAATCACGCCTGCATTGGGACCGAGGTCGGCTGATAGCTAGCCGGCCTCGGTCTTTGTGGGCTTGGGTTGGCATCTCGCATTGCGCTGTTCTGGGAACTCACTCACCGGCATGCGCCCCGAACTCAGCGCCTCAGCAGGACTCGGCTAGGGCCAGGGATTCAAGGTCGGTCCCGGTGCATACCAACTCGCCGGCTCTGCCAACAATTCGTGTTAGCGCCGAGCCGTCAACGCAGCCAACCCTTAGATGGTCACGAGAGACGAGCGCCCCAGCTTTATGAGGGCTTTAGCAGAGTATTCTAGACTACCTGAGTATGAGGGATAGAACTCGAAGGTATTGGTTGGTACTGGTCATAGCGACTGTGACCGGGGCATCGGGGTGTAGTAGCGATAGTGATGGAGACCGACTACCGGCTGGGGTCGCAGCCGAAGTCGGGCACGAAGCGATCAAGGAGGCTGCAGTGGAAGCGCAGCTGACCCGCCATTATGGGCAAAGCGCGAAAGCATTCGGCCCTCCCAGCTATCCGGCATGCATGAAGGCTAAGCGGGCGCTCCATACCCGAGACAGAGACCCCGCACTCAAAGCCCAATGCAAAGTTGAGTATAAGATACAGCGTGCAACAGCAGTTAGTACCCTTATTCGAGCCCGATGGCTTGAAAAAGAAACTCGGCGACGGGGTGTGGGGAGGAGCCAAGCAGTTAGAAAAGCCCGCGTAAAACTAAACGCAGCCCTAGTAAAGCTTACAGGTAAGCCAGTAGGTCTAGGGATTGAATTTCGTATGGAAATCCAGACCGAGGCTTTGCTGAAAACGATGCCAGTTACCGAGGCAGAGATCCTAGCCCACGGTCGAGCCAACCCCGACGTGTTCAAAGACCCCGAGACTCGCATTGTGGAGATTATTCAAGCCCTCACCAAACACGACGCCGTCGAAGCTCGCCGGAAACTCAAGGCTCGGATGGGCTGGCCAGAAGCCCAACAACTCTACGGCGTCAAGCCGTTCAATCTATACTGGACTGGCACCCGGACCCTTAAGGAGAACACTGCTCCGCACGATGCGTTCGGCCAGGGTCTATTCACTTCTAGACGACACAAAATCGTAGGTCCGATTCACACGCTCAACGGCTGGTTCGTCTTCGAAGTCCTGAAAATAATTCCTCCGCACTTCAAGGGGCTGCCACCTAAATCCCGGATTAACATTAGGGACATGCTTCAGGCGATTAAACTCGACGGAGTTCTTCACAGAGGCTACGACAGTATTACTCACTGCGCCCAGCAGTACCAGCTTCCGGAAGCCCCTGAATGCACTCCGGCTAGCAACGGGGACGCTTAGCCTAAAGCCCGCCGTTACGGTGTAAGTGCCTACTGTTGGGCGTAGCTTGCAGAGGGGCTTGCGATGATCAGATATGACATAGAGTGTGATGGGTAGCTGGATCGCCACATGCAGTTCCTCGTGCCGCAACGCCGGATGCACGACAACCGCCAACGCCCCGGCAACACTACGCCTAGTCATCCCCTTAGACCGTCTAACGAAAAGGGTTATGTAGCGCTGGCGTCGAATTGATGCGCACCGCCGTCGAGAGGAGGTCGCGCATGGCCGGGCGATCGTCAGCGACGAGCTGTGGGAGGTGATCGAGCCGTTGATCCTGTCGGTGTCGCGGCGCTTCCGCCATCCCGGGCGCAAGCGGATCGACGATCGACGGGTGCTGACGGGCATCTTGTTCGTGTTGCAGACGGGATCGCGTGGGAGCGCCTGCGGCAGGAGATGGGATGTGGGTCAGGGATGACGTGCTGGCGGCGCCTGAAGGAGTGGAACGAGGTGCTGCTCGCTCGTCTGCATCAGGCCGAGCACATCGACTGGTCGCGCGCAGTCATCGACAGCTCCCAGATTCCGTCCGTTTGGGGCTCGGGACGGGCCATCCTCGGTGGGACCGTGGCCGCGCGGGCTCCAGCACACCTGATCTGCGACGTCAACGGCATCCCACTGGCCGCATCGGTGACCGCTGCCAACCGCAGCGCCATCACCGAGATGATCGCCCTGGTCGCCGCGATCCCGCCGATCCGTGGACGGCCAAGCGACTGCTGGCCGACCGCGTCTACTGGTCCAAGGTCCACCACCGCGAGCTGCGCGCTCGATACATCACGCCGCAGATCCCCGTGCCCAAGAGCCCGCACGGTTCCGGGCTGGGCAAACAGCGCTGGATCGTCGAGCGCCCCATCTCCTGGCTGCATCAGCACCGCCGGCTACGGAGCCGCTGGAACGCCGCGACGACATCCGCGAAGCGTTCCTCAGCATGGCCTGCAGCCTCATCTGCTCTAAGAGCAACTCCCCGGCGGCAGGCGCATTCTGTTAGACGCGCTCTAAGAACCGTTGGTCGCTAAGCCTTGCCGGAGGCGCGGTTGCTACCGCGGCGTACCCGGCACCGCTGCCGTTTGACAGACCCACTTTAGTAAAGTATCATTGGGTAATGGGCTTCTAGCCACTGGAGCACGCATTAAGGAGGTGAGCGGCGGCGTGACCTAACTTGAATGTTATGGGTCATGACGGACTAAGTATCCGTGTTTAGCTGGAAAGAGGTGGTTTGCGTGAGGTCTTTGAGAGGTAGTCTTTTGGTGGCGGTGGTGTTGGTGGCGGCGTTGGCGGTTGTTGTGCAGCCGGCGTTTGCGACACCGAGACTCACAGAGTCAACGGGTGCGACCCCAGTTGCCCCGTTCATCACACCGATCACGAACACAAGATCACCTTTCACAGGCCGTGCTATTAGACCAACCTTGAGCTTGCCGGCCTTTGGGGGAGAGTTTAGATGTGAAAGCTCCTTTGCGTCAGGGTATATGACGACGACACACACACAGGCGCGGATCACGAGCCTCTCATTTGGTAACGGAGTTGTCGGAACATGCACTATGAGTAGACCTGCAGCCGGGATCGTGGACCAGGGGTCGATCACATGCAACGCCACGTCAATCAACCCGTGGCTCTTGCATGTGCAAGCAAGAAACGCCGGCAACAATTGGTCGGGAACGGTGAACATCCCAGCAGGTGGACCTTACTGTAGGTTCGACTACACAGTTCCGTCGCTAGGCGTGTCATGCACGCTCACGTTTGATGCTAGCCAGTCAATTGGCAGAACGGTCCAGTACACAAATGTGACGTCACAGATCAACCTCATCAGAGCTCAAGTTAGAGCAACGGTCAGAGAAACGCCAGCTAGAAGATGTCCGGCACCATTCCCGGGCACGTCCACCGCGACCTTCAATGCGGATTACAACGTAAGACCAGACACAGTAAGAGATGGAACACCCACGGTCACAGCAGGATCATAGAAACGACTACTTTGGGAAGGCGAAACTGTGAGTAGCTGTTGACACCGCGGAGGGTCGGCGATTGGGTTGGCCGGCTCTCCGCTTGGCATCGTAGTCGCGGGTCCCTTAGCTGAGACGTGTCTACGATCTCAGTTGTCAGCGCGTTGCGTCCGCAAACGATATCGTGTATGGTATGGGGCCTAGAAGTAGCGGTTGTGGTGCTTGCCCGGGTGGCTAAGGGCCTCGGGTTTTGTTCCGGTCTGGGCTGTGGCTCATCGAGGAGAGGTGGTTGGGGGTGCGGTTGATTGGTGGCGCACGAGGTGTCGGGATCGTATTGTGGTGCGTTCTAGCTGGTTGGCTGATGGTTCCTTGGTGCGCTCTGGCTGGGGCGCGCGGCTACGAGATGGCCTCCCCCCTCGAGAAGGGAGGAGATGTAGACATAGGTCGCTCTGCGCGGGCTGCGGCATCGGGCGGGGCGGTGACGTATGTGTCGAAGGGCCACCTCGGAGTCGGTGTCACGCGCATCCTGGCGAATCAGTTTCGTAGCGAACGGTCCGCGGTAGGGTGGTCGACGATTGGGATGAATGCGCCATTGGATGCCTTCCCAGGGCTGGGTGAGGCGCAGCTGTACGAGGGCGTTTCGCCAGAGGCGGATGTGGGAGTCGCCAGGAGCTGGGGCTCTGTGCAATTTGGGCATCCCCAGATGTTTAACTTATGGCGTGTCACGGCGGCCGATGGCTCGTTTGACCTACTCACCGATCCGCTGATGCCTATAACGCCCGAGGTGCCACAACTGGGTGTGACCGATGGTAGTCACTTTGATGGTGGCTCGGACGATTTTAGTCATGTGGTGTTCCATTCCTCTCGCGCGTTGCTACCTGACCTCGCACCGGAAGATCAAGTACCAGGGCAATATCTGTATGAGTGGGCGGATGGCGTACTACGATCGGTCCCTGTGCTGCCTGATGATGGCGGTGTGTTAAGCTACGCGGCATTGGGATACGGCCCTACCTCGCTACCGGCATTGTATCCAGGTGAATACGCGGTGTCGGCAAACGGATCGAGGATTTTCTTCAGTTCTGCATCGAGTCCGCACGCATCGGGGCGTGAGATTTACCTTCGGTCCGAAACGCCGGGTGGCCAGGTCAGCGTGCATGTATCTGCATCGGAGCGGACCGATTGTGCTGGAGATCCGTCGTGCGGGAGCAATGGGATACCCGATCCCTTCGAAGATCCTGCGGAGCCGGCGGCCCAGTTTCAACTCGCGAGTGCTGATGGGTCACGCGCACTCTTCATGAGCCCAAAGAAACTTACTGATCAGGCAACCGCCACGCATAACGGCGGGCAGGTATTGCCTCCGACCGATGATTACTGTGGAGACGTGTCGGGATGCGATTTGTTCTTATGGGAAAGCGGGAAGCCCGTGGGGCACCGTTTAACTGATCTGACGGTGACCGATCCGGATAGTGGTGGTGTCGTTGGAGTCGTAGGCGCTAGCGATGATGCTAGCCGAGCGTACTTCGTCGCTTCGGGGGTGCTGGCGGATGGAGCGACCGGCGGCGAGCCGAATCTGTACTTGTGGGAAGAGAGTGGTGGGGTACGATTCATCGCCACGCTGGACGCATCGATCGACCAGTCTGGGAGTGCGGCTGACGATTCCGTCTGGCGCAGGGCTTTGCCGAAAAGTGGCGAGAACCATGTATTTCGCGGAACGCGGGTGAGCGGCGATGGACGGTTCTTGGTGTTTCGCTCGCGAGCAAGGGTTACGGAATTTGACAACGCTGGACACTACCAGCTGTATCGTTATGACGCAGTGACGCACATAGTCACGTGTGTGTCCTGTAATGCACTGACGGGCGTATCGACTGGTGACGCGTTTTTCAAGCGCACGCAGGATAGCGTGCAGTGGCCATGGTTGAGTCGGAACGTGTCTTCCGACGGGAGCGTGGTGTTCGATAGCTCCGAGCGGCTGGTGCCAGCTGATAGCAACGGCAAGATTGACGTATATGAATGGACTGGTGGCGGTGTGCGGCTGATTTCGAGCGGGCAGAGTTCGCAGGACTCGGCTTTCTTGGATGCGAGTGTCGATGGGTTCGATGTCTTCTTTACCACTCGCGAGCGGCTGGTGGGGCAAGATCAGGATGATCTGGTCGACGTCTATGACGCTCGGGTCGATGGCGGATTCCCGGAGCCTCCAAAGCTGCGTCCTTGTGTAGGTGACGCTTGCCAGGGCACGCCGAGCGCCGCGCCGAGTTTCACTCAGCCCAGCAGCAGCGCCGTGCGAGCTAACCCCAAGGCTCCTCGTTCCAAGAAGGTCCGAAAAGCGCGGAGACCGATCGATTGCAAGAAGGGATTCGCCAGAAAACGCGTCAAGGGCAAAGTCAGATGTGTGAGGCGGCCCGGACGAAGTGCGAAGTCGCGGCACGGGGGCCAGGCACGATGACTAACACGAAGAGCATGGATGGATCGATGCTAGCGACTGCTGAGGCGCGGATCGCAGGTCTGAGTGAGGCGGGCGCGATCGCTGCCATGAGAGGTCGGTGGGCGCAGCTCGTCAGACGTTGTCAACAGGCGTTGAGCATCGGGTTCGCTGGGCTTGTGGTGTGGTGCGTCGTTGGGGTCGATTCTGCTCGGGCCGACTTTGGATTCGTTGCTTTCGATGGCGCGGCAAGCGATCAGTTGGGTCGACCCTTTACCCAGGCGGGGGGACATCCGTTCGAGTTGGCGGTGACGTTCGAGCTCGCGACCATCACTGATACGGATGGTGCGCTAATCCCTGATGGCGGTGAGATCAAAGATGTTCGGGCGGATGCGCCGGTGGGCTTTATCGGCAATCCGACGGCGGCACAGGCGTGTCCATTGGAAGTATTTCTGCGCAATGATGTGATCACTGGGTTTCCCTGCCCTGAATCCGCGCAGGTAGGCGTAGTCTCTGTGAAGTTTTCGGGCGGTACGTTCTTTGGAATCCCGGTAGTCGACCAGTTCCGCGATTTGCCCGTTTACATGCTTGAGCCTCAACCGGGTATGGCAGCGTTGTTCGCCTTTCAACCTGCCAACGTGCCGATCTTCCTCGAGGCGCACCTGACTGCTGAGGGCGGATATCACGTGAAGCTTGTGAGCCCGAGGACGTCGCAGGGAGTTACGGTGCTCGGATCGACGGTGACCCTGTGGGGGGTCCCCGCTGCCAGCCCACATGACGTGTTGCGCGGCTGTCAGGCGTCGTCCTCCCCGTCCGTCACGGGATGCTCGGCTGAGGAGCAACCCAAGGCACTCCTGTCGAACCCCGCGATCTGTCTTCCTGAAGGCGAGGGGTTCACCACCGACATCACGGCCAACTCGTGGACCACGCCAGACGTGTTCGCCAAGGCGAGCTTCGTGACGCATCTACCGCCCGGCTACACCCTGGACGCGCCGCTGGACCGAGCCCAATGGGGACCCATCCAGGGGACCACCGGCTGCGACATCTTGCCGTTCAAGCCCAGCATCGACGTGGCTCCTGAATCGACCGCTTGCCGATGCCCCGTCGGGATTGTACGTCGATCTGAGCTTCGTCGCAGGACGGTTCGAGACTCCGGACGGGCGTGCGCCAGCGCCCCGCTGAAGCGCGCGCGGGTGACGTTGCCCGAGGGGATGACGGTCTCGCCCTCCTCGGCGCCGACGGGCTGCAGGCGTTGCTCGGACGCTCAGATCGGGATCGGCAACGACGATCCGGTCGGCGTGTCCGGACGCGTCGAAGATCGGGACCGTCACCGCGACGACGCCGTTGTTGGACGAAGCCGCTGACGGGCGCGGTGTATGTCGGGTCCCAGGAGTCGGATGACCCGTTGTCGGGGCGGATGTTCCGCATCTTCATCGTGCTGGAGAGCAAGGCAGCGCGGGATCCTCGTCAAGCTCGGCGGCGAGGTCCGACGTCGGCGACGAGAGACGGGCGCGGCAGATCGAGACGACGTTCGACAACAACCCGCAGGTCCCAGTCTCGGACATCTCCTTGAAGCTCAAGACCGGCCCGCGGGCGCCGCTGGCGACCCCGCTGGCGTGCGGGGAGCAGACGCGGTCGGCGAAGCTGACCTCGTGGGCCGGGCAGACCGTCGAGCGTCACGGACAGCTTCACGATCGACTGCCCGCCGGGACCTCGGCGGCTTCTGCCCCATCGTTGCGTGCGGGTGCCTTGAGCCCGACGGGCGGGGCGTTCTCGCCGTTGGTGGTCGCGATCAACCGCCCGGATGGCCAGCAGTACCTCGCCGGCGTGTCGCTGGAGATGCCGCTGGGGACTGTCGCCAAGCTCAAGGGCGTGCCGCTGTGCGGCGATGCGGCAGGCGGCGGCGGGCACCTGCCCGGTCGAGTCGCAGGATCGGGACCGCGACCGTTGGCGCCGGGCCCGGGCCTCGACCGTTCTACCTCAAGGGCCCGGTCGCGCTGACCGGCCCGTACAAGGGCGCGCCCGTACGGGCTTGTCGGTGGCCGTGCGCGCGACGGCGGGCCCCTTCGACCTGGGAACGGTCGTGGTGCGCCAGGCGATCTACGTCGATCCCGTCGACGCGCACCTGACGGTGGTGTCCGATCCGCTGCCGGTGGTCGTCAAGGGCGTGCCGGTGCGGCTGCGGTCGGTCAACGTGGACGTCGACCGGCCCGGCTTCGCGATCAACCCGACCAGCTGCGCCGAGAAGCAGATCGCGGCGACGTTCAGCTCGAGCCTGGGCGCGATCTCCAGGCAGACGGTCCGCTTCCAGGCCAGCGACTGCGCCCAGCTCGGCTTCAGCCCCAAGCTGACGCTGAGGCTGACGGGCAAGGGTCAGACGACCGACGGCAAGCATCCGGGGTTGAAGGCGACGTTGACCCAGCCGCGCCACCAGGCCGGCATCAAGTCGGTCAAGGTCGCGCTGCCGCTCTCGCTGGCGCTGGATCCCGAGAACGCGGTGTCGGACACGCTGTGCGAGTTCGAGGAGGGCCAGAAGCCCGACCCGCAACTGCCCCAAGAGCTCGATCGTCGGAGTGCCAAGGCGACCACCCCGTTGCTCAACCGGCCGCTGAGCGGGCAACGTCTACTTCGTCAAGAACGTCCGCATCGACAAGAGGACCGGCCGGCGGATCCGCACCCTGCCGACCCTGCTGCTGGCGCTGCGGGGCGAGGTCGCGCTCAACGTCCGCGCGACCAGCTGACGTCAAGAACCAAGCTGGTGTCGACGTTCAAGACCGTCCCAGACGCCCCGGTCAGCGGTTCGACCTCACGCTCAAGGGCGGCAAGAAGGGCATCCTGGTCGTCAACGGCAACGCCTGCAGGCGCACCGCGCCACCATCGCCCTCGCCGCGCACAACGGCAAGCGCGTCGCCGTCAATCCCCGGATGAGCCATTCCCTGCTCGAAGAGAACCGACTGGCCGAAGATCGGTCGACACCGACGTCAGGAGGCACCCATGAAGACCATTCTCGTCGCCTACAACGACACGAGTGACTCCGACCGCGCGCTGCAGAGAGCGGCCGAGCTTGCGAAGTTCTACGACGCGAAGGTCGTGGTCACGAGCGTCGTTCCCGTCATCGTCGGCTCCGAGCTGCCGGACGGGCCGGGTCCGGAGCTGGCGCTGGCCGGCTCGAAGCTCCGGGAGCTAGGGATCGACGCGGAACTGGTCGAGGCCGCCGGCGAGATCGCCGAGGCGATCGTCGAGGTAGCCGAGAGTTGCGGTGCGGACCTGATCGTCGTCGGCACCCGCGAGCTCAGCCACGTCGAACGCATGCTCGGTTACTCCGTGAGTGACAGCGTCCAGCGCAGAGCGCACTGCGACGTTCTCATCGTGCACGCCTAGCGGGCTAGAACAACCCGACCGTCTCGCCGTTCGCGTCGATGTCGATCGCGAACGCGGCGGGGTTCTTCCCGAGGCCCGGCATCGTCATCATGTCGCCGCAGAGGGCGACGATCCAGCCCGCCCCCGTGTAGGGGCGGAGGTCGCGCACCGGCACCCTGAAGCCGGTCGGCGCGTTTCGGAGCGCCGGGTCGTGCGACAGCGAGAGGTGCGTCTTCGCCATACAGATCGGCAGCTCGCCAAGCCCTGACTGTTCGAACTCCGCTGCTTTCTTCTTCGCGACGGGCAGGAGATCGACACCGTCCGCACCGTAGACGCGCGTCGCGATGAGCCGGATCTTCTCCTCGATCGGTGCGTCCAGCGGGTACGCGAACTCGAAGCTCGACGGCTCCTCGGCCGCCGCGATCGCAGCTTCCGCTAGGGCGGTTGCGCCCTCGCCGCCGCGCCCGAACGCCTGGTTGACCTCCGAGGCATACGCGCCGTGCTCGAGCGCGAGCTTTCGCACCGTCTCGAGCTCCTCGTCGGTGTCCGTGGGAAACGCGTTCACCCCGACGACCGCCTGCAGCCCGTAGCCATTGACGATCCCGATGTGACGGGCGAGGTTCTGCGCCCCGATCTCGATCGCGTCCATACTGCCGTCGGGATCGCCCGCGTGGTGCTTGAGCGCACGGACCGTTGCCACCAGTACGACGGCATCCGGCCGGAGGTCACCCAGGCGGCAGGTGATGTCGAAGAACTTCTCCATCCCCATGTCCGACGCGAACCCCGACTCCGTCACGACGTAGTCGCCAAGCTTGAGCGCGACGCGGTCGGCGACCAGCGAGTTGTTGCCGTGGGCGATGTTCGCGAAGGGGCCGCAATGGACGAACGCGGGTTGGCCTTCGAGGGTCTGCACGAGGTTCGGCTTGACCGCCTCCTTCAGCACGACCGCCAGCGAGCCCGCGGCTCGGAGCTGCTCGGCGGTCACGGGCTCCCCGTCGTAGGTCTGACCGACGGTGATCCTCCCGAGCCGCTCGCGCAGGTCGTGCAGGTCGCGGGCAACGGCGACGAGCGCCATGATCTCGCTCGCGGCGGTGATGTCGAAACCCGTCTGGCGCGGGTAGCCGTTCGCCTTCCCACCCAGGCCCGTGACGACGTCGCGCAGCGAGCGGTCGTTCATGTCCAGGCAGCGCCGCCAGGAGATGGTGCGCGGGTCGAGGTCGAGCACGTTCCCGTGCATGAGATGCGCATCGATCAACGCGGAGAGGAGGTTGTTCGCAGCCGTGATCGCGTGCAGGTCTCCGGTGAAGTGGAGGTTCAGGTCCTCCATGGGCACGACCTGCGCGTAGCCGCCGCCGGCGGCGCCGCCCTTGACCCCGAAGACGGGCCCGAGCGAAGCCTCGCGGAGACAGAGAACGGGGTTCTTACCCAGGACCCCGAGGCCCTGGGTCAGCGAGACCGAGGTCGTCGTCTTCCCCTCGCCCGCGGGCGTTGGCGTGACCGCGGTGACGTTGATCAGCTTCGCGTCCGGCCGGTCGGAGAGCCGCTCCAGCACGGAGAGGTCGACCTTCGCCTTGTAGCGGCCGTACGGCTCGATCTCGTCCGGGAGGAGCCCGGCGTCGGCCGCGACGTCGAGGATCGGGCGGAGCGTTGCGCCCTGGGCGATCTCGAGGCTTGATGGCATCTGGGTTTTCATCGCTCGAGAGGCTAGTGACTCACCGCTGCAGCGGCCAGCTCCGAGACGAGAGTGTCGGTGTAGAAACGCTCCAACGCGAAGGGCTCGATCAGGTCAGGTGTCTTCCCCGACGCCACCAGCTCCGCAAGGGTCACCCCGACGATAGGTGCGGCCTTGAACCCGTACGTCCCCCAGCCGGCCGATAGATGGAAGTTGTCGATCTCGGTCTTCCCGAGCAGCGGGCTGTAGTCGGGCGAGAGATCGCAGAGGCCCGTCCAGGTGCGGAGGATGCGAATCCGCTCGAGCTGCGGGAAGAGCTCGAGCGTGTGCTTCGAGGAGTATTCGAGGAACGAAAGCGTGCCCGTTCCCTTGTAGGTGGTGTAGGGCTCGATCTCGGCGCCGATCAGGAACTCTCCGCGGTCGGTCTGCGAGATGTAGACGTGCAGCTGCGAGGAGACGATGATCACGTCGAGGAACGGCTTCATCGGCTCGGTGACGAAGGCTTGCAGGATGTGCGTCGTGATCGGGAGTCGCACGCCGCGCGAGCCCGGCAACCAGCGACGACCAGCCGGCGGTCGCACAGACGACCTGCCCGCACTCGATGCGGCCGCGCGGTGTCTCGACCGCGATCACGCGGTCGCCCTCGCGCTCGAAGCCCGTGACCTCCGTGTTCGGATGGATCTCCACCCCGAGCCGGTCGGCGGCTCGCGCATAACCCCAGACCACGGCGTCGTGCCGGATGATCCCGCCCGGAGCGTGGTAGAGCGCCCCGAGGATCGGATAGGAAGGTCGATCCGAGACGTCGAGCGGCGGACACAGCTCGTGGATCTCCTGCGGCCCGACGACGCTCGACTTGATCCCGAGCAGCTTGTTCACCTCGGCCCGCTCCTGCATCGTCACGAGCGCCCGGTCCGAGTGCGCGAGCGTGAGATGGCCGTGCTGCGAGAACATTCAGGTTGAAATCGAGCTCGGCGGAGAGGCGCTCATACAGGCGCACGCTCTCGCGGTAGAACTCCGCGCCTTCGGGGGTGCGGTAGTTCGACGCGGATGATCGTCGTGTTTCTCCCCGCCGCGCCCGAGCCGATGTAGCGACTTGTCGAGGACGCAGACATCGCGGATGCCATGCCGCTTGGCGAGGTAGTACGCGGTGGCGAGCCCGTGCGAACCGGCTCCGACGACCACGACGTCGTAGCGGCGTTTCAGCTCGCTGCGCGGCCGCCACATGCGCCGGACGCGGAAGATGTCCTTCATGCCGCCTCGTCGCCTTGCGGTTCATCGGGGTCAGGCTGAAGCCTGACCCCAGGGTCCATGGGAGGTCGGGGGTCAGGCTGACGCCTGACCCCGTGTTGGACAGTCCGGCCGCCGCGTCGAGCACCGCTACGGCCACGTCGTGCGCCAGCTCCTGCGGCACGTAGACCCGGAACCGCTCGCCTTCGTCGCGAAGAACGATCGCCGGCACCCGCGAGAGCAGCGGCCCGGCGGCAGGCAGCCCGTCCAGATCGAGGTCGGTCAGGCGTCGCATCAGCCGCTCGCCCTCGACCGCGATCCCTGCGAGTGCGCCGGTTGCGTCGTAGGCGAGGACTCCGACCTCACGGAGACGCGCGACGATGTCGGCGGGATCGTCGTCGTGAACAGATAGCCACGCGTGGGCGTCAGCTGCACCAGCTCCTCCCCTGCGTGCGGCACCACGAGGTCGAGATCGCCGCGGATCTCCACCTTCCCGTCCGGCCAGAGATCCTGCACCGCAGCGGAGTCGGCATCCGCGAGCACGCGGCGCAGCGGCGAAGTCGTCGTACCGGGCTCGCAGCGCGAGGGAGACAGAAAGTCGAGCAAGGTCACGAGCGCATCCGCTTTCCGTCGGCGTCGTAGAACGCCCCAGACTTGACGCGCCCCCCGAGCAGGCGCCGGTCGACCCGGACCTCGAACCGCGTCCCGTCCTCGGCCCTCTCCGCGGGCAGCCAGGCGAGCCCGATCACCGATCCTACCGCCTCGCTCCGGCGCGCGCTCGTGATGCGCCCCGCCGGGTAGCCCTCGATCACGATCTGCGCGCCCTCGGCGGGTACGACGCCGTCCTCCATGACGAAGCCCACGAGGCGCTCGAGCGGCTCGCGCTCGGCGAAGTGCTCAACCGCGAGCTTGCCCACGAAGTCGTCCTTGTCCATCTTGGGGAGCCAGGGCATCGCCGCCGAGAGGAGGTTCGACTCGGAATCGGTGTCCTGGCCGACGATGACGTGGCCCTTCTCCAGGCGGAGGATGCGCTGGGGCTCGAGCCCGAAGGGGCGCGCGCCCTCGGCGACGAGCCGGTCCCAGAGGAACTCGGCATGCCGGGCTGGGGCAATGGAGCTCGTATCCGAGCTCGCCGACGAAGCCGATCCGCAGCGCGAGACAGGGGATTCCCGCGACCTCGAGCTGCTTCGCGTCCAGGTACCTGAGCTCCTCGTCCGAGACATCGTCCTCGGTGAGCCGCTGGAGTGCCTCCCGCGCCTGAGGGCCCGCGAGGTTCAGCGCCGCGAGCGCGCCGGTGACGTTGACGATCTCCACCTCGTACCCCCAGACCGCGTTCCACCATTCGAACCAGGCGGTGACCGAGTCGGCGCCGGTCGACGTGGTCGTGACGTAGTAGAGCTCCTCCGAGAGCCGCCCGACGGTGCCGTCGTCCATGATCCGGCCGCCGTCCGAGGTCAGCACGCCATAGCGGATCCGGCCGGGCCGGAGATCCGCGAAGCGGTTCGGGTAGAGACGCTCGAGGAGCCTGGCTGCATCCGGGCCCTCGACCAGGATCTTCCCTAGCGTGGAGACGTCGATCACACCCAAGGACTCGTGCACGGCGCGAACCTCGTCCTCGGGATGCTCGGAGTACGCGTACGGGCGCTTCCAGGGCCCTGCCCACTGCATCTTCGCGCCCGCTTCCTCATGTCGGAAGTGGAGGGACGTGCGGCGCGCGGGCTCGAAGTGGCGGCCGGCGAGGAGCCCCATCTCGACTGGCGACCACGGTGGACGTGCGGTGGTCGTCCCGAGGTCGCTCTCGTACGCGCGCACCTCCTGCGCGTAGAGCCGGATCG